>NZ_CP024081.1:3049381-4427818 GCF_003033885.1 Pseudomonas rhizophila | reverse complement strand
GTGCCTTTGTCGAAGAACCGAGCCTGATCAACTGCCATAGCCTGCGCCAGGTGTTCGCCAGCGGTGAAGCCCTGCCGGTGGATCTGGTGCGGCGTTTCATGGGCCAGCACCCAGCGGCCCTGATCAACCTGTACGGCCCGACCGAAGCGGCCATCGACGTCTCGGTCTGGCGTTGCTCGGCCAACGACGTGATCGTGCCGATCGGCAAGCCCATTGCCAACCTGCGTTTGTACATCCTCGACGAGGCCATGCAACCGTTGCCGATTGGCAGCATCGGCGAGCTGTACATCGGTGGCGTTGGCGTGGCCCGGGGTTATCTGAAACGCCCGGACCTGACCGAGGAACGCTTCCTCACCAGTCCATTCGTGGCCGGTGATCGCCTGTACCGCACCGGTGACCGTTGCCGCTTCCTGGCTGATGGCAACATCGAGTACCTGGGGCGTCTCGACCATCAGGTGAAATTGCGCGGCCAGCGCATCGAGCTGGGGGAAATCGACTCAGCGCTGCTTAACCTGCCGGCCATCACCGGCGCCTGCACCCTGGTCATCGACAACCGCCTGGTGGCGTTCTACAGCAGTAGCACCGCGCAGTCGGACCTCGACACCCAGCTTGCGGCCGAACTGCCGGCGTACATGGTGCCGGCGGTGTGGGTGCAAATCCCGGCCCTGCCCCTGAGCACCAACGGCAAGATCGACCGCAAGGCCCTGGCTGCCCTGCCCCTGCCAAGCACCCAGAAAGACTACGCGGCACCGCGCAACGAGCTGGAACGCCTGCTCTGCCAGTTGTTCGGCGAACTGCTCGGCGACACCTTGACCGGCGGCCGTGAAGTCGGCACCTCGGACAGTTTCTTTGCCCTGGGTGGTGACTCGATCCTCGGCCTGAAACTGATCTCGCGCCTGCGTGAACAGGGCTATTCGCTCACGCCACGGGACCTGTTCCGTTCGCCGACCCCGGCGGCGCTGGCCCACGTGACCACGACACTGTTGACCCAGGCCGAGCAAGGCGACGTGAGCGGGCCGATGCCGCTGATGCCGTTGCACCAGTGGTTCTTCGACCAGCAGCAGGTCCAGGCCGCCCACTGGAACCAAGCGGTGCTGGCCGACAGCGACCGTCGCCTGGAACCGGCCATCGTGCAAGCCACGCTGGACCGGCTGGTGGCCCACCACGACGCCCTGCGCTTGCGTTTCAGCAACATCGACGGGCAATGGCAGGCGCACATCGCGCCGGTGGCCCCGGCCCAACTGACCCGCTGCGAACACCCGGAACAACTGCTGCACGTCGCGCAGAGCCTGGACCTGCAACACGGCCCGTTGTTTGCCGCAGCCCTGTTGGAGGGCACGCCGCAGCGCCTGTACCTGGTGGCCCATCACCTGGTGGTCGATGCGGTGTCCTGGACGCCGCTGCTGGAAGACTTCCAACAGCTCTACCCCGCCCTGGAACGTGGAGAGCAGCCGACGTTGCCGGCAAAAACCACCTCGTATCGTCAATGGGCCGAGCACCTGCAAGCCCATGCCGCGAAGGCTGCTACCGAGCATCGCTACTGGAGTGCCCAGGTCGGCACGAACCGGCCGCCCATGGCCACGGTCGCCGAGCGCCAGACACTGGCGGCCCGCTGGGATGCCAGCCGCACGCAGCAATGGCTGACCGAGTCCCACGCGGCGTACCGCACGCAACCGGAAGAACTGCTGATTGCCGCCCTCGCCGCGACCCTGGCCGAGGTCGAACAGCGCAGCGATATCGTGGTGGACCTTGAGCGCCACGGACGTGACGCACCGTTTGCCGGGCTGGACGTCGGCCGCACCGTCGGCTGGTTCACCACGCTGTACCCACTGCGGGTGAACGCCCGCGGTGCCGCGGGCGAGCAGGTGCGCAACGCCAAGCAAGCCTTGCGTGACGTACCCGGCCAAGGCCTTGGCTACGGCTTGCTGCGTCAGCGCGGCGAGTTGCCGGCCAGCCACGGTGATGTGCTGTTCAACTACCTGGGGCATGAGCAAACGCCAGAGGGCTGGTTGCGCGCCAGCAGCCTGACCCCGCCGCCGGAGGTGGCCCCGGTGAACCGAGTGACCCATGCCCGTGAAGTAGTGGCCTGGCTGGAGGACGGCGTGTTGCGTGTCGAATGGCACAGCGTCACGCCGAACGCCGACAGCCGTTTGCCCGCTCGCCTGCTGGAACACTTGCAGGCGCTGGTCGAGCACTGCCTCGACCCGCAGGCCGGTTCGCTGATGCCAGCGGATTTCCCTCTGGCCAAGGCGCTGAACCAGAAGTCCCTGGACAAGCTGCTGGGCAAACTCAAGACCAAACCCAATTCCCAAAGCTAGCGAGCGACGCCGCGCCCGCGCAGGTCTCGGACCGGCGCGGCGCCCTGATCGACTCACTTGAGTTTTCAAGACTTTGAAATGGACCAAACAAGCATGAACAACATCGAAGACATCTACTCCCTTTCGCCGACCCAGCACGGCCTGTTGTTCCACAGCGTCTACGAACCGGATTCGCGGGTGTATTACCAGCAGTTGAGCCTGGACATGAACGGCCCGCTGCAATTGAGCGCTTTTCGTGGTGCCTGGCAGGCGCTGATGCAGCGTCACGCGGTGCTGCGCAGTGCGTTTCTCTGGGAAGAACTGGACGATGCCTATCAGGTGGTGCAACAGGACGTTGAGTTGCCCTTGACTGAACTGGACTGGCAGGACCGCGCCGAGCCGCAGGCCGCGCTCGAACAGTTGGCACTGGAACAGCGGGCGCAACCCCTGGAGCTGAATGACTCACCGCTGATGCGCGTGTGCCTGGTGCGCCTGGCCCCCGAGCGCTGGCACCTGATCTGGACCTTCCATCACATCCTCATGGACGGCTGGAGCGTCGGCATCGCCGTGCAGGAATGGCTGGCGCTGTACTACGAACAAGCCCATGGCCGCCCCGCCCACTTGGCGCCAACCCGCCCTTATCGAGACTACATCGCCTGGCTGGCGGAACAGGACATGGCCGCCACCGAAAGCTTCTGGCGCGAACAGTTGCAGGACGTGAGCGAGCCGACCCCACTGCCCAGCTTCGCCGTACGCCAGCCAGCGCCTGCGGGGGCACCGTTCGCCGAACGGGAAAGCCTGCTGGCCGCCAGCGAAACCGAGCAATTGGCGCACTTCGCCCGTCAGCATGACCTGACCATCAACACGCTGATCCAGGGCGCCTGGGCACTGCTGCTGGGTCAACACGCCGGGCGTGACGACGTGGTCTATGGCGTCACCGTCGCCGGGCGTCCGGAGAACCTGGCGGCGGTAGACAGCACCGTCGGGCTGTTCATCAATACCTTGCCGCTGCGCGTGCAATGGGCCGACGAGCCGACCCTGGTGGACTGGCTGCAACACTTGCAGCAAGCCAACAGCGATCTGCGCCACCACGCCTACCTGCCCCTGGGCAAACTCAAGTCGATGACGCGCATCGCCGCTGAACAGGCGCTGTTCGACTCGATCCTGGTGTTCGAGAACTTCCCGGTCACCGACGCACTTAACCAGGACACCGGTGGCTTGAGTTTCAGTGCCCCGAGCAGCGACCAGCAGGTCGATGGCATCACCCACACCCAAGGCCGCAACCACTTCCCGTTGTCGCTGATCGTGGTGCCGGACAAACAACTGCACTACCTGATCAGCTACGACCGCAGTCGCTTCAGCGATGCCGAGGTCGCGGTGTTGTCGGCCCAATTGCGCGCGATCCTGTTGGCGATGACGGCGCACGCGCAGTGCCGGGTCAGCGAGCTTGAATGGCTGAGCCCTGAAGAACGCCAGCAATTGCTCGTGCAGGGCCGTGGTGTACAACTGCCGGTAGCCGCTACGTGCCTGCACCAGCGCTTCGAACAACAGGTGGCCGCCCACCCGCAACAGCTGGCGGTGCGCGACCGCCAGAGCGCCCTGACTTACCGTGAACTGGATCAGCAGGCCAACCGCCTCAGCCAGTATTTGCGTGCCCAGGGCATCGGCCACGACAGCGTGGTGGCACTGGCCCTGGAACGCAGCGCCGAGTTCGTGATCGCCCTGCTGGCCACCCTCAAGGCCGGCGCCGCCTATCTGCCGCTGGACCTCAAGCAGCCTGCCGGGCGCCTGGCCGACGTGCTGGTGGACAGCCGCGCCGCACTGCTGATCGGTGCCGCCGCTTCACCCCTGCTCAAAGACCTGGCCGAGCACACGCCGACGCTGTGGTTGGCGGAACAGACCGACGCCATCGCCTCCCAGCCAGACACGCCACCGGTCGTGGTCCACAGCCCGACCGATGCTGCCTACGTGATCTACACCTCGGGCTCCACCGGCACCCCCAAGGGCGTGGTGGTCGAGCACCAGTCCATCGTCGATTACCTGACGGCGGTGCACGCAGTGCTCAACCCGCCATCGGCGGCTCGCTACGGCTTGCTGTCCAGCATCGCCGCCGACCTGGGCCACACCCAACTGTTCGGCGCCCTGTGCAGCGGCGCCAGCTTGTTGCTGGTGGATGAAGACAGCGGTTTCAGCCCCCTGGCACTGGCCGAATTCTTCGACCAACACCCGGTGGATGTGCTGAAGATCACCCCAAGTCATCTGGCCGGCCTGTTGCAGGCGTTGCCCGATGCCCGCCTGCTGCCCCGCGCCCTGCTGGTCTTCGGCGGCGACGCCCTCAGCCCGGCGCTGCTGGAACAGGTCAACCGCCTGGCGCCAGGGCTCAGGGTGTTCAACCACTATGGGCCGAGCGAAGCGACAGTCGGGGCGATTGCCACCGAGTTGCCGGCGGGCCTGCGCAGCATCGCCCTCGGCCGGCCACTGCCGAACCGTCAACTGCAAGTGGTCGATGCCAACGGCCGCCTGGTGCCCACCGGGGTATCCGGCGAACTGCTGATCAACGGCGCCCTGGCCCGGGGTTACCTGCACCGCCCGGACCTGACCGCCGAACGCTTCCATCTCGACGCCGATCAGCAACGCTGGTATCGCACTGGCGACCGCGTGCGCTGGCAAGTGGACGGCCAACTGGCGTTCCTCGGTCGGGTCGACAGTCAGGTCAAGATCCGCGGCAACCGCCTGGAGCTGGGCGAAGTCGAAGCGCAACTCAAGCGCCTGTCGCCGCTGATCGAACAGGCGCTGGTCCGTGCCGTGGAACTGGACGGCAGTTTGCGCCTGGTGGCCTACCTGGTCGCCAGCCAGTCGCTGTCCGCCACGAAACTGCGTAACGACCTGGGTGCGCGGGTGCCGGACTACATGGTGCCGGCGCACTTCATCACCCTCGACGAACTGCCCCTGACCCGCAACGGCAAGGTCGATGTCCAGCGCTTGCCGCTCCCGCAAAAACCCACGGACGACAGCGCCACCCATGTCGCGCCGCGCAATGAAGTCGAAGCGCAGCTGGCCGCCATCTGGCAGGAAGTCCTGAAGCTGGAACGTGTCGGCGTGCACGACAACTTCTTCGCCCTGGGCGGCGATTCGATCATCAACTTGCAGATCATCGCCCGCGCCAACCAGCAAGGGCTGAAACTCACGCCCCGCCAGCTCTTCGAGAACCGCACCATCGCCGATATCGCCCGGGTGCTGGGCGCCGATGCCAGCCATGGCGTGGCACACGAGATTGCCGATGGCTATGACCTGCCGCTGGCCGCCGGGCAACTGGCGCGCCTGCAACAAGGGCCGTTGCACGCCACCTGGCGTTGCGTGGCGCTGAGCCAGACGCTCGATAGCGAGCTGCTGACCCAGGCCATCTGCGCCTTGCAGCAACACCACCAGGCCTTGCGCCTGGCGCTCAAGGCCCTGCCGGAGGGCCAGTGGCAGCAACGGGTACTAGTCGCGGCCAAGGCCCCGGTCATCGCCATCGAGAAACTGGAGACCTGCGCCCCGGCGCAACTGCAAGCCCTGGCCCAGACCGGTGTAGACGCGCTGGCACTGGACGCCGGCCAAACCCTGCATGCCCGCCTGCTGGAGGTGGACGGCAAACACGCCCTGCTGCTGGCCGCTCATCCGCTGTGTCTGGACGAGGCATCCTGGGCGCTGCTGCTGACCGACCTCAACCTGGCCTTGGCGCAACTGCGCTATCAGCGGCCGGTGCGCCTGTCCTACACCGGTGGCGATTTCACCCAGTGGACGCGGCACCAGCAGGCCCATGCACAGGGCGATGCCCTGGACGACGCCTGGGAACACTGGCTGCAATACGCCGGCACGGAAACGCTGCAACTGCCGGACAGCCAGCAGCCGGCCAGCGTGGTCGAGCAGACCCTGCCGGCCGCCACCTCAGGTGAGCTCAAGCGTTTGGGCGAAGTGCTGCAACTGGACTGGAACAGCCTGTTGGCCGCTGCCGTGGTCGAACAGTGCCGTGAACTGTGCGGCAATGGCCTGGTTGCGCTGAGCGTGCACGATGCCCGTCCAAGCGCCGAGCGTCTGCCGGTAAATGCGCCGATTGCCGTGGCCGACCTCGACCCGGCACGCATCATGGGACCATTGGCCCTGGCGGTGCCGTACTTCCTCCAGCCCGAAGGCGACAGCCTGCTGCAACGCTTGCAGGCCCTGACCGCGCAAATGCGCGCCTACCCGCAGCACGGCGTCGACTATGGCGCCCTGCGTTTCCTGTCGGACAACACCTACCTGCAAGAACCGCTGCGTGATCTGCCGGCGGCATCGGTGGCCATTCGCTGGCTGGGCAACCTCGACAGCCATCGCGAAGAGCGTGGCATCCTGGCCCAGGTCGAAGCCGCAAGCCCCGCGACAGCTTCGCCTTGCCCGCTGACCCTGGACGCCTGGTGGCAGGACGATTGCCTGCACCTGCGCAGCCACGGCGCCCTCGCCGCCGACTGGGCACCGCGCCTTGCACAACGCTTGAACGAACTCGCCGGATTGGCCAGCGCAGCCGACCTGCGCCCCGCCAGCCAGGCATTTGCGCTGTGCCACAAGCAAGCGAAAACCCTGGCATCCGAACCGCTGGACTGGGCGAACATCGAAGACGTCTACCCGCTGTCGTCCATGCAACAGGGCATGCTGTTGCACACCCTGCTGCAACCCCACAGCGGCATCTACCTGATGCAGCAACGCTACAGCTGGGACGGGGTACTGCAGCGCCCGGCGATGGAAGCGGCCTGGCAGTTGTTCCTTGAGCGCCACCCCATGATGCGCACTGCCTTCTGGTGGCAGGACGATCATGAGCCGCTGCAATGCGTATACCGCCAAACTCATCGGGCGTTCGACTGGCAGGACCTGCGCCACCTCGATGAAGAACAGCAGCGCCTGGCGATGGACCAGGCCCTCGAAGCACAGCGCCTGCAAGGTTTCGACATGGCCTGTGCGCCGCTGACCCACCTGCGGGTGTTCCAACTCGATGAGCGACGCTTCGCCGTGGTGCGCAGTTTCCACCACATCCTGACCGACGCCTGGTGCTTCGGCCTGCTGATGGAAGACCTGCTGGCGATCTATCAGGCCATCGTGCGCCAGGAGCCGGTGGCCCGTCCACGCCTGCGCTCCTTCCGCGGCTACATGAGCTGGCTGGAACGCCATGACATGGCCGCCGCCCATGCGTTCTGGCAGGCCGAAATGGCCGGTTTCAGCGAACCGACACCGCTGCATGTGGACAGCCCCGTGGCGCGTCCGGAGCAGGCACCGGAACAGGTTGGCGATTTCGACCAGACCCTGAGCATCGCCCAGACCCAGCGGCTGCAGCAGCTGTGCCAGCAATACCAACTGACCCCCAACACCTGGATCCAGGGCGCCTGGGCGCTGTTGCTGTCGCGCTACAGCGGCAACCGCGATGTGCTGTTCGGCGTGACCGTCGCCGGCCGCCCGACTGACCTTGCCGGCGTAGAAGAAATGGTCGGGCTGTTCATCAACAGCTTGCCTCTGCGCATCGATGTCGATCCCGAGGTGCCAGTGGCCGACTGGTTGCAGGCGCTGCTGTCCCACAACGCGCAATTGCGCGAACACGAAAGCGCTTCGCTGGTGGACATCCAGCGTTGCAGCCAAGTGCCGCGCGGCCAGCAGTTGTTCGACAGCCTGGTGGTGTTCGAGAACGCGCCGCTGGATATCAGCAGCGTGAAACTGGATGCCTTCAGCATCGACATCTATGAAGACCGGGTGCACACCAACTTCCCGATGACGGTGGTGCTGTACCCCGGCGACCGCCTGGGCATTCGCCTGTCCTACGACAGCATGCGTTTCAGCACTGACACCGTGCAGCGCATGCTCGGCCATCTGGTGCAGCTGCTTTCGGGCATGCTGGAGACGCCGCAAGCGCCACTGGGCAGCCTGCACATGCTGCCCGAGGCGGAACGCCGGCAGTTGCAGATCGACTGCAACCGCAGCGACGTCGACTTCCCGCTGGAGCGCGGCTATGCGGCGCTGTTCGCCGAACAAGTTCGCAACCGTGCGCAACACCTCGCTGCCGTATGCCAGGGGCAATCGCTGACCTACGCCGAACTGGACCGCCGCGCCAACAGCATCGCCCATGCGCTGCAAGCGGCCGGTGCCGGCCCGGAAACCCTGGTGGCGCTGTTCGCTGAGCGAGGCCTGGCCTTGCTGACGATGATGATCGCCACGCTCAAGGTCGGCGCGGCGTTCCAGGCCCTGGACATCCAACAGCCCCATGCTCGTCTGGCGGAGCTGCTGGACCTGGGCGAAGCACCGCTGTTGCTGGTCTGCGAGCACGCAAGCTCGACGCTGGACTACGTCCTGCCGCAGATGCGCCAGCAACCCACCTGCCTGATCGCCCAAGCGCTCTGGCAAGGCCGCGAACAGCCGCCGGTCACCTATGCGCACAACCCGGATCAACTGGCCTACGTGATCTTCACCTCGGGTTCCACCGGCACGCCAAAAGGCGTGATGGTTGAACAACGCGGGATGCTCAACAACATGTTCGGCAAGGTCCCGAGCCTGGGCCTGGGTGAGCACGACCGGATTGCCCAGACGGCTTCGGCGGCGTTCGATATCAGCGTGTGGCAGTTCCTCGCCGCGCCGCTGTTCGGCGCCACCGTGCACATCCTTCCCGATGCCCAGGCCCACGACCCTGTGGCTCTGCTCGATGCGGTTCAAGAGCAGCAACTGACACTGCTGGAAACCGTGCCGGCGCTGATTCGCGGCATGCTCCAGGAAAGCCAGGCGCACCACACCTTGGCGAGCCTGCGCTGGCTCCTGCCCACCGGTGAGGCATTGCCGCCGGCCCTGGCGCGGGACTGGTTCGCCCGCTTCCCGGCGATCCCGTTGATGAACGCCTACGGTCCCGCCGAATGCTCGGACGACGTTGCCTTCTACCCCATCACCGAAGCGCCCGCCGACGACTGCCTGCACATGCCCATCGGCAAGCCGACCGCCAATAACCAGGTGTTCGTTCTCGACTCGGCGCTGCGCCTGGTCCCTGTCGGTGTACCCGGCGAATTGTGCATCGGTGGTGTCGGCGTCGGTCGCGGCTACCTGCGCGACCCGCAACGCACCCGCGAAGCCTTTGTTCCGCACCCGTTCCAGGCCGATGCGCGGCTGTATCGCAGCGGTGATATCGGCCGGATGCGCGCCGATGGCGTGATCGAATACCTCGGGCGGCGCGACCAGCAAGTGAAGATTCGTGGCCACCGCATCGAACTGGGCGAGATCGAAAACCGCCTGATGCAACACCCAGCGGTGGACAGCGCGGCGGTGCTGGCACTGCCCGACGCCCGCGGGGCGTTGCAACTGGTGGCCTGGTATGTGCTCGACGACACGGCCAACCTGGGCGGCGAGTCCGCGCAACAGGTCTTGAGCGCTTACCTGGGCCAGCAGCTGGCAAGCTACATGGTTCCAGCCCGTTGGCTGGCCCTTGCGCAATTGCCGCTGAACGCCAATGGCAAGGTCGACCGTCGCGCCCTCGCCGCCCTGGGTGTGCCCCAGGACGAAACGGCGCAGGCGCAGTGCTTGGCACCGCGCACGCCGACCGAGCAGGTCCTGGCCGAGCTGTGGCAGGAAATTCTCGGCCTGGACACCGTCGGTGTGCACGACGACTTCTTCGCCATCGGCGGTCACTCGTTGCTGGCCACCCAGGTGTTGTCGAGGATTCGCCGACGGTTGAACGTGAACCTGCCGCTGCGCACGCTGTTCGAGCGTGGCACCCTGGAACAATTGGCCGAAGCGGTCGATCAGCAACGCGACGCCCAGACCGAGGCCGACGGCAACAGCGAGATTGCCCTGGCGCCACGCAACCAGCCATTGCCGCTGTCCTACAGCCAGCAACGGTTGTGGTTCCTGGATCGCTTCGAAGGCCCCAGCGCCGCCTACAACATGACCACCGCCATCAGGCTGCGTGGTGCGCTGGACGTCGCAGCGCTGCAAGCGGCGTTGCAGGCCGTGTTCGAACGCCATGAGTCCTTGCGCACGGCGTTCCATCTCCACGGCGACCAGCCTTGCCAGGTCATCAGCCCGGCACCGCGGGTTGACCTGACGCCGACCGAGCTGAGTCACCTCGACCACGAGGAACAAGCGCAAACCCTGCAACGCTTGATTGATGAACAGGCGGCACGCCCGTTCGATCTGCAACAGGCGCCGATGTTGCGCGCCAGTCTGCTGCGCCTGGGCGCCGTCGATCATGTGCTGCAATTGGTGCTGCATCATATCGCCACCGATGCGTGGTCCATGGGCATCCTCATGCAGGAGCTGATCGTCGGGTACCAGGCTCGTACCAGCGGTTCGACACCGGTGCTGCCGGTGTTGCCGATCCAGTTCGCCGACTATGCCTACTGGCAACGCAGCGAAACCCAACAGCGCCTGCTGGCACGGGCCATCGACTACTGGCGCCGCCAACTCGACGGCGCGCCAACGCTGATCCCGCTACCGCTTGACCAGCCACGCCCGGCGCGTCCCGACTATCAGGGGGCGGCCCTGGAACAACGCTTCACACCGGCCCAGGCCCAGGTGCTCAAGGCCTATGCTCAACAGCAGCGGGCGACGCTGTTCATGGTCCTGCTCAATGCCTTCAACAGCCTGTTGCAACGGGCCACCGGGACCAACGACTTTATCGTCGGCACCGACCTGGCCAACCGCGAACATCCGGCCCTGGAGCATCTCATTGGCTTCTTCGTCAACGTGCTGCCGATCCGTGCCCGCCTGAGCGAGGGCGAAAGCTTTGACGCCCGTCTGCAACGCTTGCGCGAGGATTGCCTGTCGGCGTTCCAGCACCAGCAGGTGCCGTTTGACAAACTGGTCGAGGAACTGCAACCGCCGCGTACACCAGGGGTCAATCCCCTGGTCCAGGTGCTGTTCGTCATGCAGAACACCCCCAGCGGCAATGCCAGCCTGCCGGACCTTGAGGTGGAACACCTGGTATCACGCCAGGAAAGCAGCAAGTTCGACCTCGCCGTGTTTGTCGAAGAGGACGAAGATCAAGGCCTGAATGTGCGCTGGGTGTATCGCACCAGCGTGTTGCACGAGCCGACCATCCAGCGCCTCGAACAAGGCTTCGAGAGCCTGTTGGAGCAGATCGTCTCGCCCCCGGGACAAGCGCTGGACAATTGGTCGTGGCGCCTTGAGGGTGGCAACGCCAGCGCAACGTCCCTGGCGAATTCGTCGCTCGACGAAGCCACGGCCCGCAGCGCGCGCAAGCAGTCCAAATTGAGCAAGCTCAAGCAGACCCGTGCAACCGCTGTGAGCCAGGTGGCCCATGAGCAGGTCCGGACCCGCACCCTCAGCGCCGGGCAAGCCTTGCCGTTGGTGATCGAGCCGTTGCTCGGCGACCTGGACCCGGTGCACTGGGCGCTGCAAGCGCGGGAATGGATCAATGCACAGCTGCTGACCCACGGTGGCCTGCTGTTCCGGGGTTTCAACCTGCCGGATGCCAGCGCTTTCGAACAGTTCGCCCAGGCCATCGAACCCGACCTCTACGGGACCTACGGTGACCTGCCGAAAAACAAGTCCGGCAAGAACATCTACCACTCCACGCCGTACCCGGAACAGCACATGATTCTCTTCCACAACGAGAGCTCCCATCTGCCGCAGTGGCCACGCAAGCAGTGGTTCTATTGCGAAACGCCGGCGCCGCGGGGCGGTTGCACGCCCATCGTCGATTGCCGGCAGGTGCTGGCGCGCTTGCCCGAGGACATCGTCGCTCGCTTCAAGGCCCTGGGGCTGCTGTACGTGCGGCACTTCACCGACAAGCTGGATGTGCGCTGGCAGGACTTCTTCAAGACCGAACAGCGTGAGGAAGTCGAGCGCCAATGCCTGGCGTCGGGCATGCGCTGGGAATGGCTGGGGGCCGACAACCTGCGGATCGCCCA
Organism: Pseudomonas rhizophila; assembly: GCF_003033885.1. Taxonomy (NCBI): domain Bacteria; kingdom Pseudomonadati; phylum Pseudomonadota; class Gammaproteobacteria; order Pseudomonadales; family Pseudomonadaceae; genus Pseudomonas; species Pseudomonas rhizophila. The sequence goes on along the minus strand of NZ_CP024081.1, from coordinate 4,415,607 downwards.
GCACTGCCCGGCCATCGTCGAGCATCCCGAGACCTTGGAACTGTCGTTCTTCAACCAGGTGCAACTGCACCACACCGCCTGCCTGGAGCCGGAAGTGCGCAGCAACCTGATCAGCCTGTTCGGCCCCGGACATTTGCCACGCAACGTGTACTACGGCGATGGCAGCGTGATTGAAGACGCAGTGATGCAAGTGATCGGCGAGGCTTATGAAGACTGCGCGGTACGTTTCAGTTGGCAAAAGGGTGACATGGTGATGCTGGACAATATGTTGGTGGCCCACGCTCGGGATCCCTTCGAGGGTGAGCGCAAGATCTGTGTCGCCATGGGCCAGATGATGCGTCGCGAACAATTGACCGGTTGCCTGCCCGAAGCACAGCCGCCGCTGGCTGCGGAGGTGCAGGCATGAGCGCCTTTGAAACTCGCGAAGAAGCCTTCGCCCTCTCGCCCCAACAACGCAGCCAGTGGTTGGCGGGATTGCCAGCGGCGCGCCTGGAACTGGAAATAAAAGGCCCGTTGGCCCTGGAGCGTCTTCACCAACGACTCGCCGCCCTGAGCGTGTGTCACGAGGCCCTGCGCCTGCGGGTACGGCCAGAGCCAGGTTTGCTGATGCCCTTGCAAGTGGTTGAATCCACGGTCACGGCCACGGACGCCATCAGCGTCGAGGTGCAAGCGCTCGACGGCGATCGGCAGCGGGTCACGCTGCAACTGCCGGCGCTGAGCGCGGATCGCGGGACCTTGCTGCGCCTGGCGCAGGCATTGGGCTCGATAGAGGCGCCATCGGTGGATGACGAGGCGATGACCTATACCCAGTACAGCGCCTGGCTCTACGAATTGCAGGCCGATGAAGACGCCGAGCCTGGCCGGCGTTTCTGGGCCAGCCAAGCCTTGGACGAAGCGGCCGCCAGCGAGTTGCTCTACCGTGAGGTTCGCAGCGACCGCTCCGACGCCCCGGTGACCACTCGCTTGAGCGCCAACCCACAGTTGAGCATGGCCCTGGACAGCTTTTGCCAACGTCACGACGCATCGCCCGAACAAGTGCTGATGACGGCCTGGGGCGTGCTGTTGCAGCGCCTGAGCAGCGGCGACAGCCCGGCACTGACCTTGAACTGGGTCCACGATTGCCGCGACGACTATGAAGAACTCGCCGATTGCTGGGGATTGTTCGCCAAGCCCTTGCCCCTGCGCTGGCAAGCGGCGGCGGACAGCCAGTTTGCCCAGGCGCTGGCGAACCTGCAGGTGCTCTGCGAGCAAGCCACCGAATGGCAGGAATACTGCGGCGTCAGCGCTGCACTGCCGGCCGACACTTTGCAGTACGGCTTCCAGTGGGGTGGGCAGTTGCCCGATCGACTCGACACCTTGGGCAGCATGGCGTCGACGCTCACGGTGCTGGACGCACAGGCCATCCCCGCCGGTATGGAGCTGCTGTTGGTGGCCGAAACGACCGCTGGCGGCTATCGCCTGAACCTCTGCCACCTGCCGGGCCGCTATAGCGAACAGGCCGCCCTGGTCCTGCTGGAGCAACTCCAATCGCTGCTGCTCGATGCCCTGGCCAACCCAGGCAAGCCCCTGGCCGAACTGTCAGTGCAGGCGCCGAGTTTTACCGCAACGCTGACCGCCCTGCAGGCGCCATCCGACGCTGCGGCACTGCCGTTTACCAGCGTGCCGGCGAGTTTCGATGAATGTGCCGCGCAGTTTCCCGAATATTTGGCCCTGCGCGACCCCAATGGGCAGTTGAGCTATGCCCAACTGCAGGCCCGCAGTAACCAACTGGCGCATTTCCTGCGCGCCCAGGGCGTGGGTCGCGAAGATCGCGTGGCGCTGTACCTGGATCGCTCGGCACAGATGGTCCTGGCCATGCTCGCCGTGCTCAAGAGCGGCGCGGCGTTCGTTCCCCTGGATGTGCATCAGCCGGCACAACGCTCGCTGGCGATCCTGCAACAAGCCCAGCCGACCTTCATACTCAGCGGCTCGGCCGGCAGCGCCCCTGCGTTGCCGGGCATCGGCAGCCTCGACCTGCGCGAGGAAGCGGCCTGGCAGCAAGCGCCAACGACTGCAACCAACGTCGAGATCCAAGGACAGGACGCGGCCTACGTGCTGTTCACTTCCGGCAGCACCGGTACACCCAAAGGCGTCATCGTCGAGCACCAACAGCTGGCCAGTTATGTCGCCAGCGTATCCCGGCGCTTGCAACTGGCCGCAGGCGAACACAGTGCAGTGGTCACCTCACTGGCGGCCGACCTGGGCTACACGTTGCTGTTCCCGGCCCTGCTCAGCGGCGGCGAATTGCACCTGCTGGACAAGGAAACGGCCATGGACGCCCAGGCCTGGGCAGCCTGGCAGGCGCAGTACCCGATCGATCACCTGAAGATCGTGCCGTCGTTGCTCGACGCCTGGTTGATTCATGCCCAAAGCGCTGCCGTGTTGCCGCGCAAGCAATTGGTTCTCGGTGGCGAAAGCTGCTCGCGGCGCCTGCTGCAAAGCATTCGCAGCCTTGCTCCGGCGCTAACGGTCTTCAACCATTACGGCCCGACCGAAACCACCGTTGGGGTGGTGATGCACAAAGCCGATCCGAGCGTAGATTATCGTCGCCTGCCCCTCAGCGACCGCCTCGACGGCATGCGCCTGTACCTGCTCGACGAGCAGCAAGCGTTGGCCGCCCCAGGGCAAAGCGCCGAGCTGTATATCGCCGGCCCGCAACTGGCCCGCGGGTATCTGGACACGCAACAAAGCGCCGGACGTTTTATCGAGCTGGCACATCGGCCGGGCGAACGCCTCTATCGCACCGGCGACATGGCCCGCTATCGCCATGACGGCAGCCTGGAGATCACCGGGCGGGCCGACCGTCAGGTGAAAATCCGTGGGTTCCGCGTGGAACTCGACGAGATCCAGGCGCAGTTGACCAGCCTTCCCGGTGTGGCCCAGGCCGCGGTGGAATGCATCCCTCGCGGCGAGCTCGGCCACCAACTGTTCGCCTTCATGACCCTGGCGCCCGGGCATTCGACCACAGTCGCCAGGCTGCATGGCCAGGCCCAGGATTGCTTGCCGGACTACATGCTGCCCACCCTGCGGATCGTCGAAGCCTTGCCCCTGATGGGCAACGGCAAGCTCGACCGCAAGACCCTGCAGCAATGGGCTGACAAAGTCCTCGACACGGTCGGCAGTGCCTTGCCACGCACGCCGCTGGAAGCCTTGCTCGCCGAGGTCTGGGCACAGGTGCTGGGCCTGGAGCGAGTGGGCATCGACGATGATTTCTTCGAGCTGGGCGGCCATTCCCTGGCGGCGGTGACGCTTGCCAGTCGCCTGCAGACCGCGCTGTCGGCACCAGTGACGGTCAATGCGGTGTTCAACGCCCCGAGCGTCTCGGCATTTGCAGCATTGGTGCAGGCCGAACTCAAACTCTCGCCGCTGGTGCGGTTGTCGGCGCCAAGCGCTGTCGAAGCCGCCAACCTGTTCTGCTTCCACCCCTCCACCGGCCACGTGCAGGATTACCGCACGCTGCTGGCGCCGCTGTCGGCCTGGCATCTGTGGGGCTTGCAGGCGGCGTACCTGAGCGACGACAGCACAACGCTGGGCGGCGATATCGAGAGCCTCGCCGCGCTCTATGTCGAGCACCTGCGCCAACAGCAACCCCAGGGGCCGTACCACCTGCTGGGCTTCTCCCTTGGTGGTCTGCTGGCGATTGCTGCGGCCGCGCGCCTGGAAAGCCAGGGCCAAGCAGTGGCGTTTCTCGGTATCATCGACTCGCAGTACCAGCATCAAGCGCCAGAAGACAGTGTCGAGGCGCTGCTGGAGTCAGCCTCCCAAGCGCTGACACCGGACAGCCAGAGCGTGATGCGCCGGTTGCCGCCACCGATCATGGCCGCATTGCTGGAGCAACTGGACGCCCTGCCCCCAGCGGCACGCCTGCCGGAGCTGGTGCAGTGGGCACGCCAGCAAGGCCTGCAACTCGATGGCGACAGTTGGGAGCATTTGCAAACGCGGCTGCGCTACCAGCAGCACACGCAGCATCTGCTGGCGACCTTCAAGCCTGCCCGGCTAAGCTGCCCGGTGCAAGTCTGGTGGGCCAGCGACACCCTGGCCCAGGCCGACTTCGCCGACCCGCATTGGGAAGACCTGAGCAGCGGGCCGTTGACCCGCGAGGTCATCACGGCGCAACACCTGACCATCCTTGAGCAACGCGCCTTGCACGAACAATTGGCGGCGCGTCTCACGGCCATTGCTACACACGGAGCGGTTTGAAATGGATCTGTTGTTACTCATGGCTAAACGCTCCTGGCGCGCACTGCTGGTGGCGACCCTGACGGGGTTGATCTGCGGCCTCGCGGCTGCCGGCCTGATCGCCAACATCAACCACAGCCTGGAGGTGTTCGACAAGCTGCGCCCGGTGGATGGCCTGCTCTTCGCTGGCCTGGTGGTGTTGGTCGCGGTGTCGCGGATCATCTCCGACATCAGCCTGTTGCGCCTGGGCCAGGCTGCGGTCAACGACATGCGCCTGCACCTGAGCGCCAAGCTGATCGACACGCCCTACGCGCAATTGCAGCGCCTGGGCAAGCATCGCCTGCTGGCGATGCTCACCGACGATACGCAGACCATCAGCCAGGCGGTGGAGTTGGTGCCGATCCTGCTGGTCAACGTCGGGATCATCGCCGCGTGCCTCGGCTACCTGGGTTGGCTCAGCATGCCATTGCTCGGCCTGACGCTGCTGCTGATCGTCCTGGGCAGCCTGAGCTTTCACTGGCCGCAACGTCGGGCGCTGACCTCGATCTCCCGTGCTCGCGAGCTCAAGGACCAGTTGTTCAATCAGTACCGCCTGCTCACCGATGGCAGCAAGGAACTGCAACTCAACCATCCGCGCCGGCAGCACTTCTTCACCCGCCTGCTGATACCGGTGAGCCAGCAATACCGCCGCGATTTTGTACGGGGCATGAGCATCTACGCCCTGGTCCTGAACTGGGGCAATGCGGTGTTCTACATGCTGATCGGTGTGGTGCTGTTCGCCGCGCCGCATTTCATCGACCTGAGCGCGAGCCTGGTCACCGGCTATATCCTGGCGATCCTCTACATGATCACGCCGTTGTCGGAGCTGATGCACGCCTTGCCGACCCTCGGTCGGGCCAGCGTGGCCCTGAACAAGATCCGCGCCCTGGAAGGCGAGATGCAAACCGCCGACGAAACCGTCGAGACGATCTCGCCGACCCAGGTTCGCAGCCTGGTGTGCCGCCAGGTCACCCACACTTACTACCGCGAGCGCGAGGACGGTCACTTCACCCTGGGCCCCATCAACCTCACCCTCAATGCCGGCGAAGTGGTGTTCATCACCGGCGGCAACGGCAGCGGCAAGACCACCCTGGCGCTGTTGCTGACAGGGCTGTACCGGCCGGAAAGCGGCGACGTCATGCTCGACGAACAAGTGTCCTCGAGCAATGACAATCACCATTACCGACAGCACTTCTCAGCGATCTTCACCGACTTCTGCCTGTTCGAAAACCTGTTCGATGGCGACGATCCGCACCTGGTGAAACAGGCACAGGACTACCTGGTGCACCTGCAGCTGGACCACAAGGTGCAAATCGAGGACGGCAAACTGACGACGCTGGCGTTGTCCACCGGGCAACGCAAGCGCCTGGCGCTGCTCAGTGCGTACCTGGATGATCGCCCCTGCTACCTGTTCGACGAATGGGCGGCCGACCAGGACCCGGTGTTCAAGCACTTCTTCTACACCCGGATCCTGCCGGACCTGCGCGAACGCGGCAAACTACTGATCGTCATCTCCCACGACGACGCCTACTTCGGCCTGGCCGACCGGCTGATCCGCATCGAACATGGCAAGCTCAGTGAAGTCGCTCCCCAGGCTGACGCCGTGCCCCTGGCGCAAATGCTGTCCACTTGAGAATGCGCCCACAACTCCAGGGCAACCCCCAACCCAAATGTGTGTGAGCTTGCTCGCGATGAAGTCGACTATTCAGCATTGATGCAAGCTGACCCGCCGCTATCGCGAGCAGGCTCGCTCCCACAAGGACTTGCTGTGCCAGAAACCAGTGGGGTAAGGATTGAACGCGCGCCCAACCCTACTCATAGATGTAATGCAAATAGCTCACCTGCTCCGCCAGCGGCAGACGGTGCAGCTTGGGGCAGGATTCGCAGAGCACCGGCGGTTGGCCTTCGACCGGCTCGTGCAGTTGGTAATGCAGGCAACAATGCCGGCGCAATGGCAAGCACGGGCAAATCTGCGGCGCCGGTGATTCGACCATGCGTTGCAGGCCTCGCAGCTTCAAGCGTCCGTTGTTCACCGTGACCTGCTCCAGCCACTGGTGCGCCTCGGCAAAACCGTCTTTGGACAGGTCAGGGTCCATTCTGGCAAAGGCACCGTCCCAGATAGCAACGAAGTTGCCCCACAATATTTTCGGGGCCAGGCCACCGGCGGTGGCCAATGTGCTGAACAGCGGCGCCAGGTGCTCGTGGATCAACCGCGACCAGTACACCGCACGGCCATCCGCGTCCAAGGCTGACAGTCCGGCGGCCAGGCCCAGCGCCGCAGGTTGGCCGTCGTCGTGCAACAGCAATGCGTCCTCGCCCCAGAACTCGATCGCGCAGCGACGCGTCAGCACACAGGCCAGGGTGGCCGGCAGGACGATACTCATGTAGTTCATCGACCACTGCGAAACCACGGCGGCGCGGTTCACCCCTGGGTAACGCAAGGCAAACCGGGTCAGCAAGGGTTGCAGTACGCCAGGGTCGGCAAGCTGGCTCAACGCGATGGCAGGCTGATCACCAGGTTCCTGCCGAATGACCCGCTGTATCGGCGGCCAGGCCTGGTTAAGCCATTCTGGAAATTCGATAACGGGGCTCCCGTGGCTTTCCCTAATTAATGCAAACGATTAGCATTGGCTGATCCTATCCTCCCTCCCCTGCAAACTCAACGTCGTTAGCGACCAGGCTCACCAAGACCACATGCACACACTCCGCAATTTCTGGCGTCTCGCGCGGCCTTTCTGGGCATCCGAGGAAAAGTACCCGGCCCTGTTGCTGCTGTTGGCCACCGTGCTGATGACCCTGTGCCTGGTCGGGGTCAACATCCTCACCAACTTCTGGAACCTGCATTTCTATAATGCCTTGCAGGCCCTGGACTACCACGGTTTCCTGATCGGCAGCCTGCAGTTCATCCTGCTGCAGATCGGCACGGCCGCCTTCACCGTGGGCGCGTTCCACTTCCAGCAGAAGCTGACCATCCGCTGGCGGCGCTGGGCGACCCGCAACATGCTTGATCAATGGCTGGACAGCCAGCGCTACCAGAAGCTGAAGCTGACAGAAACCGAGGTCGACAACCCCGATCAGCGGATCGCCGAAGACATCGACCTGTTCATCGTCAAGTCGCTCAAATTGAGCCTGGGCCTGTTGACTTCGGTGGTGTCGCTGTTTTCCTTCCTGCATATCCTCTGGCAGGCCTCAAGCCTGGTCAGCGTGCCGTTCAACGACCAGTCCATCATCATTCCGGGACTGCTGGTGTGGATCGCCCTGGTGTATGCGCTCCTGGGCACCGGCCTGGCCTTCTGGCTGGGACGCGCGCTGCCCAGCCTGAATTTCATGCAGCAGCGACGTGAAGCGGATTTTCGTTTCTCGCTCATCCGCCTGCGGGAGAACGCTGACTCGGTAGCGCAATACCGCGGCGAAGTCGTAGAGAACGAACGCTTCAACCACCGCCTGGAGGCGGCGCTGGAAAACTTCTGGGCGCTGGTGAAAAAACAGAAGCTGATCATGGGCTACTCGACCTTCTACTTGCGCAGCGCGACGGTCATCCCGATGTTCATCATGGCGCCACAGTTCTTTGCCGGCGCCTTTCCCCTCGGCCGCCTGACACAGATAAGCGCGGCCTTCGGCGAAGTGCACGCCGCCATCGCCTACCTGGTGAGCGTGTTCCCGGAGCTGTCGGAATGGAAGTCGGTGATTGACCGCTTGATCGGCTTCCAGGAGCGCCTGGATAACGTTGAGGTCAAGTCCCAGGTCAGGCTCGAACAACAGGCCCACGGTCTCGATATCAAGGACCTGGACATCTGGCTGCCGAACGGCCGGCCGTTGTTCAAAGACTTCAATCTGTCGCTCAAGCCCGGTGACAGCCTGATGATCCGCGCGCCGTCCGGCTACGGCAAATCAACGCTGATCCGCACGATTACCGGGCTTTGGCATCACGCTCGCGGCTCAAGCTGTTATGACCGTGAGCGTGCCCTGACGCTTGCGCAGAAACCCTACCTGCCGTTGGGCAGTCTGCGTGAAGCGCTGTGGTACCCCAACCCACCCCGTCGCGAAGAAGATGCCGCGCTGCGCCAGGCCATGGAGCAAGTTGGCCTGCAGCACCTGAGCGATCTGTTGGAGCAAGAGCGGGACTGGGCGCAGACCCTCAGCGTCGGCGAACAGCAACGCTGTGCGTTCGTCAGGGCCCTGCTGGCCCGCCCGACGGTGCTGTTCCTCGACGAGAGCAGTTCGGCACTGGATTCAACCAACGAGGCGCGCTGCTATCAACTGCTCAAAGAGACGCTGCCAGAAACGATCCTGATCAGCGTCGGCCACAATGCTTCGCTTGAGCGCTTCCATTGGCAGGTCCTGGAGCTGCAAAGCGAAGCACGATGGGTGCATCGGAAGGTGAAGCAACCGGTGTGAGTTCGCCGTCTCTATTTAGCATCCCAACGACGAAACAGGACGCTGGCGTTAACGCCGCCGAACCCGAATCCATTTGAGAGCGCATGGGTGATCGACATCTTCCGGGCATTCAGGGCGACCAGATCGAGCCCTTCTGCGGCTTCATCGGGATGAAGCAGGTTCAGCGTCGGCGGTACGACCTGATCACGCAGCGCGAGCACGGTGAAGATCGCTTCAATGCCCCCCGCCGCCCCCAGAAGGTGCCCGGTGGCGGACTTGGTCGAGGTGATAGCCACGCCAGAGTCAGCCCCGAACACCGAGCGAATCGCTGCCAACTCCCCGTTATCGCCCACCTGTGTGGAGGTCGCGTGGGCATTGATATGCTGCACGTCCGCAGGGCTGACCCCCGCCTGGCGCAGAGCCTGCTGCATGGCGCGCCGTGCGCCGCTGCCGTCTTCCGGGCCTGCGGTCAGGTGATAGGCATCGGCGCTGGTGCCATAGCCGACCAGTTCGGCCAGGGGCTTGGCACCACGGGCCAGGGCATGCTCCAGCGACTCGATCACCAGCAGCCCGGCCCCTTCGGCCATGACGAAACCGTCACGGTCGCGATCAAAGGGACGCGAGGCCTCCTGAGGGTGCTCGGCAAAGCCCGTGGACAGTGCGCGGGCGGCGGCAAAACAGCCCAGGGTCACACGGTCTATCGCCGCTTCAGTACCGCCACATATGGCGATATCCGCCTCACCGCTTCTGATGAGCCTGGCCGCATCTCCAATGGCTTGCACCCCGGCGGCACAAGCCGTTACAGGCGCACCGAGAGGCCCCTTGAGCGCATGCCGGATGGAAACGTGCCCGGCCGCCATGTTGGCGAGAAAGGCCGGCGCGGTGAATGGCGACAAGCGGCGCGGGCCACGCGCATCGGTGGTGCGTACAGCGTCGGCAATTGCGCCAAAGCCACCGACGCCCGATGAAATGATTGTCGCGGTGCGTTCCTGGTCTGAGGCTTGCGTCGGATGCCAGCCTGCCTGCGCCAGGGCTTCATCGGCAGCAACGAGGGCGAACTCGATGAAACGGTCCATCTTCTTGCGATCCTTGACCGAGATGAAGCGCTCGGGGTCATACCCCGCAACGGCATCCTCTTGCAGAGACGGCACCTGACCGCCCACCGCAACGCCGGTACCCTCGGTGATATCGCCAGACAGGTTACGGATACCGGAACGTCCTGCCAGCAACCTCAGCCAGACTTCTTCCACTGCACAACCCAGGGGGCTGACAATGCCCATGCCTGTGACGACGATTCGCTTTTGACCTTCGGCAGTCATCATAAAAACCTCTTCATTTTTCAGTCGACATCCACTGACAGCAGCATGCGTTTGCTGACTTACGCCAGCCTCGCCGTTTCAGTTTGGACCTGTTTGTCAGGATGGATCTTGAACCAGATGGAATACATCGCCGGCAGAAATACCAGCGTCATGATGGTGCCGACGAAGGTCCCTCCGATCAGCGTGTAGGCCAGCGTCCCCCAGAAGACGGAGTGTGTCAGGGGGATGAATGCCAGGATGGCCGCCAGCGCCGTCAGCAGCACCGGCCGGGCCCGTTGCACGGTGGCCTCGATCACCGCGTGGAACGGGTCCAGCCCTTCTTGCGCGTTGTGGTGGATTTGCCCAATCAAAATCAGCGTATTGCGCATCAAAATACCCGAGAGCGCGATCAGGCCGACCAGGGCGTTGATTCCAAACGGCTGCTGGAAGATCAGCAAGGTCGGCACCACGCCAATCAATCCCAGCGGCGCGGTGAAGAACACCATGACCATCGCCGAGATCGAGCGTACCTGGAGGATGATGATCAGCAGCGTCAGGGCAACCATGATCGGCAGCAGCGGCACGATCGCCTGGCCGGCCTTGCCCGACTCCTCGATGGCCCCCGCCTGCTCGATCCGGTACCCGTCAGGAAGGGTGTCCATGATCGGCTGCAGTTGTTTGAGGATTGCGCTCGATACGTCCGGTGGCTGCAAGCCTTCGGCAATGTCGCCGCGCACGGTAATGGTCGGCGTGCGATCACGCCGCCGCAGGATTGGGTCCTCCATGCGCACATCCACCTCGCCGACCTGGGACAGCGGAATACGCTGTCCCGCCGTGCCCACCAGGGTAAAACCTTCGATCTTGGCGGGATCGAGTCGAATATCACCTGCGGCGCGACCAACCACTTGCACCGAACGGATGTCCTCGCGAACCGCCGTAATCGGCACCCCCGTGAGCAGGAACTGCAACTGCTGGGCGACGGCATTCGAGGTCAGGCCCACCGCCTGCAAACGATCTTGATCAAGACTGAAATGCAGCGTCGGCGTCAGTGGCCCCCAGTCGGTATTGACGGTCCGCATCATCGGGCTCGCTTGCATGACGTCCTGTACCCGACCGGCGATCTCGCGCAACGTTGACGGATCGGGGCCCATCACCCGGTAAGCCACGGGGAATGGCGAATACGGACCAAACACCAGTTGAGTCACCCGCACCCGCGCCTGCGGGGCAAGCCCTTCGGCGACCGCTTCGCGAAGACGGAACTTGAGGGTTTCACGGGCCTCCTGGCTGGTCGTCAGCACCACAATCTTGGCGAAGGACGGGTCAGGGAGTTCCGGCGCCATCGCCAGGTAGAAGCGTGGCGCACCTTGACCGATATAGGCGGTGACGATTTTCGCCTCATCCTGCTTTTGCAACCAGGCCTCGACCTTGGCCGTGGCGGCACTGGTCTGCTCGATGGAGGTTCCATAGGGCATCTGCACCTCGACCAATACCTCGGGACGGTCTGAGGTCGGGAAGAATTGCTTCTTGACCAGGCTCATGCCGAGAATCGCCACGACAAATGTCGCGACCACGGTGCCGGCCACCCACCATTTGCGCGCGATGACGCGGGTCAGGAGCTGGCGAAAGCGATTGTAATGACGCGTGTTGTAGATAGCCGCGTGACCGCCCTCGACCGGCTTGATATCCGGCAATAGCTTCACCCCAAGATAAGGGGTAAAAGCCACCGCGACGACCCAGGAGGCGATCAGGGCAATGCCGACGATCCAGAACATGTTGCTGGTGTATTCGCCGGCGGTCGATTGCGCAAAGCCGTTGGGCATGAAGCCAATCGCCGTCACCAGCGTACCGGACAGCATCGGCGCGGCGGTGTGGCTCCAGGCATACGCGGACGCTTTGATCCGGTCGTAGCCCTCCTCCATCTTTACCACCATCATTTCGATCGCGATGATCGCGTCGTCCACCAACAGCCCAAGCGCCAGGATCAGCGAACCCAGGGTAATCCGGTCGAAGTTCTTTCCGGTGGCCGCCATCACCACAAACACTATCGCCAGCGTCAACGGTACGGCGGCTGCGACCACAACGCCTACACGCCAGCCCATGCTGAGAAAGCAAACGAGCATGACAACCAGCAGCGCGACAAAAAACTTGACCATGAACTCACCGACGGCCGAGTCGATGTTCACGGCTTGATCGGTGACCTTGGTCAGCGTCATGCCCAGTGGCATGCCTTCATTGATCTTGGTCGTCTCGGCGTCCAGTGCCTTGCCCAGGTCCAGGCCGTTCCAGCCCTCGCGCATTATGATCCCCAGCAGCAGCGCCTCTTCGCCGTTATTGCGAACCAGGAAAGTGGCCGGATCTTCATATCCGCGCTCGACTGTCGCGACGTCCGAGAGCTTCAGCGTGCGCCCCTGGATCGCAAGCGGTGTGTCGCGAATTTTCGCCAATTTATCGAAGGCACCGTCCACCCGCAGGACGACTTGCGGCCCTTTGGTTTCGATCGAGCCAGCAGGCGTGAGCAGATTCTGGCTGTTCAGCGCGGCGAAGATATCCTGGGGCGAGACGCCCAAGGTCGCCAGTCGATCATGGGAGAACGACACAAAGATTCGCTCGGGCTGCTCACCGATGATGTTGACCTTCTTCACGCCCGCCACATGCAACAGGCGCTGGCGCAACGCTTCGGCATCTCGCACCAGCAGGCGCTGCGGTTCGCCTTTGGCCTTCAGGGCGAACAGCGCGAAGGTAACGTCCGAATACTCGTCATTGACCATCGGCCCAATGACGCCCGCCGGCAGCCGAGTGGCCTCATCGTCGAGTTTCTTGCGCGCCTGATAGAACTCCTCCTGCACTTGCGAGGGTGGCGTGCGATCGACCAGCGAGACCATGGTGAAAGCCAGACCTGGACGGGTGTAGGTTTCCGTGCGGTCGTACCACTTCAGTTCTTGCAGGCGCTTTTCCAGCGGCTCGGCGACTTGGTCCTGCATCTCCTGGGCAGTCGCGCCCGGCCATGCAGTGATGACGGTCAACTGCTTGACCGTAAACGGCGGGTCCTCGGCACGCCCCAACTGGAAGAACGCCAAGGTACCCGCGACGGCAATCAGAAAGATCAGGAACACGGTAATGGAGCGCTCGCGAACGGCGAGTGCCGATAAATTGAGACTCATTGACGGCCCCCGGCAACCTTCACGTCACCCTGTGGGCTCAGTCGCACTTCCTCGCCATCGCGCAGTAGATGCGCGCCCAGCGCGACAATGCGCTCGCCAACCTTGAGCTCACCTGCAACTCGGGCAGCGTCGTCACTCAAGCCCAGGACCTGAACAGGCCGCCAGCTGACTTTCGCCGGTTCGCCGGCAATGACCCACACACCGGTTCCCTTGCCCGGGTCATAGAGGGCAGCGATCGGAACTTGCAGGACCGGCCCTTGCGCGGCGTCTTCGGCGATCCGAAGGGTGACGGTCGAACCCAGCGGCGCATTGGCCAGCCCGCCCGCCAATACATACCGCGCCTCAAAGGTGCGTGTCACAGGGTCAGCCGAATCCGACAGCAGCCTCAGCTTGGCAGTGACAGCAGCCGAGGTGTTGCCGTAAAGCGTCGCCTGAGCGGTGGACCCTGCGGCCGGACGCAAGGTTTCTGGCAATTGCACGATGGCTTCGCGCTGACCGGCCCGTGCCAGTCGAACCACCGGCTGCCCAGGGCTGACCACCTGCCCGGGTTCGGCGAGCGTCTCCATGACAACGCCATCGGCGTCTGCCAGCAGTACGGCATAGCCCGACGCATTCCGGGCCACGTCAGCCTGAGCTTGCGCGGCGCTGAGTTGTGCCTTCGTGGTATCGGCTGCGGCTTTGATCTGATCGTAGCCCGATGCGGAAATGGCGCCTGCGGCCACCAGCTCACGATAACGAGCCTCGTCATCTGCGGTCTGTTTGGCACGGGCTTTGGCGGCAGTGACCGCTTCTTGCTGCGCTCGTGCTTGCAAGCCTAAGTCGATGGGATCCAGACGCATGAGCGGCTGACCACGCTTGACGGTCTGCCCGGTATCGACCAGACGCTCAAGCACTTTGCCCGACACTCGGAAACCCAAGTCACTCTGGACGCGAGCCGCCACGACTCCGGTGAATGAACGCCAGAGGCCGGACGAATCCTGAACTTCAGAGACCCTCACCAAAGGAGCGAGCGTGCGCGGATCTTGGACGGTGGAAGAGTCGCCACACGCCGTCAGGACGAGAGGCAACAAGCAAGCGGCAAGGGTGACAGGTCGAAGCCGGCGCATAGATTCCCTACTTGAAGAATAGAAACAGGTGTCACATTCTCTGGCTTGTGACCATTACTGTCAATGGTCACAACTATTGCGACCAGAGACTAAATTACAATTTTCTCAACACTTATTGCGACCATAGCCCCCAGCGAGAGCACCCACCCATGAGGAGTTCATTGACAGAAAGTGACCAATATATAATATGGTCACACATCAATCTCCACTTCAGGAATCTCCATGTCGCCACTCCACCCCGCTGCTCTGATACTGAGTGCCAGCTTGATGGCAGGCTGCGCCGTTGGTCCGGACTATCACCGTCCGGACACTGCGCTATCGGACCGTTTCCTCGGTCAGCCCTCTGTCGAACAGCGGCCCGCGACGATGCCGGCCAGTCTCGTAGCTTGGTGGGAAGGCTTTGATGACCCAGCGCTGACCGAATTCGTCGCCAAGGCACTTGAGCAGAACCTGGACCTGGCGCAGGCCTCGGCGCGCGTCGCGCAGGCGCGGGCCGGCCTGGGTGCGGCCGATGCTGCTTTGCTGCCCTCGGGCAATATCAGCGGCCAGGCCGCGCGCGCCTATCAGTCAGTCGAAATCCCACTCGGCCAGGTGCTGAATTCAACGCCTGGCTATGATCGGTATGGAAGCGCTTACGAACTCAACCTCGGGGCCAGCTGGGAGGTCGATTTGTTTGGCAGCCTGCGCCGGTCACGCGAGGCCGCCCTGGCCGAATACCAGGCGTCCGCAGCGGGCGCCACGGCCACCCGCCTGGCCGTCGCTGCGCAGACCGCCGACATCTACATCACTGTCCGCGGATTGCAGACCCGTTTGGGCATTGCGAACCAACAGGTCAAAACGCAACAGGAACTGCTGGAGAAGGTCCAACTGCTCTACAGCAAGGGCCTCGCCGCCAGCTATCAGGTTCGCCAGACCGAGGGCGCCTTGGCACAGGTCCAAGCGACAGTGCCGGTCCTGCAAATTGGCCTGGATGCTGCGATGAACGCACTGGACATCATGCTCGGCACGCCGCCCGGCACGCATCGCACACAACTGGCCAATGCGCGAAGCATTCCTCTGGCACCCCAGATAACCGCCATGGGAACGCCTGCCGATCTGCTGCGCCGCCGGCCCGATCTCATCGTGGCCGAGCGCCGTCTAGCGGCCTCCAATGCACGCATCGCAGAGGCCGTTGCTGAGTACTATCCAAAATTCTCCCTCAGCGCGCTGCTCGGTAGCGCCACCGCCGTATCCGCCGGCAACCTTTTTACCGGCGGCGCCAGCCAGTCGGCGGGTGTATTGGGACTGCGCTGGAGGCTCTTCGACTTTGGCCGTATCAACGCACAGATCGATCAAGCCAAGGGGCAGGAAGCCGAGGCCCTGGCCGCTTATCGCCAGTCCGCGCTGCGCGCCAGCGAGGATGTCGAGAACGCGTTCTCCTCGTTGGTCAATCGCGAAGCCCAGGCAACCACCCTCACCGCAGCAGAGACAGCTCTGACTCAGGCTCGTCAATCCTCGTTCATTGCCTATGAGAAAGGCACTGCCAGCCTCATCGACGTCCTGCAAGCCGACGAAACACTGCTGCGAGCTTCCGATGCCCGAGCGCAAGCGCGAACCGAATCGGCACGAGCGGCGGTCGCCGCGTTCAGGGCACTGGGTGGTGGCTGGCAGCCTGCTCACGCCGAGCCTGTGGCAAGTCGATGACGTAACCAGGTGACGTGGCACCACCTGCGCGCCCTCCTCCTTCAGCTAAAACCAGCAGAGAACAGCAATATGAAAACGAACGATAACTCTTGGGTGCTCATCACGGGCGCGTCGAGCGGATTTGGCGAGGAGTTTGCCCGGCAGTACGCAGCACAAGGGAAATCGCTGGTCCTGGTAGCACGCCGATTGGATAAACTTCAGGCGCTGTCGGCGCAGTTGCGCGAACGCTTCGGCGTTGAGGTGCTCGTCGAGCAAGTCGACCTGTCCTCGATTCCGGCGATCATCGAACTGTATCAGCGACTGAGCGAGCGCGGTGTCGTGATCGATGTGCTCATCAACAATGCCGGTCATGGCTTGCAAGGGCCCTTTCTGGATCAATCCGTGGAACAATCCCTGGCCATGATCGATTTGGACATCGCCAGCCTGACAGCCCTGACGCGCCTCTTCGCGACTGACATGCGGGCCCGAAAACGCGGACATATCCTGATGGTTGCCAGCCTGCTGGCCTTCCAGGGCGTGAAGAATTTCGCCGTTTACTCTGCCGCAAAGGCCTATGTGCTTCGTTTCTCTGACGCGCTTCATCGTGAACTCAAAACCGACGGCGTCGTCGTGACCGCACTTTGCCCCGGGATGTCGGACACCGGATTTGCACAAAGCGCCAGGCAAAAGCTCACACCGGCCCTGAAAATGGTGATGATGCAGCCCCAGCCCGTTGTCGCTGCGGGAATCCGTGCGCTGCAAGCCGGACGCATGAGTGTCGTGCCAGGCTTTGGCAACAAAGCGATTACGGTCTTGACCTGGGCCACGCCTCGCCGGTTTCACCAAGGCATCATGGCGCACGTCATGGGCGTCTGAGTGGGCGAGGTGAAGGCCTTCCCGAAGGGAAAGGAATGCCTACAAAAAGGCCGGAGGCAACCTGTGCCCCGGCCTTTTCGTTATCGTAAAGCGGCAATCAATCAGAAGCGATAGCTGACAGAAGCACCGAGGCCGCTGGCACTGTTCTTATACGTGGAGCTGTAGGCGCCCCGGGTCGCTGAGGTGTGATTGACCTGCACGCTCTCTTCCCACAGATAAGAATAGGCAACGTCGATCGTGACATCGTCCACCGGCGTCCAGCCTGCACCGAAGCTGATCACCGTCCGGTCGCCCGTAGGAATACGTGGCCCGCGGTCGGTGTTGTTGGCGGGCGACTGGTCGACCGACAAGCCTGCGCGAAGCACCCACTGGTTGTTCAACCGGTACGCCGTACCGATGGCGTGGGCCCACGTGTCATGCCAGTTCTGCTCTTCGGCAACGGTGCCCAGCGAGCCACTGAGCAAAGGAGGCAAACCCGAGTTCTGGATGACCAGTTCCTTGAAGCGACTCCAGCGTGTCCAGGTGGTCCCTGCATAAAGCGTCCAGTCATCGTTGAGCTGATGAGTCACCGAGAAGTCCACCGACTCCGGTGTATCCACATCCAGCGAAGCGTCATAGCTCTGGCCGCTGACGCCCAGCAAGCTGAAGACTCCACCAGTAACCTTAGTCTTGGCGTCCAAGTGGTAACTGACTTTGGAGTGGTACGTCAGACCTAAACGGGTTCGGTCAGTAGCCTGCACCAGGATCCCCGCGTTGAAACCCAGGGCCGTGTCGTCGCCGGTGCTTTTGAGTTTTCCATCATTGCGCCCAGGGCTGAGAGGGTTGGGCACCATCCCGGACAACTCACCGCTGATACGGTTGATGGTAGGACCGAACCCGATCGACACTTTGTCGTTAAAGGCATAGCTTACAGTGGGCTGGAACGTAAGGGTCGTGACCTCGCTTTTGTTGGCGTAATAACGCCCGGCGAAACCGCTGCCATAGTCGGTAATCAGGCCGAAAGGAACATAAAAACCAACACCGAACGCCCAGTGCTCATCAATGGGTTTGACGTAGTAACCCATCGGCACCGTGGTCGCTGGCACCATATCGCCGTCCTGCTGGCCACCGAAGGTGCTGCGAGTCTGGCTGATGTCGGACTTGGCGAAAAGCGTCGCCGCCCCCAGACTGACCTGCTCCCTCTTCAAGCGAGACATGCCCGCCGGATTGCCAAAAACGGTGCTCGCATCTTCAGCAGAAGACGAGCGACCGGCAAACCCGGATCCCATCCCACTGATGCTTTGCTCATTGAGCGCGAAACCGCTCGCCAGCACATGAGAAGTGGCGAGCGCAACAGCGAGACCTAGCGGGGTCTTGAGCCATATTTTTTTCATTATTAGAACTCTTACAGCAGTAGCTGAGGTGAATGAAGCGGGTGGTTGTGTTATGTGAAAATTGCCACGGTCTGACGCGCCCAAAGCACTCGTCGACCGCTTTCGTCCCAGATTTCCATATCTTGCAATGAGTAACCTTCCAGAGCCTGCTGGCTGAAAGAACTGATGAGAAACCATTCACCAGCAACGGCCGGCTGCGGTAGATCAATCATCCAGGACGCAGAGCTGATGGCGGCGGGCTCGGTGAAGCAGGTCATGGCGGCCGGCGGCAAACTGTCAGCGAGCGCAACCAAGGCGACGGCCGGGTCCACGCCCTGTGCATCCAGGTGGCGCACCCACATCAACAGTTCGGGATTTTCTGCGCCAGATACTGGCAATGAACCGCCCGCCGCGCGCATCTCGAAGTTATGGGCGCAAGCCGGTGCGACGTTGCTATCCAGAACCAGCGTGGAGTATTTGGATGGCCCCTCTACAAGCGGTCTTCCCCAGGAGTTGTGGCTGATTTTGCTTTCGCGCGGCTGAGCGAATAACAGCGTGGTGCGCAGCGCCAGGTCATCGCCCGACATACAGTCGACCGCTACCGAGGTGACTGACCGCCCTTGACGCAACACGCTGGTTTCGAATGTCTGGGCCTGTGTGACAGGGCCAATGAACGACACCTGGGCTGACCTGAACGGCGGGAAATCTGTCGGACACTCACGCAAAACCGCTTGCAGCGACAGCGCCGCAGACAGGCCCCCAAAGACAGTGCGCCCCTGTAGCCAGTTGGGTGGTGCAATAAAAGGTGAGTCTGGATCGAATTGCTGCAGCATCTGGGCAAAGCTGGTCATATCAACGCTCCCCTGAACTGACCCGTCGTGATCCCCACCAAGCAGCACGCAGGCGTCGCCCTCTCCCAATCGAAACGGGTGGATGGAATCGGTGAAGACCTAAGCTGAAGGCGGCGCTGGATCATGGCGATCTCTTGAGAACAGATGCGCCATACTTATTCATGTGACCATTTGTGTCAACAGTCACAATCCAGACAAATAGATACCTTCATTCAGAAGGTAAAATCGCAGGGACCACGCGGGAATAGGTTGCAATGGCAATGCAGCCCTCAGCCGAAACTCAGGGCATGAGGCTACGCAGGATGAGATTGGAGGTGAGCGTTGGGGCATCCTCGATGCGATCGAGGTTGTACTGCAACAGCAAAGGATTGACGAAAGGCTGGAGCGCCAGATGTATCGCGTCTACCGTCTCGTCCAGTGGCGTCCTGCGCTCGAACTCACCGAGTTCTCGCCCCTCTCGTACGATCTGCAGAACAAAGTCTTTGATCCGGGCATTATAAACCTGCGAGCTTGGCCAACGCTCCGAGGCCGAGAACGCGGCGATGTCATAAAGCTTGCGGTCGTTGAAGAACAGGTCCGCGCCCGTGACCATCAGTGTTTTGACCATGCGTCTAAAGCGCTCCGTAGGTGAGAGGCCTTCCACGTTGATGGCCTGCTCCACGGCGGCAACGATTTGCGCCAGACAATTTTTGCAAATGGCTTCGCCGATTGCCTGCTTGGAATCAAAGAACTTGTAGATGTAAGCCTTGGAAAACCCGATGGCCTTGGCCAGGTCGGACACCGTGGTCTTGCCGTAACCGTATTGACTGAAATGCTCATTGGCCGCCGCGACAATCTGGTCTCGGATGTCATGGTCGACTGGGCCACGGACGCTGGGGGATATTGGCTGGTTCATGCGGTCAGCTTACTCACCTCAAAGGCGGTTGACAACTTGTGACCACATTGTAATTAAGTCACATATCTGGCGATTTGGCTGGATAGCCGTTTGCATGTCAGGAGCTGCCATCGGCGCAACTGCCCTGCTGTACTGGGTCTATCTGGGACTCGCTTCCAAATGATTTCCTGACATCTGGTGCTCATCACTGCGTCTGCGGACCATCGAGCGGAACATCAAGGATGAAGGTTGCACCCTGTCCAGCCCCGTCGCTGTGCACGGTCAAGCTGCCCCCCATTTCCTGTGCGGCCAGCGCGCAGCTGTGCAGGCCGAAACCGTGACCGTCTTTGCGAGTAGTGAAGCCATGGGAAAAGAGCCGCGCCAGATGCTCTGGTGCAATCCCATTGCCGTTGTCGGTCACCGTGATACGCAATGCTGGCCCGTCAGCCAGCAAGGCGCTGAACGTGATGCACGGGCTGCGATCGATCACGCCGTTCATTGCTTGTTTGGCATTGCGGATCAGGTTCACCAGAATCAGCAGCATCCGGTGCCGGTCCAGCGGCAGCAAGGGCAAGTCGGCAATGTCCTTGACCACCGTCACCTCCTGGCGCGCCAGTGATCCAGCACTCATGCGCAAGGCATCATCGATCAACTCCGGGACCGGTACTGTCTCGACGATACTGACAGCAACGGCATAGGACTGCTGGGCAGCGACAATGGTTTTGATGTGGTCAATGCCCTTGGTGAGTTGCCCGAGCTCTTCGATAATGCCCTGTTGCTCTATCGCCACCACCTCCGCCAGCTTGAGCAGGTAGCCGGGCAGCATCTTTCCTTTGTGGTCTGTGGTGAGAAAATCGCTCAAGTCATGGACGTGTTCGTTCATCATCTGAGCCACCTTGCCCAGCCCCTGGGCTTTGGAGGTGCGCATCAGGCTGCTGACCAGTTCTGCCGATACGTTCACACTGTTAAGGACGTTGCCGACGTTGTGCAGCACAGTCGTAGCGATTTCGGCCATGCCCGCCTGACGGGATTTTGCATGCAGTTCGGTTTGCACGTGACTCATGCGGAGCGCCGCGCGCACGCGAGCCATGAGCTCCAGCGGCGAGAAGGGTTTGGCGATATAGTCATCGGCGCCACTCTCCAGCCCGGAGACGCAGGCCTCGCTACCGCCACGGGCGGTCACCAGGATCACCGGTAAATGGGCAAAACCGGCGCTGGCTTTGATTCTGGCTGTCAGGCCAAAGCCATCGAGTTTCGGCATCATCACATCCGAAACGACCACATCGATGGGTCGACGCTGCAGGAGTGCCCAGGCCTGCTCGCCATCAACTGCGGTGGCGACGATGTAATCGTTTTGCAAAAGTTCTCTGAGATAGCTGAGCATTTCCGGGCTGTCGTCGACCACCAGCACTCTGGATCGCAAGGCGTGTTCCGGGTGCTGCTCGTCACCTGCGCCTTGCGTCACGACTTGGTCGTTGCGACTGCCTTGGTGGCCGTCGTCGAAACGCAAGTGGCGCTGCTCAATAGTGCTTGTTGTGCTCGATGACGATCGCTCCTGCATATTGCTGGCTTCGCTCGGCACGGTGTTTTGCTCGGCCCCCAGCGGAAGTCGAACAAAGAAGCACGAACCCCGTCCAGGCTCGCTGTTCACGCCCACTTCGCCCCCCATCAGTTCGGCCAGATCCTTGACCAGGGCCAGACCGATGCCTGTGCCGCTGTAGTGGCGCGTGGCGGAGTTGTCGATCTGGGAAAAACGCTGGAACAGCAACGGCAGTTTGTCAGGCGCAATGCCGATCCCCGAGTCTTGCACCGCGAGTTCAAAACGCTCGCCATCAATCAGCGTCACTGCCAGGTGCACGGTGCCGCCAGCGGACGTGAACTTGATAGCATTGCTCACCAGGTTGAGAAGAATCTTCTCGAAGTGTCGGGGGTCCAGGAACACCGTGCCGAGCGCAGGATCGATGCTGCTGGTCAGAGTGCAGCCTTTGCCCTCGGCCACCATGGCGGCATCCTCGGCCAGCACACCCACCATCTTGTTCAAGTCAATTGGCGCCGGACACACCTCAAACTTGCCCGCTTCGGCTTTGGAGAAATCGAGAATGTCATTCACCCGGTTCATCAAGCGCAGTGCGTTGCGTTGGGCGCGGTCGATTTGCACATGCCAGTCCGCCGGCGGGATGGTCGCCGCCGAGAGCTGCTCCAGGGGGGCGAGAATGAGGGTCAGGGGGGTGCGCAGTTCGTGGCTGACCGTGGCGACGAAATCGCTCTTTGCCTGGTTGGCCGTCTCGGCCTGGTTGCGCGCCTGAATGAGCTCGACGGCCTGCGCCTCCAGCACCTCGGTCTGTTGATGCAGCGTGTCGGTCCGTTCGGCGACCATTCTCTCCAAGGAGGCCTGGACTTGCTGTCGTTCGGCTTCAGCCTCAGCCTCCAGCACCCGGATGCGCAGGGCATTCTCCTGGAACACCCGTACGGCGCGGGTCATGATTCCAATCTCGTCGCCGCGTCCGGCGCTGGCGATCTCGGCGTTCAGGTCGCCGGCCGCAAGCCTGCGCATGACCGAGGCCAGGGCCACGATGGGCTGTGCGATAAATCGCGACGTGCTCCAGGCGATGGCGCCGGCTAGCAGGATGGCGACGGTACCTGCAATTATCGTCGCAAGCATGCCGCGATCATTGTGGACCAAGGCGTCGGAGCGCGCCTCTCCAGCGAAGCGCGCAACCAACTGGCCGGCGCTGCGAGCCTCGTCGCGAACCTGATCGCGTGCATCGCTCAAAGCGTTGCTTGCCTGATGGAACCTGGCGAATGCCGCCCGGTAGCCGGCAATCTGATCGCTGACCGTCAGAGGCGTAGCCTTGGCTTGCGGCCCCACGGACGAAGGCAGAACGCGCGCGAGACGGGAAAGTTCATCAAGGATGTGGCCGACAGAGCTGGCGACCTCCGCTGACGGTGACAGGCGAAACGACAGGGTCTGCGCCTCCAGGGTGGCAACACGCTCGGCGAAACGCTTGGACAACGCGGCGGCATTGTGCAGCAAGCCGGTGGCTGCCTGAATGTCGCTTGCATCATGAGCAACGCGCCCATCCACCTCACTCAACATTGCCTCGAGGTGCTCGACCACATCCCCGACGACGGCGAGCTGCCGCAACGCCTCGCCTCCCCGCAACTTGGGCGCCTCGCCAAGGTGCTCTACCGTCACGCAGGTAGCAACGACCGCTGTTGCCAACTGGTCGAGGGGCTCTCTCTCCTGCGGCTCCCCCATCACCTCGCGCAATTGCTCGACCACCGGCGGGAGTGCCGCGCAGGCGTTGCGCGCTGCGGCCGCCCCATCACCGGTCACCAGCATCTTGGCCACATTGGCGATGATGATCCGTTCGCCGTTGCGCAGGATATCCAGGATGCGATGGGCGCCTTCAATGTTGCTCACCTGTGCCTGGTGCTCAGCGGTGCGGGCGTCAAGCCCCTTCAGCCCATCGGCGATGCCCTGTTCGACCAGGATCGTCGCCTCTCGCATCCGACCGTAGTGGGCTGTCATGTTCTCCGTTTCGCCATCCATGGTCAGGGTCGCCGCCCGCAAAGCGGCGATCGCCGCGGCGAGCCTGTCCAGACCGCCCTTGAGCGATTGCGCCTCTGCCACCGCAATGGCGGTAAGGCCGGCAATAGCGGTCGCCACCATGCCCTCGGCTTGGGAGAGGCTTTCCTGGTCGCGGGTGGCGATGAAGTTTTCCACCCGCTCGGTGGCCCCGTTGACCGAGGCCAGAATTTCTGCGGAATGGCTGGCCGAATCCACCGAACGAACCATGCCTCGCAGGCCATAGAGGTTCACTAGCGATACCGCCAGCATCAGAAACACCAGTGCGGCGACTGCCAGCCCGATCCTGACGGCAATGGGCCTGTCTGTGGTGGGCCTGAATGTCAGCACCGCGCCTCGCCTCCTCGCTCCCCGCCCACCACTACTGCTTCGTCACCTCCGGCAAAGGCGTCGGCGGCGCCGTATGGTTGACGGCCGCGTCGATCATCGCCGCAACGGAAGCCTGGCTGTAGAAAGGATTGGCGGCGCCGCCCACCGGCATAGTGGCGAGCCACGCGTCCAGGTCCTTCGCATCGATGCGTACCAGCGGCACCTCGACGAACTTCGGCACTTGCTTGCCCGCCAGAATCTGCTGGGCCACCCAGAACCCCACCTGGGAAACGCTTGGGGAGGCGGAGACCGAGACGGTCTCGTAGCCATTGGCATCGCGCTCCTGCTTCCACAGGGCAAGTTCGTCCTGACGGTTCCCCATCACAATAATCGGCAAAGGGCGCCCCGCCGCCTTGAACGCCATGGCCGCGCCGTAGCCGTCGCCCCCCTGAGTCGCGACGGCATCAATGCTGGGAAGCGACGGCAGTGCCAGCGCCACCTCCTTGCGTGCGACGGACGCCGTCCAGTTCCCGTACACGGTCTTGGCGAACTTCAGGCCCGGGTAGTCGCTGGCGGCCTTGCGAATGCCGTCGCTGATGTTTTTATCGGTGGCATCGCCGGCAATGCCGCGGATCTCCAGCAGTGTTCCGTTCCCCTTGAGACGCTCGGCGATATAATCCATTTCCACGCGGCCCATGGCGGACCAGTTGTAGTCCACGGTATAGACGCAACTTTCGGTGACCAGACTGGCCATGACGACCACCACGATGCCAGCGTTGCATGCATCGCGAATCACCCCGTTGAGGGCCGTGTCGGACGCGGCCAGGATGACGATGGCGTTCACGCCTTTGACGATCATGTCCTGGATATGGGCCGCCTGTTCCGCTGCGGAGTTATTGGCGCTGACCACCGGAGCCTCGCGGATCAAGCCATCCTTTTGGGCTTGGGCCGCCACCTCCTGCCAGTTGCGCACCATCACTTTGCGGAAATCACTGCCCGCGTAGGAGTTGCTGAAGGCAATGCTATAGCTTGAGGTAGGGCCGCCGGCGATGCCGCCATCGGCAGCTTGGGCTGGATTGGCGACAACCATCGCCAGCCCGGTCACGCAGCCGGCGAGGCGCCATAAGATTTTGTGGAGTGGTTTAGTGTTCATGCGGCTCTCCATGTCCTTGGGATTTACCAAAAGTAATCCACCTGCATTTGCCGACAGTCTGGATCGACTGCTCGACCTGGTTGGAGAAGTCGGCCTTCAGATTGGAGATCGTCGACCCTGTGAATGAAGCGCCCAAACGCTCACGAACTGAGGAGATATTGCCCATTGATCAAGCTGCGCCCCTGGGCACCGGTTACCGGATTGCTCATTCGGTCATTCCAATCATAGAACCGGGCACGAAGAACCAGAGACATACAGACTCCTTTCCTTGGCGGCTGAAAACCGAAATCAGTACATTGCCTGCAGTGACACTGAGCATAGTCTCAAGGTGCCCACTTCGCTCGCGGCCATGAAGGATTTCAGCGAGACTCTGCTTGTCGTGATGGGCGGGAGTCGACCAACAGAGCAGATCCTAACCTTCCTCCTTGGCCTCAAGCGCACGGTAGTGGTCAATCTTGACTTGCAGTGCAGCAACGGCCTTTTGCATGGCAGCAACTTCGGCCTGTACATCCTGTAAATGGCTCTCCAGCATCTGGCGGCGTTCGGCAATCGTTGAGTCCCCAGCGCTGCGCAGCTTGGCGAATGTTTGCATTTTGCCGATGGTCATGTGAGTGGTGCGTAAACGCAGCAGAAACTCCAGCCACGCCATATCAGTCGGCGCATAAAGCCGTTGCCCTCCGGCCGCACGGGCGACCGGTGCCAACAGGCCGATGCGTTCGTAGTAGCGCAGGGTATAGGCCGTAAGGCCGGTGCGCTTGGCGACCTGGTCAATCGTCTGGTAGGCGTTCATAAGCACAATCCTTGGCCATCGGTGTTCGGTAATGCACCCGTTCCGCTCACTCGGAAGGTGCGGCAACGATTTTGATGCCTCGTTTGGCAAACACTTCCCGCGCTGCGCTGATGCCATTCAACGCGCTGGGAAAACCAGCATACACCGCCATCTGGATGATGATTTCAACGATCTCCTCAGGTTTGCAACCCACATTCAGCGCCCCCTCTATATGCACCTTGAGTTGAGGTTGCGCGTTCCCCAATGCGGTGAGGGCCGCGATGGTTGCCAACTCGCGCGTACACAGGGCGACACCGGGCCTGGAAAACACATCACCATAGGCGAAATCGACTATCCATTCACCCAGCTCGGGCGAGATATCGCTAAGCGACTTGACCACGTTGTTGCCGGCGGTCCCGGTGATTCTTTCCAGGGTCTCGACCCCTTTCACTCGTCGACTATCCGGTTCAGTTGCCGACGCCGGAATTGCGATTGCTGAAAGCACGAGCCCGGTTACAGCGCTCAGTTTTTTTAATGTCATGACCTGTCTCCTTGTTTAAGCCGCGCAACGGACCTGGCCGTTTTGGCGGTGCAACAAGGAGGCTATTGGTTAGAGCGCGCTCTAAGTCAAGCGCCAGTTGCTTTCAGCTAAAAGGGCCCGCAGCTAAAGGGAGCCACCCTCACATCATCGTCACACCACCGCAGTTGCAGCCGTTCTGGAACGCCAGGCAAAAGCCAACACCATCAACAGCCCCAGACCCGCCATTGCCGCTCCAGCCAGGGAAATCGCCGGATAACCCAGCCCGGTATTGATCACCGCTCCGCCCAGCGCTGCACCCATCGCGTTACCCAAGTTGAAGGCGCCGATGTTCACCGCCGAGGCCAGATTGGGTGCGTCCTTGGCGGCTTCCATGACGCGCATCTGTAGCGGCGGCACCAGGGCGAAGCTGGCGACACCCCATATCAGGATGGCAACAGCGGCAGCCAGCGGCCAACGCATCAATACGGTGAATGCCAACAAGACCAGAATCAGCACGCTCAGCGAAACAATCAGGGTGCGATCTATCGAGCGGTCGGCGGCCTTGCCGCCCCACATGTTGCCCAGCGTCAACCCCACACCGAACAGCATCAGCATGGCGGTGATGTAGGCGGTTGATGCATGGGTTTCGCTGCTGAGGATCGGCGCGATGTAGGTGAAGACGGTAAACATTGCACCCGAGCCGACTACGGTCAGGGCCAACGCCCCCAGCACCGGTCCACGACCCAGCACCCGAATTTCGGCCAGTACACCGACGCTTTGTGGCGCCTGCAGGTTCGGTAGCGCGTACCACAACGCGGCCATGGTTACCACGCCGAGTCCGGTAATACCCCAGAATGCGGTGCGCCAGCCGAACAGTTCGCCAAACCAGGCGGCCAGCGGCACACCGCCGATGGTGGCCAGGGTCAGGCCCAAGAACATGGCCGCAACCGCCCCGGCGCGTTTCTCCGGGGCGACCACGCTAGCGGCGACGATGGAGCCGACGCCAAAGAACGCACCGTGGTTCAGTGAGGTCACCACTCTGGCAACCATGAGGCTGTAGTAATCGGTAGCCAGGGCTGACATCAGATTACCCAGGGTAAAAATCGCCATGAGTCCGATCAGCAGATAGCGCCGGGGAATCCTGCCGGTGGTCAGGGTCATCAGCGGCGCGCCGAGCAATACGCCCAAGGCGTAGGCACTGACCAACAAACCTGCGGCGGGAATGGATACG
The DNA here is from genome assembly GCF_003033885.1 of Pseudomonas rhizophila. Taxonomy (NCBI): domain Bacteria; kingdom Pseudomonadati; phylum Pseudomonadota; class Gammaproteobacteria; order Pseudomonadales; family Pseudomonadaceae; genus Pseudomonas; species Pseudomonas rhizophila. Next base: position 4,388,222 of record NZ_CP024081.1, on the reverse strand, counting down.
CCGAGATCCGCAGCGATGCCCGGCAACATGCCCATGGGGGCGAACTCGGTAACGCCGATGCCAAAGGCACCAATGGCGAGTGCGACAAGCGGTGGATTGATACGCATGGAAGGCTCCTTATCTATGCCGTCAATGCTACGATCCAACTTTTTCAGGCGGTAGATAGCATTTCTGGCAATCACCTTTGCGTACGGAGCACAAATGGACTTCAACGGCAGATCAGGTGAAATGAGCGTGTTCGCCACCGTGGCGCAGGAAGGCAGCCTGTCAGCCGCCGCGCGTGCATTGGGGCTGACCCCCTCGGCGGTCAGTCGGATCATCGCGCGTACTGAACAACGTCTTGGCACTCGCCTGTTGTTGCGCACCACCCGAGCGATCACCTTCACCGCCGAGGGCGAGGCTTACCTGCGCGGCGCCCGCCGTATCCTGGCCGACATGGCCGAGGTCGAAGAAGCCATCGCCGACCAGGGCGTGCCCCGGGGCCGTTTGCGGGTCAGCGCCGCCCTCGGCCATGGGCGCCAGACCATCGTTCCCTTGGTGGCAGCGTTCAGCGCCCGCTACCCGAACATCGTCGTCGACCTCACCCTCGGCGACGAAGTGGTCGACATTCTCGGCGGTCAGGCCGACGTGGCGGTACGCTTTGGCCATCTGCCCGACAGCCCGCTGACCGCACGAAGGATCGGCGACACCGGCCAGGTCGTGGTGGCATCGCCCGAGTATCTGCAGCGCCACGGCATCCCCCGGGAACCGGAAGACCTGCTACGGCACAACTGCCTGCGCTTCAACTTCCGGCGTGCCGAACCCAACTGGCCGTTCATCCGCGAGGGAAATGAGTTTTCCCTGAAGGTTAGCGGCAACATCGAATGCAGCAGTGGTGAAGCGCTGGCACAACTCGCACGGGTAGGCGCTGGCATCGCGCGTATCGGCGATTTCACCGTAGCCGAGGACCTGCGGCGCGGCGATCTGGTACCGCTGCTGGAAGCCTGGAACCCCGGAGACCGGGAGCCGATTCATGCGGTGTTCGTAGGTGGTTCGGCAATGCCGGCGCGGGTGCGGTTATTCGTGGACTTCTTGCTGGAACATCACCGGATGTAAACGGGTAACGTCACTTGCCCCTTCCGGATGCTCGTAATGCTGTGGGAGTTTTACCTGACTGGAACAATCGGGAGCTATAGCCGAGATTGGCCGGTGGCGATTGGCGAGAGGCAACTTTCGGCTAGAAGCGGACGATAGTCAGCTCAAACGTCTAGATCTAAACATCTAGGGCCTTTCATAGAAGACTTCAAACCCGGCACCTAGTCCCAGTTCAAGCCCCTCAAGGCGCCGGCAGCATCCATGCCGACGGCATTGTTGGAAGCATCATGTTCGTCAGTCCTAAAAGCTCCCCCCCTCAATATGGTAGACCTTCGGTTCTTCTGAAAAATATTCCTCCAATCCCATCATGAATAGCCGATGGTCTTCACTCGCTTCGAAGCCCGGCGTGTGGTCTTCGAGTGAATCCCAGCGCACGATCAGGTTGAATTGCTGGGGGGTTTCAATCCCTTGCGCTAGCAAGTGGCCGCCGTAACCCTTTGCGCGGGTGAGCAAAGGGGCGACCTCGGCAAATGCGTGTCTGAACGCTTCAATGCGTTCTTTGTGAACGGGGAGCAGAGCGATTTCATAAATCATGGCATTCCTCCAACAAGCTCAGTTGACTAAAAGTACGCACTCACGAGATGAGCGATGGCTCGACTGCAATCGCGATTTTTCCCTGAAGGCCGTTGTTGGGGCTCTCCAGTCGAGCGTGGGCAAGCCCAATGTCGGCGAGCGAATAGACCGCGCCAACGTGCGGGCGCAGTTGGCCGCGCTCGACCAATGCGCTCAGCTCATCAAGTTTGCCGCGGTTTTGTCGGGTAAAAACGAAGTGATAACTCGCGTTCTTACCCCACGCCTGAACAAGGTTTTGCGGCTGGGCAATATCCACAATCGAGACTAGGCGGCCGAGTTGGGCGAGCACGTCGGGGCTACGCGTCAGTGTGTTGCCGCCGATGGTGTCGAACACCACATCCACGCCGTGACCACCGGTTTCGCGCATGATGGCGTCGACGTAATCCTCCTTTTCGTAGTCGATGAGCACATCGGCACCCAGGCTGCGTGCGAACTCAAAGTTTGCTTCGCGCACGGTCGTGAAGACCCGCGCTCCAATGGCTTTTGCCACCTGGATCGCGACATGCCCTACGCCTCCCGCGCCGCCGTGTATCAGAATGCTCTCCCCCACTCTGAGCGCCGCTCGCACGGTCAGTGCTTCCCACACCGTCCCGCCAACCAGGGTCAGACTTGCTGCCTCAAGGTGGCTCAGTGATTGCGGCTTACGCCCGATGATGCCTTCGGCCGCAACGTGGTACTCGGCATAACTGCCTGGGCCGTCGAAAATTTGCGGGGTGTACCAGACTTCGTCTCCCGGAGCGAAGCTCGTTACACCCGGCCCGACTTCTTCGACAACGCCCGATACGTCGTGTCCGGTAATGGCCGGCAGTGGCACCAGGTCGACATAGTCGCCACGTCGAACCTGATAATCCAACGGGTTGATCGAGGTTGCGTGTACCCGGACCAGGACCTGTCCCGCGCCCGGCACGGGCTTGGGCACGTCGCGGAGTTCGAACGACTCAGGACCGCCAAATGACTTCAGTATCATCGCTTTCATGGTAAATCCTCATATCTATAAAATGGCATATCGAGATATATCGATATGTTGCGGTAAAAAAATTACAAATCTTTCCCTATGATCTCGGCAAGCGCGCTGATGGTTGCTTCATTGCGCTTGTAGTAGGTCCACTGACCGATACGCCTGACTTCGACCAGGCCCACTCGTTGCAACGTGGCAAGATAGCCAGACACCGTTGACTGCGACAGCCCGATACCCTCTTGAATACTACTGACGCAGACGCCGACCGTGAGAACGTCACCCTCATCCTGCGGAGGGAAGTTCTTTACGGGATCCTTCAAACCTTTCAGGATTTGAAGACGCGTAGGGTTCGAGAGGGCTTTGAATATTTCGATCAGTTCCATGCGCTCAGGATATCGAGATTTACCGATATGTCAATACGAGGGATTAGAATAATTTTGGAGTTCGAATTGCCAGCGGTTTCACAGGCTGGAGCGAGTGCCTGCTTCTAGCCGAAAGCAGCCTGTGGCCATGAGTGAAGGCTTTTTTAAAAAAAACCACGATAACAGGCCAAGCAGGTCAAAAGCGTCAAGGGCGAATTCACCGCCCTCTTTGACGCTACCCATGACTGGTTCTGGTGCGATCGCAGCAACGACGACAGAGGCCGCGAATGCAGCCTCTCGGAGCGTCAGGTGAAATCGCCTTTAGCGTATTCACACAGCTTGCAAACGGCGCCCTCCTTATCGAGGGTAACTTCAGAAATCAACGGTGGCCGACACTTTGAGCGTGCGCGGCGCACCTTGGGTCAGATATCCTCCGTTGGCAGAAGCCCAGTAGTTCTCGTCGGCGACGTTCTCTAGCATCGCGTTGAAGGTCAGCGCGCGGCCCTCCAGTTGCGTCCGATAGCGCGCGCCCAGGTCGACACGGGTCCAGGCGGGGATGCTGTATTCGTTGGCGCTGTCGACGAACTGACCGCCGGTGCGCAGCAGCAGGCCGTTCAGGCTCAACCCGGGCAAGCCGGGCACATCCCAGTCGGCGCCCAGATTGAACTGGAACTGCGGCACACCCACCGCCTGGTTGCTATCGTCGCGGCCGCCAGCTGTGCCGCGCAGCTCGGCTTTGGTCCAGGTGGCGCCGCTCAGCAGGCGCAGGCCGTCCAGCGGCTCGCCGAACAGACTCAGCTCCACGCCGCGATTACGCTGCTCGGCATCCACCCGGTAATAGCCGTCGCCGCCGAGCACGCCCTGCGGCTGTTCGATGCGGAACAGGCTGAGACTGCCGCCGAAGGTGCCCCAGTCGAGCTTGGCGCCCATCTCGATCTGCTTGGAGCGATAGGGCGCGAACATCTCGCCGCTGTTGAGCGCGGCGCCCGGCGCGGTCGGCCCCTGCTGCAGGGACTCGACGCGGTTGGCATAGAGCGACAGGAACTCGGTGGGCTTGATCACAAGGCCATAGGCCGGCGTGGTGATGCTTTCCTGATAGTTTGAGGTGCGGGCACCGCTGGCCGTGCTCCAGGCATCGGAGCTGATGGATTGGCGACGTACGCCCAGGGTCAGCAGCACGCGGTCGTCGAGCAAGCCCAGGGTGTCGGACACCGCCAGGCTGCGGTTCTGCACCTTGGCGGTGGTGTCCGGGTCGTGAATATCGCCGGAGATGCTGGTGGCCGGCGGCTCGACGATGGGCTGGCCCTCATACAGATTGCCGAAGCCGCGACTGCCCGCCGCGGTGGACTCGAACGCGTTGCGCTTCTCCTGCCAGATGCCGTTGGCGGCCAGGTTGATGCGGTGGCTGACCGGCCCGGTGGTGTGTTCGCCGCGCAGCCCCGTAACGGCACTCAGGGTCTCCTGGTCCAGCGGCGAATAGAGGCGACCGATACGTGCGTCGCCGTTCGCGCCGTAGACGTAGTTGGAGGCGTAGATACCGTTCTCCCGCGTGTATTTGCCGCCTGCACTTAGGTATGCCGTCCAAGTGGGCGACAGGTCGTACTCGGCGCTGAACATGCCATAGGTGTCTTCGAGTTGCGACCAGCTCCAGGGTTGCGCGTAGTTGTGGTCGGAGTCGGGTGCCGACGGCGTCTTGCCGTTGAGAGTGCTGGTAGGCCCCGTCGTGGTCAGATAGACCACCGAGCGCCCTTCGTTGACCCGTTGCTTCTGGTAACCGAGATCCGCAGACAGTCGCAGACGGTCGCCGCGGTAGTCCAGGCCGAGGGTGGCGAGACTGAAGCGCGAGTGCTCCTCGTCCACCGCTGTCTCGCCCTCGCGCTGGGCCAGGTTCACCCGCACGCCGAAGCGGTTTTCCTCGCCGAAGCGCTGGCCCAGATCGAGGTGCCCACCCACTCGGCTGTCGCTGGCATAGTCCAAGGTGGCGCGGCGCGTGGGGCTGTCCTCGGCACGCTTGGAGACCACATTGATCGCCCCGCCGACACCGCTGCCCGACGGCGACACGCCATTCACAAAGGCGTTAGCCCCCTTGAACACCTCAACCCGCTCGACCGACTCGGTGGAGATGATCTGTCGCGGCAGAACACCGTACAGCCCGTTGAAGGCAATATCGTCGCTGAACAGCTGGAACCCGCGCACAACGAACACCTGGGAGAAGTTGCCGAAGCCGAATGACTGACGCACGCCCGGATCGCTGGCCAGCACCTCGGCCAGAGTCTGCGCCTGGCGCGTCTCAATCAGCTCGGAGGTGTAACTGGAGAAGGCGAAGGGCACATCTTGCATGTCCTGGTTGCCCAGCACGCCGATGCGGGCACCCCGCGCCGTCTGCCCACCGGCGTACTCGGCCGGCAGATCGACACGGCCGTCGGCGATCCCGCTGATGGTGGTGGAGCCCAGCTCCAACACACCTTGCTCGGGCAGCGGCACCAGAGTGATGGTGCCGTCGTCGCCAGTCTGGAAGCTCAGGCCACTGCCCTCCAACAACCGCTGCAGGCCGTCGACCACCGAATAGTCGCCCTTGAGCGCCTGCGCCACACCACTGCCACGGGTCAGGCCGGCCTCATAGAGCAGACGCACGTCGGCCTGCTCGGCGAAGTCGATGAGCGCCGCGTCGAGTCGCTGGGCGGGCACGTCGAGCTGTACGGCTTGCGCCTGTGCGGCAGCCATGGCCAGGGGGAGTACGGCTAGCGCCGCGAGGAAGGGGGTCGACCGCATGCTGATGTCCTTGGCTATCAATGCGAAGAAGTCGCATTTGCAGGAACAGAAGACGAAGGGGCCGATGATTTCTGAACCATCGCCGCCTAAATATTTTCTGTTTTCTTGAAGGCCCAGGCGCGGCGCGAGTCTCAGCGGCGTGACGTGACCAGAATCAACCCCGGCAAGCGCACCAGACGCACAGGCAAGGTGGTTTCAACAGCACTTAACACCGCCTGTGGATCGTCGAGGGCGAACACACCGGTCACCTGTACCCTGCGAGCGGCTTCGTCAACAAACAGCACGCGCGCAGACTGGCTGCGCTCAAGTTCGGCGAACACTTGCTCCAGTGGCCTGTCACGGAATATCAGCTTGCCGCGCTGCCAGCCCAAGCGCTGGCGCGCATCCAATGCCTGCGGCACCTGCAGTTCGCCGCCGCGCCACAGCACCTGTTGCCCGCCGAGCACCGGCAGCGGGTCGCGCCCCTCGCTGGAGGCCAACACTCGGCCCTCGCTGACCGCGAGGTCGACACCGCCCTCCTCCAGACGCACATCAAAGCGCGTGCCGGTGACGCGTATACGCGCCTCGCCGGCAGTGACAGTGAACGGCCGAGCCGGGTCATGGGCTACCTGGAAATCCGCCTCGCCGCGGTACAGCCTGACCTCGCGGCGACCGTCGACAAACTGCCAGTCCAGCGCCGAATCACCGTTGAGGGTCAACAGCGAACCATCTGCCAGACGCAACTCGCGCACCTCGCCCGGCTGGGTGCTGATATCGGCATACAGGCCAATCCAGGTGCCACGCGGTAGCCACAAAGCGAGCAACAGCATCGCGGCGCAGACCAGTGGAGTTGCCCAACGTCGATGGCGACGCACCACGCGCACCTGAGGCTGCTCGGCCGGACGTTCTATCTGGCCGAGCAAAGACCACAGCCCTTCCACCTCACGAAATGCTTGCTCGTGCTCGGGCGCCGCCTGGCGCCAGGCCTGCGCGGCCTCGCGATCGGCAGCGGTGGCGCGACCAGAATGCAGCAACACCTGCCATTGCCGGGCCTGATCGAGAAGCGAAGGATGAGTCACGGCTGCGGGTCCATCTGCTGCTGGCAGTGTTCGAGGGCCTTCAAAATATAACGTCCGGCCATGCTTTCCGAGACACCCAGGCGCTCGCCGATCTCACGCTGGGTCAGCCCGTCCAGGCGATTCCACAACAACGCCTGACGCAGATGCGGTGGCAAATCCTGGACTACGCGCTGCAATAGCTCCAGGCGCTGGGCGTCGCTTGCCGCTCGCTCCGGACCAGGCTGGGCACTGACCAATTCGACGGATATCTCCTCTTCGACAGGGCGCGATTTTTGCTGACGGCGGTAGTCAATGATCAGGTTGCGCGCGATGCGATAGAGGAAAGCACGAAGATTGCCGATCTCCTTCCCGGACTCGCGCCGGCGAAAGCGCAACCAAGTCTCCTGGCGCAGGTCGGCTGCCAGTTCTGCGCACTTCACCTGCCGCGTGAGGAAGCGCAGCAGCTCGCTCGAATGGCTCTCGAACTCGCCGTCAGCGGAATGAGGATCAGGTGGCCAGGACACGCAAGCGACTCAAGCGAGGAAGAACCGCGAGATTATCTCAAATGATAATGACTTTCAATTAATGAGGCGTTTGCGACATTTCGTTGGTTATGACCAACAGTGGAACAATCAGGGGCAACCAATCGGGAGACTACGATAGGGATCGTTATTGAGAGACCACACTCTAGGCCAGAAGCGATGGTCGCTGGGGCAGTAGCCACTAAATCATGTGACGTACTGAGACCCTCATGACTAGCCGGTATTCCTTTTTTTTATCAGAACTGCAGAGCGACTATTGATGGGTGTCCGCCTCCTCAGCCGGATAAAACTCGCCTTCCTTCCCCATCTTTTTCAGCCGTTCGCGCGCAATCAGCTCAACGCTGGCCACTGCGGCCTGATCGTCAGGGTTGACCAACTGCAAGCACAGGCGTCGGACATTCTGATCGTGAGTGCCTTCGCTGAGCATTTCGTGAGTGAAGACTTGGGCGCCACGCCACAGGCATAGCTGGGTATGAGTCCCGCCGAGCCATATCTCATTGAATGATCCAAGGTCAGTGGTAGCCAGTTGATCCACGGTGATTGCCTTATCCATTGCGCTGTACCTTACCAATGAGTAGATACAGGTAGACTTACAAGCACAGGGGGTCGTTCCCCAGCAGAATCGAGACAAGGGGATGCGCTGGTTCGTCTGGACAATTGCGCCCCGCGCGCTCACCACGGTTCGATCTGCATCAGCTAGCGGCGAGCCGCCGATAGATCGCGCACGTGCCCCAAGACAGCATCACTGCTGGGATCGAAAGCAAAATGCAATACAAAATGCCAACTGCCAGTAGCGGCCCCGCTCCAGATGTCATCATCACACACGGAATCTGCCCGAACATTACGATAGGGCCTGCCAGCCATCCGCGTTTTTGAAACAGCAGACCAAGCGTCAATGTCAGCGCCAGGGACGCAGGATATAGAACAGCCCAATAACATTGCGCGTCCCAAGGCTCATTCACTCCGGCGAACCATGACGCCGCCAGCCAAAAGCTCACACTGATGACGCAAGCAACGATCGTCGCCAGCCACATACTTTTCAATGTAACCGTCCGAGCATCCCACCTTGCGCTGAGGGACTAACGATTTGCTGATCATTGCGATCCAAAGATCCACCGCAATTACTTACCAAAAAATCAGCTAAGTCCTCAGCAGCTTCCTCCGCCAGTAAGCCGACAACGACTGTAATGCCTGCATCTCGTAGCATTCTTATGCCCGCTCCCGAGTTTCTTGGATCGGGATCAAGCAATCCAACAAAAACTTTATCGACCCCGCTGTTTACCAGCACGCAACCTACTGGCGGGTTTGGAAGGCAGTCAGGTAAGGCCAAGCGCCCTTGGGCAAGGGCAAGCTGCATGAAATCGGCATTGGAGGTCAGAGTAGGCATATTCGATGGGTACTCATCCTTGGTGGCCGAATCTTGACACATTGAATTAGGTATCGCGTTACCCGCGAAACGATGAGCTTACCGCAGCCGAAGCCCTGACTCGCAGCCAACGAGAAGCAAGCCTTCGGGTGCTGACTCAATCCATGGGGCTGCCCGAAGCCGTGATCGCTCGTTACGTGGATAATCGGCAGCCGTCACCGGTACTGCCCATGGATGAAAAACTCATCGAAGCGCAGCAGGCCACAGCAGATCTGTTTTATGCCAACAAGCTGTTGCCTAAACGGTTGGACGTGAAGAATGCACTTGCCGCATCGACGCCTATCTTCGGAGGGCTGCCCTCATTCGCCAGCGGGACGCGCAAAAGCCTTAAGCGTGCCGCGAAGAGCTTCCAACCCATCCTCAGTCAGTTGACAGGCGGTCTTGATCTTGTCCGTGACGGCCCAAAGCTCTTCGCGCAGACCTTCCCCAGCGTCGGTAAGCGCAATCAGCACGCGGCGTTCGTCGCTTTTGTCGCGGGCTCGAGTCACCATGCCCGACACTTCAAGACGCTTGAGCAAGGGCGTGATCGTCCCGGTATCCATCCCAAGTGCAGCGCCCAGATCGCCCACGGTCCTGGGCGCGTCCGTGAACAGTTCCAGCATGACCAGGTACTGGGGGAACGTCAGCCCAAGGGGCTCCAGCAAGGGTTTGTGCAGGCGAATCATCCGATTGGCGGCACCGTACAGAGCAAAGGACAGTTGGGTTCCGACTTCCCGCTGCACTGCAGCCTTTTTGGCAGGAACTCGCTTTTTTAGCCCAATATTATCTAGCTCACTAGATATTTTCGGAGCTACTGGTCGGCTGATGTCGGGGATATTGTCCAAGGCCTGTACTGCTGCTGCCCCAGCCTGCTCACCCGCAAGCAGTTCGTCACGTGTCGCTTGAAGAATGCGGTCGGACAGCGGTTGATCGTCGACCGCTCGGGCGAGCACCATGGCGCCGACTATCGCCGACATGAAACCGATCGCCTGGTCTTCCCTGGATCGGTCACGCCGCCAGGGAAGACTGGCGCTGAACGACTCGATCATTCCGGCGACCCGGCCCGTGAACGAACGCCGCATCCCCGGTTCCCGTGCGACATCAATGGCCAACGCAGGCATTGCGCAGCCTGCTTCCGGGTGGTCGCGGTGACCCTGACTCAGGTACCTGTCCAGAAAGGCTTGCTTGGGCGTATCGCTGCTGGAGACAGTGTCGCGCAGACGTAGCGCCAGCTGGTCCATCGCATGCTCAAGGCTGGCACAAGCCAGCGCATCCTTCGAATCGAAGTGCGCATAGAACGCGCCATGAGTCAGGCCCGATGCCTTCATGACCTGCGCAATGCTCGCCCCTGCGATGCCCTTGCCGCGAAACAACCGGGAGGCCTCCTCAAGGATTTTCTCGCGCCGTTCTGCAGTCTGGCTTGCAGGATATCTCATCGGTGGACCTCGATATTTATGCTTGACGAATAACATGATGATCATCATGCTTGGCTGAAAATATGACAACCATCATACGCCGTAGCCAGAGTGCGGGCCGACTTCCGCCTGACGGCCAATTCCACGACTACCGCTTCCATAAGCGCCAAGGGATGTAAATCCATGACGACAACTTTTGTGAATGCCCCCGTCCAGGCCATCCAGCCATTGACCGGAAAAATCGTGGCACTGCTCGCTGGCCTGGCTGCTATCGGTATGCTCTCCACCAACATCATCCTCCCGGCATTCCCCGTCATCGGTGAAGACCTGGGAGTGGACGCCCGCGCGCTTGGCCTGACGCTATCCAGCTTCTTCATCACCTTCGCACTGGGCCAGTTGGTGGTCGGGCCACTGGCTGACCGCTATGGGCGCCAGAAGCTGGTGTTGGGCGGACTCGCGATCTTCGTGGTGGGCACCGTCATCGCAGGCCTTGCCAACACCCTCGATACGCTGATTGCAGGACGCCCATGTGGAGGATCCTAAGGCCATCGTGACAAATGATTGAATAGGCTGTAGCAAATAGTTAGTTCAGAAATCCATGAACTAACATCGACCTGGTGCGTGAACCTGGGACGCCGGTGCACGTCTATCGTGCGTTTCCTAACGACGCCTGGACCAAAGCCGACCAGCCCAACGCCTGACATGTTCCTGTCAGCCTCCGGTCACTCTGACGTCAGATCCTTGCCCCTAAAGTACCCCCAATGACTGCCCTACGGTGCCAGCGTTACAGGCACCAAGGACACATCGCTTTAGCTGGACCTCTTGCCATCCGCCGGAAGGAGAAACGCAATGAGCCATCCTGATGCGCACGCTAGTGCTCTTGATCCATTTACTTGGCAATCGACGCTCGACAGCAATCTGGACAGAAAAGGCCTGTTGCTCCGCCTGTTCGCCGAACAGCGATTCATGGCCGCGCAGGTGCGAACCTGCAAGCTGGATCACAGGGACTATCTGCTTTCGCTGATTGATCCGGCATCGACGGTGAACGATGGCACTCGGCACTCATCAAGCGTCGACGGCCATCGAATGCGGAGCGTTATAACCGAAGCGGCAAAGAAAGCTCATTGGGGCAAGCCCCCAAGACAGGGTCGGGCGCAAGGCATCGCTGCCCACTATGACGCGCAGACCTGCATGGCGGTCGTTCTCGATATCGAAGTGAGCGACGAAGGCCGCTTGATCATTCATGACGCGGTCGTTGTCGCGGACTTGGGTTTCTTGAAAAATCCTGGTCGCGTGCGCTCGCAGCTCGAAGGCGCTTGCCTGATAGGGATAGCGTTCGTGACATCCTGCGATTTTGAGCCGACCCTCGGAGATACCCGGGCTAAACCTGCCTATCGCACCCGTTGGCCACTCGTCTCATGGCTGCCAGGACAGATCGCGGTGCACCTGATCAATCCCACCGGGGCTCCCGAAGTCGGCCAGCCCAGCCAGACCAGTTACGCACCTGTCGCCCGGGCCTTGTGCAATGCGATTTTGAAGGCCACGGGTAACGGTTCGGTCCGGAGCCAGCTAACCGTCGCCACAGCAAGCCAGCTAAATTAAAGCTTCCAGATCAGATGAGGTTCTGCGCCATGCCTTCAGGATCCAATGTTTTTTTCAACAGCCGCGGGCAACGCGGCGCGGACCTGTTCGTAGAAGTGCTTCGCAGCGAGGGGGTACGTTACGTCTTCGGCAATCCGGGAACAACCGAACTGCCTTTGCTCGACGCCCTCTCAGGCGCCTCAGACATCCAATACATCCTCGGCCTCCAAGAGGCCTCAGTCGTAGCGATGGCCGACGGTTATGCGCAGGCATCCGGTCGCCCCGGCTTCGTCAACCTCCATACGGCCGGTGGACTCGGCAATGCAATGGGCGCAATTCTCAACGCGAAGATGGCGAATACGCCGCTTGTCGTCACGGCGGGCCAACAAGACACGCGACATGGCGTGACCGACCCGCTGCTCCACGGAGACCTCGTCGCTCTCGCCCGACCGAGCGTCAAATGGGCGGAAGAAATTCATCATCCCGAACACATCCCGATGCTGCTGCGTCGTGCGTTTCAGGACTGTCGCACGGGGCCGGCCGGCCCGGTTTTCCTTTCCCTGCCGATAAACGTGATGGAGCAACACACGGATGTAACGGCCGGCCCGCCATCGCGAATCGAGCGCGGTGCCGTGCCCGGGGCGATTGAGGAATTGGCCGCTGCCTTAGCGGCAATTACCCCCGGTTGTCTGGCGATTATCGTTGGAGAGGAAGTGTTCCAGTCGAGCGCGGAAGTTGAAGCCGTGAAGCTCGCCGAAGCACTCGGCGCGCCGGTCTACGGGCCATCCTGGCCCGGGCATATTCCGTTTCCGACGGCTCATCCGCAGTGGCGGGGAACGCTGCCTGCGAAGGCTTCCGATATCAGAGAGACGTTCTCTGACTTCGACGCAGTCTTCCTGCTCGGCGGCCATTCGTTGATCAGCTATCAATATTCCCAGGGCCCCGCTATTCCCTCTCACTGTCGCCTTATCCAATTGACCGGCGATGGACACCAATTAGGCAGAGTCCACGAGACAGCGCTAGGGCTGATCGGAGATTTAAGACTCTCCTTGCAAACGCTGTTGCCGATACTGGACAAGAAATTGGTCCCACACAGCGAGGCAATCGCAACGCTGCGAAACGTCGCAGGCCAAGAACGCGATACACGTCGTGCCGACGTCGTCGCTCGCGTCAGTCGCGAATTCAACACGCCGGTGACAACGCCTTTCGTGGCTGCCCACGAGGCTATCCGGGCAATCGGGCCGGACGTCTGGATCGTCGACGAAGCACCTGCCACGATTCCTCATGTCCGTGCCTGCCTGGATTCCCATTCGGCCCGCCAGTATCTTTTTACCCGCAGCGCCATCCTGGGCTGGGGCATGCCGGCGGCCGTCGGTACGTCGCTTGGCCTGGACCGCAGCCCGCTAGTCTGTCTGGTCGGTGATGGCTCGGCAATGTACTCACCGCAAGCACTCTGGACGGCGGCGCATGAACGGCTGCCGATCACGTTCGTTGTCATGAACAACGGCGAATACAATATTTTGAAGAGTTACGCTCGTAGCCAGGCGCACTATCTGAGTGCAAGCACTCACCGGTTCATCGGCATGGACCTCTGCGACCCGGCGATCGATTTCCTGGCCCTCGCCTCTTCCATGGGGATCCCTTCCCGCAGGATCGAGCGCGCCGGCGATATTGCAGGAGCTGTCGAAGAAGGTATTCGCTCAGGCTGCCCGAATCTCATTGAACTACCGATCATGCCCTGAAGGAATGGGCGCACCTTGTCCCTGCTGACACTCATCCCAAACACCCCGCATCAGGCCCTTCAGCAGCAGCGCCTCGTCCCAGCGATCCGTTATGTCGCGCCCATCATTCCCTGTGATCGCATAGGGTGGCGGGCCAAGTTCACAGGTGAAGGACAGGCTCGTGGGTGTGTTCGGTCGCGCCAGCCAATCCTTGATTCCGTAGCGCCACCAGCCCAGAAACCGGTCCAACCAGGGGCGATGCTGGGCAAAGGTCAAGGGCACCTGGACCTGCTCACTATTAGCGACTCGCCCGTGAAAGCCCCAACTGTGTCGTAGGATGGTGTGAATCTGTTCGTCGTCTTCGACCGCGGCCGGCTCAGGCAATTCGCGGCCCACAACGTAATGGGACAAGTCAGCCAACAACTTGAGGTCGGGCATCTGCGCGAGCAAGTCGAGGGTGAACAACAGGTCACTGGTGAGACGATAGCGGTGGGTTTCCAGCAGGATCGGAAAGTCCACCTGCTCGGCCAGACGCTGCCAGCCTTCGATCAGGGTGATCGCCTGTGCCAGCGTGCGCGGCCGGACGTCGGCTTGCAGCGTGAGGTGGTGGCAGCCGTAGCGGGAGGCCACCTCAAGCGCTTGCGCCAAGTCACTCACGGTGCGGGGAAACAGCTGACCTTCGATTTTCAGGCCTTGCGCCTTGGCAGCGGCATGCAGACGTTCGGCCTGTGGCGCGACCCAGAAATGGTCGGTGACCCCATCGAAGCCAGCAGCGGCAATCTTCTCCACCTGCGCCTCCAGGCAAAGATCGCATTGACCACGGTGATCTTGCATGGCCCACAGGGACTGAAATACCAGGAATTCACGCATGTCAGGGCCTTAGCAGATGTTTGAGCGAGACATCGGCGTCGGCCAATGCGTCCACAGAGAGTGGAGTCAGGTTGGCAATCAGCCGTTCACACAACTTGATGTCCTTGGCAACGCTGTTGCCCTGCCCCCAGCCGCAGGCGCCTTGCAAACGTTGCTCGGTGTCCAGGTAGAACAGCAGCAGACCACCGCCTGCCAAGGTGCGAACGGCCGAAGGTGGCGTCGGTGGGATCACGCCCACCGTCTGTAAGCCCCAGTCGTACTGATCAGACCAGAAGCCGGGAACCCCCTCGAACGGCAGCTCGCCACCCAACAGATTCAATGCCGCGTGACGGCCCTGGGTCTCGGCATTGCGCCAGGTTTCCTGGCGCTGGAATAACGCGTCGGCGTGCAGGCGAAACTCACACACATCGCCGGCAGCAAAGATGTCTGGCGCGCTGGTGCGCAACTGGGCATCGACTCGAATACCCTGGCCCACCTCAAGCCCCGCCGCCGCGGCCAATTCGACGTTGGGTTGCATGCCGATACCGACTACCACCCAGTCACAGGGCAGCACCTGGCCGTCCACCAGTTGCACCGCCTCAGCGCGTTCGATGCCTTGTACCCTTTCAAGCGCTACGTTCAGCCGCACGTCTACGCCCTGTTGCCGATGCAATTCCAACAAGGCCTGGGACACAGCTTCAGGCAAGACTCGCCCGGCCAGTCGTGGCCCGGCTTCCAGCAACGTCACCTGACAGCCTAAGGTTCGGGCCGTTGCCGCGACCTCAAGGCCGATAAAGCCCCCGCCGATGATCACCAGGCGCGTGCCGGGGATCAATGCGCTGCGCAGGGCCAGGGCTTCGTCATGGGTGCGCAGGTAAAGCACGTTGGCCAGAGGTTCAGGCACCAGGGACAAGCGACGCGCTCTGCCCCCGGTCGCCAACAGTAATCGGCTGTAGGGCAACCAACGTCCGTCGGTCAATTGCAGGCGGTGGTGCTGCGGATCCAGGCTTTTTACCGGGTTGCCCGCCAGGTGTTCGATGTTCAGTTCAGTGAGCCGGCTATCCCTCCACAGGCGGCAATCGTCCAGGTCCATCGTGCCCTGCAGCAAGCCCTTGGACAGCGGAGGACGCTCGTACGGCAAATGGAGTTCATCGCCGATCAGGATCAGCCGACCGGTATAACCCTGCTCGCGCAAGGTCAGCGCCGCGCGGCCACCGGCATGGCCGGCGCCGACGATAATCAGTGGAGCATTCATGGCGTGCACTCCTGGCGGTCAAGCTGAAATGGCGAGCAGAACCCGCCCCGCGTCGACCCGTACCGGAAAGGTCTTGAGGTTGACGCACACTGGCGCCCCCAAGGCTTTGCCGGTGCGATAGTCAAAGCGCCCGTTGTGCTTGGGGCACTCGATGACGTGGTCCATCACCAGGCCGTCAGCCAGGCGGATCGACTCATGAGTACACAGGCCAGCGGTGGCAAAAAACTCGTTGTCAGCAGAGCGGTAGATGGCATAGGTATGCGGACCGTGGTCGAAGCGAATGACATCTTCTTCATTGATTTCGCCCACGGCGCATACATCGATCCATTGATCGTTCATGGCGTTTTCTCTTGTTCGGGATACAGCCGGAGGGTGTCAGCCCAGGGTGGCTTCAGCCTGTGGATGAGCGTCGGTGGCAGGCCTTGAGCTACCGACGGGGCGTCGCACGAAATACGTCGGGTCCTTGCGCTGCTTCAAGAGGGTCGGAATGATTTCCTTGAAGGCCTCACCTATGTTGGCGTAAGGCGGCGGGCAGTCGTGGCGGATCTCTTCATGGAGTTGCGCCAGGGCGTGGTACGGCACCATCGGGTACATGTGGTGCTCAAGGTGATAATTCATGTTCATGTACAGAAAGCGCAGTACCCGGTTCATATAGATGGTGCGGCAGTTGCTGCGGTGGTCCAGCACGTCTTCCGCCAGGCCTACATGTTGGGTGAGGCCAAACAGGTAGGACAACCAGCCGCCATACAGGATGGGCAGGCCGATATACATCAGCGGCAACCAGCTGTGCAGGTAAAGCGCCGCGCCAAAGATAACCGCGTAAATCACGAGCCAGATACGGGCCGCCAGGAACACCTTGGGCCATTCGGACTCAGGGATGAACGTCTGTTCCTGGGCATCCATTTTGCCAACCGCGTGCCGGCACACGCCCCCCATCGTCTTCAGCAGCAACGGGATCTGGAACAGGCTCAGCAGCATCATGAACAAGCTCGGTGGACGCGGTTCGACGATTTCCGGATCGCGGCCGACGACGATGGTGTCGGTATGGTGCCGGGCATGGCTCCAGCGCCACACATGGGGCTCGAACATGCACATGAAGCTCGCCACCTGGTAGAGCGCATCATTCATCCAGCGAGTCTTGAAAGCTGTGCCGTGGCCGGTTTCATGCCAGCGCGGGTTGGAGGCGGTGGCGTACAGAACGCCATACGCAAGAAAAAACGGCACACAAGCCCAAGTGCCCCAGAACCAGTAGCCGCCGAAGCCGGTGATCAGCAGGGCCAGCAGCCAGATGGCGGTGTCGAGCAAGGCCGGACCGTCGCGGCGCTGCATCAGTTGCTTCATGCGTTGACGGGAGATGGGCGACTGGTACCAACTGGCCGATACAAGGCCTTTTTCAGCCGCGCGTGCGGCTTCAGGGCCGGTCAGGCGATAGTCCCGAGTAGAGGCGGTGTTGTCTTGAGACATTGTTATTGTTCTCCGCAAGCGTGAGATGTCAGGTGCTTTGCGTAAGAAAATATAGAGAGCGTGGAAGACCCCCTCAAGGGCTTGAATACATTCCCTATCAAGCTATCATCCAGCTCCTGCGGGGCTTGATAGTTTTCTATCAAGACGCTTTGAAGGTTCATCATGAATAACAATAAACGCCCCACCATCGCCACGGTCGCCGAACACGCAGGCTTAAGTGTCGCCACCGTCGACCGCGTGCTCAACGCTCGCGCCCCGGTTAATCCAGCCACTGCCGAACAGGTGCTTCAGGCCGCCGAAGCCGTGGGTTATTTTGCCGCGCGGCTGATCGGCCAACGCATTCTCGAACGTCGCCCCACGTACCGTTTCGGCATCCTGCTGCTGGGCACCGCCCAGGCGTTCTACGCCAACCTGGCCCAAGCCATCACCGATGCCGCGCAGCGCCAGGCCGGAGCCAACCTGACCTGCCAATTCGAATACGTTTTTGATCGCGCCCCCAGCGCCATCATTGCCCAGATCGAACAGTTGGCAGTGCAATGCGACGGCCTGGCGGTGGTCAGCTTCGCCCACCCGCTGATCAACGCCGCCCTTGCCCAGATTCGCGGGGCCGGAGTGCCCGTGGTGGCACTGCTGTCGGGCATTCATGAGGCGGCGGCCGAGCCCTATGTCGGCCAGGACAATCAAGTAGTCGGGCGCACGATGGGGTGGCTGCTGGCCCGCACCTGTGGCGCGCGCAAAGGCAGCATCGGCATCCTGCTCGGTGGCCATCGCTTTCTTGGCCACCAGGAGCGGGTCGAAGGCTTGCACAGTTACTTGGCCGAACACGCACCTGGGTTGCGCCCGCTGGAGCCGCTGATCAATCTGGATAACTGCGACATCACCGAGGAAGCAACCCTCGACCTGCTGGTTCGGCATAGCGATTTGCGCGGGTTATGCGTGGTAGGCGGCGGTGGCGACGGGATCATCAACGCGTTGGCGCAACTGCCCAAGCGCCCGACGCTGTGCTGCATTTTGCAGGAGTCCACCGAGCTGTCACGTCAAGCCCTGGCCCAAGGTTTGGTCGACGTGGTGATCGACTCTCAGCCGCGCCAGACCGCAACGGCGCTGGTGAATCTGATGGTGGAATTGCAGACTGCGCAGCAGTTCGATCCTGTGCGTCACCGGGTGCATATTCCGCTGCAGATTGTGACATCGGAAAATACCCAAAGCTGATGGGCTGGCGGTACAACCTGCTCGGTCTTTGATGGCACGGCCTTCCTGCTTATGCCTGTCGGATCTACCTCACGGCTAAACCGTTGGTACTGTTCCGCCGTCGATCACAAACTCACTTCCCGTGATAGATGCCGCTCGCGGCGAAGCCAGGAAACCGATCAGGTCAGCAACTTCGCGAGGCGTCGATGGGCGGCCGAGCGGGATACCCCCAAGTGCGTTCATGATGATCTCTTTGCCGCCTTGGTAGTCAGTACCTGCCTCCTGCGCGAGTCGCTCGGCCAATGCGACCGACGCTTCGGTTTCAACCCAGCCCGGCGAAACCCGAACCACGCGGACGCCTCTGGGCGAAACCTCTTTCGATAAACTTTTGCTGTACGTCGAAAGCGCGGCCTTGGCCGCCGCGTAAGCTGTTGTAGCCTCCGGCAGTGGCAGCCGACTCTGGATGGAGGTGACGTGGATGACGACCCCTTCCCTGCGCTCCAGCATCCCCGGGAGCAAAGCGCGATCGAGGCGCACCGCCGGCAACAGGTTCAAGCTGAGCTCTCGTTGCCACTGTTCCTCGTCCAGCGCAGCAAAACCGCCGCCGGGTGCCGACGAACCACCCAGGACGTGGATCATGATGTCCACGCCACCCAGCCGCTGTTGGATCGCGGCGATCAGTACATCACAACCTTCCCGGGTCGACAGATCAGCCGCAATCAGAAGAGCGCCCGGCATTTCCACGTCCACCTGCCTGGCCGAGGTAATGACCTTCGCACCCTCGGCCAGTAACAACTCGACGACAGCCTTGCCGATGCCTTTGGTGCCACCGGTGACGAGGACCCGCTTGCCAGTCAAACCTAGATTCAGCATGGCGTGATCTCCAGGGAACGGATTAGACCGCCTTCCAGTGTGAAGAGGTAACTCAGTTGAACCGGGCTACCGGGGAAATTCCCAACAAGGCGCGCAATGACCGTCAGCTCGCCCTGCCCTTGCAGGGCTTGCAGTGGCTGGACCTGATAGATGAAGGCTCTGCGTGCCTCCTGTTGCCAGGCTTCGATGGCAGCCGTTCCTTCGTACGTTTTTCTTTCATCGCAAACCGTGGCGTCAGAGCGGAAGCAGCTCGCAAGTTGCGCTGTATCGCCACCATTGCTGATTGCAAAGTACGTCTGCACGACGTCGGGAAGCTGAAGGGTCATTTGCCGATCTCCTGGATGAATGTCCTGGAGCAATCTTGCTGCCTGACGGATAGTTTGTTCAACTGGGACAAACATTTATGACCAATCCCGAAATTCAGGACAATCCATGCCACAAGATCGTTTAGGCCTCAGTGAGCTGGACGCTGTTATAGCGGTCGCACGCAGGGGCTCGTTTCGGCAAGCCGCTATCGATCTCGACGTCTCCACCACCGCGCTGAGCAACACCATCGCGCAACTGGAAACCCGCCTCGAATCGCGGCTGTTCAATCGCACGACCCGTAGCGTGGCCATCACCGAAGCCGGCAGGATATTTCTGGAGCAGGTGGGGCCAGCCTTGCAGGATCTGCGTGCTGCACTCGATGCAGTGCGATCGCATAACGCCGGGCCCTCAGGCACGCTGCGTATCAATGCGTTCGCCAGCGCTGCCCGATCGGCGCTCCTGCCACTGGTGATGGAGTTCTTGCAGCATCATCCGCAAGTACACATCGACCTCGTCACCGAAGGCCGTCTGGTGGATATCGTGGCTGACGGCTTCGATTTCGGCGTGCGCTCAGCAAGCCTCGTTCCGAACGACGTGATTGTGGTCCCGCTCGGCCAGCCGCAACGGTACGCGGTGGTCGGTTCGCCGGCGTACTTCGAAAAACACGGTAAACCGCGAACGCCATCCGAGCTGCTCCAGCATCGCTGCATCCGCGTTCGACTACCGAATGGAGCGATTTTCCCGTGGCATTTCGAGCGGGACGGGGAAGTGACTCGCCTCGATGTGAACGGGCCACTTACGCTGGATGAATCCAGCGTGGTCAAGGTGGCGGTGCAGGAAGGCATGGGGCTCGGTTTTTTCATGGAGCAGGACGTTCACAACGAAATCCGCACCGGACAGTTCGTGCGGACTCTCGAAGACTGGACACCGCCCAGAGACAAGCTGTGCCTGTACTACCCGAACCGCCGCAACCCCAGCGCGGCAGCCAAGGCATTCATCGACCTGGCACGCGCCAGTCAAGCCGGTCAGGACGGGCTCGCCTGATTCAAGCCAACCCGACCTGGCTCAGGCAATCAACCCCAGTGTCAGCCCCTTCAAGGTAGCGGCTGCCCGGGTCGAGCATTCCAGTTTGCGAAAGATGCTTTCCATGTGCGTGCGAACCGTGCTCGGACTGATGTCCAGCAGCCGCGCCACCTCCTTGTTGCTGGCGCCACGGCTGATCTCCAGCAGGATGCGGCACTCGCGAGACGTGAGTAACGAAGCCTTCGGTTGCCGCATCCGCCGCTCGCCACCTGCGGCGGCAATGACTGCTTCGCAAACATCGTTGTCGAACAAGCCATTGCCAGCATCCTGTTTGAGCAGCCTGGCTGCATCCGCTTCGCCGTAAGCCGATCGCCATGGCCTGGCTTCCCTTAGCGCGACCCAGGCTACCGATGTGGCGAACAGGCGATGCTCGGCACACAGCGCATCACCCGCCACGCCCCGAAAATAGCCACTGCCGTTGAGCCGTTCATAGGCATGGGCTGCAATCTCTGCGGGCACAGCCAGTTCAGTGATAGGTCTAAGCGCCTGTTGCGTCCAGTAAGGGACAAGGCGGACCCGCTCCGCAGCGCTGTATGGCAGCGCTCCTGCGGTATTCCACAGGTGGTTCGAAACAGCTGCCCGGCCGAGACCGTAGATGAGCGCGGACTTGCCAATGTCTGTCAAAGTCGGTTCACGCAGCCCCCACAGGCGTGCAGCTTCCACGGCGACATGCGCGACCTGCCGCGAATGCCCTGCCAACCACGGCAGCTTCAAGTCGATTATGTCTCCCACCAACGTCAGTGAGACGCAACGCTGCTCATGCCCGTGGTCAACGGTTTTCCACAGCGTTTCCAGATCCGCCAGCCAGTCCTTTGCGTTCTCCAGAAGCAACGATACCAGCGACGCTGGATAGCGCCGATCCGACTGTTCTCTGATCCAGCGTAGCGCCGCATCCAGGCCGTGTGCACGACTGAGAATATCCAGATCGCCTGCAAGTACTACCTGATAGGCGACCTCCGGAATGTGCTCATGGGTCAGACCCAGCGGCCGGCCAGTGCCGTCGTAGGTTTCGAACACGCGACACAACCCCGCCTCGACGGTGGCACCGAGCTGGAGGGTTTTGGCAATGGCTCCAGACACCTCACAGTGCACAACGGCAAGCGGGGTTGCCTGATGCACCGCGTTCATTTGCTCATTGCCCAGCGTCAAATCGAGCATCGCGCGGCGGCCATCGACGTCGTCGCCCAGCAGATCCGCAAAGCCTTCGGCATTGGCGGTGCAACCGGACCAGCGCAGCAAGGCAACCTGTTCCGCTA
Organism: Pseudomonas rhizophila; assembly: GCF_003033885.1. Taxonomy (NCBI): domain Bacteria; kingdom Pseudomonadati; phylum Pseudomonadota; class Gammaproteobacteria; order Pseudomonadales; family Pseudomonadaceae; genus Pseudomonas; species Pseudomonas rhizophila. The sequence goes on along the minus strand of NZ_CP024081.1, from coordinate 4,366,445 downwards.
CCCTCAGGTGGTCACCGTCGCCGTGCTGGGCCTGCGCAAGCATCCGCGCCAGTGCGGCAACGCGCCGGGAATGACCGAGAGGTTGTCCCATGCTGAGGTCACCGACCTGGGCGATCGTCGCCAGTGCCCCACCCAGGGAGATGTCCAGTTGCAACTCACTATCCATGAAAAATGTCCCGGGGTCGGCTAATTGACCGAGGCCCACATCGCAGGCCGGTCAGCGGAATTTGAACTCCCGAACAGGAGCTCATCCAATGAAAACAATCAAATCGAAAATCGCTACCGTCGCTTTTGCCCTGGCCGGTACCTTCACCGCAAGCGCCAGTCACGCGCAGGATACAACGCCCTCCGTGGTGATCGTACACGGCACGTTCGCCGACGGCTCCGATTGGGCCAAAGTGGTGCCACTGCTCCAAGCCCAAGGGAGTGGCCGTTACGGTTGTGCAAAACCCGCTCACCTCGCTTGTCGACGATGTTGCCGCGACGCGCCGCGCCTTGAACAACCAGCAGGAAGGTGGTTCTAGTCGGGCACTCTTGGGGTGGCACCGTGATTACCGAGGCCGGTAGCGATCCGAAGGTCAGCGCGCTGGTGTATGTCGCCGCCTTCGCGCCAGAGACCGGGCAAACCAGCGGCGAACAAGGTAAAGGCGCGCCCACGCCCCCTGGCACCAGTCCTGCTCCGCGAAAATGGGCCGAGACACGATATCGGTGGTCGACCATCAACTGCGCGTATATGGCATCGATAAACTGCGCATCGCTGATGCCTCGATCATGCCGCGAATTACCGCAAGCCAGCACAGCCCTCAATCGGTTTGCGGCCAGTCCTCGTCGGGAACGTCACTGAAATCACCGCCCTCCACGCCATCGATTTCGTACTGTGTCAGATAGTCGCCAAGCAGGTCGCCGAAGTGGTCTTGCTGAGTCTGCCGTTTGCCCTCCGCAATAAGGCCCGGAAGCAACAGGGCAACCGCGCCGACGCCCGCCGCCACGGTGCCTAGGACTCCAGCCAGCGGGGCCATCGCCGCCCTGACTGCCAGATGGCCAAAAAGGCCTGCGCCGCCCTCAATCGCTGATGCCAGGCCTGACAATGACGCCAGTGCGCCTGAAGTGATGCTGATACCACCACTGACGGGGTCGCCCTTGCGAATCGACTGAACGCCATCAAAGATTCCGTACGCACCCGCAACCATGCCGGCCAAACCGCCGATACCCTTGGCACCGCTTTCAAACTTGTCGGCAGTGCCAGTGAGAGATTTTATGGGGTCGTCGAAAAAGGCTCTGATTTTCGGATCAAGATCAATGTTTCCTTTGTTTTTCAGGTAGCTTTTCAGGTTCTTGGCACCACCCTCGGTGAGCAGGGTCGTCGTCATGACCGATCCGGTGGTGATGTCTATGATGTTTCGTTCGGTCAGGTTTGCGCCATTCTGAGCGCCTTTGGCGATCGTCACGCCAGCCATGAAGATGCCGCTAACGCCATGCAGTCCCCCTTTGTCAGACAAGTTCTTGAGGTCGGGGTTGAGCCAGGACGACTTCAATTCCGCAAGCGACTTTGTGCCTTGGCGCAGGATGTCCCAATTCGAACGGACACCCGCGACGATCTGATCGGCCGTTGCAACGGTGCCATCCGGATTGGTCACGAGTTCTGGATTGGACTGGATAAGCGTCTCGGCCATCGTCCTGACTTTTGCCTCGTCAAGCTCGTCACCGCCATTGATACCCAGGGCTTGCTTGACATCCTCGAAAGTGCCGTCTTTCATGGCGTTGTCGCGCCCGATCCGGCTGAAATTGTCGTTCAACTGCGGGTCTAAACCTGCGGTGACGTTGGGATCCAGCGCCGCGTTGTAGAGCGCGACCTCCGCGGAGAAGGTGCCGACCGCTTCTTCGAAGGTGCCCGTTTTCATCAGTTCTTCCAGTCGCGTCCCGGAAACAAGCGACTGCTCGTAATAATCCTGGAACGCCTGGGCATGCTGAGAGGCAGCGAGCCCCTTCTGAATTTCTGCCCGATCATTGATGCCGAGCGCTTCCTGATAAAGCGTTGCCGTCGAGAAGTATTCGGCCAGCACCGCCTGTTGGTCGGTGCTGCCGTCTTTCGTATGCTTTTCCCATAGCGCATCAAGAGCTGCACCGGACTTGATGTCATCGTAGTTTTTTTGCACCGAATCCTTTAACCCAGGAACTGCCTCAAATAGATTGGCCATCTGCGTCGAGGTGGTTTCATTAAGAAACTTGACCACCTCGGGATCACTTTGTAACTGCTCAATGTGGCTGTTGACATCGGCAAGCAGCTTGTTGGGATTTGGATGGCTGCGCACAGCGTTGGCGATGGACACCTTACCGTAGTCATCACTCCACAGACCGGCAGCCGCACCGTCGATGATCAACTGTCGCGCCTTGAGCAGATCCTGTAACACCGCAGCCCGCTGTTCGGCGGAATAGTTGCCAGGGTTTTCAAAGACGTCCTTGCCCAGGTCACCGGTATCAATGCCGGAGACCCCACTGGCATTCGCTACCTGGTTGATGAACAGCAGAGCGTCTCCAGCGGTTTTGGGGCTGGAGGCCTTCAACCAATTCTGGATGTCGCGCTTGTCGAGCGCGCCATCGGGTTTGCTCTCCAATGGTTTCCCACTGGTTTCAAGCGTTTCGAACGCCCCCGTCTGCGACCAAAAAGTCAGGGCTTGCTTCAAGTCATCGCTGATGTTCGGGTTTTCATCCAGGTACTTCTGCAAGGCCTCACGCGTCAGGTATTTACCGCTCTCCGTCCGATCGCTGATCTCGTCGAAGTTCTCCAGCAGCAGCGCCGAATGCTTCGCAAGTTCCAGGGAGGTCGCGTCAGCATTCGGGGAGGCTTTCAGAAAGTCGTTATAGGCGCCGATGTCTTCGGCTTTGACAGCAACAGGTCGTAGCCATGCATTCAGGTCGTTGCTGCTGATTTTGCCGTCAGCCTTGTTGTTGTGTGCCTTGGTATCAAGCAGGTCAAAAAATCCTTTGTTATCGAGCAGGAACTGCGCCGCCTCGCGATCTTCTGCGCTTCGATTTTCATCGGCAGCGTACTTCCTCAAATCCTTGTCACTGACAATGCTGTCGGAGGCGTTCCAGTCGTCCCATCGATCACGGATCGTGTCGATGATCTCGCTGTTCTGCTCGTAAAACTTGCTCTGGTAGCCTTCCTGTTTCCAGACCACCTGGTTGTAGAGGTCGGGCGTCACGTCCTTCGAGACATGGATCTTTTCGCCATTGATCGTCAGGCGGATAAAGCCTGTGTGTTCATCCGGGGGCAAAATTTCTGCGCTCGCCAGTGCTTCTGCTGATAGAAGTGCGCCATCTGCGCGCAACAAAAAGCCTTCGTCGTTACCTTTTTGCAACGCATCAACCTTGGCGAAGTAATCAGGCGTCGCCTCTTTGCTGATGGTGAATTCATTGCCCTCTTTGTCTCGCGCGGAGTACGCCGTCACCTCGCCATCCACCCACCACCCCATGAAAATCTCGAGATCCTGGAGCGGTACGGTTTCGTCGTTGCGTAACGTACGTCCATCTGACTGCTTCAGCGTTTCTGCGATGGCGCCGCCCGCTTCTCGCAACGCCAAGAGCACGCTCTCAGGCAGGGACGGCAAAACTTCTTTGTCTGCCGCACCGCGTGGGTCAGGCTTTTTATCGCTGATTTGCATGCGGGCCGCGCCAAGCATTTTCTCAAAGCGCTGACCCGCTTCAAAATCAGGGGATTGGCTATCTGTGGGGCGGGCATTGCTGTCGATTCGCAAGGGGACGTCCTCCTGACAATGGCGCCGATAGCGCTAGAGGAATCAACTTTGACCATTGAACATTGCAGGGGAATGACTCGGCTCGAATCGCAACCTTAAACGCGCAAAAGACCCGATGGATCGGGAGAGCGGCTGGACGACCAAACGTCATGCCGGTTTACAGGGACTTTCAAACTCGCTCCGTCCATTTGTGAGGCACTCACCAGCAGGTACGCTCAAATCAACCGAGCGGCCACCAGGATATCCGCCACTGCCTGGAAGGTGTTATCCGGCACAGGGTCCCCCGGCACTGCCCGTCGGGCGATGTCCTTGGCCAGGACGGTATCGAGGCTATGGGCAATCCCCAGGCCCCGGGCCTGCGCAAGCAACTGCGCCGCGTCCTCGCGCTCGGCCTTGCACACCACCACCGGTACCGGAGTTTCGCCGCGTACATAACGTATACCCACCACCCAACCAGGGTCGGAGCCGACCATCAACGATGCACGCCCCACGCCCAGCTTGGTGGCCAGGGCTTGCATTTCCCGACGTTGACGCTGGCGTTCCTGTTTGATCACCGGATCGCCGTCACTGTCCTTGCGCTCACGCTTCTGTTCGCTGCGGGTCATTTTCATGTCACGGCCAAACAGCCAGCGCTGCATCATCACGTCTGCCGCCCCGACCAGCAGAAAGGCAGCCAGCACGGTGAACACCAGAGGCTTGAGTACCAGGTAGAAAGTTGATTCGATGCAGCCGGCGCCGCAGCGCGACGACTCCATCAGCGCCTGCAACGCCCCACGCCCGATCACGTAGAACGCCAGCCCCAGCAGTACGACCTTGATCACGCCCTTGAGGAATTCAACGAAACTGCGCATCGAAAAAATGCGCTTGAAGCCATCGATCGGATTGATACGTTTGATGTCCGGTTTGAGGGGTTCGACCGAGAACACCACGCCGCGCATGCTGATGATGTTGGTCAGGATCACCGCCCCCACCGTCACGGCCACCACCGGCAGGGTGAGGTTGATGAGCAACTGCCCGGCGATGTCCAGCACCCGTGGCCAGACGGTGTGAAAAGGTTCGATGTAGATCAGCGCGATCAGGTCCAGCAACGCGGTGATCTGTGCCTGGGCCTTGGGCACCATGATCGAGATACAGAGCGTGCAAAACAGGATGACCATGCCGGAGACTAGGTCCTGACTCTTGGACACCTGGCCTTTCTTGCGCGCCTCGCTGAGCTTCTTGCTGGTGGCCGGCTGTGATTTCTCTTCGCTGCTATCGCTCATGGACGCTTCGCCCGAAACAGGGAAGTCATACCGAATCGGCCAGCGTCTTCAGGAGCTCCACCGTACCGCGGAATTCGCCGAGTTGCTCGATCATCACCGGAATCAGGAAGCTGATGTAGACCACCATCAATACAGTGAAGAACATATTTTTCACCGGCAGCGACAGATCGAAAATGTGCAGGTTGGGCGCCATGCGCGACAGGTAAGCGAGCATCAGGTCAGTGACCAGCATGCAGATGATCAGCGGCCCGACCATGATCACGCCGATGCGGGTCACCTGGTCGAGAATCCGCAACACCGCCATCAACGCCGAACTGGCAAACAACGGTGTGAACTCGGTCACCGGCCATAACAGGTAGCTGTGGTAATAGCCGTCGACCATCATGATGAAGCCGCTGGACATGAAGAACAGGGCGATCAACATCACCGTCAGCAAGGTGGCCATGACACTGGACTCGCCCGATGACAAGGGATCCACCAACTGGGCCATGGTCGAACCGCGTTGCAGATCGACCAACTCGCCGGCCACTTCCGCCGCCCAGAACGGGATGCCGAACAGCAGTCCGATGAGGATACCGATCAGGAATTCCTTGATCAGTAGGCCGGCCAGGAAGAACCCACCATGTTCTGGCAGTGCAGTGAAAGCGCCATACACCGGAACAAACATGGGGATGGCAATGGACACCGCGACGCAACTGCGGATCATGCCGGTCAGGCCCAGGCGGTTGAAGGCTGGGGTAATCACCACCACGCCCATGGCGCGGCTGGCGGACAGTGCCGCCGAGCTGATGACCGGATAGGCGACTTCGATGAACTGGTTGGCAAGCTCGATATTCATGCCATTCAGCGCGTCCACAACGGGAAGTTGTCCAGCACCTGGTTACCCAGTTCCACCACCTGGCTCGCCAGCAACGGCCCCACGAACACGATCGTCAGCAGCACCGCCACCAGCTTGACCGCCTGCGGCAGGGTCTGGTCCTGGATCTGGGTGAGTGCCTGCAGCAACCCCACTCCCAGGCCGACGATGATCGCAACAGCCAGTGCCGGGGCGGACAACAGCAGCACCGTCATCAGCGCCTGATTCATCAACGAAAGAAATACATCCTGGCCCATCAGGTGCCCCCATAGCTAAGAATCAGGCCATGCATCAAGCGCGACCAGCCGCTCAAGGCGACGAACAGAAAGAGCTTCAGCGGTATGGAAATCAGCGTAGGTGAAACCATGGACATGCCCATGGCCATCAATACGTTCGCCACCAGCAAATCCACCACCAGAAAGGGAACGTACAGCAGAAAACCGATTTCGAACGCCCGGGTCAGTTCGGAGCTGACGAACGCCGGCACCAGCACCACCAAGTCATCGTCGCGCAGATCGGCCCGGGCTTCAGGAGACCAGATGGTCTCCGTGGCCTGGATGAAAAAACCACGCTCGCTTTCGTTGGCGAAACGCGAAAGGTGCGCCTGCAATGGCGGCCTCAGTGCGTCCCCGAAGGCAGTAAGTTGCTCGATGCTCTCGATGTTGAGATCACGGCCCTGCACCTGCCGGTACATGTCGCCCAGCAACGGCGTGGTGACGTAGACCGACAGGATCAGGGCGATGCCGTACAGCACCATGTTAGGCGGTGTCTGTTGCACGCCCAGGGCGTTGCGAATCAGGAACAGCACCACGGAGATTTTCATGAAACCGGTCAGGGTCACCACTGCCAGCGGAATAAGACCGATGGTGGCGACGACCACAATGATTTCAATCAGGTTGGGCTGGTAGCCATTCATGACGCGGCGATGCTCAACACGCGCACGCCCAGGCCTGGACCGATCCTGACCAATTGCCCCTGGCCGACGCGACGCCCGTTTATCATCAGGTCGACGCTGTCCTGGCGTTGCTCGGTGAACGACAGCAGGCTGCCCTCCCCCAGTTCGCGCAGCTGCGCCAGGGTCAACTCGACACTGCCGGCCTGGCAAACCATTTTCAGTGGCAGTTCGTCCAAGCGCGAATCCAGGTTTCGCCCGTCAGCGGTTTCACTCATGGTGGGTGCTTCGTTCACAGAAAATTCCTTGGAAAGATTGATGCTCATCGGTGTTTCAAGCAGTGTCAGCCTGGTGCCGTCCTGGCCGGCCCTGGCGTGCAAACGATGGTTCACCACCAGCCGCACCTGGCCCATGGGCCAAGGATCGAGCATCACCACATCGCCCGGATTGAGGCTGCGCAGCTCGCCGACACTCAGCTCGGCTTCGCCGGCCTCGACCGCCAGCCACAGGAGCAGGTCTGTTAGCGCATGGGGAGCCGGCGGTGCATACCGATCGAGCCACTGCGCGACCTGCTCGCCAGCATTGGCACTCAAGTGCAGCACAACGAGCATGGACGAGCCGTCGAGCTGGACTTGGGTGACCAGGCTCAACGGGCAAGGTTGCGCGGCCAGGGCGGCGTGAACCGGGTCGGCGTGGTCAATGAAACGCATCGATTGCCCGGTCAGGCGCTCCAACGGTTCGATCAGGCTCAGCAGGGACAGCTCCAGCAGCATCGCGCCAGGCAAGGTTTGAAAGTCCAGGGCAACGGGCACACCCAGGGCGTGCAGCGCCTGCGCTGGCAGGTGCAGCCTGATGGCCGACGCGTCGCCCTCCTCGCCCAGCCCCAGCAACAGCTCAACTGCCGTGACGTCAGGTTCGGCAACGGAGCCCCAGCGCACGCCAATCACCTGGCCTGCGCATTCTCCCTTCCAGGTTTCGCGGCTACGATGCAGGCGATTGTGCAGGTCCACCCATTGGGGGTCGACAGGCGTCAATTGTTCGGCAAAGGGTGTCCAGAGTGGGTCCTGGTGACAGCTCACGCACGGCCTCCGATAGCAGCGCGAGGAATTTCGTCGGCCTCCAAACGGTGTTCGTCGACAAGGCGCTCGACGCGCTCGCGGCCTTCGAGCAAGGTGTCGCAGGCTTGCGCCTGGCGCTGTCGAGCCACATGGGCAACCCGAAACACTTCGCGCTCGTGCTCGTGGATTTCCAGGGTGCGCGCCACTTCACTGACGCTCACTTCCAGCTTTCGCTGTCCGCCCTCGTACAGCTCCTCCAGATGCTCCTGGGCCATACGCCAGTCGCTGATCGACATGCCTTCGCTGATCGAGCCGTAGATGCGCTCGGCTTCACGGGCCAGGGCCTCACGATGCAGGCGCAGGTTTTCCTTGGCGTCATCCAGCGCCACGTTGGTCTGCCGGCAGCGTCGCTGCTGAGCGACCAGTTGGCTGGACGCACGTTGCTCACGCAACTTGCGCAACGCTTGAAGGCTACGCATGTCACTGGTTTTCATAAGACCTCCATGGTTGTCATGCCATCACCCTGCGCATGTGTTGCAGGGTTTCGTTGGGATTGCTTGGCTCGTTGGCCCCTTGGCGCAAGAACGCTTCAATGGCGTCATGCCGCTCAATCGCCTCGTCGGCCAGTGGGTCGCTCCCGGCGGCGTATTCGCCGACCCGGATGAGCATTTCGATCTCGTTGCGCCGCGCCATCAGCTCGCGCATGCGCATGGCCAGGTGGCGTTGCTCGTCGCCACACACCTGGTCCATCAACCGGCTACGGCTTTGCAGCACATCCACCGCCGGGAAAAAGTTGCGTTGCGCAAGTTCGGCGCTGAGCACGATGTGCCCGTCGAGGATTGAGCGGGTTTCTTCAGCCACCGGGTCCATCGAGGCATCGCCTTCTGTGAGCACGGTATACAACCCGGTGATGCTGCCGGTCTCGCCGGGGCCGGCGCGTTCAAGCAGGCGCGGCAAGGCGGAGAAAAAGGAGGGTGGGTAACCGCGACGGGTTGGCGGCTCGCCCACCGCCAGGCCGATTTCACGCTGGGCCCGGGCAAAGCGGGTCAGGCTATCCATCAACAGCAGCACGTTGCGGCCCTGGTCGCGGTGATATTCGGCCAGCGCAGTGGCAACAAAGGCGGCGCGTACCCGCTCGGCAGCCGGACGGTCGGAGGTGGCGACCACGGCCACGGTACGCGCCCGGGCCTCGGCGCCCAACTGCACATCGAGCAGCTCGCGCACTTCACGGCCGCGCTCACCGATCAGGGCGATCACGATGACATCGGCACTGGTATTGCGCACGATGCTCGCCAGCAGCGAAGACTTACCCACCCCCGGTTCACCGAAGATGCCCATGCGCTGGCCCTGGGCCAAGGTCAGCAGGCCGTCGATGCTGCGCATCCCCAAGGACATCGGGTGGGCAATCAGTTGGCGGCTGAACGGCGCTGGAGGCTCGGCATGCAAGGGGTAACGCTGCAACACGCCCAGCGGCGGGCTGCCATCGAGAAATTCGCCCATGGGGCTGATCACCCGGCCCAGCTGCGCATCGCCGACGCTTACCCCCAGGGTCTCGCCGGTGGCGATGATTTCGGTGCGGGTCGACAGGCCGTCCATCGAACCGATGGGCGAAAGGATCGCTTCGTCATCTTCAAAACCAATGACTTCGGCAGCCAGGCTGCGGCCGCTGCCGGGTTCGCGCAACTGGCACAGTTCACCGATGTGCACACCGGCGACGCTAGCGCGCAGCAGCACTCCGCGGATACTGCGGATGGTGCCCTTCATGGGGCGCGGTCGGGCATTGGCCAGACGTTCGGTCAGGCGCGGCAGCAGGTCGTGGGGGATCGTGATCATGGCTGTGCCTCGTCGGCAAACGGCAGCAGGTTGCGGCGCAGGTTGAGCAACTGGGCTTCAAGCCCCAGCTCCACTGAACCCACCGGACTGCTCAGCCGTGCCTGACCACCTTGCAACCGATCGTCCGGTTCCACGGCAATCGTCGGCAAGCCGTCCTCTTGCAGTTTGAATTGCTGACGCACCGCTTCGGCGTCCTGACGGGAGACGAACAGGGTCAGGGCCTGATCCTGGCGGAACGCCCCCAATGCCTTGCGGGCGCAACGCATCACGCGCTCGGCATCGTCCATGTCATCGAGTATTTCGCGCACAATGCCCAGCGCCAGATCGGCCAGGGACGTTTCCAGCCCGGCCAGCCAGGCATCGATCCTCAACGACGTTTCGCCCAGCAGTGCGCTGACCTGTTCGGCACCCTCCCGGCGCCCGCTTTCAAAGCCTTCGGCATGGGCTTGTTGCAGCCACTGCTCACTGTCTTGCCTGATGGCCTCAGCCTCGTCACGGGCAGCCTGCAGGAAGGCGTAGCCGTCTATCCACAGGTCTGCCTGTTCGGCACGCAGAATACGGGCGGCAGGACGGGTCGGGAGCTCGCTCATCGGGTCCCCTGCTCCTCAAGCTGTGGAAGGTTCGAGGCGGCGCTGCGCACGATGGCCAAAGCATTGGCCACAGGTGTGGCACTTACCGGTCCGCTCTCAACTGGCAGCTCGGCAAAACGCAGGCGCAGCCAGGGCCGAAGTGGCGCTGGCTGGGCGCTCAGCCAAGCGGTGATGCAGCGGGCGCCATCATGGTCGATGACTTCAAGCAGTTCGGCCGGCTGACGCAGCAAGTCGGCACCGCTGCCCAGGGCACGGTTTGCCAGGGCCAGGGCAAACACATCACTGCCCAGCAAATCGCGCAACTGGTTGACCACATCGCCACGGATCTCGCGACTCAGGGTGGTGCTATGCAAAATCGCGCCACACAGACGCGGCAGGCGCTTGAAGTCCTCGGGAGGCAGCATCAGAACCGGTAGATCGTCGACATCGGGCAGTGGCAGGCTACTGGGAGCCTGCAGCTCATGACGGCTGAGCAACAAGCGTATCAATCGCGCCTGGAAGCGCGGCTGTTTGCGCAATGCGCTCAGCGCACTGCCGGAGGTCTCGGGGAAGCACGCCGCAAGAGGCTGCGTGCCGACGAAATCCAGCGGCTGCTCGAGCAGGTTTTGCCACTGCGGCAAAGCGGCGGCACTCATTTCACGTCCTCCAGCTCATACAAGGCGCGGGAGGCGCGTCGTTGCCAGTACTGCCAGCCCAACACACCGACCATCGACAGCGCGGCCAGCAGCAGGACGCCGAACAGCATCCGGGCACGGGGCAGGTTGTCTTCGAGCATCCATATGCCCAGGAAGCTGGCCAGGCGCGGCTGTGCGTTGGCCCGGCCGCTGCCGGTGGCGGCCTTGATTACCGTGACCGACACCCCTTCGTAGCTCAAGCCGGAGATGCCGTTGGCCACCAGGGTTTTGATCTGCGGGATCAGGGGGTTGATGTCGGTATTGGGGTCGTAGCGCACCAGCACTGAAGCCGACGACGGGGAAATCACCCGTTTGAGCAGGTCATTGTCGGGCAGCACCACATGTACCCGGGCAGAAACCACACCGTCGATCAGCGAGACGCTGTGCGAGAGTTCTTCACTGAGCGCGTAGACCATCTGGGCCCTTTCCTGCACGGGAGAAGACACCAGGCCACCACTCTTGAACACGGCGCCCATGTTGGAAAAGGTTTGGCCCGGCAAGCCAGCTTCGTCGAGCAGGCTCATGGCCTCGGCAAAGCGTTTTTCGTCCACCACCACGGTGAGTTGGCCGTTTTCCTGGACCTTGCGCGAGGCCGGCACACCCTCACGCAGCAGCACTGCAACCATGGCATTGGCCTCACGCTCGCTGAGGTTGGTGTACAGGTCGATATCGCAGCCCTGCAGCATGCAGGCAAAGGCGAGGACAATCATCAGGCGCACGGCATGGCAACGGCGGAACATGGCTTTATTGACCTTTCAAGAGCGTGTTGGCTGCGCCGGAAATCTGCGTCGCGCCACGAACGACCATCTGAGTTTCAATGGAGTAATCGAACATGCGGCCCAACGATTGGACGATCTGGTCGACCTGCTGATCGCCGACCTTTTTCCCCGACTCGCCCGCCGCCCCCTCAGGAAGTGAGGCGAGCGATTGCGTGCCGGGAGGAGCCACAACGTTGCCAGCCGTCGGCCCATTGGTCAGCGCATCGGCACGCTTGGCGAAGTTTTGCGAACGGTCGATGAAACCGTTCAGGCGCTCCATCAAGCCTTCGCCAATCTGGTGCGGACTGGCGCCGGCAGGCATGCCCTTGGCGCTGTTTGTCATGTGTTCGAACAAGTTCTGGGAGGCCTGCAAATCGACCTGCCCTCCTGACGGCGGCAGCGCCGCCGTGGCTGTTGTTCCGAGACTTACAGTCATAGCGTGGGCCTATTCGTCATCATCCGACTGGGCTTCGTTCAGGATTTCCTGGGCACGAGGCATGATGATGAACTGGCCACCAATCGTGACGGCCTGAGTGATCAGGGCCTCAGTGAGTTCTTCATCGCTCAGCTCGCTCTTGGCGTTGTCCACCGCTGCATTGAACTGCGCTTCGGAGTGAGTAGTGACAGCGGTATTTTCGCTGATGGGGGTAACTGACATGGTGGTTCTCCTTGACGGGGTTGATGACAGATCGATCGGTTAATGGAGCCTACAGGCGAGTGCTTTCACTCTTGTGTCACTGCACCGCCCCTGAACACACGCACGCCGCGCTCGCGAGTCGTCGTCGCCATCGGCGTCGGCGTAAGCTGGTGGTCGAAGTGTTGCTCAATCATGGCCAGCCAGGCCGGCGGCCCGGAAACGAACAACTCATCGCCATCGGGTCCGGTGCGCACCGACATATGCGTGCCGTAGACATCCCGGCTGGTGACGTAATCCTGCAACTGCTCCAACTGCCGGCCCTGGGCTTTGAAGAGTCGCGTATCGGTTTCGGAGTCGGCGGAGAGGTAAAGCACATTGCCGTCGAAGTACCACGTCAAACCGTTGAAGTCGCACAGCGCCGTCAGGAAGTCGCCGGCGGACTCGGCACGTATCCGGCTGCGCGATTTGCCGCGTACCTTGTCCGACATGACGACGCTCAGGCCCATGTTTTGGCCAAACTCTTGCAGCGCGGCGCGTACGTCCTGCTCGACCAGCACATAGGCATAGGGCCGAACGAACCAGTCCGGCTGCGGGTTGGCATCGTCGACTTGCGTTTGATTGGCGGCCAGCAGGTTAAGCGCGATCACCATCAGCGCCACGCCGATCGCCGCCCGCGACACCTTATGCATGAAATCGCCCTCCGCCGCCGGCCTGAAGACACGCCCCGAACAAAAAACGGGCACTCTTATGGATGATGTCAAGAAGATGACTTAAACGTCGGTCAACCTGTCCGGTCTGAGTGGTCAACACTCCTTGGTTTTGCCCACTGCAAAATTCGCCGAAAGAGCTCTGTTCATGCCAAATCGTTTTGCCTGCACATCGTTGTTGTTTGCCAGCATCACCCTTGCTTCCTGCGCCCACCAACCGGCCTCCGATGGCAGCTACCAGCGCTACATGCAACTGGCCGGCGACCTGCAAAAGCGTGGTGATGCGGGATCTGCCGCAGCGTTGTACGAAAAAGCCACCCAGGAACCGGACGCCCGGATCGACGCTTGGTTGAAACTGGGCGAAGCGCGCCTGGCCAGCGGCGATGCGCGGGCCGCCGAGCGCGCCTACCAGCAAGCGCTGGAACGCCAGTCCGACAATGCCGCGGCATTGCTCGGTGTGGGCACAGCCCAACTGCACCAGGGCAAACTGGATCGAGCGGTGACTTCCCTGACCCAGGCCAGCGCGGGCAACCACCCCGAAGCGTTCAATCGCCAGGGTGTGGCGCAGATGCTGCGGGGTGAGCCAGCAGCGGCCCAGGTGGCATTCAGCCAAAGTCTGGTCCTGGCGCCCACCAACCTGGACACTCAATGCAACCTGGCACTGGCCTACGCTTTGGGCGGCCAGTCGCAACAGGCGCTGCAAATCATCAAGGAGGTTCGCGACTCGCCCCGCGCCCAAGCCAGTCACCAACGCAACGCCCTGCTGGTCATGGTGCTGGCCGGCCGCGAAGAGGACCTCAAGACTCAAAACCTGGAAGACATCACGCCCAAGCAATACGCCCGGTTGCTGACAGAGGCCCGACGCATCAAGGCCATTCGGGACCCTGCGATGCAGGCCCGGGAGCTGGGGTTGGTCGGCAGTCGCTGAGCCAAAAGGTTTCATTGGCCCTCCTGCTTGTCGGCCTTGGCCTGCTGTTCGGCCAGCCGGCGACGCAGCTCCTCACGGTCATAACCTTCGATGTAAACCTGGGCCGCCCGGCCCACCGGCGCGGCCATCGTTGGGCCGGTTGCCCGGCCCTCGATCACATCCGAGCGCTGCTCCACCATCTGCAGCAGCGTCCGGTTATTCGCACAACCGGGCGGCAGCCGGCGCACGTAACGCGCATCATCGGTATAGAAGTTGTCTTCGACCGGCGGCTCTAAGCAAGCCACCGGCACCCACTCAATCCGCCCATCGGCGTGGGTGAACGCCTGGTAGTTCGGTGAATAACTCACCGGTTCAAGCTGGGTGTTGCATGCGGTCAACAGCACGAGCGCGCCGAACGCCACAGCGACCAGGGACAGATGGGACGATTTAGGGTTCATGCTCGCTCCTGGCTCAATTGATGTAGAAACCGAACATGTCACTGCTGCGCGGCCCACCAGACGCATGGGTCGCGCCCTCGGGCTGAGCATCGAGCGGCGTGGCCACGCTGCGGGTGCGAACCGGTTCCACCAGGTACGGCGTGATCAGAATCACCAGTTCGGTTTCGTTGCGCTGGAAGCGCTTGGAGCGAAACAGATTGCCCAGGATGGGCATCTCGCCCAGCATCGGCACTTTCTCGATGTCCTGGGTGCTCTCGCGCTGAAACAACCCGGCAATGGCGAAGGTCTGGCCGCTGCCAACCTCGACGCGGGTATCGGCACGCCGCACGCGGAACGAGGGCACCTGGTAGCCGCTCACGTCCACAGTGCTGGAGCCCATCAGACTGCTGACTTCCGGGCGCACTTGCAGGGCGATGCGCCCGTTGGGTAGCAGGGTCGGGTTGAACAGCAGCGAAACACCATAGGGTTTGTATTCGATCCCGACAGTGTCGCGGTTGACCGGAACAGGCACCGCGACCTCGCCTCCGGCCAGGAAGCTGGCTGTCTGGCCGGTCATGGTGGTGATGTTGGGTTCGGCGAGGATTTCCAGAATGCCGTTACTTTGCAATGCTTCAAGCATCGCATCGATGTTGACATTGCCCGAGGTCAGCCCGGCGCTAACCACATTGGAGGCACCAGACGCCGCACTGGAGGCCAGGGCACCGCCCGTCAACAGGCCAAAGGAAAAGGTACCGTTGTTGAAAAGGGCATTCCAATTCACGCCGTAGCGCAGCAACTCCGAGCGCGAGACTTCGGCGAAGCGCACCCGCAGGTTCACCTGGGCCGAGCCCACGTAGGAGGCCGTGTTGAGGGCCGAGCCCAAGCCCTGGCCTTCGGTGTTGAGCAGACTGTTGAGGTCGGTGGCTTCACCGACACTCTGGACCATTCCCTTGGCCACCATGCGATTGCCGGCACCGCTCACCTGGACATTGCTTGCGGGGTGCAGGTCTTTCATGGACCGCGTCACGGCCTGGGTGCCGCTGTTGATCGCCAGGCTCAGGCTGGCCAGTTCCTCACCCTCGGCGCTCAAGGCAATCAGGTTGGTTTGTCCGGGCGCCTTGCCGAACACGTAGATCACGCCAGGCGAAACCACCCGAAGATCGGCGATGCCAGGGTCTGCGACCAGCACCGACTCGACCGGATCCTGGAAATGCAGGATCCGCCCTTCGCCCTGGGCCAGGTCCAGCGTGGCCCGGCTGCCCGGAGCGATGGACTGTGCGCTGGCCTGTTGCGCCAGCAGTACAAATGACGCGGCAGCGATCCAGAAGCCGACATAGACAGGGACGCGAAACAGCGCAAAACACATCATCAAGCAGTCGCCATTGAAGTAAGGGAAGCGCCGTCGGCTGTCCGGCGGCCGGTCGTTTCAGTCAGGCTGATGGAACCGATGGCCTGCAGGTTGTATTCGCCGGCCAGCTCACGGAATGACAGCACCGCCAGCTCCAGCTCGCCCCGCACCACCAGTCGACGCAGGCTGCGACGTAACTCGGGATGCACCAACAGGACGGTGCGATCCCCCTCGGCCAAGTCCTTGCAAACGGCACGCAACTGGATCAGCAATGAACGGCTGGCATGCTCATTGAGCAACTCGCGAGGGTTATCGGCACGGCGCAGGTAAGCACGCAATTGTTCTTCCACCGCGGGGGTCAGCACGAAGGCGGTGATGACCCGGTTGCGGTCGGCGTACTGATGGCTGATCTGCCGCGCCAGACTGGCGCGCAAGTGGTCGGCCAGGCGCGCCGCATCCGGCTCACGGGCGCCCCACTCGACCATGGCTTCGAGCAAGGCGCGCTGGTTGCGAATCGACACACCCTCGGCGACCAACAAACGCAGGGTTTCAGCCAGACGCTGCAAGGGCACGCTGCGCGCGACTTCCTTGACCAACTCGTCATAGCTGGCTTCCATGCGCTCCAGCATCCTGCGGGTTTCCTGAATGCCCAGAAAGGTCGCGGCATTGCGGCGCAGACTGCGCTCGAGGATGGCCCGCAGGACTTCAGCGGCGCTGAGAAAACCGATACCGGCCTCCTCCAGCAGCGGCTGGTGAGTGCGTTCAATCCATTGCGCCGGGCGACTGTGCAACGGCGACGGCGCCTCCAACGCATGAATCTCCAACAGTTGAACGTGCACCAGATCGTCCTTGAGCATCAGGCAATCAACCGGTATCTCGCCCTCGCTGATGGGCACGCCTTCGAGTTCGACCGAAAAGCCGTTGGCGGGCAGGCTGCGGTCGATGTAGATGTCCGGCACCGGCACGTCGATCCCCAGGTCGCCGCGAATCTCATGGCACAAGGCTTCGATGCGCTGGCGCAACGGCAGTTCTGGCGCAGCCTGGGCCAGCGCCAGGCCAATGCTCAGCAGCACGCGGCTGTCCAGTGGCTTAGCCAGGGTTTCGTATTGTTCGAGCGGTTCGTCTTCGAGTGCCGCGACTTCGCTGGCGCCTTCGACCACCTCTTCCCGGGGCGCTTTGTCGCGGCGGTAGATCATGAACGCGGCAACGCCCAGCAAGGCCGACAGCCCGATGAACACGATGGCCGGAAAGCCCGGTAACAACGCCACGCCCAGCAGGATAAATGCGGTCAAACCCAACGCCTGGGGGCTGTATCCCAACTGATGGAAGATCTCGTTGCCCAGGTTGCCTTCGGTCGTGCCACTGTTGACCCGAGTCACCACCATACCGGCCGCGACCGAGATCAACAGCGCCGGGATCTGCGCGATCAGGCCGTCACCGACGGTCAGAAGCGAATAGGTGTGCGCCGCATCGGCAAACGACATATTGCGCTCGACCATGCCGATCATCATGCCACCCAGCAGGTTGACCGCCAGAATAACGAGGCTGGCAATCGCATCGCCCTTGACGAATTTCATAGCGCCATCCATTGCGCCGAACATCTGGCTTTCCCGCTCCAGACGCGAGCGTCGACGGCGGGCTTCATGCTGATCGATATCACCGTTGCGCAAGTCGTTGTCGATGCTCATCTGCTTGCCTGGCATCGCATCCAGAGTGAAGCGCGCCGCGACCTCGGCCACGCGCTCGGCACCTTTGGTGATAACCACAAACTGGGCCACGGTGATGATCAGAAATACCACCAGACCGACCACGACCTGGCCGGCGATGACGAAATCGCCGAACGCCTTGACTATGTGACCGGCGTTGCCATCGAGCAGAATCAGGCGCGTGGTGGTGATCGACAGGGACAGGCGAAACAAGGTGCTTAGCAAAATCAACGGCGGCAACGCCGAGAACTCCACCGAGTGCTTGATGTAAAAGGCGACGATGAGGATCAGGATGCTCAGCGAGATGTTCAGGCCGATTAGCGTATCCACCAACCAGGTGGGCAGTGGAATGATCATCATCACGATGGCCATCAGCATGAAGGCGACAACGATCACGTCACTGCGCTGGGCGGCCATGCGGGCCAATGCGTTGAGGCGGTCGAGGAACATTATTGCGCGGCTCTGCGGGCGGTCAGAAAACGTTTGAAGCACTGACGCGCCTCATCTTTGCGGCCACCGCTCCACAGCGCACGACTGCGCAACAGCAACAGGCCGCTGGACTCGCCTTCCAGTTCGAGCAGGCGATCCAGCGCCGACAGGGCACGCTCGGCCTGGCCGCTGTCGGTAAAGGCCATGACCAGATTGCGCAGCAGCGCAGTGTCGGCGGGCGTCATCTGGACGGCGATCAACAGCAGCACTAAGGCACGCTGCGACTGGCCACTACGGCGATAGAGCTCACCCATGCCCTTGAGCAGATCGACGCAGTCCTGCTCCTGGCGATTCATGACTCGATCACCTGGGCACGTTGTTCTTCGAGTAAACGACGCAGGTCGATTTCTTCGCTGATGAGCTCATGGGCCAACGCTTTGATCTCGGGCTCCGCATCGAGGGTGGGGATCACGTTGTCCAAGACGTATTCGAGAATCTCCATCGAGCGGCGACTGCCGAACAACTCTGCGGTCATGCCCTCAACGATGCCCGACTGTTCAATGTCGGCACGCAGCGAACGACGTGCCGACACCGCGCGCTTGCCCAGCACCGCATCGAAGCGTCCATCCTGGCGCGCCTTGGCCGGCTGAAGGCTTTCTACCGCAGGGGTTCTTTCGGCGGTTGCGGGTAAGGGAGCACCAGGATCAATTCTCATAAGGTTAACGTGAACCTTTCTTCACCGCGGGCGAGAACCACCTCATGGTTCTCGATGCGTTCGAGCATCCAGTTATCGGTCAGGGCGGCCCCCGGATACAGGCGTTCACCGTTGTCGTTGATCACGTAAGGGTTATCGCCGAACCACACCGCTTGAAAACGCACGCGAGGCTTGGCGATTTCTTTACGTGCCACCACCTCGGGGAGCAACATTACCTTCTGGCCAAAGCGGCTATCGAAGGCTTGCTGCAGACCCAGCCACTGGCTCTTCTGGGTCGGGCCATAAAAACCATGGGCACTGAGCTGACCATCGATTTCGCCGACCTTGATGTGGCGCAGGCCCAACGTGCCAAGCTGCTGCTCGAGCCAAGCCCTGGCCTGCGCGACGGTGTTCGTCGATTCAGGGTGCACGGTCGGTAGAGCGACCTTGTCGGCGGTGCTCAACGCCAACGGCGAAACCGACTCGTCCCGAAAAGCAAAAGCGCCCACGCACAGGAACATCAGCAGCAACGCGATGAACCACCGTGTCTTGTGCTGGGGGGGCGATGTGATCGCAGCCGCTATCGGCTCCAGGCTCGCGGTGCCGTGGCTGAGGGTCAGGCGGGCCTTGCCGATGCGGATATCCACGGGCAAGTGCGCTCGATGCCCCTTGCCTGTGGGAATCAGAATTTCCCGGGCATGGGGACCACGCACGAACACATCGCCGCCCATTGCCTCAACGGCCACCTGGCCGTCGGTGAAACGTAGCGCCACATGACGCTCGACAATGCCTGCGTCGCTGAGCAGCAGATCAGCACTGACGGCGCTGCCAAGCAGGTAGGCGGGCTTCTCCAGGGACAGGCAAACCCCCTGATGTAAACCGTGGGTGATACTCAGCACTGGCAGAGCCTTGTCCGTGGCCGCGACGACTGGAGTCGTGGCGAAAAAAGTCAGGGCTGTCATGGTGTATTACCGGAATAAGGCATGCGGAGAGGCACCCGTGAGGCACAGGTGAAGCTGTCGTTTTCCAGATTTAGCACCGCAACCAACAAACATGCAGGCAGCCGTCGGGCTGCCTGCATGACGGCATCAGTTCTGAGGCCGTTGTTTGGTAGCGTCGAGCTCAGCTTTCTTGGCCGTGGACAGCTCGGTGATCTTGGCCGATTTCTCGATCGCCATGTTGAAGGTGGCTTCCATCTTAGCGATAGCCGAGTCAGCGTTGCCGGAACTTACTGGGGGAGTTGTGCTCATGTTGTTTCTCCTAACGTAAGAAATATTTGAGCCGCCAAGCGGCCAACTAATGTTGCCAAGCGAAGAGTAAGGGCCAAACATTACAGTTCAACGTCTAACACGTGTTTTAATCTCAGCCCCCCTCACTATATTGGCCGAATGAAAAACAAGAACTGCATCACACTTGGGAAATATTTTGCTTGGCAGAGGAAAGTTAAATCACGGCGTGCAGAGACTGTCGCAAGCCCTGCATTAATTAGGCTAAACCGCTCCACCGCTCAAATCAGTACGCCACCTGACACCTCTGGCGAACAACTACTTACAGGCTTTGCGCAGACGGCATAAACAGCGCTTACACCGACACTCAAAGCTCGAGATAAAATAAAATAAATATCTACGGAACTTTTTCCGAGTAAACACCACGCAACTCAGCATTGATGGCCAGTTGCAATCAACTTCACACAAATTCAGTTACGTTTTACTGCCCGGACAGCACCGGTCTTTTACACGCGCACACTCGCCAGTGCCCTGATTGCCCCGAGCGATGCCTTGAGGCAATCGCCCGGGGGTTATTCCACACGTCATGCCGCATCAGCGGTCGACTGGCCCGGCGTCATGAAGCGATGGTGCTATCTTCGCCCGGCCACTCCTCGTAAGGGATATCCCAGATATCGCCTTGCGGCACACCGTCGATTTCGTACTGGGTCAGGTAATCGCTCAAGGCATCCGAGAATTTGCCCACCCGGGTCTCCTGCTTGCCTTCCTCGATCAAGCCCGGGACGAGCAGTGCCAGCGCGGCCACACCCGCCGCCGCGAAGCCCAGGCCACCGGCTATCATCGAGATACGCGAAGCGGCAATCGCCGAAACGCTCATCGCGCTGGCGCCCACCTCAGCCACCGAAGCCAAGCCCGCCATGATCCCCAGCGAACCGGCCGTGATATTCATGCCACCCGATACCGTATCGCCTTTCCTCAGCGCCTTGACGCCATCGAAGATGCCGTAGGCACCGGCAGTGATAGCGGCAATGCCACCGATCCCCTTAGCCGCGTTTTCCATACCCTTGAGGTTGGCAGTCACGCTTTTGAGCGGATCGTCCAGCTTTTTGCCCAGATCGCCGAGCCGATCACCTGTCAGCTTGCCTTTCACATCCTTGAGGTAATCCTGATAGTTTTTCAGGCCCCCTTCAGCCAGAAGCGTGGCGGCCTGCACTGAGCCGGTGGCGATGTCGACGATCTGCCGCTCGGTCAGCTTACCGGCGTTGTTGGCGCCTTTGGCGATGGTAACGCCGGCCATGAACAGCCCACTCACACCGTGTAGGACGCCTTTGTTGGCAGCGTCCTTGATCGAGGAGTCTTTGCTGAATACATCCAACGCATCCAGGGTCTTGGTGCCTTGGCGAAGCAGGTCCCAGTCGCCCCTGAAGTTAGCAAGGATCTGGTCTGGCGTGGCGACGGTGCCGTCGGCATTGACCAGCATCTGCGGGTTTTCCTTGCTGATCTGCTCAATGATTTTCTTGACCTTCTCCTCGTCCAGCTCACTTCCGCCATTGACGCCGAAGGCCGCCTTCATGTCGTCGAAGGACGCATCCTTGAAGGCATTGTCCTTGGCGATCCTGGTGAAGTTATCGTTGAGCTGTGTGTCGAACTTGCCGGTGAACTCGGGGTCCAGCGCCGAGTTGTAAAGCGCGACTTCAAGGCTGAAGGCACTCATGGCTTCGTGAGGGGTATGCTCCTTGAGCAACTCATTCAGGCGATCGCCTGAAGCCAGCGACTTCTCGTAAAAGCTTTCCAACTCCGCATTCGCCTTGGAGCCTTTGACGGCGGCCTGGATCTCACCGGCATTATTGATGCCCAGCGCGCCCTGGAGGGTCTGCGCCGTACCGAAGAACTCGGCAAGAATTTCCGTGTGAGTCGTCTTGCCATCCTTGGACTTGGTCTCCCACAGGGTATCGAGTGACTTGCCGGACTTGATTTCGTCATCGTAGGTTTTTTGCAGGGACTCCTTGAGCCCCTTGTTATCCTCCACCAGCTTGGTCAGCTCACTGGAGCCGTGCTCGCTCATGTATTGACTGACCGCAGGGTCACTTTCCAAGATACCAATGTGCTTGTTGACGTCGTCCAACAGCTTCTGGGCATCGGGATGGCTGCGCACCTTATTGGCAATCGTGACCTGCGACTTGTCATCCCTCCACATCCCGGCGGCGCTGCCCTGGATGATCAACTGCTGGGCGGCCTTGAGATCCTGAAGAACAGCGGCTTTTTCCTCTGCCGAGTATTTCTCCGGGTGATCGAACACGTCCTTGTTCAAGCCTGCGGTATCGACCCTGGCCAAGGCATTGTTGCCAGCGATACCAGAAAGCAGTGCGGTCACGGAGGTCGCATCCTTGGGCACGTTGGCACTCTTGAGCCAACCCTGGACATCACCCCTGCTCAGTTCACCATCAGGATTCTTGTCCAGTGGGTTCTTGGCGTTATCGATGACCTTGAACGCACCTGGCTGAGACCAGAAATCCAGTGCCTGCTTGGTCTCCTCGCTCAGCTGTGAATTCTGGTTCCTGTACTCCTTGATATCGTCAGCAGTCAGGTACTTGCCCGCACCGGTCTTGCCCTTGATCGCCTCAAAGTTTTCATCGAGGATCGCTGCGTACTTGGCGATCTGCTGCGACGCCGGATCGGCATCTTTGTTGGTCTTGAGGTAATCCTTGTAGCTGGCGATATCATCGGTTTTCTTGAGTTCCGGCAGAGTCGAAAAGCCTCCCTTGCCGAAGTCCTGCAGCCGCCCCGCCTCGGTGCCGTGCTTGGCTTCGCCACTTTTGGTGAAGCCGTCCACGCTGCTGTTGAACACATCACCACCGGACTGGGCATTGCCCTTGTCATCGAACATCGTGATGCGATCCAAGACCTGCGCAGCCCGGTAGGCGGCGTCGGCGTCGTTCTCGTAATCGCCGACCTGGTCCTTGAGCATGTCCTTGACGCCACTCTGGTTGCCCAGGTTCTTGAGCAGCGGGTTGTCTTCAATGATGTCTTGGGCCGAGCGCTTATCCTCTTCCGGACGCTTCCAGACGATGCCAACCTTTTCCGCCTGCTCGCGGGCTTCCTTGTTGTCGCCCGCCGACGACGAGTCCTTGATTTCACCCTTGAGGGCAGAAAACCCCATCTTGCCGAAGTCCTGCAGGCGACCGGCTTCGGTGTCATGCTTCGCTTCACCGCTCTTGGTGAAACCATCGACACGACCGTTGCCTACGTCCTTGCCAGCAATCTTGCCTCCTTCGCCATTGAGGGTCTCGATATGCTCGAGCACCTGGGTCGCCCGATAAGCGGCGTCCGGATCATTTTCGAAATCGCCGACCTGCTCCTTGAGCATGTCCCTGACACTGCTCTGATTGCCGAGGTTCTTGAGCAAGGCATTGCCATCGATGATGTCCTGCGCGGAGCGATCATCGCCTTCAGGGCGCTCCCACTTGATGCCCAAGGCCTCGGCTTGTTCGCGTACCTTGGGATCATCGCCGGGCTTGGACAGATCCTTGAGCTCGCCTTTGAGGTGCGAGAACCCTTGCCGGCCAAAGTCCTGCAGGCGACCCGCCTCAGTGCCATGCTTGGCGTCGCCGCCCTTTGTGAAGCCGTCGACCCGGCCGTTATCGATGTCCTTGCTGGCGATCCGTTCACCACCTTCATCATATTTTTCCACGTGCTCCAGCACCTGCTTGGCACGGTAGGCCGCATCGGGGTCAGTCTCAAAATCGCCGACACGGTCCTTGAGGTTATCCTTCACATCGCTCTGGTTACCCAGGTTCTTGAGCACCGGCGTGTCGTTAATGATGTCCTGGGCCGAGCGGTCGTCGCCTTTTGGCCGCTCCCATTCAATGCCCGCGTCCTTGGCCTGCTTGATCGCCTGGTCCCAGGCTTCGGCAAGTTTAGGGTCTTGCGGCTTAGAAGTTATGCCTACAAAACTGACATCTTGAACGGACATGAAAGACTCCTTTTTCTAGGGTATGGACAAGCGCAGAGGCTGAACAACTGCAGCAGATCAGCCAGCAAAAATACGCCTGCTTAGAGGTGCCATTAGTTTGGTATTAACTGGATGATTAGCTCTGCATACGCCAGCATCATCAAAGGAGTATCACGGGAGAGTGTTACAGCATGAAAAAACGCTCACATTAAGTTTACATGACGCTTTCACTGCACTTTTAAATTGATATCAATATGCCGCCTCGGCACACCACTATCTTATAATTATTGGCTCCCCCCTACTTAAGATCAGTTATTCAGCGTTCGCATTGAACTTATAAGCCCCTGCCCTCGCACTCATCCAGATGCAATGCCGCCAATATCCTGCGTGTATCTTGCAATGTAATACTTGCCTGAAGACCAGACTTCGTTACGTATAACCTTGACTTAGCACTGACATAAACCGCCATTGATGGTGTTCCAATAGAGCGTGCGCCCCCATCCTTTGCAGGGCTGTTGGTCAGGGCAGGATGCGCTCGAAAGGGAGGCGGACGGTAGGCAGGGGATCAGCCAGCAGGGGCCAGGCTGACCGATAGCATTTAATCAGTTCTGCGGACGCTGCTTAGACGAATCCAACTCGGTCTTGGCAACGGTGGTCAGCTCAGTGATTTGAGCCGACTTCACTTCGCTGCTGGACGCGTTCACGCCGTACTACGCCGCCTAACCAAGTGCCAAGCATGCTTGGTGATGCACGGAGAAATCCTAGAGCATCGCAGCTTGACGTTATTCCAAAGCATCAACCGCCTATCATGGACATCGGCGAACCTTCTACGTATTGCGCAAGAAACGATCGAGCACGTTTTTTGTGATCATCACGGTGTAAATGTCTGCCTGCATAAGCCCATGTACCCATTCGCACGTGGCGGTTGCGTACAGCGTCCAGTCGAACCACTCGAGCGCATTGCCTATACCTGCCGCGCGCAAGGATTTCAGGCGTCCTTGGTGAGACGTCGTATTGTTCATGTCTATCTCCGGGTTACGGATGGAATCGGGGCGGCTGGGGAGCCGGATCAAAGGTGCAGCGCTTGCCCGGCCTGGGCACTGCCATGGGCAGAAGGGACCCGGACACGCAACGCAATCAGCAACGCGGCCAGCAGCATCAGCACGGCCGCCGCTACGAATACGCCTGCGCTGCCACCGAGGCTGAACATCGCACCGCCAGCGGCTGCGCCCGTTGCGATGGCCGACTGCACAGAAGCCACCACCATGCCCCCGGCGCTTTCCGCCTGATCAGGTATTGCGCTGGCGACCCAGTTCGACCACGCCACCGGCACACCGCCAAAAGCCAGGCCCCAGATCGCCAGCAGCACCGCCTGCCCCGGCACCGAGGCCGGCAACAGCACCAACGCCAGTGCTGCAACGCCCACCAGCGCGGGCATCAACACCAGAGTGGCCAGCGGGTGACGCTCAAGCAGCCACCCGGCCAACAGCGTGCCGCCGAAGTTTGCCACACCGAAACCCAGCAGCATCAGCGACAGCCCTTGCGGACCGATGCCGGTGGTACCCTCAAGGAATGGCCGAACATAGGTGAACATCGCGAAGTGACCGCTGTGCACCAGCACACAACCGAACATCCCAATGGCGATGCCCGGGCGCTGCAACACCTCAAGTACGGTGCGCAGGCGTGCCGGCGTGCGCGGCGCAAGGCGCGGCAGCGTGAACGACTGGAAAGCCAGGGTCACCAGACCTACCGCCGCCGCTGCAAAGAACGCGCTGCGCCAGCCATATAGGCCGCCTAAGTAGCTGCCCAGCGGGACCGCAACCACCGTCCCGACGGCAATGCCGCTGAAAATGATCGAGAGCGCTCGGGGCAACAAAGCCCCCGGTACCAAGCGCATCGCCACCGCTGCCGCCATGCTCCAGAACCCGCCAAGGGCAATGCCCAGCAAGATACGCATTACCAATAGCACCGCAAAACTGGAGGAAACGGCGACCAAAAGATTGGATGCGATCATCAGCGTGGAAAAACCCAGCAGCACCCAGCGGCGGTCGATACCGCGGGTCAGGCCTGGCACCAACAAGCCAGCGAACAGTGCCACCACCGCTGTCACCGTTACCGCCTGGCCAGCCAGCGCTTCGGACACCCCCAGATCGGTAGCCATCGGCGTCAGCAGGCTGGCCGGCAGGTACTCAGCGGTGAGCAATCCAAACACGCCCATTGCCAACGAGAAGACTGCCATCCACGCAGGGGCCGCAGGTTCCATATCCAGCGCGGCGCCGGGACGGTTGTTGGATATGGCATTACAAACACAGTCATTCATTGCACGGATCTCCCAATCTTCATTGCGACCCGCAGTCTAGGCGCGAGAAGCTGGATGATCTATGATCGAAAACCTCGTTTTTTTGACTAAAACACCGAACAATGCCTACCGATCAGTTTGCCCTCTCCTCGGATCTCATCAACGAACTGTTGCGCGGCATGCGCCTGCGTGGCGTCGAGTACCGGCGTATCCAAGCCGGTCCAGCCTTTGGCCTGAGCTTCGCCGACAAACCTGGGCATGCCTGGTTTCACTTCCTGGCGATCGGCAATGCGGTGCTGCGGATGGAGGACGGGACAACGTACGCGCTGTCTGCCGGCAACGCCGTATTCATCTCCCATGGCGCAGCCCATCAACTGCTTTCCCATACGGACGTGCCTGTTCAGGACATCGACCGTTTAGACGGCGCCCCCCTCGGTGATACGGTCAGCGCGGTGGATACCGGAACCGATGCCAGCGCCACGCCGACCACCATTTTGTTCAGTGGCTGCATGGAGTTTGAACTGGGCAGTATTCATGGCCTTGGCAGGCTGATGCCGGGCCTGATGCTGATTGATGCCGGCGGCCAGCGTTACCCCGGTCTCGTGCCTATCCTGACCACCATGGAACGCGAGGTCAGCGCCGCCCGTGTCGGCTTCGCCGGTATCCTCGCGCGTTTGGCCGATGTGGTGGCCGCCATGGTCGTTCGCGGTTGGGTGGAGTGCGCCTGCGGTAATGCCTCTGGCCTGGTCGCTGCATTACGCGACCCACGCTTGGCAAGCGCGCTTCTCGCGCTCCATCAACAACCGGGACGCGACTGGACCGTTGCGCAGTTGGCGGAGCAATGCAATACCTCTCGCTCGGTCTTCGCAGACCGTTTCCAGGCGACTATTGGCATGGCCCCACTGCGCTACGTGACTGAGTTGCGGATGCGGCTTGCGAGCCAGTGGTTGACGCTCGAAAGGCTGCCGATTGAAGAGGTGGCGCAGCGCTTGGGCTATACCTCTCAGGCCGCGTTCAGTCGCGCATTCAAGCGCATTACGGGCAAGACGCCTGGGTTAAGTCGTCAATCGAGGCGGTCCGCTGTTTCCTGAAGCCGAGCGGGAGTCGTGGAGGAGCCGGCGGAATAAAAGCACTTTGAAATTCAAAGTGCTCGGTGGCTAGCGTTCAAATCTTCTAAACGCTGGATGCATTTTTTCACTCGCAGCCTCTACAGAATGATCGCGTTCGCCCAAAAACGGACAGTAAGCACCACGTATTTGCCTAAGGCCTATCGCGTGAGTAGAATGCGATTAATTATCAATCATGTATTTGCCGGGATTCCGATGCGTAGCGATGAAACACTAGGTACTGCAGATCTAGGGCTGCTCTATCGAACCCACCACTCGTGGTTACACGGCTGGCTAATCCGACGCATTGGATGTCGCGACAACGCTGCAGATTTGGTGCAGGACACCTTCGTACGTCTGCTCAAATCCCGTCAGTCCAGCCCCTTGCGCGAACCACGCGCCTATTTGAGCAGTATCGCCCGCGGACTGATGATTGATCAGTATCGTCGTCGCGAACTCGAACGTGCGTACTTGGAAAGCATCACGTTGCTGCCTCAACATGAGGTTCCCTCGGAAGAAAGCCGGCTGATGATTCTTGATGCGCTCGAGCGCATAGACCGCATGCTCGGTATGCTTAAACCAAGAGTTCGCCAGGCATTTTTATTTGCCCGACTCGACGGTCTAACCTGCGCGCAAATAGCCGAAAAGCTGGGTGTTTCCCGCGCGACGGTGGAACGCGACCTGGCCACGGCCCTGCAACACTGCTATCGCTTGCGTTATGTCGAGGCGTGAGCCGCAGGCGCTCAATCCGGCCATTGTTGAGCAGGCAATCCAATGGCTGGTGCGCCTTCGCTTCAATCAAGCCGATGAACAGACACAGCGCACTTTTGAGCACTGGCTGCAGCAGCACCCGGAGCATGTGGTGGCGTGGCAGCGTGTGGAAACGCTTGGGGATGAATTCGCAGGCGTGCCAACTCAATTGGCCCGACAAACCCTGAATGGCACCAATCATGGAATGCGGCGGCGGGAAAGCCTGAAGCTACTGGGCATATTGGCGACTGTTAGCGCTGCAGCCTGGCTCGGCCGGGACTATACACCCGTACCCGCCATGCTTGCGCAGCAGCGCAGCAGTACCGGCGAGCAACGACGCTTCCAAC
The DNA here is from genome assembly GCF_003033885.1 of Pseudomonas rhizophila. Classification (NCBI taxonomy): domain Bacteria; kingdom Pseudomonadati; phylum Pseudomonadota; class Gammaproteobacteria; order Pseudomonadales; family Pseudomonadaceae; genus Pseudomonas; species Pseudomonas rhizophila. The sequence goes on along the minus strand of NZ_CP024081.1, from coordinate 4,338,219 downwards.
TCGATGATGGCAGCCTTATCCAGCTCAACAGCGATAGCGCCGTCGACAGCGATTTCGACGCCCAGCGACGCCTGATAATCCTGCGACGTGGGGAAATCATCGTGAATGTCGGCGCGGATCAACACTCGCCTCGAGCACGACCGTTCTGGGTGCAATCACGTGACGGGCTCATCCGCGCCCAGAGTTCCCGCTTTCTGGCACGCGAGCTGGACGATGGCACTCTGGTCGCGGCTCAGGAAGGATCAGTCACGGTTTTCCCCGGCTCCGATCAAACTCCTGCGAGCCGCAGCGTCCAGGCAGGAAATCACCTGCTGTTCACATCAAGTGGCGCCCGAATGTTCAGGGACAACGGCCTTGATCTATGGAGCTGGGGTGACGGGGTGATCAGTGCGCGCAATATGCGCCTCAATGATTTCATCGCGGAGTTGTCGCGTTATCGCCCCGGGGTACTGCGCTGCGCCGAAGGGGTCGCTGATCGTCGCGTTTCCGGCACCTTCCAGCTCGCCGACAACGATCAGGTCCTGGCATTGATCGCGCAGTCACTGCACTTGCACATTGATTATCGGACCCGTTATTGGGTGACCGTGACCGCTGCCACCTGAGCCCATCAGAACTTTGTGCTACCTGAAAAATAATGAGGTAGCTTCTCATTCTCGTTCGACCTCTAAGGAAGGCCGGAATACAGGCCAGTCTGCCGATGTCCTTTCTTGGAGCGAGAAAATGAGTTCGTCCCCTGTTTCACAGCGCCATCCATTAAATCGTGCCTTGCACGGTGCGATTTTGGGTTTGATCGTAAGCAGCTACGCATTGCCATCGCTGGCGCAAACGTCGAGCGCTGACCACAGCAATCAAGTGAAACAGTGGAACATCGCTGCCGGCCCACTGGCGCCAGCGCTTGACCGCTTTGCGCGCGAGGCTGGCATCAGTCTTTCCTTCGACGCATCGAGTGTAGTGAACCGCACCACTGCTGGCGTGAATGGCACGCTCGATACGTCGGCAGCGCTGTCATCGTTGCTGCAGGGGAGCGAATTGCAAATCGAACAGCAAGGTCCGAATGCCTATCTACTGTTCCCTCAACCAAAGCCCGCCGGCCCGCTGGAGCTCGACGCAACAGACGTCGAGGACTACCGCCTTGCCCCCCTCATCATCAATGCCAAGGTCAGGGTCAGTGCCGACGACGACGCCAACTCGGTGGTCGCCAAGGAGCTCTGGGTTGGCGGCAAGGTGGCAACCAGCATTCTCAATACACCGGCCTCGGTGTCGGTTGTTACCAACAAGGAAATGGAGCAACGCAGCGTCAGTACCACGGAAGAGGCGCTGCAATACACGCCGGGCGTGGTCAGTGACTTCTATGGTACGGATGACCGCAACGACTATTTCCAGATCCGGGGCTTCCAGGCTACTACCTACCGTGACGGCTTGACCCTGAGTTCGATGCGCGGCGTACGCGAAGATCCATTCGCCTATGAACGCATAGAGATTCTGCGTGGCGCCAACTCCACGCTGTTTGGCCCAGCGGACCCGGGCGGTTCGGTGAATTTCGTGACCAAACAGCCGCGCTTCGAGCAGTTTGGCCAAGGCTATGTGACCTACGGTTCGTTTGACCATGTAGAGACAGGCATCGATGTGGGGGATGCGCTGAACGACGAGAAAACCTTGGCTGGCCGCTTTACTGCCAAAGGCCAAAACAGCGACCGCGAGTACGATCACTCACAGGACGACAACCGGTTGGTGATGGGTGGCCTCACCTGGGCACCCACGGATTACACGTCAGCCACCGTGATTCTGGACTATCTGAAAACTGAAAGTTCGCCCAACAGTGGCGGCTATCCGCTGGACAAGGAATACGACCGCAGCAAGTTTTATGGTGAGCCCAGCTACAACTTTCACGATGTCGAGCGCACCAGCCTCAGCGGTAACGTCACCCATGACTTCGACAACGGCTTCGTACTGCGCAGCAACCTGCGTTACAGCAAATTGACCGATGATTTTGGCTACGTTTACATCAGCGACAGCGCCGCACGTGTCGGTACTAGCGTTGACCGGTATCTGTTTGGAACGGACAGTGAGGCCGACCAGTTCAACGGCAATCTGATGCTGCAATACGATGCCCGCTTCGAGAACATCGACAGCAGTAGCCTGGTGGGCGTGGAGTACCTCGATTCGACCACCAAGGAAAGCTCGGTCTACGCCCTGACGACCCCGATTGACATTGCAAATCCCGTGTTTACTGGCGTTCCACGCTCAATCACACCGTATGCCGTCAACAAGCGAGACGCGACCACCAAGGCCGTGTTCCTTCAGCAGAACCTATCGTTCTACGAGCGTTTCATCGTCACCGCGGGTATGCGCAACGACTCGATGGACCTTACCAGCAAAGGCTTGCAATCCACTGAGAAAGACAACTTCTCCGAAACCTCCTACCGAGGTGCGTTGACCTATATCGTCAACGATGAGGTGTCCACCTATGTGAGCATGGTGGAATCCGTCTCGCCGCCTCAGGTTGGCGTAACACCGCAGACGGGCAGGCAGTACGAAGTGGGCGTGAAGTATGCGCCGATGGGAATGGACGCACTGTTCTCCGCAGCCGTTTATGACTTGACCCAGGAAAACGTCACCATCGCCGTAGTGCTGCCGAGCGGCATCATTGAACAACAAACGGTGGGCGAATCGCGGGCGCGTGGCCTCGACCTGGAGGCCAAGGCGCAGGTGACGCGGAACCTCAGCCTGATTGGTGGCTACTCCTATATGGAGTCCGAGGTACTGCGCGGTTCGTTGTACGACGGCAGCTCCTTGAAGGGTAATGAGTTCACCACGGCACCCAAGCATTCCGCTTCGCTCTGGAGTTATTACGACGTGCCTGGCACTGATGTCAGCGTTGGCTTGGGTGCGCGCTACGTCGGCTCTTATTACTTCGATGCAGCCAACTCCGGCAAAAGCGATGGCACCACGCTGTTCGACGCCGCCTTCAACTACGAGATCGCCAAGGGCACCGACCTTGCGGTGAACGTCAGCAACCTGCTGGATGAGCAGCACGTGGTCGGTTCCGGCACAGCGAACTTCTACAACCCGGGTCGCGAGATTACCGCCAAAGTGAGTTACAGCTGGTAAGCAGGCGTTTAAGCCTTTTCCCCATGTAGGAAGCGGTGCCCGCTATACGGCGGGCACCGTCAACTTGGCCATCATTGTGCGAGATGAAAAACAAGGGCGTTCGACTTTCATCGTTACGCGCCAGCTGTTAACTAAGCGCCAGTAGCGCGAGATAACATCAACCTGTTTTCGAGCATCTGCTTTCGGCCCAGAGTGGGTAAAAACGCTTTCGCAAACCCTTGCTATGACTTCTGAGGATTTCATCGCAGGGACCGCTCATGAAGCGCTTTATCCAAGGTGAACATCGAGGCCAAGGTACCTTCCTTCCGGAGAGCCTCGACGATTACGTCAGCGATGCCAATCCGGTGCGCGTAGTCGATGTCTTTGTCGACGAACTCGACCCGATCAAACTGGGTTTCGAGGGCGCCATACCGCCTGATACTGGCCGGCCGGCTTACCATCCCGCAATCCTGCTGAAGATCCACATCTACGGTTATCTGAACCGCATTCCATCGAGTCGGTGTCTTGAACCAGAAGCCCAACGCAACGTCGAGCTGATGTGGCTACCAATAGCGGCCCTTCGAACTTGCCCCAAAAGCTCGCCTGCTGACCGGTCAATGCAGATAACGAAAACTATGCATGTTAGGCGGAGTATCGGCTTTAATGTCGGTGCAGACTCAACTGCTCACGGCGCAGGATTTCTATAATTTGCGAGATGTGATGCACGCTATCGGTGGGTTCCAGGTTCTGAACCCCTGTCTAAATCAAGGACGACAACCCATTGAAAACAGCTCTAGGCGCCCTGCTTTTAACGTGTCTGACGACCAGCGCTCTCGCTGACGTCAACTCTGTCGGCTTCCAATCCTACACCCTACCGGACCCACGCAATGAGCGTCCGCTGGAGATGGTCGTCTGGTATCCCAGCACAACGACCACCACCCCACAGTTGATCGGCGACAATGTGGTGTTTGTCGGTGCTTCTGCGGTTCGCAACGCGCCGCCCTCTGCTGGCGAGCACCCATTGGTGGTGCTCTCCCATGGATTCAGAGGCAATTGGAACAATCAGAACTGGTTGGCGAGTGCATTGGCCCATAAGGGTTACATTGTCGCAGCGGTCAACCACCCCGGCACCACGACCCATGATCGAAGCCCGCAAGCGGCCGCGCAGTTATGGCAGCGGCCCATTGACCTGCATCGGGCCATTGAGGCGGTCACCACTCAACCTGAAAAATTTGGCGTGACCACAAAGCATCAAATTGCTGTAATAGGCCATTCACTAGGCGGCTGGACTGCAATGGAGATCGCCGGCGCTCGTTTCGACCCTGCCCTATTTGCCCGTGACTGCAAACTCCATCCGCAGTTATCCAGTTGTACCATTTATCAAAAGATCAACCCTGAGGGTACTCCGGTATTAAAGGCTGGTCTGGCCGGCGATTTGCGCGATCAACGGGTCACCGCTGTAGTTTCTTTGGACCTGGGACTCTCGCGCGGGATGACTGATGAGAGCCTTGCGGCACTGCCGGTGCCGGTGCTGGTTATCGCTGCCGGCGCACCATCGGTGGAACTGCCTGCTCAGTTGGAGTCCGCCAACCTGGCCACACGCCTGCCCCAAGCGTCCAGCCGCTATGTCGAGATCAGTGACGCCAGCCATTTCAGCTTCTTGCCGATTTGCAAACCAGGTGCAGTGGCATTGCTCGAAGAGGACATTCCTGGCGATGGGATCATTTGCGGGGATGGCGACAATGCTCGCCCGCGCGAGGTAATTCAACAGCAGGTTACGTCACTGATCACCGAGTTTCTGACGCAGTCCGCGAACAACAAAGTGGAGCTCTAGGATTGCTGGCACTCGGCAACTCAGCAGACCTGAAATTTGCGTAGGAGCCAATTTTTGTGTCGAATCCAGCCACCTATTACGATCAAAACGTTTCTACACAGCCTCGGCCAAAAGCAGACCCTCAGCGTGCGGGTCGCCCGCCTCTACACGGCACTTCGTCGCAAATTACTTACTCATACGGTCGACTGTGATTGATCAGAGCTGCGCTTGGCGGGTAGCAATCGAAAACAAGCAGTCAGCCACTGCGCGTGCCGTCCTAAACAACAGCTTTCATACGGAAATAGACTGTGGCAGCCATCACCGCCACTGCAATCACAGCTAGAAGGCCCTCGCGTTTCAACAGGTGCCAAGGCAACCGTCCGATCCTCAGTTTTAGCGCTCGTAATGCTCGAGTCCACATTGAAGCCCTGCCGCCGCTCAGTGCGCCATTCGTGAAGTAGATCGTACCGAGGAACACCACCACTGGGCTTGCCCACCGCAGCCACAGGACATCACTGGACCATAAGCATGCCAGGGCTGCGGGCACTGCGCTGGGGAGTACGTGGCGCAGCAATAGGAGCCCAGCGCCTCGCCGGTACCAGCGGCGCGGGAGTAACCATCGACTGATCAGCACATCCAGGCGGCCCGCTACCACAGCTACCATAGCCCAAACGTGGTATGCCTTCATGCCGATCCAATTCACGAACAACATCATCAGCGGCATTAAAACCACCACGCCCAGCACATCGTTCTTTTTCGGCCCGATAATCCCCGAAGCGACAAGAATTGCAGACAGCGCCAACCACAGGAATAGGTAGACCCCTCGATAGCTAGTGGGCGGTAACCAATCCCGCCAGTTGTCGAGTGGTTGCAACCCAAGACGCTGGGGCACTTCAGGATATTGATATTCGATGGCTTGGCCGAGCTCTGCAAAACGTTGCCAGTCCAGGGCGCTAAAGCCGTCGGCCATTTCACGACGACGGCCGTCAGTCATGGGCTTGAACAGCATAGCGGCTGCCTGCCCGTGGATTTTATCGTCGTCGAACTTGGCCAGATCACTGAGTACGGTCTCTGACAAGGCTTGTGCCTCGCACTGCCGGATCAGGCGATCCCAGCGCCAGTACTCGCAGGGTAGGTTGCCCTGGGTTTCGTCCCAGCCCATCACTTGGCACACCCCATCGAAGAAGGCTGGCGACCATCCCTCTGCGGATTCGAGCCAATCCAATATGTTCTGCTCGAACTGCTGCCGGCGCTCGAACGGCAATAGCCAGTCGCTGGCCAGCCAGAGGCGTAGCGCGTCCATTACTTGACGATCTTTGCCCTCAGTCAACCACTGCTGCATCTGTCCCAGGGACGGTTCCGGTGGGCTGGCGGTAGTTGGAATATCGACGCGCTCTCTGTGGATGACCAGCGTGGGATCTTCCGCCGGCTGGTAGCGCTCGGGAGTTGACGCGCTTACGGCTGACGGGGCGTAAACGACTTTCCTTCCGGCCTGCGCACGCCAGCGCGCCTCGGCCAACGAGGCTTCATAGGCTTCACGAAGGCGCTGGAACTCATTGGGGTTTTCGTCTGGGCGGTGGATTCTGAGCAGCCGTGCATAGGCGCGTTTGATGCTGCGCTCGTCCGCGTCCGGGGTGAGGCCCAGCACTTGCCAATGACTCATGGCGGCTTACCCCTCTTGCTCGAAATGAGCAAGGCGCTGGATAACATCGCCACGGGCTTTACGGATCCGGTGTTCATCCTGGGTATCGAGCACTTGCTGAAAATGGTTCGCCAGCCCGGCGATGTACTGCCGGCCATCGCCAAGGCTTTCTTGATAAAGGCGGTCCAATCGAGCCAACAGCAGGGTATTGATCTGCTGGTCGCGCGGGTGCACTTTCAGCGCTTCGAGGGCGGCCAGCCGTTGCGCGATTTCCTCGGGAGCCAGTACGCCAGGATTGTTCTCGATAACCAGCCGGCGGGTTTCGCCATTGATGGGCAAATGCACCTGGGCTTCGAGCAAACCGTTATTGTCGTAGGTGAAGCGTACGTCCAGCGTAACCTCGCCGGCCTTGCGTGGTGGTACGGGAATTTCCAGTTCACCGAGGAAAATGTTGTTGGCCACCAACCGGCTTTCGCCCTGGAAGATACCCAGCCTGACCACCTTCTGGTTATCGCTGACGGTCGACACGTCACGGGAGCGGCTCACGGGCACCACAGTGTTGCGCTCGATGATTGGCAGGTAGTGACCGCTTTGGTAATCGGTGCCTAGCTGTACTACGGTCTCGATCCCCAGGGTATAGGGGCATACATCGGTAAGAACCACTTCCTCGAGGGAAGCATGGCGCGCCTGTAGCGCCGCCTGGATGGCCGCTCCCTGCGCAACAACCTCGTCCGGGTTTAGCTGCATTGCCGGAATTCGCCCGAACAGAGTCGCGACCAACTTACGTACCAAGGGCATGCGCGTGGTGCCGCCCACCAACAATATTTCGTCCAGATCCGCGACCTTGATCCGGGCATCGCGCAGCGCACGTTCGATCGGCGTGCGCAGGCGCTCCAACAAAGGCTGGACAATGTCCGCCAGGTCACTCTGGGTCAGTTCCAGACTCCACTCCCGCGTTTGCTCGCGAAGGATAAAGTGGGCGACTTGCGCTTGCCCCAATGCATGACGAACCCGCTGAGCCTCGCGCCGCAACCGCTGTGCTATGGCGGGGTGGGTTGTGTCGGGAAGATCAGCGACACCGATTCTGGCGATGAAATGCTCCACGAGCCGGTCATCGAAATCTTCCCCCCCAAGAAAGTTGTCCCCCGCGCTGGCGCGCACTTCCATGACGCCCTCGAACAGCTCCAAGATGGACACATCGAAGGTGCCACCACCGAGATCGAACACCAGGAAGGTCGTTTCGTTTCGCTCTTGAAGGCCATAGGCCAAGGCTGCTGCAGTAGGTTCGTTGATTAGCTTTTCGATCTTCAGTCCGGCCAACTCACCAGCAATACGAGTGGCCTTGCGCTGAGCGTCGCTGAAATACGCAGGTACGCTGATCACCGCTTCGTGAACAGGTTCGCCTAATGCACGCTCGGCATCGGCCTTGAGGCTGCGTAGCAACATCGCCGAGAGTTCTTCCGCACGGTAAGCGCGCCCGCTCAGTAACGTTTCACGGGCGCTGCCCATATAACGCTTGAATAGAGACGTAGTGAGGTGCGGGTGGGTATGCAGCCGTTCGCGGGCAATTTCCCCGACGATCAGTTGGCCGTGGTCGTCGAGGCCAACCACGCTGGGTGTGAGAAGATTGCCCAAGGCATTAGGGAGTAGCCTGGCGCTTTCGCCATCCCAAGCAGCCACTAAGCTGTTGGTAGTGCCCAGGTCGATACCTATGATCACAGTCACTTTTCCTTAAATGAGGCGACCGCCCAGCAGCGGAACTTGGTCGTAGGCCCAGACATTACACTGGACGCGGTTACGGATTCACGGTCGGAGTTATCGGCAGAGCTAAAGGTGGCTTTAACCCGTCCGCAATACCATTTGCGGGATCGGAGAACATAGCCAACATCAATCAAGCACGCCAGCGATACCAGACACTAATCCTCACCGCGTTGCGAGCAATCGCCAACATGCTCTCTCGTGTTGGACCCAAAATCGCGACGACCTTATACAAACCCTGCGCAGTAATCACCTCATCCACTCACGCCGGCATGTAAACCGGCCCTAGGAACAGTCAAAAGCCCCGCGCTAAGTATCAATTGCAAAGGACCAATTCAAGACGAGCCCTCACCCAAAAATCGCCTGCTGGCTGCTACTCCTTCCCCCTGCTCACAGGTCAACTCACAATTGGCTGCTTTCGGCTCAGAGTGTGTAAAAACGATCATGACCTCAACGTCTTGGATTATCGACACCCGTTGGCTGAGCGATTGCACGATTGATACTGCGTGTCGCATCGGTTGTAACCTGGAGCACATCAGTGCGGCTTTTACAGCCTCTAGGACGGGCCAAAATCAGTATTTTTTAGGCCGACAGCGCCTTCATCGAGCAGCCGATCAACCTGGGCGACATCCGCGACATTGACCGCCGTGCCGATCACGCCGTGGACCAAACCGGAGTCGGCATCCACGCCAATGTGCGACTTCATTCCGAAATAGTATTGGTTTCCTTTCTTTGTCTGATGCATTTCGGGATCACGTTTACCGTCCTTGTTCTTGGTCGAACTCGGTGCATGAATGATCGTCAACGGATAGGCCGTACGACTGCCTTCGCCCTTCGGATAGTGCGGTTCAATCAATGCAATCGGGCCTTTCCAGGGCACCACCTGATCCATCTCGATCAGCAAACGCTCGCGGCGGGTCCTTTTCCTGGCGCCAAAGCCTCAACCGTAAAACACCCCGAGCGATACACCGTACGGAACTGCATGCCCTGTCTTTGCAGCGTCTTGCGCACGGTCCTCAGGAACATACCGTGGTCTCCCCGGTCGTAGTGCACGCGGTATAAAGCTCATCGGCCACCCCCACGGCACGCAGGTGTTCCGATCTTCGGGATGCGGCCCCCAACGAAATACCCATCAGCCATAGCACGCGATGCAAGGCAAACCATTGCCTCAAGCCCATCTTCAACAAAGGCACGCGACCCAGCCGCAGGTCGAACTCCTTCAATCGGTTGTCTTGCCGGATACGTCCGGCATCGAACAGCCGGCAGGCCGTGGCATAGGCTCGATTGATCGGCGATGAAATGATGTTCAGCCCTGGCGTCATCAGCGGCCCGGACAACTCCGCACGGCTCAGGAAGTCGGCAATTTCGGCCTCGTCGATCGACGAAGTCTGGTTGTACTCATCCAGCAGCACTTTGGCCGAGACAGCACCGCAGCGTCCGTAGTCGATCAGGGGGGTGGCGTGGCGTATCAAGTAAATCACAGTAAATAGACTCCGGTGACAATGGCATTGCCGACCATGAACAAGAACGGCGTATCCCACGTGTGAGGGGACTTCGCTTCGGCCAGGGTCAGCGCGAGAGGAAAAACGGCGCACAGCAATACGAACTGATGCCCTACGAAGTAATCCTTGAACAACACTGATTATCATCACAGGCCAGGACATACACTGTGTCAGAACGATCAAAGGCATCTAATTCAATCCCTTTTTCACAGGGCAAAGGCCAACCTAACTCTTTAACGAATACCTGATATCTATATTTAGCCAGAGCAGCTTCCATTCCTGGCAAAAGATCACTAACAGTCCCTGTTACCGCGGCCAGCATAACTACCTCCTGACGAAGATTATTCCGCCAGTACAACAAACCGGGCTCTTTGTGGGTAGCTGCCCGAATGGGCAGGTCAGGTAAATCAGCGAGTCGCCACAAGGTACTCCTTGAAAATACCGAATTGTATCTACGACAAAAGAATAATGCCGTCTCTTGCCAGCTTTCCTGGCACTTCCGTACTAAAAAGTTCGCCATTAAATCTGCCCGCTATTGCTCTGTCTAGACGCATCGGCGATGCCGAATGTTTGGAAGCGTCGGGCTGCGGGCCTTATCGGTCTGAAGGATTACCATCGGAAGGCCACTACATCTCCCGACAGCGTTTTAATCCTGTATAATGAGCCCAGCTCTTATCACGAAAGAGCGCTGACCACGGAAGGTAATATTGGTGATTGATTGGCGTGAAGACTTTATAGCGCTTGTGGCTGGCTGTACTTACGAAAACCAGCTATTTAACGAGCTCGTTAAAATTACAACAGACTTAGGCTTCGAGTTTTGCTCTTATGGGTTAAGACTAAGTTCGCCGTTAGCGTCGGCGCAATATTTTCTGCTTTCAAATTACCCGGACGCCTGGGAAAAAAAGTACATTGCCGGCGATTATTTCTCCCAAGACCCCACCGTTGAACATGGACTGATCCGTTCGATTCCATTGCGCTGGTCTGCGCAGCAGCAAAATCCAGGGCGCGGGTTCTGGGAAGAAGCGCGGCATTACAACCTCAACCATGGCTGGTGCCTTTCTTCGCGGCGTGAACATAACTCGATCGGTCTGCTCTCCGTCTCCCGCTCAAGCGAACGCATTTCAATACAGGAAATGGAAAGCAAAGAGACCAAGCTGATTTGGCTGACTCATCTGGTACATGAGGCCATGGCGCAGTTTTTCTCCGCAAAAACCATGGTCGATACTTACAAACCAATGACCGCCCGGGAGAAGGAAATTCTCAGGTGGACGGCATCGGGAAAAACCTATGTCGAAATCGGGATCATCCTGAACATCGACATACGAACGGTGAAGTTCCATCTGGTGAATGCGATGCGCAAGTTGCGGGCGTCGAACAAGACTGAAGCGGCGATCAAGGCGTCGTTATCTGGCTTGTTGTCCTGAGACGCAAATGTTCTGAAGCTCGAATGATGACCACGCCTCTCATGGGAAGTCGTGGCCAGTGCAAGCCTCGGTTACCAAAGCGCCATCGTGTAGCTGACGATCAACCGGTTCTCATCCAGGTCATTGCCAAAATTCGAGTCTTGGCCAATGTGGCCGATGGGGGGTGGTGCGCGTATCGTCGAACGCTTGGGCGGCAAGGCCGTAGCGACCAGCAGCGCGGCCATGGCTTGGTCGCATGGTTATCAGGATGGCAACAAGCTGCCTCTCGACCTGTTGAGCACCACCGTCAAGCCGATGGTACGGGTGCTCAGCGTACCGCTCACAGTGGATATCGAAGGCGGCTATTCGGATGACCTGGAACGAGTCGGCCAAGTGATTGACGCCGTCATCGCCGCAGGGGCGGTAGGGATCAACATCGAAGACGGCCTGGGCTCGCCAGAGCTGCTTGTCCGCAAGATCGACGTCGCGAGAACGGTGGCGAACCAGGCGGGGATCAAGCTGTTCATCAACGTACGGACCGACGTCTACCTGAAAAACCTGTTCCCTGCTGAACAACGCCTGGAGGAACTTCTCAAGCGCAGCGCACTGTATGCCAGCGCCGGGGCGGATGGTCTGTTTGCCGCTGGCGTGGTCGATTCGAACGAAATTGCCACCATCTGCCGGGACACCAAACTGCCAGTCAACCTGCTGTCCCGGGACGGACTGCCCTCCCCCGACGAATTGAAGCGTCTGGGCGTCAGACGACTCAGTGCGGGCTCCAGCATCGCCAAGTTTCTGCACGGCGCCATGGGAGCATTGGTCCGCAGTTTCTTGGACAACGGCCAACTCGACACGCAAACCTTGAAAGCCCACACATACGGCGAATTGAACGCTTTGATGGCGGTGAAAGCCGAGTAATGCTGTGTCTAGTCCTGAAGATAGGTCAGAAGGTGTAAACCTTATTCAGGACGAGACACGCACCAAAAAAAAGCCACTCACCTGAATGGCTTTTTTCTGAATCTTGGAGCGGGGAACGAGACTCTTATCTGGTATCCGATTCCTTGAAATGACGCGTTTGCCTACGCAGCAGGCGAGTGAGATTGCAGCGCTGCCGCCGCGTAGGTGGCGTCCGGCTTAGTTGTGCAAGACGGTTTGCCCGTACGCTTACCGGACACCTACTGTAATTGCTGCGAGTACTGTGCCTACTGACTCGGTATTGGCGGAAGGTGCTTATGATTGGATGGTGATTGGAAAGACTGCCTGGGATGCTACCTACTCAGGTGATTGCGAATGTGGAAAATAATGATGAGCGCGCGTTATGAACGACCCATGAAATTAGCGCTGCGAATAAGCGAGTTGCAGCTGTGTGATTTCCCGAACAAATGCCGGCAACTGCAACTCGAACACCTGATCGATGAGACTGCGCGCTAGCTGCCAGACGGCGGCGGCATCGGGATATCACCAAGCTGCAACCCCAGCAGCGTCATGTATTCGTAGATGTGCTGATAGCCGGATTGCGCTTCATAGCTTGGGCACGGGGATTGAGGTTCCCCACAGAGCCGCAGCTCCATGTTTGCACCGCCCATGCCCCATTGCGTGTAGTTCAAGTTATTACGGGTAACGGTATCGATTTTTGAGCAAACCATTTCCTTCATTTTTTCATCGATGACGTTGGTAGGCTCATAGAGCGTCAAGGAGAAGTCGAGAAAGGTTGCGCACCATGCCATCGGAACGACATCCAGCGTGTTGTAGATGCGTAGCGCATTGCCGGCCATCTGCTGATTGAAATAGCTCGCAAAAATACTATCGCCGGCCGTTGGCGCAGCAATCGTTTCGCAATGGCGGCTAGGGTGATGATGAAACTCGGACCCCATCGAACCAAACAAGAACCTGCTGCTCCATCCGCGCCTTCTGCCACCCCCGGCACGAAACGCAACCCGTTCGGCCTAGCCTAGGCTAGAAAACAGTGCTCTCCTGTTTTCGAAGGCTGACGAGGCCCACATCAAGCGGTACAGCTGCATTTTGCTCGGGAACTCTTGAGAGTAAACCATGCCAACGCAGGTCAAGGCCGAGTTGCACAATATACAAGTCGCGATCACACAACTCCGGCTTTTGTTCGGCAAAACGGTCTAACGTCAATTACTCAAAACCGATCTGGCGATTGCAGACTTGGCGTCGACAATAAGTCTAGGAAGAACAAAGCACTCAGCGCGATTGGTCGATCCGGGTGAGCCCTGCCACTTTGATTTACAACGAGAGTTGCCGTAGTAATGTAAAGGCCTGCTTCATTTGGTCTTCACTGACGACGAACGCCCGTAGCTGCCCTGCCATGTCCAGCCCTTTGGCTACCAGCCCCTGTGCCTCAAGGTTGATCTGCCATTGCAAGTCCTTCCGGTTGGTTTCTCCGGCCAGGTGCAGCGGCATTTCCGGGGTCTTGATCTTCACCAGCATCGCCGGGAACTTCACTTGCTCATCGCCACCCAGCACATTACTCGCGAGGGTCATGGCGCTTAACTGAATGGGTTGTAGAAACGGCAGCAGCTTGCCCTGGATTTGCGCGCAATCGCCAACGGCAAATATGTGTGGGTCAGAGGTGCACATGCGTTCATCAACTTCAATGCCACGATCAATCCGTAGGCCAGCCTGGGCCGCTAACGTCGTATCAGGTTTCAATCCGATTGAGGCAATGATCACATCGGTGGTGATTTGCCGGCCATTGGACAAAGTCGCCAACAGGCTATCGTCTCTCTTTTCAATGGATTCCAAAGCCTGGTTGAACACCATTTCCACCCCCATCTGGCATAACCGATGCTGCAAGCGGCTACTCACCTCAACAGGCAGCAACGATGCCAGCAGGCTGCAGGACTTATCCATCAGTACCACTTGCTTTCCGGCACGATTGACATCCATTGCCAGTTCACTGCCAATCAAGCCGGCTCCCAGAATCAGTACGCGCTCTGCCGCTCTCAGAGCATGTTGTGCATGACGGTATTCTTGCTGACTATTCAAAGTCACCATCCACTCCCGTCCGGGAATTGGCGGAACGATGGCTTGCGCACCCGTGGCAAGAATCAGTTTGTCGTAGCTGAATGCCTCACCGCCGGCGCTGACACGCTTGTTTTCACGATCAATTGCAGTCAGCTGGCAACCAGCATTCAGGGTTAACCGATACATCTCGGCAAACTCCGCCGCAGACTGACGAGTCATGTCGTCCGCTGTCTGCTTGAGACTGATGACGTGACTCAGGTCGGGCTTGTTGTACTCATCGCAACTGTCTGCGGCGATCAGCCGAATGGGCACCGCTGCATCGAGCCTGCGCAAGTTCTTGACTACCTGACGAGCCGCGAAGCCGGAGCCCACAATGACAATTTCCTTGTTCATTTCGCCTCCGAAGCCAACTCATCGAATACCGATTTACCCAATGAACATTCCGGGCACAGGAAGTAATCAGGCACATCACACCAGGCCGTACCGGCCTGCACATCCTGCATCGGCTCCCCGATCGCGGGGTCGTAAATCCATTGGCAGACACTGCACCGCATACGCAGGCCGTTGTCCGAGCTCGGTTCTGCCTGGGCAGTTGCGGTGGCTGCAGCAGGTGCGACATGTGCATTCGTCGATGGATGCAGCGCCCATTGCCGAGCGATTTCACGGCCATGAGCTCGGCAAACCTCAAGCGAGTCACCGTCGGGCCGCCACTTGGCTTTGAGCGCCAATGTGGTTTCAAAACCAGCGTCCATCAAGCGCGTCTGGATACGGTCCACCGCCCCACCATTCCAGCCGTAACTGCCAAACGCCGAAGCCTTTTTGTTACGAAAACGCAGCCCGGTTATTTCCTCCAGCAGGGCAGCGACTTTCGGCATCATGACGTTGTTCATGGTGGACGAGCCCACCAGAACACCTTTTGAGCGGAACACGTTGGTCAGAATCTCATTCTTGTCGTGGCGCGCGACATTGAAAATCTTCACCGCCACACGCGGATCGCCGTCGTGAATGCCTTGTGCGATGGCATCGGCCATCATGCGGGTGTTGTTCGACATGGTGTCGTAGAACAGTGTGATGCGGTCCTCTTGATAATCCGCTGCCCATTCCAGATAGCGGTGTACAATCTGCGTCGGATTATCACGCCACACCACGCCATGCGCGGTGGCAATCATATCGACCGGCAGGTTGAACCCGAGGATCTCAGTAATCTTAGGAATGACCAGACGACTGAATGGCGTGAGGATGTTGGCATAGTAGCGTTGGCACTGATCGAACAGTTCGTTTTGATCCACTTCATCATTAAACAAGTGTTCGTCACAGTAATGTTGGCCAAAGGCGTCATTACTGAACAATACGGCATCACCGGTCATGTACGTCATCATGCTGTCCGGCCAATGCAGCATCGGAGTTTCCACGAAAACCAGCTGTTTGCCATTACCGACATCCAGGGTGTCGCCGGTGTGTACAACGTGGAAATTCCACTCTGGATGATGGTGATGACCGTTGATCGAGTCCACGCCATTGGCGGTGCAATAGATCGGCGTATTCGGGATCAGCGACATCAGTTCTGTCAGCGCCCCTGCATGGTCCTCTTCGGCATGATTGATGACGATATAGTCCAGCGTGTTCAGGTCGATTTCCATCGCCAGGTTCTGTATGAACTCCCGGCTGAACCTGTGATCAACCGTATCAATCAGCACGGTCTTTTCTTCACGGATCAGGTAGCTATTGTAACTGCTACCTTTGTGGCATTTGTATTCTGTGCCATGAAAGTCCCGCACCTCCCAATCGCGCTGACCGACCCAATGGATGTTGTTCTTGACGAGAATTGACATAACCTACCTCGGTAAAAAATGATGTTCTACACCGAAGATGGCAATGTTCGTGCCAGACAATAAGACGTTGATTTTAAAGGACAAATAAAACAGCTATTGTCAATATGACATTACCCATTTACTGTCTTTATGACTAATCATTGTCAAAGTGACAAAACATGAGTCTGTCCGTTGAATCCTTGGCGCGCATCGCTATTCAGTTGCAAAGCGGCATTTCCCATCAGGATCGCTTTCAACGTCTAATCAATACCTTGCGCCAATTGCTGGGTTGCGACGCTTCTGCCTTGTTGCGTTATGAACAGCGACAGTTCCGTCCGCTGGCGATTGACGGCCTGGCACCGGATGTTCTGGGACGTCGCTTCAGCCTTGATGCGCATCCGCGACTGGAAGCCATCGCTCGCGCCGGTGACGTGGTGCGCTTTCCGGCAGAAAGTCATTTGCCTGATCCCTATGACGGACTGATACCGAGCCGGCAGGACCTCAAAGTGCATGCCTGCATCGGATTGCCGTTGTTCGCGGACCAGACACTGATTGGTGCGCTGACGATCGATGGCATGGACCCGGCACAGTTTGATCACTTCAGCGACGAAGAGCTGCGAGTGGTGGGAGCCCTAGCATCTGCTGCCTTGGCTAATGCATTGCTGGTGGAGCAACTGGAAAGTCAGACAATAACGCCTCTTTCCATTAGCAATATCCCGGCGGGCAAACCCGGCAGCGAAATGGTCGGGCTCAGCGAAGTCATGCGACAGTTGAAAAGAGAGATCGAAATGGTGGCAGGTTCCGACCTGAACGTCTTGATCACTGGAGAAACCGGAGTCGGCAAGGAACTGGTCGCCAAAGCCATACATGAAGGTTCATCACGCGCCGGTCAGTCTGTGGTTTATCTTAACTGCGCTGCGCTACCGGAATCAGTGGCTGAGAGTGAGTTGTTCGGCCATGTCAAAGGGGCTTTTACCGGTGCAATCCATCATCGCACCGGCAAGTTCGAAATGGCTGATAACGGCACACTGTTTCTCGACGAAATCGGTGAACTGTCACTGAATCTGCAAGCAAAACTGTTACGGGTACTGCAATACGGCGACCTGCAACGGGTTGGTGACGATAACGTCTTGCGGGTCAACGTACGGGTACTTGCCGCGACCAATCGTGATCTGAAGCAGGAGGTGTTGAACAATCGGTTCCGTGCAGACCTGTTCCACCGTTTAAGCGTATTCCCGGTGCATGTACCACCCCTGCGCGAGCGTGATCAGGACATCACGTTGCTAGCGGGTTTTTTCTGCGAGCAGAGCCGGGAACGCATGGGATTGAAACGGGTGGCTTTGGCTGCCAACTGTCTGTCGTTGCTCAAGCAGTACACGTGGCCAGGAAACGTTCGCGAACTGGAGCACGCTGTTTATCGGGCGACGATCATTGCTCGTGCGACCCAGCAAAGTGACGAGCTACTGCTTGAAGCACAGCATTTCAATCAAGTACCCGAGCAGATGGTAGCGCCGCTTGTTGCTCTGGATGTTCCTTACCTCGCCGTTGAACAGGGTCTGCGGGATGCGACGGATGACTTCCAGCGTCAGCTGATTGATAACACGCTAAATAATTGCGCAAGGAAATGGTCTGCCTGTGCTCGAATGCTGGATATGGACGTAGCTAACCTGCACCGACTGGCGAAGCGGCTTGGTTTGAAATAACACTCACGGCCGATCAGGGCTCAATTCAACCAGAACCAAGCATTGATCGACTGGCCGGTTGCAGGTCAGTCAGGGCCCGCTACCGAGACCGGCAATGCTCTAGCACCTCCTACCCGGACTCCGACGATATTTGGCGCGCCCTGCAGAACTCGATTTAATTTAGCGGTTGCACCCAGGAGCCTCCTACGGGAGGAATGGGGTGGCAAGGGGGGTGGATATGATTGACTCCGAGCTCCTCATAGTTACAGCAACAATCATTTCAGCAAAGCCATACCTCAATGATGTTTTCTTTCTTTTCGAGAACCTATTATTAATTTAATCAGCGCGGATATATTGCCGAGCGTACACAGGGCTTTGCTGACGCCCAGCATATCCTCCACGCCCTATTTTAATTTCAGTATATTTTAGCGACTTACACATCACAAACTTAAAGGAAGGGCCATGAAGATAAATATCAGCACTCAACCCCAGGAGTTGCGAATACGACACACTTAGTATGCGTCAGTTAATTATCCACTGGCGACAACTAACCACACACCCTCCAATACATCCTGATAAAATTGAACGAATGCCCAAAATGGCAAATCTAAAATCTAATAAAGGTGAAAAGAGCGTTTTTTCCACAATTCGGCTCCTCACCGACAATCAACAGCACATGAAGAATGTGAGTACCGATAAATTCACCCTAATAATATTCAATGCGATGCCTGTTGAATAAACCGGAAGCGGGTCGTTTCGAATCTGCTTCATAGTCTGAGGTAACACTGATGAAAAGGATTCTTGTTCCACTGCTGGCCCTGAGTGCCGCGCTGACGTTGCAGTCAGCTCAAGCCGTTGATGGCGAGGCGCTCTTCAAGAGCAAAACCTGTGTTGCCTGCCATATGGTCGACGCCAAAATGGTCGGTCCAGGTTACAAGGAAGTGGCGGCCAAATACGCTGGCCAAGCCGACGCATCGGCAACCCTGGTCAAGAGCATCAAAGAAGGCAGTACGGGCAAATGGGGGCCAATCGCAATGCCGGCCAACCAGGTGACCGACGAAGAAGCGAAGACCTTGGCCGACTGGATCCTGACGCTGAAGTAAGAGAGCCCAATAAAAAACACCCACACCGCAGAAGCGAGCCCGCTCTCTTCTGCGAACCGGGTCGCTCGGCTACATTGTCGGGGTTTGCTGTAAAAGCGCCAGATCGATATTCTCAAAACGCAACACCCTGCCGCCCTGCTCGCTGGCCAGATTGCGTGCGGTGGCCTCCTCGGAAAATGACGCCAGAACTACACCCATGGAACCTTTAAGCTGAGTGCCGACGACATAGTAGGCTTGGGTTGCATCAATCAGAAAATGGTCGTCGGGTTTCTCCCATGCACTTTTCCCCATGTCGTGCACATACAATTTTGCCTCAGTGTGGTGATTCTCCGGTTGAAGCCACCATCCGAGCATTTCCGCAGTGGAGCAAAATTTCTTGATCGTGCCCTTTTCCACGACCTGACCTTTGGGGCCCGGAAAGTCGGTGATGACCATCCCGCAGACATGACACTCGTCACTCTGATGGAAGGCCACGGGTCCAAGGGTTTGCTTTTCCTCTGCGCGATCGTTGCACGCCGCCAATACCAAACTGGTAATGATGACGACCAGGACACGGGCCCCGGTTAGGTACAAAGTGTTCATTTGAATATCCCGAGCTTGGAAAATCAGGTCAGCCGACGGCGAAACATCCAGTAAGCCAACAGCAACAGAACGCCGACCCAAAGCAGCAGGCAGCCCCACAACATTGAACCCGGCACCGGCAGATCGCTGCTCAACGCCATAAGGCCGACGGCATTGCCGCTGCCCTCGAAACCGGAAAGGTTGATCAAGCGGTAGACGTCAGTCGGGTTGAGCAGCAATAACCAGGGCAACAGGTCCGGGTTGAACCGGCCTTTACTGAAGACCAGCAACGCCAGCAGCGCCAAGTCAAACACCAAAACGAAGAGGAACCACACCCCCAGCGCCATTCCGGCTGCGCTGGATTTTTCGCTGGCCTTGCTGCTCAGCACATAAGCCAGCGCCAGGAACACCCAGCCCAGCAGCGTGGAGGAGACCATGAAGCGACCGAACGCCCAGAACAGCATTCCCAACTCGACATCATCGACCAGCAAGGCAATGGCCACGGCGGCACAGCCAAATCCGATCAGCGTGGCCAGCGCCAGGATCAGACCGTGACCGACAAACTTGCCCAACAGGATTTGTCCACGCCCCAATGGGTAGGTCAGCAACAGCATCAGCGTCCCGCCCTCGTCCTCGCCGACGATCGCGTCATAGGCCAATAGCAGGGCAATCAGCGGCACCAGGAACGTCGCCAGGCTGGCGAGGCTGGCGATGGTGGCCGGAATGGAAGTGAAGCCCACTTGCCCGGAAGCCGCCGCACCGAGCCAGGCGATACCCACCGCCAGAATGGCGAACAACAGGCTGATTGCCAGTAGCCAGCGATTGCGCAGCCCGTCGCTGAACTCTTTACCGGCGATACTCCAGATCTGCATCATGGCTGGGTGCCTTCTGTGCCGGTGGTCGCACGATTCATGTAGTAGCCATAGAGGTCTTCGAGGGACGGTTGCAGTATCTCGATGTCCTGCGGTTGATCCTCGTGGAACAACTGGCGCAGTAGATCAACTTTGTAGCCATTGACAGCCATCACCTCGATCCCGTTGCCGCCCACCGCTGTGGCGGTGTGCCCGGCGGCATTCCAGCGCTGCAACCATTGCTCGCGTCGGCAAAGACCACTGGCCCGGATTCGCGCCGGCAAGTCGGCATCTTCACGCAGTCTGGACAAACTCCCGATCGCCTGTAAGCAGCCATTGGCCAGGATGGCCGCACGGTTGATATGCGCTTCGACACCTGCCAACACATGGGAACAGAGGATGATGCTCGCGCCCTGTTGGCGCAGACGGTCGATCAACAGGTAAAGTTCTTGGGTGGCGATAGGGTCCAGCCCCACCGTGGGTTCGTCCAACAGCAACAGGCGCGGCTCGCCGAGCACCGCCTGAGCCAGGCCCAGACGCTGGCGCATGCCCTTGGAATAGGTTTTCACCCGACGGTCTGCGGCCCCCGCAAGCCCGACCTGCTCGAGCAATTCGTCCACTTGCGTCAAGGCGGCTCCTTTGAGGCGGGCGAAATACCGCAGAGTTTCGCGGCCACTGAGCTGCGGGTAGAACGTCACGTTTTCCGGCAGGTAACCGAGTTGGCGGCGCACGTCGGCTTGTGCGGGTCGGCAGCCGAGTACGTGCACCTGGCCGGCGCTGGCCTTGAGCAGGCCAAGGATCAATTTCATCACCGTGGTCTTGCCCGCACCGTTGTGGCCAAACAAGCCCAGCACCTCGCCTTCGCCCAGACTCAGGGTCAGATCGTGCAGCACGGTCATGCTGCCGTAACGCTGGCTGACCCCTTCGATTTCGACGGCGATCATAAGGTCGGCCGCTGTGTTTGGGGCATCGTCGGAAGGTTCATCAGGGGGAAACTGTCTTTTACCCCCGGTGATTTCGTCACGGGGAAACTGCTCTGAACCCAACGCAATAATTGAACGCTCGGGCTATTCATCAACAGACGGACCTGCGGATACAGCCACAGCAGACGGTCGACGTTGTCGTTGGGTTCGTAGATCACGTCGCCTACCGCATCGTTATTGCGATCCCAACCCAGGTAATCACTCCAGTAATTGCCCTGCCCCTCGGCCGACCATTCCTGCAAGCGGGTGGCGACGTATTTGACTTGCTGCTGATTGTCGACGAAGGCGTTGTCGGCGATCCGGTTGTCTTCGGAGCCTGCGGTGAGGTGAATGCCCACGGCACTGCGCTCGAAGTGGTTGTGTTCGATGACATTGAACAGCGAGTTGTAGATAAACAGCGCCTTGCCTTCGGCACCGCTGACCATACCGCCATCGGCGGAACCGCTGCGCACGTCGCTGACGAAGTTGTCGCGCAGCTCGGAATAGGTGATGTAGTTCATCAGGATGCCATAGCTCTCGTCCTGCTCGGAACGGTTGCCAATCACCGTCAGCTTGCGGCTCTGCATCAAGGCATAACCGGTGCGTGTCCGGCGGGTGGTGTTGCCGAGCAACTGGTTGTCGTTGGCGTACATGTAGTGCACGCCATAGCGCAGGTCTTCCAAAGTATTGCCCTGCAGCAGGTTGTCGTTCGAGGTATCGATGTAGATCCCGTCCCGGGTCTGTCGCACGTGATTACCGATAACCTTGGCGCCGTGCACGGCATACAGATGAATCCCATTGCCGCGATCCTGGGAGCGAATGCTCGGGTCGCCTTCGATATCGTTGTCAATCAGGCTGACGTCGTGGGTGCTATCCACCCAGATGCCGAAGCCTGGTCCTTTCATGCGGTTGTTGCGTATCACCGCACCCCGGGCTTTGGGACCGATGAAAATCGCTGAGTTCATGGCCGTCATGTCGCGCCCCCAGTCGCGCAATGTGCAGCCCTCGATCCGCACGTCGGGAGCGCTGATGAACACAGCGTTGCCCTGCCCCTCGCTCTGGATCACCGCACCCGGCTCACAGATAATCTGCATCGATTGATCGACACTGAACGAGCCGCGGTATTCCCCCGCCGGCAGGTGCCAGCGTTGCTCGGCGTCCAGCTTCAACGGCAGCGTGGTGATGGGTTGTACTGCCGCCAGCGCGCTGCCACCTGTCAACAGCGACGCCAGCACAATGACCTTCATCGGGGTTGGCTTGAATGGGGTCATTGGCCTGCGCTCCTGACGATAGGCTACGATCAGACTTTATCCACCAGCATGCGGCCGACCATTTCCATGTGCAACGCATGACAGAACCAGCTGCAGTAGTACCAATGTAGGCCGGCCTTGTCGGCGATGAAGGTGATCGAGGCCGTCTGTTGCGGACTGATCTCCATGCTCACGCCATGGTTGGTCATGACGAAACCGTGGGTCACGTCTTCAATCTTGTCGATGTTGGTGATGGTCACCGTGACCTCGTCACCCTGTTTGACGGTGAACTCCGGCAGACCATAGGCCGGGGCCATCGAGGTCATGTACACACGCACTTTCTTGCCGTCGCGTATGACCTTGTTATCGGTTTCCAGCTTGATCCCATCCTTGGCAGCAATCGCTACAGTTTCGGCGAAAAACGGGTCGTTGCGATCCCAGATTTTTTTGGTCCGGATCTGGTCGCGACGGGCCATGACGCAGTCGTGAGGTTCGGCGAAGGCCGGGCCGTCGTGCACCAGTTTCATCTCGTCGCCGGAGATATCGATCAACTGATCGTTTTCCGGGTGCAGCGGGCCTGTCGGCAGGAAGCGGTCCTTGGAGAATTTGCTCAGGACCATCAGCCATTTGCCGTCGGCCTCGCTGGTTTCGGTCAGCGAGGCATGGTTGTGGCCAGGCTGATACTGCACGTCGAGTTTTTGCTTGATGTAATTGACCTTCTCGCCGGTGTAGGCGCGAACGGCTTCGTCCATGTTCCACTTGACCACCTGGCTGTCGATAAACAGCGTGGTGTAGGCGTTACCGCGACCGTCGAAGGTGGTGTGCAGAGGACCCAGACCCAGTTCTGGCTCGCCGACCACCGCGTCACGCGGCTCCTTGAGTTTGTCGTCAAACAGATCGTCCAGCTTGGCGGTGGCGATGATGGTGCAGGTCGGCGAAAGCTTGCCGGCGGCGATGAAATACTTGCCGTCGGGCGACATATTGATGCCATGCGGGTTCTTCGGCACCGGGATATAACGGGTGAATGCGCTGTCCTTGCCCTCGGTTCTACGGCCGTCGACCACCGGCACTTTCGAATCGCCCAGCGTGATGAACTTGCCGGCCTTGATCGCTGCCTCGACGCGCGGAATGTTGAATACCACCACCCAATCGCGCTCGTTGCGCATCATGCCGCCCAAGTCGTAGGCCTTCTCCGAGTTGTAGCAAGTCGAAGCCGCATACTTGCCGGTGTAGTCGGCATCGGTGTTGTCCAGGTTGCCCTCGACGATGACCTGGAACGCCATCTCCATTTTCTCGGCATCAATGGCATTGAACATGGTGTAGCTGTTCTTGTCCTGGAGGTCGAAGGTGCTGCCGTCATTGGGGTGAGGAATGACGAATTCGGCGTTGGCGAACACGTATTTGGTGTGCGGCATTTTCTGGAGACGCAAACCGTGTACGGCCTGCACATTCGGTACGGTGATCATCTTGTCGCATTTCATGACATCCAGGCGGATGCGCGCGACCCGGCTGTTGGCCTTGTCGTTGATAAATAGGTACTTGCCGTCGTACTTGCCGTCGGTCATGGACAAATGCGGGTGGTGGCAGTCGCCGTTCTGGAATTTGGCGCTGTCGCCCATGATCCGCTTGCTTTCGTTAGTCAGGCCCCAGCCGGTGGCGGAATCGATGTTGAACACCGGAATGCGCAACAGCTCGCGCATCGACGGGATGCCCATGATCCGAACTTCGCCCTGGTGGCCACCACTCCAGAAACCATAGTAATCATCCAGATCGCCCGGCCCCACGTGGACTTTCGATTGCGCGTCCTTGGCCGCTGCCGCCCAGGTTTCACGGGTGAATACCACGCTACCAAGGGCCGTGGCGCCGGCCAACGCGACGCTGGCTACGGCACTCGTGCCGAGGAAACCGCGACGGCTCAGGCCGGTCGATTCCGTCTCCTGCTTTGCTTTCACGGTTTCATGATCGCTTTTCGACTTGTTATCGCTCATGGGTGTTGCTCCATCGGGGGCAGATATGAAAAAGCTCGGTCAATCGAGTCTTGATACCTCGTTTGCAGCGAGGTGGCTCAGGGCTCGAACACTTGCACAACAGGAATCAATTCTTCGCGATCCAGCACTGGCGCAGGTTTGCTCCGCGTTTTGCGCTTGTTCTTGATGACCAGTGGCGGGCATTTGTTTTCGTTGTGATAGGTCATCTGGCAATCGAGGCAGTAGTGGCACTCGTTGGCGTTGATATGGCCGTCCGGGTGGATTGCCTGGATTTCGCATTCCTTGGCGCAGAGCTGGCAAGGGGTACCGCACTCTTTGCGGCGTTTTAGCCAGTCGAACAGCCGCAGCTTGGTCGGAATCGCCAGCGCCGCGCCCAAGGGGCAGACGTAGCGGCAGTAGACCTTGCGGGTAAAGATATTGATCACCAGCAACGCCACCGCGTAGGCCACGAACCACCATTGGCGATCGAATTTAAGGGTGATGGCGGTCTTGAACGGTTCCACCTCGGCAAATTGCTCGGCAGCAGTCATCGACTCCAAGGAGATGCCGAACAGCAGCAGCAGGATGATGTACTTGATCGCCCACAACCGCTCATGGACCGCGAACGGCAACTCGTATTGCGGAATCTTCAGCTTGCGCGCGGCTTCGTTGATCAACTCCTGCAAGGCACCGAACGGGCACAGCCAGCCGCAGAACACACCACGGCCCCAGAGCAGGATGCTGGCGGCGGTGAAGGTCCAGAGGATGAAAATGATCGGGTCCGTGAGAAACAGTTCCCAGCGGAAGTTCTCGAACAGGGCATGGACGAACGTCAGCACGTTGACCACCGAAATCTGCCCAAGGGCATACCAGCCGATGAACACAACGGTGAAAACCAGATATACCCGACGCAGCCAGTGGAGGAAGCGTGGGTATTTGGTAAAGGTGTCCTGCAGGAACAAAATCACCATCAACACGGCAAGAGCGGTGCACAGTACCCCGATCTGAAACGCTTTCTGGTACCAGATATTCACCCAGGTCGGCCGGTTGGCAACCTCGATGGCGGCCAGTTCTTCGGCAGTGGGCGGTGGCCGCAGGAGGTATTGCTCGGGCATCTGGTAAGGCAGCTCGAAGCTACTGAACACGCCGCTGACTGCGCCTGTTTGACGACGTACCAGCAATTCCAGCGACCAGGGCGATCCCGGATCGAACCGGGCCGCTTCACGCACAATGAAAATCGACATTTCATCGAATTCCGGCATGCCCTTGGCAAACACGTCGGAGAGCCGCTGGTGGTCCACGTCGCGGAAACTGATGACATTTCCGAACTGGCGCAATTGCACCCGATCGAAAATTCCGCCGCGCACATAACCCGAGCCCTTGTAGGAGAAAAGGCCGCGCCCCAACACCGCGATGGCCTGCTCGCCCGGCTTTAGATCCTGCATGAGGAAACGGTATTGATTGTCGCCTAACAGGTTGCGACCGATGGCTGGCGGGTTCAAATCGGCGGTGTACAGCTCGATAAAGGTGTCATCGACTTGATCGGCGGCGGCGTTGTCGATACCTTCGGCTTCGGTACCCTTGAAGGCGGCATCAACCTGGCCACGGGTCAGGTTCAACCGGCGCACCGCGCCGTTACCGGTCAATTGCTCCCAGGTGGCGGGTTCGTAAAAGTCCTGGCGCACAGTGGCGGGCTTTTGTGCTGCGCCGGCCCTGTCCTCGATCAGCTTCAGCGATACGGCGACCTTTTGCGCGGCGCGCATGATGATCTCATTGACCACCATGACGGTCACCGTGGCGCCGGAAATCCCATCAACGGTCACCGCCTCAAGATCACTGGACCGGCCAACGACCACCCTTCGGTCGGCCTTGACCCCTTTGTATTTGGCATCGAAGGCATGAAGCTTTTCCACGGGAATGCCGATCAGCAGAATCGGCTCATGGTGCTCCAGCACGTAGGCATCCTGGATGACGCCGTGGGTATCGAGGATGACCTGCATGTTGATCGGTTTGCCCGAGTAAGCCGGAATATCCACCACGTTCTGACTCTGGAACACGTAACCGAGCACATCTTTGCCGGTGCGGATGGTGCGAACCTTGAACTCGCCGTCAGGCTCGGAAAGTCCATCGCTACCGGGAAATATGGTTTCTACACGCTGCTGCTCGAGCCCGCCATAGTCCTTCGCCTGTAATCCGAAAAAACCATCGAACACTAGGCACAACAAAATGATCAGCCCATAGTGAAATGATCGCGGGACACCGGGCATTGGGAGTTTGGAAGCACGCATGGGTTCGCTGAGCGATCGACCTCTGAAAAAAACACCCGTCGAGTAACGATTATGCTCAATCGCCTCTTAACTGAAATTATGGGATCAACACTCCTCCTTACTCACGAAAATAGCAATCATATTCTATAAACGGGTCAAACCAATTATCAGCAGCAGTGGTTCAATATTTATTTAAAAGATTATCCAGTAGACAAATAGGCATCTCCCAACAGGTCGATATATTTTTCCTCATGGCACGAAAACCTCTCCTGACGGGCATTCATGCCTGATTTTATCGCCCTTCGTCTAAAATACAGATTTGAATAGATTATTTATTGACTATGACCGAAATTTCCGCCCCCCCTGCAAATATAATTTCAGGCGACGGACCATCAATCGATGGTGAAGCGTTTAACCCTACGCCTAAGCCTTCCAAGAGACAGTAAACGGAGTCGATGTTAATTGTCATAGTTAGCACTTTTGGTATTGTTGGACCGAACCAATATTCAAGTTGCAGCAACTTACATATCCGAATCGCGCCCACACTAATGGACTCTGGATCAGATAACGTTTTCATAACTATGGCGACCATGCATCGTCCGAAGAATTTGAACAGGCTTTTTTGCGTTTGCAAGAACTCAGTCAGGACCAGCGATGCGATCCTATGTGGGAGGCCGTCTGGTGGCGTTGTCATCGCAGAATCGTAGCGGACTACCCTCTCTTTGATTACTAGCTTTTCCAAGACAAGAGCTCGGATTTGAAGGCAGACTAATTCGGCACCCGACAACTCTGGAATCTCGGTAGCCGCCATGATTGCAGATCTACTGCTGCTCCCTTGTTGCCCGCGCCGATGCGTCGCGCATTCTCAGGAGGTGGATTGTCTATTAGCGGCGCTTCACCGTCTGTCCCGTAAGCTGCCGCCGAATGAGTCACCAGTCGAGAAGTCATATTGACTATCGTTTTGTCATTATGACCCTTTCCGGATTAGGTCGTAATGACCATTCAATTACTTAACTAATTGATATTGTTGAATAAAATTATTGGCCCGTTTTGTGTATTGAGTATTGAACTTAACGCAAACTCCAAAGGGATAATGTAATGACTCGTTCAATCGCGCTCAGTTTTACCCTGTGTACTCTGCTGTCTCCGCTATGCCTGGCAGACCAGATAATCCGTGAAGTCCCCGACACAACTGCCGGCAAGGGTTTCGGCGCTTTGACCGGAATGATGGTTGGCGCGGTAGGGGGGCCGATTGGTGCATTAGTCGGCGCAGCTGGCGGTTTTTTCGCAGGCAGTGCGGTACAAACAGGGATTGGTAAATCTGAAACCGCTTATCAAGTAAAAAACACACAAGGTGAGACTAGTACAGTGCGCTCACCCAATGCCAGATTTGAAGTCGGGCAGCAGGTCACGCGTAAAGGTGCGCGACTGGTGGCAGTTGAGGAGTAAGAAGCCGGAACAGTTTCATGCGACTAATAGCCCCCCCTTTTTAGGCCCGCTTGCGGGCCTTTTTAAGTCGTTTTTGATATTTATCATTAACGATTCGATGTTTGATCCTATTCCTAAATGGATTCCCACCGTTCGGATTGTTTCGAGCTGCGCCGCCCTTGATTACTCGATCGACTCTATCTAGATCGGAAATTTGAATCCAGGATCATGAAAAGAGACGAAATACCGATCTCAAAATATCATGACGCCATCGAGCTTACGGTTGATCATGACTGAATGCCATGCGCCTCCGCCCTCAATAGAGATATGCTGATCATTTGCTTCACCTGATTATTTCAATTTCTTCTATGTATCCGTCACTAGACTGGTTAAAATTTTATAGAATTTCTTGACAGTCATGCAAAGCCTACTATCCTCAAGATCATTCATTCTCACAACTTGAACCACCACACTCAAATATGCAGCGCTTGGTATCGTTAATAGTACCCAACCGGCAGAGCGCTTTTCCAAGAACTTTCCAACTGCACTTTCTACTCGGGATGCAGCCGTGCAAAAAGCTTTGAAGATAGTCAGCTATGCCGTGCTCGTGCTGATGGCCAGCGCGGTCGTTTATGCCAGCGTTATCGGCATCACCTATTGGACGGGTATCGGCGTCTAGGGAGTTCGCAATGAACAAACGCCAGACACGCTCGTTCGCGCTGATATCCACGGCCATCGCCGCCGTTGTGTTTCTTGGCATGACGGTTGATAGTCACCGGCAGTTTCCAAAATTGACCAACGCTCAACAGATCACGCCAGAAGTCACTCGCGGCAAGGATGTATGGCATGAATACAATTGCATCAATTGCCATACGTTGTTTGGTGAAGGCGCGTATTACGCTCCGGACCTTACGAAAATCACCCAGCAGCGCGGCACCCCATATCTCACCGCGTTCCTCAAAGACCCCTCAAAATTTTATGACGAGCAACGTCATCGCCGGTTGATGCCGAACCTAGAACTCAACGACGAAGAAATCGCGGCGTTGATCGCCTTTATGGATTGGGTGAGCAAGGTCGACAATCAAGGCTGGCCACCGCGGCCGATTCTGGTCACCGGCACGTCGATTCCCGGCATGGACCTCACCGTTGCGCAACAGAACGTCGCCAGTGGCAACCAGCCACCAGCCGCACGCCCGGTGTCCGGCAAGGAAGACCCTATCGCCTTGGGCGAGGCGCTGTTTCGAACCACTGCCACACCGGTGTGCAGCGCTTGTCATTCGATTGCACCGGGGGTCAATCTCGCCGGACCGACACTGGCCGGGTTGGCTGCTCGGGCCAAACAGGTCATTGCCTCGCCTGACTACAAGGGCAAGGCCAAGGACGTCGAAGGCTTCATCCGCGAGTCCATCGTCACGCCAAGCGCCTACCTGCATCCGGGCGACATGTATTCCGCCAATGGTATGTCTTTCATGCCGGACACCTTCGCCAAATCGCTAACACCCGCACAGATCGATCAACTGGTCGCCTATCTGGCGTCGTTCCAGTAATCAAAGGGGATGACCATGCGTTACAGATCTCAATCCGTCGCTTACTGGTACTTCGCCGTCGCCATGGCGCTATTCGGTCTGCAACTGGTATTCGGCTTGCTCTCGGCGGCCAAATACCTCGGACCAGATCCCCTGCTGGACGTGTTACCCTTTGATGTCACCAAGGCGATACACACCAATCTGTTGATCGTCTGGGTGCTGACCGGGTTCATGGGGGCAACCTACTGGATGGTGCCGGACGAGTCCCGTGGCGAGTTGCACAGCACCAAACTGGCGTATATCCAGCTCGGGTTGTGGACGGCCATGGGCGTCACCGCCGTACTGGGCTATCTGTTCGGTTATGGCACCGGGAACAAATTGCTCGAGCAACCGCTACCGCACAAGATCGTGATCGTGATCTGCATGCTGATGTTTCTCTACAACATCGGCATGACCATCAAGAAAGCCGGGCGCTTCACTGCCACCGAAGGCGTTCTTTTGTTGGGGCTGGCCAGTGCAGCCGTGCTTTATCTGCCGGCGCTGCTGCACTATGAAAACTACGTGGTGTCGATCTACTACCGCTGGTGGACGATTCACCTGTGGGTCGAAGGTGTCTGGGAAATGATCCAGGGCGGCTTCCTGGCCTATCTGCTGATCAGACTGTCCGGTGCTGATCGCGAGGTCATGGAAAAGTGGCTGTACGTGATTGTCGGCCTGGTGTTCATTGCCGGCATCCTCGGCACCGCCCACCATTATTATTGGATCGGTGTCCCCCATTACTGGCTTCCATTGGGCGGTTTCTTCAGTGCACTTGAGCCCATGGCGCTGGTCGGTATGGCGATCTACGCCTACAACGCAATGCGCCGCTCCGGCCTCTCTCATCCCAACAAACTGGCCTTGCACTGGACCATGGGCAGCGCCCTGTTCACCATGTTTGGCGCTGGCCTCCTCGGTCTGGCTCATACCTTCCCCGACGTCAACAAATGGACCCATGGCACCCTGATTACCGCAATGCACGGCCATGCGGCCTTCTATGGGGCCTATGCCATGATAGTCCTGGCGATGATCACCTACGCACTTCCAGGCATGACCCGTCGTCCCGTGGAAGAAAGCAGTATCGGTTATTGGGCATTTTGGCTGCAGTTGGGAGGGATGTTCGGCATGACCCTGTCATTTGCCACTGCGGGAATTGCTCAGGTGTACCTGGAACGCATTCTCGGCATGGGCTATCTGGATGTGCAGTTGAAGATTCAGGTGCATTTCCTGATGCTGGTGGCGACGGCGTCGATGTTCAGCCTGGGTGTCGGGCTGTTTATCTTCGATTTTTTCCGGCATGCGCCGCAATTCAATGTCGATGAAGCAGATCCGGTTCTGGTGCCTCGTGCGTCGGGCGCAGCGTTGTAATGGATCGTTCGCGAATGCAGCAGAACCTGTCGGCCGCAGAATCCGCGCCGCAGCAAGGTGAACCCTATTACCAGCCCAGCGGCGACGAGGTGGCGATCTTCGATCAATGCCATGCACAGCAGCTGGCTGTCATGCTCAAAGGGCCCACCGGGTGTGGCAAGACCCGTTTTGTCGAACACATGGCCTGGCGTCTCAAGCGCCCGCTGATCACTATTTCCTGCCATGACGACTTGAGTGCCAGCGACCTGGTCGGGCGCTTCCTGATCGGCCACCAAGGTACCCACTGGACGGAAGGCCCGCTGACCCGGGCGGTGCGCGAAGGCGCTATCTGTTACCTGGATGAGGTGGTCGAAGCGCGGCAAGACACCATTGTCGTCCTGCACCCGCTGACCGACCACCGACGCATTCTACCCCTGGACAAAATCGGCGAAATCGTTGAAGC
The DNA here is from genome assembly GCF_003033885.1 of Pseudomonas rhizophila. NCBI lineage: Bacteria > Pseudomonadati > Pseudomonadota > Gammaproteobacteria > Pseudomonadales > Pseudomonadaceae > Pseudomonas > Pseudomonas rhizophila. Next base: position 4,306,769 of record NZ_CP024081.1, on the reverse strand, counting down.
CTCGCCACACTTTCAATTGGTGGTGTCCTACAACCCCGGCTACCAACGAATACTCAAGGATTTGAAGCCGAGCACTCGACAGCGCTTTGTGGCGCTGGATTTCGATTTCCCGCCGGCCGAGCGCGAAATCGCCATTGTCATCCATGAAGGTGGAACCGACTACGCCATCGCCCACGCGCTGGTCACCCTCGCCCAGCGACTACGCGCCCTGCAGGACCGGGGCCTGGCGGAAGTCCCCAGTACCCGTCTGTTGATTGCCACTGCGCGACTGATTACCAGCGGCATTGCTGCGCCCATCGCCTGTCGGGTCGCGTTGATCTCGCCGCTGTCCGACGACGCGGTACTGGTCGCTGCCATGCGCGACCTTGTCGACCTGACATTTATCTAAATGGCCGAAGCCGAGGACCTCATTACCGATGCTGCACGCCACGCGACGGTGTATGCACAGGCGTTGTGGCGTCGTCACCGCCCCCCCTCGGAAACTGAAAAAATCGTCACCCTTGGGGATGTCGCACAACACCTCGACTTGCTGATCAAGGCAGTGTTCAACACCCACTATTCGCTGCGCGTCGCGCAACCGCCCTCGCCCCCTACGTTGTTGAAGAAACTTTTTGTGCGTCACGAAAAGCCGTGTCAGCAAAGCGCTGTCCCAGCGACCGATGGCGTGACTATATGGCTACCGCAGGATTTGGGAAGCAGCGAGAATCCGCCCACCCTGAAGCGTTATAGAGCCCTGGCCTTGCAACAAGCGATGCGCGCCCACCGAGGCAGTGCAAACGCCCTGTCAGCCCTCGACAACCCGATGCAGCGCAGCGTCTATCTACTTCTCGAAGCTTGGGCGGCTGATGCGGATTTGATACGCCTGCTGCCGGGATTGGCGCCCTCGATCCATGACTTGCGCCAGCATGCCCTGGCGACCCGCCCGCCGCTTCACACCTTTCCCAGCCAGCGACACCCCCTGGAAAACTTCCTGCGTTTACTGCTGAACAATGAATGCGGCGCGCCTCTGGAAGAGTTGGCGCCCCCCACCCACACCGCCGATTCGCTGCAACTGTCAGAAGCACTCGCGCAACGTCTCCTCCTCTGCGAAGAATCTCACGGGCTCGGCGCAGACAGGCTTCTCCTTGATGCCTGGACCGGCGACCTGCGCGAACCGTCGGCCGGTCAGGAAGTGTCGCCCCCGCCCGGTGAAGTCGCCACCGACGATGCCCTGCCACGCAGTGCCCGCCTCACACGTCAGCCCACGGCGCGCGAGGCCTGTGCCGATGAGGACGACGATCAGGAACAAGGCCTATGGATGGTGCAACCCGCCGAACCGCTGGAAAAAGCCGAAGACCCCATGGGCATGCAGCGCCCGACCGACCGAGATACCGATACCCCTGCGGCTGATTTCGCTGAGTCATTGTCCGAACTCAACGAAGCCCGGCTGGTGGTGACGGCAGGTCGCCCGAAAGAAGTGCTGCTGTCCCTCGACCCGCCACGGACCCGTTTTCAGCACCGCGCAAAGGATCTCGCAACCCACACAATCAGCTATCCCGAGTGGGATTATCACCACCAGGTGTACCGTGATCCGGGGGCGACCCTGCAACTGTGTCCTGTTCGGGAAGGCCCGCAGCAATGGGTCGAGCGAACCCTTGATGCTCATCGTCCGGTGCTGGATGCCATCCGTCGGCAATTCGAAAGTCTGCGGGCCCAACGCGTCAGGCTACGCAAACAATGGGACGGCGACGAAATCGATCTGGAAGCCTATATCGACGCTTGCGCCGAGGCCCGCGCTGGCCTGAGCATGCCGCAAGCGGTGTATCTGACCCAGCGTCGTGGCCGTCGCAACATGGCGATCATGTTGCTGATCGACGTCAGCGGCTCCACCGACAGTTGGCTGTCCTGCCATCGTCGGGTCATTGATGTCGAGCGCGAAGCGTTGCTGCTGGTCTGCCTGGCGCTAGAGAGCCTGGGCGAGCCCTATAGTGTGCTGGCGTTTTCCGGCGAAGGGCCGCAGCGGGTCACGATCCGAACTCTGAAAACCTTCGATGAGCGTTACAGCCTTGAAGTCGGTCAGCGCATAGCGGCTCTCGAACCGGAACGCTACACCCGGGCCGGCGCAGCTATACGCCACGCCAGCACGTTGCTGATGCGCGAAGCTGCCACGCACCGTCTCTTATTGCTGCTCTCCGACGGCAAACCTAATGATATCGATCAGTATGAGGGTCGTTATGGTGTAGAAGACATGCGTCAGGCCGTAACCGAAGCCAAGCTCCAAGGTATCTATCCCTTCTGTTTGACTATCGATCGCCAGGCGGCGAATTACCTGCCAGCGGTATTCGGCTCGCGGCAATATGCCTTACTGCACAGACCCGAGTTGCTGCCTAGTGTGCTGCTGGACTGGATCAAACGACTGGTATCAGCGTGAACGAGAGACGCCCGCCAAGGTTTTTTCATGGCAGGCGGTTTTCGGCTCATGACTGAGTTTCCCGTCAGTGGGGAGATGACATCATGACTGCGCCTTTCCTGATTCCATTGGTGACGCACACAATAACTTCTAAACCTAATCTTTGAATGCAGAGCAAGCTTTGTCGCACAGGCCAGGCCGCTCAGTGCTCATATTTCCGACAACTTTCGAAATCTCACTGCACGGTCGACGCTGTTGACCATTTGGGATGCGGCATGAATCGTCAAAGGGTGCTGGGTAAAACCCGGTCTAGGCCTAATGTAGTCAGCCATTTCCCGGGCGACCGTAAGCTGTTGATCCGTCCCTTGGGCGAGCAACGCGATAACCAGATTTTCCAGAGCAATCACACGAACACGAAGGTGAACCAACTCGGTATTTGATAATTCGGGAAGCTCATGAGTGCCTTGGGTGGGAAAAGCTTTTGATGTGTCTTCAGCGTCCCATCTCGAAAGCGTCATCTGAAGTTGTTGTGCAACAACCGACGATGGGGTCTTGTCTTTAGGCATAAAAGGATTCTCCAAAGAGAAGGCGAATTGTGGAAGCTCAAGCCATCACCAGCCTTTCGATCCACTTCAGCAACACGCCGGGCAACAACTCGGGTCTGGGCAATAAAGCGTATTGACGCGCCAAATACCGCAGGCGGATAGTTTGCTGCCTGCCTGTCGATAGTCAAACAGAAAGAATAGACGCTTTGCAAATCAGCTTCGGTGACTGCCTGGCGCATGTCTTCTACACCATAACGACCCTTATACTGATCGATATCATTAGGTTTGCCATCGGAAATCAACAATAGCAGACTATGACTGCTCACTTCGCGCATCGTAAGGTGCTGGCGTGGCTTATGGCGAACCCTGCCCCGGTGTAGCATTCCGGTTCGAGTGCGGCAATGCGCAGTCCGACTTCGTTGCCAGCCGCGAATACTTGAGGCGCTCAGCGAGTACTCTGCCGTCTTCGACCACGATCGTCGGCCCGCCATCCAGCACACGGAAAAACCAGCGTGAGCGCTGTTTGACCAATGAGAAACCAATGTCGATGGCGTCAACGTGACAATGACCAAGACGGCGTTGGCCAAAGAAAAATCATCGCCCAGCAACGCCTGCTGAGCGGCCTCGCGGATCACCATCAATAACACTAGGTCGAAGGTAGTGAGTTCCGCCGTGGAGCGCCTGCCGACGATCTGAACAGAATCATCAACATCAGGTAAATGGTGTGGGACGGTCAAGAGCCCACGCCATATCGTGTTCTATCGTGTGGCAAACGACGACGTGATCGAAATCGTCCGACTCCTGCATGACGCCCTAGAAGTGCAACTGCACCTGACCAGCGACTGAACAGCGACCTGGCTCAAAGGTTTAACTGGCCATGAACAGCGAAAGTCAGTCCCCTCTACATCTGAACCTGAGCGCCTAGCTGTCAGTCGACGGGGCAGTCAATTTTTTGCTCCCGCGGGAAACATCATGGCCCTGGCCTATACCGGCAGCATTCTGGGAGCGGAGTTTGCAATCGCTCGTTTGATTCTCTGCCTGATCTTCGGCGTCGGTATTGGCTTGCTGATGGCAACGCTATTCTGGAAAGACGACCTCACCCACGACGCGCAGGCGGATGCCCTGTTCGCAGAGAAGGCCAGTGTCTCCGGGCCTGCACTGGGCGTATTACTATCTTTAGTGGCCCTGCTGATTGCGGGCACCTTGAGATTGTGGCCCCTGACCGCAGATCTGATCAGTTTCAACGTCCCGCTTTTCTGGGCCCAGGCGTGGCAGGACACCTTGTTTGACTGGGTTCCATACGACGCCAGCAAAGGAGAGGAAGGCGTCAGCTTTCAAGGGGCTGTACTCATCGCCCTACTCCTGATGATTGCCGCCACGGCCAAGCGTGGCCTGGATAACATCACCGAAGGTGCCAATAGCTGGACATGGGTTGTGTTGAGTCTGACCGCTAGTACCTTGCTGATCGCTTCGATGCGACTGACGCCAGAACCCAGGACATTATCCTTTACCTTCACGGGGCGTGTATTCGGTGTCGCATTGACCATACTGTCTGTTTGGTACTTTGCCCAAAAAATGCCAGCCGAAGACTGGCAAGGCTGGCTGTGGGAAGCCTGGCGCTTCGTCAAGCAGATATTTGTTGTACTGGTGGTGGGTGTATTCATCGTCGGCATGGTTCGCCAGGTTATTCAACCCAAGTGGATTGAAAGCCTTGCAGGCAGCAACACAGTACCCGCCAATGCAATAGCAGTAGGGTTCGGCGTGTTCATGTACTTCCCAACCTTGGTAGAAGTGCCCGTCGCCCGCATGTTCCTTGATCTAGGTATGCATCCTGGCCCGCTCTTGGCCTACCTGATGGCGGATCCTGAACTTAGCTTGCAGAGCATGCTCATGGTGGCGGCTGTGATTGGTCGGAAGAAGACAGCAGCCTACGTTGGGTTAGTCGCTTCGTTCAGCATCGTGGCAGGCCTGCTCTATGGTGCCTGGGTCGATGGCACCGGCTGGCTTACCCTTGGTGCAGGAATGGCGATCTCACTGGCCATAATCGGTGCAATTTACCAGTTGATCCGTTATCAACGTAAACAAACAGCGAGCTGACTTACACACCAGGGAGCTTTCAATGCTGAATATCAAAACTCTCGGTTCAGGGTGCGCCAACTGCAAGAAGCTTGAGGCTGTAGCCCGTCAAGCCACGCTGAATCTAAATATTCAAGCCGAATTCGAAAAGATCACCGACATGGGCAAGATGGTAACGTATGACATCCTCGCCACGCCGGCTCTGGTGATCAATGAGAAGGTTGTAAGCAGCGGGAAGATTCCGACTGTTGCGGATATCCAAGGCTGGATTTCGACTGCGCAATGATACTGTCAAAGCCAAAACAGCCGAACGACCTCAACACTTCCACTGTGCAGATGACGGCTTTGGGTTAGGGGCCCGTGGGGGCTGCTCATCGGCCAACTTTTTGTGCCCCTCAGGCCCGGAGGTGTGATGTGGGTCAACTTATTCAAGGTCAGGACCAAGAAGTTGCACTCATAGCGTAAGCGTTCTGGGAACACACCTTCCTAACTCTAGCATTAAGGACGATGCTGTCCGCGTATTGAATGACTAACAGAGCAGCAACGACTTTATTCTGTATAGCGCTTGTGCCAATTCACGGGTGTTGATGCGCAATGAAATCTTCGGACTGTCATTGTCGTCCAGAAGGCGCGCATCGCCCGCCGTGCGACGCCATGGCTTACTGGTTTGCCAATCGGCGCCGATCCCTTTCAAGCACTCCCTCATAATAGCCTTATCGTACAAGAGGCAACTCATGGCGGGCGTTGAGTGCAGGAACCTTTGAAAACACTTCTGCGATAAAATCCATGAATACGACGGCCCGCGTCGGAAGCAGTCTGTTTGCAACATAGACGATTTGAACCGGGACCGGAGGGGCAGTGTGTCCCGTCAGCAGCAATTGCAAATTGCCGTTCTTGAGCCCTTCCTCGAAAAGCCATTCCGGCCCATGTCCGATCCCTAGTCCCGCATTTACAGATCCGCGTACGGCCTCAGGGGAGTTAACCCGGAGCCTGCCGGATACCGGAACTTCGGTATCCCGGAAGCGCCATGTGGCACCTGACGACAGCAGGGTGTAGATCACGCAATCGTGGCCGCGTAGATCATTGGGCGTGACGGGGACGCCGCGTTTAGCGAGATAGCCCTTGCTGGCTACGAACACGCGCTCCAACAGACCGATGCGCCGCGCGCGCAGTGCGCTGTCTTCCAAATGGCCGATCCGAATCGCCAGTTCAGCTCCCTCATCGACCAGACTTACATATCGATCATTGATCTGGAGATCCAGCATCAATCCTGGATAGCGCTCCAGGAAGGCGGGAACATGCGGCAACACGAATGCATGGGCCAGCGCGGTCGGGCAGGCGACGCGCAACACGCCAGACGGATCGACGTTCTCCCTGAAGGACGATTCTGACTCCTCCACGGCGTCAAGGATGCGCCGGACTTCCGCATAGTAGCGTTCCCCCTCTGGAGTGAGGGCAAGCTTGCGCGTTGACCGGTGCAGCAGTCGAGTTTGTAGATGCTCCTCCAGTGCCGCCACGTAGCGGCTGACATTCGGCTGCCCCAAGCCCAAGTCGCGACCGGCAGCAGAGAAGCTACCCGTCTCCACCGCACGCGCGAAGCACGTCATCACAAGAAACCGGTCCAAAGTTCAGTCACTCACTCATGTATTTGAAGCATGAATCATATACAAAAAAGCCATCTTAAGGATTTTCAAGCATGAGTACATAGTTCTCCTCGCACCAGGTCAGCCAGCGCTGGTTGATCATGAGATTATCTACAGGAGAACTTTTATGTCCCGCTTGCAAGGCAAACGCACTCTCATCACCGGCGGCACCAGTGGCATTGGCCTCGAAACAGCCAAGCAGTTCCTCGCCGAAGGCGCACGCGTTATCGTCACCGGCGTCAATCCAGATTCCATAGCGAAGGCCAAGGCGGAACTTGGCGACGAGGCTCTTGTGCTGCGTGCCGATTCAGCCAACGTGGCCGCTCAGAAGGAGTTGGCGCAAGCCGTCCAGGCTCACTATGATCAGCTTGATATCGCCTTTCTCAACGCTGGCGTATCCGTTTGGGCGCCGATCGAAGCGTGGACGGAAGAAATGTTCGATCGCTCGTTCGACATCAACGTCAAGGGACCCTATTTCCTGATCCAGGCGCTGTTGCCTGTCTTCGCGAACCCCACATCGGTGGTGCTCAATACGTCGATCAACGCGCACGTCGGCGCGGCGAATTCGTCGGTATATGCCGCGACCAAGGCTGCATTTCTGAACATGTCGAAGACGCTTTCAAGCGAACTGCTCGGACGCGGGATTCGCGTCAACACCGTCAGTCCTGGCCCGGTTGAAACGCCGCTGTACGACAAGCTCGGCATCCCCGATGCCTACCGCGACCAGGTCAACAAGGACATTGCCGCAACCATTCCATTCGGCCGCTTCGGCACGCCGGAGGAAGTGGCCAAAGCAGTGCTGTACCTAGCTTCCGACGAGTCCCGATGGACGGTCGGCTCCGAAATTATCGTTGACGGCGGCCGCACGCTGAACGGCTGATTGCAGACGGCACCTGAAGGAGCACTCTCATGCCGACTTCTTCTGCCAGTCTTTGAGCTATCACCCTCGGCAGGATTTTTCGAAGACACACGGGTAAATCAACCGCCATGCGCTCGCCCCGCCATGCGTGGGGTGGGCTTCATGTTTACAGGGAGCATTCCAATGCCACAAACGCAATTGACACTCGTCAGCCACCCTCTATGCCCTTTCGTTCAGCGTGTCGCCATTGTTTTGAACGAAAAAGGGATTTCTTTCGAGCGAATCCATGTTGATCTTCGCGACAAGCCAGACTGGTTCCTCGCTTTGTCTCCAACGGCCAAGGTTCCGCTGCTCTAGGTTTTACACGGTAACGGGCGTGAGTTCGTTCTATTCGAAAGCGTTGCAATCTGTGAATATGTTGAGGATGTTCAGCCTGGGCCAGCATTGCATCCTGCGGATGCGCTGCTGCGTGCGCAACACCGTGTGAGATTCTTGCTGGCTGGTCTCGTGGCAATGTAGGCGTTGATCACGGAGGACGTACCACTCTGATGTTCGTATGGGGTTGGTTGTCGGGCGCGACTGGAGGTGGGGAGTCTAGCTACGTTGAGCTTGCCGCGTAGCGCTTAAGCTTTTTATTACGCTCGCGTCCATCTGTGCGGTAGCAAGTCGGAAATCTCACTGGCCTGCTGCGTCGGCAGGCGCGTGAGAACATCCTTTAGATAGGCGTACGGGTCATGCCCGTTGAGCCGCGCCGACTGGATCAAGCTAATGATCGCCGCAACCCGTTTTCCGCTGCGTAGCGATCAGGCGAAGAGCCAGTTCTTGCGGCCAAGAGCCCATGGTGGGATCTGATTCTCCGCGCAATTATTATCAATGGGTACGGCCCGTCATTGAGGTAGCGCGACAGCGCTGCCCAGCGTTTGAGGCTGTAATCGAGAGCTTTGCTGATGGCCTAACCTTCGGGCACAAGTTCACGCTGGGCAATTATCCAGGCATGCAACCTATTCATCACCGGTGCGGCTTTTTCTTGCCGTATCCGGCATCGTAAATCGGGCTCCAGGTCACGCACTTCGCTCTCGATTTCGTACAACAACTGGATGTAGCGCAGCGCCTGCTCAGCGATCTGGCTCTTGTTTGTTGCGTGCAACTCGAAGAACTTGCGCCGGGCGTGGGCAATGCAGCCGATCTCGGTCACGCCGAGTTCGATGCTGGCCTTATAAACGGCAAAATCGTCGCAAACCAACTTTCCTTTCCAGCCTTGCAGGAAGTAACGAGCATGTTCACCGGCACGACTGGGGCTGAGGTCATAAACGACAGCGGCTGTTTCGCAGAACTGGCTGATGGCGTACGCCCAAACATAAGAGCGGTGGTTGTCTTCGAGCCCGGAGAGAGCATTTGCACGGGTGTTTCATCTGCGTGCACGACCTGTTGCCCGATCACTACGTCACGCAAGGCATCGACCAAGGGCTGTAACTGCTCGCCCGTCATGCCAACCCATTGGGCCAACGTCGAACGTGGAATCGCCAAGCCAGCTCGACCGAAAATTGATTCCTGACGGTAAAGCGGAAGATGATCAGCGAACTTCGCAATCATGACGTGCTCAAGTAATCCGGCAGTCGGGATGCCCTTGTCGATGAGGTGCGCAGGTACCGGCACCTGGATTAGCGTTCGCAGTCATCGCAAACCCACCTGCCACGAACATGGCGCTCAACGGTGAACACGTCCAGGCGTGTAGTCCAGCTTATCGCTGACATCTTCACCGATGCGCTTCAGTGCGCAGCCGCATGGGCAGTGAGTGTTGTCCGGTTCGTGATGGATCAACGAGCGCGGGAATTCTGCCGGCAATGCCGTGCGCTTGGGCTTTTGCTTTTTCTCGGTCGCCGCTGGTGCTATTTGCAACGCCTGAAGCTCGGCCTCAATCGCCGCAATATCAGTATCGGTCAGGTCATCGAGCATGCTGGCCTGCTCAGGACTCATCTGCTCACTGCGCTTGGCAAACTTCAAACGCTTGAGCTGTGCGATCTCGTAGGTCAGATCAAAAATACGCGGACACCATCGCCCTTAATGCTGGAGTTCGGTAGGTGTATTCGCCATCCGCTTACCACTGTAGCGCAATATTTTGAGCGGGAAACGAGACTCGTATCTGGTGTCCGACTCATTGAAGTATAAGGGTTTCGTCTATACCTGAAGCAGGACAGGACTTGATTCTGGATTTGTTTTCAGCAGCTATCAAAAGCTAAAACAAGCATAGTCCTTATGCGATTTGAGTGCGGCCAGCCTCCACCGTCCGCCGCACGGAAGCTGACCTTGGCATCCTCCCCTTCATGCCAGACATACTTGCCATCGCGCCGTGTAAGGGCAGCGGGCAGAATCTTGTTCAGGTGTTCGAAATCCTTGGCCACCGTCGGCCCGCCACCGTCCTGCTCGTCGACCAACGCTCGTCCACCCGGCCAAATGCCCCGGCAATGTGCAGCGTCGCCACCATCGTCGCGCCGACCATCCACTCATAACCGAGGACGATGGTCGACGCGTCAGGCTGGTGAATGTAACGGGCGATTTGCGGCGCATTTCTAAAACGCCAGAAGAAATGCTCAGGAGCAGACCTTGCGCTGTTGCGCGAAACGCAGCCCGGCGAAGGCGTGATCCATGTAGAACAGCGCCACGCCACTGACCGGATGATCATTCAGACCCAGGTTGTCTACGGTCGGGTCAATGAGCACGCCCTGTGCCCCGTCGGCCTCTTTTGCAGTCAACTGTGCCTTGGTCAAATCGCGACTTCCAATCAGCGAGCCGCATGCAATGCCCGCGCAGAATGGTGACCTATGGCGCCAAAACCGTCATGAACAGTATGAAGTGAGAGGACGAAATCCTTCTTGTCTTCTGCAACCGGAAGAGACTGCTGCGTTGTTCGAAGCGGTGGAGGTACGGCCCGGCATCTTTGTCGTCGAATTCCTGAAACCCGAACACCAGGAGTCGGCCACCCTAGTGTGGAAATACGAGACTGGCGACGTGTTGGCGGCAGTCTCTGCCTTTTACCATCGAGGGAATGAAAAACGCACCCGTACCGATTTCATGACCGCCGTGGTCGATGGCAAGCAAGGTGGGGCACCCATTATCCAGGCATCCAGCCTGGTAGGTAAGCGCGTGCTGTACCGCTACAGCGCGGACGATTGGTATGAACACGTCTATCTCGGCGCGCAAACCATGGCCTGGCACTGCGTGAACGGTGCGGAAAAAGGCATGGCGGATGTCGAGCGTGGCGCTTATTTCGACGTTGCCGATGACCTTTACGTGCTGTTCTGGACCGAAACGGTCATGCCGGTGGAATCAGTCATTGTCGTGGACCTTGCGCAAATGCGTTCCGTCGGACGCTTCTTTTGCTGGGACCCAAAGCCTGAAAAGCTGATCCACCTCACCTTTGGTTCGAAGGCGACGGTACTGAACGAGACGGCGTACCCTGCTTCATTTTGAATGTACGACTTCCAGGCACAAATGCCCACTTGAACCTGTACGAGGGAGCCCCCCTCGCACAGGTGGCTATCCGTGCTCAACCGACACGTCATTCAGCCGCGCCAACAGACCATGCAGTGGATGAAGCACCGTAACACCTTCTTGGCGCTTCGCCTGGTTGCGGCAGGAATACTGGTGGTGGCCATCGCTCAGTCTGAATCGCCTCGGGTTATGTAAACACCTCTTTGCCTTAAACTGGACTGCCACCGGCATCGTGGACATCTCCAGCCTATGCTTGAGCATAGGAGGAAGTTTATGAGCACCCAACGATTCACGCTGGAATTCAAGGCAGAAGCCGTCAGGCAAGTCTTTGAACGCGGATGCTCCGTTGCGGAAACAGCCGAGCACCTCGGCGTTTCGACCCACAGCCTCTACAAATGGGTCAAAGCCGTAACGCCCGACAAAACCGAGAAACAGGCCAGCAAGCTGCTCGAAGCCAAAAGCAAAATTTTGCGACTGCGAGCCCAAATGCGACGCTTGGAAGAAGAACGCGACATATTAAAAAAAGCAGCGCGGTACTTCGCCAGGGAACCCGAGTGAAATACCGCTTTATGAACGAGCATCGACTCCAATACGCAATCACTACGCTGTGTCGGGTTTTGCAAGTTGCTCGTGCCGGGTTCTATCGATGGCTACACAAGCCTGTTTCTGATCGAGAAAATGAGAATGGTCGGCTGTTAGGGCTGATCCACGACTCCTATGCAGCCAGTCGAGGTGTGCATGGCGCACGCAGGGAGTTTGCTGACTTGCGCGAGGCTGGAGAAAGTTGCGGCAAGCACCGTGTTGCGGCATTGATGCGCACCAATAAAATCAAGACGCTCAGAGGCTATAAAGCCCCGCGCGCAATCAAAGGGAGGCCATCGATCATTGCCGCCAATCGACTCAACCGGGCCTTCACTGTCGATGCCCCTAGTAAGGTGTGGGTGACTGATATCACTTACATCCGAACGTGGCAGGGATGGTTATATCTGGCCGTCGTACTGGATCTCTACGCTCGCAAGGTGGTTGGCTGGTCAATGAAGCCAACGCTGGGCAAGGAGCTGGCGCTGGACGCACTGCTCATTGCGGTATTGCGCCGTAAACCCAGAGCCAGAGTCATCGTGCATTCGGATCAGGGGAGCCAATATGGCAGCGATGACTGGAAACGTTTTTGTTTGGCCAACCACCTAGAGCCGAGTATGAGCCGCCGAGGAAACTGCTGGGACAATGCCGTGGCGGAGTCTTTTTTTAGCAGCCTGAAAAAAGAACGCATACGCAAGAGGATCTAAGATACCCATGACATGGCCCGTGCCGACGTATTCGATTTTATTGAAGCATTCTATAACCGAACGCGTCGTCACAGTCACCTGGGCGGCGTCAGTCCTGAGTCCTTCGAAAATGCCTCACTTTGAGGCTGGAAAATGTCTACGGGGGGGCAGTCCAATGCCATCTAGCAAGCACCTACTTCAGTTTTCAGGCAATTGAAGTTCGCCTCGAGATACTCTCTAAGGGGCCTCTGACATCCTTCGGCAACCCAAGCATCGATCGCAAGGCGCATAGACCCGACTCCAACCATTGCTGCCAGATGTAGCCCAACCCGTCTCGCAGCATCCGGCCAAAGCTCGCATAATGCTCCGTAGGCGGCGTGCTCCATTCGCAGAAATTTGGCCTGATTACCCGATTGAAGCTGTTCAGTGGACTGGACGATCCTACCGATCAATACCGCGACATCCGGATGCATATTCGCTGCCAGCTCAATTAAAGCCGCTTGGGTCGTGGCGATTGGGGATGCATCTACACCCCGCTTCAATATTTCGGCATATAGCTCGTCAGGCAGCGCCTTTTGCCAAGCCAAGATTATTTCTTCTTTAGAGCGGAAATAATGAAAGAAGGTACGACGTGCAATGCCCGACGCTTCTGCAATCGCATCGAGTGTCGTGGCCTCGTAGCCATGCTCTGCGAACAGTGTCAGACCTACGTCGGTGATACGACGGTACATCTCGCGGCGTTTCTTTTCTCGAACGCCATCTCTGTGTTTCAACTCGGGTTCCATGGCAACGCTCTCCGCATATCTAGGCCTTGCAAAAATGCACCGAGTGCAATATATTTATTTGCACTCGGTGCAGAATCTATCATCAAAGCCTGCCTAGACCCAAGCTGGAAGTCACTTATGAGAGCCAAAAACATTCATGGCTTCGAAGAAGCATCTCGCAGAAAGTGCCTTCCTACATCTCACGCAGGCAAGGGTGGAGTACACGTGCGCGAGCAGGCAACCTCCCTAAACTCTCTCCTCGCGCTCGCCGAGTGGCATCAACAGTTGTTCGGTCATCAGCCGTGCAAGATCATCGTTCTTTTCAATTAGAAACTACCAACCATATTCAGGAGAATCTCATGAAATCTTCTTACCTCGGAGGCACGTTCACTCCGGCTGGCACTTCGTTATGTCTGAAGCGTATGGGCTATGGAACTATGCAATTGCCCGGCCCTCATGTATGGGGGCCACCGCGTGATAGGGAAGCGGCTCTTGAAGTGTTGCGCGATGCAATAGCAATAGGCGCCAATCACATCGACACGGCCGAATTCTACGGTCCCGGTACATCTAACCAACTAATCCGCGAAGCGCTGTCGCCATATCCTGATGACCTGACGATCATAACCAAGGTCGGTTTCGTACGCGGTCAAGATGCGTCTTGGACGCCCGATCATACGCCGGATGGACTCAAGCGCGCCGTGCATGAAAACCTTGCCAGCCTCGGCCTCGAAACGCTCGATGTCGTCAACCTAAGGCTCGGCGGTCCTAATAGCCCGGATGATCGATCAGTCTTACAGCCGCTCCAAGCTCTCATCGAGTTGCAGCATCAGGGTGTGATCCGTCATATTGGCCTGAGCAATGTTACTCCGACACAGTTTGCAGAAGCCAAATCGGTAGCGAAGATTGTTTGCGTCCAAAATCAGTACAATTTGGTCAAGCGAGATGACGACGATTTCATCGACTCTCTAGCAGCGGAAGGAGTGGCTTATGTTCCATTTTTCCCACTAGGTGGTTTTTCTCCCCTGCAATCGTCGCTTCTTTCACAAGTGGCTGAAGAGGTCGGAGCAACTCCGAAGCAGGTTGCACTAGCATGGCTTCTGCAGCGCTCTCCAAATATTCTGGTGATCGCGGGAACTTCTTCTCCAGTTCATCTTAGAGAGAATTTTGCCGCCTCAGATCTCGTGCTGTCAGACACACAGGTGGCGAAACTCAATAGCGTTTCAGGACAGGTCGATTAGTGAAGCTTAGGCGGCTTAGTCTGATGTTAGATCATATGCTCTAGCTGCCATGAAGGCGGGGCTTGAGCAAAATCCCAACCCACTGAAAGCCAAAAAGCCCGCAATTACACGGGCTTTTTGGCTTCGCACGCAAGTAAATACCGGCCACCAACTATTATTACTCTTAAATTTTACTAAATAGGAATAGCATAAGTCAGTTGAAACAATATTATTTACAGCTGCGTAACGACACTACTTTCAAATTAAAAATACAAGACATTCCCTACATATTCACCCCCGAATTTTGATTAACTGCCGAGACCATGCCTAACTGTCGCAATAGAATGGCCAGCTCTGCTGAACAACCATTGTTACGGACTTCGTCAAGCAATTCCGTAGCATAGACGGGTCGGTGCGGAAATACTTTTCCATAACCGTATCATGCGATTTGTCTTTCACCTTTTTGCCGCCCTGCCTTCTCTAGCCTCATAAAGCATGCAGCAATAAATAACAATTTCAGAGTCACACTTTGGATTGCACAGACTGAAGAACATGCCCATGTGGCCCATTAGGTGGACAGAAACTTGCTTAATATTCGCAAACTCTCTATCCAGTCGTCCGAAGGTGCGCAGCAAACAACCGCAGCGTCACAAGCTTTGGCGCATCTGGCGGTTGAATTGAGCGCTGTCGTTGGCATTTGAGGGTCTGAGATCACTGTTCCTCAGTAATGGTCTTCATTGCGCTATGGCGGCTTCAGCGCCAAGTCATCTGCGCTTCCCTTCATCGAAGGCAGCGAACGGCGGGGTTCACAGCCCCTCGCTGCCTCAATCTCAGATTACTCGACGCCCCCACTCGTCACCACGGTGAATTTCCGGCTGAACTCCAAGACTTCGCAGACACCGGTGTGTCCTGCCGGAATAGAGACAGCATCGCCGGCTGTCATCTCGAATCGCTCGCCGGTGTCCATAGTGATTGCGATACAACCTTCAAGCAGTACGAAGGCTTCATCGTTTTCAAAGCGCCAGTCGAACTTCGAAGGTTGAGAAGTAAAAAACGCGACGGCTTTGTACGGGGTTTTCACGCCTACGGTGCGAAGCAACTTCATCCGTGTATCGGGATTACCTTCGATTACATCATCGCCCAGCGGGTAGGCAAGCCAGCCTTCGGGTGCGTCGAGCGAGGCCAGGGCTACGGAATCGATTGGATTGGGAAGCGTTGGACGAGCAGTCATTGTTTTTGTGCCTCGTATCGGAATGAGTAGATAGAGACTATGGCACGTGGCATAGTCGAAACCGAGACTACACCAAACTATGACGGATGGCATAATTTTTTAAAATGAACACTTCTACTCGAGATCGAATGATTGTCGGCGCAGCGGATCTTCTACGACGCAAGGGGCTGACAGCAACCAGCATGCGTGAGGTGGTGCGCTACTCAAACACGCCGCGCGGATCCATTGCCCATCATTTTCCTGGCGGTAAGCGCCAACTGCTTGAAGCCGCGGTTGAGCATGCCGGACGCGAAGTCACGGAGCCGCTGAAATTACTGTTGCATAAATACGGCCCAGTGAATGGCATGAAACGCTTCGTTGATTTGTGGCGAAAAATTTTGGAAGAATCCGACTATCAGGCTGGTTGTGCGGTATTGGCCGTTTCAGTGGAGCAGTACACATCCGATCAACGTGGCGAAGCTGAGCCCGAACTCGAAGCGCAAATCCAGACTCAACTGCTAAATCAAGCCAACGCCATCTTTGTGCAATGGCGAGAAATCATCGATTCATCGCTACGGGAGGCTGGAGTGACCAAGGCTCGGTCACACAGTCTGGCGCTACTGGCAATCGCCGCTATCGAGGGGTCTGTCGCTCTTTGCAGGGCAGCCCGCAGTGTAGAACCGCTCGACTTGATATGGGGGGAAGTGAAACGGAGTTTTGAAAGGGAACTGACCTAGGCGCAGTCCAACTGCCTCAGGCCGCGCTCGATCACCGCGTCTATGTAGCTTGGATCTGCGTAGATACGGGCCAATAAGATTGCGCCCTCGAAATCGGCTACCAACTGCCGCCCCAAACGCAGTGACTCTTCCCTGCTGTGCTGGCCGCCATAGAGCTCGGCAAACGCCAGAGTCCAGTCATCCAGAAAGCGCTGAATGGGCGCCATGAGCTCTACCTTGCCATAGGTGGCATCGACCGCAACGACGCCCATCAGACAGCCGATCGAATCGTCCTGAAAGAGCTTGCCAGCCTTGCGCCCCATGCGTGTAAGTCGCTCCTGCGGCGCCAGACTTTCATCAAAAGCGATAGAAAACAACGACTGTTTCAGCCGTTCATGCGTCCAGTCCAATACGTCCCGCAGGAGCGATTCCTTGTTGGGGTAGTGATGATAGAACGAGGCCTTGGTCAGTCCACAGGCGGACGATAACGCATCCATGGTAGTGCCATGGTAGCCAAGACGCTTGAAGGTGTTGGCGCAGCGCTGTAGGAGCTCATCGCGCGGGATTTTCAGTGGCCGCATGGGCTTATCCAGTTCTCAATCATGCAAATTGATTCTATGCCATAAGCGTTGGCGTCTCAATTTGACGGTTACCGAATGTTTGTTTAGTTTTTACAAACCGAACGTTCGGTAAGTATCTACGGTTCGCCTGAAAATACAGGTCCTCATCTCACAACGCCAGGATAATTTCCCATGAGCGAAGCAAACAGCGGTCCGGGTCGAGTCACCCGGGAGCAGCGTGGTCATCTGTTCCTTATCGGTCTGGATCGGGCCGGCAAACGTAATGCTTTCGACAGCGCCATGCTGAACGACCTAGCCTTGGCGCTGGGTGAGTACGAGCGCAATGCGGACATGCGCTGCGCAGTCGTGTTTGCCCACGGCGAGCATTTCACCGCTGGCTTGGATCTGATGGAACTGACGCCAAAGCTGGCTTCGGGGGGATTCAAGTATCCCGATGGAGGCATCGATCCTTGGGGCGTCTCGAAGCCGCGTCGCACCAAACCGATTGTCCTCGTCGTACAAGGTACCTGCTACACAGCAGGCATCGAGCTGATGCTCAACGCCGACATCGCAATAGCCGCGAGCAACACCCGCTTCGCTCATCTGGAAGTCTTGCGTGGTATTCCACCCTCCGGCGGTTCCACTGTGCGCTTCACACAAGCGGCCGGATGGACCAACGCAATGCGCTACATGCTGACCGGCGAAGAGTTCGATGCCGATGATGCATTAGGTATGCGTCTGCTGACCGAGGTTGTTGAGCCCGGGCAGGAGTTGCCTCGTGCCATCGAATACGCCGAACGCATCGCCAAGGCCGCCCCCCTGGCGATCAAGGCTACGTTGCAGTCCGCCTTCCAGGCTCGAGATGAAGGCGACGATGCCGCCCTCTCCAATCTCAATGAGCTGTTGTTCACGCTGATCAAGAGTGAAGACGTGCGTGAAGGTGTGATGGCGATGATGCAGAAACGCGAGCCGCAATTCAAAGGCCGTTAACTCACCAGCAGGGGCAACGACATGCTTCAGTACCAAGCACCATTGGAGGAGTGCGATTTCCTCGCTCGCAAGGTTCTTCGACTTCCAGAGCTGTTGCCTCTGCTACCAGAGCACTGCCATATCGACATCGACCTGTTCAAGGCAACTCTGGAGGTCGGTGCCGAACTCACCCAGGAACAACTGCTGCCTTTGAACGGCAGCGGCGACGTCGAGGGCTGCCGGCTCGAAAATGGTGAAGTCAAAACCCCGCGGGGTTTTCAATCGGCTTACCGCCTGTTCCAAGAGAACGGTTGGCCCGCCCTGACAGTGCCAATGGCGATCGGGGGGCAAGGCTTCCCAGGAGCAGCCGGTGTTTTCTTTGATGAAATGCTCGCTTCCTCCAACGTGTCTTTCAGCATCTTCTCCAATGTCCGCGAAGGTGTTCTACGTTGCATCGACCGATTCGGCGATGAACAGGTTCGATCCCTGTTTTCCGACAAACTAGCCAGCGGTGAATGGCTTGGCACCATGTGCCTTACCGAGCCTCAAGCCGGCAGTGATCTTGGTTTGATTCGCACGACAGCAATTGCCCAGCCGGATGATTCCTACTTGCTCAGTGGAGCCAAGATATTCATTTCGAACGGCGATCACGATCTGAGCGTAAACATTGTTCATTTGGTTCTCGCCAGGACGGAAAGCGCACCAGCAGGTACCGGCGGCCTCAGCCTGTTCGTCGTGCCAAAGTACCAATTGGATGGACGTAACTCAGGGAACGGCGTGTCAGTCGTTTCGCTTGAACATAAACATGGTATTCGCGCCAACGCTACTTGCGCCTTGTCGTTCGAGAATGCCAAGGGCTATCGCGTTGGAGAACTGAACCGAGGCCTGGCTTGCATGTTCGTGCTAATGAACAGTGCACGGCTGGCTGTCGGTGTCCAAACCGTAGGCCTGGCTGAGATCGCTTACCAGAATGCGCTGAGCTACACCCAGGAGCGCCTTCAAGGCCGTGCGCTGAACGGTGCTACACACCCGGATCAAGCAGCCGATCCTTTGCTCAGCCATATTGGCGTCAAGTCGATCCTTGTCCAGCAGAGGTTGTTCATCGAACCCGCTCGCCTACTTTGCGCCTGGGTCGGTACGCTGCTCGATGAGGCGCGCTGCCACCCAGATGACTTGCGGCGCACTAAGGCTTTCCACCTTGCAGAACTGCTGACACCCATCGTCAAGGGCTATCTCTCGCATCATGCAGGTACACATATCGCTTCGGCGCTCCAGCTCTTCGGCGGGAACGGATACATAGTCGAAACCGGCATGGAGCAATTGCTAAGGGATGCGGCTATCTGTCCGATCTACGAAGGCACGAACTATATCCAGTCGCTGGACTTGCTGGGGCGCAAGACCTTGGGTGACCAGGGGCAGCGCTTGGGAATCTTCCTGAGCCACATTCCAACACTTGCCAAGCGTCTGCGCGAACGCCCAGATCTGGAGGATGTTGCAACGACTTTGAGTGCCTGGCAGGTCGAGTTCGAACCATTGATTCAACAACTGTCCGTCGACACCGTTTTCAACCGGGATGTCGTGGGGTTGGTTGCGCCAGACTTTCTTGAACTACTGGGGACTGTTGTTTTTGGCTATTTGTGGGCATGGATTGCGGACGCCGCCGCGCCGTCAACGTCTAATGAGGATTTCCTCAGAAGCAAACCTGCCCTCGCCCGCCTGTATTTTTCCGAAGCCGAATTACGAGTGCCTTCGCTTATCGAAAAGCTAAAGCGCAATGCCTCGCGTCTTGAGCAGCTCAAACAAATCCAACTCGGCTAGGGCGGAGCGCAGATGAATCGTTTTAATAAAAAAGATAACGAGACGCTGAAGTTAGTCCGTAGCGGGCAGAGTAGCGGCGAGCTTGCCGACCTCGGAGTTTGCACCATCGAAGAGCTGCTGCAGCGTAGTGCTACCAAAATGCCTCATGCCCCTGCCCTGTCGGCCATGGGTGCCAGCATAAGTTATGAGCAATTACAGAACCTGAGTGCCTCAGTAGCGACCTGGTTGATCAATCAAGGGCTGCAACCGGGCGCCCGGGTTGCAGTCGCTTTGCCAAACATGCTCGCCCATCCTGTGGCGTGCCTGGGAATTATCAGGGCGGGTTTGATCGCCGTCTGCGTAAACCCTTTGTATACACCGCAGGAGCTGGCACAGGTTTTCAAGGACAGTGAAGTCAAAGCTGTATTTCTCTTCGGCCCCATGGGCCAGGGAGTCCAGCAGGCCATGCTCCAGGCCGGGGTGAGTCTTGCTGTGCAAGTCGCTCCAGGTGATCAACTAGGCTGGCGACGGACATTGGTCAATTGGGTAGCCCATCGGCGCTTGGGCAGTAAGCTCACCGGCATAGAAGGCGCCATCGACTGGCGCAAGGTCGTAGCCACTCGGGCGACCAAACTCCGTCAACGTGGGCCCATCGCAGCCGAGCAGACAGCCTTCATAATCTATAGCGGTGGCACTACGGGGCAACCCAAAGGCGTACCCATCAGTCATCGGGCTCTGCTGTTCAACGTTGCCCAACAGTATTCGGCTCTGCGTCCGCATCTTTTAGGCAGAGCTGAGCAGGACTACGTGTTACTGCTCGCGGTGCCGCTCTACCATATTCTCGGCCTGGGCAATCTGCTCTTCACCTTGGCCAAAGGTGGTAAAGCGGTGTTGGTGATGAATCCACGCGATACCACGGCGTTTATCAAAGAATGGTCCCGTCACCGAGTAAGCAGTTTCCCCGGAGTCACCACCCTCTACAACTCGCTCCTGGAGCATGAAAACTTCCGCTCGCAGGACTTCACCGACCTCGCCCTTTGTCTCGGTGCGGGCATGCCAGTCAGCGAGTCCACGGCCAAGCTCTGGCATCGGATCACCGGCTGCCATATCACCGAAGCCTACGGTATGACCGAAACCGGGCTGATCTCCTGCAACCCAGCGGGGCGTTCACGCCCCGGCTCGGTAGGTTTACCAGTAACGGGAGTTGAAATTTCCCTACGGGGCGAGGATGAAGAAGAAGTCACTATTGGCGCCGGCGAGATATGTGTGCGTAGTCCGGCCATCATGGCCGGTTATTGGCAGCGTCCCGAAGAAAATGCCGCCGCCTTCACCCACGATGGTTTCTTCCGTACAGGAGACATCGGCCTCTTCGATCTGGATGGGTATCTGAGCCTGGTTGACCGAAAAAAGGAAATGATCATTTCCTCGGGGTTCAAGGTATTCCCCTCGGAGATCGAGCGGATCTTGAACGCTCACCCCGGAGTACTGGAGTCGGCAGTTGTACCGGCCCCGGACGAAAAGGCGGGGGAAGTACCCATCGCCTATGTCGTACGTCGTCAACCTTACTTGGATGAAGCTCTCGTGATCGCACACTGCGAAAAACACCTGGTCAGCTATAAACGCCCTCGTCGCATCATATTTCGGGACGAGTTACCCAAGAGCAATGTGGGCAAAATTCTGCGCAAGGAGTTGGTGGGGATCGAGCAGGAGGAGCACTCCCGATGACGATGCCGGCTTACGCACCCGATTTCTCTATGGCTGATCAATTAACGTTGGTGGCTGACGATGGCTATCGACTAGCGGCTATCCGTTATTCTGCACAGGGGTCGTTGAAGGGCAACCTCATCATGGCGGGGGCGACGGGGGTGCAACAGCGTTTCTACCGCCGCTTCGCCGAGCATGCCAGCAAACAAGGCTTCAACGTCCTGACAATGGATTACCGGGGCATAGGAGCCTCCAAGCCCAAATCACTGAAAGGGTTTGAGATGTCCTACCTGGACTGGGGTTGGCTCGACCTGGCAGCGGCAGTCGAACATATGGATGACGGCATTACGCCGCTTTACTGGGTCGGTCACTCTTTTGGTGGACATGCACTGGGGTTGCTACCCAATCATCACCGCATCACGGCCGCCTACTGCTTCGGTACGGGGGCCGGGTGGGCCGGGTGGATGCCGAGGCTGGAGGCTTTCAAGGTCCGCTTGCTGTGGTCATGCATCCTGCCTTTGATCGTCGCACACAAGGGCTACATGGCCTGGAGTCTGCTGGGCATGGGCGACGACTTGCCGAAGGGGGTCTACAAAGCATGGCGACGCTGGTGCGCCTACCCCCATTACTTCTTCGACGACCCGGCGATGGCTGCTGTCGTTGATCGCTACGCGCGAGTTCACGCGCCCTGCATGTTTGCCAACGCAGTGGATGATCCGTGGGCACCACCCGTATCGCGGGATGCTTTCATCAAGGGCTATCGCAATGCCCCGTTGCGGGTACGCGACCTTCATCCCGACACAAAAAAACAGCCCATTGGACACATGGGCTATTTCCGCCCATCTGCCGCGCCAGTCTGGGACGAGTTACTCGAATGGCTTGTTTCCCACAAGGCCGAGACGACGAAACAGCACCGACTGACCGAGGCTTAGAAAAATGAACCCCTTGGCATCCCATTCGGAGTTTTCAGAATCCGCGACAACATTTCGCTCCCTGGTTGAGAGCCGGCGAGCTGCTCGCCAGTTCGCCGCAGAAGCCGTTCCTGAAACAATCATACGAGATTGCCTGGAGCTCGCGGCTTTGGCACCCAGTTCGTGCAACCTGCAACCTTGGTCTTTCCAGGTTGTGCGCGATCCAGCACGTCTTCAACAGTTGCAACAGGTATGCCTTGGGCAAAGTGCCGCGAGGGCCCCCTTGATCATCGCGGTGTTGGCACGGCCGGACACTTGGAGATCGGCCTGTGCCGATGTGCTCAAGTTATGGCCTGAAGCCGCAGTACCCAGGGTGATCGATCGGTTCTACAAGGAAACGGCTCCTTTCCAGTACAACCAGGGCTGGATGGGCTGGCGGGGATTTATCAAACGCCAGATGGTCAGGGTGCTCGGTTACAAGCGCCCCGTCATGCGCACCCCCAATAGCCTGATGCAAATGCGGCTATGGGCCGTGAAATCGACAGCGCTGGCGGCACAGAATCTCATGCTCGCCTTTCAGAGCCACGGTTACAGCACCTGTCCCATGGAAGGCTTCGATGAGAAGCGTTTGAAGAAGATTCTACCTCTGCCCAAAGAAGCAATTCCCATCATGCTACTAGCCGTGGGGTTACCGGGAGTGCACGCGATCCGAAATCCCCGATTACGTTTTCCACTCGAGCAAAACGTGACTTGGCTTTGATCAGCAGCTGAAAAAACACCAAGAGGATTACCCGTTATGGCCTTTACGGAAATCGAATACGAAGCACACGGCGCGATAAGGATCATTCGCTTCAACCGCCCGGAAAAGCGCAACTGCATCGGGCCGACTACTCACTTGGAACTGGTGGAAGCCTGGACAAAGTTTCGAGATGACCCCAGTGCTCTGGTCGCCATCATTACCGGTACCGGTGAAAAAGCATTCTGTGCCGGTGGTGACCTTGAAGCAGGCTTCGATCTGGTGCCCACCAGCCCGAGCGAGATTGCGGCCCACAACCGCGGCGAACGCCCCGGCGTTCTCGGGCCCAGCCGCTGGACCGATATCTACAAACCGGTCATCGCCGCAGTAAACGGTGCAGCCTACGCTGGCGGGCTGGAATGGGCATGCTTCGCCGACATGCGCATTGCCGAAGAACATGCCTCCTTTGGCGTTACGTGTCGACGGTGGAACATCGGGCTCGCCGACGGCGGAAGTCAGCGCTTGCCACGCATCGTGGGGATGGGCCGGGCGATGGAGCTGATCCTCACGGGCAAAGTTATCACCGCCGCAGAAGCACTGGCCATCGGTCTGGCCAATGAGGTCGTACCTACAGGGCACTCGTTGATGCGAGCGATGGAGCTAGCCCAATTCCTCTGCACGTTGCCGCAACCTGCCATGCGTGCCGACAAAGAGGCCGCAGTCAGGGGGTATGGCCTTCCTTTGGCTGAGGGCCTGCGTATCGAGGCCCAGTGTTTCAATCACTCTATTCATCAACCGGAAACCCGCGAAGGGTTACGCCGCTTTCTTGAACGTGATCATCCCGACAGACGAAGGGATGCGCCAGTGAAGACCCCTGGATTGGTCAGAGACTGAGGGTTGGACTATGCATTTCGAATTGTTGTTGCAATTGCACCTTTTCGCCGTCGCTTTCTGGCTGGGCATCGTAGCGGTCGAGTACCTGCTTGAGCGCACCCGAGCGCAGAGTCGGAATCAGGGTTTCACCGTTGCCCGCTTGCACCGGCAGATTGATCTGCTCTTCGAAATGCCGGCCTTCGCCGTAGTACTTGTCACCGGTCTGTTGCTCATCGAACCGACACGCTTCGATGGCATCTACGCGTTGAAAGTCGTTGCCGGAGGCAGCGCTGTCCTCGGAAATATGCTGTGTCTGATACCCGTGTTGAAGCGACGCACCGCAGCCGAAAAGGACAACTTACCCGATGTCATTCGCCAATCTCGCCAGATCGACATCATTTCTGTGACAGCTATTCCCGCAGGTCTGGTGGCACTAGCCTGTGGTGTCTATCTGATGGTGCTTCGCTGATCATCTGCTGGGCGTTATGACGACCATTTCAGGAAGCCCCGCTGCAGGTTGCTTTGTGCAGCGGGACCAATCACGCAAAGTCTCTGTCGCCCTGACTCACTGCACGATAATCTTGCCCCTTGCCCGACCTGAAACCAATCGTTCCCAAGCATCATCGAATGCGTCAAACGGCACCACGCGGTCAATCACAACCTCAACGCCCTGCTCGACTATCGACGAGACCAGCTTATCCAGTTGAGAGGCATACTGCGCCGCATAGAACATGCTCGCCGTCACACCACAGGATTCAGCCATGTGAGCGTCTGGTGGCATGGCTGTGGATACAAGTCTCCCGCCCTTGCGCAGCACTTCGAAGGAGCGCTGTTGCGTCTCACCACCGACCAAGTCCAGAACAACATCCACGTTGTGAACGACCGAAGTGAAGTCTACTGATGTGTAATCCAGCACTTCGTCCGCACCGAGACGACGAGCGAGCTCAAGGCCATCCCCCGAAGCCGTGGCAATTACCCGAGCGCCTGCCTTCTTCGCAAACTGCACGGCAAAAGTTCCTACTCCACCTGCACCTGCGTGGATCAAAACGGTCTCCCCTGCTTTCAAGCGAGCGGAAGAAAACAAGGAATGCCAGGCTGTAAGCGCCGCGATAGGGATAGCCGCACCTTCAATAGCAGACATGCTTTGCGGCAATGCTACGCAGGCACTGGCGGGCACGGCGGCAAACTCGGCCAGGCCGCCGCACGTGCTGGCATCGGCGCAGGCAATGATCCGATCCCCAACGCGCCATTGACTGACCTCGGAACCCACCTTCTCGATGACGCCGGCAAAATCGGTCCCCAACGTGAGCGGCAGGGAAATGGCGAAGAACTGGGCCGCCACACCTGATACCACCAGCGCATCCAGAGGATTGAGTGCGGTTGCCTGCACCTGCACCAGTACCTGATCCTTCGCTACAGCAGGGGTCGGGATCTGTTCTGCGACAGGCTTGTCGTTATACGTATGAATACGGATGGATTTCATGGATGACTCTCTTGGGAGGAAGGCGTTGATTCAACGTCAGAGTTGATGGGAAGTTCGTCGAGCACGGTTGCCAGGACCGAAGCCTGCCAATCGAAATAGGGATTGAAGGTCAAGCGGGCATGAACCTTACCTTCCTCGCGATACCCCCAATCCGAGTACCAGGTCAGCGCGCCTTGTTCGCAGGCTCGGGTGGCATTGGATGGCTGTCCGTTTAAACAAATACGTAAAATGCCTCGCTCGCCATACTGCGGGTTTCCAGGCGCGAACAGCAGGCCCATGTGTGAAAACTGGCTGATCCGCAATGTTGGCAAATAATCTTCGCGCACCAAGACACGTCTGCGGTCGTACACACCCAGTGTCTCCTCGCCATACCAGACCAACCGACTGGCTGGATGCGTGAAGCGGAACTGGAACATCTCGAGCAGATAGTTCGTATCGAGCACCGAATCGTGCTGCGCAACGGCCATGAATACTGGCTTATCGTAAAAGTGCTCATTCAAGAGCCGTTGAGCCTTAAGGCTGCTGTTATGGAATTGCGCAAACCCGTTGGTGGGCATATTGAGATAACGGACACTGTTTTGCATCGGACGCAGCCCGTCGGGGGACACGATCCAGGGACGTAGCCAAGCAGTCAGCGGTGCCAGCCACTCCAACCGACTGGAAGCACGGAAAGCGGGTGAGAACAGCACTAAGCCGGCTATTTGAGGATTGTCGTAGGCGTATTCGAGCACTAGATTGGCCCCTGTGGAAAATCCGCCCAAGTACACATGCTCGACATCGCGTCGAAGCACTTGCGCTTGCTCGTTCACGACGCGCTGCCACTGCTTGAGGTCAACTTTAAGCAAGTCCTCGGGGCGAGTCCCATGCCCCGGCAAGAGCACGGTGCGCACCAAAAAGCCTTGGGCTGCGAGAACAGGTGCCAAGTCGTGAAACGACCATGGCGAATCGCCCAAGCCATGAACAAGCAGAATGCCTTTGCTTGGCCGGATACCTGTGGGAGGGCGCCATTCCCCTGGGGAGTTCCACCGCAACTCATTCAGCGGCTCGTGCGTCTGGAAGTTGCGCTGTAAGCGCAACTGCGCTCGGGTTTCGAGTTGATAAGTAGCAAAATCTGGCGGATCACCCACTCTCACCTCGGCCAAAGTATGGGCTCCGGCCAGACTCGAGCACAGCAACACCACAAGAGAATAAAGCCAGCGTGAAGTGGCTTTGTGTTCGAAGAAGCATCGAAGAGTCGCGTTATTCATCTGCGTTACGCCGCGCTTTGTTGCACGAACCGCATTGAGGGCGATCTCGTCGACTTCCAGCTACCCAAATGGCGCGCCACGAGTTGACGACACGGACAACGAAATCGTCCCTCAAAATGACTTGGAAACCTCGCTCTAAAAAAGGCTGCGTTGCCACCACCGTCAGGCCTTGTGTCCGCTGCACGCCTTTCGCGGAGCGGTGAGCATTAAGAACCTCCACCGGTTCTGCAGACATAACCCCAGCTCCCGATTAATTTGGTACGGTACAATACCACACCTATTTCTAAAAGGAAGTATTCGCGCAACACACCCAGGGCGATCCTCAGGACATAGGCATATCAGGATGTTTGGCTTGGCCCCAATGTCTTTGCACCCTGCTTGCCAGCAGCCCCGCAAGAACTCCCAAGGCGCAGGCCAAGGACAACTCCAGAAAGGTCGCCAGCGTGGTAGCCAGGTGCGAGGCAAAAAAGGACACCACGCCCAGGAACAGACTTAACAAATTGTTGAACACTGGTAAGCCGCGTAATGACAACACCACCACGGTAACCAGCAGTGCTACCGGGGTGATAGTCAACGCCCCCAAGTGCGGCGCCAACAGTTCGCTGGCGATGCCGATCGCCAGGCCGATCAGCATACATCCGAGGTTTATCAAACCGTCGCGGGCCGTGATGCCTCTGGTGAAGAAGGCAATCCAACCGATAAACATGGCTGAGACTGGAATCCTGAGCAGAACACAAAGAGTTGCGGCAACGCAGGCCAGGACAGACTCTCCCAGTATCGCCTTGAGCGTATTCAACCGAAGGGTATGACGCATGGCTGTATTACCTCGTGGCAGGTTTCAGGGGGATGGCCGACGCTGGGAACAGCAACCGGGCCAATGCCGGGGTCAGGATCAGCGCGCCGAGCATGTTCCAGATAAACATGAAGGCCAGCAGGATCCCCATGTCCGCCTGGAACTTGATTGGTGATAGAACCCAGGTGGCCACTGCCACGCCGAGGGTTACGCCGGTGGGTACAACTACCTTGCCGGTTGAAAGCAAAGCGATGTAGTACGCGTTTGACAGGCTTGCGCCTTGGCGCAGATGGGCCAGCGGGGTAAAAACCGGCTTTTAATGGCATTACGCCAGCAAAGAAGCACTCGTGCCCTAAAGTATTTGCCAAGGCGAAATGGTCTGTTATGGTATGGTACTGTACCTGACCTTATTTGAACGAAGTACGCACTCTATGATGGTTCCACCGAAAGCCCCAGCCCACCGAACGATTAAAGGGGCCCAAAGAGTACAAGAACTGATCGCTGTAGCAGCGGAACAGTTTTTGGAAAACGGATTCGACGCCGTGGCTGTCGATAACCTCATTGCTCGCGTAGGTGGCTCACGCCGCAATGTTTACGACTACTTCGGTGGAAAAGAAGGGCTGTTCAAGGCCGCGATGTTGCACGTATCCACAGAAATGGCGAAGCCGCTGGATGAACTCAAAATCGAAGGACTCGAGATAGAGGAAGTATTACCTGCTTTCGGTCGTCAGTTGGTGCGCACTGCGCTGTCGCCTCAAACGCTGGCTGTACATAGGCTGCTTACCAACGAAGGCCGTCGCTTCCCGGAGGTCGCCCAAGCGATGCTTGCGGCCAGCTACTTGAAGATTCTGGACAAGCTAGCGGTGTGGATCGCAGCACATCAGGCAAGCCCCACAAGCAAGCTCAATCCAGATATCTCGCCCGCTGTTCTGGCAGAGCAGTTCATGAGCATGACATCTAGCGATGTGAAGTTGCGTGCGATTGTCGGTCTGGTCCAACCCCCGTTATCGGATACAGCGATCGACAAGATTGTCATGAGTGCAGTCAATACCTTTCTCTATGGCGCGACTGCGCGATCGGCGCTACCTCGCAGTTCCAGCAACCCAAACGAGTAGCCTACGTCACGACAGTTGCGGTCGCACGCGAGGAAGATTCCAGCTGACTGAGACGCAAATGTCCTTCATCGAACAGCAGCCAGGGTTGCATGCGTGGTTATGGGACAGCACTACACCAGGTGTTCCAGAGGAAAGCCTGGTTTGTGCAGCGGGCCGCCAGCGTGTCACCCGCAGACACCAGGCAGAGTTACGAAAGAAGTTCCTGTGGCGCAGAAGCTGGACGAGATTCCCAAGTTCCGCCCAAGCATGGGCAGCTTCACTGCTTCCCATTCCCGACACACAAATCTCTTCAAGAGGAAAAACCATGACAACAACAAACAGTCTCGGCGGCACGTTCACCCTTCCAAACACCTAGTTGACGCTTAAGCGTATGGGCTATGGCACCATGCAACTGCCGGGACCACACGTGTGGGGGCCGCCGCGGGACAAAGATTCAGCACTCGCCGTTCTCCGCGAGGTGCTTGCCCTCGGCGCAAATCATATCGACACTGCCGACTTTTACGGTCCACACGTTTCAAATCAGTTGATCCGCGAAGCGCTCTCGCCCTATCCGGCCGACCTAGTGATCGCCACCAAGGTTGGCTTTATACGCGGGGAAGATGGCTCATGGCAGGTAGATCGTACGCCCGAAGGACTTCACCGTGCAGTGCATGAAAACCTCGCCAATCTTGGTGTGGATGCACTTGATGTAGTCAACCTGCGCTTAGGTGGTCCGCACGGGCCGGATGACAACTCTGTGGCCGAGTCGCTGGGAACCCTGGTAGAGCTACAACGAAAGGGACTTATCCGACATATCGGCCTCAGCAACGTGTCGGCTGCTCAGTTCCATGAAGCGGAATCATTGGCGAACATCGTCTGCGTACAGAACCAGTACAACCTGGTGCACCGTACCGATGATAGTTTTATTGACACTTTGGCCTCGAAAGGAGTGGCTTACGTGCCGTTCTTCCCACTCGGTGGGTTCTCTCCGCTACAGTCCGATCTGCTCTCAAGCGTTGCGAACGACGTAGGCGCAGGCCCCAAACAGGTTGCTCTGGCTTGGCTGCTACAACGATCACCTAACATCCTAGTTATCGCCGGAACGACGTCCATGGCTCACCTTCGGGAGAACTTTTCCGCAGCTGAAATATCATTGTCGTCGGAGCATGTTGCTACGCTCGACAGTATCGTCCAAAAGAATGTCGACCCGCGCTGAGACACATAATCACGAGAGATTAAATGCCCCATTAACTGGTCGAATGGAGTCTGAGCTTGCAGCGCACACCTTCTGCTGATTCAGATGCTGCCCTTCATTAAGCCTTAAACCAGCTTCTTTCAGGTCAGACTCCTTGAGTACTATCGTTAGGTTCTTGAGAAAATAGATGAAAATAATTTTCAAGCAATAGACGAATGGATGACCTCACCGAGTTAAAAAATCCGAGTAAACAACCACTGCCATCAGTAGGTTCGTATACAGGTATCCGGCAAGAGGCCTATCCATTAGGATATGGAGGTCCATCGCTATTATGTCTTCTTATATTTGTAATCCACATTCCAGAACCTTTTACCGCCCAATCGACGCAGCGTTGCGGTGGTGCAATCTTACCCGTTACGAAGCACAAATAGTCGAAGCTGCGTGGTCTTGTCCAGAGGAGCTTATCTACCGATTTCCACAGTGGCCGTGTTTACACGCAGCCACAGAAAAGATCTACGACGCAATACGTAATGGAGAACTGCCTTACGGATGCCTCGGAATTTCGGTTCCCAGTGGAAGTTACGTGGAGCCCTATCAGCTAACGATACGTCATTCCGATTTACGTCGCTGGATACAAATTTATTATCCCGATCAGAAGCCAGCCTTTTTGTTTGAATCAGACAGAGACGCTCACGGAAAAGTCAGTCTAGGAACCTTCCTCGCGCTACAAGCGGATCGGGACGCCTTTCAACTCCAAGTGAAGAATCTTGAAATAGCGTATCAAAAGCTGCTTAGTGACCTTGAGGCAGTCGGATTGGAGAAGGAATACATCCATTCTCTGCTGAAGACTAACAGCAAGGTCGACATCCGGAAACCGCGCTAACGCAGCAAGCACCAACTTGTGACGCAATGGATCTAGCTGCCAATCGGGAATGCGTTGACCGCGATTCCCCAAGCTGAGGGACAGAAGGCGCCGAGCCTTGATATCGCGGTTGATCTGATCACGAGATTTGCCAGCCAGTTTAGCGAAAACCAGTAACGGCAAATTACTAGCGGCCTCATAAATGGCAAGCATTTCGACGCGTTCGCGCTGGATGTCAGACACGATAGATTTATGCAGCTTTTCAGTCGGGACCGAAAGAGGTACGACAGGCGACTGGTGCGACACGACAAGAGCCGGTTCGTCGCTAACCGAAGCCTTGGATACCGAGACCGCTGCCACTGGAAAGGTGCCGTTGAAATGAATGGAATTTGCGATCGCGTTTTCAAGCGACGGCAGCGAAGCGGCCCCTTCCAAACGGATGGTAAGTGGAGAGCTTGCCGCTTTCAGCTGGCCCTGCCCCCACAGATCCAGACGATTTGCCCAGTCCTGCATCATGGTCCGGCGCTGCTCCACGTATTCCGCGTGGTTGTAGGCCGCACTCACCTTGTCCGGATCTGCATGAGAAAGCTGAGCGTCCACCCATACCTTTGGATATCCAATCTCGTTCAGCGCAGTCGAGATCGTCGCCCTCATCCCATGACCGGTGAGCTGATCCGCGTACCCCATCCGGCGTAGCGCGCCATTCAGCGTGTTCTCACTGATGCGCTTGCTCAGGTCGCTCCGATGCGCAAACAAGTAACGTTGCGCAGGAACCACTTGGTCCAGCATGCACCGCACTATTTCAAGCGCCTGAACCGATAGCGGCACAATGTAGGGCGGTATGTTTGAGATCTGCTTACCGGGCTTCCGCATCGCTAACTGAAGTTGCTTCACCACCTCCGCCGGTATGATCCATAACCGCTTATCCAGATCGAACTGGTCGGGTGTCGCCAAGCGCAGCTCGCCCGTGCGGGCACCGGTCAGCAGCAACAATCGAAGGCAAAGCTGAGTTTGGTTGGCACCGCTGTAGTTTCGAAGAGCTGCCATCAATGCAGGGAGCTCGTCCATTCGGAGAAATGGATTGTGCGTAACAGGCGGCTTGGGGAGCGCAACAACGTCGAGATCAGAAGCCGGGTTATGTTCCAGCCCCTCGATCTTCACCAGCGCATAGCGGAACAATTGATTGAACCAGGTCCGACATTTTTCGGCTGTCGTTAAGGCCTTGCGCTGTTCGATCCTGCTTAGCAAATCCAGAAGATCATGACGATTGATATCGTAGATAGACCGTCCACCCAGTGTGGGCAGGACGTCTTTATTGAAGATTCTCAAGATTTGCGAGAGCGTGCTCTGGCGGCCTTCCTTCAGGCTCAGCCTTCGGAACTCCACCCACTGGTTGAACACGGCCTCAAAGGTATGCTCTGTCGCAAAACGAACAGCACGACGCTGCTGTTTACGATGCTCATAGGGATTGATGCCTTGGGCGACTAAGGCGCGAGCCTCATCACGTCGGGCACGGGCTTCTTTAAGGCTGATTTGCGGATAACTACCGAGAGACATGCGTTTCTGCACGCCCGCCCAGTAATATCTGAATCGCCAGATTTTCCCGCCGCGCGCGGTCACGTTGAGCGCAAGCCCATCCGTGTCGCCTATCGTGTAGTCATTGCCAGTGATTCGGGCTTGCCGAACGGTCGTATCCGAGAGTGCCATAGCGAGCTCCTGAACAGAGTCAGGGCCAGATGCTCGTCTCGCTATCCAAGCTGCTCCAGCAAAAAACCGATTCAGTGCACATCCAAATCCAAGACCCTCATTCGGGACTTAAATCGGGACTTAAAAGCACTGGATGGAGCTGGATTTCAGTGGTTCCCGCTGGAACGAAAAAAGGGCCTAAAGGCCCTGATTTCAATCACTTACAGAATTCAGTGGAACTCTGTAGCGCAATATTTGGAGCGGGAAACGAGACTCGAACTCGCGACCCCGACCTTGGCAAGGTCGTGCTCTACCAACTGAGCTATTCCCGCGTCTTGGTGTGGCGCATTCTATAGATTCAGATTACGCCGTCAACCCTTTGATTCAAAAAACTTTTATTTCGGGTCTACGTCAGTGCGCAGATGCGGCCAGGCGGCGCGCAGGTACTGAACCATCGACCACAATGTCAGGCCTGCGGAGATCAGCAGCAATGCATAGCCCAACAGCACCCAGAAATTGAAGTTGGCCGGGTTGCCCAGCAGGATCACCAGCGCCAGCATCTGCGCGGCGGTTTTCCATTTGCCCAGGTTCGATACCGCCACCTGGGCACGGGCGCCCAGTTCGGCCATCCATTCGCGCAGTGCCGATACGACGATCTCGCGGCCGATGATCACCGCTGCCGGCAGGGTCAGCCAGAGGTTGCCGTGCTCCTGCACCAGCAGTACCAGGGCGACCGCGACCATCAGCTTGTCGGCCACAGGGTCCAGGAAGGCGCCGAAAGGCGTGCTCTGCTCCAGGCGTCGGGCCAGGTAGCCATCCAGCCAGTCGGTGGCGGCGGCGAAGGCAAAGACCGAGGCGGAGGCCACATAGCTCCAGTGGTACGGCAAATAGAACAGCAAAATAAAGATCGGGATGAGCAGGACGCGGAGTACGGTAATCAGATTTGGGATATTCATCGGCACAACTGGCTGCGAGGTTGACGGGCATTCTACTCGCTATGCAGGCTTGCATAAATCGACTCAGCGAGCTTTTTACTGATACCGGGAGCTTTGGCTATCTCTTCGATGCTGGCACGAGACAGCTCCTGCAATCCACCAAAATGTTTCAATAGATCGCGACGTCGCGTCGGCCCGACCCCTGCCACACCTTCCAGCGTCGATGTGCGGCGGGTCTTGCCCCGGCGGGCGCGGTGTCCGGTAATGGCGAAACGGTGTGCTTCGTCACGGATCTGCTGGATCAGGTGCAGCGCCGGCGAATCCCCTTTCAGGGTGAACTCATGGGCCGCATCGTTCAGGTACAAGGTCTCGAAGCCGGCCTTGCGGGTTGCGCCCTTGGCTACGCCCAGCAGGATCAGGTCGGGGACCATCAACTCATTCAACACGTCGCGGGCCATGGACAGCTGGCCTTTGCCGCCGTCCACCAGCAAGATGTCCGGCAGCTTGCCCTCCCCGTCCTTGAGCTTGCCGAACCGGCGCATCAGCGCCTGATGCATCGCCGCATAATCATCGCCCGGGGTAACGCCTTCAATGTTGTAGCGCCGGTAATCGGACTTGATCGGGCCCTCCGGACCAAACACCACACAAGATGCCACGGTCGCTTCGCCACTGGAGTGACTGATGTCGTAGCACTCCAGCCGCTGCGGCGGCTCGTCCAGGTTAAGGACGTCGGCCAAGGCGTCGAACCGTGCCGCCACATGCTGGCGGT
The DNA here is from genome assembly GCF_003033885.1 of Pseudomonas rhizophila. Classification (NCBI taxonomy): domain Bacteria; kingdom Pseudomonadati; phylum Pseudomonadota; class Gammaproteobacteria; order Pseudomonadales; family Pseudomonadaceae; genus Pseudomonas; species Pseudomonas rhizophila. Next base: position 4,272,979 of record NZ_CP024081.1, on the reverse strand, counting down.
TGGCCAAGCGTGCGCCAAGGGCCTGTTCGGCGTTGGTCACGGCCAGTTGCTGCCAGCGCGCCCGGGTGCCACGCACGCGATGGCTGATGGTCAGTTCACGACCACGAAGCTTGTCAATGGCCTCGACCAGGGCTGGGAAGTCTTCGTGGACCACATTGACGATCAACTCGGCAGGCAGGTCGCGTTCCGGGCTGCTGATGTAGTACTGGCCCAAAAACGCCGCCATGACTTCGGCCACGTCTTCCTCGATACCCACCTGGGGAAAGAAGTTCTTGCTGCCCAGCACCCGACCGCCGCGCACGCTGATCAGGTGAACGCAGGCGCCACCCGGGTTGATGAACGCGGCGATCACGTCAACGTCGCCGCTGCCACCTTCCATGCTCTGCTGATCCTGCACGCGGCGCAGCAGCCCGATCTGGTCACGCAGCTCGGCAGCCCGCTCAAACTCAAGATTGACCGCCGCGTCCTCCATCGCCGCCGACAGTTCGTCGGTCAACGCATTGCTGCGACCTTCAAGAAACATCACCGAGTGGCGCACGTCTTCGGCGTAGACCTGGGGTTCGACGAACCCGACGCAAGGCGCCTTGCAGCGTTTGATCTGATATTGCAGGCATGGTCGGGTACGGTTCTTGTAATAGCTGTCTTCGCATTGGCGAACGAAGAAGGTCTTCTGCAGCAGACTCAGGCTTTCACGGATCGCCCCGGCGCTGGGGTAAGGGCCGAAATACCGGCCTTTGGCCTTCTTGGCCCCGCGGTGGATGCTCAGACGCGGAAATGCCCCGTCGGACAGGAACACGTACGGGTAGGACTTATCATCACGCAGCAGAATATTGTACGGCGGCCGCCATTCCTTGATCAGCGTCTGCTCGAGCAGCAAGGCCTCGGTTTCATTGGCGGTGATGGTGGTTTCGACTTGCGCGATGCGCCCCACCAGGGCGGCGGTCTTTGGCGCGAGGCCGGTTTTACGAAAGTAGCTGGCCAGACGCTTCTTGAGGTTCTTGGCCTTACCGACGTAAAGCAGACGCGCATCGCTGTCGAACATGCGATAGACGCCTGGGCGACCGCTGCATGTGGACAGGAAAGCACTTGGATCAAACAGTTCAGTCATTATCAGGCGCTGGCATCGACCATGCCGTGGCGCACCGCCAGCAGCGTCAACTCGACATCGCTGCTGATCGACAGCTTCTCGAAGATTCGGTAACGGTAGGTGTTGACGGTTTTAGGCGACAAGCACAGCTTATCGGAGATGATCTGCACCTTTTGGCAACCGACAATCATCAGGGCAATCTGGATTTCCCGTTCCGACAGCGCATCGAAGGGCGATTCATTGGTCGGCTGGAACGACTTGATTGCCAGCTGCTGGGCAATTTGCGGGCTGATGTAACGCTGACCGGCAAATACCAGGCGAATGGCCTGGACCATCTCGTTCAAGCCGGCGCCCTTGGTGAGGTAACCCGCAGCACCCGCCTGCAACAACCGGGTCGGGAACGGATCTTCTTCACACACGGTCACCGCGACCACCTTGATGTCCGGGTGGCTGCGCAGCAGTTTACGCGTGGCTTCAAGACCGCCGATGCCTGGCATCTTGACGTCCATCAGTACCACGTCGGGTTTCAGTTCACGCGCCTTGATAAGGGACTCTTCCCCGGATTCAGCCTGACCAACCACCTGCAGACCGTCGATATCAGCCAGCATTCGTGTAATGCCCGTACGGACGAGATCATGGTCGTCGACCACTAACACCCTAATCAAGCAGACACCTCACGATTTGGTCTTATTTGGGTTGCCCAACACCTTAGCAAAAACCATCCGGCAGACCTAGCGCAAAGGGACATATAAAAGTTACAGCGCGTCTTTCACAGGCACGCAATCCGAGGCCTCAAGCCCTGGCGGCCCGCTCCATCCTCAGGAAACATTCATCCTCGCCGACCACCTGCAGCCCCATGCGCTCGTAGAGCACCCTGGCCGGATTGTTCTTGAAAACCGTCAAGCGTAACGCCGGGCGACGCTCCTGCATCATCATGTCCAAAACCTGACCGATCGCCCAGGTGCCGGCGCCCTGCCCCCGAAACGCCTCGGCAATCTGTAGCTCCCGGATATACAACGCCCGGGCATCACGACTGAGGCTGACAAAACCCAACGCTTGCCCCTCGCGGCAGATGATCCAGTTCTGACGAATGATCCAGGCCAGATCGAATGCTTCGTCCTGCCATAACAAATCATGGTGCAAGTAATAGGGAAGCATGTTGATGCACGTCAGTTGCCGGGCAAAGGCGATGTCCTCGGCCGTTGCCGCACGCCACTGGAAATTCATGTGTACCTCTTCAAAGCGTGGTCACCGGCAAGACTTGCCCAGCCCAACCATCGGTGGTGCGGCGAGCGATCACCAACAGATCACCCCTGCCTGGTGCTGCCGCAATCAGTGAACCGTCCGGGCCCCAGACGGCGCTGCGACCGGCCGACTCCCAACCACCGGTGGCGTCACCATGATTGGCCATTAGAACCGCCATGGCATGTTGCTTGGCATAACCTTGTAATAACGTCGTATCGGGCAGGTAGCCGCCCTCCGTAATCAAAACGCCAGCCGCATATAGCGTAGCGCCCTGCTCGGCTGCGGCCGCAGCATGGCGGGCATGGGAAAAATCGGCACATACCGCCAATGCGATGTGATCCGAGCCCATCGCCAGCATCGAGCCGCCATGACCAGGGGCGAAGGCAACTTCTTCGCCGGGATGCAAATGCTGTTTGGTGTAAACCCCGAGGGATCCGTCGGCGCCGAGGACCAGCGCACCGATCAATACCGGTGCGTTTGCCTCCAGGCGGAGCGGCACGCCAACCACTGCGGTCAGGCCAAGCTCGCGCGCCAGCTCACGCAGTGGTTGCAATATTCCATCCTCCGGCAAGATGGCCAGTTCCGCAGCCAAGCCCCGTTCGTAACCAGTGAGCGACAACTCAGGAAACACCAGCAATTGCACATGCTGTTCAGCAGCGGCCTGCATGAAGCGCTGATGGTGGATGAGATTGGCGTGAACGTCCCCGGGGATGGAAATCGACTGGGCCGCGGCGAAGGTTAGAGCGGTCATGGATCTTCCTTGAAAGAAGGTGCAAGCCCAAAGTTTGTCATAAAGCCCACCGGACTCAAGCCAGGATGAACAATCACATGCCCACGATAGAATTTTCTGATTGAACCGGCCCGCCCTGCTCTAGTAAGCTCAGGGCCATTCATCGGAGACAGACCATGTTCAACGCCCTCGCATCGCTTCAAACCGCCAGCGCCCAGCGCTCGGTTGCGGCTGCCTGGGCGAACAGTGTTCAGACTCCGGTCAGCTTTTATTTTGGGTATTGGTTTAGCCACTGGCGCGCCTGATACCCAACCGGCGCCCAATTTAAACGGGTCGCCTTCCAGAGTTTTCTAACCCCCGGTCGGCCTCCCGACCGGGGGTTTTGTTTTTTCAGCCCCACACATTTTTGCGACACCAGACAAACTTGAGGATTGAGCCATGAACTACGCCACTTATTACCGTTACGACAGTTTTTCCGCCTGGCGATTTACCAGCCACCGCTCGGGACAGCCTGCCGCCTCCGATCGGTCACCTACCGGTGGCAAGCCTCAGTTGCGGGCCAATACGGCCAATTGTCGAACACCCCAATAGGGCCGGCGCGCGGGAATGAACCCGCTGCCCGCCCAGGAAACCAGATCATGAATTCGTCCGTCTCTGCTTTGCCGCTGTCCACGCTCAACCCCGCCAATGAAGCCCTGACCCTGCGTCTGCCCAGCTCATTGCAACTCAAGCAACAATTGCCCCTCAGCTTGGCGCTGAGCCAACAGGTCAATGCCCATCGTCAGGCAATCCGCGCGATCCTCGACGGCGAGGACTCCCGCCTGCTGGTCATTGTCGGCCCCTGCTCCATCCACGACCCGAAATCGGCCCTCGAATACGCTGCCAACCTGGCGCGCGTGGCCCATGAAGTCAGCGACAGCATGCTGCTGGTGATGCGCGCCTACGTGGAAAAACCCCGCACGACGGTAGGCTGGAAAGGCCTCGCTTACGACCCTGGCCTGGATGGCAGCGATGACATGGCCGGCGGCCTGACGCTGTCCCGGGAACTGATGCGCGAAATGCTCCAGTTGGGCCTGCCTGTGGCCACCGAACTGCTGCAACCCATGGCCGCCAACTACTTCGATGACCTGCTCAGTTGGGTCGCCATCGGCGCGCGTACCACCGAATCGCAGATCCACCGGGAAATGGCCAGCGGCCTGGGCATGCCGGTCGGCTTCAAGAACGGCACGGACGGCGGTGTTGGCATCGCCTGCGATGCCATGCGCTCGGCAGCCCATCCTCATCGGCATTTCGGCGTCGACAGCCAGGGGCATCCGGCGATCATCCAGACCCAGGGCAACCCCGACACTCATCTGGTGCTGCGCGGCGGCCATCGCGGGCCGAACTATGACCGCCAGAGCGTCACACAGATACACAATGACCTGACCCGCCTGAAAATACCGGCCCGGATCATGGTGGATTGCAGCCACGCCAACAGCGGCAAAGATCCGTTGCGCCAGCCTCAGGTGTTCAACGACGTCCTGGAACAGCGCCTGCAAGGAAACCACTCCCTCATCGGCATGATGCTGGAAAGCCACCTGTTCGAAGGTTGCCAGTCGTTGGGCCCGTCGCTGCGTTACGGCGTATCGGTGACCGATGGCTGCCTGGGTTGGGCGACCACCGAGCAACTGCTGCGTCAGGCCCATCGTCAACTGGTGTCGGCCTGAATCCTGAAAGCGCCCTCCCCAGCGAGGGCGCTCAGCTTTTTGTCTCGGAGCGAACCTGGACGGTGACCCACTCCGAATGCTGGCTCACATCGTCCAGGCGCTCGACCTGATAAAACAAGTGCACCGATCTGCCGCACTGGTCCTGCCAGAACGCCGCAGGCACTACAAAGGTCAGCGCTTGACCTGCCGTCGCCGCGGTGATTTCGCGCTCGGCGACATGCGCGTAACTGCCGTTGCACTGCAGCCAGACCAGCTCGCCAGCCTCAAGCCCGGCATCGTCGATGACGACACTCACCCCTTCCTGTAACCCGTCGACATCCAGCCCGCCCGCGTTCAATCCCGCAATCCGCGGCGCTTTCAGAGCAGGACGTCGCAAAGGCCCCAGGTGCAACGACAGGGGCTCGGCGCGACGCACCGAATGTCCGCGCCGGACGACATAGGTCAGGCTCAGGCTTTGACCCTCATGAGGGGCAATCAGCGAATGATCGATCCAGAACGCTACCTCGCGGCCGACGGCATGAGCCTCGATATCCAGCACATCGCGCCAAACGGCCTTGGAGTCGTTGCTGGCAATCAGGATCAACCGGTCGCCGACGGCCATTCTGGAATAGGGTTTGATGGTCACGCACGTTCCTTCGGGCACCCGCGCCGGGTCCAGGCTGCCGCCCACGGCATCGTTGGCAACGGCGGCCGGCAGTTGCAAGGAAACATCGCCGATATCCAGTTGCAAAGGCTGGGAGACCAGCGTGGCCGGCAGCCGTTTGCTCGTCACTTGGTAGCTGATCTCCAGCGAGCCGCCGTCCAGCTCGGCGATATGCGGCTCGCGCACAACAAAAACGACATCTCGCCCCACATGTCGCTCAGTGATGAACCTTCGCACTTCATGCCGATAGGGTTCGGCGTCTGAATTGAGTCCGTGCCAGAACAGCAGCACCTCATCTCCGCACGTCATCATTGGATATGGCTTGACGGTGATGACGACCTTGCGCCAAGCGGGGTTGATCACCCCTGCCGTGGCCGCTGCCAGAAACGGGACCGGCAATTTCGTCAGGGGTGCGAGCCGGGCTCGCGGGGCAGATGGGTAAGTGGTCATACATAGGCTCCAGTCCTTGGATAAAGGCACCGCGTTCATATCGCGGCACCCGATGAAGCCATTAAACCTCGACCGTCCCAAACCCACAGTCAGACAAGACGACCACGGGAGTGGCCTGGTGCCGGTGAAGTTGTAGCCGCAAGCGCCAAGGGCAATCGGAAGTATCCCGATACGCTCAGATCCGTCCGGCTCCAGTCCGACCCTTCCCACTTCTTCTATTCCGTTTTCAGCAGAGCACTGCGGTTTCTTCCTACACCGTCCAGCACAAGCCTGCATTAGAGTGACGTCGCGAATTCAACAGGAACCTCTTCGAAAAAGGTACGAACATGCAACGGAATGCAACCACTCAATTTCCCATCCTGCTGGTCCATGGGTTGTTCGGGTTTGACAGGGTCGGCGGCTTCGAACTCTTCCACGGGATCAAACAGGCATTACGCGCCGCCGGTGCCCGGGTGTTCATCCCCTATTTGTCAGCGACACATTCCAATGAAGCCCGTGGTGAACAACTGCTGGCACAGATCGATCGGATCCTGAGCGGCACCGGCGCCACCAGGGTCAACCTGATCGGTCACAGCCAGGGCGCGCTGGCCGCCCGATACGCCGGCGCTGTTGCCCCCGACAGGGTGGCCTCGGTGACCTCGGTCAGCGGCCCGAATCATGGCTCCGAACTGATTGATTTCCTCTACAAAGCCCTGACCCCGGGGCGCCTGCCAGAGCATGTGGCGGATAAAGTCGCCACGCTTTTTGCTGACTTCATCTCGCTGCTGGGCGGCCAGGCGCAACTGCCACACGCGGCCATCGCAGCACTGGCGGCGCTGACCACCGAAGGCGTAGGCGCGTTCAATGACAAATACCCCCAAGGCCTGCCCAAACACTGGGGCGGCAACGGAGCACAAAGGGTCAACGGGGTGCGCTACTACTCATGGAGCGGCACGTTGCCGGACTCCGAGAACGGAGCGTGCAATGCGATGGACCCACTGCAGGGTTTCTGCCGGGCCTTTTCCGAGTATTTCATCACCGAAGCCGGGCAGAACGACGGCCTGGTGGGACGCTTCAGCTCGCACCTGGGCAAGGTCATTCGCTCTGACTATCCACTGGACCACATGGACGCCATCAACCAGACAGCCGGTTGCAGCCGCAAGGGTACAGACCCGGTGGAGCTTTACGTGCGCCACGCCGAACGCCTGCGCAAAGCCGGCCTTTGATCGACAGACTCAAGGTTTTGACGCATTTTTGACAACAACCGGTCAGTGATTCCGGTAGGCTCAACACCTTTAAAGCTATTGAAAGGAATTTTACCCATGGCCAAAGCCACTGCCCGCCACATCCTGGTTTCCAGCGAAGAGAAGTGCAACGAACTCAAGGCTCAGATCGAAGCCGGCGCCGATTTCGCTGAAGTTGCCAAAGCCAACTCCTCGTGCCCGTCCAGCCGTCAGGGCGGCGATCTGGGTTCGTTCGGTCCAGGCCAGATGGTCAAGGAATTCGACACCGTGGTATTCAGCGCCCCGATCAATGTGGTGCAGGGTCCGGTCAAGACCCAGTTCGGCTATCACCTGCTGGAAGTGACCAGCCGCCAGGACTGATCCCGGCTTATCGACATAACGGCCCGCCCTTCGGTGGGCCGTTGTGTTTGTGTCAGGCCAAGGGGCTAGCGATCAAGGCGTAGCTCGCGTACAAATCGTGGTCATCTATCACCCGGCTTTAAGGCTGACAATGCGACTGGCGTTCCCTTCACTGCTGTTCACTGCCGTGGTCCTGCTGACAGGTGCCGCCGGTGTGGATGCCACACCGCAACATGCCCTGACGGTGTATGGCGAACCGGCCAAGTACCCCCAGGGCTTCAGCCACTTCGCCTATACCAATCCCCAGGCCCCCAAAGGCGGCACCATGCGCCGCTCGGCCATCGAGATCGGCCATTTCGACCACGTCCTGCCCTACATCGACAAAGGCATCGGCGTCAGCCAGATCGACGGAATGCTGTATTCGCCGCTCGCTCAGCGCTCGCTGGACGAGCCCTACACCGTCTATGGCCTGGTGGCGCAGAAGATGGAACGCGCCGACGATGGCCTGTCCTTGCGCTTCTACCTCAATCCCAAGGCCCGGTTTGCCGATGGCAAGCCCATCACCGCCGAAGACGTGCGCTACACCTTCGAGCTGTTGATGACCCAGGGCAGCCTGCGGTATCGCACCCAGTTCGCCGCCGTCAAAGGCGTCGAAGTGGAATCCGAGCGCACCGTTCGCTTCGACTTCAAGAACAACGAAAACCGTACCCTGCCTCTGGACATCGCCACACTGCCGGTCTTTCCCGAGCACTGGTGGAAAACCCGCGACTTTGCCAGTGGAGGTGGCTACGAAGCCCCGCTGGGCAGTGGCCCCTATCGGGTGGGCCGGATCGACTCGGGACGCAGCATCACCTTCGAGCGCAACCCCGACTGGTGGGGCAAGGACCTGCCGGTCAGTCGCGGGCTCTACAATTTCGACCATTTCAGCATCGAGTATTTCGGCGATACCGATGTGGCGCGGCAGGTCTTGCGTGGCGGCGCTTATGACTACAATCGCGAGTTCTCCGCCACCGGTTATTCCATCGGCTATGACAGCCCGGCCCTGCATGACGGTCGCCTGCAAAAGGCCCACCTGGCCACCGAGGCTCCCCAAACGGCCCAAGGCTTCGTGTTCAACCTGCAAAAACCGCAGTTCCAGGATCGGCGTGTCCGCCAAGCCCTGGCCATGCTCTGGGATTTCGAGTGGAGCAACCGCCAGATGATGCGCAACCTCTATGTGCGCCAGCAGAGTTTTTTCTCCAACACCGACCTGGCCGCCCGGCAACTGCCCGATGCCGACGAACTGGCGATTCTCGAGCCGTTGCGCGGCAAAGTCCCAGAGGAAGTCTTCAGCCAGGTCTTCCACGCACCGAAAACCGACGGCAGCGGCGTGATCCGTGACAAACAACTGCAAGCCCTGGCGCTGCTGCAACAGGCCGGCTGGAAACCCGACGGCGACCGCCTGGTCAATGCCGAGGGGGAAGCGCTGAGCTTCACGTTCCTGATCAGCCAGAACGGCCTCGACCGGCTGTTGCTGCCCTACAAGCGCACCCTGGCACAGATCGGCATCGACATGAGCATCCGGCGCATCGACGCCTCCCAATACGTCAATCGCCTGATGAGTCGCGACTACGACATGATCATCACCGGCTATCCCGTCAGCACTTCGCCGGGCATGGAGCTCTACAACTATTTCGGCTCGGCGGCGGCCAACGATCCGGGCGCCAACAATTACATGGCCTTGCAGAATCCGGCCGTCGATGCCCTGATCGACGGGCTGGTCAAAGCCACCACCCAGCGCGACATGCTCCGCCATGCCCACGCCCTCGACCGGGTGCTGCAATGGAATTACTACTGGATCCCCAACTACTACCCGCCGGGCAGTTCGACCGTCTGGTGGAACCGCTTTGGCAGACCCAAAGTGCAGGCCAGCAATGACGAAGCCATCGAGAGCTGGTGGGAAATGAGCACCACACCGCTGACCAACGAGCAAATGGCCGCCGAACGCCTCAAACGCGGCTCCCCTGGAGGGCGGCATTGATGTGGGCCTATATCGCGCGGCGCTTGCTGCTGATCATTCCGACGCTGGTCATCATCCTGTTGGTGAACTTCGTCATCGTGCAGGCCGCTCCGGGCGGGCCGGTGGAACAGGCCATCGCCCAACTGCAAGGCATCGGCGGCGCCAGCGTCGGCAGTTCGGGCACTGCCATGACCGGCAGTTCGCGAGCCAGTCGCGGCCTCGATCCACAGCTGATCAAGGACATCGAAAAACAATACGGCTTCGACAAACCGGCCCATGAGCGTTTGTGGTTGATGCTCAGCAGCTACGCCCGACTGGACTTCGGCAAGAGTTTCTTTCGCGGCGCCACGGTGACCGACCTGATCCTGGAGAAGATGCCGGTGACCATTTCCCTCGGGCTCTGGGCCACGCTGATCACCTACCTGGTGTCGATTCCCCTGGGCATCCGCAAGGCGGTGCGCCATGGCTCGGCCTTCGATGTGTGGAGCAGCACGGCGATCATCATCGGCTACGCCATGCCGGCATTTCTGTTCGCCATGTTCCTGATCGTGATGTTTGCCGGCGGCACGTCGTTGAACTGGTTTCCGGTGCGCGGGCTGGTGTCTGACAACTTCGAGTCGCTGTCGACACTGGGCAAGATCACCGATTATTTCTGGCACCTGGTCCTGCCGGTCACTTCGCTGGTGATTGGCGGTTTCGCCACCTTGACGATCCTGACCAAGAACTCGTTCCTCAACGAAATCACCCGCCAGTACGTGGTCACCGCGCGAGCCAAGGGTATGAGCGAACGACGCGTGCTGTATGGCCATGTGTTCCGCAATGCGATGCTGCTGGTGGTGTCAGGGATTCCCCAGGCGTTCATCAGCGTGTTTTTCGCCGGCTCCTTGCTGATCGAGGTGATCTTCTCCCTCGATGGCCTGGGACGCATGAGCTATGAAGCCGCGGTGTCCCGGGACTATCCGGTGGTGTTCGGTTCGCTGTTCATCTTCACGCTGTTCGGCTTGCTGATCAAACTCATCGGCGACCTGTGCTACACCCTGGTGGACCCGCGTATCGACTTCGCCGCGAGGAACGCCTGATGTTCAAGTTGTCACCCTTGGGCCGCCGGCGTTTTGAGCGTTTCAAGAAGAATCGCCGGGGTTGGTGGTCGCTGTGGCTGTTCATCGGCCTGTTCATGCTGACCCTGGGCGGCGAATTGATCGCCAACGACAAGCCGTTGCTGGTGAGTTACCAGGGGTCGCTGTATTTCCCGGTGTTCAAGCGCTACACCGAACAGGAGTTTGGCGGGCAGTTGCCGTTCCAGGCCGATTACCGCAGCAGCTACGTGCAGGATCTGATCCACAAGGACGGCGGCTGGCTGTTGTTCCCGCCGATCCCGTTCAGCGACGACACGCCCAACTACGACCTGAACCAGCCGACCCCAAGCCCGCCCTCGTCGGTGAACTGGCTGGGCACTGATGATCAGGCCCGGGACGTGCTGGCCCGGGTGATCTTCGGGGCACGGGTGTCGATTCTGTTCGCCCTGGCCCTGACGGCCATCAGCGCGCTGATCGGCATCAGCGCCGGTGCCTTGCAGGGGTATTACGGCGGCTGGGTGGACCTGCTGGGGCAACGCCTGCTGGAGGTCTGGTCCGGGCTGCCGGTGCTCTATCTGCTGATCATTCTGTCCGGCTTTGTCGAGCCGAATTTCTGGTGGCTGCTGGGAATCATGGCGCTGTTTTCCTGGCTGGCCCTGGTGGATGTGGTGCGCGCCGAGTTCCTGCGCGGGCGCAACCTTGAATACGTCAAGGCCGCCAGAGCCCTGGGCCTGTCCGACCGCAAGGTGATCGTGCGGCATATCCTGCCCAACGCGATGAACGCCACCCTGAGTTATCTGCCGTTCATCCTCACCGGGGCGATTTCCACCCTCACCGCCCTGGACTTCCTCGGCTTCGGCATGCCGGCGGGCAGCGCGTCGCTGGGCGAGTTGATCGGCCAGGGCAAACAGAACCTGCAAGCGCCGTGGCTGGGCCTGACGGCGTTCTTCACCCTGGCGCTGATTCTTTCTCTGCTGGTGTTCATTGGCGAGGCGTTGCGCGATGCATTCGACCCCCGATCCTGATCCACGGCCATGAAGCGGAACCCTGAGATGAGCGACAACCTGATCGAAATCCGCGACTTGAGCGTGGCCTTCAACGACCAAACCGTGGTGCGCAACCTGTGCCTGGATATCCGCCCCGGCGAATGCCTGGCCCTGGTGGGCGAGTCAGGCTCCGGCAAGTCGGTAACGGCCCATTCGATCCTGCAACTGCTGCCGCAAACCGGCAACCTTACCACCGGCAGCATCCGCTATCGCGGCCAGGAACTGGTGGGCGCCGAGGCCAGGGTCCTGCGCGAACTGCGCGGGGACCGGATCGCGATGATCTTCCAGGAGCCCATGACCTCGCTGAACCCGCTGCACAGCGTCGAAAAGCAGATTGGCGAAACCCTCATGCTGCACAAGGGCCTGGGCGGCAAGGCCGCGCGCCAGCGCATTCTGGAGTTGCTGGCCCTGGTGGGCATCCAGAAACCCACCGAACGCCTCAAAGCCTACCCGCATCAACTCTCCGGCGGCCAACGACAGCGGGTGATGATTGCCATGGCCCTGGCCTGCGAACCGGAACTGTTGATTGCCGACGAACCGACCACCGCGCTCGACGTGACGGTGCAGCGCAAGATTCTGCTGCTGCTCAAGTCCCTGCAGCAACGACTCGGCATGTCACTGCTGCTGATCAGCCACGACCTGAACCTGGTGCGCAGCATCGCGCAACGGGTGTGCGTGATGAAGGCCGGGGAAATCGTCGAACAGGCGCCGTGCGAAACGCTCTTCAGCGCGCCGAAGCATCCCTACAGCTGCGAGTTGCTGCACGCCGAACCGGAAGGCGAAGCCCTGCCCCGTGACGAACGCGAAGACGTCTTGCAAGTGCAGGATCTGCGCGTCAGCTTTGCCCTGGGCGGCGGGCTGTTCCGGCGCAAGGAATACCTGCGCGCCGTGGACGGCATCAGCTTGACGATCCAGCGCGGCAAGACCCTGGGCATCGTCGGTGAATCCGGTTCCGGCAAATCCACCCTCGGCCAGGCGATCCTGCGATTGATCGAATCCGAAGGCAGCATCCACTTCCAGGGACAAGCCCTCGATCATCTGTCGCAGAAAGACCTGCGACCGTGGCGCAAGCAGATGCAGGTGGTGTTCCAGGACCCGTTCGGCAGCCTCAGCCCTCGCATGTCGGTGCAGCAGATCATCAGTGAAGGCCTTGAGGTCCACAGCTCGTCCAGTTCCGAGCAGTGTGAAGCGCAGGTGATCCAGGCGCTGCAGGAAGTCGGCCTCGACCCGCAGAGCCGCCACCGCTACCCCCACGAATTCTCCGGTGGCCAGCGCCAACGCATCGCCATCGCCCGGGCGCTGGTGCTCAAGCCGGCCCTGATTCTGCTGGACGAACCGACCTCAGCCCTGGACCGCACCGTGCAAAAGCAAGTGGTCGCCCTGCTCCGCCAGCTTCAGGAAAAGCATGGCCTGACTTACCTGTTCATCAGCCATGACCTGGCGGTGGTCCGCGCCCTGGCCCACGACATGATCGTGATCAAGGACGGTAAAGTGGTGGAGCACGGCGCCAGCCATGAAGTGTTCGACTCGCCCCAGCATCCCTACACCAAGGAGCTGTTGGCGGCGGCGCAGCCGCAGTAATCCCGGGCTCGCTCAGGCACCACGTCGTTGATCCAGCGCTTGAGCGAATTCACCCATCACCTCCACCACCTGCTGCGCGCCTCGATGAATATCCAGAATGACAGTGCCGGCCTGGTTAGCCAGTTTCACGCCCTGCTCTGCCTTGAGCGTGCTCGATTGCATGCTGCTCACCGCTTGCCTGGCCAATTCACGGTTCTTGGCGACGACCTGAGTAATGGCCACGGTTGACTGACTTGTACGTCGCGCCAGATTGCGCACCTCATCGGCCACCACCGCGAAGCCGCGTCCCTGCTCCCCGGCGCGAGCCGCTTCGATGGCGGCATTGAGGGCAAGCAGATTGGTCTGTTCGGCAATACCCCGGATGGCATCGACGATGCTGCCGATTTCTTCGGACTGCGCGCTCAGGGCACCTATCCCGGCTGACACCTGCTGAAGCTCATCGGCGATGCTTTGCACCACCGTAACGGTTTGCTGAACCACACACGTGCCGAGCCGGGTTTGCTCATCGGTCTGCCGGGACGTCTCGAAAGCAAGTCCGGCGGCTTTTGATTCACTTTGGCGTTGCTCGACTTCGCGAGTGCTGTCAGTGGCGAACTTGACCACGCCATACAAGCGCCCCCGTGCATCGTAGAGAGGGTTGTAGGTAGCCTGCAGCCAGACAGTCGCGCCTCGATTGTCGACGCGTTCGAAAAGGCCGGTCCTGTATTCACCGCGATTGAGCCCGGCCCAGAAGCCACGATAAGCCTCACTCTGGACCTCGCTGGGTTTGCAGAAAATCCGGTGATGCTGGCCCCGAATTTCTTGCAGGCGGTACCCCATGACGTTCATGAAATTCTCGTTGGCATTCACGACCTGACCGCTCAGATCAAATTCGATAACCGCCATGGAACGGTCGATCGCTTGCATGAAACTGGTTTCGGCCTGGGCGCGCAACACCCGCTCGTTGATATCGCGAACAATCAGGATGATGCGCTGCACCTTTGCATGGTGATCCAGCACAGGGACGTAGCTTGCGTGCACCCACAGCCAGCTTCCATCACGCCGCAAATGCAGAAACTGGCTGTCGGCTGGAGAACCCTGCCCCAACTGCCGCCATAACGCCGAGCATTCGGCACTGCGTGAATAGGCAGGCTCACAAAACATCGAATGATGCTGACCGAGGGTTTCGCTGAGTGAATACCCCATCATTTTCAAAAAAACCGGGCTGACGTCGAGCACCTCGCCCGTCGGGGTGAACTCGATGATCGCCATGCATTGCTGCAAGGCCGTCCGTTCGGCTTCGAGAATAGCCTGCCTGGCCTGGATTTCGTGCAAGGCGTCCTGATGCTTGCGAGTACGAATGAACATGGGTGGCGCTCCCGGAGGCGTGAATGCGTGGCTGTAGCCACACGAAGGCAGAGATGCCATCGCTAGATAGCTGCATTAAGCCACTATCGCAGGAAAACTTGTACAACTTTATGATTGTGTATAACTATAAGAAGTCATACGGATCTCTATGGCACAGCCCAAGCCATTCAGCACCAGCCCATTTTCCAATGCTTGCTGTCGCGCAACTCGCGCCAGTCGAGCAACGTCACACGAGCGCTGTATACAGCCTCAAGCTCAATCTTAATGGGTGTCCCCTCCTCATCACAGAGCAGCTTGGTGACGAGAAAATGCTTTTCCCGATCAGTCGGCGCACAGGCCGTCCATTTGGAGAGCTGCAGCTTGCGAGGGTTGAATTTATTCATGAGCGCTCTCAGAAAAATGTACATATTAGTGAAAACTGTACAAGTTTATCGGACTGCCCACCACTGAGCAGATCCACTAAGGCTTAGGGTTTGCCATTGATACGCCACGGCAAAGGATGCGGGCGGAGTAGTGCTCGGCCGGCCCCTCCCGGCATAATGCCGCTCTTTGGCAACCCCTTTGATCGGAGGATGCCGGCAAATCCCACCTTCTGGAAATGCCCGATGAACCCCACCGAAAGCCTCAAGGATTACAAGCGCGTGCGCACGCTGGCGATCCGTTCGTTGTTCGAGATCATCGAACAGTCCAGCGAAGGCACGGTGATTGTCGACCGTGACGCGAACATCGTCTGGATGAACGAACGCTACGCCCGGCGCTTCGGCCTGAACTCAGCGCAAGAAGCCATCGGCCGGGCGTGCGAGAGCGTGATCCCCAGCAGCCTGCTGCGCGAAGTGGTACGTACTGGCCGACCGATTCTGTTGGACATGCAGGACACGCCCAAGGAGCCGCTGGTGGTGATGCGCCTGCCGATCCACGACAGCGCGGGCGCGGTGATCGGCGCCATCGGTTTTGCCCTGTTCGATGAATTGCGCAGCCTGTCGCCGATGCTCAAGCGCTACCTGAGCATGCAGGAGGAACTGGCCTCCACCCGCTCGCTGTTGCGGGCACGGCAGACTCGGTACAACTTCGCCCACTTCATCGGCACCAGCAGCGCCAGCCTGGAGGTCAAGCGTCGTGCCCGGCGCAGCGCCAGCGCCGATTCGCCGGTGCTGTTGCTCGGCGAAACCGGGACCGGCAAGGAACTGCTGGCCCAAGCGATCCATGGTGCTTCGCCGAGGGCGCACAAGGCGTTCGTCAGCATCAACAGCGCGGCGATCCCGGAGGCCCTGCTGGAAGCCGAGTTTTTCGGCACCGCCCCGGGCGCCTTCACCGGCGCCGACCGCAAAGGCCGCGCCGGCAAGCTGCAGATCGCCCAGGGCGGCACACTGTTCCTGGACGAAATTGGCGACATGCCACTGCCGCTGCAAAGCAAACTGCTGCGGGTCTTGCAGGAAAAAGAATACGAACCCGTGGGCTCCAACGAGGTGCTGCAAAGCGACGTGCGGATCATCGCTGCCACCTCCATGGATCTGGAAGCGGCGATCAAACGCGGAGAATTTCGCGCCGACCTGTATTACCGCCTCAATGTGTTGCCGATCCAGGTCCCGCCGCTGCGCGAACGCCTGGATGATTTACCGGCCCTGAGCGAGGCGATCCTCGAAGAACTGCGCAGCCAGCACGAACTGAACCACGACGCACTCGACCTGCTGGGGCAACACGCCTGGCCGGGCAACATCCGGGAGTTGCGCAATGTGCTGGAACGAACCGCGCTGCTCAGCGACGACCTGCTGCTCACTGCCGCCGATATTCGAGCGGCCATTGGGACTTTCACGCCGGTCACCCGTGCGTTGAATCCACATCAGGAGCCGCTGCCGCAAGAAACCTTCAGCCAGGCCCGGGCACGATTCGACCGCCACTTGATCGAAACCACCCTCGCGCAATGCGGCGGCAAGGTAGTTGAAGCGGCTGAGCGGTTGGGGCTGGGGAGGTCGACCTTGTATAAGAAAATGGTGGCGCTGGGGATTGCCGAGTCTCAATAAAGAGACTCATATCTCTAGATATAGACAGCTCCTTTTGAGCGCTTCGCGCTCATCGCGAGCAGGCTCGCTCCCACAGTGGACCGTACTTTCCTGACGAACTCGGTCAACCTGTGGGAGCGAGCCTGCTCGCGATGAGGCCAGCACAGCCCCTGAAAATCTCAAAACAGAGACAAAACCCTCGAACCACTTCCACAAAAATCAATAATTTCCTTATATTTCAATAAATTACATACCTGGCACAAATCTCGCTAAAGCCCTCCCCACCGCTTCACCACAAAAATAACAATCCAGGAGACACACCATGAGTGTGATCATTGCCTTGGCAGCCCTCACGCTGCTGATGGTGGCCGCCTACCGTGGCTACAGCGTTATCCTTTTTGCCCCCATCGCCGCCCTCGGCGCCGTCCTGCTCACTGACCCTTCCGCCGTCGCGCCTGCTTTCACCGGGGTGTTCATGGAGAAGATGGTCGGCTTCATCAAACTGTATTTCCCGGTGTTCCTGCTCGGCGCGGTGTTCGGCAAACTGATCGAGCTGTCGGGTTTCTCCCGCTCTATCGTCGCGGCGGCGATTCGCCTGCTGGGCACGCGCCAGGCCATGTTGGTGATCGTGCTGGTCTGCGCCTTGCTGACCTATGGCGGCGTGTCGCTGTTCGTCGTGGTGTTCGCGGTGTATCCGTTCGCCGCCGAGATGTTCCGCCAGAGCAATATTCCCAAGCGGCTGATCCCAGCCACCATTGCCCTTGGCGCGTTCTCGTTCACCATGGACGCTCTGCCCGGCACGCCGCAGATCCAGAACATCATCCCCAGCACCTTCTTCAACACCACCGCCTGGGCCGCGCCCTGGCTGGGTGTGATCGGCACGATCTTCGTGTTCAGCTTCGGCATGCTGTTCCTGCAACGCCAGCGCAACAAGGCCCAGCGCCTAGGCGAAGGCTACGGCACCGAACTGCGCAACGAGCCGGAGACTGCCGAAGACATCAAACTGCCCAATCCCTGGCTCGCCATTTCGCCGCTGTTGGCGGTCGGGATCATGAACCTGCTGTTCACCCAGTGGATTCCGCAGTGGTATGGCAAGACCCACAGCCTGGCGCTGCCGGGCATGACCACACCAGTGACCAGCGACATCGCCAAGCTCACCGCGATCTGGGCCGTGCAGGCCGCGTTGCTGGTGGGCATTGTCCTGGTGCTGCTGTTCGCCTTCAGCACCATTCGCAGCAAGCTGGCCGAAGGCAGCAAGAGCGCGGTGGGCGGTGCGCTGCTGGCGGCAATGAACACCGCTTCGGAATACGGTTTTGGCGCAGTCATCGCGTCCTTGCCGGGTTTTCTGGTGCTGGCCGACTGGCTCAAAAACATCCCCAATCCACTGGTCAATGAAGCCGTGACCGTGACGCTGCTGGCGGGCATCACCGGTTCAGCCTCGGGCGGCATGAGCATCGCCCTGGCGGCGATGTCCGAAACGTTCATCAGCGCCGCCAACGCCGCCAACATTCCTCTGGAAGTGCTGCACCGGGTCGCGTCCATGGCCAGCGGCGGCATGGACACCCTGCCCCACAACGGCGCGGTGATCACCCTGCTGGCGGTGACCGGTCTGACCCACCGTGAAGCCTACAAAGACATTTTCTGCATTACGCTGATCAAGACCCTCGCGGTGTTCTTCGTGATCGCTGTGTTCTACGCCACTGGCATTGTGTGAGGCTCCCCATGACAACCCCTCTTTCGGGCAAGACCGCCCTGGTCACCGGCTCTACCAGCGGCATCGGCCTGGGCATCGCCCTGAGCCTCGCCAAGGCCGGCGCCAACCTGATCCTCAACGGCTTCGGCGATGCCTCGACGGTGATCGCCGAGGTGAAACAGTTCGGCGGCAAGGTCGGCCATCATCCGGCCGATGTCAGTGATCCGGCGCAGATCGCCGACATGCTCGCTTACGCCGAACGGGAGTTCGGCGGCGTGGACATTCTGGTGAACAACGCCGGTATCCAGCATGTGGCCGCCGTGGAAGATTTTCCGGTGGAGCGCTGGGACTCGATCATCGCCATCAACCTGTCCTCGGTGTTCCATGCCACGCGCTTGAGCCTGCCGGGCATGCGCGCCAAGGGCTGGGGGCGGATCATCAACATTGCCTCGGTGCACGGCCAGGTCGGCTCGGTGGGCAAGGCCGCCTACGTCGCGGCCAAACACGGGGTGATCGGTCTGACCAAAGTGGTCGGCCTGGAAACCGCCAGCAGTAACGTGACGTGCAACGCCATCTGCCCTGGCTGGGTGCTGACACCGCTGGTGCAGAAACAGATCGACGACCGCATTGCCACGGGCATCGACCCGCAACAGGCACAGCATGACCTGCTGGCCGAAAAACAGCCTTCCCTGGAATTCGTCACCCCGCCGCAACTGGGGGAACTGGTGCTGTTTCTGTGCAGCGAAGCCGGTAGCCAGGTACGTGGCGCGGCGTGGAATATTGATGGTGGGTGGCTGGCTCAGTAAATTTCTTGCGATCCCTTGTGGCGAGGGGATTTATCTGTGGGAGCAAGGCTTGCCCGCGATGGCCGCACCGCGGTTTAACAGCTAAACCGCGTTTTCGTTCATCGCGGGCAAGCCTTGCTCCCACAAGTCGGGGATAAATCCCCTCGCCACAAGATTGGGTCGCTCTATAGTTTGTGTGTACATAAAAGAAAAAGAGGCACCCCATGTCCGACATCCTCTGGCAACCCACCCCCGATCGCATCGCCCAGTCACGCATGGACGCCTTTCGCCGGTTCATCAACGAACGGCATCAGCTGCAACTGAGCGATTATCCGGCGCTGCACGCCTGGAGCATCGACCAGCGTGAAGCCTTCTGGCAGGCCATCGTCGACTTCTTCGAGATCCGTTTTCACCAGGCGCCCAGCGATGTGCTGGTCGAAGGTGAGCAAATGCCCAGCGCCCGGTGGTTTCCCGGGGCGACACTGAATTTTGCCGAACACCTGCTGCGCCGGCGCGATGACGCCGTGGCCGTGGTTGCCCTCGACGAAAGTGGCGGGCAAGAACAACTGACCTGGGCCGAACTTGCCGCCCACGTCGCTGGCCTGCAAAAAAGCCTGCAAGCGGCAGGTGTGAGCAAGGGCGACCGGGTAGCCGCGTGCATGCCCAACACCTGGCAGACCCTGGCGGGCATGCTCGCCACCACCAGCCTGGGGGCGATCTGGTCGTGCTCCTCGCCTGACTTCGGCACCCACGGGGTCATCGACCGGTTCGGCCAGATCGAGCCCAAGGTGCTGATTACCTGCGCCGGTTACCGCTACGCCGGCAAGGTCATCGACCAGCGAGCCAAGGTCAACGAAATCCTCGAGCGCCTGCCTTCGCTGCAGCAATTGATCATCCTGCCCTACGCATGCCCTGACGCCCGCGCCGAAGACTTCAAGACAACGGCCAGCGTCGCGTTGTGGAGCGACTTCTACCGCTGTGGCGGCGAACCGGCGTTCGTTGACGTGCCGTTCGATCATCCGCTGTACATCCTCTATTCCAGTGGCACCACCGGCGTGCCGAAGTGCATCGTCCACAGCACCGGCGGCGTATTGCTGCAACACCTCAAGGAACATGGCCTGCATGTAGACCTTGGCCCCGAAGATCGCCTGTTCTACTACACCACGTGTGGCTGGATGATGTGGAACTGGCTGGTGTCGGCCCTCGCCGTCGGCAGTGCGGTGGTGCTCTACGACGGCTCGCCCTTTCACCCTGGCCCCAAGCGCCTGCTGGACCTGATCGACCAGCAGCGCATCAGCGTATTCGGCACCAGCCCCAAATACCTGGCGGCCCTGGAAAGCCAGGGTTTGAAACCGCGACAGACCCATGACCTGGGCAGCCTGAAAACCATCCTGTCCACCGGCTCGGCCCTGGCGCCCCATAGCTACGACTACGTGTATCGCGACTTCAAGACCCAGGTGTGCCTGGCCTCGATGTCCGGTGGCACCGACATTGTGTCGTGCTTCGTCAATGGCAATCCGTTGTCCGCCGTTCGCCGTGGCGAGATGCAGGGCAAGAGTCTGGGCATGGCGGTGCAGGTCTGGAACGAGGCAGGCCAGGCGGTCATCGGTGAGAAAGGTGAACTGGTCTGCACCCGGCACTTCCCGGCCATGCCCATTGGCCTGTGGAATGATCCGCAGCAGGAAAAGCTAAGGGCCTCCTACTTCAGCCAGTTCCCCGGTGTGTGGGCCCAGGGGGACTACGCCGAGGAACTGCCTCACGGCGGTTTCTTGATCCACGGGCGTTCGGATGCAGTGCTCAACCCCGGTGGCGTGCGCATCGGCACGGCGGAAATCTATCGGCAGGTGGAAAAGGTCGAGCAGGTGCTGGACAGCGTTGCTATCGGCCAGCAATGGCAGGGTGATGTGCGCGTGGTACTGTTTGTGCGCCTGCGCGACGGCGTGACCCTGGATGAGGCCCTGGAGCAACAGATCCGCCAGGTGATCCGCGCCAATACCACACCGCGTCATGTGCCGGCGAAGATCCTGGCAGTCAGCGACATCCCGCGGACCATCAGCGGCAAGGTGGTGGAACTGGCGGTGCGCAACGTGGTGCATGGGCAGGTGGTGAAAAACACCGATGCCCTGGCCAATCCCGAGGCGCTGGAGCAGTTCAGGGATCGGCTGGAACTGACCACCTGAGGTTAAAGCCGTATGGGCCATCTGGCCTCATCGCGAGCGGGCTCGCTCCCACATTGGTCGGTGGTGAACACAGGATTGGCAATCACCATCGATTCCCTGTGGGAGCGAGCCTGCTCGCGATGAACGACAACGCGGTATGCCTGTAGAACCATCAATCCATCAACCCCCACTCCCCCGCCGCCGGATCGGCCGGGGGCACCGCTGCCCCCGACTCGGCATGCAACTTCAGGCGCAACCGCAGGTTGTTCGCCGAATCGGCGTTTTTCAGGGCTTCCTCCTCATCGATAGCACCCTCCACCACCAGGTTGTACAGGGCGTGATCGAAGGTTTGCATCCCGAGTTCTTCTGACTTTTCCATGATGCCCTTGAGCCCGCCGAACTCATTGCGGCGGATCAGGTCGGCCACCGTGGGCGAGCCCAGCATGACCTCCACCGCGGCCCGGCGCTGGCCGGTGCGAGTGCGCACCAGGCGTTGCGACACGAACGCCTTGAGGTTGTTGCCCAGATCATTGAGCAGCTGCGGCCGGCGTTCTTCCGGGAAGAAATTGATCACCCGGTCCAGCGCCTGGTTGGCATTGTGAGCATGCAGGGTGGAGATCACAAGGTGCCCGGTGTCGGCGAAGGCCAGGGCATGTTCCATGGTTTCGCGATCACGAATTTCGCCGATCAGTACCACGTCTGGTGCCTGGCGCAAGGTGTTCTTCAGGGCGGCATGAAAGCTGCGGGTGTCGACACCGACTTCCCGTTGATTGATGATCGATTTCTTGTGTCGATGGATATACTCCACCGGATCTTCAATGGTGATGATATGGCCGCTGCTGTTGCGATTACGGTAATCGATCAGCGCCGCCAGGGAAGTCGACTTGCCCGACCCTGTCGCGCCGACGAACAGCATCAGCCCCTGTTTCTGCATGATGGTGTCCAGCAACACATTTGGCAGTTTCAGGTCCTCGAACCGAGGGATGTCGAGCTTGACGTTGCGGATCACCATGGACACGTCATTGCGCTGCTTGAAGATATTGACGCGAAACCGCCCGACCCCAGCCAGGGAGATAGCCAGGTTCATTTCCAGTTCTCGATCGAACTCAAGCCGCTGTTCGGCGTCCATCAAAGACTCGGCGAGCCCGGCGATGTCGCCCACCTTGAAGGGCTGGTTGCTCAAGGGTTTGAGCACCCCCTCGAAACGCGCGCACGGCGGCGCACCGGTGGACATATAGAGGTCGGAGCCATCCTGGCTCGCCAGGATGCGTAACAAGGGATCGATTTCCATGGCCTGATTGACTTCCGCGAGACTTCAATGAAACAAGCTGACCCGATGAGCAAACTTTTCAGACCAACCCGCGCTTACCTTCTTCAGAGGATAGTAGACACCGTGGCTGCGACACGATTTGCAGGGTTTGCGTGATGAACGCAACACCCACCGGCATTGACATACAAAGCCTGTTCGCCCGACGTGACTGGGCCAACAGCCCGCTGGGCACTGCCCAAACCTGGCCCCAGAGCCTGCGTACCGCCCTGGACATCGTGCTCCACTCGCCGCTGCCGATGTCCCTGCTGTGGGGGCCACAGCTGATTCATTTCTACAACGACGCCTTTACCCGCCTGACGGGCGACAAACACCCCCAGGCGTTCGGCCAGCCGACCCATTCAGCATGGCCCGAACTCAAAGACCTGAGCGGGCCGATTTATCACCGCGTGTTGCAAGGCCACGGGCACACCTGTCGCGATCAGCAATGGCGAGTGCCCTTCGCCGGTCGCCTCTGCGATGTCTGGCTGGACCTGACCTACAGCCCCGTGCGCGATGAAGACGGCGCCGTGGCCGGTATTCTGGTCACAGCCATCGAGACCGGTGAACGACGACGCCTGGCCCTGGAGTTCGAGCGACGCTCAGAAGCCAGCCTCAAGGCCCAGCAGGAAAGCGAGGAACGCCTGCAACTGGCCCTGGCCGCTGCCGATACGCTAGGCACCTGGGATTGGGACATCAGCGAAGACCGCTTTGTTGCCGACGAGCACTTCGCGGTGCTGCATGGCGTCGACCCGAACCTGTCGCGCCAGTTGCCCATCAGCGCTTACCTTGAAGGCGTGCATCCCCAAGACCGGGCCATGGTCACCCGCAGCATCAAGCATTGCATCACCCACAGCACTGAATACGCCGAGGAGTACCGTCTCCTGCGGCCTGACGGCGAACTGCGCTGGGTGTTCGTGCGCGGTCGTTGCTACAAGGATCGCCATGGCCGGCCCAAACGCTTTCTCGGCGCGGCCCTGGACCTGACCGATCGCAAGCGTACCGAGCAGGCCCTGCGTCAGAGCCAGACCGAACTGCAACTGATCATCAACGCCATGCCGATCCTTATCAGCTATGTGGACCGGGAAGAACGTTTTCGCCTCAACAACAGCGCCTATCTGGATTGGTATGGCCTGACGCCCCAAGAGCTGTATGGCAAGACCATTCGCGAAGTGCTTGGCGATTCAGCCTACGCCGCCCGCGCCGAGCAGATCGCCGACGCCCTGGCAGGCAAGCCGTGCAGTTTCACCGTGCAATCGGATCACCGCGACGGCCGTCCCCGCCATGCCTTGATCAACTACCTGCCGCGCCGTGGGGCCGATGGTGCGGTGAACGGTTTCTACATCTTTGTGATCGACGAGACCGAGCGCAAGAAAACCGAAGAGGCCCTGCGCAACCTCAACGAGACGCTCGAAGAACGCGTCATCGCCCGCACCCAGCAACTGGCCGAAGCCAACCACCGCCTGCAAAACGAGATGTTCGAACGCGAACGTGCCGAGGAGGCGCTGCGACACGCCCAGAAAATGGAGGCCGTGGGCCAACTCACTGGCGGCATTGCCCATGACTTCAACAACATGCTCACCGGCATTCTCGGCAGTCTCGACCTGATGCAGCGCTACATTGCCAGCGGTCGCACCGCCGAGATCGGTCGTTTCACCGAAGCGGCCGTGTCCTCGGCCAATCGTGCGGCGGCCCTGACCCACCGCCTGCTGGCGTTTTCCCGCCGCCAGTCGCTGGACCGCAAACCGCTGGACCCCAATGACCTGGTGCGTTCACTTGAAGACTTGCTGAGCCGAACCACCGGCGATCACATCGTGCTGCGCCTGCAGTTGGCCGATGAACTGTGGCCGGTCAGCACCGATGCCAGCCAGCTGGAAAACGCCCTGCTCAACCTGGTGATCAACGCTCGGGACGCCATGCCTGAGGGTGGCGAATTGACCATCGAAACCGCCAACGTCTACCTCGACGGGAATGACCTCAGTGCCCTGGAACCGGTCAAGGCCGGTGACTACGTGATGATTGCCGTCAGCGACAATGGCAGCGGCATGACCCCATCCGTGCTGGCCAAGGCCTTTGATCCGTTCTTCACCACCAAACCCATCGGCCAGGGCACCGGTTTGGGCTTGTCGATGATCTACGGGTTTGCCCAACAGTCGGGTGGCCTGCTGAGCCTGGACAGTGTGCCGGACCAGGGCACGCGGGTGCAGTTGTACCTGCCGCGGCTGTACGTCGCGTCTGTCCAGCAGACTGCGGCGCCGGTAGCGCTGGATGCACCGGCCGCCGTCGCCGGTGAAACCGTGTTGCTGGTCGAAGACGAACCGGCCGTGCGCATGCTGGTGCTCGATCTGCTCGACGCCCTGGGTTACACCACCCTTCAAGCCCAGGACGCCAAGGCTGCCCTTGGGCTACTGGAGTCCAGCCAGCGCATCGACTTGCTGGTGACCGATGTCGGCCTGCCAGGCATGAATGGCCGGCAACTGGCGGAAATCGCCCGCCAGCATCGGCCCGATCTGAAGGTGCTGTTCATGACCGGTTATGCGCAGAAGGCCACCGAGCGCCAGGGCTTTCTCGAGCAGGGCATGGATATGGTTGCCAAGCCCTTCAGCCTCGATCTGCTGGCGAACAAGATTCGGACGATGATCAACCATGGCGCCTGACTTGAGGCATAATCGCCGCCCCGTCGCACCGTTCAGGTCACTGCTGCAATGAAAGCCCAAGCCCGCCATATCCTGGTGAAAACCGCCGAAGAAGCCGAACAGCTCAAGCAACGCATCGCCAAAGGCGAAGCCTTCGATGTACTGGCCAAGAAATACTCCACCTGCCCCTCGGGCAAACGCGGCGGTGATCTGGGTGAAGTACGGCCCGGGCAGATGGTCGGTGCGATCGATACGGTAATCTTCAAAAAACCCCTGCGGGTGGTGCATGGGCCGATCAAGAGCAAGTTCGGCTATCACCTGGTGCAGGTGTTCTACCGGGACTAATGATCGAGCCCGCTCCCACAGGTGCTTCGCGGCCCCTTCAGTCCTTGGGCATCAACGCCCCCGGCACCTGGATGACCCGGCTCGCCAACAGATGTCCAGCCTCGGCGGCCTCCACCGGGCTGCCACCGAGCAGGCGGCTTGCCAGGTAAGCAGCACTGAATGAATCCCCCGCCGCCGTCGTGTCCACCACCCGCTCCACTCGCTGGGCCGGAATCTCGAAAGACTCACCATCACAACAGATCAGACAGGGCTCAGCACCGCGCTTGAGCACCACTTCCGACGTGCCCAACTGCGCGTACGCGGCGAACACCTCAGCGCTGTCGGCATAACCGAACAGCGCCTGCTCGTCGTCCACCGTCAGCAGCGCCAGCTCCACGTAAGGCAATACACTGCGATAGGCCGCACGGGCTGCATCCACTGATGCCCAGAGCCTTGGCCGGTAGTTATTGTCGAACACCACCTCGGCCCCGCGCCGGCGGGCCTGGATCAGGGTTTCGATGAGCTTGCCACGACCTTGCTCACCGAGCACGGCCAGGGTGATGCCGCTGAAGTACAGCACGTCGTAATCCGGCAGCGCCGCCAGGATCGGTGCGGCGGCCGGGGTGGTGAAGCAATCACGCACCGCCGCCTCGTTGCGCCAGTACAAAAACCGCCGCTCACCCGCCGCGTCGGTCTGGATGCAATACAAACCCGGCAAACGACCGGGCAGGCGCTGGACCCGATCCAGGCCGATATTTTCGGCGGCCCAACTCTGGCACATGGCATCGCTGAAACTGTCGTCGCCCAAGGCGGTAACGTAATCCACCGCGCTCTTCTCACCCAGGGCGCGGGACAGGTACACAGCGGTGTTCAGGGTGTCGCCGCCGAAGCTTTGTTGCAGACTGCCATCGGCGCGCTGCTGCAGTTCGATCATGCACTCGCCGATCAGGGCGATGCGAGGTTTTGGGTTGGGGTAGCTCATGGGCGATCCTGATATTTCGATAGTGTCTGCCAGGCCGCTATCGCGAGCAGGCTCGCTCCCACAGGGGATATTGGTGAACATAAATCCTCTGTTCACAACCGCCCCCACTGTGGGAGCGAGCCTGCTCGCGATAGCCGCGACTCGGTTTCAAGGCTAGAAACAAGTCTCCATGCTCTCGACCACCTGCAACTGCTCATCCACCAGGCACGCCACCCGCCACTTGTCGAAGGTCAGGCACGGATGCGACGTGCCGAAGGAAATGATGTCGCCAACCCGCAACGCCACCCCGGGCGCCACGGTCATGAACGCATGCTGGTCCATCACCGCCGTCACCTTGCAGCCGGCCAGGTCCTGCCCCGCTATCGAGTCGGAGCCAGGTTGGTAACGCTTGAGCGGCACCGGCAGCCCGGCGTCGTAGGCCACGTCGCGTTTACCCAGGGCGATCACCGCAAAGCCCGGTTCAGGCAGCGATTGCACGTGGGCCCAGACTTCCAGGGCCGGGCGCAGACCTTCGTGCAGGTCGCTACGCCGTTCCAGCACGCAGCACTGGGCCTCTTTGTAGATGCCATGGTCATGGGCCACGTAACTGCCAGGACGCAGCACACTGAGGAAACGTCCGTGGGCGTTCCGAGCCTCGAAAGACTCGGCAATCAGGTCGTACCAGGCTGAACCCGAGGCGGTGATGATCGGCTTGTCGATGGCGAACGCACCGTTGTCCTGCAGTTGCACCGCCAGCCCCACCAGGGATGCGGCAAACGCACGGATGCCACTGATGGCGTGGTCACCATGGATCACGCCTTCGTAGCCTTCGATACCGGTCAGCGCCAGCGCCGGTTGCGCCCCGATCGCCTCGGCCAGGGCCAGCACCTCGGCCTCGGTCCGGCAGCCACACCGGCCACCCACCACACCGTATTCGATCATCACGTTCAACTTCGCGCCGCGAGAGGCAAAGAACGCGCCCAGCTCGGCAACGTTGTCGGGATGGTCGACCATGCAATGGAATTCGAACGCTGGATCTGCCAGCAGATCCGCGATCAGCGCCATGTTTGGCGTGCCCACCAATTGGTTGGCCATCAGCACCCGGCGCACGCCATGGGCGTAAGCGGCACGGGTCTGCACTGCGGTGGCCAGGGTCAGTCCCCAGGCGCCGGCCTCGAGTTGGCGGCGAAACAGCGCCGGGGTCATGCTGGTCTTGCCGTGGGGCGCCAGTTCGGCACCACTGTCCGTGACGAACTTTTGCATCCAGTCAATGTTGTGCTCCAACGCTTGGCGATGCAGCACCAGCGCCGGCAGGCTGATGTCGCGCAGCAGGTGATCGCCCGCTTGGGCGGCCCCCTTCTCCACGGCAGCGTTATGAATGGCAGAAGACATGTTCACACTCCTCACACAGCCGCGGCTGTCTATTCATTGATGCGACGGGCCAGGTTGTTGGCGCTTTCGATCAGCACCCGGCGGTAGTCGGCGTAGTTGTTCTTGGCGTCGGCCCGTGGGGCGACGATGCACAGGGTCGCGATGGCCACGCCATTGGCGTCTTTGACCGGCGCGGCGAAGCAGTGGGTGAAGGTGTCAGCCACACTGTCGAAGGAGAAAAATCCATCGAGCCCGGCCTGGCGGATCTCCGCGAGAAATCGCTCCAGGGGCAGGCGCTCGCCGTCCGGTAGGATGAAGTCGTCGGGGTCGATCAGGTCGACGATCTGCTGGTCACTCAGATGCGCCAGCAGCAGGCGTCCGGATGCGGTCCAGGGAATCGGCGCGTTCTCGCCGATGTCCGAGGAAATGCGAAAATGCCGCTCCCCCTCCTTCATCAGTGCCACCGTGTATTTGCGCCCGTTGAGCAGGCACATCTGGGCGGTTTCCCGGGTCTGGCTGACGATTTCCTGCAAGGCGTGATCGGCCTCGCGACTCAGGTCGAAATGCCGCAGGTGCGCCTGCCCGAGAAAGTACAACTGGCGGCCCAGGTAGACGTGGCCGTCCTTGCCCACTGGCTCCAGGATGCGTCGCTCCAGCAGCGACGCCACCAGTTCGTAGACCGTGGACTTGGGACTGCCGATGCCGCTGGCGATGTCATTGGGGCGCAACGGCTGGCCGATTTCCTTGAGGAAGTCGAGGATATCGAACGCCCGGTCCAACCCTCGGGCCCGGCGTTTGATGGTGTCTTCGGTCATGTCTTGGGTTCCCATTCAATTGGCCGGGAGTTTAACCAGAGTGCTGCACCGCCTGATAGATTGCTATCGCAGGCAAGCCTTGCTCCCACAGGAGTTTGCATTGCCTTGTGGGAGCAAGGCGTGCCCGCGATGAGTCCTCAGTGACTCAAGCCTTTTTCTTGTAGGCGATGCAATCAATCTCAACCTTGCAATCAACCATCATGTTCGCTTGCACACAAGCCCTGGCAGGGGCATGTTCGGGGCTGAAGTATTCACCAAATACTTTGTTGAAACTCCAGAAATCCCGCGGATCTTCCAGCCATACGCCGCAGCGCACCACATCTTCAAGGCCGTATCCGGCTTCTTCAAGAATCGCGATCAGGTTCTTCATGGTCTGGTGGGTCTGCTCGACGATCCCGCCGACAATAATCTCGCCGTTGACCGCCGGCACCTGACCGGACACGTGCAGCCAGCCGTCGGCCTCAACGGCTCGGGCGAAGGGCCGTGGCTGACCGCCGCCTGCGGTGCTGCCGGTGCCGTAGCGCGTAATGCTCATGGGTGTTTCTCCTTGCCTGTATCAATCAGAGGTTCAATAAAATTAAAAACGGGTGTTCTTGAGAAACTCAGCCAGTCGTGGCGACTGTGGCCGTTCGAACAGTTCTTTCGGTGGGCCCTGTTCTTCGATGCGGCCCTGGTTCATGAACACGATCTTGTCGGACACCTCGAAGGCAAAACGCATTTCGTGGGTCACCAGCAGCATGGTCATGCCGTCTTCGGCCAGTCCCTTGATCACGTTCAGCACCTCACCCACCAATTCCGGGTCCAGGGCCGAGGTCACTTCATCGAACAGCATCAGGCTGGGGTTCATGGCAATCGCCCGAGCGATCGCCACACGCTGCTGCTGACCGCCGGACAACTGACCGGGAAAATGATTGCGCCGTTCCAGCAAGCCGACCCGCTCCAGCCATTTCTCGGCCAGGGCCACGGCTTCGTCCTTGGGTAGCTTTTTCACCTTGAGCAGGCCCAGGGTGACGTTCTGCAACGCCGTCAAATGCGGGAACAGGTTGAATTGCTGGAAGGCCATGCCGGTCATGGCCCGGTGCCGGGCGATGACTTTTTCCGGGTGGCGCACGCGCTTGCCGCCCACCTCGTCATAGCCGATGGCCTCGCCATCGAGCACGATCTGCCCGCCCTGGAACTCCTCAAGCATGTTCACGCAACGCAGCAACGTGGTTTTGCCCGAGCCGCTGGAGCCGATCAGGGTGACGACATTGCCGCGCTGCATGCTCAGGTCCACGCCCTTGAGCACTTCCACCGGGCCGTATTGT
This sequence comes from Pseudomonas rhizophila, assembly GCF_003033885.1. Lineage (NCBI taxonomy): Bacteria > Pseudomonadati > Pseudomonadota > Gammaproteobacteria > Pseudomonadales > Pseudomonadaceae > Pseudomonas > Pseudomonas rhizophila. Next base: position 4,243,150 of record NZ_CP024081.1, on the reverse strand, counting down.
TTGCGCAGACCGCGAATGTCCAGCAGCGGTTGAGCATTGGTAGAGGTCGAAACATCAGTCATGGCAAGGCCACCCGCTTTTCAATGTGCCGCCCGAGCAATTCGATGGCGTAGTTGATGATGAAAAAGAGAAAACCGGCGAACAGGTAAAACTCCAGGGTCATGAAGGTCCGGGCGATGATCTGCTGAGTGCTGAGCAGCAGTTCGGCAACGCCGATCACCGACAACAGGGTCGAAGCCTTGACGATTTCGGTGGAGGAATTGACCCAGGTCGGCAAGATCTGCCGCAGTGCCTGGGGCAACAGCACGTAACCCAGCGCCTGGAAAAACGTCAGGCCGATGGCCTGGCTTGCCTCCATCTGCCCACGGGGCAAGGCCTGCAAGGCCCCGCGCACGATCTCGGCCACATGGGAGCCGCAAAACAGTGTCAGGCCCAAGGCACCAGCCTCGAATGCGCCGATTTGCCAGCCCAGGGCCGGGGCCATGTAGAAACAGGCCAGCACCAACACAAACACCGGAGTGCCGCGAATCACGTCGACGTAGAAACGAAACGGCGCGCGCATCCAGAAGCGACCGTAAGTCAGCACCAGCCCGGCGAACAGGCCGATCAGCGTGCCTAACAAAATCGCCAGTACCGAGCACTGCACGCTGGTCAGGAACCCGGCCCACAGCGTCTCCCGGGCGACCCACAACTCATGCAACCAACTGGGGGATTCGTACATGGAACACTCCTAACGGCGGATCGCCAGACGCTGCTCGAAATAACGCAGCAGCATGGCAATGAGGTAACAGGCCGCGACATACAGGGCCGTGGTCACCAGCCAGGTTTCGATCACCCGGTAGCTCTCCACGTTGATCTTGCGGGCGTAATAAGTCAGCTCCGGCACAGCGATCGCTGCCGCCAGTGAGGTGTCCTTGAACAGCGAAATGAAGTTGTTCGACAACGCCGGCAACACGTTGCGCAGCATCACCGGCACGGTGACGTAGGCCTTCACTTGCCACTCGCCCAAACCGATGGCCAGCCCCGCTTCACGCTGGCCCTTGTGAATGCTCAGCAGCCCGCCGCGGAACACTTCGGTCAGGTAGGCCCCGGCGTACAGCGAGAGCGTGATGACGAACGAGGGAATTTTGTCCAGGCGAATACCTAGGCTTGGCAAGGCGAAGTAGATCAGCAGGATCAGCACCAGGATCGGCGTATTGCGGATCACCGTGACATACACCGAGGCCAGCACCCGCAACACGCGGTGCTTGCTCAGCAGCGCGAACGCCATCAGCAGGCCGATCACGCAACCGATGGCGATCGACACCAGCGCCAGGGAAAGCCCCAGGCCGAGCCCCGCCAGCAAGGTGTCGAAATCGCGCCAGACGGCGGCAAAGTTCAACTGATAATTCATGGTCGGCAGTACCTTCAACGGGGCGCCCTCAAGGGCGCCCCGGGCTCACGGGATCATTTGAATTCGACGGGGAAACCGATGGCCGGCGACGGCAACTCGACGCCGAACCATTGCTTGAACGATGCCGCATAGGTGGGGAATTCCACGCCGGTCATGGCTTCATGCAGGGTGGTGTTGACGAAGTTCAGCCAGTCCTGGTCGCCGCGCTTGACCGCGCAGGCATAAGTTTGCGGGCTCCAGGCGTAGGCCGGGCTGCGGTAGCGACCAGGGTTCTGCACCATCAGGTACTTGACCGAAGACTGGTCGGTGGCAGCGGCATCGGCACGGCCGGAGTTCACCGCCTGATACATCAGATCAACACTGTCGTACTGGTCGACCTTGGCCTTGGGCAGCGCCTGGTGCACCAATTCCTCGGCGTAGACGTTCTGCAGCACAGCCACGGTGACGTCATCGCCGGCGGCCTTGAGGTCTTCGATTTCCTTGTACTTGCTGTTGGCCGGCAGCAGCAGGCCCACGCCTTCGCGGTAATACGGCAGGGTGAACGCCACTTGCTGGGCACGACTGGCGGTGACGGTGATGAACTGGCAGCTCATGTCGACCTTGTCGGTCAACAGGTTCGGAATGCGTGCATCGGACGACTGCACCACAAACTCGACTTTCTCCGGGTCATTGAACAGACCCTTGGCCACCATTCGTGCGATGTCGATATCAAAACCCTGCAACTTGCCATCCGCTCCCTGGAAGTGCCACGGCGCATTGGTGCTGCCCGTGCCCACGATCAATTTCCCGCGCTGCAGCACGCTATCGAGCTTGCTGTCCGCCGCCTGAGCGACACCCATGGCAGCCGTCGTGGCCGCGAAGATAAAAACACACGCTTTGAACAAGGAAGGTCGGCGATGCATGGCAAGCACTCCTGAGTCAGTTTATTCCGCTATACCGGAACTTAGTATGTAACAACGGAATAGACAGCAGAAAGTGTGCCACAGGCATGCGGTGTATGGATAAGGAAAATGGAAAACCAATGAAATCAAAAGGATGGCACGCCCAGACGTTTCAATAGGAACGCGGGCATCTGCGCAGGGACTGCTACTGTTGGCTACAGCCTCGGGTAGCAAGGCCCCAGACAGGGAGCAAGCGAGGCTTTTGCGCACCAAAAGGGAGCCGTTCAACTGTCAACTCTGACAGTAGCGATGCCCGGCCGTGTTGCTTATGGTTGCAAACACCCTATCGATGAAGGGAAACCCGCCATGAGTTCGTTCATCACCCACATCGCCTCATCGAAGGACTACCGCACGGCTCTCAAGACCTGGCGCCCGGTAGTCTTCTATTTCGGCCACCCCTACTGCTACGCCTGTAGCTGGGCCGAGCCGCTGTTTTGCAGCGTTGCCGAGACATTCAAGGATCGGGCGGTGATCTACAAATTGAGTACCAGCGAATCGCCCCGACACCCGGACGTTACCGGGACACCCACGGTGCTGTTTTATAAAAATGGGAAGTTACGCCGCAAGCTCAAGGGCGTCGGTGATCAGGCCTCGCTGACCCAGAACTTTGCCGAACACATCGGCCGAACCAAACCCAGACGGCCGCGTCGTTCGCCTCGCCGTGACTTGCACTGGTTGCACGAGCAACTGCGAACCTTGTGCCTGGTCTCTCGGGCACGGGGACTCCAAAGGTTGCGGCGAGGAAAGCCGGGCGCCTACCGCTTGGCCGCCTCGTCATAAACCTGACCGCGCTCGCGCTTACCAACCGCAATCACTGTAACAACTAGCAAATCATCTACCACTCGGTAAACCAATCGATAGCCGGCGCTACGTAACTTGATTTTATAGGCGTTGCCCAGCCCATGCAGACGGTCTGCCTGGACATGCGGATTCACCAGTCGCTCCTCGAGCTTTTTCTTGAATTGCTCTTTGAGTGTTGCACCCAGTTTTTGCCATTCCTTCCAGGCTTTATCAGAAAATTCCAACTCATAGGTCATCAAGAGAAACCTTTATCGTTGGATCATTTTCACGCTCGCGGCAAAGAGCAACCAGCTCCAGATCTTCAAGCCGATCCATCATGGCTTCATATTCTCGAGCGGGGACGCAATAAAATGCCGGCTCATTGCGGTTGAGGATTGCTACGGATAATCCTCCACCGGCAGCAACAGTGCCCATCGGATTTTTCTTGAGTTCGGAAATGCTGGCTACAACTTGAGAAAGCACAATATGTGTCATGAGGTGAGTCCTTGAGCACTCTTAATGGCGCTAAAAATAGCACTCTAAAACACCTCTTACCACAGTTCAGCGTCCGCAAAACCTCACTCTGGACAACATCCGCAAATCCCCGTCGCGGTAATAATCGTCCGTCCAGCTGTCATCCACCGCCAGCGGCTTGACCTGCTTGAGCGCCAGTTTTTTCGCGAAATAGCGAAAGCGGTAATGCTCATAGAAGCGCAGCAGCTCAAGCCCGTAGCGGTCGGCCAGGTCGGTGTCGCCCTGAATGATCAGGTAGTTCTCGTCGTTGCCGCTGCTGGCCGCGGCACTCAGGTTGTGGCTGCCGCTGATGATGGTCGGCGTGTCGCTGGTGAAGTCGGTGACGACGGCTTTGGTGTGCACCAGCAGATTGCCTTTCTGGCCTTTCATGTTTTCCCTGAGCCAGCCCTCCAGGCCGGTATTGAGCAGCGCGGTGGCGGCGAATTCGGCGGTGCGGTCGGCATGAAAGCCAGTGATGCGGCTGGTGGTGTTCTGCAGGCCGTAACGCAGCACGTCGTCGTTGGGTTGACCGAGCAAGGCATCGAGGATCCGGTCGGGCAAGGCGAAGGCCGTGACGAACAGCAGGTCCTTGCGAGCGCCATTGATGATATCGACGAAACGATCCAGGTCGCCCTCTCCCGTACGCGGCGAGAACCCGGTGAACAATGGCTCCTCGGGGACCATGGGGTTGTTCCGGTTGATCCACTGCCGCGTGGCCCCGACGTCCTCGGGTGCGGCCCAGATCTGCTCGAACACCTGGCGATAGCTGTTGCTGACCCGCGCGTCGTCCAGCACATGAATAACGTTGGCCTGGCGGTAGACGCCGTTGGCAGTGAAATTGGTGCTGCCGCACAGCACGGCCTCGGGGTGAAATGAACCGGTGTCGTCGACCTTGCTCAGCACGATGAACTTGTCGTGGAAAATATTGTGCGTGACGCGCCCGCGCTTGTTGGCCGCCGGCAGCGCTGCCAGACTGGCTTCGTTGCGCAATGTGCCGTCGTCTCCCGGCTCAGCGTGGTACAGCACCCGTACCCGCGCCCCCCGTGCGAAAGCGGCGTTCACAGCCTCGACGATCACCGGCAGTTCATATTCATAGATGGCGACGTCCAGGGCCCAACTGGCGTTCAGGGCCCGGTCGATAAAACCGGTCAAGCGCCCCAGCAAACCGTTTTCCAGCCAGCGGCGCGGCGCGTCGGGCCAAGCATCGATGGACAGATTTTTGTTGGCGTCGATCAGCGCATCCAGCTCGGGAAATTTGCGCTGGAAGGCCTGGCTCGCGGCCACGGCACGATTGAAGATGACCCCCTGGTTGCTTGGCTGACCATCGTCACTGGTCACTGACACCTCAAGTGATTCCCCCAGTTGCGGCGCGTCAGGGCTGCCATAGGCCAGGTGCACACGGTAGTGAATTGCCACGCCTGGGTTGATGGCGTAGTCGGCCCAGCGAAATTTCTGCAACGGTGCTTTATCGCTCGGCGTAGCGCGAAATTGCGGGAACGTATGCACCTTGTCGGGGAAGGTCAGGCTGTTGAACAGGAACAGCCAGGGCTTGGCGCCGTGCTGCTTCTCGATGGCAAAGCCGAGCAAGCCCTTGCGCCGGGGTTCGGCCAGGTCCATGGCGAGCAATACACCGTTGGTGCCAGCGTAGGCCTTGACCCGAAAATCGTCCTGGGCGTTGGTGACGAGTACGCGCATGGTTCACTCCTGTGAGGTCTGGCTGAGCATAGAACAGCGATGCTTATTGAGCGTGCGGATCTGACACCGGGGCGATGCTATCGCGAGCAGGCTCGCTCCCACAGGGGATTCATCGATCGAGTGTTAAATGTGGGAGCGAGCCTGCTCGCGATAAGGCCATGTCAGTCAGCGAACATCCGAGCCCGGTAGTCCTTCATCAATATGCCGATACTGCGCCCCCAACTGCCCCGCCAATTGCCGGGCCCGGCCCAGGCGAATCGGTCCGCGTTCGATGTCGATCAACAGGCTTGGGCAATCAAGGGGCGGCAGTGTCAGCTGCTGTTTGACTCGCCCGTCGGTCATCAGCAACACCCGCTGTTGCTCGGTCGGGTAGCGCTTGCGCCGGGCCGTCAACCAGCGTCCGGCCTCGTTCAGCGCCGCCAGCAACGGCGTGCCGCCGCCGGCGCCCAGGCCGTCGAGCCAGTCCCGTAGCCCCGCCGACGCCTTGAGCCCTTGCACCTGCCAGGCTGGTGCGCTGCCGCTGGCCGTCAGCAAGGCCAGCCGGGCGCGCTGGCGGTAGGCGTCATCGAACAGTTGCGCCAGCAGGCCTTTGCCATCGCTCAAGGCTTGATGACGACGAGTCGAGGCCGAGGCGTCGACGATGACCAGCCACAGTTCATGGGGCGAACGATGGCGTTGCTGAAAACGCAGGTCTTCACGCAGGCGTGGACGGCCAGCGAGCAAGGTGCCTGGCCAGTTCACCGCCCCGCTGGCCGCCGCTTTGCTGCGGCCCTGGCGCCCCTGGTCCAACCGTCCCGCACGGGGTCTGGCATTCACCCCCGCGGGCGAACGGGGGCGAATGCCTAGGGCTTTTTTGGCCAGCTCGGCACGTCACGCCGAGTGCCGATGGGCAATGCCCGGGCCGGCAGGTCACCCCACTGGCCCTGGCCTTCGTCAGGCCTGGCGGTTTGATCGGCGGTGGCTGGCGGCGCCTGGGACGGCGCAGGGGCCGAAGGCTCGCGCCTGCGATGACGCAATGCAAACTCGGCGACCGCATCAATGTCCTCAACGGCAATGGCATCCGCCCCGCGCCACGCAGCATGGGCGCGGGCGGCCCGCAGCCAGACCAGGTCCGCGCGCAAGCCATCGACCCCAGCGGCAAAACAACGCTCGGTGATCTGCGCCAGCGCCTGGTCATCCAGAGGAATCTGCATCAACCGGTCGCGAGCCTGTTGGCAGCGTTCGCGCAACTGCCGCTGGGTCGGTTCCCATTCCGCGCAGAACGCCGCCGGATCACTGTCGAAATCCAGCCGCCGACGAATAATCTGCCCGCGCTCAAGCGGTGCGGTGTGGCCGTCCAGCGCCACGTTCAGGCCGAAACGGTCGAGCAACTGCGGACGCAATTCACCCTCTTCCGGGTTCATGGTGCCGATCAATACAAAACGCGCCGAATGCCGGTGTGAGATGCCGTCACGCTCGATCAGGTTGGTGCCGCTGGCGGCCACGTCCAGCAACAGGTCCACCAGGTGGTCGGGCAGCAGGTTCACTTCATCGACATACAACACCCCGGCGTCGGCCTTGGCCAAAACGCCGGGAGAGAACTGCGCGCGCCCCTCCCCCAGGGCCGCGTCCAGATCCAGGGTGCCCACCAGCCGCTCTTCAGTGGCGCCCAAAGGCAAGGTGACGAACTGACCGCTGGCCAACAGGTCCGCCAGCCCCCGGGCCAGCGTAGACTTCGCCATGCCCCGTGGGCCTTCGATGAGCACACCGCCGATTTTCGGATCGATCGCAGCCAGGCACAGGGCCAGTTTCAGGTCATCGGCCCCGACCACGGCGCAGAGCGGGAAATGAGGGGTGTCGGTCATGTTGAACTCTCAAAGGTGGTCGGTAACGTCGATGTGAACAGAGTACTTGTGGCGAGGGGATTTATCCCCGTTGGACTGCAAAGCAGGCCTCCCAATGTGGACAAGAGGGTCGCTTCGCAGCCCAGCGGGGATAAACCCCCTCACCACAGGTCAACCCATCACAGGGGTTGTGTATAGCCCGTCGAATGGGCAAGTCAGCTGTCTTCTTCTATGTCCAACAACAAGTTCTCCAGCGCCTCTCGATACTCCCCGGGCTCCTGCCACATTCCGCGCTGCTGCGCTTCGAGCATGCGCTCGGTCATGTCGCGCAAGGCATCGGGGTTGTGCTGGCGGACGAAATCGCGAGTGTCCGGGTCGAGCAGATAAGCCTCGGCCAGCAAGGCGTACTGGTGATCGTCGATCAACTGCGTGGTGGCGTCGAAGGCGAACAGGTTGTCCACCGTCGCCGCCAGTTCAAACGCACCTTTATAGCCGTGGCGCTTGATCCCGTCGATCCACTTCGGATTGGCCGCCCGGGAACGAATGACGCGGTTGAGCTCTTCTTTCAACGTGCGGATTTTGGGCAAGTCCGGCTGGCTGTGATCGCCGTGGTAACTGGCCGCCGTTGCGCCGCCAAGGGTCTCCACCGCCGCCAGCATGCCGCCCTGGAATTGGTAGTAATCGTTGGAATCGAGCAGGTCGTGTTCGCGGTTGTCCTGGTTCTGCAACACCGCCTGCACCTGGCTAAGGCGCCGGGAGAACTGCTCCCGGGCGGCAGTGCCTTCATCGCCGGCGCCGTAGGCGTAGCCACCCCAATTCAGGTAGACCTGCGCCAGGTCTTCGCGGCTCTGCCACAGGCGGCCGTCGATGGCACCCTGCACACCCGCGCCGTAGGCGCCGGGCTTGGCGCCGAAGATCCGCCACCCGGCCTGACGGGCCGCGACCTCGGGTTCAAGGCCCGATTCCAACAGAGCCTGGCGCTCGCTGCGCACCTTCGCCGCCAAGGGGTTCATGTCGTCCGGTTCGTCGAGGGCGGCGACGGCCTGCACCGCTGCATCGAACAGGCGGATCAGATTGGCAAAGGCGTCCCGGAAGAACCCGGAGACCCGCAGCGTGACATCGACCCGAGGCCGGTCCAGCAGACTCAACGGCAGGATCTCGAAATCGTCGACTCGTTGGCTGCCCGTGGCCCACACCGGACGCACGCCCATCAACGCCATGGCCTGGGCAATGTCGTCACCGCCGGTGCGCATGGTGGCGGTGCCCCACACCGAAAGCCCCAATTGACGCAGGTGATCGCCGTGGTCCTGCAAGTGCCGCTCAAGGATCAGGGACGCCGACTGAAAACCGATGCGCCACGCTGTGGTAGTCGGCAGGTTGCGCACGTCCACCGAGAAGAAGTTGCGCCCGGTGGGCAGCACATCCAGGCGCCCGCGACTGGGCGCACCGCTGGGGCCGGCCGGCACGAAACGCCCGCTCAAGGCATCGAGCAAACCGCGCATTTCCGCCGGGCCGCAAGCGTCCAGACGCGGAGCCACGACGCCGCGCAGGTTTTCAATAACGCTGTTCACCGTTTCCCAACCCGGCGCCTCAAGTTGCGCGACCCCGCCCTCCAGGGCCTGCTCGATCAATTGCCCGGCGAACAATTCCAAACGTTCACGAGTATCGCCAGCGGTCCGCCAAGGTTCGTCGCTGAGCCGACGCAAGGCTTCGGGACAAGCGCCGGTCCAGGGTTCGGCCAGCGCACAATCCAGCGGGTCGAAACCCAGTGCAAAGGCCTTGGCCAGCGCCCGCAGCAAACTCGACTGCGCGCCCTTGCCATCCCCCCGGGGAATGCGCAGCAACGCCAGCAAGGTGTCGATGCGCAACCGTTGTGTGGGCGACTCGCCAAAAATGTGCAGGCCGTCACGGATCTGCGACTCCTTCAGATCGCACAGGTAAGTGTCCAGGCGCGGCAGCCAGATTGCCACGTCAGCGTCGCCGTCCAGTTGCAACTCGCGGTCGATGTGGGTTTCGCGCACCAGATTCAGTATGTCTCGCTGCAGTTCCCGGGCGCGGCGTGGGTCGAGCAGTTGCGCTTCGTAGTATTCGTCAGCCAACAGCTCGAGGTTACGCAGCGGCCCATAGGTTTCGGCCCGGGTCAGCGGCGGCATCAAGTGATCGATAATCACGGCCTGGGTGCGACGCTTGGCCTGGGCGCCCTCGCCCGGGTCATTGACGATGAACGGATAGATGTTCGGCAACGGTCCCAGCAGCGCATCCGGCCAGCAGTTTTCCGACAGCCCGACGCCCTTGCCCGGCAACCATTCGAGATTGCCGTGCTTGCCGACATGAATCAGCGCGTGAACCCCGTAGGTGTTGCGCAGCCAGAAATAAAACGCCAGGTAGCCATGGGGCGGCACCAGGTCCGGGTCGTGGTACACGGCGCTCGGATCGACCTGATAGCCTCGAGCCGGCTGGATGCCGACGAACGTCAGGCCCAGGCGCACACCCGCGATCATCAACCGGCCATCGCGGAACATCGGGTCCTGTTCGGGCGCGCCCCAGCGCTCCAGCACCGCCTGGCGATTGGCCTCGGGCAATGCGTCGAACATGGCCCGGTAAGCATCCAGCGCCAGGCTCTGGTGACAGGGCCGTTGGTCAAGACTGTCCAGGTCGTTGCTTACCCCGCCGAGCAACTGCTGGATCAGCGCGGTGCCGCTCGCAGGCAGTTCAGCCGGCAGCGGATAGCCCTCGGCCTGCAAGGCCCGCAGGATATTCACTGCCGCCGCCGGGGTGTCCAGGCCGACGCCGTTACCGATGCGCCCATCCCGGGTCGGGTAGTTGGCGAGGATCAGCGCCACGCGCTTTTGCGAGTTAGGCAGGCACGCCAGGGTAGTCCAGCGCCACGCCAGCTCAGCGACAAAATCCATGCGCTCGGGCACGGCCCGGTAGCAGACCACATCGCTCTGGCTGCGCTCGCTGCGCCAGGCCAGGTCCTTGAAACTGATGGGGCGACTGATGATCCGCCCGTCCAGTTCTGGCAGGGCAATGTGCATCGCCAGGTCCCGCGGGCCCAGACCCTGCTCACTGGCGCGCCAGCCAGGCTCGTTGTCCTGGGCGCAGATCGCCTGGATCACTGGGATATTGCGGCGAAACGGTCGCAAGTGCGGCGCTTCGGGGCTCGATTGGGCGAAACCGGTGGTGTTGAGGATCACCCCCGCCGCCACCTCATCCAGCCAGTCTTCAACCAAGGCCAGGCAAGCAGGCTCCTTGAGGCTCGCCACGGCAATGGGCAAGGGATTGAGCCCCGCCGCTTGCAGACGCTGGCAAAACACGTCGATGAACGCCGTGTTCGCTGCTTGCAGGTGGGAGCGATAAAACAGCACCGCCGCCACCGGCTGCCCGGCCCGCCAGTCGCTTTGCCAATCACTCAGGCTGGCGTTGGTTCGTTCCGGATGGTAGATCGCCGTGCGCGGCAGGGTTTGCGGTTCGCCCCAAGGATAGTCGCGACCGAACCATTGGCTGGCCAGGTTATGGAACAGGTCCAGGGCATTGCCCAAACCGCCTTGGCGCAGGAACTGCCAGAGCCGGTCCCGATCCTCATTGGGCACGTTGCTCAGGTCGCTGAGTTCCGGGTCGGGTCGATCGTCCCCCGGCACCAGGATCAGCTTCACCCCGCGCTCGGCCAGTTCCATAAGACGTTCAATGCCGTAGCGCCAATAACCGATGCCGCCATGCAGGGAAAGCAGGATGACCTTGGCGTGACGCAACACGTCGTCGAAATACAGATCCACCGAGGCGTGGTTTTGCACCTGCATCGGGTTGGCGAGGCGAAACTGCGGATAGTCGTCCGGCAACTGCCGCGCCGCTTCGGCCAGCAGCGCCAGGCTGGAGTCGCCGCTGCACAGGATCACCAGCTCGGCGGGGGTTTGTCCGAGATCGGCAATGTTGTCGTCCGACACGAAACCGCCGGGCTGGGTCCTGAGCAGGTGCATGGCTTAGACGCTGAGGGCGGCGCGCAATTGCGCTTCGAGCAGCCCGGCATCCAGCGCCTGGCCGATCAGCACCAGACGGGTCACCCGCGCTTCATCGGCGCCCCACTGCCGGTCGAAATGTTTGTCGAAGCGCGTGCCCACGCCCTGGATCAGCAAACGCATCGGCTTGCCAGGAATGGCCGCGAACCCCTTGACCCGTAGCACGCCGTGCTGGACCACCAACTGGGTCAGCGCGTCCAGCAGCAGGCTTTCGTCGGCCTGGGGCAGTTCGATGGAAATGGAGTCGAACGCGTCATGATCATGATCATCATCGTCGCCGTCATGGTGATGATCGTGATGGCTGTGGCGGCTATCGATGTGCTCCTCGGAGCCGGCGCCCAGGCCGATCAACACTTCCAAAGGCAAGCGGCCGCTGCTGGCTTCGATGACCTTGACCGCCGGCGGCAGTTCTTCGGCCACTTCCAGGCGCACCTTGGCCAGGTCTTCAGGGCTGATCAGGTCGGCTTTGTTGAGGATCACCAGGTCGGCGCTCGCCAGTTGATCGGCGAACAGCTCGTGCAGCGGTGATTCGTGGTCCAGGTTGGGGTCAAGTTTGCGCTGGGCGTCGACCTGGTCCGGGAACGCGGCGAACGTGCCGGCGGCCACGGCCGGGCTGTCGACCACGGTGATGACCGCATCGACGGTGCAGGCGCTGCGGATTTCCGGCCACTGGAAAGCCTGGACCAGCGGTTTGGGCAGGGCGAGGCCGGAGGTTTCGATAAGGATGTGATCGAGGTCACCGCGCCGCGCCACCAACTCGCGCATCACCGGGAAAAACTCTTCCTGCACGGTGCAGCACAGGCAACCGTTGGCCAGTTCATAGACGCGACCGTTGGCTTCTTCTTCGGTGCAGCCGATCGAGCACTGCTTGAGGATCTCGCCGTCGATACCCAGCTCGCCGAACTCATTGACGATCACGGCGATGCGGCGGCCCTGGGCGTTGTCGAGCATGTGCCGCAGCAAGGTGGTTTTACCCGAGCCGAGGAAGCCGGTGACGATGGTGACAGGGAGTTTGGCCAGTGTTTTCATCGGATGCCCTTTGGCAAGGTGGCGGGCAAACGGGACGACAACCCGCACGCATGGGCGCACGCGGAAGATTTCGCCACCGGATCACCCCGCCCGGTTGTAGTGAGAATCTGTGTCGAGGCAGGTCTCCTGGCTGACGGCGGGCCAGTCATTCGACTGGCAGTTACTGCGCCTTCCCGTGCACCCTTGGTCAAGAGCATGCACAGTGGCCTTGCAGAAACATCACCGTTCACAGTTGCGGGGGCAGCCGCGGCTTGGACCGCGTTCCCTTCTTAGCTTCGGCCAATGCCGAAGAACCTCGAAGGCGCAAGGCTACGCAGGGTGTGGGGGCGGGTCAATGTCCGCAGGTGAGTTCTGTGGTGTCTTGCGGGCCCTATCGCGAGCAGGCTCGCTCCCACAGTAAATCTCGCCGATCACAAAATTCATGTTCAACAAAGCTCAACTGTGGGAGCGAGCCRGCTCGCGATGGGCGCAACGGGTATCAGCCAATTGACGCCCCGCCCCCGCCCATGCTCTCCTGTGCGCCTAGTTACGGGTGCCCTTCACAGGGTGAAACGGGAAACCGGTGAATCGTGTGCTTTACTTCAAGGCCACGTCAGTCCGGTGCTGCCCCCGCAACGGTAAGCGAGAGAAGCGTCAGATCCACTGTGCCTCACGGCATGGGAAGGTGACGCTTGTCGGCCAGGCACAAGCCCTGCCCCTCGCGAGCCCGGAGACCGGCCCATGACTCATGCATCAACAAACCCGCGGTGGGCGGGCGCTGTTCGAACCTTGGCGGGCCTGCGCCCGGGGTTTCATTGCGCTCGCTTCACCCGATGACAAGAGACCATAGGGAAGCGCCATGTCGACCATCAGCAGCACCGCCCGTACCGCCAGCAGCTCCACGACCCTGAGCCAGCGCCTGAGCGCGGCGATTTTCGCCTCGATCCTCGGTGCAGGCCTGGTCTATTTCGCCGGTTTCTCCCACATCGAAGCGGTGCACAACGCGGCCCACGACACCCGCCACAGCGCCGCATTCCCGTGCCATTGAGACCTGACGACATGATCAAGCGTATCGCGCAAACCGCCGGTTTCAGCGGGTTGCTGGCCGCCCTGCTGCTAACCCTCCTCCAGAGTTTCTGGGTATCGCCGCTGATTCTGCAGGCCGAAACCTACGAAAGCGCACCGGCTACCGAGCACCATGAGCACGCCGCTGGGGCCGTTCACTCCCATGATGCCCAAGCGTGGGAGCCGGAAGACGGTTGGCAACGACTGCTCTCCACCACCGGCGGCAATCTGGTGGTCGCGGTGGGTTTCGCCCTGATGTTGGCGGGCTTGTACACCCTGCGGGCGCCGACTCGCACGTCCCAGGGATTGCTTTGGGGTTTGGCCGGTTATGCCACGTTTGTCCTGGCCCCCACCCTCGGCCTGCCACCGGAGCTGCCCGGCACGGCGGCGGCCGATCTGGCCCAGCGGCAGATGTGGTGGATCGGCACGGCAGCCTCCACTGCGGTAGGTATCGCCCTGATTGTCTTCGGCAGGCATTGGTTGCTCAAACTGTTGGGCGTGGCGACCTTGCTGGTGCCCCATGTCATCGGTGCGCCGCAGCCTGAGGTCCACTCGATGCTGGCGCCCGAAGCACTTGAAAGCCAGTTCAAGCTCGCCTCGCAAGTGACCAACGTTGCGTTCTGGCTGGCCTTGGGCCTGGTCAGCGCATGGTTGTTCCGGCGTGGCGACCAGGCTCAGCACGACGCATGAGCACCGGGCCGATCCTGGTGGTCGGCCTGGGCTGTCAACGCGGCTGCCCGGCCAGCACGCTGCGAGAACTGCTTGATCAGACTTTGCGGGCACACGGCATCGAGCTCTCTGAGGTTCGCGCCTTGGCCAGTATCGACCTCAAGCGTGACGAGCCGGGCCTGCTGGAGCTGGCCGAGCAACTGGAGTTGCCGCTGACCTGTTTCAATGCCGAGCAATTGTCCAGCTACCAGCAGCGGCTCAGTCACCGCTCCGAGATCGCTTTTGAACGCACCGGTTGCTATGGCATCGCCGAAAGCGCTGCCCTGGCCCTGGCCGACCGGTTGGGCGCGACACCTGCGACGCTGTTGATTCCTCGCCAAAAGACCCCAAGCGCCACACTGGCATTGGCGGTGACGTCGTAAAACCCGATAATTCGCGCCCTGGATCATGAGCGATCTTCATTCAAAGGGTCGCCGACTCACCTTTAGGAACCGGTCATGACCGTATATTTCATTGGCGCCGGCCCTGGCGACCCGGAACTGATCACTGTCAAAGGTCAGCGACTGATCCGCAGCTGCGCGCTGATCATCTACGCCGGCTCCCTGGTGCCCACAGCCGTGCTGGAAGGCCACAGCGCCGAACAGGTGGTCAACAGCGCCGAACTGCATCTGGAGCAGATTATCGAGCTGATCAAGGCCGCTCACTTCAAGGGCCAGGACGTGGCCAGGGTGCACTCCGGCGACCCGAGCCTGTATGGCGCCATTGGCGAGCAGATTCGGTGCCTGCGGGAACTGGACATCCCGTTCGAGATCATCCCCGGCGTGACCGCGACCTCCGCCTGCGCCGCCCTGCTGGGCGCCGAACTGACTTTGCCGGACGTGTCCCAAAGCCTGATCCTCACCCGCTACGCAGACAAAACCGCGATGCCCGCCGGCGAAGAACTGGGCAGCCTGGCGCAGCACGGGGCGAGCATGGCGATTCACTTGGGCGTCAATCATCTGGAAAAAATCGTCAGCGAACTGCTGCCCCACTACGGCGCGGATTGCCCGATTGCCGTGATTCACCGGGCGACATGGCCGGATCAGGATTGGGTGGTGGGTACGCTGGCTGACATTGCCGAAAAGGTCCAGGCCAAGGGCTTTCGACGCACGGCGCTGATCCTGGTGGGACGCGTGCTGGGTAATGATGTGTTCAGTGAGTCGTCGCTCTACCGCGCCGGGCACGCGCATCTCTACAGACCCTGAAAACACAACTTTAAGAGCGAGCTTGCTCCCACAGGGATTTGCGGCGATTAAAAAATCGAACATCACCGCCGCCCCAATGTGGGAGCGGGCTTGCTCGCGAAAGCGGTGGATCAGCTTGCGCGGATGTCGGATCCGCCCAAAAAAAACGGCGCTCACGGGCGCCGTTTTTTCTATCCGCAGCGAACACCTATCAGTAGTAGGCGTTTTCTTTCTGCGTGTGGTCGGTCACGTCGCGCACGCCCTTGAGCTCCGGGATACGCTCGAGCAAGGTGCGCTCGATGCCTTCCTTCAAGGTCACGTCGGCCTGGCCGCAGCCCTGGCAACCGCCGCCGAACTGGAGCACGGCGATGCCGTCTTCCACCACGTCGATCAGCGATACCTGGCCGCCGTGGCTGGCCAGCCCCGGGTTGATTTCGGTTTGCAGGTAATAATTGATGCGCTCGTTGACCGGGCTGTCGGCATTGACCATCGGCACCTTGGCGTTCGGCGCCTTGATGGTCAACTGGCCGCCCATGCGGTCGGTGGCATAGTCGACCACCGCGTCGTCCAGGAACGCTTCGCTGAACGAGTCGATGTACGCGGTGAAGCTCTTGAGCCCCAGCGCGGTGTCTTCAGGTTTCTCTTCCCCCGGCTTGCAGTAGGCAATGCAGGTTTCAGCGTACTGGGTGCCGGGCTGGGTGATGAAGATGCGGATCCCGATACCTGGGGTGTTCTGCTTGGACAGCAGGTCGGCCAGGTAATCGTGGGCGGCATCGGTAATGGTAATGGCGGTCATGGAAACTCCTCGCAGGCTTGTCGGCAGTTTACGCCAATCATCGCGCCGGACAAAGTCCTAGTATTTTTGTCAGGAAAGCGCCCGGATATCCTGGTCAGAGGTTCTGGTAGCGATTCATGTCCAGCACCCCACTTTCCAGCGGCTCCGTCTCCTGCAGGTAGTGGCTCAGGTCATGGAAGTACTGCCAGAACTGCGGGTGACTGCGCCGAATGCCCCAGCGCTCGACAATTCGCTCGAACGCCTGCCCGTCCCGGGCGCCCTCCATGGCGTCGACAAAGGCCGGCACTTGCTCGGCGGGGATGTTGAAGATGAAGTTCGGATAGCTGCTCAGCACACCCGGAAAGACCGTCAAGGTGTCCAGCCCCGGCTGGTATCGCAGCGCCTCGCCGAGCAAAAATGCCACGTTACTGTGAGCGCGGTTGCGCAGCAGACTGTAGACCTCACGGCGACCGCTGACGGTTTCGACGCGCAGCATGGTCGCTTCCGGCAACTGGTTGATGACGCTCAGGCCCGCCGCCGGTCTGGAAGCCAGGCGACTGAGGGCCTGTTCGGCGTTCTGTAAGGCCGGATCAATGTTCGGACGCGAGCAATAGGCGCCATTACACCGGTTGATCGGATCGGGCCGCGCGTTCAAGTCGCCATAACGAACCAGCAATTGCTGGACGAAATCGCGCTTGGGATCATCTTCGTCAAGCTTGAGAGCGGTGGGTTTATCGTCGTCGATAGCCTCGTAATCGAGCCACATCTTGAATTTTCCGCCCGACTGATACCAATCGTTGAGGTAGTCCTCGCGGGAATCGGCTGGCATCAGGCGCAGGAAGTTCTGCTCCGCACCGTTGCGAATCAGGTCGAAATACAGTCGCGTCTGGGCCTGGTGGGACACGTTGCCGAACACGTCGAAGTTCACCGCCAACTGATAATAAGTGCGCTCCAGCAATGGAAAGTCGAACAGCCACATCGTCTGTGGCACCTCGCCAATCAGGCCCTTGGTGACCGAAGCACTGTCGAAATGCCGGAAAATGCTCAGCAAGGCATTGTCGTTGCCGGCCCACAGCGTCGACCAACTGGGCGCAGGCAGGTCGGCGTAGTTGTCGCGACGCAAGGCTTCGTACTCGTTGCGCTTGTCCCGGTAGTCCAGCCACAGGCTCAGAACACTGCCCACGTCGTCATTCTGCCCCGGCATCGCCAGCAACGGCGTGGCCTGGCCGCGGTAATTGGGGTCGGTGATGTACAGATCATGTTCCGGGGCCTGGAACAACGCCCAGAAGTTGTCGCGAATCACGTCCGTGGCGATCTGGCCCCGGCAAACCGGGCCGCGGATAAATGTGCGCACGAAATACTCGGCGTTATCGAGCATGAACTGATAGCGGGCCTGGGCCGGGATCGCCTCGAAGGTGGAAAACGGGTTGGCCCGGCGCTCCGGGCCGTACCCTGGCAACGCAGTGACCTGCCATCTGCCGCTGTAGAACAGGCTCTTGA
This sequence comes from Pseudomonas rhizophila, assembly GCF_003033885.1. Taxonomy (NCBI): domain Bacteria; kingdom Pseudomonadati; phylum Pseudomonadota; class Gammaproteobacteria; order Pseudomonadales; family Pseudomonadaceae; genus Pseudomonas; species Pseudomonas rhizophila. The sequence continues at coordinate 4,225,749 of NZ_CP024081.1, read as the reverse complement.
TCCGCGCCATTTTCGCCGCGCTCAACCCGTAGGTGATGTGGGTCTTGTGCACGATCACCCCTTGTACCGGCCAGAGCCGGTAATACACACGGGTGCCTGGGTCATCGTTCGGGCGGCGGGTGTTGATCAGATCGATTGGCTGGCCGGTAGGCGTGCGCGAACGTACCCACTGGAAGAAATGCCCCGGCTCGCCATCCTTGAAATAGATGTGCGCCAGAAACCAGTGCTCAAACAACCACCGGCCCACTAGGCTTTCCCGGGCGCCGGGGGCGTTGAGCAGGTTTTCCCACTGCACCACCTGCAACGCTTCGGCGGCGCTCGGCGCCAGCGCTTGCTGATCGATGGGTGCACCCGCGGCCAGCCAGCGCTGCAAGGTCTGATATTGCTGGTCGGTCAGGCCAGTGACCGCCAGAGGCATGCCTTCCTTGGGATGCGCGGCGGCGTACTCGTCGAATTGCCCCGGCATCGGGCAGCTGTTGTCACGCTCAAGCCCAAGCACGATGTCCTGGGGCAGCTTGGCGTTGGGCTGCAACGGTGTGTTGTGGCCCAGTTCGAGCATCTGCGCCATCAGCGCGGCCTGACTGCCTTGAGCATCCAGCACGGAATAGAAGCCTTTGCGCTGCCAGGCCCGCTGGCCGGAGGCGTCATAGAACAAACGGGTGGGTTCGGCAGCCTGGCGTCGTTCACCGTCATAGACTGGCAGCTTGCTCGCGCCCCGGGACACGCCTTCGCCACTGCCCAGGTTCAATTGGCACGCAGAGTCATAGCAGGCGTGGCAGGCGACGCATTTTTCCGTGAAGATCGGCTGGATATCGCGAGTGTAGGAAATCGCCGGGGCGGGATCCTTTGCCACTGAGTGAAAAGACAACAGCAGCAACAGACTGCCGAATAAGACGCGGTACGGCATGTCTCGGGTCCTAAGAGATAATCCGGCGATTCTACCGGGCCGCCATCGCGATGCAAACATGAGCAGGATTCATGCAAAAGCCACCCATGATCAAATCCTGTACAGGTTTGCTATCATCCCCGCCTTCGTAATGGTCTTTTTCCAGGTAGTCCTATGTCCGATCGCAGCGCTCGCCTTTATCTTCTCCAGCAGGCCCTCAAGGAACGCATTCTGATCCTCGACGGCGGCATGGGCACGATGATCCAGAGCTACAAGCTTGAGGAACAGGACTATCGTGGCAAGCGTTTCGCCGACTGGCCGAGCGACGTCAAGGGCAACAATGATTTGTTGGTCCTGAGCCGTCCGGATGTGATCGGCGCCATCGAGAAGGCCTACCTGGATGCCGGTGCCGACATTCTGGAAACCAACACCTTCAACGCCACCCAGGTGTCCCAGGCCGACTACGGCATGCAGGGCCTGGCCTACGAGCTGAACCTGGAAGGCGCGCGCCTGGCCCGCAAGGTCGCCGACGCCAAGACCCTTGAAACACCGGACAAGCCGCGCTTCGTAGCCGGCGTGCTGGGCCCGACCAGCCGCACCTGCTCGCTGTCGCCAGACGTGAACAACCCCGGCTACCGCAACGTGACCTTCGACGAGCTGGTGGAGAATTACACCGAGGCCACCAAGGGCCTGATCGAAGGCGGCGCCGACCTGATCCTCATCGAAACCATTTTCGACACGCTCAATGCCAAGGCAGCGATTTTCGCCGTGCAAGGGGTGTATGAGGAATTAGGCGTCGAACTGCCGATCATGATCTCCGGCACCATCACCGACGCGTCCGGCCGCACCCTGTCCGGCCAGACCACCGAAGCCTTCTGGAACTCCGTCGCCCACGCCAAGCCGATCTCCGTTGGGTTGAACTGCGCCCTCGGTGCCAGCGAACTGCGCCCGTACCTCGAAGAACTGTCGAACAAGGCCAGCACCCACGTATCGGCGCACCCGAACGCCGGTCTGCCCAATGAATTCGGTGAATACGACGAACTGCCGGTGGACACCGCCAAAGTCATCGAAGAGTTTGCCCAAAGCGGCTTCCTGAACATCGTCGGCGGCTGCTGTGGCACCACCCCGGCGCACATCGAAGCCATCACCAAGGCCGTGGCCGGCTACGCACCGCGCCAGATTCCAGAGATCCCGCGGGCTTGCCGCCTGTCGGGCCTGGAACCGTTCACCATCGATCGCAGCTCCTTGTTCGTCAACGTCGGCGAGCGGACCAACATCACCGGTTCGGCCAAGTTCGCCCGCCTTATCCGCGAAGACAACTACACCGAAGCCCTGGAAGTGGCCCTGCAGCAGGTCGAGGCCGGCGCGCAGGTGATCGACATCAACATGGACGAGGGCATGCTCGATTCGAAGAAGGCCATGGTGACCTTCCTCAATCTGATTGCCGGCGAACCGGATATTTCCCGCGTGCCGATCATGATCGACTCCTCCAAGTGGGAAGTGATCGAAGCGGGCCTCAAGTGCATCCAGGGCAAGGGCATCGTCAACTCCATCAGCATGAAGGAAGGCGTCGAGCAGTTCATCCATCACGCCAAGTTGTGCAAACGCTACGGCGCCGCCGTGGTGGTGATGGCCTTCGACGAAGCTGGCCAGGCCGATACCGAAGCGCGCAAGAAGGAAATCTGCAAGCGCTCCTACGACATCCTGGTCAATGAAGTCGGCTTCCCGCCGGAAGACATCATCTTTGACCCGAACATCTTCGCCGTCGCCACCGGTATCGAAGAGCACAACAACTATGCCGTGGATTTCATCAACGCCTGCGCCTACATCCGCGACGAACTGCCTTATGCGCTGACCTCGGGTGGCGTGTCCAACGTGTCCTTCTCGTTCCGGGGCAACAACCCGGTGCGCGAGGCGATTCATTCGGTGTTCCTGCTCTATGCAATCCGCTCGGGCCTGACCATGGGCATCGTCAACGCCGGCCAACTGGAGATCTACGACCAGATCCCGGTGGAACTGCGCGACGCGGTGGAAGACGTGATCCTCAACCGCACGCCTGAAGGCACCGACGCCCTGCTCGCCATCGCCGACAAGTACAAGGGCGACGGCAGCGTCAAGGAAGCGGAAACCGAAGAGTGGCGTGGCTGGGAAGTGAACAAGCGCCTGGAACACGCGCTGGTCAAGGGCATCACCACGCACATCGTCGAAGACACCGAGGAATCGCGGCTGTCGTTCGCCCGGCCGATCGAAGTCATCGAAGGCCCGTTGATGGCCGGCATGAACATCGTCGGCGACCTGTTCGGCGCCGGCAAAATGTTCCTGCCCCAAGTGGTGAAGTCCGCCCGGGTGATGAAGCAGGCCGTGGCCCACCTGATTCCATTCATCGAGGCGGAAAAAGGCGACAAGCCAGAAGCCAAGGGCAAGATTCTCATGGCCACGGTCAAGGGCGACGTCCACGACATCGGCAAGAATATCGTCGGCGTGGTGCTCGGTTGCAACGGCTATGACGTGGTCGACCTGGGCGTGATGGTGCCGGCAGAGAAGATCCTGCAGGTGGCCAAGGAGCAGAAGTGCGACATCATCGGGCTGTCCGGCCTGATCACTCCGTCCCTGGACGAGATGGTGCATGTGGCCCGCGAGATGCAGCGCCAGGATTTCCACCTGCCCCTGATGATCGGTGGCGCCACGACCTCCAAGGCCCACACGGCAGTGAAAATCGAACCCAAGTACAGCAACGACGCGGTGATCTACGTCACCGACGCCTCGCGCGCCGTGGGCGTGGCCACCCAGTTGCTGTCCAAGGAACTCAAGCCGGCATTCGTCGAGAAAACCCGCCTGGAGTACATCGACGTTCGCGAGCGCACCGCCAACCGCAGCGCCCGTACCGAACGCCTGAGCTACCCGGCCGCCGTGGCGAAAAAACCGCAGTTCGACTGGAGCAGCTACCAGCCGGTCAAGCCGACCTTTACCGGCGCCAAGGTGCTGGACAACATTGACCTCAACGTCCTGGCCGAATACATCGACTGGACACCGTTCTTCATTTCCTGGGACCTGGCCGGCAAGTACCCGCGCATCCTCACCGACGAAGTGGTCGGGGAAGCGGCTACTGCCCTGTACGCCGATGCCCGGGCGATGCTGCGCAAGCTCATCGACGAGAAACTCATCAGCGCCCGCGCCGTGTTCGGCTTCTGGCCGGCCAACCAGGTGCATGACGACGATCTGGAAGTCTATGGCGAGGATGGCAAGCCACTGGCCCGCCTGCATCACCTGCGCCAGCAGATCATCAAGACCGATGGCAAGCCGAACTTCTCCCTGGCCGACTTCGTCGCGCCCAAGGACAGCGGTGTGACCGACTACGTGGGCGGCTTCATCACCACCGCCGGCATCGGCGCCGAAGAAGTCGCCAAGGCCTACCAGGAAGCCGGCGACGACTACAACTCGATCATGGTCAAGGCCCTGGCCGACCGCTTGGCCGAGGCCTGCGCCGAATGGCTGCACCAGCAGGTGCGCAAGGAACATTGGGGTTACGCCAAGGACGAAAGCCTGGACAACGACGCCCTGATCAAGGAGCAATACACCGGCATCCGCCCTGCCCCCGGTTACCCGGCCTGCCCGGATCACACCGAAAAGGCCACCTTGTTCCGCCTGCTCGACCCCGAGGCCAGCGAACTGAAGGCTGGACGCAGCGGCGTATTCCTCACCGAGCATTACGCCATGTTCCCGGCGGCAGCCGTCAGCGGCTGGTATTTCGCCCATCCCCAGGCGCAATACTTCGCCGTGGGCAAGATCGACAAGGATCAGGTCCAGAGCTATACCGCGCGCAAAGGCCAGGACTTGAGCGTGACTGAGCGCTGGTTGGCGCCGAATTTGGGTTACGACAACTAAGAGCCTTAATGGATCGCAGGCTCCTACAGGGTTTTGTGTATTGCTGTAGGGGCTGCCGCAGGTTGCGATCTTTTGTCTATGCTTGTTCCAAACCCATGGCAGACGAGGGATTTATGGACGATCCGATCGACAACAAGCCGCCGACCCTGTGGCAGATGGTGCACAGTGTGCTGGCTGCCGCCTTCGGCGTGCAGAGCGGCAAGAATCGCGCCCGTGACTTCACCCACGGCAAGCCGAGTCACTTCGTGGTATTGGGCATCGCCTTCACGGTGATCTTCGCCCTGACACTGTTTGGCATCGTCAAGCTGGTGGTGCATCTGGCGGGGTTGTAAATCTGTCTACGACACACATAACCCCCCTGTGGGAGCGAGCCTGCTCGCGATAGCGGTTTGTCAGTCACTTCATGATTGACTGAACCACCGCTATCGCGAGCAGGCTCGCTCCCACAGTTTTTTCACCACCGCTCTATTGGTGACTGACCCAGAACACCGCGGTGCCCACCACCAGGATAATCAAGAACAAAATGGCCCAGGCATCAACAGTACTGTCGCTTTTCCTTGCTTTGGTCGGATTGCTCATTGCATCGCCTCTTGTCGGTTTTGTAGGTGATTGCATAGGGACTCGACCACAGTTAAGACGATGATTGCCCGCACGACAAATGTGGGTTAGGCAATAATCAATCCCATTAGTCGATTTGGTTCTTTACATATACTCAAACATCACTTTTGCGCATAACTCAAAACAGGTATCTTGCACCGGCTCCTGTAGGAGTGCGCGGCCGTGCGCGCAGAATTGCCGAGGCAGAATCCGATTCCAGCGAGCCAACACGCAGCTGTTTCTGATCGGCCCAAGCCTGAGAACGAGACTTATATGTACGTATATGACGAGTACGATCAGCGGATCATCGAGGACCGCGTCAAGCAGTTCCGTGATCAGACCCGACGCTATCTGGCAGGCGAGCTGAGCGAAGAAGAATTCCGCCCTCTGCGTTTGCAGAATGGCCTGTATATCCAGCGCTTCGCCCCGATGCTGCGCGTAGCGGTGCCCTATGGCCAACTGACCTCGCGTCAGGTGCGCATGCTGGCCAAGATTGCCCGCGACTACGACAAAGGCTATGCCCACATCAGTACCCGCCAGAACGTCCAGTACAACTGGCCGGCCCTGGAAGATGTGCCCCAGATCCTGGCTGAACTGGCCACCGTGCAGATGCACGCGATCCAGACCAGCGGCAACTGCCTGCGCAACGTCACCACCGACCAGTTCGCCGGTGTCGCGGCCGATGAGTTGATCGACCCGCGCCCCTGGTGCGAGATCGTTCGCCAGTGGACCACCTTCCACCCGGAATTCGCCTACCTGCCGCGCAAGTTCAAGATCGCCATCAATGGCTCGACCTCGGACCGTGCGGCCATTGAAGTCCACGACATCGGCCTGGAGACGGTCTACAACGCCGCGGGCGAGCTGGGCTTCCGTGTGCTGGTGGGCGGCGGCCTGGGCCGTACGCCGGTGGTCGGCGCGTTCATCAACGAGTTCTTGCCATGGCAGGACCTGCTGAGCTACCTCGACGCCATCCTGCGGGTGTACAACCGCTACGGCCGTCGTGACAACAAGTACAAGGCGCGGATCAAGATCCTGGTCAAGGCCCTTACGCCAGAAGTGTTCGCCGAAAAGGTCGAGGCCGAAATGGCTCACCTGCGCGGCGGCCAGACCACCCTGACCGAAGCCGAAGTCCATCGCGTAGCCAAGCATTTCGTCGACCCGGACTACAAGGCCCTGAGCAACCAGGACGCCGAGCTGGCCGCGCTCGACAAAGAACATCCGGGCTTCGCCCGCTGGCGCACCCGCAACACCCTGGCCCACAAGAAGCCGGGCTACGTCGCGGTGACCCTGTCCCTGAAGCCGACCGGCGTCGCGCCGGGCGACATCACCGACAAGCAGCTGGACGCCGTGGCCGATCTGGCTGAGCGCTACAGCTTCGGTCAACTGCGCACCTCCCACGAACAGAACATCATCCTGGCGGACGTTGAACAGAGCCAGTTGTTCACCCTGTGGGGCGAGTTGCGCGAGCAAGGGTTCGCCACGCCGAACATCGGCCTGCTGACCGACATAATCTGCTGCCCGGGCGGCGATTTCTGCTCCCTGGCCAACGCCAAGTCGATCCCTATCGCCGAGTCGATCCAGCGTCGTTTCGACGACCTGGACTACCTGTTCGACATCGGCGAGCTGGACCTGAACATTTCCGGTTGCATGAACGCCTGTGGTCACCACCACGTCGGCCACATCGGCATCCTGGGCGTGGACAAGAAAGGCGAGGAGTTCTACCAGGTCTCCCTGGGCGGCAGCGGTAGCCGCGACGCCAGCCTGGGCAAGATCCTCGGCCCATCGTTTGCCCAGGACGACATGCCTGACGTGATCGAGAAGCTGATCGACGTTTACATCGAACAACGTACCGAAGACGAGCGTTTCATCGACACTTATCAACGTATCGGCATCGACCTCTTCAAGGAACGCGTCTATGCAGCGAATAATTAAGAACGACGAGGTTATCGACGAAACCTGGCACCTGCTGCCCAAGGACGCGACCCTCGATGGTATTTCCAACTGCGACGACCTGATCGTGCCCCTGGCCCTGTGGCGCGATCATGCTCACGCCCTCAAGGCCCGCGATGGCGGCCTGGGTGTGTGGCTGGACGCCGACGAAGAGGCGGAGGAAATCGGTGATGACGCCAATCAGTTCCAGGTCATCGCCCTGAACTTCCCGGCCTTCACCGACGGTCGCAGCTACTCCAACGCTCGCCTGCTGCGTGAGCGTTATGGCTTCAAGGGCGAATTGCGGGCGATTGGCGATGTGCTGCGCGACCAACTGTTCTACATGCGCCGTTGCGGTTTCGACGCCTTTGCCTTGCGCGCCGACAAGGACCCCTTTGAAGCCCTCGAAAGCCTCAAGGATTTCTCGGTGACCTACCAGGCTGCCACTGACGAACCGTTGCCGTTGTTTCGTCGTCGCTGAAACCTGATACAAAAAAAGCCCTGATCCGGGTGTTCCGGTTCAGGGCTTTTTTATGGATGGATGATTGGTGCGGAACCTGATCTTCAGCCCACCCTGAACCCAATGTGGGAGCGAGCCTGCTCGCGATAGCGGCTCGCCTGAGCAGGTGATGCTGGATGAACCACCGTCATCGCGAGCAGGCTCGCTCCCACAGTGTTAGCCGTTACCAGAACCGCTGCTGGGTCAGGCGGCTCCACCAACTGAGCAGCACCCGGTCCACCGAACCACTGGCCGCCATGCCAATACGCTCCTGCAAACTTTTGCGCTCGGCGTAGTGCAAGTGGTACAGCTCGGCACTCTTGGCTCGTTCGGCCAGGTATTCATCGCTGGTTTTCAGCTCGTCCACCAGGCGCTTGTCCAATGCTGCGACGCCCAGCCAGACTTCGCCAGTCGCCACTTCATCAATGGCCAGTTGCGGACGGTAGTTGGACACGAAGTTCTTGAACAACTCATGGGTGATGTCCAGGTCTTCCTGGAACTTCTCCCGACCCTTCTCGGTGTTTTCGCCAAACACCGTCAACGTGCGCTTGTATTCACCGGCCGTCAGCACTTCAAAATCGATGTCGTGCTTCTTCAGGAGACGGTTGACGTTTGGCAACTGGGCCACGACGCCGATGGAGCCAAGAATGGCAAAAGGCGCGCTGATGATCTTCTCGCCGATGCACGCCATCATGTAGCCGCCACTGGCCGCGACCTTGTCGATGCACACCGTCAGCGGCACGCCGGCCTGACGGATCCGGGCCAGTTGCGAGGAGGCCAGACCGTAGCTGTGGACCATGCCGCCACCGCTTTCCAGGCGCAACACCACTTCATCCTTCGGGGTCGCCAGGGTCAGCAATGCGGTGATTTCATGACGAAGGCTCTCGGTGGCCGAGGCTTTGATGTCACCGTCAAAATCCAGCACGAATACCCGAGGCTTGGCCGCCGGCTTGTCCTTGTGTTTCTTGGCGGCCTTTTCAGCCTTGCCTTCGGTCTTGCGCAGGGCCTTGAGCTGGTCTTTATCCAGCAGCGTCTGCTCCAGGCGCTCACGCAGTCCCTTGTAGAAGTCGTTGAGTTTGCTCACCTGCAACTGGCCGGCAGACTTGCGCCGGCCCTTGCTGCGCAGGGCAGCAAAACTGGCCAGCACCACCAGGATGGCGATCACCAGCGTCACGGTCTTGGCCAGGAAACTGGCGTATTCGATGAAAAACTCCACGATGGCTCCTAATAAATTCAAAACGCCGCTCAAGGGCGGGCACTCAACACGTTCAGCATACCCATGCGCCTGCGCCACGACCAGCCGTGAAACCTGTGGTTACCTTAACGGGAGCGCAGCTGGACAAGGCTGTAACAGGCATTTCAAACAAGCGTATGTTTTTTCATTGACAGCTCACCGCCATCCTCATAACCTCGCCAAACCTTCAACGTACCGGGATGACGCGGACGTGGGCAGTATCTATCTGATTCGACATGGCCAGGCCTCCTTTGGTGCGGACGACTACGATGTCCTTTCGCCAAACGGTGTACGCCAGGCGCAAGTGCTGGGCAGCCACCTGGCCGAACTGGGTGTCGTGTTCGATCGCTGCCTCTCGGGCGACCTGCGTCGCCAGCAGGATACCGCCACCGGTGCGCTGGGCCAGATGTCCGCCGCCGGGCTGCCGGTTCCCGGGCTGGAGATCGATTCGGCGTTCAATGAGTTCGATGCCGACGCGGTGATCCGCGCCCTGCTGCCGGACATGCTGCCCCAGGAACCCGAAGCCCTGTACATTCTGCGCAATGCCGCACAGAACCGCGCCGAGTTCCAGCGCATCTTCGCGTTGATCATCGAGCGCTGGCTCAGCGGCCAGTACGACCCGCCCGAACTGGAAAGCTGGCTGGGTTTCGTCGAACGCGTGCAGACCGGCCTGCAGCGCATTCTGGAGCAAGCCGACAATTCCCAGAAAATCGCCGTGTTCACTTCCGGCGGGACCATCACCGCCCTGCTCCACCTGATCACCCAGATGCCTGCGCGGCAGGCCTTCGAACTGAACTGGCAAATCGTCAACACCTCGCTCAACCACCTGAAATTCAGGGGCCGCGAGGTGGCCCTGGCTTCCTTCAACAGTCATGCCCACCTGCAACTGCTGAAGGCCCCGGACCTCATCACCTTTCGCTGAGTCCGGATCACTGTAGACCCTTGCTGTATAACCCAAATAAGGATCGAAACCATGACCTCCGTAGCCGACGCCGTACAAGCCATGAAAGCCAAGTTCAACCCTGCCGCCGCTGCCGGCCTGGACCTGGTATTTGGTTTCAACATCACCGACGAAGACAAGCAATACGCCCTGATCGTCAAGGATGGCACCTGTGAGCTGCAAGAAGGCGAAAATGAGAACGCCAACTGCACGCTGATCATGGACAGCGAAACCCTCAAGGGCATCGTCAGCGGCGATACCGACGGCATGCAAGCGTTCATGGGCGGCAAGCTGCGCGTCGAAGGCGACATGATGCTGTCGATGAAGCTGTCCGAATTGTTCCCGGCCTGAGTCTGCTTGCCCTTTCTACGGGCGCCCTGGCTGCAAACGAATCCCGCCTCTGTGGCGGGATTTGTGTTTTTACTTGAGCATTTCCACTGGCCGATCCATCGCTATCGCGAGCAGGCTCGCTCCCACAGGGGATCTGGAGCGACGCTCAATCCTCATCACCCGGAGCAATTGTGGGAGCGAGCCTGCTCGCGATAGCGCCGGTACATTCAGCAAAGGACCCTGCGGTAGTTCGCAGGTGTCGTACAATCCCCGCTTTCCCCGTATCGGCCTGACCATGGACATCGACCTCGCCCGCACCTTTCTGGAAATCGTCCGCCACGGCAGCCTCGCCGCCGCGGCCGACAAGCTGCACGTCACCCAGACGGCTATCACGGCGCGAGTCCAGAAGCTTGAAAGCCAGCTTGGCTGCGTGCTGTTTGTGCGCAACCGTGCCGGCGCGCGCCTGACTGCCGACGGTGAAACGTTCGTGGTGTATGCCAATCAACTGGTGCAGACCTGGGAAGCGGCCCGCCGAGACCTGCCCTTGCCCGAAGGCTTTCGCAACGTTTTGCACCTCGGTGGCGAGGTCAGTCTATGCAACCCCTTGATGCTCGCCTGGGCCGAGGAACTGCGCCATAAAATCCCCGGCCATGCCCTGCGCATGGACATCCGCGATGGCGAAAAACTGCTGCAACAACTGGAACTGGGCCTGCTGGATGCCGCCGTGGTGTATCAGCCCGAATACTGGCCGAGGCTGCAAGTGGAACAGTTGCTGGAAGAGAAACTGATCCTGGTGCGCCTGGCGACCCGTCCAGAGCCCTACGTGTACATCGACTGGAGTGCCGACTTCCGTCGTCAGCACGACACTGCGCTGCCGGACAAGGCCAAGGCGGCTGTGACCTTCAACCTCGGCCCCCTGGCCCTGCAGTACATCCTGGAGAACGGCGGCAGCGGCTACTTCCGGACCCGAGTGGTGCAAAGCTACCTGGACAGCGGCATCCTGGAGCGGGTGCCCAAGGCGCCGGAATTCAACTACCCGACTTACCTCGTGTACTCCAGGGATCGGGATTCGGCGGCGTTGCAGCAAGCGTTCGAAGTGCTGCGCCAGATCGTCACGACCGGCAGCGACTGGTCCCAGCGCTGGGACCCGCTGACCTGACGAGTCTGCCGAAAAAAGCCCTCCTGCAAGCAGAGGGCTCCTCACCGACAGCCCGGCCCTAGGACTATCCCTGCAAGTACTGCGCGATCTCGTCCTTGACCTGCAAACGTTTCTCCTTGAGCGTCTTCAGGGCAACATCGGACAGTGCCGCGGAGGACGGTTTCTCGGCGTCGACCACTTCGGCATCTATTTGGGAATACTTGAGAAGTAACGAGTCGAGCCTGGGATTCTCGCTGCGCTTTTGCTGGATGTCGTCTTTTGTGCAGTTGAGATCCTGGCACAAATCGTGGATCACCGGCATGGAACACCTCCTTTGGTAGAACGATGGCTAACGCCTTCTACGGCGCTCGTCGACTATCAGAATGGCCTCGCCGACGGGGTTCTGTCGACCGCCAATCCGACCAGCGGTGACCGTTCGTCGTACCGCACCGCTTTGCAATCAAACCTTTGTCCGCCCGCCGCTCTCCATTGAACAGGACGACACAAGTCCCTTGTACAACCTGTGTGGAGACTTACCTATGGACGGATTCAACCTGCGTCAACTCGGCCTGGCAGTTGCCTTGAGCACCAGTATGGGAATGGCTTGGGCCGCGACTTCCAGCGACTTCGTCGACAACGCGGCGGCCGGTGGTATCGCGGAAATCGAAACCAGCAAACTGGCCCTGGAAAAAAGCAGTTCGGCGGACGTCAAGGAATTCGCCAACATGATGATTTCCGACCACACCAAAGCTAACGAGGAGTTGATCTCGCTGGCGAAAAAACACGATATCGAAGTGCCGGACGAAACCACGCTGGTGAAAAAGGCCAAGGCCAAGATTCTCGATATGCGCGAGGAATCGTTTGATGCGGCCTACGCCAACAACCAGGTGATGGCCCACGAAGAAACCATTGCCCTGTTCAAGAAAGAAGCCGAGACCGTCACTGACGACAAGAAGCCCGGCAACACCGAGCTGAAGGCGTTCGCGCAAAAAATGCTTCCAGACTTGGAAAAACATCTGGAAATGGCCAAGAAACTCCAGGCCGCTCATCCAAGTAAATAGCAGAGAATGTAAAAAAAGCCCGATCATAACGTAGGGTTTAACGAGATCATCAGCCTGACCGAGAAGCCCTGCTGGTTTAATCTGGCAGGGCATTCTTGGTTTCAAACGTGAGGACCTCTCAGCATACCGAAATGTCTCTGAGCAACTTCGAGAAGCGCCCCCTTGATATTTTACTTCACCAAAAAGAGAGTATTAGTCCTGCCCCAGTGAGGAGTTGCTCTCTTTGCCATACGCCGTTATTAAGGTTATTGAGTTATGGGGCTGACATTGGCCGCTGGGCTAAGAAAATCAATGTGATAACCACTAGAGCCATCTCCGATAGCCAAGTGAACACCGCCGACACCCTCATTCAATTGCGAGTTCATCTTGTAATCTATAAGAGGCGCTATTTCATCGTTGACACCGATGGCGAATTCGGTTAATTCGAGACCTCGAGTTCCTGCGGCCATTTTCAAGACTTCTATATATTCACCATTACCAGTTCGTAGAGACGTTACCTTATTCTCCACGACAGTCAGCAATCCTCCGTTCTCAGAAAGGGTATCAGATAGCTGCTGAAGTTTCATTTTCATATCTTCGGGCAACATCGGATTAGGCTTTCTCAGGACAGTCAGAATTCCAGAAATATTTAGCTCCCCACTAAAAAAAAATGGGCAGGGTTCTTGAGGCTTCATGTGAGCATAATGAACTTCGAAAAATTCGGCGACGGAATGTATGAAATCGCCAGAGACATCCTCGGCAATCAGCGCATAAGGCTCTGCCTTGGGCAATAGAGTAACGCGCCCGCAAGAACCGTTGCCTGTAACTGAAAACAAATCATAAGAATTAAGCATATTTAATACGGCGCGCTGTTTTTTCAGCGCCTTCTTGAAATCGCTATTTAGCAATAAATTCAGACTATAACTTGCACAACTCAGGGAGGGCTCGAAAACTTGTGCAGCACAAAAAACACTTCTCTTTCTGGGTGTGGCTTGCGCAATCTCTAATGTGAGTTTGGCGGCACTGTTGCTGAAGGAGAAAATTATGCTATTGCGAGGCAGAGCTTCGACCTTGGTGATATGCGCAGTTTTTAGCCCTTGATTAGAACACTTGTTAAGAAATTGCTCTGAATCGGCGACAACCCAGAATTCCTCAGCGCCAAAAAGTGTATGGATATTTGTCATGGACGACATAAAGTAGCTCCTTATGAAAAAGGGTGGCTGATCCATGCCACCCTTCTGAATCAAACGATATCAATCACCCATATAGGCCCAAGCCAATGGAGCCCACCCAAAATTTTCTGGACCTGAGGTAATACGATTAAGTTTTTCCTGAATTACTTTCTGCTTCTTCATGATTTCACCTTTACCTTATTTTCCCCCTTGCGGCTCAAGGGGGTGGTCGTATTAGCTCAAATTCATGCTGATTTTTAAATGATTTTTTGATCGCTTTTTAGAACCAATACTTCTACTGAGAATAGCAGAAAATAAAAATAGATTATTTATGTAGGAAGCATCTGTAGCTGAGTTCTGAAAACACCAAAATCCGCCTTATTAAGTTGTTTGTTTGGTCTAGTGTTGATAGGTTTTTCCTCCGACTGTTCAAGCCGTAGCAAACACTGATTCAAAGGGGCCAATAATGGGTGTTACCAAGAAATACCTGACTGACGTCGCGCTTCAGCAGGCGTTATCCATTACAGATCTGACTGAGGCGCACTCGCCCACACATGCAGTCCGCCTGATCATGAACGAAATAATTGAAGGGCTGGTCAGTGCTGGGTGGCCGCAGGCTCTAATACAGACCGGCCCACGAATCGTATCCGCCGAAGAGAACTACGGACTGCTCGGTTATGACCCGGCAGAAATCACTCTAGGCAGCGAACACACCCGGTGGATAGACGAACATTCACTGTTGCGTACACAAACCACTAGCCAGATTCCAATTGTGCTGCAACGTTCGGCTCAGGAACGCAAGCCTGGAGAGGTCATTTTGCTGGCCGCTCCGGGCATCACGTTCCGCCGCGACAGTCGTGATCGTTGGCACTGCGCCGAGCCACATCAGATGGACATATGGGTGCTGGGTGAACCCGAGCTCTCGGCGCGCGGACACCTTTTGCGCTTGGTCGGCGATATCCTTGGGGTCGCCGTCCCCGATAAACCTTGGGTTTACAGCGACAGTCCGCATCATTACACCGAAGGTGGCATTGAGGTGAATGTGATAAACGATGGTTCTGCTGTCGAAGTGCTGGAGTGTGGGCTTATTGCCACTTCGTTATTGCAACGGCTGGGAATCGATGCGCAGCGCCATGGCGGTCTGGCGTTGGGGATGGGGCTGGACCGGTTGACTATGCTACGAAAGGGAATCCCGGATATTCGCCTGTTGCGTGACCCTAATGAGCGAGTTCAGGCCCAGATGCAAGATTTACGTCCTTGGAGTACGGTTTCGCGTTTGCCTTCAATTACTCGGGACATTTCAGTGGCCGTGACTCCGGGTTTGAGTGAGGAAGTACTGACTGAGAAAATGCTCCAGGCGGCTGGCGACTGCTCTGGTTGGATTGAGGAGATGCAAGTCAAAGGTCGTTGGACTTCGTCTGAATTACCACCACAAGCCATCGAGCGACTCGGGCTGTTACCCGGCCAGGAAAATGCTCTGTTGCGCGTCGTATTGCGGGATTGCTCGCGGTCAATCACGACTGCCGAGGCCAATGCATTGTATGAAAAAATCCAGTCGGCATTACATGAAGGCAAGCCGGGGGCTGGGTATCGGATGGACCTGTCGCCTCACTCATCCACTCAATAGATGCGCCAGCCACCCAACGGCGTCGTGAAATCCGAAAGCCCAGCTTCAAGAAAAGAAGCAGGGCTCATTGGCTAACCGCCATCCGTATCGATATCGGCGTCAGTGCTCTCACCGGATTCCGGGCGGTCCGGGTCAGGCTTGAAGCCAGGGCTGAAGGTGTTGTCGTTGTCCTGGTGGTGATTTTTTTGATCGACTTCGCTGTCGGCGCTTTGGGCCTTGCCTGCCCCAGCCGGGCTGACTGGCTGGGTGCCAGCGGGCTCAGGGGAAACCTGAGGATCGATCGCCGGATCATTGCGCGGTGACGGGGCCTGCGTCTGGCCTTGTTGCTGGGTGTTTGCAGGATCTTGGTTCATAGGCACCTCATTCATGACAGGCCGGATTGATGACCGGTCATGGTCATTTGAAGGTGGCATGGCGGCTTCGGTTCCATTTGTTTAGCGCGCCGCGATCAACTGCCCAACACAGTCCTCACCATGGTGATCAAGGCATCCGGGCCGTAAGGTTTGCTCAGCAGATGGGTATCGGGGCTCAACTGGTGGTTGCGGGAGATGATGTCCCGGGTGTGGCCCGAGGTGAACAGTATGGGCATAGGCGGAGTCTGTACCCTGGCCCAGGCCGCCAGGTCAGAGCTCTTGATCAGGCCAGGCATGACCACATCGGTAAAAATCAGATCCACCGAGGCACCTTCGAGCAAAAGCGCCATGGCCGCATCAGCGTTGGCGGCCGTGAGGGTCCGATAACCGGACTGTTCCAGCAGCTCCACCGACGCGCTGCGCACCTCTTCGTTATCCTCCACCACCAGAATCGTCTCTTGCCCACCGGTCAGAAGCGGGCTGTGTGGGGCCTCTTCACCTGTTTCAGGTTGCCGACTGCGGGGGAAATACATCTGCGCTCGCGTGCCCTCTCCCACGTCACTGGTAATCTCGATATGCCCGCCACTTTGCTTGACGAACCCGAACACCATGCTCAACCCAAGCCCGGTGCCCTGGCCGTCAGTCTTGGTGGTGAAAAACGGCTCGAACACATGGTCCAGGACATCGGGTGGCATGCCCGCGCCGCGGTCGATCACCGACAGGCGCACATAGTCACCGGCCGGAATGTCTTTACCGGCGCAGGACGATTCGTCGAGCACGATGTTTTCGCCGATCAGGCCGATGGTGCCCTCACCACACATGGCATCGCGGGCATTGATCGCCAGGTTCAGCAAAGCGTTTTCAAGCTGATTGCGATCGACGTGGATGCACCAGGGCTCGGCGGGCAAGGTCACTTCGATCTGGATGGTTTCGCCCAAGGCCCGCTGCAACAATTCGCCCAGACCGTCGAAGATTCGTCGTGGGTTGTAGACCGCCGGTGACAACGGTTGGCGGCGGGCAAACGCCAGCAATTGCGAGGACAGTTTGGCGCCCCGTTCCACCGCTTCGATGGAGGCACTGACCCGCCGCTGCACATTGGCGTTGTGCGGTTCGTGGCGAGCCAACAGGTGCAGGTTGCCGGCGATCACCTGCAGCAAGTTGTTGAAGTCATGAGCCACACCGCCGGTGAGTCCGCCAATGGCTTCGAGTTTCTGCGACTGGCGCAACTGCTCTTCGGCCGTCAACCGCGCATGCACTTCCTCGGCGACACGCTGCTCCAGATCACGGGTGAACTTGAGCAGCGATGCTTCAGCCGCCTTGCGTTCGTTGATATCAATCAGCACACCGGGGAAACGCAACGGCCGGCCCAACGTATCGAATTCACATCGGCCGCTGGCCAGCACCCACAGGTAATCACCGCCGAGTCGACGCACCCGATACTCAGCGTTGTAGGGGGTTCCGGTACGCAAGGTCAGTTCGACCCGCCGGTTCACCTCCTCCAGATCATCGGGGTGGATGTTCTGGCGGGCAATCTCGACAGGCAGTGCATCCAGAGGCGTGTCTGGCGGGTAATTGAACGTGCGGGAAAAACGCTCATCGCCGGAAAGTGTGTCGTTCTGGATATCCCAGACAAACGACCCCAGCAGTGGCCCGGCCGAGAGGGCCAACTGAATGCGCTCGTTGACGGCGCGGTAGCTGCGTTCGGCCTCCTGGCGGGCACGCTCGGTCAGCACAAGCTCGGTGGTTTCCACGACGATCGCCAAAACGCCGCCCGGAGACTGATCATCGTCGGGCACCGGGCTGTAATAAAGGTCCATCCAGACATCTTCGGGCTTGCCATTGCGTAGCAGTACCAGCTCTTTGCTGCGATAGGACAAGGTGCCACCGGCCAGGCAGACATCCAGTACGTGACGATTGAATTCGGCCACTTCCGGCCAGCCCAACTCTACCGCGCAGCCCAGCAGGTACGGATGGCGCCCGCCGGCGAACTCGGCATAAGCATCGTTGTAGATCATGAAGCCCTGACGGCCCCACAACATGACCATCGGCAAAGGCGACGCCAGCAGCACCTGGACTGCGCTGCGCAGACTGGCGGACCAGTGCTCGATGGCACCCAGTTCGGTCTGGCTCCAATCGAACGACCGGATACGCCCGGCCATTTCACCGCCCCAACCGGGGCATCCATGATTCTGGGATAAGAACTGCATGAGTCGATTCTGAACCTCGAAAATGCCAGCAGGGAATCGGCATACCACAAGTCCCTTGTGCTCAGAGCTTCGAGCGCTGCGCTGGCGTTTGGTTTCATGGGCAGGTCATGATGCAAACCTGTCCGGGCTGGCGACATGCTTGCTGTGTGGCAGCCGGGTTCAGCGGAAATCGCGGCTATGCACCTGGATACCCGCCAGCAACTCGGTCAGGTCGCTCAGGCGGCCGGCGATCAGGTGACGAACCTCACCGACACTTTCCCAACGCCCGTCGACCCTGAGCAATTGCGAACCCACCAACGCTTTGCGTTGGCGCTCGGCCAGGTCGCGCCAGACCACCACATTGAGGTTGCCAAACTCATCCTCCAGGGTGACAAAAGTCACGCCGCTGGCCGTACCTGGCCGTTGGCGGCCGGTGACCAGCCCGGCGACGCTGACGTTGCGGCCATGCTCCACATCCTGCAGCTCCCGCGAGCTGCGACAGCGCCGGGCGCGCAGTTCGGGGCGCAGCAAAGCCAGTGGATGGGGGCCCAGTGTCGTACCGACGCTGGCGTAATCGGCGAACAGATTCTCCCCCACCGTAGGTTTTGGCAGGTCCACGGGCGGTTCTTCCTGGCTGGGCAAACCGGCGAACAAGCCCAGCTGTTTCTGTACCCCGGCCACCTCCCAGCGAGCGCGATGACGATCACCGGCCAAGCCCCGCAAGGCACCGGCGTCGGCCAGTTGCGCCTGGGCCCGGGCATCGAGTTGCGCGCGCTCGCCAAGGTCGGCCACGTCACTGAAGGGCCGATGCCGGCGGGCCGCTTCGATGCGATGGGCATCCTCTTGGCGAAAGCCCTTGATCATGCGCAACCCCAGGCGAAGCGCCGGTTGTCGGCCTTCCATGGGTTCGAGGCTGCAATCCCAGTCACTGGCGCGCACGTCCACCGGGCGGATCTGCAACTGATGCCGGCGGGCATCCTGCAGAATCTGGTCCGGGCTGTAGAACCCCATGGGCCAGCTGTTGATCAGGGCACAGGCGAACGCCGCCGGTTCATGGCATTTGAGCCAACTGCTGGCGTAGGTCAGCAAGGCGAAGCTGGCGGCATGGGACTCGGGAAAACCGTAATTGCCGAAGCCCTTGATCTGTTCAAAGATCTGCGCGGCGAATTCGGCTGTGTAGCCGTTTTTCGCCATCCCCGCCGCCAGGCGTTCCCGATGCGGTTCCAGGCCGCCGTGACGTTTCCAGGCCGCCATGGAACGACGCAGCTGGTCAGCTTCGCCGGGGCTGTAATCCGCCGCAACGATGGCGATCTGCATGACCTGCTCCTGAAACAGGGGCACGCCCAAGGTGCGCTTGAGCACTTCTTCCAACGCTTTGGAGGGGTAAGTCACCGCTTCTTCCTTATTTTTACGCCGCAGATACGGGTGCACCATCCCGCCTTGGATCGGCCCCGGTCGCACGATGGCCACTTCAATAACCAGGTCATAAAAGGACTCGGGTTTGAGCCGAGGCAACATCGCCATCTGTGCGCGCGACTCGATCTGGAACACGCCAATGGTGTCGGCGCGGGTGATCATCTCGTAAGTGGCCGCGTCGTCCTTGGGCAACGTCGCCAAGGTGTAGTGCTGGCCGCGGTACTGCGCGATCAGATCAAAACATCGACGAATTGCGCTGAGCATGCCCAAGGCCAGGATATCCACCTTGAGCAACCCGACCGCGTCCAGGTCGTCCTTGTCCCACTGGATGATGGTGCGCTCGGCCATAGCGGCGTTCTCCACCGGCACCAGAGTGTCCAGAGGCTGTTCGGAGATCACGAAGCCGCCAGGGTGCTGGGACAGATGCCGGGGAAAACCGATCAGTTGTTGGGTCAGGCTCAGGACCCGGCGCAACACCGGGCTGTCCGGGTCGAAGCCACCTTCGCGCAGGCGATCCACTGGCGGCGCCTCGTCACTCCAGCGCCCACAACAGTCGGCCAGCGCGTTGACCTGATCCGGCGGCAAGCCCAAGGCCTTGGCGACGTCCCGCACCGCGCCGGCACCGTGGTAGCTGCTGACCACTGCCGTCAATGCCGCACGATGGCGGCCGTAGCGCTGGAACACGTACTGCAGCACTTCTTCACGACGCTCGTGTTCAAAATCGACGTCGATGTCCGGCGGTTCGTTGCGCTCCCGGGACAGGAATCGCTCGAACAGCATGCTGGTCTGGCTCGGGTCGATTTCGGTGATCCCCAAGGCGTAGCACACCGCCGAGTTGGCCGCTGAGCCACGCCCCTGACAAAGAATATTGCGGCTGCGGGCGAAGCTGACGATGTCCTGTACGGTGAGGAAATAGCTGTCGTAGCCCAGATCGGCGATCAGAGTCAGTTCTTTATCGATTTGTACCCGTACTTTGTCTTCCACACCCTTGGCCCATCGCTCGCGCATACCGCGTTCGGTCAATTCCCGCAGCCAGGACGCTGGATCATGCCCCTCAGGCACCAGTTCACGGGGGTATTGATAACGCAGTTGGCCAAGGTCGAACGTACAGCGCCGGGCGATGTTCAACGTTTCGTCGAGCAAGGCGCGCGGGTAGATTTCGGCCAGGGCCGGGAGACTGCGCAGGTGGCGCTCGCCGTTGGGGTGCAGGCGCTGACCGGCCTCGGCCACCGTGACGTGGTGTCGAATGGCGGTCATGGTGTCCTGCAGGGCGCGCCGGCCGCGCACATGCATGTGCACGTCTCCCGTGGCCACGGCCGGAAGGTCCAAACGCTCGGCCAGCGCCAGCAAGTCCGCCAGCCGACGCCGGTCGTCCTGCCCGCAATGCAACTGGACCGACAGCCACAAGCGCTCGGCGAATATCTTCCGCAACCAGCGCCCCTGCTCTTCGGAATCGTTGTCACCGGGCACCCACAACGCCAGCAACCCCAGCAAGGGCTCGTCGAAGTCTTCTCGCACGATGCGATAGCGACCTTTCTCGCTGCGGCGGCGGGCGCGGGTGATCAGCCGGCACAAGGCTTGATAGCCTTGCAGATTTTCCACCAGCAGCACCAGTTTCGGACCGTTCTCGATCTGGATCTCACTGCCGACGATCAAGTGCAGGTCCAGCTCCCGGGCAGCCTGCCAGGCCCGGACAATCCCGGCCAGGGTGCACTCATCGGTGATTGCCAGGGCCTTGTAACCTTGTTGTTGCGCACGACGGCACAGCTCCAGGGCGCTGGAGGCACCGCGCTGGAAACTGAAGTTCGACAGGCAATGCAGCTCGGCATATTCGATGTTCATGCGAACCAGCCCTGCAGCCACAGCGGGCCACCCTCGCCCACCGGTCGATAGGCCCAGCCCCGTTGGCCAGCGCGGGTTTCGATCAGATAGTAATCCCGGCGCACGTCGGCGCCGTCCCACCAGCCGGACTCGATGCGCTCCGGGCCCATGAGGATTCGCGCCTGGCTCTCCTGCAAGGCCTGGGGTTCGTCCAGCAGCCAGCCGGGACGCCGGACGCCCTCGCGCACCGGACATGCCAGGGCCTGGCGTTGAGAGGTCATCTGCCAGGCACATTCAGGCCGATGGTCATCGCGAAACCCCAGGCCCTGCACTGCGTCGTCCCCCAACCGGGCCCGCAGCCGCTCGCGCAATTGCTCCCAAGGCAAGGACTGTTGAGGACGCTCGTCGAACAGCTCCAGGCGTTGGGGCACGAAACTGGGCAGGTCTTCGGCACACAAACGAAAGCCACGTACCGGTGCCTCGACCTGCACCTGTTCCAGCCGACCACGGGCCAGTTCGAAAAGCATCGCAGGATCCCGCTCGGCGCTGAGCAAGCCGACCTTGATCAGCGTGTCCGGCAACCCGGCGTGTTCCAGGTGCAGGTCAAAGCGTTGCACGCCGCTGTCGCGACCGCACAGGAAAGCCGAGAGATCACCGGTCAACCGGCGCAACGGAAACAACAACGCCTGGTGGGATTGCACGTCGTAATTGAGCTCGATGCGCACATCGAAACGGTCCGGCGGCAGGTAAAACGACAGCGCCAGGGTGCGGCAGCCCGTCAGCGCATCAAGATGCTTGAGCACCTGGGCTTCAAAACGCCGCGCCAGGGTGTGTCGGGGCAAGGCCTGGACCTGGCTCAACTGGCGCAGCCCCATGCGTGACAGTGCCGTGGCGACGTCGGGTTCCAGGCCGATACGCTCCACCGGCATCTGCCCCAGGCAGGCTTGCAGGGTTTCAATATCGGGCACCACCAGGGCGTCGTAGGCATTGGCCAACACCCGCGCCGCCACCGGGTTGGGGGCGGCGACAATGCGATGCCGGAATCCCAGTTGCGTCAGCTCGGCCCGCAGGCGCTTCTCGAACACCGGCCAGGGGCCGAACAGGCCCAGGCTCGACTCGATCTCGAACACCACCGTGCGCGGGTAATGCACGCTGACCTGGGAGCTGAAACGGTAGGCCCAGGCCGCCAGGAACTGTTGCCAGTGTTCGATCTGCGCCGCATCGTATTCGGCCGTGGCAAAGCCTTTGCTCAGGGCCTGGGCGGCCGTCATGGTCTGGCCGGGGCGCAAACCCAGGGCCCGTGCCGGGTCATTGACCGCTTGCAGGACCCGGCGCTGGGCCGGACCGGTCAACAGCGCCAAGGGCTCGTCGGGATCGGGACGCTGACGCAGCGCGGCGTCCAGCGCCAGTTGCGGGAAGAGTATGCAGACCCAGCGCATCGCAACCTCAATGCTCGGTCGGTGTGCTGAGCGTGGCGAAGGCAATCGGCGTCGAACGGGCCAGCCCGCCCCGGCACTTGAGCACCCGCAATTGCCCTGGCCGGCCATCGATGGCGATGCGCAGGGCCGCCGGCGAGGGGTTGATGGCTTCCTGAATCGAGCGCCAGGCGAACGCCAGGGTCTGGCCGGTTTCCGCCGCCACTTGCAAGCGGCGCAGGGCGCGATCATCAGCCTGGCGGGGCCAGCACAGCACCGCGCCACAACTGCCCGAACGCAGGCATTGTTCGGCGGCCCACAAGGCATCGCGCTCATCGGCCCGGATCACTGACAACTGGCGCAGGTCCACCCCAGCGTTCTGCCAGGCCTGCGGATAGGGCACGAATGGCGGCGCCACCAGCACGATCCGCTCCCCCGCCGCCGTCAGTCGCGCCAAGGTTGGCCAGACCAGTTGCAACTCGCCCACGCCCGGCGCGGCGACCAGCAGTTCCGTCAACGCCGCTTCCGGCCAGCCACCGCTGGGCAACGCCGCGTCCAGGGCCGCATGACCGGTGGGCTGCGGGCTGGCAGCCGGGGGCGCGGGCCGGCCCTTCCAGACCTGGCCACCGTTGAACAGCGTGTCCAGCGCAACGACAGCGCCCATCAGCCTTGCCTCAGCAAGCCACAGAACACGCCTTCGATGGCCAAGTCCTGGTCGGCTTCGACAATGATCGGCTGGTAGGCCGGGTTGCGCGGCAGCAAACGTATCCGCTCGCCGATTCGCTCGAAGCGCTTGATGGTGACTTCACCGTCCAGGCGCGCCACGACGATCTGGCCGTTGGAGGCCTGGGGCGTACGCTGCACGCCCACCAGGTCGCCGTCGAGAATGCCATCCTCGATCATCGAGTCCCCCTGGACCCGTAGCAGGTAATCTGGCGCCTTGGTGAACATCGCCGGGTCAAGCATCAGGCGACTGTGGACCTCGGCATCCGCACCGATCGGCAGGCCGGCGGCCACCCGCCCCAGCACCGGTACGTCCAGCAGCTCGGGACGCGGCGGCTGGTTCAGCAAGCGGATACCCCGGGCCTGGTGCGGATTGACTTCGATGAAACCGGCTTCGGTCAACGCCAGCACATGCTTGCGCGCCACGCTGCGGGAGGCGAAACCGAACGCCTCGCTGATTTCAGCGAGGCTGGGGGGCTGCCCCTGCTCGGCGATGCGTTCGCGGATGAAGGTCAGGATGGCGGTACGGCGGGGGGTGAGAGTCGTCATGGAGTACATTTGTACTCTTGTCGGTTTTTTCTGACAAGCACCGCCAGTCAGTCAACCACAGGGAGCCGACCATTGACCGTCCCGGCTAAGCCGGTGTCGACCCCTCGGTCCGAAACGCGCTCGGGCTCATCCCGGTCCAGCGCCGGAACGCCCGGCGGAAACTGCGCACATCGCTGTAGCCGACCTCTTCGGTGATGCGCTCGATGGACCAGTCGGGGTTGGCCAGCAGGTTCAGGGTCCGGCCACGACGCACCTGTTCCAGCAAGGCTTCGAAGGTCAGGTTGTGCTCGGTCAAGCGTCGGCGCAGGGTGCGGCTGCTCATGTTGAGGTCGCTGGCGATTTTCTCGATGTGGCTGCCACGGGTCAGGTCCCGGGCAATCGCCCGCTCCACCGCCTGGATCAGATCGATCTTGCGATGGACCTCAGTGGCCTCCTGTTCCAGCAAGGCCAGGGCCTGACGCAAGGCCAGCGGGTGATGGTTGGGCAGGCGTACGCCGAGCCAGCAGGCATCGATCAGCATGCGATTGTGACGACAACCGAAACGCACATCCGGCCCCAGGACCCTTTGGTATTCCTGGGCATAAGACGGCGCAGCGTGCATGAACTCCACGGCCTGGGGCCTGAAGTCAGGCCCTGCCAACGCCCTGCCGTACACCATCAGGCTGGCGAAAAACTCTTCGACCGCAAAGACCTGGACCTCGGCAAAAGGCAGGCGGCAAGTCGCCTCGACCATGATCCGGTCACTGGCCTCTTCAACACTCGAGACTGCGATACCGCCGGTGGTGTGTTGATACCGAATCCCCAGGGCAAAGGCATCGCGCAGGGTTTCGCACAGCGACAACACGTGGCCCAGCAGGCCCAGGGTACCCAATACATTGCGATCGCCAACCCACAAGCCCAGGCCCCGATCAGGCAACAGCTTGAGCGCCCGCTGGATCATGACCACGGCCTGGCGATAGGAAATCCGCTGGGCAGGATCCTGCAGATCGTCGAGCCCGAAACCAAGGCCGCGACACAGGCTGGCGGCATCGAAACCCTGGTCTGCCACCACGTCGGCCAAGGTTTGCAAAAGAAACGGCGACACCAGCGCCAGTTCATAGGTCGGGTCGATGACTTTCATCTGCATGGGCGGGTTCCGGGGTACGTTAGGCGGCGTCTTTGTAACCGGTTGTTTCATAAACGTTAGCATGACCCAGCGTATAGAGGGGCACAAAAATCTGGCCGCCCATGTCCCCTGTGTGGCCGCCAATACCCTGCCCTGTCGGCGGCGAACGGCTTATTTGTATGGCTCGGACCTTTGGTGCATTTCCAACAATAATAATGAGCCCCCGCATGAACCCGACCCGCACGACATTCGCCTTGCAACTGACCCTCGGCCTGGCCTGTGCCCTGCCGGCCCTGGCCACCGAAACCGGAGTCGATAACATCGGCACCGGCACCGACGGTTTCTTCGTGTTGCCGCTGGACGTCGACAACCTTCCCGACCACATGTTTGCGTTCAACCTCTACTACAACCATTACAAGGCCAGGAAATTCAACATCAGTTCGTTGGGCGGCGAAGTCCCGGATGTCGAAATCGAATCCACGGCGGTGGTCCCCCGGATCGATTATCTGAGCCCTTTGCGGGTGGCCGGTGGACGCCTGGGTATCTACGTTGGCCAGCCCTGGATCAAACAGGAAATCTCGGTGTTCGGCCTGCAGGACACTCGCGAAGGCATGGGCGATACCACCATTTCGCCCATCGTGCTGTGGGACATGGGCAAAAACCTGACCCTGGCCGCCGCACTGGAAATCACCGTGCCGACCGGCGAATACAGCACCGACCGCCTGGCCAACACCAGCACCAATTTCTACACCTACAAGCCGCTGTTTTCCTTCACCTGGTTGCCCACGGAAAACACCGAGGTGTCGATGAAAAGCACTTACAGTTTCAATCGCGAGAACAAGGACACCGACTACCGCTCAGGGCAGATTTTCCACTTCGATTACTCCGCCAGTTACCGGCTGACGGACAACGTGATGCTGGGGCTCAACGGTTACTACCTCAAGCAGACCACCGACGACAAACAATACGGCCGCACCGTGCAGTTCGCCGGTCAGGACGTGGATGACGGCGTGCGCGGCCAGGTGTTCGCCATCGGTCCGGCGCTGCACCTGACCTTTCTCAAATACGCCAGCGCCGAGATCCGCTGGGCCAAGGAGTTCAACGTAGAGAACCGCCCCGAAGGCGAAATGCTCTGGGCCAAGATCAGTATTCCGTTTGCGTTGTGAACGCTCTATTCGATTCCGGCAGGCTCACCAGCAATTCCTTGTGGGAGCGAGCCTGCTCGCGATAGCCGTGGATCAGCCTGCATTGATGCTGAATGTACCGCCGTCATCGCGAGCAGGCTCGCTCCCACAAGATCCGTGGTCAGCTATAGACCGGCCACATCTCGACTATCCGCCCTCCGCGCACGGCCAGCAGATCACCGAACTGCAACAGCACCGACTCGCTCTGGGTCGGTCGCAGGAACACCTGGTCCTCCACCGCCAGCCCCACCGTTTCAGAACCGTTGACCATTTCCTGATTGGAGCTGCGACCGTAGAGGTCGTTGTGCTTCAAGCCTGAGGGTGATTCGAGATCGGCCATCCAGTTGCCGCCGTAGATGAAAAAAGTCCCGCGCTGGTTCACGTCCCACCAGGAAAAAATCCGCGACTTGTCGTCCAGTGCCGGGATGTTGACCGGGCCGGTGCGCTTCAAGACCGGCGTGGCGATGTAGGCGGCCGGTACGTGCTCGTTCAACGATGGCAGGTCGTAGTGGCTGGGTTTAAGCATGGCCGTGCCCACCGAGACTTCACTGCTCAGTTTCTCCCGTTCGTGCAAGCGATAGCTGGGGCTGCCGGCGGTGTTGAGGGTCAGGCCAGGATGCCAGAGGTCGGGGTAGCGCAGACGCACGAAATCCACCCGTGCGGTGTAGATCGCCATGACCCGCGCCAGCAGCTCCTGAGGGGTTGCCAGCAGCTCGGGCACGCCCATGCCCACGAACGGGTCGTAGCCCATGAACCCGGCAAATTCCAAGTGCGTCGGGTTCGCCCGGATCAGCTTGAGCATTGCCTCCAGCGTGGCATCGTCGGCTACTCCGCCCCGGTGCAGGCCTACATCCAGTTCGATATTGATCCGCAAGCGAGTACCAAGCCCCTGGGCCAGGGCCCGGTATTGCTCAAGCCGTTCAGGTGTGTCCAGCAGCCACTGCAACTGGCGTGACGGATCGAAGGGTCCTTTGTGAAGCTCATAGAACAACGCGGCGCTGCGCACTGGGAGAGGTTTGCCCAGCAAAATATCAGCCGTGGGAAACTGCAACGCATCGTGGTTGAGAAACGGTTGGTGGAACGACATCAACCGTCGAGTCTCGGCTCGCTGGCCAATGTAGTTCAACAGCCCCGGCGATGGCAGGGACTTCTCCACCAAGCGCAGCTGTTTGCCGGCGCGCCGGACCGAGGCCATTACCACGTCGATGTTGTGATCGAGTCGGTCCAGGTCAATCAGCATCACCGGTCGCATGGGACCGTGGGCCTTGAGTTCCCGGTTCAACTGGCGGAAATAATCGCTGTACGGCCCGCCCTGGTCCCGCGGTCGCAGCCAGGCACCGACGCCGGTCAGCAACAGTCCGGCGCCCACCGTCCCAGCCAGGAACCCTCGACGATTGAAACCCATCAGCTCGCTCCCAGAATCGTTGAAAGATGCCCGTTGAGGAATTTTCCGCCAGGGTCCAGGGCCTGGCGCACCTGGGCAAACTCATTCCAGCGTGGGTAGAGCGCCTGGAGCGTCCTGGCGTTCAAGGAATGCAGTTTTCCCCAATGCGGGCGCCCCTGGTATTTCCAGAAGACCGGCTCGATGGCGGCGAAGAAATTGTGATGGTCCATCTGGTAATGCTGGTGCACGGAGATCGAGCAACTGTCGCGGCCTTCGAACATGCTCAGGGCGATGTCATCGGCCTTCACGTAGCGGTATTCGATGGGAAACCAGGTGCGCAGGTCTTTGTCGCGGATCAGCTTGAGGATTTCCCGCAGGCACGCCGGACCGTGTTCAGCTGGCACCGAATATTCCATCTCGTTGAAGCGCACGGTGCGCGCATTGGCGTAGATGTCGTGGGAATCGCCAACCCGATCCTCGAAGTCGGCCACCAGTCGCAGGCTGTTGAGCAACGTGCGCCGGATCGTCGGAAAGTCGCTGCCATACTTGTCGAGCTTTTCGATCAGGGTGACGAATTCGTTGCCACCCTCCTCCTCGGGGCTCACCGGTGCAGTGGCCGGATCGGTGGTTTCGTTCAAGGCAATCGACAACGCATAGTCGGAATGGGTGACCACCTGCATTTCCCAATGCTGGTTGTCCCGAGTGTTGGTGTCCAGGTCCTCGAGCAACTCTTCGGTTTTCGCCACCCACTGGCGCTCGCGCAGCCGATAAGCAGGACGGTTCTGCAAACGCACACGGGTCACCAGCCCCAGCGCACCCAGTGACACCCGCCCGGCCTTGAACACTTCGGGATGGCGGTTGGCATCGCAATCAAGCACCTCGCCGCCGGCCGTCACCAGTTGCAGCCCGACCACCTGCGCGGAATACGAACCGAATGCCTTGCCAGTGCCGTGGGTCGAGGTGGCGATGGCCCCGGCCAGGGTCTGGTAATCCACGTCGGCCATGTTCGGTAGCGCCTGACCGATGGCCTTGAGTGCCGGGCCCATGCGCGACATGGGCGTGCCGCCACCGAACTCGGCCTGCAGGCTGACGACATCGTGATCCAGCAGACCGCTGAAAAAACTCAGCGACAGCAAAGTCCCGTCCGTGGGCACCAGGGCGCTGAAGGAATGGCCTGAACCCACCGGACGAATCCGCCCTTCGGCGCGGGCCACGATTTGCACCAGTTCATCCAGATTCTTGGGAGCCAGACGCGCTGCCGGCAGGCAACTTTGCGCACCGGACCAATTGCGCCACGGAATCAGTCGCGGGGCGCGCATCAACTCGGCCAGGGCACCCTGGCTGCCCAGCGCCGTGAAGGCCGCGACAGCGGCGGCCCGTTGCAGCCACTGGCGCCGTGAATAGTCCATCGTCATGCCGTCGTTCCCCTGTTGGTCATTGCAATGGCTGGCCGGACATGAAGCCGATCAGGGCCAGGAACTGCTCTTCGGAACAGTGCATACACAGACCCATCGGCGGCATGCCGTTGTAGCCGTTGATCGTGTGATCAAGCAGGGTGTCGCTGCCCTGGGCCACTCGCGGCGCCCAGGCGTTGGCGTCGCCGGTCAGGGGCGCTCCGGCGCCGGGGTTGGCGTGGCAGAGCTTGCAACTGCTGTCGTAGATTTGTGCCAGCGCTCCGTCGGCGGGCACACTCGTTAAGGCCCTGGGCGGGCTCGTTTTGGCCTCTTCGCCGCAACCGGCGAGCAATACGCCAAGCGAAAGAATCGCCGCGGCGTGAGTCCAGGCTGAAGACGTTGGTACCGACATGGGGCCCCTCTTGGTGGCGCAATGAGCACGCCTTTATTGTGTTGGGTCAGACAGACTCACACTAAGGCACGCCCGCGCGTTGGCTTGAGGTCATTGGGGGCCATAAAAGGGGACTTGCGCGGCCAGCGCTGGATGATCGATGGCCAGGGACATTGGCGATCAGGGCAGCAGCAGCCCCTGCTCGCGCTCGCACAACTGCACCACATAATCCCAGAGCACCCGCAGGCGCACGGATTTGTGCAGTTCGCGGCGGGTGCTGATCCAGTAGCTGCGGCGGATGGTTTCATCGGGCAGTAAAGGGACCAGGGCCGGGTCGCTGCTGGCCATGTAGCAAGGCAGTACGGCAATCCCCAATCCCGAGCGTGCAGCCTGTTGCTGGGCGATGACGCTGGTACTGTGGAACACCACCCGAGGGTTGCGGCAAAAGCTGTTGAGAAACATCAGTTCCTGGCTGAACAGCAGGTCGTCGACATACCCGATCCAGGCATGGCGGGCCAGGTCTTCGCGACTGCGCAACGGTGGCGAGCGGTCCAGGTAGGCCTGGCTGGCGTAGAGCGCCAGACTGTAGTCGGTGAGCTTGCGGGTCACCAGCAGGTCGGCCACCGGGCGTTCGAGGTGAATGCTGATTTCCACTTCGCGGTTGAGGATGCTGACAAAACGCGGCACCGCCACCAACTCCACCTCCAGCCCCGGATAGCGCTGGAACAGACCCTCCATGCGGCTGGCTAAAAACATGATGCCCAGCCCTTCCGTCACCCCCACGCGGATCTTGCCCAAGGGCGCGCTGGACTGGGTGATGTCCTCCTGAGCCAGTAGCGCCACGTTTTCCATGGCTTCGGCGTGCTTGAGCAACGATTCGCCCGCGGGGGTCAGTTCATAACCCTGGGCATGCTGGACAAACAACGCAGTGCCCAGGCTTTTCTCGATGGCTTCGATGTGCCGGGCCACAGTGGCATGGGTGGTGTTCAGGCGTCGTGCGGCCGTGAGCAAACGGCCGCTGCGTTGCAGTTCCAGAAAGTAGCGCAGGTCATTCCAGTCGAACATGGGCCATCCTTGAACACGCCTGAAGGCAGGACTGTTTAAAAACGCACAGTGGTTGCGCAAAAACTAACATTCTTTTGACGAAACCTAACAACTAGGATGCATCCCACAAGAACAAAAATGAGGTCGCGAATGCAACCTGTCGTCGATGAATACGATTACGTGATCGTGGGCGCCGGCCCTGCCGGATGCCTGCTGGCCAACCGGCTTAGCGCCAACGCGCAGCACCGGGTGTTGTTGCTTGAAGCGGGCGGGCGCGACAACTATCCGTGGATTCACATCCCGGTCGGCTACCTGTTCTGCATCGGCAACCCGCGCACCGACTGGTGCTTCAAGACCGAGGCGCAAGCGGGTTTGCAAGGGCGCGCACTGAGTTACCCACGGGGCAAGGTGCTGGGTGGCTGCTCCTCCATCAACGGCATGATCTACATGCGCGGCCAGGCCGCGGATTACGACAGCTGGGCCGCCGAGGGCAACCCTGGCTGGGCCTGGAAAGACGTGCTGCCGTTGTTCAGACAGAGCGAAAACCACTTTGCCGGAGACTCCGAGCTCCATGGCGCCGCCGGGGAATGGCGGGTCGAACGCCAGCGCCTGTCATGGCCGATTCTCGATGCGTTTCGCACCGCCGCCGAGCAGAGCGGTATCCCCAGCGTGGACGACTTCAACGGCGGCGACAACGAAGGCTGCGGCTATTTCCAGGTCAACCAGAAAGCCGGGGTGCGCTGGAACGCGGCCAAGGCCTTCCTCAAACCGGTTCGTCAGCGCCCCAACCTCACGGTAATGACCGATATCGAAGTCGACCGCGTGCTGTTGCGTGACAACCGGGCCCACGCCGTCAGCGCCCGTTGGCAAGGCAAAGGCATGACGTTCAAGGCGCGCAAGGAAATCGTGCTGTGCGCCGGCGCCGTCGGCTCGCCGGGTATTTTGCAGCGCTCGGGAATCGGTCCGCGCAACCTGTTGCAACGCCTGGGCATTGGCGTGGTTCATGAGCTGCCCGGCGTGGGCGGCAACTTGCAGGACCACCTGCAACTGCGGCTGATCTACCAGTTGGAAAACGCCCGTACCCTGAACCAGATCGCCGGCACTTTATGGGGCAAGATGGGCATGGGGCTGCGCTACCTCTATGATCGCAGCGGCCCGCTGTCCATGGCCCCCAGCCAACTCGGCGCGTTCGCCCGCTCGGGGCCGGAACAGACCTCGGCCAACCTCGAATACCACGTGCAGCCCTTGTCGCTGGAACGCTTTGGCGAACCACTGCACAGTTTCCCGGCGTTCACTGCGTCGGTCTGTGACCTGCGTCCGCAAAGCCGTGGCCGGGTGGACATTCGCTCAGCCAACCCGCACGAGGCGCCGCTGATCCAGCCCAACTACCTGAGCCATCCCGAAGACTTGCGGGTCGCCGCCGACGCCATCCGCCTGACCCGACGCATCGTCGCCGCCCCGGCGTTGAGCGCCTTCAAGCCGGTGGAATACCTGCCGGGACCAAGCCTGCAAACCGAGGAAGAACTGCACCAGGCCGCCGCCCGTATAGGCACGACGATTTTCCACCCGGTGGGCACCTGCCGCATGGGCCTGGACCGCGACGCGGTGGTGGATGCGCAACTGCGGGTTCACGGCATCAACGGCCTGCGCATCGCCGACGCCTCGATCATGCCGCGCATCACCTCGGGCAACACCTGCTCGCCCACGCTGATGATTGCCGAGAAGGCGGCGCAGATGATCCTCGAGGCGGACATCCGCAGCACCACGCCCCAAAAGGAACCTGCCACGGTCTGAAGAACAACAGAATCCCCCTGTGGGAGCGAGCCTGCTCGCGAAGGCGGTGTATCAGCTCACGATGATGTCGACCGGCATACCGCTTTCGCGAGCAGGCTCGCTCCCACAAGGAGAACCCTTTGAATTCAAGGTATGCAGCAAAACAGGAGACGCTGTACCGGCGTCGACAGTGGAACAACAAAAACAATCACTGTGAGGGATACCCAAATGTCTGAACATGTTCAGTCCCTGGAAGCCACGCGTAGCGCCGGCACCAGCCAGGAAACCCAGAAAGTCATCTTCGCCTCGTCCTTGGGGACGGTGTTCGAGTGGTATGACTTTTTCCTCTATGGCGCCCTGGCGGCGGTGATCAGCAAGCAGTTCTTTGCCGGGGTCAACGACACCACGGCATTCATCTTCGCCCTGATGGCATTCGCCGCCGGCTTTATCGTGCGGCCTTTCGGCGCACTGGTATTCGGACGGCTGGGAGACATGATCGGACGCAAATACACCTTCCTGGCCACCATCGTACTCATGGGCCTGGCGACGTTCTGCGTCGGCCTGTTGCCCAACTACGCCAGCATCGGCATTGCCGCGCCCATCATCCTCGTGGTGCTGCGCATGCTCCAGGGCCTGGCCTTGGGCGGTGAGTACGGCGGTGCTGCCACCTACGTCGCCGAACACGCGCCGATGGGCAAGCGCGGTTTCCACACCAGCTGGATTCAGTCCACCGCCACCCTCGGGCTGCTGCTTTCGCTGCTGGTGGTACTGGGCTGTCGTTATTTCACGGGCGATCAGTTCGAAGTCTGGGGCTGGCGCATTCCGTTTCTGCTGTCGATCGTGTTGCTGGGCATCTCCACCTGGATCCGCCTGAGCCTGCATGAATCGCCGTCCTTCTTGAAAATGAAAGAAGAAGGCAAGTGCTGCAAGGCGCCGATCCGCGAATCCTTTGGTAAGTGGGAAAATCTCAAGGTGGTGCTGATCGCGCTGTTCAGCATCAACGCCGGGCAAGCGGTGACCTTCTATGCCGCGCAGTTCTATGTGCTGTTTTTCCTCACCCAGTTCCTGAAGATGGATCCGGCCCTGGCCAACAGCCTGCTGATCGTCAGCGTGGTCATCGGCGCACCGTTCTTCATCTTTTTTGGCTGGCTGTCGGACAAGGTCGGGCGCAAACCGGTACTGATGATTGGCCTGTTGCTGGCGACGGCGTTGTACTTTCCGATCTTCAAGACACTGGCCCACTACGCCAACCCGGCCATTGACCTGGCGAGCCGTCAGGCGCCGATCACCGTGATCGCCGATCCGGCCACGTGCACCTTCCAGTTCGACCCGGTGGGCAAGGCCCGTTTCGATAGCCCATGCGACAAGGTCAAGACCTTCCTGGTCAAGCAAGGCCTGCCCTACAGCAGTGTCGCGGCGCCGGCCGGCAGTGATGTGCAGGTCAGCGTCGGTGATGTGAAGCTTGAAGGCTACGACGAAGCCGCCCTGCGCGGCGCGGTGACCCTGGCGGGCTACCCACAACAGGCCGATGCCCAGCAGATCAACCGGCCGATGATCGTGGCACTGATCGTGGCGCTGATCATCATTTCAGCCATGTGCTACGGCCCACTGGCGGCGCTGATGGTCGAACTGTTTCCCACTCGGATCCGCTACACCTCCATGTCCCTGCCCTACCACATCGGCAACGGCTGGTTCGGCGGTTTCCTGCCCACCGTGTCGTTTGCCCTGGTGGTCTACACCGGGGACATTTTCTACGGGCTGTGGTACCCGGTGATGATCACCGGGGTGAGCCTGGTGGTGGGCATGATTTGCCTGCGGGAAACCCGGAACGTGGACCTGGATAAAAACTGAGGGCAAAACCGTGGCGAGGGCGTTTGTTCCCTCGCCAGCGGATCAGAAGTGCGCCTTCAGAGTCATGGTGAGGTTGCGCGGCTCACCGTAATAGTTACCGAA
The DNA here is from genome assembly GCF_003033885.1 of Pseudomonas rhizophila. Lineage (NCBI taxonomy): Bacteria > Pseudomonadati > Pseudomonadota > Gammaproteobacteria > Pseudomonadales > Pseudomonadaceae > Pseudomonas > Pseudomonas rhizophila. Next base: position 4,191,781 of record NZ_CP024081.1, on the reverse strand, counting down.
GCTCTCGGTCCCGATGGTGCTGTAGTAGCGCTTGTCGAACAGGTTGTTGCCGTTGAGGGCCAGCGACCAGGTGTCATCAATGCGGTAGCCGACGCGACCATTCCACACGGCATAACCGGCCTGGGTGATCTTCTCCCCCGTCGCCGGCGATACCCGGAAATTGTCGCTTTGGGCATTGACCCCCGCACCGACGCTGAACCGTTCGAACGCCCCACCCAGGGCATAATCGCCCCACAGACGCAGCACATGACGCGGCACATAGCTGTTGAACGAGCCGCCGTTGAGGCTGGTATCAATGTCGTTCAGGGTCTTGGTCTGGGTGTAGGTGTAACCGGCAAGCAGTTGCAGGCGCTCGATGACTTCACCGCTGATCTCGGCTTCGAAACCCTGGGCGCGAACCTTGCCGGCGTTCTCGTAGCAGTAACCGTCCGAGGACGCACAGCTTGAGTTGTAGTCGGTCTGGGCCTGGTCTTTCTGCAACGTGCGGAACAGGTTGAAGGCGCTGTTCAGGCGTCCCTCGAACCATTCGCCCTTGATCCCCAGCTCATAGCTTTCACCCACCAGGGGCTTGAGTGCCGAACCGCTTTCGGAACGGTAGTTGCCTTGGGGCGTGAAAATGTCCGAGTAACTGGCGTAGGCCGTCAGGTGTTCGTTGAGATCCAGCAACACGGCGGCAAACGGGGTGACCTGGCCTGTCTCCGTGCTCTTGGCGTGTTCCGAACCGCCGGTGAGGAACACCGAGTCGGTCTTGGAGTTGTACCAACTCACCCGGCTGCCCACGACAAACGTCAACGGGTCCGCCAGTTTCAGGCGCAGGGTCGAATACAGGCCTTGTTGCCGGGTGACGGTTTTCACCGGGCCACCGCGCGTTGAGTTCTCGATGAAGTAACTGTCATCCGGTTCCGGAATGTGTCGATCCGGATCGAATACGTTCTGTTGCTGCGGCAGGAAGGCGACCGAGAAAAAATCGTCCTTGTCCGAACGGCTGGCGTTGAAGCCGACGATCAATTCATGCTGCTGCCCGAGGGCGTCGAACTTGCCGTCCAGATAGGCGTCGAGGCCGTAATCGACCTGGTCATAGTCGTACATGCTGCCCAGCACATTGGTGGTCGAGACACCCGGCGTCACCGAGCCGGATGCAAAGGCGTATTTGATGTCCTGGGTGTTTTTCGTATAGACACCGGCCACCTTCACGGCCCAGTCGTCATTGAGTTGATGCTTGAGATCGCTGAACACCGTGGTCCGCTGGCTACGCCAAGTGTTCCACGACGGATCCAGGCAAGTAGAGCGACTGAGTTTCAAATCGCTGCCATCCCTGTAGCGCGGCTGCCCGCCCCAGCAAGGACTCGCATCGACGTCCTCATAGGCCAGGCCCAGGCCGAGGGTGGTGTCGGGCGTCAGGTCGAAGTCCAGGGCACCGTAGTAAATCTGGTCCTTGCGCCGAGCATCGTCGTAGAAATAATGCCGGCTCTGTTCGGCGATCACCGCCCTGCCCCGCAGGGTGCCGGAATCGTTCAGCGGGCCACCGGTATCGACCTGCCCGCGGTAGTTGTCCCAGGTGCCACCCGAGAGGCTGAGTTCGGTCTGGGCCGTGGCCTGGCCGCGTTTACGGACGAAATTGACGCCACCGGACGTGCCGCCGGCGCCCTTCATCATCCCGGCGGCACCGCGCAGGACTTCGACCCGATCGTAATACGCCATGTCACTGCTGAAACTGTCGGCCTGGACATAGCTGTTGCCCATGTCCAGCGGAACACCGTCGTATTGATACTGACCGGACATCCGGAACCCACGGGAGTAGAAATATTTGCCGCCCATGGTCGAGTCGTAGACGGTAATGCCGGGCGTTTTTTCCATCACTTGATCGATGGTGTTCAGGTTCTGGTCATCGAGCATCTTGCGAGTGATCACTGTCACCGATTGCGGCGTCTCGCGCAGGGAGTGCTCGCCTTTGCCGATCGTGACCGCCCCCGTCGTGTAGGAGCCACTGTTCTCGGTGGTCGCTCCGAGCATCTGCGCCTCGATGGTGGTTGCTCCCAGTTGCATGGCCGAACCGTTGGCTGGCACGGAGCGCAGCACGTACGTGCCATTGGCCTGGAGGTCGGCTTGCAGGCCGCTACCGCCAAGAATGCGGGCAAACCCATCGCCCACGCCGAACGAACCTCTCAGGCCGGGCGATTGCAGGCCCTGGAGTTGCCGGGCATCAAACGAAATGGCGACACCGGCGGCACTGGAGAACCGGGTCAGCACATCCACCAGGCTGCCGGCCCCGATATCGTAGGCCTGCACCGAACGCTGCTGCGCCGAGGCACCTGGAGCCGGACTGGCATTCACGACCCCGACGCTGCCGGTCACGGCTGCCAGCAAGCCGATTTTCACTGCAAACACCAGACGACCTGGCGCGCTTACCCAAGACATGCTTCCCCTCCCCCAAACGGTCGATAAAAACTCACTGAGGAAGAGCCGAACGATGGAGATAAAAAGTGCAGGACAGTGTTCTTTTTTATCGCGCCGCCACGTCAGCGCTGATCGCCGCTCGATACCCGGACCCAAAATCGGCTGTAGCGGGTCACGCGTAACGAAAAGCCACTCTCCAGCGCCGCCAGGGCGAGATCGGTGTTATCGACGGGAAACACGCCGGAAACCTTCAAGTCGGCAATGGCCGGATCACAACGCAACACGCCGTTGCGGTAACGCGACAGTTCGTCCAGCAGCGCCGCCAGAGGACGGTCAATGGCGATGATGCTTCCCTTCTGCCAGGCACCGACCGACACATCGTTGCCGCGCAGCGTACCCAGCGACCGGTCATTGAAATCCAGGCGCTGGCCGGCTTCGACGCGCATCCTCGAGCCAATCGTCGGGAGACTCACCTCGACCGCTTTTTCAAGCACCGCCACCTCACCGCCCCGCGCCTGGCCTCGGACGATAAAACGCGTGCCCAGCGCAAGCACTTCGACATGACCGGTGATGACCTTGAAAGGCCGCTGCAAGGGATCGATCGCCGTCGTGACGAGGATCTCCCCCCACAACAGCTCCAGTAGCCGCTGGCGCCCATCGAAACGAACATTGACCGAGGTGTCGGTGTTGAGCAGCACGGTGCTGCCGTCCGCCAGCTGAAACTCGCGGCGCTCGCCCACTGCGGTGCGGTAATCGCAAAGCAGGTTCTGCGTAGCCTGGCTGCGCCAGCCCAACCAACCCAGGCCGCTGGCGGACGTTAGTAACAAGACGCTGCGCAATACCTGGCGACGGGATCGATTGTGGCGTTCGCTCAAGGTCGGTGCCGCCAGGGCGCCCGGCACACTCGCCATCTGTTCAGCCACCGCTGTCATTCGTTGCCAGGCCTGGCTATGCAGCGGGTCTGCACTCAGCCAGGCATTCCACCCGGCTCGATCCGCGTCGGTCGTGATGCCGGAGTGAAGCCGGGCGTACCACTGCGCCGCCACACGGATGGCTTGCAACTCTTCGGCTGGCAGGTTCATGAAAGTTGTAATTGAATCTGCATCAGGCAGCAATGTTCCATGGCCTTGGCCATGTGGTTATTCACCGTACGTACGCTGACGCCCAGGCGCTCGGCAATTTGCGGGTAAGTCAGGCCGTCGAACTGCGACAGGATGAACGCCTGCCTGACACGCGGCCCCAACCCTAGCAGCAAGCGGTCGATCTCCATCAGGGCCTGGAGCAGGATGGCCTGTTCTTCCAGCGACGGGTGCTGCTCTTGCGGCATGGCGGCCAAGGCTTCGAGGTAGGACTGTTCCAACGAACGGCGGCGAAACAGATCGATCAACAGCCCCTTGGCGATCATCGACAGGTACGGTCGCGGCTCACGAATATCCAACGCGGAGCGAGCCTTAATGACACGCACGAAGGTATCCTGGGTCAGGTCCGCGGCATCGAAAGCATTGCCCAAACGCTTGCGCAGCCAGCCTTGGAGCCAACTGTGATGATCACTGTACAGAACGTCGACGGCACTGCGTAAGGACAGATCGTTGGCGGGCATGGCAATGGAATAATTCGCGACTGATAATGACTCGCATTGTCATGGAGCGCATCGCCGCTTGCAACCCAAACATGCACAGTCCCAGGCCTGCCACCTCACCCTCTTGGCATTGCTCAATGCACAGAGTGATTTTTCACCGTGCTCTCCACCAGATCCAGCATCTGCCCCAGCGCCCAGGGCTTAGCGATGAACGAGGCATGATGCTTGATCCCGGCGCTTTCCGGGGTTTCGAAACCGGACATGATCAACAAGGGTATCTGTGGCCACCGGTCGCCGGTCAAATTGGCCAGGTCCGCGCCGTTCAGTTTGCCGGGCATGGTGATATCGGTGAGTAACAAGTCCACATCGTCAGCGCTCTGCTTGAGGAATTCCAGCGCCGCGTCGGCGCTTTCCCGGGGCTCCACGGCAAAGCCCTCGTCTTGCAGGATCTCACAGAGGAACTCCAGAATGGTCTGATCATCTTCAACGACGAGAATCAAACGCGCGGCCGCCTGTCCGTTGCCCTTTGGCATCGAATTCATGTAAGTGACTCTCCTTGACCCCATAAACGTTCTTTGCGGTTTCAACCGCTCTGCAAGTTATGAGCGATGCCCTTGCGAGAAATTCATTCTGCGTGCAAATACACCGCCAAACGTTGCGATAACCGCCCTGGAGCAACGCATCGCAACGCTTTATCTGTATATCCATACAGATAAAACTTGCTCCGACGCCCATCCATGACCATGCTACAGCCCCATGAAATCTGCTTAGGAAAAGGGCGCTATGCAGCTGTACCTGTGTGAAAAACCGTCCCAGGCCAAAGACATCGCTGCCGTGCTTGGTGCCACGCGCCGCGGTGACGGTTGCTGGCTGGGCGCGAACATCACAGTCACCTGGTGCATCGGCCATCTGCTGGAGACCGCCCCGCCCGACGCCTACGATGCCCGCTACAAGCGCTGGGTACTGGCAGACCTGCCTATCGTGCCGACGCAGTGGAAAATGACGGTCAAGCCGAAAACCGCGGGCCAGTACAAGGCGGTCAAGCGCCTGTTGGGGGAAGCCAAGACGCTGGTCATCGCCACCGACGCCGACCGTGAAGGCGAAATGATTGCCCGGGAACTGGTGGAGCATTGCCGCTACCGTGGACCGATCCAGCGTCTGTGGCTGTCGGCCCTGGACGAAGCGTCGATCCGCAAGGCCCTGGCCGCACTCAAGCCGGGCGCCGAAACCTTCAACCTCTACCATTCGGCCCTCGGCCGCTCCCGGGCCGACTGGCTGATCGGCATGAACATGAGCCGCCTGTTCACGCTGCTGGGGCGTCAGTCCGGTTATCAGGGCGTGCTGCCGGTGGGCCGCGTGCAGACCCCCACCCTGCGCCTGGTGGTGGATCGCGACCGCAGCATCGCGGATTTCGTACCGGTCGCCTATTGGGCCATCGACGTGCAACTGCGCCACGACGGCACTGTGTTCACCGCCCAGTGGCGCGCCGACCCGGATGCCTGCGACGATCAGGAACGTTGTTTGAACCAGGCCCTCGCCCAGGACGCCGCCCAAGCCATGGGCAACGCTGCCACCGCCCGGGTGATGAAAGTGCGCACCGAGCGCTTGCGCGAAGCGGCGCCGTTGCCGTTCGACCTGGGCACCCTGCAGGAAGTCTGCTCGAAGAAACTCGGCCTCGGCGCCCAGGAAACCCTGGACATTGCCCAGTCGCTCTATGAGACCTACAAGCTCATTACCTATCCGCGCAGCGATTGCGGTTTCCTGCCTTTGAGCCAGCACAGCGAAGCTGCGGCCATCCTCGCCGCCCTCGCCCAGGCCGACCCGGGTCTGGCGCCGCTGCGCGAGCACTTGCAGCCCCAACGCAAATCCCGGGCCTGGAACGACGCCAAGGTCAGCGCCCACCACGGCATCATCCCTACCGCTGCGGCGAAGAACCTCGACAAGCTCGCCGGCAAGCAGCGGGCCGTCTATACGCTGATACGGGCGCGGTATCTGGCGCAGTTCCTGCCCACCCACGAATACGACCGGACCCAGGCCGACTTCGACTGCGCCGCCCAGGCATTGCGGGCCGTTGGCAAGCAAATCGTCGAACCCGGCTGGAAACGCGCCCTGCCCGAAGCGCTGGCTCCGGCACGAGGCCGTGAAGCACCGGTACCACAAACCTTGCCGGCCCTGGTCGAAGGTCGCGACTGCGCCGTGGACGAGGTCAAACTCAAGGACCTGTGGACCCAGCCCCCCAAACCGTTCACCGAGGGCGACCTGATCAAGGCGATGAAGAACGTTGCCCGGCTGGTGGAGGATCCGCTGCTCAAGCAAAAGCTCAAGGACACCACCGGCATCGGCACCGAAGCGACCCGGGCCTCGATCATCCAGGGCCTGCTCGACCGGGGTTACCTGGTGAAAAACGGCAAGGCCCTGTCCGCCACACCGGCGGCCTTCAGCCTGATCGATGCGGTGCCCCGCGCCATCGCCGATCCAGGCACTACCGCCATCTGGGAGCAGGCGCTGGACATGGTGCAAAGCGGAGAGATGAGCCTGGAAGAGTTCGTGACCCGCCAGGCCGCCTGGATGAGCAAACACATCGCCCGCTGCCAGGGCATGAGCCTGACCATCAACGGCCCGGCCAGCCCTGCCGGCCGTGGGGCCACCCCATGGAAAAGCAAACGCAAGCCGGCCAAGCGCAAGGCCAGCGGTACACCTCGCAAGGCGAGCAAAGCCAAGACGACCTGATAAATACATGTTCGACGCGTCGCCCTGTGGGAGCGAGCCTGCTCGCGATAGCGTTATGTTAGTCACCATGGATACCGACTGATACACCGCCATCGCGAGCAGGCTCGCTCCCACAGGGATATCTGCCCTGATCCAGAATTTTCATAACAAAACCATTTTGTCCGACAATATGTAGTGACCAAAAATAATCACTACAAAACCGTTGACGCCTCCGATTTGGCCTTGCATGATGCAGACGTCTCCCCGATCGGGAGTACAGGTAAATGCTTGAGCAAGCTCGTCTGACCGCCGAGCTGTTTTTTGGATAAGGGACTGCCCACAAGGCAGATTGAAGGTGCTGACCTGGCATGACCGTCCGGTGACAAGGACGAGAAACGTCGGCGACGATCCTCATGACGCGCGTGGTCGACCCTCGAAAGTTGACAATGCCTGAAGGTTCTTCGCTGTTTCTCTTCGTTGTAGCGCATTTGCGTAGCAGCCCTTCGATAACACTACACAACCGATGCACGACCCCGTCGAAGTCAGACGGCCGGGTGCTGACGGCCTGGTTTCGGTGCTAGCCATGCAGCACTGGACAGGCACTTACCGAAAGAAGCGAAGTTTTTGCGAACCACCAGACAGATCAACCAAATGGTCAAGGGGCTTACACATGAATCTGAATAATCAACCATCTATTGATGAACTGGCTCGCATGTTCGCAGCACACAAAGACACCCTGGACAGCCATATCCTGTGGATCAGCAAGAATGGCCAGGTCCATATGGACTGCCTGTCGCCGTTCACCCAGGAAGACGAATTCGAGAAGAATCAGCAGGACCTGTGTGCCCGGTTGAAGATGTACCGTCGTGGCCAGGGCTACGTCGGCAAGAAGGCCGCGGCCGACAAAGACTTCATGGGTCGCGTGCTGCAAACGCTGACCCAGGCGTGGCAGTCGATGCAGAACACCTCTGAAGTTCGGGTCATCGACCGCCTCTGCTGATCGCGCTTAAAACAAAGGGCCCGTTCCTGATTGGAACGGGCCCTTTTTTTGGGCGTTAGAACACCGACCAGCCGATTCGTTGGCTGAGCAATTCCAGCGCCGCCATGCCTGCTAGGGAATTGCCCGCGACATTGAGTTCCGGCGACCAGACGCACACCGTGAAACGCCCCGGCACCACGGCAACAATCCCGCCGCCCACCCCGCTCTTGCCCGGCAGGCCAACGCGATAGGCAAAATTGCCGGCTTCATCGTACAGCCCGCTGGTGGCCATGATGGAGTTGACCTGCTGGGTCTGGCGGGCGCTCAGGATCTGTTCGCCACTGTGCTTGCAGAAGCCGTCGTTGGCCAGGAAGCAGAACGCCCGGGCCAGATCGATGCAGCTCATGCGCAACGCGCAGTGACTGAAATAGCTGCGCAGCACCGCTTCCACGTCGTTATGAAAATTACCGAAGGACTGCATCAGGTAGGCCATCGCCGCATTGCGGGCGCGGTGCTGGTATTCCGACTCAGCGACCTTGCCGTCCACCATGACTTGTGGATTGCCCGACAGGCGCCGTACGAAATCACGCATCGAAAGCGCTGGCGCGGCAAAACGCGACTGATTGATGTCGCAGATCACCAAGGCGCCGGCGTTGATGAACGGGTTGCGCGGCCGACCGCGTTCAAATTCCAGCTGCACCAGAGAATTGAAGGGCTGGCCGGAGGGCTCATGGCCCAAACGCTCCCAGATTGCCTCGCCGGAATGGCCGATGGCCTGCACCAGGCTGAAAACCTTGGAAATACTCTGCACCGAAAACGGCGTTTCAGCGTCACCTGAGCAATACATTTCGCCATCGTTGCCGTAGACGGCAATGCCCAACTGGTTGGCCGCAACGGTGCCAAGGGCGGGAATGTAGTCGGCCACCTTGCCCTGACCGATCAGGGGGCGAACCGCATCGAGGATCTCGTTCAACAATGCTTGCATATGCGCATGGGTCCAATCATTCCCCGTTCGAGTGCGGGGATACAGACGCTAGACGCTGATGGGTGCGATCAGAGCACACTCAATAGACCAGCAACATCTGTTGCGAGGCGATCCGTGGGAGCAAAGCTTGCTCGCGATCAAGCTCACGCGGTCTGTCTGTAACCGAATCGCCTGCTTCGCGGGCAAGCCTTGCTCCCACAGAATTCAAGAGATTTCATGGGCGCTTGTCATCCAATCGAGCGGTCTATAGTTGAAGGGATCAATCGGCAGGAGACATCGATGCGACAGATCATGCAGAAGGAACCCTGGTGGGCCTCGCCCCCCAGACCCGGTCAAGATGAAAGTGAGCTGGAATGGGGCTGGCTGGTGATCTACAGCGAAGGAGAGCCGCGCTTCGAATTCATCAAGGAGCGGCCCTCGGACGAACAGATCCGTCATCGCAAGGGTTGCCGCGTCACCCTCGGGGCAGAATGAACCGTCCGTCACGGTTTGATGGCTGGCAACTCCACCGCGCGATTGGCCAGGTCCGCCGCCACCAGGCTGCCTTCGATTTCCTCGGCCAGGTAGTACACCGGTGCCATCACCCCGCTGAGGGGATGCTTGAGCGACTGGAACCAGGCTTCGTCGAACGCTGCGCTGAGGCTCTTGCGGATTTGAGTCTCCATTTCCGGACGCTCGCCCTCATGAATGATCGCGCGAATCCCCGCCACGCCAACTGAGATCAACGCCCCCGCCGCTTTCCCGGCCACGGCCGCCGCCGCCCCGGCCGCACCTCGCGTGGCAAATTGCGCTTCGATTTTTTCACTGGTGCGTTGTGCCACCGTGGCGATCACCGCATCCGATGGCCCCGAACCTGTCACAGCGGCTTTGTTGACGTGGTCGATCAGCGCGGCGTACGCCGGCAATGTATTGAGGGGCTCGGTATGCGCCATCTCATACAACGAAGCGTTACGCGCCGCTGGCGGCCCCAGGCTGATGGCAGGAATGCCGTGCAGGCGCCGACTCATCAGCTCCGGCGGGATTCGGTGCTGGCGGGCAATCACTTGGACCTGTTGATTGAGCAGGCGCACGTAGTAGCCCGTCGCGTTGGCCCTGATCGCCTCGGGGTCGATTTCCACCGCCACAGGTGCCAGCACCTGCTCGCGGTACTGCTCTTGCAGGTAAACGGCCAGACGTCTGGCCGCGGAGTCCTCTTCGCCTTCGGCACTGGCGGCATACCAACTGACCTTCACCGCCAGCCATTCCTGGGTCCAGTAGCTGCTGAACCAGGGGATGAATTGAATCTCGGTCCGTTCATACACGAGCCGGCGCCAATGCTCCATCGAACCACGAGCGTAGAGCCCGGCCTGTTCGATAGCGCTTTTCGACGCGGCGACGATCTGCCGGTCAACCTGCCGCCAGGTATCCTGGGAAACCGCCACGGTGGCGACCTGCTGCTCGCGCGGCGACGTGGCGCACCCCGCCAGAACCAACAAAACGGCCAGCATCAGTGAACGCAGCACGATTGCGCCATCCCGAGGTCAAGTCATCCACGGGGTTGAGTATAGGTCGCGAGGAACACGGGCTTAGAAGGAATACACACAACCCATGTGGGAGCGAGCCTGCTCGCGATGGCGGCTCAAAACCGCGTGAAATGCTCGAACTGCCAATCATCCGCCGCCCCGTCCAGGGAACACGTGTGCACCGCGCCGGTCGGTCTCCAGTCGGTCTGCTTGCCCACCAAGGTACCGAGGTAAGGCCTGGCCACTTCCAGCACACGTTCGTAGTCCATGTGCTCTGGCTCGACGATGCCGCGATCCGGGTTTTCCACCGCCCAGACAATCCCCGACAAAACCCCCGCCGCCACTTGCAAACTGGTGGCATTGTTGAAGGGCAAGAGCGCCCGGGCTTCATCGATGGTCAATACCGAGCCGAACCAGTAGGCATTGAGTTCATGCCCCATCAGCAAGACGCCCAGCGCATCGGCTCCGATGCTGTCGATTTCACCGTTGAGAATGCGTTGCTGCTGTTGGCTCTGCCAGTCTCGACCGATCAACTCATGGATCGACAGCAAAGCATCGTTGCACGGGTGATAGGCGTAATGCAGTGTGGGGCGATAGATCAGTTTCTGCTGGTCCTTGAGTGTTAGCAGATCCGCTGTAGAGGCGGTTTCGTGATGGGTGATCATCAGCCCCAGGCACGGCCCGCCCAACGGTGTCCAGGTCTTGACCGGCACAGTGGCGCTCGGGCGCTCGAGGTAGATGGCATTGCGACTGCCGAAGCGGTGGCGCCTGGCAGACGTTGGCCAGGTGCGCTCGTGGGTGCCCCAGCCCAACTCGGCCGGTTGGTGGCCCTCGCTGATCAAGCCTTCCACCGACCACGTATTGACGAACTCATCGTCCTGCTTGAGGCGGCTGGAGCGCTGAGTGTCGCGCTCGGCAAAATGAATCACCTTGATGCCGGTCTCCATGCACAGCCTGGCCCAGTCCACGCCTTCGCGGTTCTGTGGCAAGCGATGGTTCAATTGCACGGCCAGTTCCACCAGGCCAGCCTTGAGCAGATGAGTGATCAAACCGGGGTTGGCGCCATGGGCCACGACGGCGGTCGGGCCATGGCCCAGTTTTTTGCGCAGGCCCAGCATCTGGTAGCGCAACGCGTAATTGGTGCGATGCGATAAATCCAATGAAGGGTCATCGTAGCCGCCGGCCCAAGGCTCAATGCAGGTATCCAGGTACAGCGCGCCCTTGCCGAAGGCATAAGTCATCAGGGCCAGCGAACTGACTTCCACCGACAGGTTGACGATGAAGTCGCCAGGTTTGATGAAGCGGTCCAGGGTCTGCGTGAAGGTGTGTTCAGTCAGCGCTTTGCGGACAAAGCAAATGCCCCGCTCCTTGAACCAGATATTTTTCTCGATCACGGGCGCAATGACCGTGATCTGATTGACCGGGACGTGATCCTGCCGCAACAGCAGCGGCAGCGTGGCCCGGGTAATGGAGCCAAATCCGATGAAGATCAGATGGCCCGAAAACCTGACCCGGTGCTTCATGTGCAGTCTCCCCGGAACGTTGACGATGGAGCCATGAAATACCGGTCACCGGACTTTGGCTACTGTCAGGCTCGACAGGCACCCGGCGCAGGCGTTGCCGGCCCTGCGCCGTGGACCGCGTTCAACTTAAGACGTGCCCAGCCCCTCAGACAGGTCCGTACCGGAACGCGCCTGAGCACGCGGTGAAGTTTCGTCACGATGCTCGGTGGTCTTGCTCACGCTATCGCGCACCGTTGCATACCCCTCGCGTGCCGCTTGCCTGGCCTTGTCGGCCAGATCGGCGCTGGTCTTGCCCATCACCCGCTGCTCAGTGGCAGTACTGGGCAGTGCGGCGCCGAGCATGGCGCCCAGCGCGATTCCCGCGGCCGCCATCATCAACGGTTGCTCCTTGAGCAGACGGCTGAATTGATCACCCAGGTCCTGCGAGCCATGGGCCACGCGCTCACCCGTCTCGTGAGCTTTGCTCCGGGCATGGCTGGCGCTGGCGCCCAAACCGTCGGCCAGATGCGAAGCCTTGTCCTTGAGATGATGAAACCCGTCGCGCAACGAGTCGGTGGTGCTGTGCAGATGCTCCTTGGCACTGTCCAGGCCACCGGCAAGCCCTTCGCTCCAGCCGCTGGCATCCTGGTCCGGCCCGACGCGATAACCGACCCGTGGCGGACGGTTCTGACCCAGCATCAGCCAGCACAGCCCCACGGTGGTCAGCACGGTGGGCACTGGGTTGTTGCGCACGGTGGTACCCAGGTTGCCAAAAAACTGCGACCCGTTGCCTTTGGCCAGGGTCAGCGCCTGGTCGAGCATCTGCCCCGGCGTGAACTTGCTGCCCAGGGCGTCGACGATATGGCTGATGTGGGCCCGTTGCTCGTCGATCTCGCGCTCGATGGTTTCCGGGCTCTTCTGGGATTCGGTTTTGAATTCATCCTTCATGAGACTTTCCTCCGCAGGGCTTCCTGGTCTTTGTTCAACGCATCGAGCGTTCGCTCAGGCTTGAAGTGGGACGGTTCGAATTGCTTCTTGCCCGACTGCACCATGATGAAACCAATGATCATGACCACTGCGCCGACGATCAACGCCGCGAGCCAGGGCTGCATGATCGTGCTCAAGCCATAGACCACCGCCATCAGCAAGATGATAAAACCGGCCAGCAGCACCATCGCGCCACCGGCCACCCCGGCGATACCCGCTTTCAAAGTGTTCAGGCTCGCTTGGAATTCGGCCTTGGCCAGTGCCAGCTCCTTGGTAAAAAGCGAGGGGACTTCATGGGTCAATTGCTTTAACAGCCCCATCACTGACGCATCGTTATCGGGCACCGACGTCCCGACGGGACGCTGAATATCTGGGTCTGGTCGGTTCATTGCAATTCTCCTCGGGTATTGGCCGAACCGGGCAACGAGCCGGTAGTGGCATCACTGGGCTGGTCCTGGGTGCCGGACGCAGCGGGAGTGCTGGCGGTGGCGTGGCCGCCGGCAGAATTGACGCCCGGTGCGATAGGATCCGGGTTCGGATCAAAGGGTCCACGGGCGGCAAATCCTCCGCTTGGCGGGCTTGAGTGGCCGGCGGCGGGATCGACTACTTCGGCCGGGACAGGCGAGCTGCCGGCCTTCAGAAACCGCGACAGGCCAAACCCCACCGCTACGCTGCCGACCAGGAACAGACCCGGGTTTTCCCGAGCCAGTCGAGAACCATCGTGCAGCAATTGCTCGGCGCTCATGTGGCGTAATTTGCTGGACAGGCCGCTCATCGAATCGGCCATGTCTGCCAAATAGTGGGACAGGCCCAGGGTGTCGTTGGCTTCGATTTCCGACACGGCTGACTTGGCACCACGCGCCAGTGCATCGATCTGATCCGCTGCCGTATCGCGGTATTGGCCGAAATGCGCATCGGCCTGCTCACGAGCGCTGCCGATGGCCTCGCTCACGTCCTCCTTGATGTGGTTCAGGTGATCCTCGGGTCGGGCCTGGCCCGACGTGCCGTTTTCTCGCTCGGGGTTGTTGTCCGGGATAGTCATGTCTGCCCATCGCCTCCGTGATGAATACTCGATACCGGGAAGCCCCGAGGGGTGCCCGACTACGTGCCTCTCAGTACAGATGACGGAGCAGGTTGAGGCGTAGTTCAAACGAGTTTCACTGCGGGACGCCGTGCGGTATCACAGGCCGCTGGTTTGTCTGCGGGCACAAAAAAATCGGGCGCTGGCGCATTCGCCAGGCCCGATTTCGATCCTGCTGATACCCTTCGTGGTTCAGTGCTCGACGGCCTGCTAACCCAGTGCCGTGTCGAGGAACATCATCACCGCAAACCCCATCATCAACCCCAGCGTGGCTGGCGTTTCGTGGCCGTTGCGGTGGGTTTCCGGAATCACTTCGTGGGACACCACGAAGATCATGGCCCCCGCCGCCAGCCCCAGGCTGATGGGATACGCCACGGCCACGCCCGAGGACATGCCCAACCCGATCACCGCACCCAGCGGCTCCATCAGCCCCGAGCCCACCGCGATCAGCGCGGCACGCAGCGCACTGATCCCGGTGACTCGCAGCGCCATGGCGATGGCAAGCCCTTCGGGGATGTCCTGGATCGCAATGGCAGTGGTCAGGGGCATGCCGACCCGCAGATCACCGTTAGCAAAACTGACGCCGATGGCCATGCCCTCGGGCAAATTGTGCAAGGTGATGGCCAGCACGAACAACCAGACACGGTTGATGCGTTCCGATTGCGGACCGCGCCGGCCACTCACTTCATGTTCGTGGGGCACGAAACGGTCAAGGCCGATCATCAGGAGCACGCCCAGCCCCAGGCCGACCACAACGACAAACGCGGCGAGCAGTTGATTGCCCACGATACTTTGTGCCGCTTCGATACCCGGCAGGATCAGCGAAAACGAACTGGCGGCGAGCATCATGCCCGCAGCAAAACCGAGCATGATGTCCTGGGTCCGCGAGGAGATATCACGCAGCACCACCGCCATCAACGCGCCCAGGGCCGTGGCGGCGAAACCGGCGGTGCCGCCCAGAACGGCGTAGCCCAGGTTGTGCCGGTCGGCCCCCACCAATGCGTTGTAACCGCTGTAGAGCAACAACGCGGCGATCACCGCCAGCCCCAGCCAGAAGCTCACCCCCAGCAGCAGGTTGTTTTGCACAGGATCCAGCCAGGTACGCCAGGGCGATCGGATCCGGGAGGTGGGCTGGTCCATCGAATATCCTTACTGGTTTTGCGCCAGGTCATGTCTGATCGTTCCCGCAACGAGGGGTACGCTCAAACGCAATTTTCAGGCGAAGGAGCCAGGCCCCCTCGCCGGTTTCCTACAGTTTGTCACCTTGCATCCCTGAACCCAAGTCGGCACCTGTCATGGGGTCGCTTTCCGGGTTGGACATGGTCCGCGCCTTCATGTCCATCAGCAGCGCTTCGTCTTTCTTGCTCAGTTGCACACTCGCCAGACCATCGCCGCCATCCACCGCCGGCGTTGGGTTCTCGACGAATTCCCACTCATCGCCCTGGTTCCATGGGCCACGCACCGAAGGCTCGCCTTGGGACATGTTGAAGTACACGTTGGTGAACTCTGGCATGCCTGGCAGTTTACCTTGAGGGAAATTCGGCTGGATCGAGTGCAGGGCTTTCTCGAAGGACATCTGGTGCGCGATTTCACGGGTCATCAAAAAGCCCAGCGCTTCTTTTACCCCAGGATCATCGGTGAGATTCATCAGGCGCTCATAGATGATTTTCGCCCGTGCCTCGGCGGCGATGTTGGACCGCATGTCCGCTGTCGGCTCACCTATGGTGTCGACGTAAGCGGCTGTCCAAGGTACACCGGCCGAATTGGTCAGCGGGGAACCGGCGCCATAAAGCAGGCTGGTGATGTGAGAGTCGTTGCCGGCACCGTTGATGTCCCGGTATAGCTGGCCTTCCTTTTCCACACCCTCGGCCATTCGGCCCTTGGCGCCTTTATTGAGCATCACGATGATCGAGCCGATCACCTCCAGATGACTGAGCTCTTCGGTGGCAATGTCCATCAACAAATCCTTGCGGCCGGGATCATCCTCGGACAGGGCCTGGGTGAAGTAGCGCGACGCCGCCGCCAACTCGCCCTGGGCACCGCCGAACTGTTCAAGCAACAGATTAGCCAGCCCTGGGTTAGGCTCGGCGACACGTACGGTGTACTGCAGTCTTTTGTTATGTAAGAACATGATGAAACTCCTCGTTCAGGACACAAGCCAAAGGGACACTGCCGGGGGCAGGCCCACAGAAAATCTGAAGAAGTTAAACAGTTAAAATTTATCTTTTATTTAATAAACGAGACGAACGGTAATCGGTAAGGCGCACTTGCAGAAATGCCAGGTAACTGAACAACTTACCCTCCCCTCACGCTTGAAGACATTCCTTGCCGCGATCCCGTTGTATATAAATCCGACAGGCCCCATGCGATTAACACAGGGCCCGTAACGTCATTGAGTATTCAGAGTTGCGCCCATGATCCTGGCTGTTTCCAGGGCCTTTTTGACTTGTTTCGGAAACTGTCTAGCGGTCGCTGGTAACGTTGTCGCCGGATGCCTGACCGCCCTTTCGACCGGCCTCGGAGGCCCGCTCAGGGTCTTTGGCAAAATTGCCACCCGAGGCTTGGCCACCTTTTCGGCCGGCGGCGGCGGCTCGTTCCGGGTCATTGGCAAAATTGCCGCCCGAAGCTTGCCCCCCCTTGCGCCCGGCCTCGGATGCGCGCTGCGGATCATTCGCGAAGTTACCACCTGACACGTGGCCGCCCTTCTTCCCCGCTTGCGATGCCTTTTCACGATCGTTAGCGAAATTGCCAGGATTCTTATTTCCTGTGTTAGCCATTTCATTCACCTCGTTAGTTGATGTTGCGAACCTGCTGACTCCTAACAATCTGAAAGTCTGGCGCCGACAAGGTTTTAAACACATCTTGAAAACAGCGACGAACGGCTCATGCAATCCCACACTCTCACTGCGGCGTCGAGTTACAACGGCCTTTCAAAGAAATGACGCCCAATAATGAATTCAACTACTCAACTTGAGCGATACCCATCGTTAGCGGGCCGCAATCTCGGTTTATATTCAGGATGAAATGGGATAGCTGGGCGCAAAGGTGTCCTCCAGCGCTTCATCCCGTTAATTTCCATCCATGTCTGGCCCGCCATTCTTGCCGCTGCGTTCGCAATGGCAATCCGGTGCCGGACAAGGTTCACCGTTTGGATGTTGGTCGGCGCAGGCTTGACTGCAATAGGCCTCGCCATCGCGATTGAACACCTGTTGCGGGTCCACATCGCATTGGCAATCGGGGCAACCGCACTTTAACTCGCTCATGTTCGTTCTCCTGGGTTCCGGTTTTAAAGCTGTCGTCAGGATCACACCAGCAATTGAACCTCAAGGTTCGCCGCCGCAACGCCATGGTTCGCCACATAAACCTCGGCGGTCCAGCCTTTGGTCAGGTTGCGATAAGACTGGGTGCCCAAGGCCTTGCCACTGTCCCACTCCATGACGTCACCAATATCGATGTCGTTGGCGGAATCGAGCTCAAGGACTGTGTGGTTGTCTTCTTCCTCGACGTACACACCGACCATTGCTCTCTGTCGATTGATGGCCCGTACTTCACCGGTGGTCTGTTTCATACGCCTCCTCTTCTCGGTGCGTTAGATGCCGAAGCACGTCAGCGGCCGCATGTGTCACGCTCAGCGCTTGGGTCGACACAGCATTGCAACACGACAGTTTTGAGTGCCGTACATAGAGGTGGATGTCGCGCAGCCGGGGAAAGTTTGAAGAAACAACAACGCAGTGCGACGAAAGGCATTCCCACCGCCCTCTCGACGAACCACGGTGCTAACCTCAACGACTCCAGGCCAGCGGAGCGACATCTATGCCCGACGACTTTCACCGTCAACCGATCGATCAATTGCTGGAGCATATGGCCGGGCGCCGTTTTCTGGTGCTCACCGGTGCCGGCATCAGCACCCCGTCGGGCATTCCCGACTACCGGGACAGCGAGGGTGTGCGACGGGGTCGGCAACCCATGATGTACCAGGAGTTTCTCGCCAAACCCGAAGCACGGCGGCGCTACTGGGCGCGGGCGATGCTGGGCTGGCCGCGGGTCCGTCAGGCCCGGCCGAACGTGGCCCACGAGGCGTTGGCAAAGTTGCAGGCGCACCAACGCATCAGCGGTCTGATCACCCAGAATGTCGACACCCTGCATGACCAGGCTGGCAGCCACGACGTGATCGAACTTCACGGAAGCCTGCATCGGGTGTTGTGTCTGGATTGCGAGCAGCGCAGTGAGCGCCAGCAGATCCAGCTGTTGATGCAAGCGCAGAATCCTTACCTGGCCGGTGTCGACGCGGTTCAGGCGCCGGACGGCGATACCCTGCTGGATGCCGCGTTCGAGGCGCGCTTCCAGGTGCCCCGCTGCCCTCATTGCGACGGCGAGCGCTTGAAACCCGACGTGGTGTTTTTCGGCGAAAACGTCGCCGCCGTCACCGCCGCTCGCGCCATGCAAGCCGTCGAACAGGCCGACGGCCTGCTGGTGGTGGGCTCGTCGCTGATGGCCTGGTCGGCGTTTCGCCTGTGCCGGGCGATCAAGGAACAGGGCAAGCCGCTGCTGGCGATCAACAGAGGCAAGACACGGGCCGATGAGTTGCTGGATCTCAAGCTTGAAGAGCCTTGTGAGCAACTGCTGCCGCTGCTGACTCAACGCCAGTTCTAACAGCACCGCAGCCCCCCCTGTGGGAGCGAGCCTGCTCGCGATTGCGGCGGCACATCCAGCATAGAGGCTAGCTGAACCACCGCAATCGCGAGCAGGCTCGCTCCCACAAGGGAACCGTGGTTTACCGCGTGGTCAACTGCGCACCGATGTCCTGATCCCTGAGCGTATCGAACAACGCCTGCGCCGCCGCCGACAGTTCATGCCCCGGCTTGGTCAGCACACCGATGGCCCGTTCTATCACTGGATCGCTGAGGGTGATGCAGCGGGCGCCCAACTCATGCATCTGCCCGACACACAGCGCCGGGACCGCACTCACCCCCAACCCGCTGGCGACCATCCGTCCAACCGTCGCCAACTGATGGCTCTCGAATTCCACCGGCAGTTTCATGCCTCGGCTTTGCAAATGCTCCTCCAGCATCACCCGCACGGTGGAGGGCCTTTGCAGCGTGATAAACGGCTGCTCCAGCAGCGTCTGCCACTGGATCTCACTGCGCTGCGCCAGTGGCGAGTCCAGCGGCACCACCGCGACGAAGCGGTCCAGATACAACGGGGTAAAGGCCAGCGACGAGCTCTGCATCGGCTCGAACGCGACCCCCAGTTCAACGTGCCGATCACGAACCATTTCCAGCACCTGTTCGTTGATCACATCGTTGACCGTGACGTTGACATTCGGATAGCGGGCGCGGAAGGTCTTGAGGATCGGCGGCAGCAGGTTGCCGGCAAAGGACGGCATCGCCGCCAAGGTGACGCGGCCGCGTTGCAAGGTGAAGCGTTGGCGCATTTCATCCTCGGCGTTGTCCCAATCGGCAACCAGGCGCCGGGCCAGGGGCAGCAGCGATTCGCCTTCAGGCGTCAGCGCCACGTTGCGAGTATTGCGACTGAACAGACGCCCGCCCAAGCCTTCTTCCAAGGCCTTGATGGTCAAGCTCAGGGCCGACTGGGACAGGTGCAGCCGCTCGCAGGCCACGGCGAAGCTCAGGCTTTGGGCCACGGCGAGAAAAGCGCGGATTTGCTTGAGGGTCATGGGTCGCTGTGCTCCCGGCGGCAAGCGGTCAGTTTCAAGCCGCAAACGGATATCGGCAATTAGTGAGTTTTATCAATCAATCCAACCTAAAAATCAACTTAACAAATATATGACTTGGCGCAACACTGCGTTTCATTGCGACCCCATCAAGAATAAAAGAGGTGTCTATGGCAGGTTTCGACAAACGTGTGAGTAGCTACGAAGAAGCGCTGGAAGGCTTGCAAGACGGCATGACGGTAATCGCTGGCGGCTTCGGCCTCTGCGGCATCCCGGAGAACCTGATCGCCGAGATCAAGCGCAAGGGTATCCGCGACCTCACCGTGGTTTCCAATAACTGCGGCGTAGACGGTTTCGGTCTGGGTGTATTGCTGGAAGATCGGCAGATCCGCAAGGTGGTTGCCTCTTACGTCGGCGAAAACGCTCTTTTCGAAAAGCAGCTGCTGAGCGGCGAAATCGAAGTCGTCCTCACCCCCCAAGGCACCCTCGCCGAAAAAATGCGCGCCGGCGGCGCGGGCATTCCGGCCTTCTTCACCGCCACCGGGGTCGGCACGCCAGTGGCCGAAGGCAAGGAAGTGCGTGAATTCCATGGCCGCCAGTACCTGATGGAAGAATCCATCACGGGCGACTTCGCCATCGTCAAAGGCTGGAAAGCCGACCATTTCGGCAACGTGGTCTATCGCCACACCGCCCAGAATTTCAACCCGTTGGCGGCCACAGCCGGCAAGATCACTGTGGTTGAAGTCGAAGAAATCGTCGAACCCGGCGAGCTGGACCCGACGCAGATCCATACCCCAGGCATCTACGTCGACCGGATCATTTGCGGCACGTTCGAAAAGCGCATCGAACAGCGCACCGTGCGTAAGTGATCCCCTGCCCCCGGCCCGAATGAAGGAATAACAACATGGCACTTTCCCGCGAACAAATGGCTCAACGCGTCGCCCGCGAAATGCAGGACGGCTACTACGTGAACCTGGGCATCGGCATTCCGACCCTGGTCGCCAACTACATCCCCGAAGGCATGGAAGTCATGCTGCAGTCGGAAAACGGCCTGCTCGGCATGGGCGCGTTCCCTACCGAAGCCGAGGTCGATGCCGACATGATCAACGCCGGCAAGCAGACCGTCACCGCACGCATCGGCGCCTCGATCTTCTCTTCGGCAGAATCCTTTGCCATGATCCGTGGCGGGCACATCGACCTGACCGTGCTGGGCGCCTTCGAGGTAGACGTGGAAGGTAACATTGCCTCGTGGATGATCCCTGGCAAGCTGGTCAAGGGCATGGGCGGCGCGATGGACCTGGTGGCCGGTGCCGAGAACATCATCGTCACCATGACTCACGCGTCCAAGGACGGTGAGTCGAAACTGCTGCCCCGGTGCAGCCTGCCGCTGACCGGTGCCGGTTGCATCAAGCGCGTGCTGACCGACCTGGCCTACCTGGAAATCCAGGACGGCGCCTTCATTCTCAAAGAACGTGCCCCAGGCGTCAGCGTCGAGGAAATCGTCGCCAAGACTGCCGGCAAACTGATCGTGCCGGACCACGTGCCTGAAATGCAGTTCGCTGCCCAGTGAGGAGAGATTCGATGCAAGAAGTCGTGATTGTCGCCGCCACCCGTACCGCCATTGGCAGTTTCCAGGGTTCGCTGGCCTCCATTCCCGCACCGCAACTCGGTGCCGCGGTGATTCGTCGGTTGCTGGAACAGACCGGTTTGTCCGGCGAGCAGGTCGATGAAGTGATTCTTGGCCAAGTGCTGACCGCAGGTTCCGGACAAAATCCGGCGCGCCAGGCGTCGATCCTCGCCGGCCTACCCCACGCGGTGCCGGCGCTGACCCTGAACAAGGTCTGCGGCTCGGGGCTCAAGGCCTTGCACCTGGGTGCCCAGGCGATCCGCTGTGGCGATGCCGAGGTGATCATTGCCGGCGGCATGGAAAACATGAGCCTGGCTCCGTACGTACTGCCGGCTGCCCGCACTGGCCTGCGCATGGGCCATGCGCAGATGATCGATAGCATGATTACCGATGGTCTGTGGGATGCGTTCAACGATTACCACATGGGCATCACCGCCGAAAACCTGGTGGACAAGTACGAGATCAGCCGCGAGGAGCAGGACGCCTTTGCCGCCGCTTCCCAGCAGAAGGCCGTGGCGGCGATTGAAGGTGGCCGGTTTGCCGATGAGATCACGCCGATCCTGATTCCCCAGCGCAAAGGCGATCCTGTGGCCTTCGCCACCGACGAACAACCCCGGGCCGGCACCACCGCCGAATCCCTGGGCAAGCTCAAGCCGGCGTTCAAGAAGGACGGCAGCGTTACCGCCGGCAATGCCTCGTCGCTGAACGATGGCGCCGCCGCCGTGCTGCTGATGAGCGCGGAAAAAGCCAAGGCATTGGGCTTGCCGGTACTGGCGAAAATCAGCGCCTATGCCAATGCGGGGGTAGACCCGGCAATCATGGGCATCGGCCCGGTGTCGGCTACCCGCCGCTGCCTGGACAAGGCCGGCTGGTCTTTGGACCAACTGGACCTGATCGAAGCCAACGAAGCCTTCGCCGCCCAGTCACTGGCCGTGGCCAGAGAGCTGAAATGGGACATGGAGAAGGTCAACGTCAATGGCGGCGCCATCGCCCTGGGCCACCCGATCGGTGCCTCGGGTTGCCGAGTGCTGGTGTCGCTGCTCCATGAAATGATCAAGCGCGACGCCAAGAAAGGCCTCGCCACGCTGTGCATCGGCGGCGGACAAGGCGTGGCCTTGGCGCTGGAACGAGCGTAACCGGCAAAGGGTTCAACAGTGGTTGAGCGGACCCACGAACATCCGCCCATCCACTGGCAACACAACCGGCGCAACCTGGGTTGCGCCGGTTTTTTTTGCCTGCTGGTTTTGAGCATGATCTGCCGGCCTCATCGCGAGCAGGCTCGCTCCCACAGGGATCTCGGGCGGTTGCAAGATTGGCGTCCACCACCGATCCARTGTGGGAGCGAGCCTGCTCGCGATGGTGGTGGGTCAGCTTGCATCGATGCTGAATGTGCCGGCCCATTCGCGAGCAAGCCCGCTCCCACAGGGGGATTGGGTTTTAAGCACAAAATCGAAGKACACCACCGATCCACTGTGGGAGCGAGCCTGCTCGCGATGGRGGTGGGTCAGGCGACGATGAGCCTTCAGGCCCCCGCGCCAAACCGGTCGCGACTGTTGGTCAGGTGCAGCCACATGGCGGCGCGGGCGGCGTCCGGATCCTGGCGTTTGATGGCATTGAAAATGGCCTCGTGCTCCAAATTAGCCAACTGCGCCAGTTTCCCTAGGTCCGCTTGACCGCGTTCGACCACGTTCACTCGGGTTCGGGGAATCATCGCACTGCCCAGATGCTGCATGATTTCGACAAAACAGGTGTTGTCCGTGGCTTCAGCGATGAGCAAATGAAAGCGCCGGTCGGCGTCGACGCAACTGTCGTTATTGCTGAGCAACCGCTGGTAATCATCCAGGGCCTGGCGCATCTGCTGCAGTTGGCGTTCATTGCGCCGTAAGGCCGCCAGGGCCGCTGCCTGGGTTTCCAGGCCCAGGCGCAGTTCCAAGATCCCCCGCACACCTGCGGCGGTGTCGACATTGAGCCTCAGGCCCGGCTCACCGGTCTGCTCCAGCACAAAGGTGCCGATGCCGTGGCGAGTTTCCACCAGCCCCGAGGCCTGCAGCTTGGATATCGCCTCGCGCACCACCGTGCGGCTGACACCATGGGCCTGCACAATGGCACCTTCCGACGGCAGTTTTTCCCCCGGTTTCAACTGCCCCAGCAAAATGCTCTGGCTTAGCTTCGCCACCAGGTCATGGGCCAGGTTGTGGGTGCGTTTGCGCGGCGTTGCCTCGATGTCTGGGTGCATGGGCCGTGGGTCCTCGAAACGGAGCAGGCGGGCCGTGAGGTAAAAACTCCACGCCCCTTAGCTTGTATGACAAGTGCAATCATCTCAGTCATCGAACGGTTCCGCCAGCGCTAAACTGATCTTCCCCATGTTTCTTTTCCTTGCTAAAAAATCCAGCAAATAAAGGTATTTCCGAGTTTTTTAAGGCAAACCATCCAAAAAAACCGACCAGCCTCCCTTGTAAGATAAAAAAATCAAGTTGTATGATGTCTATCAACATCGCCCTCCTGCGATGCCCCGCATAAAAACAACGAGTGGGAAAAACATGCAGACCCAAGAAGCCACCAAAGCCCCCATCATCACCAGCATGCAGGTCGTGCCGGTGGCCGGTCATGACGGCATGCTGCTGAATCTCAGTGGCGCCCATGGCCCGTTCTTTACCCGCAACATCGTCATTCTCAAAGACAACGCCGGCCACACCGGCGTGGGCGAAGTGCCCGGCGGCGAGCGCATTCGCCAGACCCTCGAAGACGCCCGCTCGCTGGTGGTCGGCAGCCCCATCGGCACCTATCAGAAGATTCTCAACACCGTACGCCAGGCCTTCGCCGACCGGGATGCCGGTGGTCGTGGCTTGCAGACGTTCGACCTGCGCATCACCATTCACGCGGTCACCGGCCTGGAAGCGGCGTTGCTGGACCTGCTGGGCCAGCACCTGGATGTACCGGTAGCCGCACTGCTCGGCGAAGGCCAGCAGCGTGATGAAGTGAAAATGCTCGGTTATCTGTTTTATGTGGGTGATCGCCAGCAAACTGACCTGCCCTACCGCAGCGAGCCGGACGCCGACAACGACTGGTTCCGCGTACGCCACGAAAAAGCCCTGGACGCCGACGCCGTGGTGCGCCTGGCCGAAGCCGCTCATTCGCGTTACGGCTTCCAGGACTTCAAGCTCAAGGGCGGCGTGCTCAAGGGCGACGAAGAAATCGAAGCCGTCACCGCCCTGGCCGAACGCTTCCCTCAGGCACGTATCACCCTGGACCCGAACGGCGCCTGGTCACTCAAGGAGGCCATCCGCCTCTGCCGGGACCAGCACAAGGTCCTGGCATACGCCGAAGATCCTTGTGGTGCCGAGAACGGTTATTCGGGCCGTGAGGTGATGGCCGAGTTCCGCCGCGCCACCGGTCTTAAAACCGCCACTAACATGATCGCCACCGATTGGCGCGAAATGGGCCATGCCATCACCTTGCAATCGGTGGACATTCCCCTGGCCGACCCACACTTCTGGACCATGCAAGGTTCGGTTCGAGTGGCGCAGATGTGCAACGAATGGGGCCTGACCTGGGGCTCGCACTCCAACAACCACTTCGACATTTCCCTGGCGATGTTCACCCACGTAGCTGCGGCCGCACCGGGTGACATCACGGCGATCGACACGCACTGGATCTGGCAGGATGGCCAGCGGCTGACCAAGGCTCCGTTGCAGATCCAGGGTGGCTGCGTGCAGGTGCCGAAAAAACCGGGACTGGGGATCGAGCTGGACACCGACCAATTGGCCAAGGCTCATGAACTGTACAAAGGGATGGGGCTTGGCGCGCGGGATGATGCGGTTGCAATGCAGTATCTGATTCCGGGCTGGACGTTCAACAACAAGCAGCCGTGCCTGGTGCGCTGAACGAACCTTCTGGCTGAGCACCTATCCAGGTGGGAGCGAGCCTGCTCGCGATGAAGGCGGCACATCCAACATCGCAACCGCATCGCGAGCAGGCTCGCTCCCACAGGGTTAGTGCATGATAGGACCTGCTCCTAACCCTCCGGCCGCAGAATCAACACCGCCAATGGCGGCAAGTTGAGTTCCAGCGACAGCGCCTGGCCATGGCTGGGCACTTCTTCGGTGAAGGCACCACCGCTGTTGCCGTAGTTGGAACCGGCATAGGTGTCGGCGTCACTGTTGAGCAATTCCACCCAGCGCCCGGCAAACGGCACGCCGATGCGGTATGCCGCGCGCGGCACGGGCGTGAAGTTGGCAACCACCAGCACCGGTCGACCTTCCTTGCTCCAACGCAACCAGGCGTAGACGCTGTTCACCGCATCATCACCAATCAGCCACTGGAACCCCTGAGGCGCGTCGTCCTGATCGTGCAGCGCCGGCTCTTCGCGATAGAGACGGTTCAGGTCGCTCACCAGCTTCTGCACCCCACGGTGCTCCGGGTATTGCAACAGGTACCAGTCCAGCTGCTGGTCGTGGTTCCACTCGCGCCATTGGCCGAACTCGCAGCCCATGAACAGAAGCTTCTTGCCGGGATGGCCCCACATGAAACTCAGATAGGCCCGCAAGTTGGCGAATTTCTGCCAGCGATCGCCCGGCATCTTGTCGATCAGCGAGCGTTTGCCATGCACCACTTCGTCATGGGAAATCGGCAGGACAAAGCGCTCGGACCACGCGTACATCAGGCCGAAACTCAGTTCGTTGTGATGGTGGGCGCGGTACACCGGGTCCTGCTGGATGTAATGCAGCGAATCGTGCATCCAGCCCATGTTCCACTTATAGGCGAAACCCAGGCCGCCCTGTTGCGTGCTCTGACTGACGCCGGGCCAGGCGGTGGACTCTTCGGCGATAACCAACGCACCGGGGGTTTCCAGCGCCACCACGTCATTGAGGTGCCGCAGGAAGTCGATGGCTTCCAGGTTCTCCCGTCCACCGTGGCGATTGGGCACCCATTCGCCGGCCTTGCGTGAATAGTCGCGATACAACATCGAGGCGACGGCATCCACACGCAGGCCGTCGATGTGGAAGTGCTTCAGCCAATGCAGCGCCGAAGCGAGCATGAAACCATGGACTTCGGTGCGTCCCAGGTTGTAGATCAGGGTGTCCCAATCCTGGTGAAAGCCTTCCAGCGGGTTGCCGTATTCGTACAGCGCGGTGCCGTCGAACTGGGCCAGACCGTGGGTATCGGTGGGGAAATGCGCCGGCACCCAATCGAGAATCACGCCGATGTCGGCCTGGTGACAGGCATTGACGAACGCCGCGAAATCGTCCGGCGAGCCGAAACGCGCCGTCGGGGCAAACTGTGAAAGCGGCTGGTAACCCCAGGACCCCCCGAACGGATGCTCCATGATCGGCATCAGCTCGATGTGGGTGAACCCCAGGTCCTTGACGTACGGAATCAGGCGTTCGGCCATTTCGTGCCAGGTGTACTGCCGGGCAACTTCTCCCGCCTCGTCGATTTCGCACTGCCAGGAGCCGGCGTGCAATTCGTAGATCGACAGCGGTGCGCCAGGCAACTGCCGCTCGCGACGATCTTGCATCCATTGCCCATCCTGCCACTCGATTTTCAGCGGCGCGGCGACCTTGGAAGCGGTATCCGGCGGCATTTGAGTGGCCAGCGCCACCGGGTCAGCCTTGAGCGGCAAAATGCCGTGGGCGCCGAGGATTTCATATTTGTAACCCTCGCCCGCGCCAAGCCGCGGGATGAACAACTCCCACACCCCGGACGGATAACGGATGCGCATTGGATGCCGGCGCCCGTCCCAGACGTTGAAATCGCCCACCACCGAGACTCGCCGCGCATTCGGTGCCCATACAGCAAAGCGCACGCCGTCGACGCCATCGACAGTGGTCAACTGCGCCCCCAGACAGGAACTGAGGTCGCGATGATTGCCTTCGGCAAACAGATAAAGGTCCATTTCCCCCAGCAGTGGCCCGAAGCTGTAGGGGTCTTCGGCCACCTGCTCACCGCCGGCCCAGCGGGTGCGCAACAGGTAGGGTTGGGCGCGGTCGAAATGGCCGACAAACAGCCCCGGGGTTTCGCTGAGCTGCAAATCGCCCAGGACTTCGTCGCCATCGCGGGCCAACACTTGCACGCTCAAGGCGCCGGGCAGGTACGCCCGGATGAACTGCCCGCCGGCACCATCGCCGTGGGGACCAAGGATGGAAAACGGGTCCTGATGTTCTGCGCGCACCAGCGCGTCGATGTCATGGGGGGACGGCAGCAACGACTCTTTGGCCTGCCCCTGTGGTTCTTTGTTCGAGACACTCATGATTCTCTCCACTAAATCGGTCCGGCTAAGTCGGAAAAGGGTTTCAGCCCGCTCAATAACCCGTACAGACCGTGCAATGGCACGGGCAGCCAGGCGGGGCGATTCTCGGCTTCATAGGCCACTTCATAGGCCGCCTTCTCCAGGCCGAACAACGCCAGTGCGGCGTCTTCGCCTTCAGCATCCTTCCACTCATGGGCAAGACTAGCTGCCGCCAGCCGATATGCCTCAACAAATGCCTGACGGGCCTCTTTCAAATAACGATCAGCCACCCGTTGCCGCGCCGCGTCGGCGTCGGCGGTGCTGTCGACGGTGTTCAGGTGGATCGCCATGGCGGCTGCGTAATCGAAGGAGCGCAGCACGCCGCTGACGTCCTTGTACGGGCTGTGCTTGCCGCGGCGCTCATGCAGTGGTCGTGCCGGCTCGCCCTCGAAGTCGATCAGGTAGGCGTCGCCCTTGATCACCAGTACCTGCCCCAGGTGCAGGTCGCCGTGGACGCGGATGCGCAAGCCACCGACAGCCTTGCCGGCCAGTTCCTGGATGTGCGCCAGAACGGTCTTCTTGTGTTCCAGCAAGCGGGCGACCAAGGCCTGGTCCGCCGGGTTCAATTGGCCCTGGTTCTGCTTGAGCAGGCGCAAGGCGTTCTCAACCTGCGCGGCCACATCCTTGCCGATGGCCTGGGCCTCCTTGGCGTTGGTGGCCTGGGGCGCGAAGTCCGGGTTATCGGTGGCCTGAGCCAGTACCTCGTGCATTTCCCCCAGGCGCTGGCCGAGCATGCCGGCGAAGTCCTTGAGTTCGCCCAAGGCGTTGTAGTGCTGTTCCTGCTCGGACACGGCATCGGCCAGCTCATCACGCAGGGCGCGTTCGAGGTTGTTCTGGGTCCATTCCCAGGCGTCGCCCTGATTGCTCAGGTAGCCTTGGGCGATCATCAGCAGCGCATCTTCGCCCTCGGTGTCACGGCGAATCACCGAACCGAGCAGCGGCGAAATATTGCTGAAACCTGCGGCTGTCAGGTAGGCACTCATTTCCAGCTCCGGGTGTACGCCCGACGCCACTTTGCGGATCAGTTTGAGCACCAGACTGCCGCCCACCACCACCGAACTGTTGGACTGCTCGGCGGACAGGTAACGCACCTCCGGCTCGTCTCCCAAGTTCAATGGGGCCAGGCCTTCGGTGGGTTCAAACCGCAGCTCGCCTTCGCTGCAAGGCAGCACCGTATTGGCCTGCATACTTTGCAGAACCGCCCGCACGAAACTTTCCAGGCTGAACGCATCGGTGATCAAACCGACCTGACGAACCCGGCGAACCCGAGACAGTGCCAATTGCTGCGGCAACGCCGCGCCCACCTGGTCTTCGGCCAGCAGACCGAAGGGCAGTTGGTAACGCAGTGTCTGGCCAGCGCTGGTGACGTCGATTTCGCTGAGCAGCACCGGGTGCTGCGGATCGCCGAAACGCACGCCATAGACAATATTGACCTTCTCGATCGCGCTGTCTTTGCCGGCAAACCAGCGACGATTTTGCAGCCAACTCGGCAGGATAGTCTGCTCCAGCGTGGTGCGCGACGGTGCTTCGAGCAGCTCTTCCAGGCGTTTCTTCAGCACCAGGGTGGTGAAGTCCGGCAGGCTCTGGGCCGGCTCCACATGCCAGCTTGGCATCTGGTTTTCTGTTGCCAGGGCAAACCAGTAGAACCCATACGGCGGCAGGGTCAGCAGGAAATTCAGCTGGCCGATGGGCGGGAAGGCATTGCCCCCCAGCATTTCCACCGGGACCATCCCGGCATAGGCCGACAGGTCCAGTTCGGCGGCCTGGGCGCTACGAGACACGTTGGCCACGCACAGGATGATTTCGTGCTTGCCATCGGGGCCGGTGTATTCGCGGGTATAAGCCAGGATCCGGCGGTTGCTTGGCGAGAGCATCTTCAGCGTGCCACGGCCAAAGGCCTTGGACTGCTTGCGCACCGCCAGCATCCGCCGGGTCCAGTTCAGCAATGAATGAGGATCGCCGGCCTGGGTCTCGACGTTGACCGACTGGTAACCGTATTGCGGGTCCATGATCGGCGGCAGTACCAGGCTGGCCGGGTCGGCGCGGGAGAAACCACCGTTGCGGTCGATCGACCACTGCATCGGCGTGCGCACGCCGTCGCGGTCGCCCAGGTAGATGTTGTCGCCCATGCCGATTTCATCGCCGTAGTACAAGGTCGGCGTGCCGGGCATCGACAGCAGCAGGCTGTTGAGCAACTCGACACGGCGGCGGTCGCGCTCCATCAGCGGCGCCAGACGTCGGCGGATCCCCAGGTTAATCCGCGCCCGACGGTCGGCCGCGTAGTAATTCCACAGGTAGTCGCGCTCCTTGTCGGTGACCATCTCCAGGGTCAACTCATCGTGGTTGCGCAGGAAAATCGCCCACTGGCAATTGGCCGGAATTTCCGGGGTCTGGCGGAGAATGTCGGTGATGGGGAAGCGGTCTTCCTGGGCCAGCGCCATGTACATGCGCGGCATCAGCGGGAAATGGAACGCCATGTGGCATTCGTCACCGTTCAAACCCTGGGCGTCGACATCGCCGAAGTACAACTGGGTGTCTTCCGGCCACTGGTTGGCCTCGGCCAACAGCATACGGTCGGGGTAATTGGCATCGATCTCGGCGCGGATCTGCTTGAGGACGTCGTGGGTCTCGGGCAGGTTCTCGTTGTTGGTGCCGTCGCGCTCGATCAGGTACGGGATCGCATCCAGACGCAGGCCGTCGATGCCCATGTCCAGCCAGTAACGCATCACCGACAGTACGGCTTTGATCACTTGGGGGTTATCGAAGTTGAGGTCCGGCTGGTGGGAATAGAAACGGTGCCAGAAGTATTGGCCGGCTACCGGATCCCAAGTCCAGTTGGATTTCTCGGTGTCGAGGAAAATGATCCGCGTGCCATCGTACTTGTGATCGTCGTCGGACCAGACGTAGAAATCCCGCGCCTTCGAACCCGGCTTGGCTTTGCGCGCGCGCTGGAACCATGGATGCTGGTCGGAGGTGTGGTTGATGACCAGCTCGGTGATCACCCGCAGATTACGCTTGTGAGCTTCGGCGATGAAACGCCGCGCATCGGCCATGGTGCCGTAGTCGGGGCTGACACCTCGGTACTCGGCGATGTCGTAGCCATCATCGCGCCTGGGCGAAGGATAGAACGGCAGCAGCCAGATCGTGTTGACGCCCAGATCGGCGATGTAGTCGAGCTTTTCGATCAATCCGGGAAAGTCACCGATCCCGTCGTTATTGGAATCGAAATAGGATTTGACGTGGACCTGATAAATCACCGCGTCCTTGTACCAGAGCGGGTCTTTGATAAAGGTGGCAGACCGGGGTTTCTTCGCCATTTGCAACTCCTGAGAAATTCTGTAAAGCCGCTGAAACAGGCTTGTAAGGTCTTTTTGTGTCGTGGGGCCTTTTTGTGGCGAGGGGATTTATCCTCACTTTGTGGGAGCAAAGCTTGCTCGCGATGCAGGCGCCTCGATTCCCCTGAAGAGCGCGTCAACTTCATCGCGGGCAAGCCTTGCTCCCACAGCCTTACGCCACGCTGATCCGCCATATCCCGAACGGTTGGTAGGCCGGGTCGATACGCATGAACTGGTACTTGCCATACCACGTCCAACGATGCCCGCTCATCAAATCCTCGCCTTGGGTCTGGGCATCGTCCGGCAGCCCCATCTCCCACAGCGGCAACTCGAAATTGGCTTCCTGCGGGGTATGCGGGTCGAGACTCACTGCCACCAGAATGAAATTGCTGCCATCGGCGGTGCGTTTGCCGAAGTACAGGATGTTGTCGTTCCAGGCGTTGTAGATCGTCAGGCCCAAGTGCGTATGCAGCGCCGGGTTTTGCCGGCGGATGCGATTGAGCTGGGCGATTTCGGCAATGATGTTGCCCGGCGCGGTGAAGTCCCGGGGGCGGATCTCATACTTCTCCGAGTCGAGGTATTCCTCCTTGCCCGGCACTGGCGCCGATTCGCACAATTCAAACCCCGAGTACATGCCCCACAGGCCCGAGCCCATGGTCGCCAGGGCCGCGCGGATCAGAAACCCGGCGCGCCCCGACTCATGGAGAAACGCCGGGTTGATGTCCGGCGTGTTGACGAAAAAGTTCGGCCGGTAGCACTCGCGTAACGGAGATTCGTTGAGCTCGGTGAAATACGTCGCCAGTTCGGTCTTGGTATTGCGCCAGGTGAAATAGGTGTAGCTCTGGGAATAACCGACCTTGCCCAGGCGCGCCATCATGGCCGGCGTGGTGAAGGCTTCGGCGAGGAACATCACTTCAGGGTGCTGGGCCCGCACATCGGCAATCAACCACTGCCAGAACGGCAACGGCTTGGTGTGGGGATTGTCGACACGGAAGATCTTCACGCCCTCATTGACCCACCCCACCACCACGTCCCGCAGCTCCAGCCACAGGCTGGGAATCGCATCCGCGGCGTAGAAATCGACGTTGACGATGTCCTGGTATTTCTTCGGCGGGTTTTCCGCATATTTGATCGTGCCGTCCGGCCGCCAGCTGAACCAGCCCGGATGCTGCTTGAGCCACGGGTGGTCCTGGGAACACTGGATAGCAAAGTCCAACGCGATCTCCAGGCCATGGTCGGCCGCCGCGGCCACCAGACGCCGAAAATCCTCGCGCGAGCCCAACTGCGGGTGAATCGCTTCGTGACCGCCCTCCTCGCTCCCGATGGCATAAGGGCTGCCCGGATCGTCGGGACCGGCGGTGAGGGAGTTGTTCGGGCCCTTGCGAAAGCTGCGACCGATGGGGTGGATCGGCGGGAAGTACAGCACATCGAACCCCATGTCCTGGATCACCGCCAGACGCGAATGCACGTCATTGAAGGTGCCATGACGCTTGGGATCATCGGTGATCGAGCGGGGAAAAAGCTCGTACCAACTGGCGAACTCGGCCAACTTGCGTTCGACGTCCAGAGGGTATTGCGGGCTGATACTCAAATAGGGGCGATGATCGGCCTGGGACATGAGACCGGCACTGCGGGGTGCCAGGAACAATGCCACCTGCTCAGCTGGCAACAGGCCGGAAAGCTCATGGTGCAACGCGGTCAATTGCTCCCTCAGCTCACCTTCGCTGCGCTCGGCCGCCATCTGCACCTGATTGCGTCCTTCCTGCAATTCCAGGCTGATGGGCACGCCGGCCGCGAATTTTTTCTCCAGCTCGTAGCGGAAACTGGCGAACTGGTCGATCCAGGCCTCGATGCGGAACACATAGAAGCCCTGCTCGGGCACATTGAACTGGCCTAGCCAGCCGTTATTGCCCAGCTCGGTCATGACCGCGCTGTTCCACGACTCATCCTTCAGCGCGCGCCAAAGGATATGCACGGCTAATTTGTCATGACCGTCGGCGAAGACTTTGCTGGTCACCGTCACGTCCTGCCCGGCCACGGCCTTGGCGGCGAATTGCCCGCCTTCGATGACCGGCATGGTGCTTTCAATGGCAATACGCGGCAGTAACAGGGCCTGGGACAATGGCAAATGCGGGTTGTACGACAGGTCAGTCGGGTGTTGTTCAGCAGTCATCGAGCATCGCTCCTTTTACGCCCCATGGACGTTGTGGCGGTAAAGGCCCAGTAGTCCTTGAAAGGATGGATCCCTGAAAAAACTCACTTAAACTCC
Source organism: Pseudomonas rhizophila (assembly GCF_003033885.1). Lineage (NCBI taxonomy): Bacteria > Pseudomonadati > Pseudomonadota > Gammaproteobacteria > Pseudomonadales > Pseudomonadaceae > Pseudomonas > Pseudomonas rhizophila. The sequence continues at coordinate 4,158,866 of NZ_CP024081.1, read as the reverse complement.
GAACCGAACCGACGGTTAAAAGTTCAGAGTGATTTGCCCCGATGGCAGCGGGATCAAACCAGGCGCAGGGTGGTCAACAAGGTTAAGCACGACTCAAGCCATGTGCGTCACGGAGACCCGTCCTGATGAATATTCCCATCCCGGCTGAAACACCCGACCCCAACATTGACGACCCCACCCTGCCGCCACCCGGCCCCGAGCCGGAACCGATTCCGGAAAAAGACCCGCCGCTTGATCCCCAGCCTCCTCTGGGCGACCCGCCGAGCGAGGCGCCGGAGCGGGTTTGAACCAACAGCCTAGTGGATAAAACCTGTGGGAGCGGGCTTGCTCGCTCCCACACAGGATTATGTGTTCTGGCTGGAGATCGCGGTCACGGTTTTTCCTCCTTCTCCAGCGCCCGGACAATCAGTGGCATCACACTGAAGATCGCCAGCGCCAATACCGTACTGAGCACTGCCGTGGACTCGCGCCCCAGCCCGGCGGCGACACCGATGGCGGCGGTCATCCACAGGCCGGCGGCGGTGGTCAGGCCTTTTACATGGCTTTCGTCACCATCGTTGCCCTTGAGGATAGTGCCCGCGCCCAGGAAACCGATGCCGGCGATAACACCCTGCACCACACGGCTCATGGCGTCAGCCTCGGAGCCGGACATCTGCGGCACCAGCACAAACAGCGCCGCCCCCAAGGCCACCAGCATATGGGTCCGGACCCCGGCGGCCTTGCCCTTGTGTTCACGCTCAAAACCCAGGATGCCGCCCAACAACGCAGCCATCAGCAGGCGTACGGTTACCCGCGTCATCTGCTGCGCATCGGTGATATCGGCGAATTCCGATTGCAGGGTTATCCAGACTTCATGCCACCAGGCGTCCATGAACGGTCCTCTTTCCGGTCGATAAACGATGGACCGCAAGCCAGGCCAGAGGTGCGCTCGACCGCTGATCAGACGCAACGAACCGCGGCTGCGGGCCGACGCCTAACGTTCAGGACATCCAGAAGGAAACCTAACCATGAGTTTCAATATCGATAGCAACCACATCTGCACCTTCGACACCGAAGAGTTCAACGAACAGCGACCCGCCAGCGAGTTGACCGTTATCACTGATGCGGAAAAAGCCATGTCGGCGGTGGATCTCAACGGTGGCCGGGTGTACATCACCGAGGCGCAAGCCGATGCCCTGACCGTGGCCGGGGCGGTCGATGGGCGTAAGAACCTCAAGGCGACTGATAGCGATTCGGTGATCTGAATCCCTTTGTCCCTTTGATTGAAGAAAATCGTCCTCTGTGCAAAGAGGCTGCGTGGGAGCAAGCCTTGCTCCCACTGCGGTCTTCGCCAACGAGATCTGTTCGCCTGATCTGGATGCATCAAAGTGTCGCAGGGCCAGGGCCTCACGGCATCTGATCCGGTTTTTATCGTGATACCTGAGTCTGTTATGAAAACAGTTCGATGGTCATAGTGCGCCGGCCAGTTACAGGCTGAGGAGCGACCGACCATGAGCGAAAGAATCCCCGTCCAGTTGATACAGCACTTCGAACCCGCGCCGACGAAGATAAAGGCCCGGACCACCGATAACCTGATCCACACCCGCAGCTTCACCGGCTTATTCCGCACCTTGCGCATCAGCGGTGCAGGGCTTCTGTTTCTGCTGTTTTTCGGCACTGTATGGCTGAACTGGGGCGACCGCCAGGCGGTGCTCTGGGACCTCGCCGAAAGCAAATTCCACATTTTTGGCGCGACCTTCTGGCCCCAGGATTTCATCCTGCTGTCGGCACTGCTGATTATCGCCGCCTTCGGCCTGTTCGCGATCACCGTATTTGCCGGTCGGGTGTGGTGCGGCTACACCTGCCCGCAGAGTTCCTGGACCTGGATTTTCATGTGGTGCGAGAAAATCACCGAAGGCGAACGGCACCAGCGGATCAAGCTGCAGGCGGCGCCCTGGACCTTGAACAAGCTGCTGCGTCGCTCAGCCAAACATACGTTGTGGCTGGCAATCAGCCTGCTCACCGGCTTGACCTTCGTCGGTTATTTCACGCCGATCCGCCCGCTGGCCGAAGAACTTCTGACCCTGCAAATGGCCGGTGTCAGTCTGTTCTGGGTGCTGTTCTTTACCGGCGCCACCTACCTCAACGCCGGCTGGCTGCGTGAAGCGGTGTGCATGCACATGTGCCCCTATGCACGGTTTCAGAGCGTGATGTTCGATAAAGACACCCTGACCATTTCCTATGACACCGCACGTGGCGAAATCCGGGGCCCGCGCAAGCGCGAAGTGAACCCGGCCAATGTGGGTTTGGGCGATTGCATCGATTGCCAGATGTGCGTGCAGGTCTGCCCCACCGGCATCGACATTCGCGACGGCCTGCAAATGGAGTGCATCGGGTGCGCCGCCTGCATCGATGCCTGCGATTCGATCATGGACAAGATGGGTTATGCCCGTGGCCTGATCAAGTACACCTCTGAACATCAGTTGCAAGGTGGCAGGACTCGCCTGCTGCGACCGCGGTTGATTGGCTATACCGCCGTGCTGCTGGTGATGATCGGGGCCTTGGCCGTGGCGCTGGCAGAACGCCCCATGGTGTCGCTGGACGTGACCAAGGACCGTGGGCTGTTCCGCGAAAACAGCCTGGGCCAGATCGAGAACATCTACAGCCTGAAAATCATCAACAAGACCCAGCAGCGCCAGGATTATCAGCTGTCCCTGGCGGACGCCGAAGGTTTTGTCCTGCAGGGCAAAACGCAACTGAGCCTGGCGCCGGGGGAAATCCTCGACGTACCGGTGTCGGTGGCAATGCTCAGCGAACGGCCCCGTAGCGGCTCCCGGGAAATGGTCTTCAAGGTGGCCGACAGTGATGAGCCTGGGACTTTCAGTGAGGCCACGAGCCGCTTTGTGGCGCCGATAAATCGTTGAGGCTTAAGATGCCGAACCTTTGTGGGAGCGAGCCTGCTCGCGATGGCGGACGGTCAAACAATATCAACATTGAATGTACCGGCCCCATCGCGAGCAGGCTCGCTCCCACAGGTAACTGCGCAAGCCGTGCGTTACCCCCTGAATTGTTCAAGAGCGGGCCCGCTATGAAACGCTACGAGAAATTCGCCGACGACATCGCTGAGCTGATCCGCTCCGGCGTGCTGGGCCCAGGGCAGCGTGTGCCATCGGTGCGTTATGCCAGCCAGACCTACGGCGTCAGCCCGTCCACGGTGTTCCAGGCCTACTACCTGCTGGAGCGTCGTGGCCTGATCCGGGCTCGTCCGCGCTCCGGCTACTTCGTCAACGCCCATACACCGAATCCGTTCGCCGAGCCGGTGATCAGCACCCAGGTGCACGACAGCACCGAAGTCGACGTCAGCGAGCTGGTGTTTTCGGTGTTGGACTCGATCAAGGATCCAGCCACCGTACCGTTCGGTTCGGCGTTCCCCAGCCCGACCCTGTTTCCCCTGCAACGACTGTCCCGCTCGCTGTCCAGCGCAACGCGGGATATGGACCCCCGAATGGTGGTCACAGACATGTCACCGGGCAATCCGCAATTGCGCCGACAGATCGCCCTGCGCTACATGGTCGGCGGGCTGATGCTGCCCATGGAAGAACTGCTGGTCACCAATGGCGCCCTGGAAGCCTTGAACCTGTGCCTGCAAGCCGTCACCGAGCCCGGCGACCTGGTGGCCATCGAGGCGCCGGCGTTCTACGCCAGCCTGCAAGTGCTGGAGCGGCTCAAGCTCAAGGCAGTGGAAATTCCGGTACACCCACGCGACGGCATCGATCTGGATGTATTGGAGCAGACGCTGGAGCGCCACCCGATCAAAGCATGCTGGTGCATGACCAGTTTCCAGAACCCCATGGGCGCGACCATGCCCGAGGAAAGAAAACAGGCGTTGGTGGAGTTGCTACGCCGTCATCAGGTGCCGCTGATCGAGGACGACGTGTACGCAGAACTCTATTACAGCCAGCAGGCACCCAAGCCGGCCAAGGCGTTCGACACCGAAGGGTTGGTGATGCATTGCGGTTCGTTCGCCAAGAGCCTGGCGCCGGGCTATCGCATCGGCTGGGTCGCCGCCGGGCGTTACGCTCAGAAGATCGAACGGCTCAAACTCATGACGTCACTGTGCGCCTCGATGCCGGCCCAGGCGGCCATCGCCGATTACCTGCAACACGGTGGTTATGATCGTCATCTGCGCAAACTGCGCTACGCCTTGGAAGAACAGCAAAGCGCCATGCTCGCCGCCATCGCCCGCTACTTCCCCGCACAGACCCGCGTCAGCCAGCCGGCGGGTGGGTATTTCCTGTGGCTGGAACTGCCGGAGCAGATGGACTCGCTGAAACTGTTCCAGATGGCCTTGGCCCAAGGCATCAGCATCGCTCCTGGGCCGATCTTTTCACCGACCCGGCGTTTCGGCAATTGCATCCGTTTGAACTACGGCAGCCCGTGGACCGAAGTGTCAGAGAAGGCCATGGAGACGTTGGGGCGGATTATTCGGTCGTTTTGATATGGGGTTGTCTGTTATTGCCCCATCGCGAGCAGGCTCGCTCCCACAGTGGGTTTGCGGCGAGACGAATCTCTCAGCTACTCAGCAGATCTCGTGTGGGAGCGAGCCTGCTCGCGATGGCGGCAGAACAGACAACTGATATTTCAAAGCTCAGCGCCCGCCCCCCAAATCCACAAACGTCCCGGTCGCATACGAAGCCTTGTCCGACAGCAACCAGATAATCGCTTCAGCCACTTCATCGGGACGGCCGCCACGGGCCATGGGGATTGCCGACTCCAGCTTGCTGACCCGGTCCGGGTCGCCGCTGAGGGCATGAAAATCGGTGTAGATATAACCTGGGCGAACCGCATTGACGCGGATACCTTCTCCAGCGACTTCCTTGGACAGGCCAATGGTGAACGTGTCCAGCGCGCCTTTGGAGGCCGCGTAGTCGACATACTCGCCCGGCGCGCCCAGGCGGGCGGCCACCGAGGAGACGTTCACAATACTGCCACCTTGCCCGCCATGCCTGGGCGACATGCGCAACACCGCGTGCTTGGCGCAGAGGATTGGCCCCAGCACGTTGGTCTTCATGATCTTGAGAATGCGGAACTCGGACATTTCGTCGAGTCGGGACTTGTGAGCGACCGTGCCGGCGTTGTTCACCAAAGCGGTGACGCGACCCAACTCAGCGTCCACACGATCGAACAGCGCGACCACTTCGTCTTCGATGCTGACATCCGCCCGCACGGCAATCGCCTGGGCACTCTTGGCCCGGACCTGTCCGAGCACATCCTGCGCGGCGCCTTCATCAGACTGGTAATTGATGCAGATCCGATAGCCCAGGTCGGCAGCCAACAGCGCCGTGGCCGCCCCGATCCCGCGGCCGCCACCGGTGATGACGATGACTTTATCCACGTTTGCTCTCCCCATTGCACGGATAGACGTCCGGCCCAAGAATAGCGTTCACGCTGCGCTTTTGCACAAGCCATTGCGCGTGGCGCCGGCCTCAGCGGCTCAAGGCCCGCAGATCCAGACGTCCATCCAGCAACGGCGGGCACCAGTAGTAGCCCCCCGTGATCGGCCGGCTCATGCGATACAGGCCGTCGGTGATACCGTCCTCCAGGCCGCTCATGCGCCGCAGTTGAGCCTCGAAAGCGTCGAGGGAGAAACCGAACGCCAGGAACATCAGGCCTGCGCGATCCCCTTCAATCCACGGCATGGAACGGCGTACGACGAAGGCTTGCGGGGCGAAGCTTTCCTGGGCGGTGCGTTTGACGTGGGCCGACTCCGGGGCATCGTCGATTTCCTCGTTGTCGCTCAGGCGCCGGCCCATGATGTTGTCGCGCTCATGGGGTTGCATGGCGGCGAAACCATCCAGATCGTGTTGCCACTGCTGGATCGCCGCAAAACTGCCACCGCGCACTCCATCGACACCTTGAGCCAGGGCAGCGGCGATGGCCGCTTCATCGTGAGGGTTCTCAGTGCCGTCTTCATAACCGGTCAGGTCATGGCCGGTCATATGACGGAAAGTTTCGTTCATCTGCACCAGGCGCAACGCCGGGGCCAGAGCGGCCTCGATGGCACGGCTGCGGTGCAGCAGCTCGCCACGGTCTTCGCCGTGTAGCCAGCACCACAGCGCGTGCTGGGTCGAAGGGTTGTCCACGCCCACGCCGGCCAGGGCCGGAAACGCCCGCAGGCCTTCGACCTGCGCACCCAGCGCCTGGACCAGCGACTCGCCCAGGCCGATCACTACTCGATCATCGACTTGCAACAAAAGCTTATCGATCGCAGCCGGCAGCGCCTCGACCGATTCCAGGGCAAAAAACAAGTGACGGGCCTGAGGCGGAACAGGGGTGGCGAGAATGCCGGGCTGGTAGTAGCTCATGTGGACTCCTTTAGAAAGAGCGCAAGTTTACCCGGCGACCAGTGGTTTGTGTGGTTTGCCATGGGCTGTCGAAGGCCAGGACGCTAAAGATTTTCGTAGGAAGTCTCTTGCAACCCGGTCAGATGACTCGGAACCCGGTTCGAACTGCAAGGATCCCGATTGCCGGACATCGGAAAACTCCCTAGATTGGGTGCCCCCAAAGCTGCTGGCAGAGCGGCTGGCACCCTCAGGACTCATGGAGAACGGTCAGACATGCACATTGCCAAATCGATACTTACGGGCGCTTTTTTCATCGCCTGCGGCACGACAACGGGCTTTGCCCAGGAGCGCGTTGAAGACACCGTCAATGCCGTGATCCAGCCCTTGATGAAACAACAGGACATCGCCGGCATGGCCGTGGCAATCACTCACAACGGTGAACGTCATTACTTCAATTACGGGGTGGCCTCCAAGGACACGAAGCAGGCAGTGACCGACCAGACGCTGTTCGAAATCGGCTCGGTCAGCAAGACCTTCACCGCCACCCTCGGTGCCTACGCCCAGGCCCAAGGCAAGCTGTCGCTGTCGGACCCGGCCGGTCGCTTCGCCCCCGAGCTGAGCGGCAGCGCCCTGCAAGGCATCAGCCTGCTCAACCTTGCCACCTACACGCCGGGTGGCCTGCCGTTGCAGTTTCCTGGCGAAGCGGACCATCCGGACCGGATGTTCAGTTACTACAAGACCTGGAAACCACTCTATCCGGCCGGTACCCAGCGGCTCTATTCAAACCCGAGCATCGGCCTGTTCGGCTACCTGGCGGCCCGCAGCCTGGAACGACCGTTCGATGAGGTGATGGAACAGACACTGATGCCGGGATTAGGCCTCAAGCACAGTTATGTACGGGTGCCCAAGGATCAATTGAGCCGTTACGCCCAAGGCTACGCGAAGGACGGCAAGCCTGTGCGGGTCGGACCGGGAGCGCTGGACGCCGAGGCCTATGGCGTGAAAACCAGTTCATCGGACCTGATCCGCTTCATCGAGGCTAACCTGCGGCCTGAAAAGCTGGACGCCGATCTGCGACAGGCCATCGCTACGACGCATACCGGGTTCTACAAGGCCAATGGCATGACCCAGGGGTTGGGTTGGGAGTTCTACCCCTACCCCGTCACGCTTGACGCGCTATTGGCCGGCAATGCACCGCAGATGGCCCTGATGCCACAAAAAGTGGAGCCGCTCAACCCACCCCTGCCTGCGCCGGCCGACAGCTGGATCAACAAGACTGGCTCGACCGGTGGCTTTGGTGCCTATGCGGCGTTCGTTCCTGGAAAGGATATGGGGATTGTGATGCTGGCAAACAAAAACTACCCGATCGAGGAACGGGTGAAGGCCGCGCACAAGATCCTGACGGCGCTGGAGAAACAATAGGCTACGCAAATTACTGTGGCGAGGAAGCTTGCTCCCTCGCCACAAAGGGAGCTCATCGCCTGCCCGATCAATCCTCCAGCGGCTTCGGCGCAGTCACCGGTTTGCCCGTCTTGCCTGCCTTGGCACCCTTGCCTTCCTGGGCCGGCGCAGCTTCAGGCGCGGGAGTCGGGGCTGGCGCCGCCGCTTCCTTTTCTGCTGGAGGCAGTTTATCGACGGTGTCGAAGATGTCCTTCAGCTCAATCGCTCCCGAGTGCTCAAGCTTCTTTTCTCCGTCCTTGCCCACCAGGATGATCTTGGTCTGGGCACCGGCCCCCAACCTGAGTGACCGGATCAGCGCCATGGTGCTTTGCGGGTCCAGGTCTTTGCCATCGCGCTGCCCCATCGTGTTGAGCACGGTGTAAAGCACCAGGTTGCGCTCGGAAAAACCCTGTTTGCCGGCCGGTTCCTCCAATGCTTTTTTCAGGCTGACCCATGCAGGATCGACGGTGCTCGGCGCGATGACAATCAAGGGGCGGGATTTGCCCTTGTCCGCGGCCAAGGGTGAGTCGCCATCCGCGGCGAACAAGGGACCTGCAATGGCCAACAAGGTAGCGAAGGTCAACGACCGAATGAGCATGCGCCTCTCCTTTTGATATCTACGCTGTACTGATTGCGCATGGCGGCGATTGTTCCGCGACAGTCGCCCAATACCGCGCCTGCCTGCCTTGAAGCTTAGGCCAGAGGGGTCATTGCGCAACCGTGGCGTGGGAGATGAACAATTTCGTGACAGGAGTCGGGCACAACTTATGTGGGAGCGAGCCTGCTCGCGATGGCGCACAGTCAATCAAGCAGATGTTCTGCTGTACCGGCCTCATCGCGAGCAGGCTCGCTCCCACATTGATTGGTGCGCAGGTTAGTTAGAACGCCAACTTGAACCCGATCATCGCCAGCATCACTGCCAGGCATGGGCGCAGCACCTCATCGGAAATGCGGCCCGACAAGTGACTGCCCAGGTAGATGCCCGGCAACGAGCCGACCAGCAGGTAACCCAGGATGTGCCAGTCCATGTTGCCCATGCTGGCGTGGCCCAGGCCAGCGACCAGGGTCAGCGGTACGGCGTGGGCGATTTCAGTGCCCACCAGGCGCTTGGTGACCAGGAATGGATAGAGAATGAACAGTGCGACAGTGCCCAGTGCGCCAGCGCCAATGGAGGTCAGTGCGACCATGACGCCCAATATCAGGCCAGTGACGACGGTGAGTACATTGAGCCGCGAGCCGGTGGGATTGTAGTGGCCGCCCGCACGATCATGGGCAAATTGCAGGAGGCGTTTCTTGAACAGAATCGCCAGGGCGGTGGCGAACAGCACAAAACCCAGGGCTTGCTTGATGATCGCGTTCATGGCGTCGGGCGAACTGTGCAGACTGCTGAGAAACCACAGCGTCAATCCTACCGCCGGCACACTGCCCAAGGTCAGCCAGCCGGTGATGGCCCAATCGATGTTGCGGTTCTTGGCGTGAACCAATACACCGCCGGACTTGGTAATCGCCGCGTACAGCAGATCGGTACCCACTGCGGTTGCAGGGTTGATACCAAACCACAACAGAATGGGGGTCATCAGCGAACCGCCGCCCACGCCGGTCATCCCGACGATAAAACCGACAACCAAGCCCGCTATGACTAAACCGACATTACCGAAATCCATTAAGCGCGACCGCATGAAATAAAATCTGGTCGCGAGCATAGCGATTTTTCTTATAACCACCTATACCAATGTGATCTATCTTTATTCCCTTTTCCTCTGACGTTACTGAACCGGCAAGAAGTTAAGAAAGAGCAGGCTCTGGGCATAGTTCAGACCGATCCGCCGGTAGCGCTCGTCCAGCATTTGGGTCAGCAGGTCCAGGCGCGCAACGATTTTTCCAAACTCCACGGCAAAGCTGAGATTGCTGCCCTCCTCCGAAATCTCATTGGAAAACAGCAGCGGTTTGCCGTCTTTGTCCAGTCGTTGGCTGAGTATCCAAGTGGCTTTTTCGATGTTGCGCGCCGCGTTGCTGACAAAGCGTGGGTCGATCGCGTCGGTCATGTAGAACTCGAGACGATTGCCATGGGCCGTGACCAGCATGCTGCCAATGGCGTAGATGAACGCCCCCACCCGATCCCCCAGGAACTCAGGGCTCATGGCATAGCTCAGGGCGGCCAGGTCCTTCTTGCCGCCCAGGGTCGGTAACGGCTGTTGCTGCTCGATGGCCAGGCGCACCTGCTTTTCCGCGGCACGGGCGTCGAGAAATCCGGACTTGCGCAACTCTTCGGGGTTGCGCAGATAAAGCTTGTTCATCAGCAGATAGAGGCTTTGCAGGTTGTCATGCATCGCCAGTGTGGCCATGCGGTCAACGCTGGTCTGCAGCAGTTCCTGAGGCCTGGTGTTGCTGAACTGCGTGACCATGTCTTGCCCCTGCTGATGACTGCAACCGCCGCCAAGCAACATCAACACGCCGGCCAACAGCGCTGAACAGCGACGTCGCGACACCATCACGAAATGAAAAACACCGGCCATCGAGTCTCGGTCTGGGCTTGGGGAGGCGGTGGGGGTCGCCGCTTCCTGGCCATGGATAGAGCGGCAAAAAACGTAAAAGTGCGATGGACGAGGGAAAACCACACAGATGGGGAAGATCCGCCGCGCTCAATTAGTATGACTTTTTAATTGATTAATCGCGATTAATGGCTATATATCCCTTCTAGCCTTTCAAATAGAAAGACTACTAACCGAATATACCTTCATCGCTGTCCGACTAAACACCGGACTCGACCCGCGTTCCAAACAACAACAAGACAGGAAGGAAGGTCACACCATGCTTGAATCCAGACATCTGCTCACGGCTCTCGGAGTGTCTCTGATGATCGCCACCTCTGCATCCCAGGCCGCCGGCCTGAGCAATGAACGCGCAGCGTTCGGCAAGACCAGCGACGGTACCGCGGTGGAAAAATTCGTCCTGCGCAACAGCCACGGCATGGAGGCTACTGTCATCACGTACGGCGGGATCCTCCAGTCACTGATCGTGCCGGACAAGAACGGTATGGCCGCCGATGTTGTGCTGGGCTTCGACGATGTGCAGGGTTACCAGAAGAACGGCAATGTGTATTTCGGCGCAACCATTGGCCGCTTCGGCAATCGCCTGGCTGGCGGCGCATTCGAGTTGGACGGCAAGCGCTACCAGGTGCCGCAGAACGACAAGAGCAACTCCCTGCACGGCGGACCGCAAGGTTTCGACAAGCGCGTCTGGAAGGCCGAACCCCATGACGGCAAGGACTCGGTGGGCGTGACCCTGACCTACCTGTCGGCGGATGGCGAGATGGGTTTCCCAGGCGCACTGAAAACAGATGTCACCTACAGCCTCAATGAACGGAACGAATTACGTATCGAGTACCAAGCCACCACCGACAAACCCACGGTGCTGAACCTGACCAACCACAGCTATTTCAACCTCGCCGGTGCCGGTAACGGCGACATACTCAAACAGGTCGCGACCCTGCATGCCGCCCATTACACCCCGGTGACCGACAAGCTTATCCCCACCGGTGAGTTGGCCCCCGTGGCCGGTACGCCGATGGACTTCACCAAGCCCACCGCCATCGGCACCCATATCAAGGCCGATCACCCGCAGCTCAAATTCGCCGAACCCAAACAGGGCGGTTTCGATTTCAACTGGGCACTTGACGCCAAGGGTGACGTGAGCAAACTGGCCGCTGATGTCTACGACCCACAGTCCGGACGGCGCTTGGAGCTCTACACCACCGAGCCTGGCGTGCAGTTCTATACCAGCAACTTCCTCGACGGCACGATCAAGGGCAAGCACGGCAAGGTCTATCCGCATTGGGGCGCGTTCACTCTGGAAACCCAACACTACCCCGACTCGCCAAACCAGCCGAACTTCCCGTCGACCCGGCTTGACCCCGGCCAGACCTACACCCAGACCATGGTGTTGAAGTTCTCCGCGCAATAAATCCTGCCCTTCGAAAAGATCGTTCCCACGGCGGTGGGGACGATCAACCTTGAACACCTGGTCTATCCTGCTGCCACACGTCTGATGTTCTGCAAACAGGAGGTAGACATGAGGACTCTGGAACTGGCTGGCGAGGCCGTACCGGTGATTGGCCAGGGCACCTGGCGCATGGGGGAAGAACCGTCCCTTCACAAGAAGGAAGTGGCGGCCCTGCGCCTGGGCATTGAATTGGGCATGACGCTGATCGACACGGCGGAGATGTACGCCGAGGGCGGCGCCGAAGAGGTCGTTGGGGAAGTGATCACCGGCCTGCGGGACCAGGTTTTCCTGGTGAGCAAGGTGTATCCCCACAATGCCAGCCGCAAAGGCATTGCGCTTGCCTGCGAACGCAGTTTGCGCCGACTGGACACCGATTACATCGATCTCTATCTGCTGCATTGGCGCGGGCAATACCCGCTGGAAGAAACCGTCGAAGCGTTCGAACGCCTGCGCCAAGAAGGCAAGATCGGCCGCTGGGGCGTGTCGAACTTTGATGTCGCGGACCTTGAAGAACTGGCTTCACCGGCCTGCGCCACCAACCAGGTGCTGTACAACCTGCAGGAGCGTGGCATCGAATTCGACCTGCTGCCCTGGTGCCAACAGCAGCGCATGCCAGTCATGGCTTACTGCCCGGTCGGCCAGGGCGGGCAACTGCTCAAGGACCACACCTTGGGCCAGATCGCCGAACGCCATGGCGCAACCCCAGCGCAGATCGCCCTGGCCTGGCTGTTGCGTCAGGACAATGTCATTGCCATCCCCAAAGCCGTTCAGACTGAACATGTGCGCTTGAACGCCGAAGCGGCCAACCTGAAGCTCGCACCCCAGGATCTGGCGGCGCTGGATTTGATATTCCCGCAGCCCGAAGGCAAGCAGCGCTTGGCGATGGTCTAGTTCTCACGAGCAAAGCGCTTTTGTGGCGAGGGAGCTTGCTCCCGCTCGGTTGCGCAGCAACCGCCAGAAGGGGCCGCTACGCGCCCCAGCGGGAGCAAGCTCCCTCGCCACAAAAGCCTCCCGCCCGCAACACTGGCGCATCCGTCAGAACAAGCCCATCTGCCCCCCCACCAGGGTCGAGAAATCGTCATCCACAAACGGCAGAATCGCGTCCGCCACCGGTTGCAGCTGTTTGGTCACGTAATGGTCGTAATCGATCGGTGCGCTGCGGGTTTCCAGCGGCTCGGGGCCGGCGACAGTGATCACGTAGCTGATCCACCCGCCGTTCTGGTATTGCCGCGCACGGCCCTGGCGCTGGTTGAACTCGTCAGCCAGCCGCGCGGCGCGCACGTGCGGCGGTACGTTGCGTTCGTAGTCTTCCAGAGGCCGGCGCAAGCGCTTGCGGTAGACCAGCCGATCATCGAACGCTCCGGCCAGGGTCTGGTGCACATAATCGCGCACATAATCCTGGTAAGGCTTGCGGTGGAAGATCCGCCCATACAGCTCCTGCTGGAACTGCCGGGCCAGCGGCGACCAGTCGGTGCGCACGGTTTCCAGGCCCTTATAGACGATCTCGTCGCTGCCGTCGGCGCGGGTTACCAGCCCGGCATAGCGCTTCTTGCTGCCCTCTTCCGCGCCACGAATGGTGGGCATCAGAAAACGTTTGAAATGGGTTTCGAACTGCAACTCCAGTGCGCTCTCCAGCCCGAACTCATCACGCACGTGTTCGCGCCACCACTGATTGACGTATGCCACCAGTTCCTGGCCGATGGACGCCGCCTCTTCCTGGCCGTGGGCCCGGCGCAACCAGACGAACGTGGAGTCGGTATCACCGTAAATCACCACATGCCCCCGGGCTTCGACCAACTGCCGGGTACGCTGCATGATCTGGTGACCCCGCAGGGTGATGGAGGACGCCAGCCGCGGATCGAAGAAACGACAGCCACTGGAACCGAGTACGCCATAGAAGGCGTTCATGATGATTTTCAGTGCCTGGGACAGCGGTGCATTGTGTTCCCGCTTGGCGGTTTCCCGGCCTTCGGCCACCCGCGCCACGATGGCTGGCAGGCAATGCCGCGTGCGGGAGAAACGTGCCCCGCGAAAACCGGGCACCGACTGGCTTTCGTCCGGGTGGCGCAAGCCTTCGATCAAGCCCACCGGGTCGATCAGGAAGGTGCGGATGATCGACGGATACAGGCTCTTGTAGTCCAGCACCAGCACCGACTCGTAGAGTCCCGGCTGGGAATCCATGACAAAACCACCCGGGCTGGCCTCGGGCGGGCGCTGGCCAAGGTTCGGCGCAACGAAACCCTGGCGGTGCATCAGTGGCATGTACAAGTGTGTGAAGGCCGCCACCGAACCACCGCTGCGGTCCGCCGGCAGACCGGTAACGCTGGCCCGCTCCAGCAGGAACTTGAGCAGCTCGGTCTTGGCGAAGATCCGCGTCACCAGCTCACAGTCCTTGAGGTTGTAACGAGCCAGGGCCGGTTTGTCCTCGGCAAACATGCGATTGATCTCGTCCATGCGCTGGTACGGGTTGTCGATGGACTTACCCTCTCCCAACAACGTCTGGGCGACATTTTCCAGGCTGAACGAAGGGAAACTCCAGGTCGCCGAACGCAGCGACTCAATGCCGTCGATGATCAGCCGGCCTGCCGCCGAGGCGAAAAAGTGATTGTTGCGCGCGCCATGCTCGCGCCACTGCATCTCCTCCCCGCCTCGCCCCAGGCGTAGCGGCACAGCCAGGCGCCGGGCATGCTCATGCAACACGCGCAAATCGAACTGCACCAGGTTCCAGCCAATGATCGCGTCAGGGTCGAAACGGGCGAACCAATCGTTGAGTTTCTTCAGCAGCAAAGTGCGCGATTCACAATATTCGAGCTGGAAATCCACGGCAGTATCGTCGCCATTGGGCGGGCCGAGCATATACACCTGACGCTCGCCGCAGCCTTCAAGGGCAATGGAGTACAAATCGCCCTGGGCGGTGGTTTCGATGTCCAGGGACACCAGACGCAAAGGCGGACGATACTCGGGCGCCGGTTTCATCTGGGCGTCCAGCAGCAGGCCCTCAGCGGCCTTTGTGCCACCGAACCAGACCGGCGCGGTGATGAAACGCTCCATCAGGTAGCGTTCCGGTGGACGGATGTCAGCTTCGAACACCTCCACGCCGGCACGGCGCAAGGTGGTGTCCAGGCGCATCAGTTGGGCATGTTGCCGGCAATACAGGCCCAGCACCGGTCGATGCTCGAAATCCAGCAGGTCCAGGGGTCGCAATTCAACGTCCTTCTCCCCTTGCAGCAAGGCTTCGACCTGACCGCGCTGAATCTGTGGCACGAATGCCACCGACGGCTGCACCGGCAAGCGCACGCGCCGGGGGCCGGTGTCGGTCGCCAGCCAGAATTCGACTTCGGTGCCGGCCGGGGTATCGCGCCAATGCCGGGTCAGGACGAAGCCCTGCTGTAGATCCACCGCTGCAACCTCGATTTTTTGCGTAAGCGACGATTCTACCTGTGGTGAGGGGATTTATCTGTGGGAGCAAGGCCTGCCCCCACAGTGGCGATAAATCCCTCGCCCCAACAGTGCATGGCCTCACTTCGGTGGTGAACTCACCGACAATGACGTTTTTGGACGACTGACTGCCGCTTTACCGCTTGCTCTGCGCCGTTGGGTCTACGATTCTTAAACCACCTGCAAAAACAACACCTGAGGCTTCCCCATGAAAACCGTCGCGCAGTTGCTCCGGATCAAAGACGAGAAAAACCAGCAAGTGCACACCATTTCACCGGACGACATGGTGCTGCAGGCCCTGATGCGCATGGCCGAGAAAAACGTCGGTGCCCTGCTGGTGGTGAAGAACGGCGAAGTACTGGGGATCATCAGTGAGCGCGACTACGCGCGCAAAATGGTCTTGCATGGCCGCTCCTCAGTAGGCACCAAAGTGAGCGACATCATGGTGTCACCCGTGATTACGATAGACCCCCACCAGAATGTCGAAACCTGCCTGAGCATCATGACCGAAAAACATTTGCGGCATTTGCCGGTGGTCGAAGACGGCAAACTCGTCGGTCTGCTGTCCATTGGTGACCTGGTCAAGGAAGCGATTGCCGAGCAGGCGGACCTGATCCGACAACTGGAGCAATACATTCGCGGCGAATGACCCGTTCGGGCGGGTTGCTCAATCCCAACCTCCTTCTATATTGAAGGAGTTGTCCTGCCGAGCATCCCGATGGCCGATACCGACCGACTGATCATTTGCGAACATTGTGATGCGGTGTACGAGCCGATGGTGCTCGCTGCGCATCAGAAAGCCTCGTGCGTGCGGTGTGGCGCGGTGATTCAGCGCTACAACGGCCTGACCATTGAACAGCGCCTGGCCTTGAGTGTGACGGCAGCGGTGTTGTGGGCTTTCGCCAACATCTATCCAGTGATGAGCATCCGTCTCCAGGGGCTGAGCAACAGCGCGACGCTGTGGGATTCCATCGTGGCCCTGAGCCAGGGCCCCATCACCTTCATCGCCCTGGTGGCCGCGGTGGCGATCATCATTGCCCCGGTCTTTCAGTTGGTATTGCTGATCTGGGTGCTGGCCTACGCCTACGCCAATCAACGGGCGCCGGGGTTCAGTCTGTGCATGCGCAGCCTGGAAGCACTGCGGCCGTGGAGCATGCTGGAGGTGTGCCTGTTGGGTGCGCTGGTGGCGGTGATCAAACTCGCCGGGCTGCTGGACGTGCTGCCGGGCATCGGCCTGTTTGCCCTGGCCGCCCTGAGCCTGCTGATGATCCGCATCGCCGGACGCGACGTGCGCGATTTGTGGGACAACCTATGAACCGCGAACCGTTGCCTCCCCCGCCCTTGGCCCGCGACCTGAACCTGTGCCTGTGCCACAGCTGTGGCCTGGCCTGTGACATGAGCGACGAGCCCGAGACCTGCCCCCGCTGCGACGCCCCGTTGCACCGGCGCAAACCCGACACCCTCACCCGTACCTGGGCCTACATGCTGGCGGCATTGGTGTTCTACATTCCGGCCAACCTGCTGCCGGTGATGAATACCCAGATGCTCGGGGATGGCGCCGACAGCACCATCATCAGTGGCGTCATCGAATTCTGGCAGGGCGGCGCCTGGGACATCGCCCTGATCATTTTCATCGCCAGCATCGCGGTACCAGGCATCAAGTTCGTGGTACTGACCTTGCTGTTGGTCACCGTGCAGCGGCGCAGCACCTGGGCCCAGGTCCAGCGGGCGAAACTGTATCGGCTGGTGGAAGTCATCGGCTACTGGTCGATGCTCGACGTGCTGGTGGTGGCGCTGGTCGCGGCGCTGGTGAAATTCCAGGCACTGAGCGATATCGAACCGCGACCGGGCATCCTGTTTTTCGGCCTCGTGGTGCTGTTCACCATGCTGTCGGCCATGAGCTTCGACCCGCGCCTGATCTGGGACACCCAACCATCCGAGGAGGCCATGGATGAAGTCGCAAGCCACTGACGGGCAGCAACCGGCACCAGGTCGCGCCCATGTCACCAGCCGCCGCTGGACGGTGTCGCTGGTATGGATAGTGCCGATCATCGCGGTGCTGGTAGGGCTGTCCCTGGTGGTCAACAACTGGCTGCAGGAAGGTCCGACCATCACCATCACCTTCAAGACCGGCCAGGGCCTGACCGCCAACAAGACACCGGTCAAATATCGCAACGTGGTCATCGGCCAGGTCACCGACGTGCAATTGAGCGACGACCAGAAGAACGTCACCGCCACGGTCAAGCTGGCCAAGACGGCGGAGACCTTCACGCACGAGGACTCGGTGTTCTGGGTCGTACGCCCGCGCATCGGAGCCGGCGGAATTTCCGGGATCGATACCCTGCTGTCAGGGGATTTCATCGGGGCCGACGCCGGTCAATCGAAGGTTCGTGCCAAGTCCTTTACCGGCCTGGAAGCCCCGCCACCGATCACCTACGGTGAACCGGGCAAGCGCTTCACCCTGCATTCCCAGGACCTCGGTTCACTGGACATCGGCTCGCCGGTGTACCTGCGCAAGATTCCGGTGGGCCAAGTGGTGTCCTATGCGCTGGATGCCGATGGCAAAGGGGTCAACATCGACGTATTCGTCAATGCCCCCAACGATGTCTACGTCACCGAAAACACCCGGTTCTGGAACGTCAGCGGCGTGGACGTGAACGTCGGTGCCAACGGCTTTGCGGTCAAGACCGAGTCACTCTCGGCGCTGCTGGTGGGCGGCATCGCATTTCGGGCACCGGAATACAGCCCCAACGACAGCCCCGCTAGCGAGGACAAGACGTTCGAGCTGTTTGCCGACCAGCAGAGCGCCCTGGCCCCGCCGGATGGCAAAGCGCAATACCTGGCTTTACGCTTCGATCAGGCATTGCGCGGATTGCGGGTCGGAGCGCCGGTCGAATTCCTGGGCATCGAAGTGGGCAGGGTCGTCGCCATCAATCTGGATTTTGACGAGAAGCTGCGCAGCTTCCCGGTCAATGTCGGTGTGGTGTTCTACCCTCAGCGCCTGGGCAAGGCCCATGAAAAACTGCTCAAGGCGCTCAATCACAACCCGGATGACGAAGCTGCCGGCGCTCGCCTGATCGGCAGTTTCGTCGAACGCGGCCTGCGTGCCCAGGCCCGTAGCGGCAACCTGCTGACCGGGCAGTTGTACATCTCGCTGGACTTCTACCCCAAGGCTGAAAAAGTCACTTTCGACGCCAACGCCCGCCCGGTCCGTATACCGACCATCCCGGGCAGTCTCCAGCAACTGCAGGAACAACTGCAGGCGATGGTCGAGCGAATCAACAAGCTGCCCCTGGAAAGCGTTGCCAACAACCTGAACGGCAACCTGGTTGAATTGCGCAAAGGTCTGGCCCAGTTCAACAGCAAGACCCTGCCAAGCGTGCAAAACACGTTGCAGGACGTGAGCAAGACCCTGCAATCGGCCAACTCGACCCTGGCCGAAGATTCGCCGCAACGCGAACAACTGACGCAGACCCTGGACGATCTTGGGCGCATGTCGCGTTCGTTGCGCGAGCTGTCCGACTACCTGAGCCGCCATCCCGAATCATTGCTTCGCGGCCGTCCCAAGGATGCACCGGCGCAAAACCTCACATTGCCGGCGAACGAATGACCACAGGAGCACGCCCCATGCCGCTGATGCTGAAACTCCCCCTGGTTGCCTTGGTGCTGCTGCTTGCTGCCTGCCGCGGCGATCCGATCCAGTACCACACCCTGAGCCCGGCTCAACCTGCCGGCCAGCCACGCACGAACATGGACATCCAGCTCGAGCAGGTGAGCGTTCCGCCTCAGGTGGACCGCGCGCAAATGGTCATCCGCCAAGGCAACAGCGGGCTGGCGATCCTGGAAACGCAATGGTGGGGCGCCAGTCTGGCCGATGAACTGCGCAGCAGCCTGGACGAACAACTGAGCAACCCAGGCGCAGCGAAGCTACTGCTGCGGGTGGATGTGCAGCGCTTCGATTCGATCCCCGGCCAATATGCCCGCATGGACGTGCAGTGGCGCCTGCGCGAGCTGGGCAACGAAGCCCATACCCTGACCTGCCGTAACAGCCTGCAAACGCCGGCGGGGAGCAGCATCGATGAGCTGGTGACGGCCCATCAGCAGAATGTCCGACAGTTTGTCGGCCTCGTTGAGCAAGCCGCCACCAAAATGAGATGCCCTTGACCCGTAGGCGCTGCCGAAGGCTCGGGCCGCGTTTGGACGATCTTTCGGTTTTAATCTTTCGTTTGCTACTCAGAAAAACCGCAGCCTCGCTGCGCTCGACAGCGCCTACAAGGGCCAGTGCAGCGACAGCACCGGCGCAATGCGCGGATGGCGGTCGATGCGCTCCAGTAGCTCGTAGAACGGCGGTCGGGCATTCAGCATGGCCTCCCGCGTGTCTTCCCACTTCGTGACCACGGCGGCCAGGATATCCAGCGCTCCCGGCTCGGCACCGCTGAGAAAAGGACGGGCCGCAAACTGGTCGGCAAACAGCGCCCAGTTGCGATGTAGCCGCTGTCGGGTGCCCGACACCAATTGCTGCCGGGTCGCTTCATCCGCGTCGACCAGCCAGCGCTCTGGAAAATCGATGATGCCGATGGGCGTGTAGCAATTGGCGACGATATAGACCAGGCCCCGTATGGCTTGAGCACGTTGGGTCGGATCGTCCGGCAGCAACTTCGATTCAGGAAACACCAGCCCGAGATGGATCAGAATCGCCGCGGCTTCGGTCAGCACCGAACCGTCCGGCAATTGCAAGGTCGGGACCTGCTTCTGAGGGTTCAATGCCTGTAGCTCTTTCGACGCCTCGTTGTCTTCGGTCGAATAGGCATCGACACGGCGATAAGGCACGCCACACAGGCACAGGGCGATCTCCACAGCCGAAGAGCCGGATTGCCTGTAGCCGAATAACTGATACATGAACTTGCCTCCTGCGCTTGGGGGGTAGCCGGTAGAACCCGCGGGCCCGCCAGTGTTCCACCCGGCAGACGACACGCACTCTCCATGGAAGCGAGCCTGCCCGCGATGTCGGCGGATCAGTCAACATCAATATTGCTTGCCAACCGCTCGGCGAGGTATCACCGCCGTCGATATTCACCATCAGGCCAATGAAGTTCTCTTGATTGTCGCTCCGGACAACAATGGCTCCACACCAACCCACTGCATCCCCGGAGCACACCATCATGAAACGCCAAATCATCCTCAGCCTCGCTTTCTCGGTACTGGCAGCCAACGCATTCGCCGCCTCCTCCCACCCGGTCGTTGCCGAAGGTGGTTCTGATCGACTGATCGAAAAACGTGTTGCCGAAGGCGGCTCCGATCGCCTGATCCAGAACCGCGTTGCCGAAGGTGGCTCTGATCGTCTGATCCAGAACCGCGTTGCCGAAGGTGGCTCTGATCGTCTGCAACAGAATCGCGTCGCTGAAGGTGGTTCCGATCGTCTGCAACAGAACCGCGTTGCTGAAGGTGGCTCCGATCGTCTGCAACAGAACCGCGTTGCTGAAGGTGGTTCCGATCGTCTGCAACAGAATCGCGTCGCTGAAGGTGGTTCCGATCGCCTGCAACAGAACCGCGTTGCTGAAGGTGGTTCCGATCGCCTGCAACAGAACCGCGTTGCTGAAGGTGGTTCCGATCGCCTGCAACAGAACCGCGTTGCTGAAGGTGGTTCCGATCGTCTGACTCAGAATCGTGTATGAGTTGTTCAATCCAAATGCGTGACGAAACCCAACTCAATGTGTGGCGAAGGAGCCCCCTCGCCACAATGCTTCAAACACCTCTGGAACCTAACGCATCACCATGAAAGCCCGGCCTTATCCGCCGGGCTTTTTCATTGCCCACCGATTGCCTAGCGTCCCGCAGCCCGCGTCATACAACGCCGGTAACGCTCATCCACTCGCTTGGCGAACCACGCCGTGGTCAGCTTGCGCGTGATTTTCGGGCTCTTGAGCACGATTCCCGGCAACACCGCCCGAGGTAATTGCTTGCCCTCGGCCTTCTCAGCCAATTCGAAGACCCGCTTGTACAGTTTGCTGTCCTCGAACGCCAGGCTGTCGCCCTGCTCCAACTGGTCGCGAATGGTCGGGTTGCGCATCCCCAGCGACCGGCCCAAGGTGCGCACCGCCAACTCGGTGCTGCCTGGCATGATGGAACCATGCAAGATCAAATCGCCGTCCAGAGCCAGGGGAATGCCTGAGGCACGACTCACTGCATGCTGGAATGCCGCGTTGCGGCTGGCGTACCATCCGGCATTGAAATCGGCGAAACGATACAGCGGTTCGGTGTAGCTCACCGGATACCCCAGCAGATGCGCAATACCGAAATACATCCCGCCGCGACGACTGAACACCTCCCGACGAATCGACCCATCCACCGCATAGGGATAATCCCGGGCATTAGCCTGGGCAAACGCGATGCTGACCTGCATCGGCCCGCCGGTGTGCACGGGGTTGAAGCTGCCGAACAGTGTCTTGCCCAAGGGCACCATGCCAATGAAGTCATCGAAAATCGCACTCAACTCCTTCTCGCTGCGCGCGGCATTGAGCCGATCACTGTAGCTTTTGCCATTGGGCGAACGCACCTGGAGGGCGCCGCTGATCAACAGACCCGGAATGTGCATCTTTGCCGCGCGACGATCGATTTCCTGCCGGGCGATCTTGCCCAACCCCTGTACCGCCGGATCAGCCTGGAACGTCGATTCCTGTTCGGTCACCGCCAGGACGGAACAGATATTCTGCGTCGTGGGTGAGATTTGCTGAGCGGCAAAAGCCACGTAGATATCCGTCGCCCAGCCCTCGCGATCCACAGTCTTGGCCGGCAACAACCGCACAATCTGCGCCTTGACCTCGGCAGGCTGGCGTTCCGGTTCCTGGGCCTGACGGCTGCCGCAGCCGGCCAGGGTCAACAACGCGGTGAGGCTGATCATCAATCGATTGAGTTGCATGTTGCTCCATCAAGTCTGTTATTGCGCAGCAACCATACGATCAAAAGCCGGTACAGGCTATGTTCTGTTCATCAGAACCAAAAGGGGTCTTGAGAGCAAAGAAGGCTCGACAGCAGCAAAAAGCTGACGTGAGAGATGGGTGGCCTAACACCATCAGTGTGGGAGCAAGACTCCACAGTAGATTTTGGGTGGGTGAAGTCTGTGGGAGCAAGGCTTGCCCGCGATGACGGCGGCACATCCGACATTGATGCAAGCTGGCCTACCACTATCGGGAGCAAGCTCGCTCCCACAGGGTTGACCGCGGATGCTCACAGTTTCAGTCCACGCCACAAGTCCAATGTGGGAGCGAGCCTGCTCGCGATGACGGTGGCACATTCGGCATTGAAGCCAGCTGGCCCCACTATCGCGAGCAGGCTCCCACAGGAAATCCAGCGTCGATCAGATCCCGCTCAGCGCCAGATCCATCGCAAAATAGGTGAAGATCAGGTCCGCCCCTGCTCGTTTTATCGCGCCGAGACTTTCTCGCACGACGCGGGCTTCGTCGATGGCGCCGGCCTGGGCGGCGAATTTGATCATCGCGTACTCGCCGCTGACCTGATAGGCCGACAGGGGCAGGTTCGAAGCCTGGCGAATATCGCGGATGATATCCAGGTACGCGCCGGCAGGTTTGACCATCAGTGCATCGGCCCCTTCCTGCTCATCAAGCAAGGACTCGCGCAGTGCTTCGCGGCGGTTCATCGGGTTCATCTGGTAGCTTTTGCGGTCGCCTTTCAAGGCACTGCCGCCCGCCTCGCGGAACGGACCGTAGAGCGCTGAAGCGAACTTGGTTGAATACGCCATGATTGCCGTCTGGCTGAAACCGGCTTCGTCCAGGGCTTTGCGAATGGCCTGGACCTGCCCG
This sequence comes from Pseudomonas rhizophila, assembly GCF_003033885.1. Lineage (NCBI taxonomy): Bacteria > Pseudomonadati > Pseudomonadota > Gammaproteobacteria > Pseudomonadales > Pseudomonadaceae > Pseudomonas > Pseudomonas rhizophila. The sequence goes on along the minus strand of NZ_CP024081.1, from coordinate 4,135,843 downwards.
TCCATGGCGGCGGACGGCGCGATCACATCGGCCCCGGCACGGGCCGCCGCAACGGCCTGTTTACCCAGGTTGAGCAAGGTCCGGTCATTGTCCACTTCATGCCCGTGAAGCACCCCGCAATGGCCGTGATCGGTGTACTCACAAAAACAGGTGTCAGACATCACGATCATTTCCGGCACCGCGTCCTTGCAGATCCCGGCCATGCGCGACACCAGGCCGCGCTCGTTCCAGGTGTCGCTGCCATCGCTATCCAGATGATGGGACACGCCAAAGGTCATCACTGACTTGATACCGGCACGGGCATACCGCTCGATCTCACCGGCCAGTTTCGATTCAGGAATGCGCGCCACGCCCGGCATACTCTTGATCGGTACAAAGTCATCGATTTCTTCTTCGACGAAAATCGGCAGCACCAGGTCGTTCAGGGTGAACTCGGTTTCCTGGAACAGACTGCGCAGGCTCGCATTGCGACGCAGACGGCGTGGACGTGCTTCGGGGAACTGACTGGACATGGGACTCCTGAAAAATGGGTGCTCGATCGCAGGGGACAAAGCTTATGCCCTCACCCGCCTGGGCACAAACGCCGACCGGAAAACAGAGTTTTACCGGCCGGGCAATAATCGGCTTACAAGGTCAGTGAGCCATTGACGCAGGTCACCACCGCACCACCAATCCAGACGTCCTCGCCCACCTGCTCAACATGAATCCGCCCCGCCCGGCCCATGGTCAAGCCCTGGCTGACCACATAGCGCGACGGTGCCAGCCCCTTGGCCAGCATCCACTGGGCCAGCCCGGCGTTCAGGCTGCCGGTGGCAGGATCCTCCGGCATGCCGTCACCGGCAATGAAACCGCGCACTTCAAATTGCGCCTCAGCGCCATCCACGGCCGGTTCCCACGGCGCGATGACGCCCACGGCCAGATCCCGCAACTGCTGGTAATCGGGCTTGAGTGCCAACACTTGCTGGCGATTCTTGAGCATCAATGCCAGCCAGCCGGCACCATTATCAACCCACTGCGTCTCGACAATCGCCTCGGCCTGCAACCCCAGTCCCTTGCGCACTCGCTCCAGCACTTGAGCCTCCAGCGGGCCGGACTTGAGCAAGGGCGGCGCCTGAAAAGCCAACCCGAAATCGCTGCGGCGAATTCTTACCAGGCCAACGCCACATTCCTGCACGATCTGCGGCCCTTTCGGCACGCCTCCGGCCTCCAGCCAGGCATGACAGCTGCCCAAAGTCGGATGACCGGCAAACGGCAGTTCAGTCGAGGTGGTGAAAATGCGCACCCGGTAATCCGCCTCCGGATGCTGCGGCGCCAGCAGGAAAGTGGTTTCGCTGAGGTTGGTCCAGTTGGCAAAAGCGGCCATGCGCTCGTCACTGATCTCGTCCGCCCCGAGCACCACCGCCAGCGGATTCCCCTTGAGCGGCACTTCGCTGAACACGTCCAATTGCTTGAAATTGAAACAGCTCGTCATCAGTCCACTCATTCCGGAATTTTCAACCCGCGTGCCACTGCCGGCCGCGCCAGGAAACGCTCCAACACCCGCGTTACATTCGGGAAATTCTGGATACCCACCAGATCCCCCGCTTCATAAAAACCGATCAAGTTGCGCACCCAGGGAAACGTGGCGATATCGGCGATGGTGTAGCGCTCGCCCATGATCCAGTCCCGGCCTTCAAGACGACCATCCAGCACCTTGAGCAGGCGCTTGCTTTCCTCGACGTAACGATCACGAGGTCGCTTGTCTTCATAGTCCTTGCCCGCAAACTTGTTGAAGAAACCCAACTGCCCGAACATCGGCCCGATCCCGCCCATCTGGAACATCAGCCATTGAATCGTCTCGTAGCGCGCCGCCGACTCCTGGGCCAGCAACTGCCCGCTCTTGTCCGCCAGATAAATCAGAATCGCCCCCGACTCGAACAACGCCAACGGCTGATCCCCCGGCCCATGGGGGTCGAGAATCGCCGGGATCTTGTTGTTGGGGTTCAAGGAGAGGAACTCTGGGGACAGCTGGTCATTGCTGCCGAAGTCCACTTTGTGGGGTTCGTAGGGCAGGCCGATTTCTTCCAGCATGATCGAGACTTTCACGCCGTTGGGGGTCGGCAGGGAGTAGAGCTGGATCCACTCCGGGAACTGGGCGGGCCATTTTTGGGTGATGGGGAATGGGGTTAGGTTGGGCATGGGAGCGGACTCCAGAGGGGGAAGAAAAAAGCGGAGCATAGTTCAGAATGATTGCCGTGACATCAGGAAAGCATCTACATGAACCACCCCGCTGCAAGCAGGCCTAACTTCCCATACGACCACAACTTACTCATCCACATTTTTTATAGATTCCAGCCATAGAAAAAAATAATCTTTCTGCAGCTGAGGATCACTCACTATATCCCGATCCTCATAATCAAATATATTAACTAGATCTGCTCTCGATGCACGCTTACCTAGAACATGCTCATAAGCCGCTATTCCTGATGACATTTGCGAGGACATACTTGAAGGACGCACACTAAGCTTGGCTCCTTTGCACAAAAATTTTATATCCGTATGCTCCTTAATAATTTTCCCTAGACACTCATACACATCCGCTCCCGAGTATTTCTTTGACCAGCCACTTTTAAAAGTCAGCAGAATAGTGGATTTTTGTGCGTTCACGTCCAGCACCACCTCTTCCCTCTGGCCATCTTTAATAACTGGAACAAGCTGTCTTTTCATGTGTTATTTCCTCTGGGGGTTGGGCAAAGAATACCCTACGTAGGAACCATCTCTTTTAAGCGGCGTAACGCCAATAATATCTTCCGTTCTTACTCGATCTGGAATTGCAATCTCATACTCATAGCTATAGGGAACGTCCTCTGGCGGAAGCTCCTTATTAACATCACGCCCAGGAATTTTTTTCAGAACATACAGATACCCTTTCCGCGTTCCATATTTTGTTCCAAAATCAAGCCCCACTTCAACGCTAGTTGTTGTGCTGACAAAATTACTCGGTGGATTTCTGTTATCCCAAATATGAAGCAGTAGGTCAGTACTTTTTCCCAAGCTCATAAAACCTTCTTTAAAAATGACCTCCGGCCCCCTCAAATCTCCACGATAAAGGTAGGTAGGTTTGGGTAGCGATTTTTCACCCTCATCCACCCCAACCTTAGCCGCCGGATCCTGACTACCAACCGCCGACCGGCACCCACCCTTCCCCGGACAATCCACCAATCCCAACGGATCCACCCACCCCGTCGGGTTCAGGGTGTAGCGATACCCGTTGAGGCCGCCCGCCAGTTTGCTCGGGTCAGGCGTCAGGTAGCGGCCGGTTGCGGGATTGTAGTAGCGGTGCCGGTTGTAGTGCAGGCCGCTTTCGGGGTCGAAGTATTGGCCCTGGAAGCGCAGCGGTTGTTCCAGCTGTTCGCCGCCGCCGTGGACCAGTTCGGTGGTTTTGCCGTAGCCGCTGTAGCGTGCCGACCAGACGATGGTGCCGCCGTAGTTGGTCAGTTCCTGGGGTGTGCCCAGGTGATCGAGGTGGTAGTAGAACGGGCAGGCGTTCGGGCCTTTGCCGTCGAGCAGGGCCAGTGGGCGGAAGGTGCCCGGTTCGTAGACGTAGCTGCGGTGGTGGCGCGGGCTGCTTTCAGAGACGACCTGGTCGCCCTGCCAGAAAAATTCCGTGGTCAGGCCGTCCACGGTCTTGCTGATGCGTCGGCCGAAGGCGTCGTAGCGGTAGGACGTTTCGCGCCCGTGCGCCGTGGTGACGCCGATCAGTCGGTGTTGGCTGTCGTAGCGGTATTCGCTGACGAGGCACTGGGCCTTGCCGCGCCGTTCGCGGATCAGGTTGCCGAAGGCGTCGTAGTCGTAGTGGCGGTCGCCCTCCATCAGCAGGCGYTTGCCCTTGAGGSMSGTSGGGCCGGGGCGGTCCTGCATCAGCAGGTTGCCGGCCGGGTCGTGGGCGAAGTGTTCCGGCGGCTCGCTGTGGGAATAGTCGATGCCGATCAGGCGATCCAGCGGGTCGTATTGGTAATGGCGGCGGTTGCGCTTGTCGGAAATGGACTGCAGGTTGCCATTGGCGCTGTAGGCATAATCGCGCCAGAACAGTTGCTGCTGGTTCTGCCACACCGTCTGGGCCTTGAGCCGYCCRRGTTCGTCGTAGTCGTACTGGCTGAGCAGCAGGCCTTGGCGGCGCTGGCGTTCGCGCCCGCCGCTGAGCTGGTGTTCGGTGAGGCGTGAGCCGTTCAGGTCGATGGCCGTCAGCGCGCCGCCCCGGGCGTGGTGGTAGTCGAGCTGGCTGTTGTCCGGCAGYCGCAGGTGGTTGAGGCGTCCGCAGGCGTCGTAGCGATAACGCAGGGTGCCCCAGCCCTGGTGTTCGCTGATCAGCCGGTCCTGGGCGTCGTATTCGAAGGCCAGCGGGTGATCGGTGCCYTCGTTGACGTGGACCAGCCGGCCCAGCCCGTCGTAGCGGTATTCGATGGCCTGGCCGTCGGGCAAGGTCTTGACCAGCAGCCGCCCGGCCCCGTCGCGCTGGTAGCGGGTGACCCATTGGGCGCCGTCCGCGCCGTGCTCGGTTTTCTCCAGCAGGTGGCCATTGAGGTCGTAGGCGTAGGCGGTGCGTTGGCCGTCAAAGCCGATCTGCTGTCGGATCAATCCGTTKGGCGTGTAGTCCAGCTGATATTTTTCGCCGGATTCGTTTTCGATTTCAGTCAGCAACAGCCGCGCCGAYTCGTAGCGATARTTCAGTTCGCTGCCGTCGGGGTTGAGSCGACGGCTGATCAGGTGCAGGTCGTCGGCGTATTCATAGCGGGTGGTCCGCCCCAGCTCATCGCGCTCGGCGGTGACCTTGCCGTAGGCGTTGTAGRGCCAGGCGCGGGTCGRACCACCRGGCAAGGTGGTTTCGAGCAGSCGGCCCACCGCGTCCCACTGGTAGTGCGTGAGGGCGCCGTGTTCGTCCTGGCGGGTCAGCAAACGCCCCAYGGCGTCGTAGGAAAAACACCGGCGCCCCGTGTCAGGCAGGGTTTCTTCGGTCAGTTGGCCCAGTTGATTGCGGGTAAACCGATGCTCGCTACCGTCGGGGTAACGGATCGCCAGCAACTGCCCCTGGGCATCGTAGTCATAGCCGGTGCTCTGGCCGTGCGGATCGATGGCCTCGATCACATCGCCCTGGGCGTTGCGCCGGTATTGCCACACGGCCTTGCCGCGTGAGCGGGCGTGCAGGAAACCGTGGCGGTATTCGGTGACGGCGCCCAGCGGGTCCTGTTCGGCGATCAGCCGGCCCTGGGGGTCATAGGCCTTGAGGTGCTCGCCGCCATCGGGCTCGACCTTGCGCACCAGCCGTGCCCGCTCGTCGTGGACGTACACCTCCTGGCTGCCATCAAGGTGCTGGACCGTGACCTGCCCGTCCTCGCCCCAGGTGTAGCGGCTGTCCATCTGCGCAAACCACCACCGATCCCCCTTGTGGGAGCGAGCCTGCTCGCGATGGCATCAGGTCAGCAGCATTGATGTTTGCTGATCCACCGCRWTCGCGAGCAYGCRCGCTCCCACAGTTYTTTTGGGGCYGCCTCGGGATTTGCATACACCACCGATCCCCTTGTGGGAGCGAGCCTGCTCGCGATGGCATCAGGTCAGCAGCATTGATGTTTGCTGATCCACCGCTTTCGCGAGCAGGCTCGCTCCCACAGTTGTTTTAGGATGGCCTCGGGATGTGCATCACCACCGAGCCAGGTGCAATGCATCACTCCGCCAGCAGCACCGCCGCATCGAACCCGACCCGCAAGTTGCCCCAATGGCGGCCGCCGAAGAAGAACGGTACGTCGATCTCGGTCATGATTTCCCCGGTATCGCGCAGGTAGGTCTGGAGCAGGAAGCGTTGGGTGTTGCCCGCCGCGCGCAGGCCGATCGGGTCGTTGAAGATGCGCTTGTTGCGGCACACCGGCAGGTCGACGGCGCGGTCACCGGTCGGTTGTTTCGAAACCCAGCTGTTGTTCACTGGGCAATAACCCTTGGTGTCGACGATGAATGAGACTTTGCCGCCCGGGGTGCTGCGGGTGAGTTTGTCGCATTCTTCCTGGCAGACTTGGGCAAAACGCTCGGTGTAGCTGGTCATGTATTGCTTGGGATCGGTGCCGGGGATCAGTTGGTAGTTCTGATCGAACAGGTTGAGGCCATCCTGCTGCAGCGCCTCCAATTGGACCTGGAGGTTGTCGCGGCACTGGCTGGCCCGGGTGATGGCGGCATCCAGCTTGCCATGGCCGAGCACGAACCGGCCCAACAATGCCTGGACCTTTTCAGCGACACCGGACAAGTCACGGGTAGCCGTTGCCGAATGTTGCATGCGCTGGTCAATCGACTGGCTGTCGGCATGGATCTGCGTAACCCGTTCGTTGATACCCGTGTTGGATTCGGCGAAAAGCTGGATATGGGACGCGATATCGGCCAACTTGCCATTGGTGGATTCGAAGTCGCCGATCATGCTTTCGAAATGGCCCGAGGCACGCTCCACGACTTTCTGGGTTTCCCGGGCGCTGTGGCTGATCTGGTTGGTCTGTTCATGTGTGGAACTGACTTCTTCGAGCATGGCGTCGATGTTTCGTGAGATGTCGTCGGTAGCCCGGCTGACATTCTGCGCCAAGGTGCGCACCTCATCGGCCACCACGGCAAACCCCCGACCGCTTTCACCGGCCCGGGCGGCTTCGATGGCCGCGTTGAGGGCCAGCAGGTTGGTTTGGGCAGAGATCTGCTGGATCAGCCCAACGATGGACTTGATGCTCGAAGAACGTTGGTTCAGGGCGCCTACCAGCGTGGCGAATTCATTGAGGCTGCTGGAGATTTCACTGATGTTGCCCGTCACTTCCAGCAGTTCTGCATAGGAGTCGCGAGCCATGCTCAGGTTCTGCGCAGTGGTGCTGGAAATGCCCTGAGTCTGGCGCGAGACTTCTTCGATGCGACCTACGGCGGTGTTGCTCTGGTCCATCACTTCCTTGGCGAAGCGGGCCTGGTGAGTAGCGCTGTCGCTGGAGTCGCTGATGTTTTTCAACGAGCGGGCCGATTCGACCGCAATGTGCACGGTCAGCGCCTGGACATTACTGATGATCTCCCGCTGCTTGGCCAGGAAGCGGTTGCAAGTGTCGGCCAGCACGCGGATTTCGTCGTGGGTCACCAGGGGCAGGTCTTTGGACAGGTCGCCTTCGCCGCTGGCGATCTCCTCGAGGGCCTTGGTCATGGCCGTGACGGGGCGCACGATGAGGTGGCGAAAGTACCAGACCATGAAGCTGATCATGCACAGCGTCAGCAGCGCGCCGAAGAGCAGGGCATGGGTGAGGCTGTCGAGCCGGCCTTCGACTTGCCCCAGCAGCGCGGGGTCCAGTTGCGCAGTGTGCAACTGCAGCACAATGTCGGCGCGGGCACTGACTGCCACCCAGTAAAGCAAGCCACTGACCACGACCAGCAGGAAAAGGCTCGACAGCTTTTTGGTGAGCGTATCGAAAAACTGCATCTCGATAGACTCGTACAAGGCCTTTAGCGTCTGCATCCGTTGCTCCCGGGTAAAAAATCACTTTGATTGCATACATTCGACCGCGCACGGCAAAGCTTTAGGGAAATGGGCGATTTGATATCACTGCGGCGGTTTCCGCGATCTTTAACCCGTCCCAGTAAGTGAGGGAACGCGGATGTCAATATCCAGAGTGGCGAAGGTAGACGAAAGTCGTACTAGCGCTCTGCCCAGCGACTGCTACGGTTTGAGTGGAAAACAATAAAAACAACGGGAGTTGATTTCCATGTCCACTCAAAAGCAACAGGCTGCGCGTGCCTACTGGACGGAGAACCTACGCTGGATGCTGGTATTGCTGGCAATCTGGTTCTTGGTGTCGTTCGGCTTTGGCATTTTGCTGGTTGACCAGCTCAACACCATCAGCTTCTTCGGTACGCCCCTGGGATTCTGGTTCGCCCAGCAGGGGTCCATCTACGTCTTTGTGCTCGAGATCTTCTTCTATGTCTGGAAGATGAATCAGCTCGATCGCAAATATGACGTCCACGAAGACTGAGGCCGACGAGCATGGATACCCAAACCCTGATCTACCTGTTCGTCGGTGCGTCCTTTGCGCTCTATATCGCCATTGCCATCTGGACGCGCGCCGGCTCCACCAGCGAGTACTACGTCGCCAGCAAAGGCGTGCACCCGGTACTCAACGGCATGGCCACCGGGGCCGACTGGATGTCGGCCGCCTCGTTCATCTCCATGGCCGGGATCATCGCCTTCGCCGGCTATGACGGCTCGGTCTACCTGATGGGCTGGACCGGCGGCTATGTGCTGCTGGCGATGTGTCTGGCGCCGTATCTGCGCAAGTTCGGCAAGTTCACTGTCCCGGAGTTCGTCGGCGCGCGTTACTACTCGCAGACGGCGCGGGTGGTGGCGGTGATCTGCGTGATCTTCATTTCCTTCACGTATGTGGCAGGGCAGATGCGCGGTGTGGGCATCGTGTTCTCCCGTTACCTGGAAGTGGATATCAATACCGGCGTGATGATCGGTATGGCCATCGTGTTCTTCTATTCCGTGCTGGGCGGCATGAAGGGCATCACCTACACGCAGGTGGCGCAGTACTGCGTGATGATTTTTGCCTACATGGTGCCGGCTATCTACATCTCGATCATGATCACCGGTAATCCGATCCCGCAACTGGGCTTCATCAGCGAGGTCACCGGCTCCGGCCAGAGTGTGATCGAGCGGCTCAACGGGCTGGGTGCGGAGCTGGGTTTCACGGCCTATACCGACGGCACCAAATCGACCACCGACGTGTTTTTCATCACCATGGCGCTGATGGTCGGGACTGCGGGCCTGCCTCATGTGATCGTGCGTTTCTTCACCACCCCGACAGTGCGTGATGCGCGCAAGTCAGCAGGTTACGCACTGCTGTTCATCGCTGTCCTCTACACCACCGCGCCGGCCGTGGCGGCTTTCGCGCGCACCAATCTGCTGACCTCGATCCCCAACGTCAGCTACGCCACCGCGCCAACATGGTTCAAGACCTGGGAAAATTCGGGGCTGATCGCCTGGGCGGACAAGAACAACGACGGCATCATCCAGTATGGCCCGGGGGCAGCCCTGGTCGGCGCGCCGAGCTTCACGGGTGAACGCGGGGCGAACGAGCAGCGGCTGCTGAGCAACCAGGTTTCACCGGTGGCCAACGAACTGTATGTCGACAACGACATCATGGTTCTGGCCAACCCGGAGATTGCCGGGTTGCCAGGCTGGGTCATCGCCCTGATTGCCGCCGGTGGCCTGGCGGCGGCGCTGTCGACGGCAGCGGGGTTGCTGCTGGTGATTTCCACATCGGTCTCCCATGACCTGCTCAAAAGCAACATCATGCCCAGGATCACTGAAAAGCAAGAGTTGCTGGCCGCCCGGATCGCCGCTGGCGTGGCGGTGCTGATTGCCGGGTTGTTCGGTATCTACCCGCCGGCATTCGTGGCCCAGGTGGTGGCGTTCGCCTTTGGACTGGCGGCGTCCTCGTTCTTCCCGGTGATTGTCATGGGGATCTTCTCCAAACGCATGAACCGCGAAGGCGCGATCGCGGGGATGATTGTGGGGCTGACGTTTACATTCACCTACATCGTCTACTTCAAATTCATCAATCCGGCGATGAACACTGCCGAGCACTGGTGGCTGGGCGTATCGCCCGAAGGCATCGGCACCCTGGGGATGCTCTTCAACTTCGTAGCCGCGGTGGTGGTGTCACGCTTTACCGCGCCGCCGCCGGAGCACATTCAGCACCTGGTGGAAGATATCCGGGTTCCAAGGGGGGCGGGTGCGGCCATCGATCATTGATGTGCGGTAAGCCCTGATAACAGGGGTGGGAAACGAACAAAGGCGCCGGAGTGATCCGGCGTCTTTTTTTTGCGCGGGTCAAGCGGGAAAGCGTTAGAAATATTTACTGGGAATCATTCTCAAAGTATATTCTCTCTCATTAACATCCCTCTGTGAGTGCTGCGTCTTGAATCGTTCCACCCCTCTCGCTACCCGCAACGCCTTTTTTAAACGCGTGTTGCCAACGCTGTCCTGCTGTTTCATTGCAAGCCCTTTGTGGGCGCAGGACATTCTCGAACTGCCAACCACGGACATCCAGGGCAGTCGCATCACTCAGGACGAAGGGTACACGGCGTCGCAAGCCAGCACCGCGAGCAAAAGCGATGTACCGATCAAGGAAGAGGCGCAGTCGATCAACGTGGTGACCCGGCAGACCCTGGCGGACTATCAGGTGCGCTCGCTGGGCGATGCGATGAAATTTGTCAGCGGCGTCAGCCAGGGCAATACCCTGGGCGGTTCGCGGGATTCGCTGGTCAAGCGCGGTTTCGGCACCAACGATGACGGCTCGATCCTGCGCGATGGTGTGCGTTCGAACCTGGGACGTAACTTCAGCGCCACCACCGAGCGGGTCGAAGTGCTCAAGGGCCCGGCCTCGATGTTATACGGCGCGCTGGAGCCCGGCGGCCTGGTCAACATCATCAGCAAGAAACCCGAATACACCCAGAGCACCACACTGAGCGGCTCGGCCTACAGCGAAGGTGGCGGCACCATGGCCCTGGATACCACCGGGCCGTTGGGCGATACCGGCCTGGCGTATCGGTTGATCGCCGAGCGTGGGCATGAGGATTATTGGCGCAACTATGGCGTCAACGAGAGCACGCTGGTGGCGCCGTCCCTGACCTGGACGGGTGAGCGGGCCTCGTTGAACCTCAGTTATGAGTACAACGAATATTCCAATCCCTTCGACCGCGGCACCGTATTCACCGACGGGCATCCGGCCGACATTGACTACAACAAGCGCCTTGATGAGCCTTGGGCCAAAAGCGTGGGGATTCGCGAAACGGCGACAGCGCGGTTTGAGTATGAGCTGAGTGAAGCGTGGAAGACCCGCGTGACCTATGGTTGGAACAATGATCGGTATAGTCTTTCGATTGCGCAGCCCAATTCGCTGACGGGTAATAATTTGCGCCGTGCCGCCAACGGTGCTCACTATGACGATGAAACCCGCTACGCCAGCTGGGATTTCATCGGCAGGCAGCAATTGTTTGGTCAGCGTCATGACCTGCTGGTTGGGGCTGACAATCAAGTGTCTGACCAATTTCGTGGCAAGACCTACCGCAATACTGCTCAGGGTGGTTTCGACATCACTTCGCCGATCTACGGCAACCTGCCAGAGCCAAGCCAGATCAGTGCTCCCCAAAGCGACCTGAGTAACCAGTTGACCTCCAGCTCCGTTTATCTCAAGGACAACTGGCACCTCGACGACCACTGGATTCTAGTCTTGGGTGGCCGCTACCAGCATTACGATCAATACAGCGACCAAGGTTTGGGCAGCCGTTATGTGGTCAACCGCGATGACAACGGCGACGCTTTTGTACCGTTCCTGGGGCTGGTCTACAAAGCCACCGACAACCTGTCGCTGTATGGCAACTACAGTCGCTCCTTCAAACCCAACGATGACGTGGACGATGCCGGCAACACCTTCGATCCAGAGGAGGGCCGCAGTTATGAAATCGGCGCCAAATACGACCCGCTACCGGGCCTGAACATCAACCTTGCGCTGTATGACATCGTGAAGAAGAACGTCGTAACGTCCTCCACGGTCAATGGCGTCACGTTGGCAGAAGCCGCCGGCAAAGTCGGCTCCCAAGGTCTGGAACTCGACGTCACCGGTCGTCTGGCCGAGCGTTGGGATCTGATCGGCACCTACGCCTACACCCACACGGAAATCCTCGACGATCCGGATGACGAAGGCCACCGCCTGGCCAACGCACCCAAGCACACCGCCAGCCTGTACCTGACCCACCACCTGAACGTGCCTGCCGAATTCGGCGCCTGGCACGCCGGCGCCGGTGCCCGTTACGTCGGCGAGCGCGCCGCCAACAACGCCAACGATTTCTGGCTCAGCAGCTACACCGTGGCTGATGCCTTCCTGCGCTGGGAGTCACCGGTATTGGGGCACAAGACCTCGTTGCAGTTGAACGTGGACAACCTGTTCGATAAACATTACTACCCGTCTTCCACCGGCAGCCAATTGCAGGTCAATGTCGGCGAACCGCGTACCGCCCGCCTGAGTGCCAGCGTGACGTTCTGAGTGCGCTGTTCTGAAAACAAAAAATGCCCGGAAACTAATCCGGGCATTTTTTTATTCGGGGTCAGCGGCTACGCCGGTGTGCGGCCCACGGGTATCTGTGCGATCTCACGTTTAGCGCCCGCCCTCAACGCGTGGCGCAGCTTCAGCGCCGGTCGCTCAACGCAGTAATACGACAAGCCACTCAATGCCAGCGACAACACCAGCACCAGTGTAATCATCAGGGCGCTGTACTCAACCGGCCAGAACGCCCGCAACACGTACATCACCACAAAATGGTTGAGGAACACGCCATAGCTGATATTCCCCAGAAACTCATCCATCCAGTGATGCTTGAGCCTGCTGAGCACATGCACCGCCGGCACACCCAAGACTATGCCCAAGGTTACTTCTGCGTTGAAGGGGCGGCGGGGAATGAACCCGACAACAATGGCCAGGAACATTATCGCTGCCACGACCGTGGTGATGGAGGCGACCCATAGTCCTTTGGCCTGGGCGTGGTACAGGTAGCTGCCACACAGGAAGATGAACAATACGCCCGGCAGTAGACGGTAGCCGTAGATGTCGGTGTTGACGTAGCCCAGCGAGGCGACCAGGAAAACCGTTACGGACACCGCGAACGCAATGCCTCGGGCCTTATAAAGGATCAGAAACGGGATCAGCAGGTAAAAGCACATCTCCAGCCCCAGAGACCAGCCAGGTGGCAGGATCTCCGGCACAGTGATGCCGAACATATAGAAACCCAGCGGCACGATGGGCAGGCTGGTGGCGATGTTTTCGATTGTCAGCGCCGCTGCCTGTGGCGTGCCCGGCAGCAGGAAATGGATCACCGCGCAGGAGAGGACGAAATACAGAAGGAACTGCGGGTAAAGTCTCAACAATCGGTCAAGGTAGAACAGGCCGATTTTCCCTGGGACGTTGTAGCTCCTGTCGATCAAGGGCGTCATCACAAAACCGCTGATAATCAGAAACGACACCACGGCAACAACGCCGGGGTTGAAGCCTACGAACATCACGCCCATGTGGGAAATCGCCACGAGCATGGCCAGCAGCAACCGATAACTCCCCACGCCCATCATCCTTAATCAGAGTTGATCCGTTGAACGGTTAAGTTATTGGGGTTTATCGGCGCTGAACAGAGGTTTGCGGGGCGGCGACGGGGAAGTGGGGGAATTTGGCAGATATGACATCGTTGTCTCAGTCAGGCCGCCATCGCGATCAGGCTCGCTCCCACATTGGCCGCGGGTGTTCACTCATTATGTGAACGCCATAGCCCCCCTGTGGGAGCGAGCCTGCTCGCGATGACGGTGGAACTGACCCCGTGGGTTCCAGGGTTGGATATCAATTGAAGGCCGGCACCACCTGCTGGATAAACAGCTCCAGGGACTTCTTCTTCTCGGCATGGGACAGGCTGTTGTCACACCAGAAGCTGAACTCATCCACACCCAGTTCCTGGTAATACTTGATCCGTTCGATGATCTGCTGCGGGGTGCCGATCATGGTGTTCTTGCGAATGTTCTCCAGCTGGAACTCCGGACGCTCGGCGAATTTTTTTTCCGGGCTTGGTGCCAGAAAGCCGTTGACCGGAACTTGCTTGTTGCCGAACCAGGCATCGAAGGTGCGGTAGAACTTGGAGATTGCCTGGGCGCCGATTTTCCAGCCTTCGGGATCGTCGGCGGCATGCACGTGGGTGTGACGCAGCACCATCAGTTGTGGACGCGGCACGTCAGGGTTGTTGTCCAGGGCAGCCTGGAACTTGTTCTTCAGGTCCAGGACTTCTTCATCACCCTTCATCAGCGGCGTAACCATGACGTTGCAGCCATTGGCGACGGCAAAGTTGTGGGAATCCGGGTCGCGGGCGGCGATCCACATCGGTGGGTGGGGTTTGCGAATCGGCTTGGGCACGCTGGTGGAGGTGGGGAATTTCCAGATTTCGCCGTCATGGGCGTAGTCGCCTTGCCACAGGGCACGCACCACCGGGACCATTTCCCGCAGAGCCTGACCGCCGGAGGAGGCGGGCATGCCGCCCGCCATGCGGTCGAATTCCACTTGATAGGCGCCCCGGGCCAGACCGACTTCCATGCGGCCATTGCTGATCACATCCAGCAGCGCACATTCGCCGGCCACCCGCAGCGGGTGCCAGAACGGCGCGATGATGGTGCCTGCGCCCAGGTGAATCGTGGTGGTCTTGCCGGCCAGGTACGCCAGCAATGGCATCGGGCTTGGCGAGATGGTGTACTCCATGGCGTGGTGCTCGCCGATCCACACGGTGCTGAAACCGCCGGCCTCGGCCATCAGGGTCAGCTCGCTCAGGTTTTCGAACAACTGGCGATGGCTGACGCTTTCGTCCCAGCGCTCCATGTGTACGAACAGGGAAAATTTCATGGCGCTTTCTCTTATGGTTGGCGATCGGTTCAGGCGAGGACGGGCAGGGCGCCCATCTTGCCGTGGCAGTAAACCAGCGGCCCTGGTGTGTGTTGCGGCACGATCAGGTTCTTCACGGCCCCGACCATAATGGCGTGGTCGCCGCCTTCGTATTCGCGCCACAGTTCACATTCGATGATGGCGGTGGCGTTGCTCAGCAGGGGGTTACCCAACTCGCTCAGGGTCCATTCGATGCCCTGGGCCTTGTCCTTGCCTTTGCGGGCGAATGCGTAGGCTTCGTTCTGTTGCCCACCGGAGAGCAGGTGAATGGCGAAGCGCTTGTTCTTGATCAGCACCGGATAGGAATCGGAGCTGTAGTTGGGGCAAAACAGCACCAGGGCCGGCTCCATCGACAATGAGCTGAAGGCACTGGCGGTGAGGCCCACGATGTGCCCGTCGTCATCAAGTGTGGTGATCACTGTCACACCGGACGGAAACGAGCCCATGACTTGTTTGTAAACGCTGGCATCGATCATTTAGCAGTCCTCGTACGCAATTCGGTTATGACGCGGTTCCTCAATGAGCCCCGGCGGCCTTGTTGAGGTCGCTTTCGGCCCATTGGGTGTAGACGCACGCATCGGTCGTGGCCCAGCGCACGCGCACCGGGTCGCCGGTCTTGAGGGGCATGCCGGCGGCGGAAAGCGCTTTGACCGTCATGGCAGTGCCGCCCGAAGTCACCACGCTGCAGGTCTGGCTCTCACCGAGAAACAGCACCTCGACGACCTTGGCCGAGACCTCATTCCAGCCGGCCGCCAAGGGCTCCTGGGCGGCTTGTTCGACGCTCAGGGCCAAGGCTTTTTCCGGGCGCACCATCAGCAATACAGCCTGATCGCTTTGCAGACCGGCGGTCAGGCGAATAGACAAGGACTGGTCTTCAAACGTCGCCACCGCGTTGCCCTGGGCCTTGAGCTTGAGAAAGTTGGAATTGCCTAGAAACGAGGCGACAAAGGCATTCGGCGGGTTCTGATAGAGGTCGTAGCCGCTGCCCAGGCCGACGATCTTGCCGTGGCTGAAGATGGCAATGCGTTGGGACAGGCGCATGGCTTCTTCCTGGTCGTGCGTGACGTAGACGATGGTGATGCCCAGGCGACGATGCAACTGACGCAGTTCATCCTGCAGGTCTTCGCGAAGCTTTTTGTCCAAGGCGCCGAGAGGCTCGTCCATCAACAAAATGCGTGGTTCGTAGACCAGCGCCCGGGCAATCGCCACGCGCTGCTGCTGGCCGCCGGACAGTTGCGAAGGGCGGCGGTGGGCAAATTGCTCAAGCTGCACCAGCTTGAGCATGGCGTCGACGCGACGATCACGTTCAGCAGCGGCCAGTTTGCGGATCGCCAGCGGGAAGGCAATGTTGTCACGCACCGACAAATGCGGGAACAGCGAATACCGTTGGAACACCATGCCGATGTCGCGTTTGTGGGGTGGAACGTTTACCAGGGATTTGCCGTCCACCAGGATCTCGCCACTGCTGGGGGTCTCGAACCCGGCCAGCATCGACAGCGTGGTACTTTTGCCCGAGCCGCTGGAGCCCAGAAAAGTCAGGAATTCACCGTCCTGGATGTCCAGGGAGATGTCGTCCACGGCAGCAAAGTCGCCGTAGTGCTTGTTCAGGTTGCGCAGGCTGACCAGAGTCTTGTTGTTCTGTTGTGCGGGGTCTTTGACGGCACTCATCGTGTTCTCCTAGGCGCTCAGGCGCTGATTTCATTGCGCCGGCGCAGGGCGGCGGCGATCCCCATCACCAAAACCGAGAGGCCGATCAGCAGCGTCGAAGCGACGGCGATCACAGGCGTCAGGTCCTGGCGCAGGGTGGTCCACATCTTTACTGGCAGGGTTTGCAAGGTCGGGCTGGCCATCATGACGCTCAGCACCACCTCGTCCCACGACACCAGGAACGCGAACAGGGCACCGGCGACCATGCCTGGGCGGATCGCCGGGAAGGTCACCTTGAACACCGCTTGCAGGCGTGAGGCGCCGCAGATCACCGCAGCGTCCTCAATGGACTGGTCGAACAGCTTCAACGAATTGATGATCGAAATGATGGTGAACGGCAGCGCGACGATGACGTGGCTGACCACGAACGCGAACATCGTGCCGGTGTAGCCGAGTTTGAGAAACAGCGCGTACACCGCCACTGCGATGATCACCAGTGGCACGATCATCGGCAGGGTGAACAGGCCGTAGAGCATTTCCCGGCCGGGGAAGCGTCCACGTACAAGGGCAAATGCGGTCGGCAGGCCCAGGGCGACAGCGCAGACGGTGGTCAGTACCGCGACCTTGAGGCTGGTCAATGCCGAGCTCATCCAGTCGGGATTGGAGAAAAACTGGCCGTACCATTTCAATGTCCAGCCCGGTGGCGGGAAGACCAGCCACTGGGACGAACCGAACGACAGCAGCACGATGAACACGATCGGCAACAGCAGGAACAGCGCAATCAGGCCAGTGGTGAAGTACAGACCGAACCGCATGCGCCGGCTCATGGCATTGGGGGTCAGGAGCATGACGGCTTACCTCGCGTTGCTGGCACCCACCGGGGATTCCGGCTGGAGCTTCAGGTAGAAGTAGAACAACACCAGGGTGATCACCACCAACAAGGCAGCGCCGGCACTGGCCAGGCCCCAGTTGAGGAACGACTGCACCTGCTGGATGATGAATTCGGGCAGCATCATGTTCTGCGCACCGCCCAGCAACGCCGGGGTCACGTAGTAACCGAGCGACATCACGAACACCATCAACCCGCCGGAGAACAGACCCGGCCGGCACAGCGGCAGGAACACCCGGAAGAAGTTGGTCCACGGGCTAGCGCCGCAGATGGAGCCGGCTTGCAGGATCATCGGGTCGATGGCCTGCATGGTCGCCTGTAACGGCAGGACAATGAATGGGATCATGATGTAGCTCATGCCGATGACCACGCCGGTGAGGTTGTGCACCATCTCCAGCGGTTGGTCGATGATGCCCAGCGCCATCAGCGTCTTGTTGATCACCCCGGAGGCTTGCAGCAGCACCAGCCAGGAATAAGTACGGGCCAGCAGGCTGGTCCACATCGACAGCAAGACAATGTTCAGCATCCAGCGGCCCCAGCCTCGAGGCACCAGGGTGATGGCCCAGGCCAGGGGGAAGCCCAGCAACAGGCTGAACAGCGTCACCAGCCCGGCTACCGAAAAGGTGTTGAACAACACCCTTGCATAGGCCGAATTGGCGAACAATTGCTCGTAGTTGCCCAGCCCGGGCACCGGTTCCAGCACGCCACGCAGCAGCAACCCAATCAACGGCGCCAGGAAGAACAGGCCCAGGAACAGCAGGGCGGGGAGCAGATTGCCGGCCCCGCGCCAGCGCTGTGCCAGCGACGGCGTTTGCGCGACCATCGCTGCCTTGGCGGTTGCCGCGCCGGCAGCGCCAGGGGCGCTCCCGGTGCGAGGAGTTGCCGTTGCCGAAATTTTCATTTCACCAGCCATTCGTTCCACCGTGTCGCGATGTCCTGACCGTTCTTGGCCCAGTACGCGTAATCAAGTGTGATCTGATCCTTGGCGTGGGCGGTCGGCAAGTTGGGAGCGAGCACCGAATCCAGGCGTGCGATGCTGTCGACGTTGACCGGCGCGTAAGCGGTCAGGTTGGAAAAGTCCGCCTGGCCCTTGGCGCTGCTGGCGTTGGCCAGGAACTTCATGGCTGCGGCCTTGTTTTTCGAGCCTTTTGGAATGACCAGGATGTCGGCCATGACCAGGTTTTGTTTCCAGCTTACGCCGACGGGGGCGTCGTCCTGCTGCAGCGCATAGATCCGGCCGTTCCAGAACTGCCCGATGCTGGCTTCGCCGGAGGCAAGCAGTTGCTGGGACTGGGCACCGCCGCCCCACCAGACGATGTCTTTTTTGATGGTGTCGAGTTTTTTGAAGGCGCGGTCCAGGTCCAGCGGGTAAAGCTTGTCCGCTGCAACGCCGTCGGCCAGCAGAGCCAGTTCAAGCACGCCAGGGCTTGGCCACTTGTACAGGGCGCGTTTGCCAGGGTAGGTCTTGGTGTCGAACAGCGCGGACCAGTCCTCAGGTTTACCGGAACCGAGCTTGTCTTCGTTGTAGCCGAGGACGAACGAGAAGTAGAACGAGCCGACGCCGTGATCGGACACGAAGCGTGGATCGATCTTGTCGCGTTCGATGACCGAGAAGTCCAGGGGTTCGAGCAAACCCTCAGCGGCGGCGCGCAAGGCGAAGTCAGCTTCGACATCTACCACGTCCCACTGCACGTTACCGCTTTCGACCATGGCCTTGAGTTTGCCGTAGTCGGTCGGACCATCCTGGACCACGGTGATGCCGCTGGCCTTGCTGAACGGGGCGGCCCAAGCCTGCTTCTGGGCGTCCTGGGTGCTGCCGCCCCAACTGACGAAGTTGATGCTTTCGGCCGCCATCGATGCCTGGCTGGTAACGCTCAGCAGACCTGCAAAAAAAATTGCGGCTGCACTTTTCTTCAACACCATTTTCACGCCCTCATTGTTGTGTTTATTGAGCGGGCTTGTGTTTACCCGCTTATCGGGAGCTTCAGGTCCATCTGGCCTTGCAGGCGACCGGGCCAAGGGCTGGTTTTGTGTGCTTGCCCGCTGGGCGCACTTGGCTGGAGTGGTCGGTCTATGGAATATCATATTATGGTATTCCAAACTTTCTGCAAGCATTTTGCCGTACCGGCTATCTGTCTGGCCGGGATTTCTGCAATCTCTGTGGGAGCGAGCCTGCTCGCGATAGCGGTAGACCTATCGGTCTCAAATGTTGACTGACACACCGCTATCGCGAGCAGGCTCGCTCCCACAGAGGACGGTGATGCCTCATGCTTATCCGGTAAAGGGAATACTCTCCACCACCTCCAGGTCATACCCCGTCAACCCCGCGTATTTGAGCGGCGGCCCCAGGTGCCGCAACTTGCCGACGCCCAGGTCCTGGAGAATCTGCGCACCGGTGCCTACTTCAGAATAGATGCGCGATTGCGACCGGCTGAACTGGCGTGGCGGCTGAGTCAGCTGCGGGACGCGCTCGAGCAACGCCTGGGACGATTCGTGATTGGCCAGTACGACCACCACGCCGCAGCCTTCTTCGGCGACCCGTTGCAGGGCCGCCCACAGCGTCCAATTGGAAGGCCCGTTGTATTCGGCACCCACCAGGTCCCGCAGCGGGTCGATCACGTGCACTCGCACCAAGGTCGGTTCTTCCCGGCGAATATCGCCCATCACCATCGCCATGTGCACACCGCCTTCGATGCGGTCTTCGAAGGTGAATAAGCGAAAGGTACCGTGCACCGTGGGCAATTCGCGTTCACCGATGCGCACCACGGTGTGCTCGGTGCTCAAGCGGTAGTGGATCAGGTCGGCGATGGTGCCGATCTTGATCCCGTGCCTGTGGGCAAAAATCTCAAGGTCAGGACGGCGGGCCATGGTGCCGTCGTCGTTCATCACTTCGACGATCACCGACGCCGGTGTGAAGCCTGCCAGGCGCGCCAGGTCGCAACCGGCTTCGGTGTGACCGGCGCGGGTCAGCACGCCACCTTCCTTGGCGCGCAACGGAAAGATATGGCCCGGCTGCACCAGGTCTGCGGGACCGGCGCCGACAGCGACCGCCGCGGCAACGGTGCGCGCGCGGTCGGCAGCGGATATGCCGGTGGTCACGCCAACGGCCGCCTCGATGGATATGGTGAAGGCGGTGCTGAAGACACTGCCATTGCTGGGCACCATTTGCTCCAGGCCCAAGCGCTGACAGTGTTCGTCGGTCAAGGTCAGGCAGATCAATCCGCGCGCTTCGCGAGCCATGAAGCTGATGGCTTCGGCGCTGCAGCGGTCGGCGGCCAGCAACAGGTCGCCTTCGTTCTCCCGATCCTCGTCGTCAACCAGGAGCACCATCTTGCCTTGTCGGTAGTCTTCGATGATTTCTTCGATGCTGTTGAAGGCCATGCTGGAATTCTCGGTGTCAGGTTAAAATACCTGTGGTATACCATAATACAAAATAAACCGAGAGGTCACCATGAAGGCATACTGGATTGCTCATGTAGATGTCACCGACCCCGATCAATACAGCCAATACACCCAGCGGGCGCCAGCGGCGTTTGCTCTGTATGGCGGACGGATGCTGGCCCGGGGCGGGCGTAGCGAGGCGATGGAAGGCAGGGCCACGCCGCAACGCAGCGTGGTGATCGAGTTCGATTCTTACGAGCAGGCGCTGGCCTGTTATCACTCGCAGCAGTATCAGGCGGCCAAGCGCTATCGCCTGGACGTAGCCAAGGCTGAGGTGATCATCGTCGAGGGTATTGCGCCCTGAGGCCTGTCAGCGGATGAAATGAATCTTGCCGCTGTCGTCGTTGCCAATGTAGATGCCGTAGACCCCGGCCTGGCGTTCCTCGATGTAGCGTTCGAGGATCTGGCGGATGGCCGGGTAGTAAATACTGTCCCACGGAATATCTTCAGGGGCGAAGAACTGGCAAGCGAGGGTTTCCGGGCCGAACTGGCCAGTGATCTCCAGCGCGATGGCGCGAAAGATGATGTACACCTCGCTGATTTTCGGCACGCTGAAGATCGAGTAGGGCGAGAGAATGTCCGCGCGAACGCCGGTCTCTTCCCAGACTTCGCGCAGTGCCGCCTGCTCGGTGGTCTCACCGCCCTCCATGAAGCCCGCCGGCAGCGTCCAGGTGCCGGGGCGCGGAGGAATTGCGCGCTGGCACAGCAGGTACTTGCCGTCCTGCTCGATGATGCAGCCGGCAATGATCTTCGGATTCACATAATGGATATAGCCACAGCCACCGCACATCAGGCGTTCGTGGGTATCGCCCGCTGGCAGGCGGTGACTCAAGTCGCTGCCGCCGCACCTTGGACAAAAGCTGGGGCTGAACATGATCAGCGACCTATGCGAGGTTCTTTGAGGGCGATGGGCGCCGTGATTTCAGGGATGTCGCCGGTTTCTTCCTGCTGGCGCTTGAGGTACTCCAGGGCGACCTTGGCGGCGGCGCGCACATGGTCGACACAAGCCTGGTGGGCGGCCAGCGGATCGCCACTCTTGATTGCCTCGACCATGCGTTCCATTTCCTGGTTGCTGCTACCGCGACGGTTCTGCTGGGACACCGAGGTCGCCCGCAGATAGCTGATCCGGGCCTGCAACTGGCGCAACTGAGTGGCGGCAACATGGTTGCCGGAGCCTTCCAGCAGCACATCGTAGAAGCCCTGTACTGAATCGATGACCTGTTGCAGTTCGCCGTCCTTGAGGGCCTTGCGGTTCTCCTCCAGGGCTTTTTCCAGCGCTTTGATGTCCTTGGCCTTGGCCCGCAGGGTGAACAGCTGAACGATCAAACCCTCGAGTACACAGCGCAGTTCATAGATGTCGCCGGCATCGGCCAACGTGATGATCGCGACTCGTGGGCCCTTGGCATCGGCGAATTCCACCAGCCCTTCGGATTCGAGGTGACGCAAGGCTTCGCGCACCGACGTGCGGCTCACGCCCAGGCGATCGCACAGATCGCGTTCGACCAGACGATCTCCCGGCAGAAGCTGGAAATTCATGATGGCGCTTCGCAGTTTATCCAGCACGATTTCGCGCAGGGTAACGGGGTTGCGATTGACCTTGAAGCTGTCGTCGAGTGGCAGGCGTTTCATCGGGTCCGCTCTGTAATGTGGCTGTCCATGCAGAAGGGGCAAGAGGCTTGCCCGCTCAGATCAAACAGCCGAGGGTTAACTGGAGGCCTCGGCATCGGCTTCGGCGAAGGCTTCACGGGCGAGCCGGAAACTGTCTACGGCAGCAGGGACGCCGCAATAGATGCCGACCTGAAGCAGAATTTCGCGTATTTGCTCACGACTCAGGCCGTTACGCAAGGCGCCACGCACATGCAGCTTGAGTTCGTGCGGACGATTGAGCGCCGAGATCATGGCCAGATTAATCATGCTGCGTTCCTTGAGCGATAAACCCTCACGGCCCCAGACATGGCCCCAGCAGTATTCGGTGACCATTTCCTGCAAGGGGCGAGTGAAATCGTCGGCGTTCTCGATGGAGCGGTTGACGTAGTCCTCGCCCAGCACTTGGGTGCGGATCTTCAGGCCTTGTTCATATTTGTCGTTGCTCATCGTGGTGGCTCTCAACATCGTCGATAGAGGTTGGTTGTGCAGTTGCACGTCTGCTTGGCTCATGCCGGCTCCTGAGAAAATGGGGCGCTCCCACATTGGATCTGCGCCCGGAAGACTCAGGCCAGCACCGGCAGTGGGCCGAGCTTGCCTTTGTGGTAGATCATCGGCGTCACCGGCTGCTCGGGCAGGATCAGGTTTTTCACCGCGCCGACGATGATCGCGTGGTCACCACCATCGTATTCGCGCCACAGTTCACACTCGATGATCGCTGTGGCTTTGCTCAGCAGCGGGTTACCGCGCTCGCTCAGGTGCCAGTCGATACCCTTGGCCTTGTCCTTGCCTTTTCCGGCGAAGGCATAGGCTTCGGCGGTCTGGTCGGCGGACAGCAGGTGGATCGCGAACTGTTTGCTGTCACGCAGGATCGGGTAGGTGTCGGAGGCGTAGTTGGGGCAAAACAGCACCAGCGCCGGGTCGATCGACAGCGCGCTGAAGGCGCTGGCGGTGATGCCGACGATATTGCCGTCTGGGTCCAGGGTGGTCACCACCGTGACGCCGGATGGGAACGAACTCATGACTTCTTTGTAAATGCCGGGCTCGATCATTTCTCAGGACTCCTAGCGCATCACGAACGGGTCAGGCATGGGCGCCTGAGAGAGATTGATCCACACCGTTTTGAGTTCGGTATAAGCGAGCACCGAATCGATGCCGCTCTCGCGTCCGTAGCCGCTGTTCTTGAAGCCGCCAATGGGCGCCATGGCCGAGACCGCGCGGTAAGTGTTGACCCAAATGATCCCCGAACGCACGTCCCGGGCCAGGCGATGGGCGCGGCCCAGGTCGCGGGTCCAGATACCGGCGGCGAGGCCGAACTGCGAGTCGTTGGCAATCGCCAATGCCTCGGCTTCATCCTTGAAACGAATGACCGACGCCACCGGGCCGAACACTTCTTCCTGCATGATCTTCATGGAGTTGCGGTCGCATTCGAACAGGGTCGGCTCGTAGAACCAGCCTTCGCCCAGGTTCGCTGGGCGCTTGCCGCCCAAGCGAAGACGAGCGCCCTCAGCGATAGCGTCGGCCACCAGACCTTCGACCACTGCCAGTTGCTGCGCGGTGGCCATCGGGCCCATCTCACTGGCATCTTCCTGAGGGTTGCCGATGCGGATGCGCTGGGCCCGCTCTACCAGGCGCGAGACGAACTCATCGTAGATTTCATCCTGCACCAGCAGTCGCGAACCAGAGACGCAACTCTGTCCCGATGCGGCGTAGATCCCGGCTATCGCGCCATTGATGGCGCTGTCCAGGTCGGCGTCGGCGAAGATGATATTGGGTGATTTTCCGCCCAGCTCCAGCGACAGCTTGGCGAAGTTTTCAGCACTGCTGCGCACCACATGCCGGGCCGTGGCGGCGCCACCGGTGAAGGCGATCTTGCGCACCAGCGGATGACGGGTGAGGGCGGCGCCGGTGCTCGGGCCGTAGCCGGTGACGACATTGACCACTCCCGGCGGTATTCCGGCTTCCAAGGCCAGGCGAGCCAGCTCCAGGATGGTGGCCGAAGCGTGCTCGGAGGGTTTGATCACGATGGTGTTGCCGGCCGCCAGCGCCGGGGCTAGCTTGATCGCGGTCAGGTACAGCGGACTGTTCCAGGGAATGATCGCTGCAACGACGCCCATCGCTTCGTGCACGGTGTAGGCAAACAGGTCCGGTTTGTCGAGGGGCAGGGTGCCGCCCTCAAGTTTGTCGGCCAGACCCGCGGTGTAATGGAAAAACTCCGGCAGGTAACCGACCTGCCCGCGGGTTTCACGGATCAGCTTGCCGTTGTCGCGGCTTTCCAGTTGGGCCAGTTGTTCTTTGTTTTCAGCGATCAGGTCGCCCAGACGCCGCAGCAGTTTGCCGCGAGCGGTGGCGGTCAAGCCACGCCAGGCAGGACTTTCGAACGCCGTCTGTGCAGCCTGCACGGCGCGCTCGACATCGGCTTCGTCGGCATCGGGCAACTCGGCCCAGGGCTTGGCCAGGGCCGGGTTCAGGCTTTCGAAAGTCTTGCCGGACAGGGCATCGACCCATTCACCGCCGATGCACATCGAAAAGCGTGCGAGTGTCATGCAACGATCCCCTTTATTGGATTTTGTCGGGTATTTGCGCTGTCGAGAAATTCCAGCAGCAACTGGTTGACCAGGCGCGGCGATTCTACCGGCATCATATGCCGCTGCTCGTCAAGCACGGCAACCGTTGCACCGGGAATTCGCTCGGCCAGTTCACGGGCCATTTCCGGCGTCGAGCCCGGGTCCAGTTCGCCGGTGGCAATCAACGTTGGCACCGTGATGCTGCCCAGGTCGTCGGCGCGGTACATATCCTGGGTGGCAAACAGTTCATAGGTGGTCAGGTAACCCTGAGGATCATTTCCTGCCAGGGTCTGGCGCAGGGCGGCAATCTGCGCCGGGTTGGCGGCCTGATACTCGCGGCTGAACCAGCGTGACAGCGCGGCCTCGGCGTTAGCGTCCGGGCCATGTTCGGCGGCCTGGGCGGTGCGGGCGATGACCCCGGCACGCTGCTCGGCGCTGCGGTTGAATACGCTGTTAAGGACCACCAGGCCTTGCAGGCGTTGCGGATAATGCAAGGCAAACGCACGGGCCACCAGGCCGCCCATGGAGAAACCGATCACTGTCGACTGGGGCACTTGCAGGTGGTCGAGCAGCTCCACTAACTGGTCGGCGTAACCCAGCAGGCCGGTGCCGCTTTCGGGACGCGGACTGGCCCCGTGACCAAGCATGTCATAGGCAATCACGCGGTATTTTGTGGCCAGGCCAACGATCTGGCCGCCCCACATTTCTTTGTTCAGGCCCACGCCGTGGATCAAGACCACGGGCTGGCCTTGGCCGGTCGCCAGATAACTGGTGCCGGCCGGGGTGAGTTCAGCGGTGAGCCGAATCATGGAGCGCTCCTGCATGCCTTTTTTATAGTGGTTGCCCAGGCTGGATCACTGCGCCTTCTCGGCGGCCAGTTCTTCCAGATCGATGTAGCGATTGCCGATGCGCGGGTGCAGGCGACCGCCATCGGCGCAACCCAGCACCACAACAATTTCGTCGGCGCGTGGTGCATCCTCGATCTGCATTTCCAGGGTGATGTAGTGCGAGCGCAGACCTTCGTCGTCCTTGTGCATCATCGGGATCTGGATCGAGGTGCCGGGGCCGCCACGTTTATTGGTGAAGCTCAGGTAGCTCTTGGCTTTCACCGCTTCACGGTAATGGTTGCCAAAGCGCAGGGTGTGGATCACGGCGGAGGCGTGCTCGATTTCACCGTCGGCACCCACCACCGCGGCCTTGCCATAGGCTTCGATTTTTTCCGCGCCACCGATGATGCCCACCAGACGCTCGACCATCAGCGCACCGAGGTCGGAGCAGTTGGCGCGGATTTCCGGTTTCAGGTCTTCAACGAAGCCACGGCCCAGCCAAGGGTTTTTCATCACCACCGCCAACCCGACCATGGTCACCGGCTTGTCGGTGGCCTTGCCGCCTTCGATAAAGGTTTCTTCGACATAGCTGACGATCTTGCGAATTTCGAAACTCATGAGCTGCTCCGTAGGAGGGTGGAATTGGTCTGTGCGTATGATGGTATACCATAATACTACTGGCGCAAGTGTCTGCTTTGAGTTTGTTCGCAGGGAGGCGACAAATGGCCGAGCCGGATAGTGAGGGGCGTGGGGGGGGCTGTGATCGCTGAGCGCTCTGCCTGATGAGTGCTTTAATCCTGAGTGCGGGATAAGTCTCTTGCTTAAAAAGGAGAGTCGCTTTTGAGCGCTCTGAAGGGCGGTGAGTATAAATTTCCCTCTTTCGGGGCATTACCGACCTGTTACCTGACTTATTGCACCGATTCGACTCGTTCGGGCGCATGTAGGAAAAAGCTGAAATAAACGTTTCAGCGTATAAAGGAGCGTATGTCGCAAAAATGAAACTAAATATCGCGGGGGCGTACATCTACGACGGTTTCTCCAGCAATGTCCTGGTGCACCGGGCTTAGGCACAGCCTTTGCTAGAGCTCAAGAAAGTAGGCCACTACAGCGCGGGGTTATCAGAGGAGCATTCACGGCGCAGATTTAATCAGGGGGCGCACGTCATCCAGACGCAAAGGCCAGATCAGAGACCGGTGCAATCGAGGTACTCAGAAAAACAGGGCTCATTAAAACAAAGCAAGGCCGGACCATTGGAATGACGAAGTGATAAAAAATGCCGTGTAGAACGCGGCTGGGAGTTGGCTATGCCCCAAGCTTTTTTTAATGAAATGTATGATGCAAAGGGTGACTGCCGCCCGCACTATCAAGCCTTCTCACGCTGGCTGGCGGACACGCCGCTGGAGCTGCTGGAACAGCGGCGTCGCGAAGCCGATCTGCTGTTTCATCGAGCCGGTATCACCTTCACCCTTTACGGTGACGAGCAGGGTACCGAACGATTGATTCCGTTCGACATTATTCCTCGCAGCATCAAGGCCAGCGAATGGAAGATGGTCGAGCGTGGCTGCATTCAGCGGGTCCAGGCCCTGAACATGTTTCTGGCCGACATCTACCATGGGCAGCGGATCCTCAAGGAAAAAATCATTCCGGCCGAGCAGGTGCTCGCCAATGAGGGTTATCAAATCGCGATGCAAGGCCTGGACTTGCACCGAGGCATTTATGCCCACATCGCCGGTGTTGACCTGGTTCGCGACGGTGATGGCAGTTATTACGTGCTGGAGGACAACCTGCGTACGCCCAGCGGCGTGAGCTACATGCTCGAAGACCGCAAGATGATGATGCGCCTGTTCCCCGAGCTCTTCGCCGCCCAGCGCGTGGCGCCCATCGATCACTACCCGAATCTGTTGCTCGACACCCTCAAGAGTTCAAGCCCCCTGGACAACCCGACCGCCGTGGTGCTGACCCCCGGTCGTTTCAACAGTGCCTATTTCGAACATGCGTTCCTGGCCCGTGAAATGGGGGTGGAACTGGTGGAGGGCGCCGATCTGTTCGTGCGCGACGACCATGTCTACATGCGCACCACCGCAGGCCCCCAGCAGGTGGATGTGATCTATCGCCGCCTTGACGACGATTACCTCGATCCGCTGTCGTTCAACCCAGACTCCATGTTGGGCGTTCCCGGACTGATCGCCGTTTACCGGTCAGGCAACGTGGTGCTGGCGAATGCGGTGGGCACGGGCGTGGCTGATGACAAATCGATCTACCCTTACGTCGACGAGATGATCCGCTTTTACCTCACCGAAGAACCGATTCTGAAGAACGTGCCGACCTGGCAGTGCCGCAAGCCTCAGGATCTGTCCCACGTGCTGGCCAACCTGCCTGACCTGGTGGTCAAGGAAACCCAGGGTTCCGGCGGTTACGGCATGCTGGTAGGGCCGGCAGCTACAGCGGCGCAGATCGAAGACTTCCGCGCACGCCTCAAGGCCCGCCCCGAAGCCTACATCGCCCAACCGACGTTGAGCCTTTCCACCTGCCCGACCTTCGTCGAGAGCGGTATCGCCCCGCGCCACATCGATTTGCGTCCGTTCGTGTTGTCGGGCAAGGAAACCCGCCTGGTGCCCGGCGGGCTGACCCGCGTGGCACTTCGCGACGGCTCGCTGGTGGTCAATTCGTCCCAGGGTGGCGGCACCAAAGACACTTGGGTAGTGGAGGACTAAGACATGCTTTCAAGAACCGCTTCGGACCTCTACTGGATGTCCCGCTACCTGGAGCGCGCCGAGAACCTGGCGCGCATGCTCGAAGTCAGTTACTCGCTGTCGCTCATGCCCCAGGCCGGGCGCAGCGACGGGCATGCCGAGCTGGCGATGTCGTTGCTGGCGGCCGGCACGCTGGACGATTACAACGCCCGTTATGACGCGCTGAACACCGAACGCATGTTGCATTTTTTCGCACTGGACGAAACCAACCCCGGAAGCATCTACAGCTGTCTGCGGGCGGCGCGGACCAATGCCCATGCGGTGCGTGGACGCATCACCGCCGATATGTGGGAGAACATCAACGCCACCTGGCTGGAGATGCGCAACATTGCCAGCAATGGTCTGGGCCGCTACGGCATCAGCCACTTCTGTGAATGGGTCAAGGAGCGCTCGCACCTGTTCCGTGGCGCGACGTCGGGCACCATCATGCGCAACGATGCCTATAGATTCATTCGTCTGGGAACCTTTATCGAGCGGGCGGACAACACCCTGCGTCTGCTGGACGCCCGCTACGAAATGTTTGGTGAGGAGTCGGAAGAGGTCAGCGACAACTCGGCACGCGGTTATTACCAGTGGAGCGCCTTGCTGCGGGCGTTGTCTTCGTTTGAAGCGTTCAACGAGATCTACCGCAATGCGCCCAACGCCGAGCAGGTCTCGGAAATGTTGCTGCTGCGCGCCGACGTTCCGCGCTCGTTGCATGCCTGTATTGAGGAGCTGGACCAGATCCTCTCCAGCCTGCCGGGCAACAATGGCCGCCCGGCCCAACGCCTGGCCGCTGAACTGAACGCGCGGCTGCGTTACTCCGGCATCGACGAGATCCTGGCATCGGGCCTGCATCAATGGCTGACCGACCTCATTGGCCAGATTCGCCACCTGGGCCAGACCGTTCACGAGTCTTATCTGGAGGTGGTATGAAACTTTCCATACGCCACGACACGACCTATAGCTATGCCGATGAAGTGTGCACCAGCATCCAGTTCCTGCGCTTGACCCCCAAGGACACTCAGCGTCAACGCATCCTGCAATGGCATCTGGAATTGCCACGTCTGGTGCGCAGCCAGCTCGATCCCTACGGCAATATCCTGCATGTGATGACCATGGACGAGCCCCATGGCGCTCTGGTGCTCACGGCTT
This sequence comes from Pseudomonas rhizophila, assembly GCF_003033885.1. Taxonomy (NCBI): domain Bacteria; kingdom Pseudomonadati; phylum Pseudomonadota; class Gammaproteobacteria; order Pseudomonadales; family Pseudomonadaceae; genus Pseudomonas; species Pseudomonas rhizophila. Next base: position 4,106,434 of record NZ_CP024081.1, on the reverse strand, counting down.
ATGGCGAGGTGGAAATCCATCAGGCGGTGCAGATGGAGCCGGACAGCCAGTCACCGCTGCCATTTCTGCGCCCCAGCCGCCTCACCCAGGCCGATGATGCTCTCGCGGCCTTTGCTGTGGAGCAATGCGCAGCCCGACGTGATCGCTCGGCACTGACCGATTTGATGAACGGCCTGGCTGCCCGCATGCCCTACAGCCCGGGCACGACCGAGGTCAGCAGTACCGCCGCCGAAGCCTTCGCCGGGGGCGTGGGGGTTTGTCAGGATCATACCCACGCATTTCTGGCCTGCGCGCGTAGCCTGGGGGTTCCGGCGCGCTATGTCTCCGGTTACCTGTGCACCGAAGATGAAAGTCATCTGGCGAGCCACGCCTGGGCTGAAGCCTGGCTGGAGGACGGCTGGTACAGCTTCGACGTGACCAATCGCCTGACCTGTCCGGATCGGCATTTGAAACTGGCGGTCGGCCTGGACTACCTCGACGCCTGTCCGGTACGCGGCATGCGCCGCGGTGGCGGGGCAGAGCAGATGCACGCGCGGGTGCAGGTGAACTCAATGGTTCAGGTGCAGCATCAGTAGGCGAGGAGAGCACTGAGACCCAAGCCCATGTGGGAGCAAAGCTTGCTCGCGAAGACGGCGGCACAGTCAGTATTGATACAAGCGGGTCACCGCAATCGCGAGCAAGCTTTGCTCCCACAGGCTTGGCCCTGGATACCTGAATGTTCGCTGGCTTATAGTGAACGGCCTTTTCAGGTCTCCAGGGAGGAGCCGCATGTCCGAGCATTCGATCAGCCTCACTCGCTTCAATGAAGCTCATATCGGTGGGGTCACCGCGCTCTACAACGACCCGGGGTCGCCCCTCAGATGTTGCTTCGAAACCGAAGGCCTGCTGCGCGACTACGCCGTGCGTGACGGGCGATGGGTGGACACCCTGGCGATGGCGCGGTTGCGCTGAGTAGGTCCCAGCACGAACGAATCACTGAGTCACCGCCTGATCGGACGCGACGTAGGTGAACGTGGCGCTTTCGGTGGCACTGTTGGCAGGTGTCAGACGAATGATCGGCACGACAATTTTCGGATTGGTGGAGTTATAAAAGTCGCGTTGGTTGTAGCGAGCGTCGGGCAACCCCTCGTTGGTGCCTCCTGCAACAAAGAAGAACGCCATGATGGGGAAAGTGTTTGGCCGTCCTGGTGTCCAGGTCTTGATGATGATCTCGTTATGCTCAGCGAATCCTCTCGCCCCTATCAGAACCTTGCCCAGCACCGAGGCGTAGAACGCCGGTCCGGCCAGTTGATTGCGGTCATCGTTGACATCGAATCCGCATTGGCGCAGGTGTTCATTACCCCCCGGCATTGTCCATATGCCCAGCCATTGTTGCGCAGTGGTCACGCCGGCCAGATGGCAGAGTTGGCTTAACGCGGGATAGTCCACGTGGTGGCCACAAGGGCTGGTACGGTGCCAGGTCCAGGCATCCATCGGGTATGAGCACAGATAGTCCAGGTCAATCTTGTCAGGCGGTGCGCCGAAGATGGGGTAGAGGATAAGGCCGTTGCCGTGGCCCCACGCCAGCCGCCCGAAATTGGCGTCTGCCCGTAGATAAGAGAAAGACACTCCGCCACTGGTTATTGAGGTTGGGCTGGGGTCCCAGACTTTGTATTGTTCTTCGGGGTCTTTTACCGTCACCCTGAGGGTGACACCCGAGCAGAGGAACGAGGGTTGCGAGTCGGAATTGTTGCAGTTGGGAAATTTGCGATGGTAAAGCGTGGTCAGGAAACTGGCGGTCTCAGGCCCATCGAGTACCTGGACTCCGTTGATTGTGATGGGGGCAGGCGGTGCTGTCGTGACTTGTGCGCACCCGACCATCAACGTGATTAACAGCAACCCCATTAATTTACGCACGGTACGTCCTCCTGCAATGGAAAAGCAGCGTCAAAACCGTTGGTTAGCTGAAAAACCGAGTCAGGCGATCAATCTCAGAAACCATGAAAAGATGATCGGCGTGCCGGTGCCGGTTTCCCGGAGTGTCCAGTTGACCATGATGGGCTTCCCGCGGTTTTCCGCTATCCAGGCAGGGGGCACGGACAGGTCGGTTTGGCTGGTACCGGCTGTTATCCGAATTTCCTCACCGTAGCGGGCCGTCACGCCAAACAGCGCCATTCGTGCGGTATGCGCGGTGAGCAGGGCTGGATGATAGGCCCGGAGATTGGTTTTGCTGCCGTCCAGCGTCGGTTCCCGTAGCGTGTATTTTTGTGGCGTGACCGTAATGTCCAGGTCTCTCGATGGAATATCCGTAGTGGTGCCAGGCGCTCTGACGGTGTAATAGACCTCCGCACCGGTGCCGATGCAATCCACCACTTCGTTTCTGGGCACCTGGAATCTCAACGTTTGACCAGCAACCGATACCGTCTGGATCTCACTGCCCCAGGTGGAGTTACGCCCAACCCAATACACTTTTACGTCCTGCCCCGGAGCCGAACCGATGTAGTTCACTTCGACGTTGGCGAATTGCGCGTCATAGAAATCCCTCTCGAAATTCAGGCGCTCGCCATTGAGCTCCCTGGCCTCCAGGACCCTGGGTTTGGTGAGGTCGAGTGCCGGTTGGCGAATGTGCACATCGATGTAGGTGGCCCTTGACCATATCGCCTGCGGGCCGCTGGAGTTGCCCAGCAGGTCAGTTACTCTGAACCGCAAAGCGAACCGGGGATTGTCTTGCCAGAAGTCGGCGGTCCGCAGAATGATGTCCACGCTGCCGGCAGCGGCCTCGGTAGCGCTTACGGTGCGCGTCATTTCCTGGCTGTCACGGTCCACTGTGATAACGTCTTTTTCCCTCATGTAGGGATAGCGGATGGTAAGGATCACCCCTTGGCTGGCCATTGCCGCATCCACCCCCTTGGTGATGACCTCGGAGGGCAGGGTGAGGGTCAGGTTGGGATTGTCGCCTGGGGTTGAGACTTCGCCCCCCGGCCGTGGCCGGTGGAAGAGCACGTCCAATGACTGTGATGTTTCGGGAATCGTCTGACCTACACGCAGTACGCTCAGGCGTATCTGGTTGATGCCGTTGCTCAACAGGGCTTCCGGCAGGTTCAGCGTGAATGGCTGATTCACTTCACCCGGCATAATGGTCTTGTTCAGCACGGGGATGTCGGAATTGCTCAGCAAGATGCGGGCGTCGTCATATTCGGCCTGTTGGGTCCAGGGTTCCACCAGCAATGGCAGCAATCCATTGGCGAGCAAACGAAGCGGGATACCGCCGTGCGGGTTTGCTGGGTGTTCAACCGTCACCATCCCGATGATGATGACACGGTTGATGACTTCGATTTCATTGTCCGGGCTCAGGCTGGTCATGGCGCGTCCTCCTCTTGCCAAGCGTCGTCGGAGTTATCGTCTTGGCGGTTCGCTTCATCAAACCTCCCGCCCGCGGCTTTGACTACTGTCATTCCTGACAGGTGAGGCGAAAAAACCAGAGAAAAACCTCTCCACTCATCGGATTTCCCGGAGGTATTCCTTATCTGCGGCAAAGGTGCTGACGCACGACTATGTATGCCGCGCGTGACGGGCCAGGCGGGTTTTGCGTACGCCTGCGTCTTGAACCTGTCATCATCCAGCTTGGCAGCACCCCTTGAATCGAGGAACAGCGCATGGACGATGTAAAGCAATTGGGTGAGATGCTTCGTCACTACGCAGACAGCGAAGCGCACAAGAAGCAACAGCACGAGGCGCAAGCGGCGGTGTGGGCCGCACAGATCGAGGCGTTGTACGGGCAGATCGAGCAATGGCTGGCGCCGGTCCTGGCCCCCGGCCTTCTGACGCTGACCCGTGAGGCGTATGTGGCCCACGGGCCGAGTGTTCCGGCAGAAACCTCCGGCTTCAAGACAGAAAAGCTGACACTGTCCATCACTGGCAAGCCGGTGGAATTCATACCCGATGTAATGGGGGCCGGCGGGCAGATTTCCCTGGCGATCATGGGGCTGACTGCAACGCGTTACGGCAGCATCTCGCTGGTTTGCCTGCCGCCTTCGTTGCAGTGGCAATGGCGTCGAACCAACGGGTTGAAGGATCCGGATACTTTTACCTTCGACGCGGACTTCCTCGCGCAGCAATTGCAGAGCCTGATACCCCGCGAGCGCGGCTGAAGGCGGTGGCGAGCAAAGGGCTTGCCCAGTGACTTGTTCCTGTCGGAGCAGGCAAAACCGCGCCCATTGGCTATACCTGTAATTCCCGGCCCCGTTTCGTGTGGCTTACAGGAGTGACAGCATGAAGTTTGCGTCAATGATTGGCACCGTGTGCATGGCCTCGCTTGCCCTGGCGGGTTGCTCCAGCAAGATCACCCAACCGGATGAGTACTCCGGCTTTCTGGGTGATTACAGCCGGCTCAAGGAGGAGAAGTCGCCGTCGGGGGCCGAAGTGATGCGCTGGGTTGATCCCACGGCAGACCTGAGCAAATACACCAGCCTTTACGTCGAGCCGACACAGCTTTACCCCAAGCCGCAGCCGACCGTGAAGATCCCCCAGGCCACCTTGTCCGGCATTACCGGTTACTACGATCAGGCGCTCAAGCGGGAAGCGGGCAAATCCCTGCCCCTGGCGACCGGCCCTGGGCCCGGAGTACTGGTGATGCGCGCGGCCATCACCGCCGTAAGCAGCAAGACCGAGGGCCTGAAACCTTATGAAGTGATTCCGATCGCGCTGGTGGCGGCCGCGGTCAGTACCGCCAGCGGTATTCGCGACCAGGAAACCACCTTGGGCACTGAAGCGGTATTTCTCGACGGCGGCAACAATGCAGTGGTCGCCCAGGTGGTGCGCAAGGGCACGGGTAAGCCGTTGTCCAACGAAGCCCAGGTGATGAAGCCCGATGATGTCAAAGGTGTGATCGATGGTTGGGCGGCGGACTTGCATCAGTCGTTTCTGAAGCTCAAGGCTAAATAGCGCACAGGCGTCGCTGTAGGCGCTGGCGAAGCCTGCGATCTTTCGCTCTAGACTCAATTAGCAGGGCAAAGATCGCAGACTCGTTGCACTCGATAGCTCCTACACCGCCAAGCCATGACTTTTTATGTCCAACCATAGGTCGCAGAACCATTTCATGGTTAACTCCGGCCTCACCATTTTCAAACCTGTCAGAAGGAATCCGTTCATGGCTCAAGTCACCCTCAAAGGCAACCCGGTTCAAGTCAACGGCCAATTGCCACAAGCCGGTTCCAAGGCGCCAGCCTTTTCCCTGGTAGCCGGCAATCTGTCCGACGTTTCCCTGAAGGATTTCGCCGGCAAGCGCAAAGTGCTGAACATTTTCCCAAGCGTCGATACCCCGACCTGCGCCACCTCCGTGCGCAAGTTCAACGCCCAGGCCAACGAACTGAGCAACACCGTGGTGCTGTGCATCTCGGCTGACCTGCCGTTCGCCCAGGCGCGTTTCTGCGGTGCCGAAGGCCTGGAAAATGTCCAGAACCTGTCCACCCTGCGCGGCAGTGAGTTCATCGAGAATTATGGCGTGGCGATTGCTGATGGCCCGCTCAAAGGCTTGACCGCCCGTGCCGTGGTGGTGCTCGACGAAAACGACAACGTGCTGCACAGCGAGCTGGTCAAGGAAATCGCTGAAGAGCCCAACTACGACGCTGCTCTAGCTGTACTGAAATAAAGTATTTATTACAATTGTTAACGGCCTGGCCTTGTCCAGGCCGTTTTCATTTGTGCTTCAAGACCTTAGCCAACTACGCGATAGGTAAGCCCAAGGTAAATTGCCGGTAAAGGCGCTTTGCTAAATACCCGCCAGTGCTTATCGTTCAGCCTCCCGTAAAAGAAGCCCACGCGCCCAATGGTTGATCATTCCATGCAATCCTCTGTTTCCCACAAATCCCGTCGCTGGCTGTTTGGCCTTGTCGTCGTATTGATCGTCGCGGCGCTGGCCTGGAAGTTCTGGCCCGCCGGGGCGGACCAAAAGCCCGGAGCAGGACAAAAAGCGCCTGCTGAACAGGCGGGGCGGTCGGGCGGGATGCGGCCAGGGTTTGGGGGGGCGACAGGGCCGGTACCGGTTCGGGTAGCGCCGGCAGTCACCGGTGATTTTCCGCTTTACTACAAGGCGTTGGGCACCGTCACGGCCCTCAATACCATCAACGTGCGCAGCCGGGTGGGTGGCGAGCTGGTCAAGATCGCCTTTGAAGAAGGGCAAATGGTCAAGGCTGGAGACCTGCTGGCTGAAATCGACCCGCGTCCATACCAGAACGCCTTGCTCCAGGCCGAAGGCACGCTGCTGCAGAATCAGGCCCAACTGAAAAATGCCCAGGTAGACCTCGAGCGTTATCGTGGCCTGTATGCCGAGGACAGCATCGCCAAACAGACCCTCGATACCGCCGCCGCCTTGGTGGGCCAGTACCAGGGCACGGTCAAGACCAACCAGGCGGCAGTCAACGACGCCAAGCTCAATCTGGAGTTCACCAGGATCCGGGCGCCGATCTCCGGCCGGGTCGGTTTGCGGCAACTGGACGTTGGCAATCTGGTGGCCGCCAACGACACTACCGCGCTGGCGGTCATCACTCAGACGCAACCCATCAGCGTCGTGTTTACGCTGCCGGAAACCAATCTGGATACCGTGCTTGCCCGCTATCGCAGCGGGGCGAAGCTGCCAGTGGAAGCCTGGGACCGTAGTGACCTGAAGCTGCAGGCCAGCGGTGTACTGCAAAGCCTGGACAACCAGATCGACATCACCACCGGCACCCTGAAGTTCAAGGCTCGCTACGATAACCGCGACCAGTCGCTGTTCCCCAACCAGTTCGTCAATGTGCATCTGTTGGCCGACACCCTCAAAAATGTAGTCCTGGCGCCGACCGCTGCGATTCAGTTCGGCACCAACGGCACCTTCGTCTACGCCCTGGATGGCGATAAAAAAGTCACCATCAGAAAGCTGAAGATCGGCGCCAGCGACGGCGAACACACCGTAGTCACCGAAGGCCTGGCCGCAGGTGATCGAGTAGTGCTAGAAGGCACCGATCGCCTGAAGGAAGGCAGTGAGGTGGATGTGGTCAACGACAGCCAGGACGTGCCCACCACGCCGACCGAACACCTGCAGGGCAAAACGGCGGCGGCCCCGGCTGAACCGGCCGTGGCCGACAAGGCGAAAAAGGGCGGCGCATGAACCTCTCGCGTCTGTTCATCCTTCGCCCGGTCGCCACCACCCTGAGCATGCTGGCCATCGTGCTGGCCGGTCTGATCGCCTATCGGTTGCTGCCGGTGTCGGCATTGCCCCAGGTCGATTACCCGACCATCCGTGTGATGACCCTGTACCCGGGCGCCAGTCCCGATGTGATGACCAGTGCCGTGACCGCCCCCCTGGAACGGCAGTTCGGGCAGATGCCGGGCCTCACGCAAATGGCGTCCACCAGCTCCGGCGGCGCGTCGGTGATTACCCTGCGTTTCAGCCTCGACATCAACATGGATGTCGCCGAGCAACAGGTGCAGGCGGCGATCAACGCGGCCACCAACCTGCTGCCCAACGATCTGCCGGCCCCGCCGGTGTACAACAAGGTCAACCCGGCCGACACCCCGGTGCTGACCCTGGCGATCACCTCCAAGACCATGCTGCTGCCCAAGCTCAATGACCTGGTGGACACCCGCATGGCGCAGAAAATCGCCCAGATCAGCGGGGTCGGCATGGTTTCGATCGCCGGCGGTCAGCGCCAGGCTGTGCGGATCAAGGTCAATCCCGAGGCCCTGGCAGCCGCAGGTCTGAACCTGGCGGACGTGCGCACCCTGGTCGGCGCCTCCAACGTCAACCAGCCCAAGGGCAAAATCGACGGACCGACCCGGGTCTCGATGCTCGATGCCAACGATCAGTTGACCTCACCCAAGGACTACGCCGAGCTGATCCTCGCCTATGCCAACGGCGCTCCGTTGCGCCTCAAGGATGTCGCGCAGATCGTCGATGGCGCCGAGAATGAACGCCTTGCCGCCTGGGCCAACGAAAATCAGGCCGTGTTGTTGAACATCCAGCGCCAGCCGGGGGCCAACGTCATCGAGGTGGTAGACCGGATCAAGGCCTTGCTGCCGAGCATTACCGACAACCTGCCGGCCGGCCTGGACGTTACGGTGCTGACTGACCGCACCCAGACCATTCGCGCTTCGGTCACCGACGTACAGCATGAACTGCTGATCGCCATCGCCCTGGTGGTCATGGTGACGTTCCTGTTCCTGCGTCGGGTCAGCGCCACGATCATTCCGTCGGTGGCTGTACCGTTGTCGCTGATCGGCACGTTCGGCGTGATGTACCTGGCCGGTTTTTCCATCAACAACCTGACGCTGATGGCCCTGACCATTGCCACCGGTTTTGTGGTGGACGATGCCATCGTCATGCTGGAAAACATTGCCCGCTACATCGAGGAGGGCGAAAGCCCCATGCAGGCCGCGCTCAAGGGCGCGAAGCAGATTGGCTTCACTTTGATTTCGCTGACGCTGTCGCTGATCGCGGTGCTGATCCCGTTGCTGTTCATGGCCGACGTGGTTGGGCGCTTGTTCCGCGAGTTCGCCATCACCCTGGCGGTGGCGATCCTGATCTCTCTTGTGGTGTCGCTGACCCTGACGCCGATGATGTGTGCCCGGTTGCTCAAGCGCGAACCCAAAGAGCAGGAGCAGGGGCGTTTCTACCGCGCCAGCGGCGCCTGGATCGACTGGATGATCGCCGCCTACGGTCGCAAGTTGCAGTGGGTGCTCAAGCATCAGCCGCTGACCCTGCTGGTTGCCGTGGGCAGCCTGGTGTTGACGGTGGTGTTGTACCTGGCCGTGCCCAAGGGGTTTTTCCCGGTGCAGGACACCGGGGTGATCCAGGGTATTTCCCAGGCGCCACAGTCGATTTCCTTCGCCGCCATGAGCGAGCGCCAACAGCAGCTGGCCAAGGTGATCCTGGCCGATCCAGCGGTGCAGAGCCTGTCTTCCTACATCGGCGTGGACGGTGACAACGCCACGCTCAACAGTGGTCGCTTGCTGATCAATCTCAAGCCCCACAGCGAACGGGATGACAGCGCCACCGAAATCATCGCCCGCTTGCAGCCGCAACTGGACCGGCTGGTGGGCATCCGCCTGTTCATGCAACCGGTGCAGGACCTGACCATCGAAGACCGGGTCAGCCGCACCCAGTACCAGTTCAGCCTGTCTTCGCCGGATGCCGAGTTGCTTAGCCTCTGGAGCGATCGCCTTGTCGAAGCCTTGGCCCGGCAGCCGGAGTTGACCGACGTCGCCAGCGACTTGCAGGACAAAGGTCTGCAGGTCTACCTGGTGATCGACCGCGACGCCGCGTCTCGCCTGGGCGTGTCGGTGGCGGACATCACTGATGCACTGTATGACGCTTTCGGCCAGCGGCAGATTTCCACCATCTACACCCAGGCCAGCCAGTATCGGGTGGTGTTGCAGGCCCAGGCCGGGGAGCGCATCGGGCCGCAGGCGCTGGATCAGATTCACGTCAAGACCACCGATGGCGGCCAGGTGCGGCTGTCGAGTCTGGCCCGCGTCGAGGAGCGTCAGGCCCAGTTGGCCATTGCTCACATCGGCCAGTTCCCGGCGGTGATGATGTCGTTCAACCTGGCGCCCGATGTAGCCCTCGGGCACGCGGTGGACGTGATCGAGAAGGTCCAGCAGGACATTGGCATGCCGGTCGGGGTGCAGACCCAATTCCAGGGCGCGGCCCAGGCGTTCCAGGCCTCGCTGTCGAGTACCTTGCTGCTGATCCTGGCGGCGGTGGTGACCATGTACATCGTGCTCGGCGTTCTGTACGAGAGCTACATCCACCCGATCACGATTCTCTCCACATTGCCCTCGGCGGCCATCGGCGCCTTGCTGGCGCTGATCATCAGCGGCAATGACCTGGGCATGATCGCGATCATCGGCATCATCCTGCTGATCGGCATCGTCAAGAAAAACGCGATCATGATGATCGACTTCGCCCTCGACGCCGAGCGCAACCAAGGCATGGACCCGCAGACGGCCATCTACCAGGCCGCGTTGCTGCGTTTCAGGCCGATCCTGATGACCACACTGGCGGCCCTGTTCGGTGCGGTGCCACTGATGCTCGCCACTGGCTCCGGCGCCGAACTGCGCCAGCCTTTGGGGCTGGTGATGGTGGGTGGGTTGTTGGTGAGCCAGGTGCTGACGTTGTTCACCACGCCGGTGATTTACCTGTATTTCGACCGCCTGGGGCGCCGCTTTGCCAAGCCTGATGGGGAAGAGGTGCGGGTATGACGGTATCTAGCGGCAAGCTTCCAGCAGCAAGCGACAAGCTAAAGCCTGTGCACCACTTGCTTTTCTCTTGCAGCTTGCAGCTTGAAGCTTGGAGCGGTCACCCATGAACCTCTCCGGCCCTTTCATCCGCCGCCCCGTAGCGACCATGCTGCTGAGCTTTGCAATCATGCTGCTCGGTGGCGTGAGCTTTGGCTTGCTGCCGGTTGCACCGTTGCCGCAGATGGATTTTCCGGTGATCGTGGTCCAGGCCAACTTGCCGGGGGCCAGCCCCGAGGTGATGGCGTCGACGGTAGCAACGCCGCTTGAGCGTTCCTTTGGCGCCATCGCCGGGGTCAACACCATGAGCAGCCGGTCCAGCCAGGGCTCTACCCGGGTGATCCTGCAATTTGACCTGGACCGCGACATCAACGGCGCGGCGCGGGAAGTGCAGGCGGCCATCAATGCCTCGCGCAACCTGTTGCCCAGCGGCATGCGCAGCATGCCCACGTACAAGAAGGTCAACCCGTCCCAGGCGCCGATCATGGTGCTGTCGCTGACCTCGGATGTGCTGGAGAAGGGCCAGCTCTACGATTTGGCTTCAACCATCCTTTCCCAGAGCCTGTCCCAAGTGTCGGGCGTGGGCGAGGTACAGATTGGTGGCAGTTCCTTGCCGGCGGTGCGCATCGAACTGGAGCCGCAACTGCTCAACCAGTACGGCGTAGCCCTGGATGATGTGCGCAGCGCCATTGCCGACAGCAACGTTCGCCGGCCCAAGGGTTCGGTCGAGGACGCACAGCGCATGTGGCAAATCCAGGCCAACGATCAGTTGGAGAAGGCCAAGGACTACGAAACGCTGATCATCCGTTACCAGGACGGCTCGGTGCTGCGGCTCAAGGACGTAGCAAAAGTCACCGACGGCGTCGAAGACCGCTACAACAGCGGTTTCTTCAACGATGACGCAGCCGTGCTGCTGGTGATCAACCGTCAGGCTGGCGCCAACATCATCGAGACGGTCAATGAGATCAAGAACCAGCTGCCGGCGTTGCAGGCCGTGCTGCCGGCCAGCGTCAAGCTGAACCTGGCCATGGACCGCTCACCGGTGATCAAGGCCACGCTGCACGAGGCGGAAATGACCCTGCTGATTGCCGTGGCCCTGGTGGTGTTGGTGGTGTTCCTGTTCCTGGGCAACTTTCGCGCCTCACTGATCCCGACCCTGGCGGTACCGGTGTCCCTGGTGGGTACGTTTGCGGTGATGTACCTCTACGGCTTCTCCCTGAACAACCTGTCGTTGATGGCGTTGATCCTCGCCACCGGCCTGGTGGTGGACGACGCCATCGTGGTGCTGGAGAACATTTCCCGGCACATCGACGAAGGCGTCCCGCCGATGAAGGCGGCCTACCTGGGCGCCGAAGAGGTGGGCTTTACGCTGCTGTCGATGAACGTCTCACTGGTGGCGGTGTTTCTCTCGATCCTGTTCATGGGCGGGATTATCGAGAGCCTGTTTCGCGAGTTCTCCATCACCCTGGCGGCGGCCATCGTGGTCTCGCTGGTGGTGTCGCTGACCCTCACGCCGATGCTCTGCGCTCGCTGGCTCAAGCCCCACGTGCCGGGGCAGGAGAATCGCTTGCAGCGCTGGAGCCGGCGCCTCAACGAGCGGATGGTGCGTGGTTACGCGCGCAGCCTGGACTGGGTGCTGCGCCATCGGCGCCTGACCTTGCTGAGCCTGCTGGTGACCATAGGGGTGAACATCGCGCTCTACGTGGTGGTGCCGAAAACCTTCATGCCTCAGCAGGACACCGGCCAGTTGATCGGTTTCGTGCGCGGCGACGACGGACTCTCGTTCAACGTCATGCAGCCGAAGATGGAAATCTTTCGTCGCGCCGTGCTGAAGGATGAAGCCGTAGAAAGCGTGGCGGGGTTCATCGGCGGCAACAACGGCACCAACAATGCCTTCATGCTGGTACGCCTCAAACCGATCAACGAGCGTGGTATCTCCGCGCAGAAAGTCATCGAGCGCTTGCGCAAGGAGATGCCCCTGGTGCCGGGTGGCCGCTTGATGCTGATGGCCGACCAGGATCTGCAGTTTGGTGGTGGACGTGAGCAGACCACCTCGCAGTATTCCTACATCCTGCAGAGCGGTGACCTGGCGTCGCTACGTCAGTGGTACCCCAAAGTCGCGGCGGCCTTCAGGGCCTTGCCGGAGCTGACCGCTATCGACGCTCGCGACGGCGGCGGCGCCCAGCAGATCACGCTGGTGGTGGACCGTGACCAGGCCAAGCGCCTGGGCATCGACATGGATATGGTCACCTCGGTGTTGAACAACGCCTACAGCCAGCGGCAGATATCCACCATCTATGACAGCCTCAACCAGTATCAGGTGGTGATGGAGGTCAACCCCAAGTACGCCCAGGACCCGAGCACCCTCGAGCAGGTCCAGGTCATTACCGCTGACGGCGCGCGGGTGCCCCTGTCGACCATCGCGCATTATGAGAGCAGCCTGGAGGATGATCGGGTCAGCCATGAGGGTCAGTTCGCCTCCGAGGACATATCGTTCGATTTGGCCGAGGGTGTGACGGTGGAGCAGGGCACGGCCGCCATCGAGCGGGCAATTGCCAGGCTCGGGATGCCCGAAGACATCATCGCAAAAATGGCCGGCACCGCCGATGCGTTCGCGGCAACCCAGAAAAGCCAGCCGTTCATGATCCTGGGTGCATTGCTGGCGGTGTACCTGGTGCTGGGTGTGTTGTACGAGAGCTACATTCACCCGCTGACCATCCTGTCCACCTTACCGTCGGCCGGTGTCGGCGCACTGCTGTCGATTTATTTGTTGGGCGGCGAGTTCAGCCTGATCTCGTTGTTGGGGTTGTTCCTGCTGATTGGCGTGGTGAAGAAAAACGCGATCCTGATGATCGACCTGGCGTTGCAACTGGAGCGCGGCGGGCAGTCGCCGCAGGACTCGATCCGCAACGCCTGCCTGCTGCGCTTGCGGCCGATTCTGATGACTACGCTGGCGGCGATCCTCGGTGCCTTGCCGCTATTGCTTGGCGGTGCCGAAGGCTCGGAGATGCGCCAGCCGCTGGGCCTGACCATCATCGGCGGACTGGTGTTCAGCCAGATCCTGACCCTCTATACCACGCCTGTGGTTTACCTTTATCTCGACAAACTGCGCCATCGCTTCAACCGCTGGCGCGGCGTGCGCACTGATGCTGCCCTGGAAACTCCGCTATGACCGACCGTTCGCTTTTCAATCTTGTCGCACCGCTGGCGACCGCCCGTGGCTCGCGGCTGCTGAGCCTGACGCTGTGCGTGGCGATGCTCAGCGCCTGCGCCATCGGCCCGGATTACCAGCGCCCGGTGGCCGCGGCGCCCGTGCAGTACAAGGAGGCTGAGGGTTGGCGCCAGGCCAATCCTAGCGACGCCTTGGCTCGGGGTGCCTGGTGGGAGTTGTACGGCGATGCCCGGCTCAATGGCCTGGTGGAGAAACTCAACACCTCCAACCAGACCGTGGCCCAGGCCGAAGCCCAGTACCGTCAGGCCCAGGCCTTGGTTCGCAGTGCCCGGGGCGCGTTCTTCCCCTCCGTTGACCTGACCGTCGGCAAGAACCGCTCCAGCCAGGGCACCGGCAGCAGTAATTCGAGCCTGAGCAGTTCGGCCAGTGGCATCCGCGACACCTACAGCGCCCAGGCCGGTGTCAGTTGGGAGGCGGACGTCTGGGGCAAGTTGCGTCGCACTCTGCAAGCCAATGAAGCCAGCGCCGAAGCCAGCTTCGCCGATCTGGCCGCCATGCGCCTGAGCCAGCAATCGGAACTGGTGCAAAACTACCTGCAATTGCGGGTGATCGATGAGCAGAAGCGCCTGTTGCAGACCACCGTGGACAACTATCAGCGTTCGCTGAAGATGACCGAAAACCAATACCGCGCTGGCGTATCCGGCAGGGATGCGGTGGCCCAGGCGCAGACTCAGCTCAAGACTACCCAGGCCGAGTTGATCGACCTGATCTGGCAACGCGCTCAATTTGAAAACGCCATCGCCGTGCTGATCGGCCTGCCGCCGGCCGAATTCAGCCTGGCAGAAACCCAGGACATCCCGACCCTTCCGCAAATCCCCGTGGCGCTGCCCTCGCAGTTGCTTGAGCGCCGGCCGGACATTGCCTCGGCGGAGCGTTCGGTGATGGCCGCCAACGCCAACATCGGCGTGGCCAAGGCCGCCTATTACCCGGACCTGACCCTGAGCTTGAGCGGCGGTTACAGCAGCAGTACCTACGACAACTGGGTGAGTGTGCCGAATCGCTTCTGGTCGGTGGGACCGCAGCTGGCGATGACGCTGTTCGATGGCGGCCAGCGTTCGGCGGAAGTCGACCGCACCGTTGCGGCCTACGACCAGACGGTCGCCACCTATCGCCAGACGGTGCTCGACGGTTTTCGCGAAGTGGAAAATTACATGATCCAGCTCAAAGTCCTGGAAGACGAAGCCCGCGTGCGCCAGGAGGCCCTGGATGCCGCCCGCGAATCCTTGCGCCTGACCCAAAACCAGTACAGGGCAGGGCTGATCGCCTACCTGGATGTCGTCACGGTCCAGGCCACCGCGCTGAGTAATGAACGCAGTGTGCTGACCTTGCAGCAGAGCCGGTTGATCGCGAGTGTGCAACTGATCGCCGCGTTGGGTGGTGGGTGGGATGGGCAGATGCAGGTGAGTGAATAATCCGTGATTGAAGGTGATCCCTGTGGCGAGGGATTTATCCCCGCTGGGCTGCGCAGCAGACCCCAGATACCTCTGTCGGGATGCAGGGGCCGCTTCGCGCCCCAACGGGGATAAATCCCCTCGCCACAGAGACATCTTTACCTGACCGGTCGCCAGGTCCCGCTTTTGGCCGATGCACTGTCTACGACCCGGTGCGTTGACTTGTTATAGTTCAGGCCTCTTTTTCAGCCGGTAAAGGATCACTGCCATGTTGCAATACCAAGCGTTCACCGTCGAACTTGCAGACAATATCGCCCATGTGCAGATCAATCGACCGGACAAGATCAATGCAATGAACGCCGCGTTCTGGAGCGAGATCGTCGAAATCTTCCAATGGATCGACGACACCGACGAAGCGCGCGTGGTGGTATTGAGCGGGGCCGGCAAACACTTCTCCTCGGGCATCGACCTGATGATGCTGGCCGCCGTCGCCAATGAGCTGGGCAAGGACGTGGGCCGCAACGCACGCCTGTTGCGCCGCAAGATCCTGCAACTGCAAGCCTCGTTCAACGCCGTGGACAACTGTCGCAAACCGGTGCTTGCCGCTATCCAGGGTTATTGCCTGGGCGGCGCCATCGACCTGATTTCAGCCTGCGACATGCGTTATGCCGCCGAAGATGCACAGTTCTCCATCAAGGAAATCGATATCGGCATGGCGGCCGATGTTGGCACATTGCAACGCTTGCCCCGGATCATCGGGGACGGCATGCTGCGTGAACTCGCTTATACGGGGCGCACCTTTGGTGCCGACGAAGCGCGCAGCATCGGCCTGGTCAATCGTGTCTACAGTGATACCGCCAGCCTGCTTGACGGTGTCATGGGCATCGCTCGGGAAATCGCCGCCAAGTCGCCGATCGCCGTGACCGGTACCAAGGAAATGATCAGCTA
This sequence comes from Pseudomonas rhizophila, assembly GCF_003033885.1. NCBI lineage: Bacteria > Pseudomonadati > Pseudomonadota > Gammaproteobacteria > Pseudomonadales > Pseudomonadaceae > Pseudomonas > Pseudomonas rhizophila. Next base: position 4,090,612 of record NZ_CP024081.1, on the reverse strand, counting down.
CATGCGCGACCACCGCATCGACGACGGGCTGGAATACGTCGCCACCTGGAACGCCGCCATGCTGCAATCGACCGACCTGCGCGTGGCCATGGCCGCCCATATGAGCAAACAGAAACCTGAATTTCAGGATTGATTGATCATGATTTCACGCTGGACCACCGCAGTACTCGATACCGATCTCCCGGGGGGCTGGGCCGTGGCCCGCAGCCCGGAAGGCTTTCTGTTCGATGACAACGGCGCGCTGTTTCCCCGCGACTGGCTCAAGCGCCAGGACCTGTCGATCCTCGCCGAGCATGGCATTGGCCACCTGGATGGCGAGCCGGTCTATCTGCTGGAGCTGCACAGCTCACAGGACATCCCCGGCTGCAGCTGGAAGGGGCTGCGGGCCTTCATGCTCGAGGATGACCACACGCTGTACAAGGTCCTGGGCTATGCCGCGCAGATCGGCACCTGGGCTCGGGAGTGCCGTTTCTGTGGCAGCTGTGGCAAACGCATGGGCCAGATTGCCCGGGAACGGGCGATGTATTGCGATGCCTGTGATTTGCGGCATTACCCGCGAATCTCACCAAGCATGATCGTGCTGATCACCCGTGGCGATGAAGTCCTGCTGGCCCGTTCGCCTCGCTTCGTCACGGGGGTCTACAGCACGCTGGCCGGGTTCGCCGAGCCAGGTGAGTCCGCCGAGGATTGCCTGGTTCGTGAGGTGCGCGAAGAAGTCAGCATCGAGGTGAAGAACATTCAGTATGTCGGCAGTCAATGCTGGCCGTTTCCCCATTCGATGATGCTCGGCTTCCATGCCGAATATGCCGGTGGCGACATCGTCAGGCAGGAAGATGAAATCGAAGATGCCCAGTGGTTCAACGTGCACAACCTGCCGCCGCTGCCGGCCTCGCGTTCCATCGCCCGCTACCTGATCGACCTCTATGTGGCGCGGCGCTTAGGCCACGCTGAACCAGTGCTGCCAGGCTAGACGCACGGTCAAGCCCAGTACCACGGTGATAAATACAGGTCGGATGAATTTCGCGCCGCCGCTGATGGCGGTGCGCGCGCCGAAGAATGCCCCTACCATCACTGACAGCCCCATGCTCAGGCCGATGATCCAATCCACTTGCCCCGAAAAAATGAACACCGACAGCGCCGCGATGTTGCTGACGAAATTCATGCTGCGGGCCACACCACTGGCCTTGACCAGATCGATGGGATAGAGCAGCAGGCTGCTGACAGTCCAGAATGCACCCGTCCCAGGACCGGCCACGCCGTCGTAGAAGCCCAGGCTGAACCCCTGGGGCGCTTGCCAGGTCTTCTTGATCGGCGCATCGCTGTCCAGCGGCGCCTTGGGCGTGCCACCGAACAACAGGTACAGGCCACAGGCGAAGACGATCACCGGCAGCATCTTGTTCAGCCACTCGGCGGGCAGGTAATGGGCGACGATGGCGCCGGCCAAGGCACCGACCAGCGTGCCGACGAGGGCATGGGTCCATTGCCTTGGATGGAACAGCTTGCGCTTGTAGAACGTGAAACTGGCCGTGGCCGAACCAAAGGTCGAGCTGAGTTTGTTGGTGCCCAGGACCAGATGGGGAGGCAAGCCGGCGGTCAGCAGGGCCGGGGTGGTCAACAGGCCACCTCCGCCGGCAATGGCATCGATGAAACCGGCAATGAAGGCGACGACGATCAGGATAGCGAGGGTGGTAAGGTCAACGCTGAGTTCGAAAGGCATGAAATGGGCTTATTTGGCAGGGCGCAGGTGGCTGCGGGGAAGGCCGGTATGTTACCCATAAATGGGGCAGGGCTGCGACTGCCTCCACGGGTCCCTGAAGTTCTCCGTGGCGAGGGAGCTGGCTCCGCTGGGTTGCGACGCAGGCCCAGAAGCCTTCGCACACCTATGTGGTTGTCGGGCGGAAGCTGGCCTTTGGACGAATTTTTTTTGAAATCAAGGGGTTGTCAGCCTAGGCAAATGAGTACATAATTGCGCCCATCGAACGCACTGGGACGTAAAAAATCTCAATGTTTTCAAGGAGATAGAGCTTCGTAAGCGTCTTGTTTCCTGATCAGGTTTGTACACGGTTGATGTAGCTTTCTTGCATCAAGCGTCTTGAGGCCGAATAGCAAAATGGTTATGCAGTGGATTGCAAATCCACCTACGCCGGTTCGATTCCGACTTCGGCCTCCACTTTAAAACAGCTCCGTAGATCCATGATTTACGGAGCTTTTTTATTTTCGGAGCAACGACAGGTTTTGTCTTGAAAAGGACAGAAGCAACCTTGCTTCGCCGGGAAGGGATGTATATATTCCCCCTCTTGCTGCACCAGCCTCGACTGGCATATCTGCTCCACGCTGATGTCCATAAGGTTGACCGCGCTACCGCCCGAATGGCGAAACTGGTAGACGCATGGGACTTAAAATCCCCCGCTCGTAAGGGCGTGCCGGTTCGATTCCGGCTTCGGGCACCATCTAAAATCAAGGGTTTGTGAGCGAAAGCTGATGCAAACCCTTGTTTGTTTCCGGTCCGCAATTTTGATGCTGGTCCGCAATTCACTTGGTAGGCATTACTTTTTTGCCCTTGCGATTCCTGATGTATTGCTCGGTCATCACCACGGTCGTATGCCCAAGTTGATCTCTGGCTTGCAAGATATCACCGCTGGACTCTGCTTTATCTGTACCTGCCTTGGCGCGCAAGTCGCGCATCTGAAACTCAGCCTTAGGCACTCCGGCCGCTTCCCTGGCCAAGTCAAACCTCCTGCGCAACATTGCCACCGTCATCGGTTTGCCATCCTCTGTAACGATCAGCCGCGTCGAGCGGACCTTGTGTTCTGACTTCCTGGACATGATTCGATCAATCAAAACCTTCAGCTCGCCCGTTACCTCAATCCGGAGCTTCGCTTTCGTCTTGCCCTGCAGCACCCACAGCTGTCCGCCGCGAAGGTCTCGCTCGTCCATCAATCTGGTGTCGGTCACCCGTTGGCTCGTTAGGTAGGCAAGGTCCATCGCATCCTGCAAGCCGACGTCGGCTTTCTCGTAGACGCGCTTGAACAGCTCATCCTCGACGTAAGTGTTCCGGCCGGTTTCCTTGTTGCCCTTGATGCCTGCGCACGGGTTGGCCAGGGCTGTGTAGCCTTTATCCCTGGCGAAGTTCCATATCGCGCTGAGCAAAGCCTTCTCACGGTTTGCCCTTACCGGTGCGGCCTTGCGCCAGGTTAGGTATTGTCTGACGTGAAGGGGTTCGATAGTTTCCAGAGACGCCGGCGGATCGTCGAAAAACGCGATCAGGTTTTTCAGCTCCCGTTTATTGTCGAGCTGCGTGAGCTTCCCTTTCGTCGGAACTACGTCGACCATGTATTTCTCGGCGACGTAGCGGAAGGTGATCACCTTGGACACGAGGTCAGTCGCAGTGCGATCGCGCTCAAGCTTGGCGTACTCCATGATTGCCAGCCCGTAGTCACTGCCCAGCGGAATTTCTTTGCGATCTTTTCCTCCTGTGTCGTAGTAGTAATACACCCGGCCGCTGCGCTTCTTGCGCTCACGCAGCCGGGCTATAGAGCCGGGTTTGCTTGGTCGTCGTCCCATTTCAGCCAGCCTTACGTGGTGTCCACACTGGTTTTTCTGCTTCAAAAATGCCGACTGCGGTCACGGCCATGGCCGTAACACTCGGCCACCCGTTCACTTTGATCGTGTGCCGAACGCCGTTCTTTTTCAGATTTTGGATCTGCCCTGCCTTGGTTCGCGCGCCGGTCAGCTCGCAAACCTCCTCGTGGGATAGAAACTGGATGCTCATGAGCTGCTCCGAGCCGCGCGTGGCGGCATTGGTGGCGCGCGGTTACGGGCGCGCCTTCTGGATGATGTAAATTACGATGCAGCCGGTGGCACAGAGCCAGACCATCGTACCGAAGCCCGCGGTGATCAGCGCTGCGTCGGTGCCGTGATCGAGCATTTCTGGGAAGGCATAGGCGAACCAGAGTAGGGTCACCAGCAGGTACAGCAGGGCGCCAATCATGACTTCGAACAGTTTTTTTGCAGACATAGGTGTGCTCCATGCCGCGCGTGGCGGCAGAAGGTGGTTATTGGGTGGCTTTGGCGATGGCGGCGTCGATCCTTTGCACGGTGACGTGCAGAGCAACCTTTTCATCGGTATCGAACCAGTCGGGCGCCCCAGTCTTGAGCGCCATGGCGATTACTTGCCGAGACTCACGAAGCGTCGCGACCATTTCTTCGTGCATCCCGCGCTCCTCCCGGCCGATATCCCATAAGCGCTGGCCCCAGTGCCCGACTGGTGGCGGGTTGGAGTTTTGCGCGCCCATGGCCAGCGCTCCGACCGCTGCGTCCAGCAGGTCGCGCTTGTAGGCGTTGTCGCCGTCGATGCTCAGGCCCTGGCGGCGCAACGCATCGAGGGCGTTGTTCAGGTTCGCCTCGGGCGATGGCAGCACCAGGTCGAAGTCGGCCTTGTCTGGGCGGCACACCACCAGAAACATCTGGCAGTCCAGCGGCAGGTGCTGGGCGATATCTGAAATCGCATCGATCGCCACGTCACGGAGCAAAGATTTTTGATCAGGCATAGGAATTCCTCGCCCGCCGCTGTTCAGCGGGCATCAAGTGGTCAGGGATTACGCGGCTTTGCGGGCTCGTATGCGCGCAACTTCTTCTATCGGAATGAATGCATCTGTTGAGAAGCCGGACAGGGCCCTTGCCAACGGCCCTTCATCGTCAGGCGCTGCCGAATAGAATTTCCGTTCGCCGACGGTTCTGTTGGGGTCAAAGACCACCCAGGTTCCTGAATCCTTGTCGAACTCAACGAGTATCTGGTGGAGACCACCCTCAATGTTCAGGCTTGGTACAGCGAGCAGCCAAAGTCCGGACCGGTTGATGCTATGCCTGTCGGCGGAGTCGAATGATTCAAAGCCAACCCCGTATGCCTGAAGTACGTCTCGAAGACTTCCGCCCTCATGGTAGGTGTCGTGGTGCTCCCGCCGGACCATGCCGACCGGGATATTTAGAGCCATTGCAACGCAGGCGCTCATGCAAGACGTGGGGCATGGCTGGGCCTGGAACATGGTGGTTGGCGACCATTTGCTCATAGGAATTCCTCGGCTGCCGTAAACCGGCAGGCATAAATGGTTAGCTGTTAGGCCAGATCCGCCAGCGCGAAGACAATGCCCCGGCAATAGCGGTCAACGTCGTCCATCACTTCGAAGGTGGCGTGGGGGATATCTGTCTTGTAGGTCCAGGAGTAGCCATCCTCTTTGCACCATAGCGCCTCGATGGGTTTTGCCTGGGCCTTGCGCTGGAAGTACTGCTGCAGCTGGTCGTCATCATCGATGCTGTCCCGGTCGGGCAGCACGCCTTGGGCGTCCACCAGCGCGGTGCCACCGTTGTAGCAGCCGATCTCTTCCTGGGCGGCGCCTTCGAATTCCATCAGGTCGTCGCTGGCGCCATAGACGATGACCAGACCACTTTCCTTGGCGATCTGGATCAAGTCCTTGTGGATGCGGCAGGGGTAAGCGATCCCGCATATCCGGTCCGCGAGTTCTTCTTTGTTCATGGCATAGCTCCGCCCGCCGTTCACCGGCAGGCTGTAGGTGGATTGGGGTTAGGGGGTCTTGCGTTTTGGCGGGGATGGCGGGAAGCCGAAGTACATGCGGCGCTTTCCGGTGCCGCCACACTCGCGACAGCCGCCGGCCTTATGCGTGGCATACCCGTAACTGCAGCTTGAGCAATCACAGCTACAGCCGGAGCATTCAACGGTGCAAAGGGCCTCTTGCTCGACTACGCCATCACGGGTAATGAGGAAACTGGAGCGTCGGTCCAGGCGAAAGCCTGTGATTTTTTCGGCGTCCTCATACGTAGCGGGCTCCCTCCGAAAGCCCCACTTCGCGGAGGAGTCGTCAACGATGCGAGTTACGGTCCTCATCGCCTCGGCCCTCGATACACAAGCCAGGCCATATAGAGCAGGGGGAGGATCATGGCGTCACCCGCTTGAACTCGACGACCCAGACCCAGGGGTTGGCGTCCCAGTTTTCCTGGCCGTTGATGGACGACCAAAGTCCGGCGAATGCCCCGGCAGCGGTCGTTTGCAGCTGCGACTTCCCATCGTCTGGGCCGACCATGTAGCCGGTGCAGATCGGCCAGCCGTCATCAGGGCGAAAGGCGACACCGACGATCCCTTCGGCCTTGGCCTGCTCTTCACTGATGTCCTGCAACCGCTCAACGCGGACGTCGGTGATCTCCAGCAGAATGCGGCAGGCTCGCCGCGGCATGAAAATGCTCGGCTTCCATGGGCCGCCGTAGTCGGTGCGATTGTCACACTCGCGGTAGACGATCCATTCCTGATCAGGTGCTTGCGCGACTCTAATTTCTGCCCAGGTCTCGCGCACCCACAGCCGGTCGCCGGGCTTGCCATAGGGGCAGTAGCCGTTGATGAAGTGCTTGGTCACAGGTCTTCCGTAACCGTCCTGGCCGTAGTTGGAGCGCCCTACGCAGAAATTACCACTGGCATCGATATGCGGCTGAACCTTGATTGCCCGCCGCGTGACCGTCTTCCGGTCCTCCAGGATGGCGCGCACCATCGGCGCCGAGAACAGGATCGGCCGTTCCTTTATTTGAGACATGAGTCGTCCTTGCCGCTATAGCGGCTGACTTTGAAGGGGGGGATTAGCAGGTATTTATGGTTACGTCACACTAAAGGTTGCGAAATAGGCCCATACTCCAGCGATTTGGGGGCTCGGAAATGTTCACTCGCGGTAGAACTTTTTGGGTGTGGGCAAATCCGCACCTTCATTGTCGAACCAAAGATGAGCGTCTTGCTGACGGCTCTCAGGTAAACGTACAGGTGCGGACTTCAAGCACAGGCGTTGTGCAGCTGTTTCTTGGGTTATACGCTCCGAAAGGAATTATGATTTTTGAGGAGTCATTTGACTCGCGGCCTGGCCAAACCATGACGCAAGCGATGGAGTGGGGAATTTCCAGAGCGAAAGAACTGTGGTGTATCTCCAAGGAAAAAGCCTCGAATACCCGTAAGTTTTCAAAGCTCCCTCAATCAATATCTGATCAGTCCACGTGACCGCTCATCGCTCTATTTGAATGCGCACATGTAATTGGATGTCACTGCTTTGGTGGGAATATTCCGGGACCTCCGGCAATACCCGCCGCAAGGCGAATTTATGAGCGGGATAGATGACTTCAGATTTAAGTCCCACCACCTTTTGATCGAGCTAGATGCAGCGACAAGCATGATGATGCAACTTGTTTCATCTAAGGAAGTGGTTGGGGCTGGCTGGGACGCTGCCACCGTGCGCCACCACGACGCCTTCGAGGCTTGGAGCGCTTTTCTTAACTCCCCTGAAAGCCTTTTGGATGAACCGGCGCCGCCGATTCACTAGTGGTTTTTACCAAATCATGGGCATTCACAACCCGCATCCCGAGCGCCTTGCCGATGTGCACCTCAAGGCTGGCGCCGCGGGAATCCTGCCAGCCGGGCAGGGTGGCCACGGTGTCGCAATCCATCAGCGCTTTGATGTCGCGGCGCATGCATTCGCTCCAGGTGCCCGGGTCTGGGTTGAGTTCGGCGGGGTTGATGACGGTGTGCCCGGCGTTGCGCAGGGCGGCCGTCAAGGTGTGGAACAGTGGAAAGTTCAGGTCCAGCATGTTGGTCATGGGACCGCTGAGGTAGATGCGCTTCATGCGACCTCCCGGACTTCGACTGGCTTGCGGACCAACCCAAGGCGGACACCTTCATCGCGCACAATCAGGATGTCGTCGCCGTATCCCCACGGGTTTTCAAAGCCGTTATCCATCTTTGGCTGGAAGTACCCGTAGCGCATCGTCGAGCCATGGAGGACGAATTTCCCGATGGACCCCACCAGGCTCTTTAGTGTGCCGCCGTGCGAGAAACCGTCCCAATTGCCTTCCTTGGCGACGTTGATGCGAGCGCCGGTGTAGTCGTCGTGAAGCCAGACGACTCTCCCGCGGGTGTTCATCGACAGGTAGGCGTCATGGCCTGAGCCTTTGTTGCGGAAAAAGCGCCGGCCGCATCGGGCAATTACCTGCATGAACTCGTTGGCGGCTGCGAGTCGTTCCTGGCGCAACTGGCCGAGGGTTTTCTTTTCTGCGGGCATGGCTGTGTCCTTGCCGGGGCATGCCCGGGCGGTGGAGTTTCGGGGAGATCGGCTATCGCGGTATGGAACGCATGACCATAGGGCAGGTCCTGTGCGTCCCGATGATTCCGGTATCAATCGACTGGAGCGATACCGCATGAAACGACTTGCAGAGTGGATAAATTTTTTTGCTGGGGTGATTTGCCCGTGCATTGGATGGCTTGGTCTATGGCGCTTTATCGTTGTAGTGCTTCAGGACGGAACGGTGGACACCATTACATTTTGGTTATCAGCCAAACCGGAGTTCTACCGCATGAAACAAGTCGTCGCAGACCTGATGTATCAAATCCTTGTTGAGCTGCTGAGCCAGATTCTGATGCGCTTGGCTGAGTGGCTGGCGGCTGCAACGTGGTTGTGAGCTACGCCGCTTCGGCTTGGCGCTCTGCTGCGCGCCACGGATCGTTAGCCCGGGCCAGTGCCGCCATCGGCGGCGGGCTGACGCTGTTTCCGCACATGTGGACTTGCTGGGTCTTGGTGAACGGCTTGCCGTCGGCGCCGTGACTGATCACGTAGTCGGCAGGGAAGCCCTGGGCCTTGTACAACTCGGACGGCTTCAGCATCCGCAGGCAGATGTCGACGATCACGTAGGGCGTGCCCTTGACCATCACCGTGACCATCGCCAAGCGATCCTTGGTGGTGATCGTTGGCGCTGGCGCATCACAGGCGCTAATGTTCTCGGTGCCGTAGTAGCTGACCAGGAACGCGGCCACTCGCAGCGCGCCGGCTTCATGCTCCGGCGACAGCTTGAGTGAAACCAGGGAGCTTTTCCCGCCGCCACCGGCTGTGATTGTTGGCGCGGGCTCTTCCAGGCCCTGGCCGACGCTGGCACCGAAGGCTCTCTCCATGAATGCACTGACCAGGCCGTGATGTTCACCGCCTGCACTGATGGTCCGCAGCGGTTCATCTGCGGCCCGGGCATCACAATTGCCGCGCAGGTGCACCAGGTTGGCCGACACCAGTTGCTGCTGACTGCCCGTGTTGGTCACGGTGGTCAGCGGCTCATCCATGCCCTTCGCGTAGGTGGTGTTGAAGCCGCCATTCATCTGGGCCATGAACACCGTGGAGATGCCCATGGCGTGGGCTGCACCGGCTGGGCGCTGGTAGTTGCCGCCACTGGTTATTGTCGGCAATGGCTCATCCAGAGCTTTGCCGGCATCGTTGAAGCGAAACTTCACCAGGTGCGCCGCGGCGATCGCGCGGTGGTTCTGCGTCATCAGCGTTCCGGCTGGCTGATCGGCTGTCGTGGGCTTGCCCCCGTATGCCGGCCCGCCTGCGCCTACCATCACCGGACTGATAAGCGTCAGCTCACCTCGGTTGGCGCATGTCACGGTAGGTAACGGGTCCATCGGGTCGTTAACCCTGACGCTGCCTTGATGCGTGGCGGGTGCAATAACCGGGCTCGCCATGGCGAACGATCCGCCGCGGGGCCAGCTGGTGATGGTGCGCAGGGGCTCCGCGGACGATTGCGCCAGTTCACCAGACCAGTTCGCGATCGGTACGATGAATGGCGCCGGGTTGTCGATGACGAACTTCTTCATGCCCTTGGCAACGCGTCGCAGGGTTGCCGGGGCCAAGTCCTTCTTGCGGCCGAAGATGCTTTTGCCCAGGTCGCTGAAGTCGATACAGTCGGCGGCGGTCTTCCACTTCTGCTGACCTTTGACCGGGTTCTTCGCGTGGGTTGGCTCCGGCCACACGATCGGCTGGCCATCGCACCGGGCAATCATGAACAGGCGTTCCCGGCTGGTTGGGGCGCCGAAGTCACAGGCTTTGATCACCTTCCATTCGACGACGTAGCCCATGCCTTCCAGCAGCGCTACAAAGCGGCGCCAGGTCCTGCCGCGCTGCTTCGGGTCAGGGATCAGGAACTGCTGGTCCACCGGCACGACCTCACCAGGTGCAGCAATCTCACCGCTGAGTTTCACCACGCAGCCGGTGGCTTTGTCTCGCTTGGCAATGAGGCGGCCCCATTGAAGGATCTGTTTCACGTTCTCCAGGCTGATCACCCGGGGGCGCTTCATGCCTGCCCACTTCAGACCAATCCACGACAGGTTGCGGATCTCGCGCTTGCGCGGCTGGCCGCCGGCGGCCTGGCTGTGGTGAGTGCAGTCCGGCGACATGTGAAACCAGCCCACCGGCCGGCCACCGCATTCGGTATCGGGATCACCCTCGAAAACGTCGGTGGTGAAGTGCCGGGCGGCGGGGTGGTTTACCGTGTGCATGCTGATGGCCGCGGGGCTGTGGTTCTTTGCCACCGTTACAGCCCGGCCCAGGCCAATCTCCAGGCCGGTACCGGCGCCGCCGCCACCGCAGAAGAAGTCGACCACGATCTCGTCATCCTGGGGGTTGAAGCCGAGTCCGTATTGGGTTTTGAAATCGAAGGGGTGTTTCTTCTGGTGAGCGGACATAGGGGATCCTCGCCGGCAGCGTCTAGCTTCGGCATAATCGTCAGAATTTCTAAATTTGGAGAGCAAGTTGAATAAGGATTGGGTTGTTTGGCTAGGGTGCTTGCTGCTGTTTGTCTCCGGAATGCTCTGGGGAATGATTCCGATAGGAAACAACTTCTTCAAAATAAAAGATGTTCACGATCTCTTTGAGATGGCCTCCTCGCTTGCAACTGTATTAGCGGTTGGACTTGCATTTTCACAGGTAAATGCATGGAGGAAACAGCATGTCGCTCAATCGGACCATGATCTTTCAAAGCGACTTATGGCTGCATCTTTGCGGTTTAAAGAAACGGTAGCGGTAGCGCACGCCGATGCGGCGTTCGTACTTTTGAATTTTCATCTTGGAGGCTTGCCTCCAGATTTGCTTGATAAGCTGATTCCCAGTATTAAGGCTAAACTTGAGTCGAGCATCGTCCGGCGATCTGAGTTCTTGCTTGCCCTTCAGGAGGGAAGGGCAGCATGGAAATCTGAAATATCCGACAAGTTCGACGATCTACTGAGTTTTTCAGAGCATTGCAATTCTGTCGTTCGCGCTTTTATTGACTGGTCTGTTTCTGGAGGGAATATTGATGGATACAAAATTTCACTTGAACGACAATATGCTTTGTTCGAAGCAAATGGCTGGCTCCATTTAGAAGGAAAAAGATTCGCCGAAATTGATAAACTTACTTCGGCAGCAGATGATGTCCTTCGCAAAAAAGCTATCCAAGTAAACTAAGAGAAGGGCGCCCATAGACGCCCGGTGGTGTTGATTAACGGACGGTTTTACTTCGGATCGAATGCACCTAGCGACAACAAGGCGGCATCGCCAATGCTACTTTGAAGTACGGTCTTGAACTCTTGGGCGATGTCTTCGCGCTGAGCTTCTTCGCCGACCCACCGTAGCTTCAGTACTGGCTGCGAGCCGCTGGTGATGACCGACAGCCGAAGGGTGATGACTTGTTCGGTAAGGCCCTCGAACGGGATAGTGCTGAACTGCAGGGACACCGGTAGGGTTTCTTTGCTGCGCGCTTCGATTTGATCCATGGCGCTACGGCTGGCGCTGGTCTCACCCACGGTGGTTTCCGACTCGCTGGAAGCCTTGATGGTGATGGTTCGCACGGCTGCAATGGCCTTGGCCACCGGAATGGCGTTGCCTGCCTCGTCAACCGGGGTGAGGTACTGGTGCCAATCTTCGATCCAATCGCTCAGATCCTTCTGGCTGATGCCGCGTCCACCGATTTGCTGGGCTGCTGTGTAGCCTGCGGTCGCCTTCAACTTGAGAACGGCGCGGTCATCGGCATGACCAGGTACGTCGGCCGTGCCCAGGTTGAACAGAAGGACACAGCTCATTGCGTCTTGATCGATAAAGCCGCGGGCGCCAAGCGCTGCGCGCTCAACCACGTAGGCGCTGAAATCTGCCAGGGAGTGCGTGCTGTAGGTGCCACGGAAGCGGCTGCGGCCGGCCTGGAACTTCTCCAAGTCAATGACTTTCGAGCTTTCCGGCAGCACCACGGTAGGGACCAGTGTCTCCAGCTTCTTGCCGTTGGCTTCCAGCGCCGTATCGGTGATCAGCTGAATTGCATCTTTGGTAAGTGACATCGCGTATTTCCTTGGATTGCGGAGGGAGGGTGAGCGGGGTAGATCAGGTGCGCTTAGGGATCGGCGCGTCGTCGCGGCTGAACAGCTGGTCGTGCTTCTCCGCGAAAAGCGTCACGCGGCCGCCGGTACCCACGTGCATGGGCGTGTCGAGGCTGGTGTTTTCGCTTCGGGTACCGCGCTTGGTCGGCACCTTGTAGTCAAGCTTGTGCTTGATCTTCACCTGGTGAGATTCGCCGATCTGGCTGAAATCCAAGGTAATGACCAGCTTTCCGGCCTTTCCGTGGTCAACAACCCCAGCGGCTACCTCTGAAATGGCGTGGCCGATTTGGCTGGCAAATGCTCCACCGTTGAGTTCTTCCAGAAACTCGGCTGTGTCGGTTGCTGTGGACATGGGGTTTTCTCCGGGTTGGGTTTTATTCCACTGGCCGGCAGTGCCAGCCAGGTCTGTCGTTTGCGTTGTTGGGTGCGTAAACGTCTCACGCTGCTTCCTTGATTTGGCCCCATGCGCCGACGGCATCCAGTAGCGCAGACAATCGCGCCTCTGGTACTGGCGTGTCGCCGGGCACGGCCAGCCAGCCCATGCCGATCCGGTGATTCGGATTGCAGTCGGCCTTCACCTCTTCGTAGAAATGTTCGAGGACATCTGAAAGCCTCTCCACCATGTGGACGCCGTCCGGCCTGATGTCGATTGACTTGATGTACTGGGCTCCGTCTTGGCGAACGCAGATGCCGGCGATGTAGATCGTCCAGCGGTGCGCGACATCGCAGAGCGCGTCAGACACCGGCTTTGAAAGGATCTGCTTGCCGTTCTTCCAGTTGATCATCACCTGCAACCCGCTCGGGTCGATGTTGATCACGGCGGCGTGGTTGGTGTTGACCAGGGCACGCATGCTGCGCTCGATTTGGACCCGCCGATTACATGGTTTGCGCTTGCTCATAGTGCGTCCGCCATTTTGCGAAGCGCCCTGCGCTCGGCCAAGGTCAGCTTCTTTGGCCGTCGCTTGAGGACCGTTTCAGGGTCTATCCGAGTGGAGCGGGGCGGCGGTATCGGGTTGCGCGGCGGGCTTTGCAGTTCGTCGATCTGGCCGCCGGCGGCCAGGTACTGCGCGATTCGCTCTGCGATCGACTCGGCATCTGGCCGGTGCTGCTCGACGAGGTTGAGGTGGTTGCTGATCATGCTCAAGCTCCCAATCTATGGGCCTGCGCCCTTGCTTTGTCTGCGACTTCATCAACCATCCGGCCAAGCTCCAGATTGAACTGGACCAGTTCTTGATGAAGCATCGCGATGTACTCGTCATCGCGTTTAATGGTCTCGATATACAAGCGGCAGTCTTCATCTTGGCGCGGATCGAATGACAGGAAATCCCACCACTCACGGCCCGTGACGAACATGCAGCCCTGAACCTGCGGCTTGTGTTCCTCGGGCATTCCTTCGAGCCAGGTGCGGACGTGGACGGCCTCATTGAATGGGCACTTCGATTCAATGCCCCCGTCATCACCAATCAAGCCGTCCGGCGAGCAACCCAGCCAGTCGTATTTTGGGTGAACAACAAAGCCCGACTTGATGACGCTATTGCCGGTCAGGATTTCGTAAAAGTCGTGACTCGACTGCTCGACTTCCGTGCCCCAGGCCATCGACTTACTGCTGACTGAATGCTTTGACCTGTTAGCCAGGCGCTCAAAGGCCAGCTCGCGCATGTAGGTGGTGCGGGCAGCGAGTGGTTTGCGCTTGCCGTGCTTGTCACGATCTCCCCAAGCAATCACATCCTTGAACCTGCTTGCCGTTAGGCGACCGCTGCGGTCTTGATGCCATTGCTCGGTGCGCTGAAGGTCTACGGCGGCGCTCATTGATTGCCTCCTTGCTGATCGCTTTCAGCATTAACGTCGGCGCTCTCGTTGACGGTCGTGAACTCCGCATCTATGGTCTGCGCAATCGTCTTCAGTTCGCCGTGACGAGTTACGCCAATGGCGCCACGCTGCTGAGGTTTCAGCGCCTTCCAGGCCTTTTCGTAGCCTTCAATCCCTTGCTCTTGGGCGATTTTTTTCAGGTTCTCGAACAAGTCTACGGTTGCGTCGGTAGTGTCGCCCTGCGGCACCGCTGCCGCACCTACATCGGCAGGCTTGTTCGATGTGGCTGAGGGATTTCCAGCCTGCGGTGTAATGTCTATTTCCTCGGCGGACGGCATCTCGTCGCTGGTGTAGACCCCGAGGATTACGTCAGGGGCATGGAGCCGAGCCCATTTTCGAATCGCCAGGTAGGCTATCTGCTGCTTGGGGTCCGTGGCCCACTGGGTAGAAAAGCGCGGGTAGGCCTGCGTCATCATCACCTTGACCTCGCGCGGCACGGTCTCGCCGATCATGGTCAGGCGAACGATGATGCCGAGACCCTGTTCATCCTCTTTCTTCCAGGCTGCTGTGTAGTATTTTCCGCCCTTGTCGGACTTGTTTTCGTTCACGCGACCCAGGATTTTGTCCCAGTCGCCCAGGTACTCGTATTCGGGGCGGCCTTGAATAGGGGCCCGGGAAATCACGACAGCGTTGATGAGCTGCGCCTCATATCCGAGGGAGCCTCCCTGTGTAACGTGGGTTTTCTGAGCTACGGCGAAGGGGCTGATGCCCCACTGCATCGACTGCATGACGATGGCCATACAGTCTGCTTGGTTTCCTCGGAAGTGCTGAGGAACAGCGGTTTTCCCGCCCGCCATCATCACGGCAAGGTCTGTCATCGACTGCATGCTTTCGCGGTTGAGGATCAGCGCAGTCGGGCTGGCGAAATCCGTTGAAATTGCGGACAGCTGGGTAGATGCGTTCATTACTTACTCCATAGCCGACGACTGTGGTCGGCCTCCGGGGTGGTTTCAGGTTCTTTAGAACGACAGGGTGCGCAGCCAGGCCGAAGCCTCGTCATTGGTGACACAGAAGGCCATGGCCACGACCTCGACCACTTCGCTGGCGCTCGGCATGTTCGAGTCAGCGGGTACGTCTTCCAGGGGCGCGGGGTCAGCTTCTGTCACCACCGCTGGTGCTGTTTGGACTGCTACTGGAGTCGCGACGACTTCTGCGACTGCTGTAGGTGCAGCAGCCTGTGCGCGCAGGCGAGCAAGTTCTTCTTGGTCACGCTGATACTGTGCGTCGCGCTCACGCTGTTGGCGTTGCTGCGCTTCCATATCTCGACGCTGCTGGTCGAGCTCATCCTGCTGCTTTTTCAGGCGCAGGCGGTCTTCTTCGGCGCGCTGCTTGCGCAATTCCTCGGCTTCGGCGTCAGCAATACGTTGCTTCTCGCGCAGATCATCGAGTTCTTTCTGTTGAGCCGCCAGCTTGGTGGCAGCTTCCTCGCGGTCAACAGCAGCCCTGTGCAACGTTTCAAGCTGTTCAATAGCGTTGTCGCGAGCAATCGTGCCTTCCGCTTCGAACTCGGCATATTCCTCTGGCAGGATCACCGACTCCTTGACGCTTTGCAGAATGCCGGAGACGTCGGCAGCGCTACGACTTGCATATGCGCCAGCAACAGAGCTGAAGCGGGCAATCTTTGCTCTGATGGTTTCGATACGCTCAGCTTCGACACGCTCGCGCTCGGCTTTGGCATCAGCTATGCGTTTCTCTTCAGCCTTAATCGCTTCGTCAACAGGCGCCTCGATCGCCAGCACGCGATCCTTCAGCGCTTCACCGAATTCCTTCACTTGGTTGACGCGAGCCTGGGCGTCCTTGACCGCCTGCTGATAGGGAATCAGTGCCGTTTTCGTGGTATTGGCCAGGGCATAGCGGACATCGCGAATATCAACGCGAACCTCCTTCGCATTCGCCAGGCCTTCACTGGTAGAGCAGTCGACAACCAGGTTCGCGTAGGTCGTTTCCAGACGGACAATCTGTTCTTCATGTGGCCGATACTCGGCGATATCGGTGACGGCAACTGCAGGAGCAACAGCATTCTTTGTGTCGCCGGTTTCACTCGCTTCCAGGTCGGTCAATACGGCGGCTTGTTTGGCTTTTGCGGACATGACGATTCCTTGCTGCGCCGAGCGCAGCTTGTGGCGGTGTTGTTTATTGGGTGATGCGATCGGCGAGGGCGCTGAGCAGCATCATGAGAGTGCAGAAGGTGATGGCCGAGAACGACCCGCGCCAGATCAGCAAGCGCCGGGGACAGTTGCGGTACGCTGCAGGATGCCGACCTTTCGCTGACCACGGTGTAGGCGAGCATGGTCATGAGGATGGAGGCGCCGAGGATCCAGTAGAGGCACTTCATTGTTTGGCCCTCACTGCGATACGCCCCGACTTGATCGCCGCTACCAGCTTGGGCGGGAGCACGACAACAGGCAGCTCACGCGGAATGCCAGCGCCTACTATCGCAAGGCTGCGCTCAATCTCTTCGAGCTGCTCATCCAGCAGCGTTTTAACCGGTGCAGTACTCATGACGCCTCCTTGCGCTGCCTGGTGATTTTCAGGAGGCGCTTGCAGTAGTGGTTGAACTCTTCAACTGTGATGGCGCTGCCTTCCATCATTTTGGTGATCATGCGCAGCACAACCTTTCCGGCACCTGGAGGGCTGTCGGGGTGCTCCAGGCTTTCCAGCGCCTCGTCGATCAGGATGTGAGGGCTCATGCTGCAGCCCTTGGCAAAAGCTCGACAAACCTTGTCAGCTCAGCAGCGCCAATTTCCTTGAGATAGGAGTCGCGCTCGCTGGTGGTGATCGCGGAAAGCTCTTCCGCCAGAATCGCCGCCATACGCGCTCTGTCTGCGGTTAGCGAAGGGATCAAGGAGGCAGGGATTGCAGACAGCTCAACCTCAATCCGGTGTGTCGCAATAGAATGAGCGTTCACGATTTCTTTACCTCCAGGCCCCAAAATTCAGCGATCTGATCCACCGCCGCGTTTATGCGAATCGCCATTTCCTTTCTGTGAGCGGCCTCAAAAGCTCGCTGCTCGGCCGTCAGCTTGGCCTGGGCCTGCAAGGCGTCGTAATCGTGAAAGAGGTCTTTGTGGGTTGGGCGCGGACGGCCCATTTCGTCGAACTGTCGATCCCATGCCCTGGCCTGGGCACTGTCTGCATAGCTGGTTGCCATGGTTGCCTCCAGGGTGGCGTTATTCTGTTCCGGTCAGCCACTCAGGGCCTTTTGCCTCAGAGAGCCATTGGCGCAATATGCCAAGTGGCGCGCCATCCTCATCCGCCCACGGTTTCTCCAGGAGGTCGCCGGTCACTTCTTCGCAGTCGTTGGCGTCGACATCCTCGATGTCTCGCTCGCACGTCTCGGCATGAAGTCGGATGGCTTCTTCGGCGGTGCTGGCTGCGTAGTAGTCGTGGTCTTCTACGATGAAAACGCGGAGCTGTTTGACGACCGGCTGACCGTCCAATGTCATTTGTTCGCTCATGGCGACCTCCAGTGTTTGGGGTTAGGCGGTAACCGGAACAGCCTCACGAAAGCGCGACGGGCTCCAGTCGCAAGACTCATCCGCAGGGATGTGGCCGAACATCGCGGTGCAGCGCTTGCAATGCACGCAGTCGCCGCAGGTCTTGCCCTCTGGCAGGTTCATCTGATCAGCGTTGTCCGCCGACCGTGGATAAGGAGCTCGTTGCTCGCTCATGACTCTCTCCATCTGGTTGATCCAACAAATTCCGGCTGCGCACGATCCTTCCGCTGGTTGCCGTTGGGCGCGGCGTCATGTGCATGCGGGATTGGTCGGGGGAGGGTGGGTGCCGGTCTTTCCCGGCTGTCACGGCGCTTGTGCCAGATCAAGGTAGCTCGCCAATACCAGGTTGGCGCTGACCCTGCGCAATGCGGGTTGAGCTATTCGCCGATTGATGCAGGTGGGCGGTTATAGGCCGCGGTTTCGTCCGCATCGGGGTGTGTCCGGTCGCCGCTGGCGGCCCCTGGCTTTCATCGGGGCAATGGGTCTGGGCCGGGCACACTCCGATGCGCTCTCATAGAGAGGATCGGGCAGTTAACGACAGGGCTGTCGTGGCGCTGGTTGTTCAGACTGCGCGTTCCAGCTCGCAGCATTCTTCGTAATGCGCCATCGCGATCGGCATGTGGTAACTATCCAGAGGCCACTTGTTGACTTTGCAGCCTTGGCCGGCCGGGCAGTGGAAGACGAATAGCTCGCCCGCATCTTTGTCCATCTGCATGCTTACCTGTGCGCCGCTTGTGAAGTCGTCTTCGATGATGGTCACGTCGCTTTTCTCCTGCGTTGGCTTTCAAATACCTCCCGGGGTGTGAGAGGCATTTGTAAAGCCAGATGGCCGACCTGAAACAGCAGGGAGCCATCTGCACATGCCGTGAGCAGCTACTCATCAAAGCCAGCTGCTCGGGCGATGTCGCTCATGCACGTTGTTACGGTTCCGCGCAGGCTGAGCACTTCTCGCTCGCGCTTGATGCGCTCGGCCTTTGCAAGATATTCAAACGTTGGATGGAAGTAGCATTCAGGCTTGTGACCGTCTTTTTTCATATGCCCCAGCTCGCCGCTACGAACCGCAGCGTTGAGGGCTTTCCGCACGTTGGCCGGGAGGCTGTTAACCACCATTCTGAAGCGATCATTGCGAACCATCTGAACGTTGGCCTGGTCCGCCGTCAGCTCGCCGCGCTGCATCAGGTCTTGCAGGTGAACAATGTCGTTCTGTCTTGCCATCTGCGTCGCTCCGGTTGTTTTCCCAATGCACCCGGTCGCCCAGGTGCATCAGTGAAAAATTCCGCCGTGACCCGCTACTGGCGTCGGTCACCGGCTCAATCAAGTTGTCGCGTCTCACCATTGGTGTCGGCTCCCCGGTCACCCCAGCTCAACTTTCCGTCTTGCTTAAAGAACTTGGTCCAGTCGGTCCCCTTATCGGGGGCTGGGAGATCATTTCGCTGATCCCGTGCTACCTGGCGGCTTCACCAGTCGTGTGGCGGGTCTGTTGAGGCCCTGGCGAGTCGCTGTGGCGTCTCGATGGATTCAGTTAACCATCGGTATATTTTAACGTCAATACCGATGGTTAATTTATTTTCGATGGGTGTGAGATATGCTTCGCCAAATACTGGATGTATGTACAGTAATTGGGAGGTGGTTATGAGCGAAAAACAAAAACAGGAGCCGCACGGGCGGTACGAGATCACGGGAATAGAGCGGCTGGGCTTGAGGGTGTCGAACATGATCAATCACCCGGTCGCGCAGATTCAGCGCTGGGTGACTATCCATCGCCTGGACAGCGACGGGGATCGGGAGTGGGAGGAGGTGATAGGCGTGCTATCCGAAACAGACGGCATAGACATGACGTTCAATGACGATGGTTCGGTGACGCTGAGGTGGGAGTTTCGGCCGGAGGATGGCCGCGCGGTCGACATGGATAACGCATCTGAAATTTCTTTGGCAGAGCCAGAACCATTCTAATAGGCAAAAAAAAGCCCGCTCTGCGGCGGGCTCCATTTGCTTGGTCTGATACTAGGAGCCCGCTAGCGAAAACGCATACTTCAAAGCTACACCGAGCAGTGCAGAAACGATTGCGCCAATCACAATCGCGCCACCCAGGTACTTACCCATTGTGACTTTGATGCCATTAACGTCTTCGCCGACTTTTTTCGTATCGGTTTTGATACTACTGACATCTTTCTCTATGCGATCAAACCTAGACTCTGAAATTTTTTCTAGAGCTTTGTCACGCTCTGCTTGAGCGGCAAGGAAGCCGGTGAATTTTTCCGCTAAAGCAGCATCACGAGCCGCTTGCTCGTGACGAAAAGATTCTTGCCTCAAATCAAATTCGCGCTTGAGTTGCTCGTCACGAAGCGCTAGCTCTTTCCGATAGTCATCGGATCGACGCTCGCTGTCTCTCTCCATGCGTTCGATACGCTTATCCATCCGATTTTCGATATCGGACAGGGTAGATCTCAGCTCTTCACGGGTTACATCGTTCATGGCTCGAGTATCGCTCTTTGGTAGCCTGTTGTCATCAATCAGGTCCGGGCTAAGCGCTGGGGATTTCGGATTGATTGAGGGGAAGCTTGTGCAAACGTCTAAATGAGCCTTCATTTCTTCGGGTGATTTGTATTTCGATATTTTAAACATCGCTTTGACCCTGTTCCGGCGATTCATCGTCTACAGGGTCTGAATCCGTGGCAGGATTACTCTCTACCCATCGGTGCACAACCGATGCCATATGTGTGCGGACATATCCACAGTTCACACAGAAGTAACCAAATGTGGACAGATAGAACATTTTTTCTCTGTTCCGTACGGGAAGACCTAGCCTGAGTACAGGGCCATCATCGTCGGGACATATCACCGTCCACTCGGGACCTTGGCAGACTGGGCACTTCTCCTCCCCGTCGCCTTTCTCCACGAGAAACCTAATAAAGTCTTCAGATTTGACAGAAAACATGGTCATCCGTTTTAGCGGAGCCTTTGGTTCATCAGTCATATATCGCCCCATTCATCCATGCCAAAAATCCACTTTGGATTCTAGATCCTTGCTTGCCGCAGTGGCGACTAGACAAGATTTGCATTCCAAACCAGCAGGACGCGGGCTTGGATGTAGGTATCGTCCGCCCTGATCTCCAGTGGTTGGTGTCTCTCGTTGTCTGAGATCATTTTGATATGGCCATCGCCTATCCACTGCAGACGCTTGATGTACAAGTGCCCCTCCCAAGAAAACATGTAGATCCCATCCCCAACGAACTCCCTGATACTGATGTCTACCAGTAGTGGGTCGCGGTGCTTGATTGTCGGCGCCATGGACTGGCCCCAGCCCGTCACCATCTTGAGGTGGAAGTGCTCTTTGAACTCGACACCCATCTCACGTAGATGCTGAGGGCTCACCCGGATGTCCTGGAGCATTTCAGGATAGTCGTGCGGGATCTGTCCGCCACCCATCGCCGCCCGGACGTCGTAGTGCGCGATCCATACCTCATCACCCACCACGCCTGGGCGGTAGTAGTCCAGCTCAATTACGCCGCCGCCGTCCTCTGCCTGGGCAGCGGCTAGCAATCGTCTGCGAGCATCCTCAGAAAGGTTTTTTCCACTTCGACTCAGCATGTCGCGGACGACATCGGCTGCCGTCCCGCCAACCGAGTAGCTGGCGCTGTCTTCACGCACGACTGGTGCACTTGTCATGCTCCGAATCTCTTCCGCCAGGCGCGGGCTGAACGCCTCTACCGGCTCCTGAATCATCCGTGCCAGAACCGCCGCAAATTGAGCGTTGAGCGGGTTGATCCCTTTGAAATACAGGTTTACCGCAGCGGGCGTCATGCCTGCGGCATCTGCGATTTTTTTCTGACTCAGCTTCAGCTCGTTCTTCTTCGAGAGGAACAGCGTGTGCGCGGCTTCGCACTCAGCCAGGCGGTCAGGAGACAGGATTCGTTTTTTCGTCATCGCGCGAATGTATACCAACGGTTAAAAATAAGAAGAAACCATCGGTATTGATTAAAAATTAACAGATGGTTAATATCGGCCTCATCTACAACCGAGGCCTGATCATGAACGAGACCCCCCTCGACAAGTTTGTTGCTGAAAAAGGGCAGTCCGAAGCCGCAAGGCTTCTTCGTGTCACTGCCCCGGCAATTCACAAAGCGCTCATCGCGAAACGGGACATCCGCGTCTTGGAGCTGCCTGACGGCACCTTCCAGGCCCAGGAGCAGCGTCCGTTTCCGTCTCAGAAATCCGCTGCATAACCCTTCGAACAACCAAGGAGCAAACCCCGTATGGGCTTTAAAGACCCCCTCAATCAGCGCCGAGACATCGCCCGCAAGATCCGTCTCTATCCGTTGCTTGATCGACAACTGCAGCGCGCCGCCGACAAAAGCCGCCGCGAGTACGCCACCTATCTCTTCGAGATGCTCGAGTGGGCAGCGGTTAACGGCGCCATCGAGGCACTCATGCCCGAGGATCTCAAGGACCTCAAGAATATCGCGGGCTAGAGCCCCTCAGGAGGGCACGAATGCAATTCACAGAAGAAAACGTGCCGCCAGAGACCCGCGTCAAGGTTCACCAGCTTATGGAGGCAAGAGGGTGGACGTTTGAAGAAGCGGTAAACGAGATCCTTCTTGAGGCAATCACCTCAGGAGCAACGGTCTTCGTTGGCAGGCATAAGGCACCAGTTCTGACGCTGGTGGGACTCAAGAGGCCCTCTACCGGATAGGTGAGGCCCTCACGCAGGGACTGAAGAAGGTCCCGCTTTTCGACAGGCATAAAAAAACCACCGGACGAGGGTGGCTTTTTCAACAGCGAGAAACAACTGGAGCAAATCATGCACCAATCCAGCCAAACGATCAATACCCCGGCCAGTGTCGCGACACAATTTGGCAACGGTGAAAATGTGTCGCGTGCAACCATGTCTTCGCGCGAGATCGCCGAGCTGGTCGACAAGCGTCACGACAACGTTATGCGAACCATTGAAACGCTGCACGAGCGGGGCACTATCGGACTTCCTCATTTTGAGGAAGTACCAAACTCCGGCCCCGGACCGCTTCTTCTCAAGCAATACAGCATCGGCAAGCGCGACAGTTTTGTCGTCGTTGCTCAGCTCAGCCCGGAATTCACCGCCGCGCTGGTGGACCGCTGGCAGGAGCTGGAAGGGCAAGTCGCCCAGCCCCGCGAACTCTCCCGCATGGATCTCATCCAGCTCGCATTCGAGGCCGAGCAGCAGCGTCTGCAACTGACCATCCAGGTCGAAGCCCAGGCCACCAAGATCCATTCCTTGGAACGCCTGTTCAAGGAAGGCATGACCCACACCCAATTCTGCAAGGGCCTGAATGGGGTCAACGTCATGCAGGTGGGCAAGTACCTGGAAACCCGTAACTGGCTCTACAACGAGAGCAAGTCCGGCCTGCGTCTGCGCGTGGCTTCCTACGCCCGCGACAAGTACATGACCGAGCACCAGCAAGAAGTAACTCCCCACGGCAAAGAGCCGTTCATTTCCTTCACGCCTGTCCTGCTGAAGAAGGGTGCCATCCGCCTATACGACCTGTACCTGGCCGGCGAGCTGCCCATGAAGAAGACCTGGGATGGGCTGTACACGCATGACAAGGCTCTGCGAGGTGCGGCGTGAGCATGGGCCTTATGGTTGCCGCGATGAAGCTTCGCGTCGGCAATCCACTACGGAAACTGGTTCTGATCAAACTGGCCGACAATGCGAGCGATATAGGCGAGTGTTGGCCGTCCTATCAGCACGTTGCTGACCAGTGCGAGATCAGCAAGCGCTCAGTCATGAACCACATCACCGCGCTTTGTGAGGCGGGACTATTGCGCAAGGAAATCCGCAAGGGTGGTCCAAAAGGGAACTCGTCAAACGTTTACTTCCTCACCCTCGATGGTGGTGCACCTCCTGCACCAGGGGTAGTGCAGCAGATTCACCAGGGTAGTGCAGCAGGTTCACCCCCTAGTGAATCTCCTGCACCAGGGGGTAGTGCAGGAGCTGCACCCAGAACCAGTCACTCTTCTGAACCAGTCATTGAACCGGTCATTGAACCATTTGCGACCCAGGCTTCCGCCAAGGCCGCGACGGGGCAGGTTGTGCCATTCGCTCCCCAGCAGCCACGGGTTGAGATTCCCGCCGACATGCCAGGGCCGAAGGACCAGGCCTGCAAGACCTTTAAAGTCTGGGCCAATTACGCCATGGCTTACCGCAAACGCTACAGCGCCTGGCCGGTATGGAACGCTAAGGCAGGAAAGCAGATGGCGCTGCTTGTTGATCGCCTCGGCGTCGACGTCGCTCACCATGTCGCTGCCCACTTCCTGAAGACCAGCGATGCGGCAGTGCTGCGCAAGTGCCACAGCCTCAACGAGCTACTGGCGAACGCGGAGAGCTACCACACCCAGTGGGTGACCGGGCAGCGCGTCAACGGCACAACCGCCCGCCAGATGGAGCGTACCGAGGCGAACGTCTCCGCTGCCGAGCAGGCTGCGCAAATGGTCTTGGCCAAGCGCCAAGCGGGGGAGCGCAATGAATACCTCTGAAATGAACGATCAGCAGG
The DNA here is from genome assembly GCF_003033885.1 of Pseudomonas rhizophila. Taxonomy (NCBI): domain Bacteria; kingdom Pseudomonadati; phylum Pseudomonadota; class Gammaproteobacteria; order Pseudomonadales; family Pseudomonadaceae; genus Pseudomonas; species Pseudomonas rhizophila. The sequence continues at coordinate 4,066,512 of NZ_CP024081.1, read as the reverse complement.
TGGCCGGACTGGCTGCCGCTATCTGCGCTACGGCCGAGGCAATGGGCCAAGAGATGAACCCCGGCACCGCGGCGATGATGGCCGAAGACCTCTGCGCCTACTCGGTTCCTGTCGTCAAAGCCGCGTTGAAGGGATGCCGCTTCGAAGTGAAGGGCAAGCTGGCAATGGCCGACATCCTGCAGCGCGTTCAAGCCTCCGACGGTCGGCCCGGCAAGGACGAAGCCTGGGCCATCGCGATGACCACGAACGATGAATTCGAAACCGTGGTGCTGACTGACGAGATCCAGCTGGCCCTGGCCGCTGCCAAGCCTGTTCTCGACGCTGGCGACAAAGTTGGGGCGCGGATGGCCTTCATCAGCGCGTACGAACGTTTCGTCGCCCAGGCCAGGGAAGAAACCAAACCGGTCAACTGGCATGTCTCCGTGGGGTTCGACGCCAACAGCCGCATCCAGGCTGTCACCAAGGCGATGGAGTTGAAGCGCATCCCCCGCGAACACGGCCAGAAGTACTTGGCAGACCTGAGCGTGGAACCGATCAGTGAAGACGGCCGTGCCATTGCCGGCCTGCTCACGGGAACGGTAGCTCGTCCAGCTCCAGCGTTTCGCGAAAAACTCGAAAACGTAAAGAGCTCGATGTTGGAAATGCGGAAGGCAAGTGCCGAAAGGAAAACAGAAATGCGGATCGAAGCGGCCACCGAGTTGGCGGATCGCCGGGCGCTGCTTATCCGGCAGGCCCAGGAACTGGAAGAGAAGAGGCCGGTGCAATGATCATCGACAAACGACAACTTCAAAAACTGCTCTGGGCTGAGGCCGCGTCATTCCGCACTGACTGTGCAGACTGGAAGCGCAACACCGAGGCCCTCCAAGAGTTCCTGGGCGAGAAGACCATCGAGGAGGTAGCGCTGGAATTGCTGGCCGAGAACGAGGCGCTGCGCAAGGAGCGCGACAAGCTGGCCGAGGACAAACAAGGGTTGCTCGAAGACTTCGCGGGGTGCCTATGACTGACAAGATCTCCGTCAACAGCCAGTCCAAGCTCTCCGAGGCCATCACAGCACTGAACACGATGTACCGCGACCAGAAGTTCGTGGTGGTCTCCCTGCGCCCGGGCAAGGACCGCACGCTCGATCAAAACGCTCTGTGGTTCGCGATGTACAAGCGAATCTCTGAAATGACGCAGATTGGCGACCCGGCCGACGCCCGGCGTTACTGCAAACTCCACTTTGGTGTGCAGATCCTGCTGAACGAGGATTCAGGATTTCAGGCGGCGTGGTACCGGGTAATGCGCCATCTGCCCTACGAGGAGAAGCTGGCGATGATGGGGGAGCACAAGCTGTTCGGCCCGGATGGCTTCCCGGTGACCAGCCTGTTCAATCGCGCCCAGGGCATCCAGTACACGGACCGCATGGCCGCGTACTTCACCGGGCAGGGCGTGGTTTTCAGTGACCTGCTGAGCGAGGTGGCGGCATGAGTCTTCCAGCCAAGCAGCCCCGCCCGAAGAAGTGCGCCGTACAAACCTGCAGATCCTTTTTCGTGCCTCGGGCAAGCTTCCAGACCTGGTGCTCACCAGACTGTGGCGTCCTCATTGCCCGGGCAAAGCAGGAGAAGAAGCGCAAGGCCCTGGCCCAGGTCGAGCGCCGAGAGATCAAGGTCCGCAAGGAAAAGCTGAAGAGCAGGGCGGAACACATGAAGGATACCCAAATGGCGTTCAATACCTGGGTGCGCGCTAGGGATGCGCACCTGCCTTGCGTGAGCTGTGGTCGAAACCACCAAGGCAAGTATGACGCCGGCCATTACCGGACTGTTGGGAGCAATCCTGCCTTGCGCTTCGAGCCGCTGAATTGCCATCGCCAGTGTTCGCCCTGCAACACGCGGCTTTCCGGGAATATCGTGAACTACCGAATCGAGCTGGTGAAGCGTATCGGCGCCGACCTGGTCGAGTGGCTGGAAGGGCCTCATGAGCCCAAGAAATACACCGTCGAGCAACTGAAGGTGATGACCGCCGAATACCGGGCCAAGACCCGCGAACTCAAGAGGACCGCAGCATGACCTATCGCAACGTTGTTTCAGCAGTGGTTCGGGCCCTGGCTGCCGAGACCATCAACTCCGCCGGCGGCTGCGACTTTGAACCCAAGGTCCAGTGCGCCAAGCAGAAGGGGGAGATCGTCGGTAAGGAGGCGGCGTTTCTCCAGGATTGCTGGGTGTTCGGCCGGCTGCACAAGTCACTGTCGCCGGCTCACTGGCGGGCTCTGGTTGCGAAGTACTCGACTCACGACGAGCGCAAGCATGGTGCAATCCTGGAGCTGCTCAACTCGGTGAAGTCGCCGGCGCCGCAGCGGTTCCGCGAATGCGCGATTCTGACTTGGGCGATTCCCCAGGTGGCCGGTGCCGAGGGCAAGCGGTCTGCGACCGTCTTGCCGGCAGCCTGGTACGACATCACCAACTGGGACAATGACGGCAAGCCTGAATCAACCCGGTACCGGTGGCGATCGAACATCCGCAAGGCGTTAGATGACCAGGTCAACGAAGCGCTGACCGCCTGCCAAGAGTTGTTGGATACAGAGGGCTTGATCGAAAGTTGCGCGGCGTAGCAAAAAGCCATTGCAATGGGTGAGAAAGTGAGAGAATATTTACCCATCCTGTCGATCTTGCGCGTTAGGGATTGACATAAAAAGCCCGGCCACTGTGCCGGGTTTTTTGTTTTCCGCTCGTCGCCGCCGTTGCACTTTCCGTCTGATCAGGTCCTCTCAAAATTATGCGCAGATCCTGCGCTCCAGAGAGGAGACACGCCATGGTGGATGACAACAACGGTCCGGAAGCGCCATACCCTGGGCCAGACGAAGAAGCGCCTGATACAGGCGAAGGTCATGATTCCGGACTGGATCAGGCTGAATCTGAGCCCAAGCAGGGCACTGGCGAAAGACCTGTAGATTGGGATCCGCCGCCCGGCAATCCTGGGTCTGGTCAGGACGCTCAGACGGATCGCGGGAACGGCGGCGCGAAGTAGGCCCAGCGAATGCACACGAAACCCTGAACCCGGCCAAGCGCCGGGTTTTTTATTGCTCCGATTTCACCTGTAGCCAGGACAGCCTACGGGACCCCTGGACGCGGTATCGCCGGAAGTCACGCGTCACGAAAGAACACCGGCAGCCCGTGCGCTCTGCTCACACCTGACTTCCAGAGTGGCGCGAGACAGGATCAGCGAGATCGATGCATTGGGGCGTTGACGCTGTGATGGTCTTTGGCTGACTGCTGGAAAGACAGCGACCCTATTCAGGGCCTCGACATTGATCGGGGTCTTTTCGTTTTCGGCCCCACCACACCCATTGCTCTGAGCTGGGAGTGCTGTTGGGGCTGATTCAAATTCAGTCATGCCTACGGAGTTGAGCGCATGGAATTCCTGCATCGCCTGCTCGACAAGCTTGACTGGGCACTGGCCGGATTGATTGGCGCGATTGCCGCCAGCTTCTGGCACCGAGACGACCTGGTAGACCGAAAGGCCTGGGCCATCTTCATTTTCTCGGGTGCTGTCTGCGCCCATTACCTGACGGGCCTGATCAGCTCCTATTTCGGGGTGGTCGAGCCGCGCAGCGTTGCCGGTGTCGGCTTCCTCTTGGGGACCTTTGGTGGCTCACTCATTGCCGCCATCACCCGGGCCATCAAAGCCGCTGACCTCTGGGCGTTCATCCGCCAGCGGTTCGGGGGAGGCAACCCACCATGAATCTTGAACTGATCAACTCCATCGCCTGCGGCATGATCGCCTTGTGGGCGTTCTGGTGCGTGGTGAGTGGAAAGGTGAGGGACGGCATCCTTGGGAAGCTGATCTACTCGGCCATCGCCATCAGCGCCTACGTGGTCACCACTGGGCACAACAGCTTCCTGTTCGGTCCGACTGTAGTGGGGCTGACGCTGCACATTGCCCTGGCCTTGGCCGGCATCCGCCATCTGTTCATGGTCACGTACTGGCAGCGGGTCAAAGCCTGGCTATGTCGGCACCTGAACTGTGAGCATTGCATGGGCTGCGAGAAGAAGCGGTAAAGCGCGACACGTTTCGCGCATCAGCAAATTGTGTCGCGACACTGGAGAGGAATCCTTATGGGTCAGTTACCCGATATGACCGGCGCATTCATCATGCTTGGTGTCCTTTGTGCAGTTGGAGGCTGGGCTGTGATTGAGGGTCTGATATGGATCGCCTCTCACTTCCGCGTGGTGCTGGCATGACCAACGTAACCCGCCTTCGCCATGCTCTCCCGATGAGCCAGGACATCAACAAGGCGCTGACCGATCTGGATGTGGCGATTGCCAAAGCAGTTGACGCTGCGAAGTCCGCCGGCCTTCCCCAGGGCCTGATCGTCGCCGAGCTGCACGGACATGCGCACGCTCAAACACACATCATGGTGGTTCAGTAGAATTCCTCACGACTGCTGGTACTGCTCGTAAAGGCTCTTCAGTGCTTGGTCGTAGTCATCGCTATTCAGAGTTGCTTGAAGTGCTGAAATCGCTTCCAAGGCGGTTGATTCAGCTTCGAAAGAATCCTTGTGAGAGCGTACAGCCCATTCTTTTGCAGCTTGGACGACGTCATCTTCAGTAATGCGCATGATTTGGCCTCCGTTAGGTGAGATCAAAACATAGTCCATCACGCAGTAATCGTAGGAATTTCGATGAATCGCCCGTACCCGCCGACAGCGCTCGCGGAGCTATCCGAATTGTCCAGTTTCGGTATTCGCCTTGCTCCCGCGCCAGAGGTATGGGAGTGGCTCCAGACCGAGATCCTTGCCGACACCGGCAGCATCCACAACGAAGACCATGCCCATCTACTGGATGCAGACATCCGGGTCATGTGGGCGTCGTCGAGCTTCAACAAGCAGGGCCGCACAGTCCTTGGCCAGGCCGAACAGGTAGCCTTCCGCGCTGGCGGCTGGCAGAAGGCCCGGATGGAACAACAGATGCGTGATTGGTTCGGCGATGTACCGAGCTTCATCATCACCTTGGCTGCTGACTACTGCGCCGAGTGCAGCGATGTGGATTTTTTGCGACTGGTTGAGCATGAGTTATTTCACATCGCCCAGGCGACAGATCAGTACGGGGCACCCAAGTTCACCCAGGAAGGCCTGCCCAAGCTCTACCTGCGTGGCCATGACGTCAGCGAGTTCGTTTCGGTTGTTGAGCGATACGGCGTAGGGCATCCCGACGGTGATTTGGCTCGCATGGTTGAAGCCGCCAAGAAGTCCCCATCGGTAAGTCACGCATCTATCGCCAGTGCATGTGGCACATGTCTTATGAGGTCTGCGTAATGATTGAGCAATGGAAGGTTATTGAAAGCCATCCTGATTATGCGGTTAGCAACTACGGCGAGGTCAAACGCATAGTAAAACCGAAGCGCGGTCGCGGCCGAGTTGGGGCAATCCTCAAGCCCCGCATTCCGGGTGGAGGGGCGTATCCAGCCGTTGCGCTCGCCTGTAACGGCGATGTCATGAATTGGTATGTACATCGTCTTGTCGCCCATGTCTTTATCGGGCCATGTCCAGAGGGGCGCGAGGTCAATCATATCGACGGGAACAAGCAGAACCCGCGACTTGATAATCTTGAATACGTCACGCACAGCGGAAACATGCGACACGCATTCCGCACCGGGCTCCTTTCACGGAAGGGGGCGCGAAACAGCAAGGCCGTCCTAACTGAAGATGAAGTGCTAGCCATACGTTCGGAATACACCGGAACATACGGCCAGTGCGCGTCGTTTGCGCGCCGCTATGGGGTTAGCCATGCAGCAATCCAAGACGTAGTGCATGGCCGTAATTGGACCCACCTGCTAGCCGTTGATTCGGCTGCAAACAATCCTGCCGAGGTGGGGAAATTGAACATTGCGAGGGCCTGCGGAACCTGTCTGCTAAAGCTGGCCTGATTCTGGACAGGCTCTGGACGGATGAGAATCTATGGCAGCCCTTCAAAACGACGTGAAGGCCTTTATCGTTCAGGCCCTGGCGTGCTTCGACACGCCGTCACAGGTTGTTGAGGCTGTCCAGAAAGAATACGGGGTGTCGGTTACCCGTCAGCAGGTTGAGACGCACGACCCTACGAAGACATCGGGTAAGGGCCTGGCAAAGCGCTGGGTAACGATGTTCGAAGATACCCGCAAGCGTTTCCGCGAGGAGACTTCTGACATCCCGATCGCCAACCGCGCCTACCGACTGCGCGCCATGAATCGATTCGTCGAGCGGGCGGAGTCGATGAAGAACATCGGTCTCGCCATGCAGATCCTGGAGCAGGCTGCGAAAGAAACCGGCGATATGTTCGTCAACCGCTCCCGCAAGGAGGAGCCTGGCGACGAGCCGGTGATCCCGACCCGCATCCAGGTCGATGTAGTGGATGCGAGGAAGCCGAATGCCGAGCCTTAACGTTCCCCAGGCTCAGTTCCTCACGCTGCCCCACAAGTTCCGCGCGTTCGTGGCCGGGTTCGGCTCGGGCAAGACCTGGGTGGGCTGCTCGGCACTGAGCAAGCACTTCATGGAGTGGCCTGGCGTCAACGCTGGGTACTTCGCGCCGACATACCCGCAGATTCGGGACATCTTCTATCCGACCATGGATGAGGTGGCCTATGACTGGGGGCTGAAGACAAAGATCAACCAGGCGAACCATGAGGTTCACATCTACAGCGGCCGGCAGTACCGCGGCACTGTGATTTGCCGGTCGATGGAAAAGCCGCAGACCATCGTCGGCTTCAAGATCGGCCACGCCCTGGTGGATGAGCTGGACGTGCTGACCGCCATCAAGGCGCAGCAAGCCTGGCGCAAGATCATCGCCCGGATGCGCTACAACTTGCCCGGGCTGAAAAACGGGGTAGACGTCACCACGACGCCGGAAGGCTTCAAGTTCGTCTTCCAGCAGTTCGTGAAGCAGTTGCGCGACAAGCCGTCGCTGAAAGACATGTATGGCCTGGTCCAGGCGAGCACGTTCGATAACGAGTTGAACCTGCCGGACGACTACATCGAATCGCTGATGGAGTCGTATCCGCCTCAGTTGATCCTGGCGTACCTGAAAGGCCAGTTCGTCAACCTGACGTCCGGCACCATCTACACGGCCTATGACCGCAAGCTGAACCAGTGCTTCGACACCGTTCAGCCTGGAGAGCCCCTGTTTATCGGCATGGACTTCAACGTCGGCAAGATGGCTGCGATCACTCACGTCAAGCGCGAGCATGGCATGCCCCGGGCCGTCGATGAGTTGGTGGATGGCTACGACACGCCCGACATGATCAGACGCATCAAAGAGCGGTACTGGCGCCACAACGGCAACACCTTCGAGAAGACGTGTGAGATCCGGATTTACCCGGATGCCTCGGGCGGATCGAGGAAATCGGTCAACGCGAGCGAAACCGATATCGCGATCCTCAGCCAGGCCGGGTTCTCGGTGATTGCACCTGCTGCAAACCCGCCTGTGAAAGACCGTATCAACGCCATGAACGCCATGTTCTGCAATGCGCAGGGCGAGCGGCGCTACCTGGTGAATCCGTTTACCTGCCCGACCTATGCCGACGGCCTGGAACAGCAGGTGTGGTCGCCCAATGGGGAGCCGGACAAGAAGTCAGGCAATGACCACGCGAACGACGCCGGCGGCTACTTCATCCACTACGACTACCCGATCATCAGACCATTCACGATGACCCAACCACTGAGAATGTAGCCATGAGTAACAACCCCAGCGACACGCTCCCGGCCGTTGACGCCATGCGCAAGTACTGGGATGTGATCACTCCGCTCATGGGTGGGACGATGGCGATGAGGGCGGCAGGCAAAAGCCTTCTTCCCCAGTATCCAGCCGAGGCTGACGAATCGTACAAGGAGCGCCTGAGTCTATCTACGCTGCTGCCTGCCTACTCGGAGACGGTCGGCAACATGACCTCCCGGGTGTTCGCTGAGCCTTTGCAGGTCGGCGACGATGTGCCGGATCAGCTCAAGGAGATGACCAAGGACATTGACCATGCTGGCAATGACCTGAACTCTTGGGCTGTAGAATTCTTCCGTGAGGGCCTGAGCCACGGTCTGTGCCATGCGTTCATCGATCACCCTACGGTGGATGGTGTGCGCACCCAGGCTGAGGAAGCGGCAGCAGGGGTTCGCCCGTACGCCGTCATGGTCAAGCCTGAGCAGGTTCTGGGTTGGAGGTCGAAAGGCGGTCAGCTAACGATGTTTCGCTACATCGAGTCTGTCGAGGAAGAGGATGGCGAGTTCGGCGCCAAGTGCGTTGATCAGATCCGCGTGCTTGAGCCTGGATCCTGGCGCACCTACCGCATGGGCTCCAACGGCGGCGCTTGGGCCTTGCATGACGAAGGCACCAACAGCCTAAAGAAAATCTCACTGGTGACGTTCTACACGGGCCGCACGGGCTTCATGACTGCCAAGCCGCCACTCCTGGAGCTGGCCCACCTCAACGTCAAGCACTGGCAAAGCCAGAGCGACCAGGACAACATCCTTCACGTCATCCGCGTACCGATCCTGGTGCGCATCGGTGTTCAGGCTACTTTCGACAACCAGGGCAAGCCTGTTCCGCCTGAATTCAAGGTGGGCACCGGATCGCTGACTGATCTGCCCAAGGACGGCGACCTCAAGTACGTCGAGCACACCGGGGCAGCGGTAAAGGCTGGCCGGGAAGCCCTGCAAGACCTCATTGATGAGATGCGCATGGCCGGTGCCAAGCTGCTAACGCCGGAGAAGAGCGCCACCAAAACTGCCACCCAGGCGGACGAGGAGGCGGCGCAGGAGTTGTCTCCGCTGGCCCGCATGGCAAGCCACTTCGCTGACTGCCTGGCCCAGCTTCTCCAGTTCATGGCCGATTACCGTGGTTTGGGCGATGGCGGCACGGTCGAGATGCGCGGCAACTTCGACGTGGACTACATGCCAGAGGTGTCGCTGCCGACGCTGGTGGCCATGGCCAATGCCGGGATGCTGTCCAAGGAAACGCTGTTCGCCGAGATGCAGCGCCGCGGCGTCATCAGCGACGAATACGACTGGGCCAAGGAGTTTGCGAAGATCGAAGCCCAGGGCCCCGCACTCGGTACGATGTGATGAAGACCGCCAACGAGAAGCTACTCGACAAGCTGATCGGGCACGAGGTTGACCTGCAACACCTGAGCAATGCCCAGGTCGTTGCAATCATCAAGATCCTCAACAGTAAGGATGCCGAGCTGCGTGCTGCGTTGATCGCGGCAATCGACAACCTTGGCCCAAATCTGTCGGCGGCCTCGGTGGACGCGGCTCTGTCCACGGTCCTGCGCCTGAATCAGTCCACTTTCGTGGAGATCCGCCAGGCACTGGATCAGGCCACCGACGGCTTGATCAGCTATGAGATCGCCTTCCAGCAAGGCGCGCTCCAGGCTGTGATACCTGCCGTCGTGCAGGAGACCTTCCCGATTGCCGCCGCACAGTTCAGTCAGGTCAAGGCGATTGCCCAAGCCCGGCCATTCCAGGGGCGCTTGCTCAGGGAGTGGATGAGTGGAATCGAGGCGTCTCGCGCTGCTTCGGTTCGTGATGCTGTGCGTGCCGGGGTGGTCGAGGGGCGAACTACTGCCGAAATCGTCCGCAACATCATGGGCACCCGGGCAGAGAAGTACGCCGATGGCATCCTGCAGAAGTCGCGCAGGGAGATTGAGGCCGTTGTCCGGTCTGCGGTTTCCAGCACCGCCGAGGCCGCCAGCGACAAAGCCTATGAGGCCAACGCCGACATCATTAGCCATGTTGAGTGGATCAGCACCCTCGACAATCGCACTTCGACCGACTGCCGGATCAGGGACCGCTTGCGTTACACCCTTGGGACCTACCTGCCGATAGGGCACAAAATTCCATGGCTGGCGGGGCCCGGGAGAATCCACTGGTGCTGCCGCTCGACCAAGCTGCCGATTCTCAAGAGCGCGGCAAAGCTCGGATTCAGCGATGGAGCCACGCGGGCCTCCATGGACGGCCAGGTGCCGCAGTCGACGACCTATGCCGAATGGCTGGGCCGGCAGTCAGCGGCGCGTCAGGACGAAATCCTGGGGCCTGAGCGTGGCAAGTTGCTGAGACAGGAAAAGCTCAAGCTGGATGACTTTTACAACGACCGTGGACGCTTCTTGACGCTCGATGAGCTCAGGGAGCGCCTGTAATTTCCTGCGACACGAAATGCCGACATTCGATTTTGTGTCGCAACCCAGGCCTCGCCATGTGCGGGGCTTTTTTCTGCCTGCGGTTCGGATGGACGGGGCGCGACAGGGCCGGATGGCTCACCAACTGGCCGGATGGCCCAGAGAGACGAGATGAAACTGAAGACTGTTGAAGTGGATGGCAAGCAATACGCTGAGATCCAGGATGGCAAGCCTGTTTATGTTGAAGACGACGGTAAAGAAGTCGCCTTTGATGCAGTGGGAACTCGCAGCACCATCACCCGCCTGAACGCAGAAGCCAAAGACCACCGTGTACGCGCCGAATCCGCCGAGAAGATCGTTAAGACCTTCGAAGGCATCGACGACCCCGCGGCGGCCAAAAAAGCTCTGGGTATCGTTGCAAATCTCGACGCTAAGACACTGGTGGATGCCGGTGAGATCGAGAAGGTGAAGGGCGAGATCAGCAAGGCCTTCCAGGCTCAACTGGATGAAGCCAACGTAAAGGCGCAGACACTCGAGCAGCAACTGTACTCCGAGAAGATCGGTGGCAGCTTCGCCCGCTCGCAGTTCATCGCCGAGAAGATGGCCATTCCGGCTGACATGGTTCAGGCCGCGTTCGGCGGTAACTTCAAGATCGAAGAAGGCAAGGTTGTCGCTTATGACGGCCAGGGCCAGAAGGTCTTCAGCCGTGCGCGCCCGGGTGAGTTGGCTGACTTCAACGAAGCGCTTGAAACCCTCGTTTCACAGTACCCCCATCGCGACCACATCCTGAAGAGTTCCGGCGCCAATGGCGGCGGCGCTCCGAACGGCGGTGGATCGAACACCCAATCCAAGGGCAATTTTGGTGGCAGCAAGGAAGATCGAGTCGCTGCTATCAAAGGCCTGACCGCTAGCGAATAAGGAGGCCCAATGGCCCTTTCGAACATGAAGGTATTCAACGAATACCTCAAACGCGTCACCATCGAGACCCTGGCGCAAGACGTTGAGAAATTCAACGCTGCTTCGGCAGGTGCCATCCGCCTGACCACTCAGGGCATTGACGGCGACTTCCTGCAAGAGTCGTTCTGGGCTGGCCTGCATGGTGCTCAGCGCCGTGTTGACCGTTACGCCGCCAACGGTGACCAGGCCGCAACCCCTCTGGCCCAAAAGCAGTACGACTCCGTGAAGATCGCGGGCGGCTTCGGTCCCATCCTGTGGGAGCCGGCGCAGTTGTCGTGGGTGCAGAAGAACCCGGAAGAGGCGCTGGAAGTCATCAGCCGCAACCTGTCCGAAGCCATCATGTCGGACCAACTGAACACCTCTATTGCCGCCCTGGTGGCTGCTATTGGTAACCAGCCGTCCGCCACCAACGACGTGTCCGCTACCGGCGGCGTGAACTATATCGCCATCAACAACGCCCACGCGCTGTTCGGTGACGCCTCTCAGCGCCTGGTTGCCCAGGTGATGACCGGCGCGATGTACCACAAGCTGCTGGGTCAGAACTTGGCGAACGCCGAGCGCCTGTTCCAGTTCAGCGGTGTGCAGGTGGTCGACATCCTCGGCAAGGCCGTGATCATCACCGATGCCGCGGCTCTGTACGAGGCCGGCACGCCGAACAAGCAGAAGGTGTTGAGCCTGGCTGATGGTGCGGCGGTGGTGATGGACGGTTCCGACCTGATCACCAACATCGAGACCTCCAACGGCAAGGAGCGCATCGAAACCACCATGCAGGCCGACTACACCTTCGGACTGGCTATGAAGGGTTACACCTGGGACACCGCCAACGGCGGCAAGTCGCCAACCAGCGCCGAGCTGGCCACCGGCACCAACTGGGACCTGGTTGCGAACAGCATCAAGGCCTCGGCTGGCGTTCTCACCATCGGCGACGCCGCTCAGTAATCGAGACGGCGGCCTTCGGGTCGCCTGATCCACCTACCAGGAGTCCACCATGGACGAGAAAGTCATTTACGAGAAACACCCAGTAACCGCTGAGCGCAAGGCTGAACTGCGTCAGAAGGGCTACAAGATCATCGACGCCAAGTTCGCACCGGATGACTACAAACACCCTGAGCCGATGAAGAAGGGGGGCTCTGGCGGTGATAAGCCGTCCAAGGGCCTGCGGATCGAAGATATCAAGGCGAAGCTGACCGAAAAAGGCATCCCGTTCGACGATAGCGCCGAGCGTCCAGCCCTGGCCGAGCTGCTCGACAAATCGGCTCAGGAGTAAAGCCCCGTGACGACCTACATCAGTGTTGCGCAGGTGGATGCCTTGCTGGGTGCCAACTGGACCACGGAAGACAAGAAGCCGCGCGCGGTGCTGATGGCGAACACCTGGCTTACCAATCTCGGTCTGCCAGTGTTCGACCCGGTCCCGGATGATGTTGTCCAGGCCGGCGCCGAGGTTGCCATGGAGGCAGCCGCCGGCAGGATCTACGGATCGAAGGAAACCGGCGTTACGGAGAAATCTGTGAGCGCCGTCGGCGTGTCTAGCAGCAAGTCGTTCTCCGAATCATCCCGGACCATCAGCGCCGGCGAGTCTTTCGCCCTGGCGCTGCTGGCCCATTACCTCGGCTCAGGCCAGGTCAAAGTTGTGAGGGGCTGAAATGGGACTGCGCGACGACCTGCAGAGGGATCTGGCCGAAGCCTTCGACACAGACCTGGCCGATGCTGTGAACCCAGTTGTGGGCGTGCGCAAGGTTCAGGGTGAGTACGACCCGGACTCAGGCACTACGCCCGAGACCATCACGAATTACGCCGGACGGGGAGTGTTTGGAAAATATCTCGCCAAAGAGATTGATGGATCGCTGATCCAGGCTACCGACGAAAAGCTCACCATCCTGCAGAACGAACTGTTTATCACGCTGCTGGGTGAGTCCACCGAAACCCTGGCCATCCCTGAAATCGGTGACGTCATCGGCGATAAGCGCGCAATGAACGTCAGTCAGGACCCAGCCAAAGCAACCTGGACTGTTCAACTGAGGAAGTAGCCATGGCCCGCGGATCGCACATGACGGAGCGCTACGGCGGCCTGAGTGGTAGTTTTGCTGCTCAGTTGGCTGAGTTCGCCGAGAAGGCCGAAGGAGCCATAGACGCTAGCCTTCGGGAGATCTTGATCGAGATCGGAGGGTCGCTGATTCGAATGTCTCCGGTTGGCAACCCTGAGCTTTGGGCAGCAAACATCGCCCATCGTCAGGCCAATACCCGAGCCGCAGATGATTACGACTTCAAGGTTGCCGTGAGAAACACTGTCATCAACCTGACCGACAGCAATTTCACCAAGGCTGGAAAGCTGAAGCGCGGCGTGAAGTACGCAAAGCCCCTGACAAAAACAGAGCGCGATCAGAACTTCAACGTGAACGGTTTGGTGTCCGGTCAGGGCTACGTCGGCGGACGATTCCGCGGGAACTGGAATTTCTCAATTGGCTATCCGGACAACAGCTTTCGAATTCAACCGGACCCGACAGGCGAAGCAGCTACGGCCAGGCTTCTCGGTGGGGTGGTCGAGTTCAAGGCCGGGCAGACAGCTTACATCGTCAACAACCTGCCTTATGCGATCGCTTTGGAATTTGGGCATAGCACGCAAGCGCCGAATGGGATGGTCCGGGTAACGCTTGCCCGCTTCCAGCAGATCGTCCTCGAAGCCATCAGGAACAACCAGGTATGAAATACGAAGAAGTTCCGGTGCGGACCTTTCAGCGTTACGCGCTTTGCGATTGTGGCGGGCGCCTGAAGTATGTTGAAGGATCCCCTGTGTCGCTGAGCTTGCCTCCCTGGTATTTGAACAAGTGCCAAGCATGCGGCGCGGAGAAATACTTGCAGGAGTCATCGCCGACTCTCGTTTCGAGGGCTGGGCCATGAGCCACCGAATCATTCGATCCCTGCTGGAGGCGCGCCTCAAGGCTTGGGCTGACGCTCGAACGCCAGCATTGCGCATCGCCTACCAGAACGTGGCGTTCACCCCGAACAATGATGAGACGTACCTGCGAGCATTCCTCATACCGGCTGGCACCGACAGCAACGACCTGGCGGGCGCGCACCGCCTCTTCACTGGCGTGTTTCAAGTCACCATCGTGACGCCAACAGGCAATGGCCCATCCGGCGCCGAAACGATCGCTGATGAGCTTGCAGCGCTGTACCCGCTCAACGACCGGCTGGTTCGCAATGGTCTCACGGCCTTGATCATGACGCCGGTTGAGCCAGGGCCAGAACTGACCGAGGACACATCATTCGTATTGCCTGTGTCGTTCCAGTACCGAGCCGACACCACAACCTAATTCGCCCGTTGGGCAACCCCTGAACCCGCCATTGAGCGGGTTTTGTCATTTCTGCACAGAGGAAACACAACCATGGGCTTTCGACTCCCCAACGGCGCAACCCTTGAAATCGCTGCGGCTTATGGCACTGCCATCCCGGTGACGGCGCTGAGCAACGCCAACCCGGCCGTGGCGACTGCTGCGGCGCACGGACTGGCCGACGGCGACATCCTTGCCGTGACCTCGGGCTGGACTCGTCTCAATGATCGCGCCGCCCGCGTCTCGGACAGCCTGAGTGGCACCTTCGCACTGGAAAACATTAACACCACCAACCTGCAGCCATACCCGGCGGGTTCCGGCATCGGCTCGGTTCGCGAAGTGACCGGTTTTGTCGAGATTTCGCAAATCACCGACGTGGCCACCAGCGGCGGCGACCAGCAGTTCCTGACCTTCGGCTTCCTGGCTGACGACGATGACCGCCAGATTCCGACCACCAAGAACCCGATCAGCATGTCGGTGACGGTGGCGGATGACCCGGCGCTGGCGTACGTGGCAGTGGTTGAAACTGCCGACGAGGACAAGGCTACCCGCGTTCTGCGACTGAACCTGCCGAACGGCGACAGCATCCTCTACAACGCCTACGTGACCATCACGTCGACCCCGGCCCTGTCCCGTAACAACCTGATGACCCGCGTCATCAGCCTGTCGCTGGCCGGTCGCCCAACCCGCTACTCGGCGGTGGTGTAACCCATGGCGAAGATCAAGATTTCCCAGAACCCTACCTTCAAGACGAAGGTTGCCATTCCCCGCGTGGGCGGTAAGCCCGAAGACGTGGAGTTCGAATTCAAGTACCTGGACCGGCTGGCTCTTTCCGCGCTCTTTGACAAATGGAACAGCGCACGCGACGAGCACGCCAACAAGGTCAAGGAGGATGGCTTGAGCTGGCAGGAGGCCACGGCATCGGAGATCGGCATCCAGGTCGCCCAACTCCGCGATATCGTTGCGGGCTGGGCCTTCGACGAGAAGCTTTCGGATGAATCCCTGACGGCGCTGGTCACCACTTGCATTGGCGCGCCTCAAGCCGTTCTGGATGCCTACCAGAGCGCCTACAACCCGGCCCGCCTGGGAAACTGATAGCCGCCGCCCGCGTCATGTACGAGCCGGGGCCGTCCGAGGCGGACCTGGCGGCCTTCGGCATGACGCTAGCCGATATCCCGGATGAAGAGTACGAGGTATGGCCAGATAACTGGCCCGCCTTCCGTCTCTTCGAAGCAATGTCGACGCAGTGGCGCACCGGCATGGGCGGGGCCTCGGGCCTGGACTACAACGCGCTCCCGCCGGTCGCCAGCATGCTGGGCATCAAGCGGCGAGAACTCTCAGAAGCCTTTCACGACGTCCGCGTCATGGAAGCAGAAGCCTTGCTCGTGATGAGCGAATCGAAATAACGGAGCCCGCATGACTTCTATTGCTGAACTCGGCATCAAGGTCGACTCGACCGATGCTGCGCAGGCGAGCTCCGACCTCGACAAACTCACCGCGGCGGGTGGCCGGGCGGAGAAGGCTGCCGAAAGGGTTGCCAAGGGCGCCGACAAGGCTTCGGTGTCGATCAAGAAGCAGAAGGAAGAGCTTTCTGACCTGCTGGGCGAGATCGATCCGACTGTCAAAGCCCTGGGGCGACTGGACGAACTCGAAAGCAAGCTGGCGAAGCAGAAGAAGCTCGGCGCGCTGGATGCGTCGACCTTCAGCGAGTATCAGGCGAAAATCGATCAGTCCCGGACGAACCTGGGCCGATTCGATGATTCGCTGACCCGCACGGGCAACACCGCTAAGCAAACAGCAAACGCGTTGCGCGGCGTGCCCGCTCAGTTCACGGACATCGCTGTTTCGCTGCAAGGCGGACAGGCTCCACTGACTGTGCTGCTCCAGCAGGGCGGGCAGTTGAAGGATATGTTCGGCGGTATCGGGCCGGCGGCGCGCGCCATGGGCGGCTACATCCTGGGCTTGGTGAATCCGTTCACCGTCGCCGCAGCCGCTGCAGCAGCGCTCGGCCTGGCCTACTACAAGGGCAGCCAGGAGGCTGACGAATACAACAAGGCGATCATCTTCACTGGCAACTCGGCAGGCACCAGCACAAATCAATTGCGCTCGATG
The DNA here is from genome assembly GCF_003033885.1 of Pseudomonas rhizophila. Lineage (NCBI taxonomy): Bacteria > Pseudomonadati > Pseudomonadota > Gammaproteobacteria > Pseudomonadales > Pseudomonadaceae > Pseudomonas > Pseudomonas rhizophila. The sequence continues at coordinate 4,049,998 of NZ_CP024081.1, read as the reverse complement.
GCCGACCAGGTATCTGCAACCGTTGGCACAACTGGTGCGGCGGCTGAGGTTCTGGCGAAGTTGGCCGGAAACGGAAGGATCGCGAGCAGCAGCTTCGAGGAAATCACCGAGGCTACGCTGGAGTGGGAGAAGGCGACTGGGCGCGCTATCGACGACACTGTTGCTGAGTTCGCGAAGATCGCGAAAGACCCGGTGGCTGCTGCCAAAGAGCTCAACGACCAGTACAACTTCCTCACCGCCTCGGTCTATTCGCAGATCGTGGCCCTGAAGGAGCAGGGCGACACCATTGGCGCGGCCAATCTCCTGACCGATACCTACGCCGAGACGATCCGGTCCCGGACTGGCGAGGTCACTGCCAACCTTGGATTGATCGAGGGAGCCTGGCGCAAGATCAAATCCGCCGCATCCGAGGCAATTGACGCAACCTTGGATGTTGGCCGGGCCCAATCGATCGACAGCCAGATCAAGAACCTGGAAAAGATCGTCGCCGGACGGAGAACAGGAGTTCTTGCCCAGCTTTTCCCGGATGACTTGGGTGGCGGAAGCCAATCCACCAAGTTCATCGAAAGCCAAATCGCGGCACTGAAGCGTGAAAAGGCGCAGATCGACGCGAACAGCAAGGCTCAGGGTGACCGGGCGAAGATTGACCGAGACGGCATCGACGCCAGTATCCGCCTGAAAGCTATCAGCGATTCCAACCTCACCAACGAGGAGAAGCGAAACAAGCTGATCAAGGAGTACAAGCGGGACGTCGAGGCGCTGCGCAAGGCCAATCCGAATGACCCGCTGGTCCAGGAAGCAGTCGTCACGAAGACGATTCAGAACATCCGGGACAAGAACAAGGATCCCAAAGCGGCGACTACCGCTGTCAACCTGACCGAGTTCAACGACTCGAAGAACCAGCTTTCGCTGATCCTCGGTGAGTACAAGAACGCCCAGAAGCAACTGGAGGCGGCTCAAAAGGCCGGCCTGGTCACCCAGGAAGACTACCTGCTCAAGCGCCAAGCCTTGATCGGCAATGAGCGGGATGAGGTCACGGCGGCCTACCAGGCCGAAATCGCTGCGCTCGAGTCGACAAAGGGCAAGGCCAGCACATCTGCGGCCCAGCGCATCCAGCTGGACCAGAAGATCGCCGACGCCCGGGCCAACATGGTCAAGGCGCAGAAGCAGGCCGATAGCGAACTCGAAGTAATCGCCACCAACGAGCAGGGCAGGCTCGCCAAGCAGGCCCAGGCCATCAAGAGCTACACCGATGCCCTGGACCAGCAGAACGTCGCCCTGCGCCGTGCTGGCAGCCGTGCAGCGGACGGTGTGGGCCGTGGTGACCGGGAGAACGCCATCAACGGCGAACTCAACGGCATTGCCGATCGTGCCAACCAGCAGCGCCTGGACCTGGCGCGCGACAAGGCGGACAAGTCGCGCAACATGAGCGCCGAGGAATACCAGGCCAAGCTGGACGCCATCAATAAAAGCGAGAAGGACCTGAGCGAAACAGTGCTCAGCAACTACGAGCAGATGTCTGAGGCTCAAGGCGACTGGCGCAAGGGTGCAACTTCGGCCTTCAGCAACTACTTGGAAAGCGCGCGCAACGTCGCCGGACAGACGCGGGACCTGTTCACCAACGCCTTCAGCTCCATGGAGGATTCGATCGTCAACTTCGCCATTACGGGCAAGGGTTCTTTCGGGGATTTCACCAAGTCGGTTCTGGCTGACATGGCGCGAATTGCGACAAGGACCGCGGCATCCGAAGGGCTCAGTGCTCTGTTCGGTCTGGCTGCCTCGGCTGCCGGGTCCTACTTCGGCGGTGGCGCGTCATCTGCTGGCTCAACCCAGGCCGGGTATTCCGGCGACCTATCAGGCTTCACCCCTGGCAGCATTCAGGCCAAGGGCGGGGCATGGTCGGGCGGCGTGCAGATGTTTGCCAATGGCGCTGCCTTCACGAACTCCATCGTCAGCAAGCCGACAGCGTTCGGCATGGCCGGCGGTGGTATTGGCGTGATGGGTGAGGCCGGCGAGGAGGCGATCATGCCGCTAACCCGAACGGCCGGCGGCCAGTTGGGTGTCCGAGCAATCAGTGGTGGCGGCAGTGGCGGTGGGAACGTTTACAACTTCCCAGTGGCTGTTTCCGTGCAGACCACCGGTGACGGCGGCGCGACCACCACGGAAGACACCACGCAACTGGGCAAGGGTATCCAGCAGGCAGCCAAGGTTGAAGCCGAAACGGCTATCTCCAGGGGCCTGCAGCCAGGCGGCGCCATCTGGCGCGTTATCAACGGGAGGGGCTGATGGCTATCGAAATGTTCACCTGGCCCACCCAGCACGGAGACGCACCCGAGATCACTTATCGGGTGCGTACTGCGCAGTTCGGCGACGGCTACAAGCAGATCGCCGGCGATGGGCCGAATAACAAGGAAGACTCCTATCCGATCACCTACACCGGGTCACGCGCCAGGGTGCAGGAGATCATGGACTTTCTCGACCGCCATGCCGGCGCCAAGGCTTTCCTCTGGACAACGCCACTGGGTCAGCTTGGCCTATTTTCCTGCGTGAATCCCACTCCCACCCCTGTTGGGGGCGGAGTCTTCAAGCTCACGGCCACATTCAACCGGGCCTTCCAACCATAAGGGGCAACCATGCCGCTGATCAGTGATATCCAGGTTCTCGAACCTGGCAGCGAAGTGCTGCTCTTCGAATTGGACGGCTCCGACTACGGTGCTGACGTGCTGCGCTTCCATGGGCACGCGATCCCGCACACCGAGGCCGAGCTGATCGCCGCCGGCGCCGCAGCCGATGAGCTACCGGCCAAGCCGATCTACTGGCAGGGCAACGAGTACAGCGCCTGGCCGATGCAAATCGACGGCATAGAGGCGAACGGCGACGGCACTGCGGTTCGACCCTCGCTATCGGTGGGCAATGTCAACGGCCGGATCACCGCGCTTTGCCTGGCATTCCAGGACTTGGCGGATTTCAAGCTGACCATGCGCCACACGCTGGGCAAATACCTGGACGCCGAGAACTTCCCCGGCGGCAATCCGCAGGCGGACCCAACCCAGGAGACGATCGAGGTCTGGTACATCGACCAGAAAACGAACGAGGACGGGGAGACGGTCACCTGGGAGCTTGCCAGCCCGGGCGACGTGGGCGGGGAGTCCATCGGGCGCCAGGCTACGACGCTGTGCCATTGGTGCCTGACCGGCGGCTACCGTGGGCCGAACTGCGGCTACACCGGCCCCTATGTGACGAAGGATGGAGTGGTCACCGATAACCCAGAGCTCGACGAATGCGATGCCACGCTGGGCCGTGGATGCATTCCGCGCTTTGGCGAGGGCAATGCCTTGCCATTTGGTGGGTTCCCTGCCGTTTCCCTGATCGCCCGGAGCTGACCATGCGCAAACACATTTTGAGCGCGATCCAGGCGCACGCGGCAGCCGAATATCCGAAAGAGTGCTGCGGGCTTCTGCTGGCCCTGGGCCGAAAACAGCAGTACTTCCCATGCAAGAACACCGCGACCGAGCCCAACGAGGAGTTTTGCATCGCTCCAGAGGATTATGCCGCGGCGGAAGACCTGGGCGAGATCATCGGCATCGTTCACTCCCATCCGGACGCCACCAGCCGGCCATCGCCACGGGACCTCGCGATGTGCGAGGCCACGGCCTTGCCCTGGCACATCCTGAGCTGGCCGGAGGGTGACTTGCGGACAGTGGTGCCCACCGGTGATACACCTTTGCTCAAGCGCCCGTTTGTCCACGGCGCCTGGGACTGCTGGCAGGTCTGCGCCGACTGGTACAAGCGCGAGTGGGGGCTTGAGTTCGAAGCCTTCAAGCGTTCCGACGGCTGGTGGGAGAATAGGGACAACGCCAGCCTATACGAGGCGAACTACGAGGCCGCAGGCTTTTGCCGGGTCGACCAGCCACAGCGCGGCGACATGATCGTGATGGAGGTGGGCCGGACGGTTCACCCGAACCATGCAGGGATATTCCTCGGCGCGGATCCGGCGCTGTCCGGCGAAGAGTCCGAGACCTTCGGTCCCGGGCCGTTCTTGCTTCACCATTTGTACGGGCGCCCGAGCGAGATCATCGTCTTCGGCGGGCCCTGGCTCGACCGAACACGCCTGATTCTCAGGCACAAAGATGCACCACCAACCACATAAAGCGGCATGGCCGCGGGAGATAGTTATGAGTCAGCCATTTGAAGTGACGGAGGACGGTAAAGTGCGCATTGTCGGGGTTGCGATTCGCGACAATGCGCTGCCGGAAATTACATCGGCTTAGAGCCAGCGCCTGCTTTTATCGCTTCCTGCACATTGCTCAGGTCGCCGCCAACCGCGTCAAGCGGCAGATTGAATGCCGAAGACTCCGCGTCTGGTTGGCGGGTATTTTTGAAAAAGTCGACATACTTGGTAAGTTCGGCTTGGTCGTAATCAGGACGAGACCGCAGGTAGAGGGATATCGCTCCAAGAGCGGACATAACGCCAGCCTCAAACGACGATAGTGGGATCTTGCTCATCGGTGACCTCCAGGTCATAAACGCGCCGAGATTGGCGCAATCCCAGTCCTTGGGCTTGCAGGCGAAGGACTGGGAAATCCGTTGCATGAGGGCAAGAGGCTACTATCGGAGCGAGGCGAGGCGTTACTGCGGATTCGTACAGCGGCAAACAGTGATATCTTGTAGCCATCTTCCACAGGAGTGACCTCATGAGATTGTTCGTAGGCGCGGTAGCTATTGCTTTGCTGGCGGGGTGTGTTTCCCCTGGCGAACTGGAGTCGAAGGATCCCAGCATTTCGGCCAGTACAGGGAAGGACCCGAAGCGGTACGCGCTTTGCGTTCTCCCGAGATGGCAGGACGCGCGCAGCGACGTGACCATGTCCGAGACGGAGTATGGCTATCGGCTGATTGCTGCGACCAACAACATGACCGACGAATTGCTGAGCATCCGCAAGACGTCCAAGGGCAGCGCTGTAAAGCTGTACCAGCGCATGGCCTGGGCGCCAGGTTATGGGCGTAGCGATATGGAGCAGGCGGTGAAAAGCTGTCTGTAAATCGAAACGAAGTACACAAGGCCGCCTCCGGGCGGCTTTTTCATGCCCGGAGAAAACCATGTCAGCAATCACTTCCAGCCATCAAACAATGACCACCATCCTGTTGTCAGGTCCGCTGATCAAATTGTTTGGCAGGGTCCACCGGCGCGAGCTTGGTAGTAAATCGGTAGGCGAGGCCTTCAAGGCGCTGAAATGCACAATCGAAGGCTTCGAGACGGCCATCAAGGATCTTGAGCGGAGAGGAATGCGGTTTGCCATTTTCCGCAATCGGAAGAACGTGGCTGAGAAGGAGTTCGCGCTGGGCGGTACCGAGGAAATCAGGATTGTCCCTGTTATTTCTGGCAGCAAGCGCGCCGGACTTCTCCAGACCATCATCGGCGCCGTATTAATTGCCGCGTCGTTTATCCCTGGCTTCCAGGCGCTGGCGCCAGTCGGTATTGCTCTCGTTGCCGGCGGCGTCATCCAGATGCTCAGCCCCCAGGCCTCTGGACTCAAGCAAAGCGCCGGCCCCGAGAATGCTCCGTCCTACGCCTTTGGCAGCGCCAAGAACACCACGGCAAGCGGTAACCCCGTGCCGATCTGCATTGGCGAGCGCCGGTGGGGCGGGATGATCATCAGCGCGAGCATCTACGCGGAGGACAAGGCATGAGCAAAGTCACCTACAGCATCACGATCCACGGCCTGCACCGGCTTGAAGGCGGATTGATTTGCAGCGACGAAGCGGTGGTTTCGGTTCTGGATGACGGGCATGAGATCCACCGCGAGCGCTTCTTTGGCAAATGCATATCGCCAGGCGGCTACACGAGGAAGTATCGCGGCAAGCCCGGGCTTACCGCTGCCCTGATATCCGGCAACTGCCGCATGGGTTTCAGCTTGAATGACCCAGCAAAGGCTCTTCCAAGCCACCCATAAAATCGTCAGAGCCCAGCCGGTGAGAGCCGTATTCGACTCGATATCTAGGCCCGCGTGATTTGGCCTCGGCTTCAGCCGCATCCTTCGAGGCGTAGATATCGACGAACCGCCACGGAGAGCCTTGCACGACACCCCAGCCGAGTACGGAACCAGCGTTATCTGGGTCTTTCGGAAGGTTTCCAGCGAGGCTTCTGATTGACATGACCGCTCCTTGTTTTTGAAAGCGCAACGCTACTACCGCTGAGAGCCGTGGGGTTACTGACATTTCATCCACGCTGTACAGATACACAGACCACCCATGAGGTGGTTTTTTTCGCCTGGAGGAAAGCATGGGCGCAGCACGCAAGATCGATATTCACGGCGCGAAAGGCGGAGACAAAAAGCCCAAGTCCCCGACCGAGGCCAGCGACAACCTGCGCTCCACGAACATTGCCAAGCTGCTGATCGCCGTGGGCGAGGGCGAGTTTGAGGAGGCTCCCACTGCAGCGAACATCTTTCTCGACAACACCCCCATCAACGATGCCAGCGGCAACGTCAACTTCCCGAACGTGAAGTGGGATTGGCGCTCCGGATCGGTCGATCAGACTTACATCCCGGGGATTCCGTCGGTAGAGAACGAGACCTCGCTGAACATCGAGCTTCGCAGCGATGCGGCCTGGGTTCGCTCTGTCACGAACATCCAACTGTCTGCCGTGCGCCTGCGGTTCGCCTGGCCCGCGCTCCAGCGCCAGGACGACCAAGGCAACATTGGCGGCTACCGGATCGAGTACGCCATCGACGTGGCTACCGACGGCGGAGCCTATCAGCAAGTTCTGACCGATGCTGTGGACGGCAAGACCACCACCCGATATGAGCGCTCCAAGCGTGTTGACCTGCCCGAGGCCACCACCGGCTGGCAGATCCGCGTGCGCCGTCTGACAGCCAACCAGAACAGCAACAAGATCGCAGACACCATGCTGATCGCTGGCTTCACTGAGGTGATTGACGCCAAGCTTCGGTATCCGAACACCGCGCTGCTGTACATCGAGTTCGACGCCGAGCAGTTCACCAACATTCCGGCCGTCACCGTGAAGTGCAAGGCCCGGAAATGGCAGGTGCCGAGCAACTACGACCCGATCAGCCGCACCTACACCGGCACCTGGGACGGCAGCATGAAGCTGGCCTGGACCAACAACCCTGCGTGGATCACCTACGGCATCTGCACCGAGGATCGTTTCGGCCTGGGCAAGCGCATCAAGACGTTCATGGTCGACAAGTGGGAGCTGTACCGGATCGCCCAGTACTGCGACCAGTTGGTGCCCGATGGCCTGGGCGGTACCGAGCCGCGCTTCCTCTGTGACATGAACCTGCAGGGCAAGGCCGACGCCTGGACGCTGCTGCGGGATATCTCCGGCATCTACCGCGGGATGACCTATTGGGCCCAGGGCCAGCTCATCATGCAGGCCGACATGCCGCGCGCCCAGGACTTCGACTATGTCTTCACCCGGGCGAACGTCATCGACGGGAAATTCTCCTACGGCAGCGCCTCGGCTAAGACCCGCTACACCCGGGCCCTGGTCAGCTACGACAACCCGGCGAACAACTACGACACCGACGTCATTCCGTTTTCGGATCTGGACCTCCAGCGCCGCTACGGGGACCGGCCAACCGAGCTGAGCGCCATCGGTTGCACCCGCGCATCCGAGGCCCAGCGCCGGGGCAAGTGGGCGATCCTGAGCAACAACCTGGACCGCACCGTCACCTTCAAGACAGGTATGGAGGGCGTACTTCCGCTCCCGGGCCACATCATCCCTGTGGCCGATTCGCTGCTGGCTGGCCGGGAGATTGGCGGGCGTATCTCAGCCGTTGCCGGTCGCGTTGTGACGCTGGACCGTGACACCCTGGCGAAGGTTGGCGACCGACTGATCATCAACCTGCCCGGCGGCCGCGCCGAAGGTCGCACAGTACAGAGTGTCGCCGGCCGCGCCGTGACCGTGACCGTCGCCTACAGCGAAGCGCCGCGGGCGCAGCTTCAGTGGGCGCTCGACGCTGACGACCTGGCGATTCCGCTCTACCGCGTGCTGCGGACCAAGCGCACCACCGAGGGCGACTTTGAAATCAGTGCCCTGCAGTACGAGCCGAGCAAGTTTGCGCACATCGACACCGGCGCACGCCTTGAGGACCGGCCAATCAGCGTGATCCCTATCACCGTGGTCCCGGCGCCTGCGAGCGTTACAGTCGCCTCGGTCTCCTCTGTTGTTCAGGGGTTGGCGGTGGCCACTATGACAATCAGTTGGCCGGCGGTGGAGGGGGCTGTTGCCTATGACATCGAATGGCGTAAGGACAGCGGTAACTGGATCAAGGTGCAGCGCACCGGCTCGACCAACGTAGACGTGGTGGGCATCTATGCGGGTGCTTACGTTGCCCGGGTCCGTGCCGTGAGTGCGTTCGACATCTCGTCGATCTGGCGTAACTCTGTGCTGACCGAACTCGCGGGCAAGGATGGCCTGCCGCCGGCAGTGTCGTTCTTGACGGCAACGCCGCTGCTGTTCGGGATATATCTCAAATGGGGTTTCCCCGAGGGATCGAGCGACACCCAGCGCACGGAGATTTGGTACGGGCCAACCACGGATCAGGAGGCATCGACCGAGCTCACTGATCTGGCATACCCACAAAGCGATTTCTCCCTGCTGGGCCTGGCCGCTGGCGTGACCTTCTATTTCTGGGCGCGCCTGGTGGATCGGATCGGCAACATCGGACCATGGTATCCGGTTGGGATTGGGGTCCAGGGGCAGTCGAGCTCGGAGGCGGGGCCGATCCTGGACATGATCGCCGGTCAAATCGGCGAGACAGAGCTCGGTCAGGACATTCTGGATGAAATCAATAAGATTCCCGGCCTTCAGGACCAGATCAATGCGCTTGATGGGTTGTCGGCCTACAAGCCGGCTGAAGTGTATGAGCCAGGAGAAATGGTTGTCGGAGATGGCCGCATCTATCAGGCGAAAGTCCAGGTTCCGATCGAGACGCCACCACCGAACACCGCCTACTGGATTGATGTCGGCCAGTCGGTCGAGACGGCAAACGGTCTGGCGCAGCAGGTGGCCACTAACACCGCTGACATCACCGAAATTGACGGTGTTGTCACAGCTCAGGCCACGGCTTTCCAAGCTCTGAGGGCTTCCTACCGTGATGATAACGGAGAGGGTGAGCTCGCAGATGCGCTGAAGGGATGGACCAGCACGGCGGCGATTGCTTCGGAGAGCAGTGTTCGGGCTTCTGAAAATGAGGCCATGGCCCGTCGGGTGACCACTTTCGATGCGCGGATAGGTGAGAACTCAGCAAATCTGACCACGCTTGAGCAGGTAGTTGCCACAAACGAGTCAGCCACGGCGACCAAGATTGATCAGCTCACCGCCACCGTCGGCGACAACACGGCGGCGATACAGGAAACGGCCACGGCTTATGCGGACACTAGCGGCAAGCTGAGCACGATGTGGTCCGTGAAGATGCAGCTAACGGCTGACGGAAAGTACGTGGCTGCTGGTATCGGGCTGGGTATCGAGAACACTGCCGCCGGACTGCAAAGCCAGTTCCTTGTCAGCGCTGATCGGTTCGCGATCGTCAATACCATAGCCGGCGGCGCCATTTCGGTGCCGTTTGCAGTGCAGGGCGGCCAGGTGTTCATGAACTCGGCATTCATCCAGGACGGCAGCATCACGATGCTGAAGATCGGCCAGTACCTGCAATCCGATAACTACGTTGCTGGAACGCAGGGCTGGCGACTGGATAAGGCCGGCAACCTCGAGTTCAACGGTCCTGCACCTGGTGGCGGACGCCTGACCATGACCAACCGTGCGATCAAGGTCTACGACCAGAACGGTGTGAAACGGGTCCAGCTTGGAGATCTATCCGCATGAGCTTTGGGCTGGAAATCCGGGACGAGAATGGCAATGTCACTCTCGATCCGTCGTCATTCACGATGCGGGTTGTATATAGCGGAGTGGTCACAGGGTCGAACGCTGCGACTTATCAGACCATCTCTGTGCCCGGGCTTACGCCTACGAATGGCGCCGCGTTCGTTGTGCCAATTGGTAGCTATAACGTGAGCGTAGATATGCAACTGGAGACCGAAGTTATAGCAGGCGCGGTACGGGTCTATAGCTATATGCGAGGCAGGGAGCAGTTCAGCAGCACGACCAGTTCGACAATGCGGTTAATTGTAATAAGGTTTTCCTAATGGCATATGGATTGGAGTTCACAAACGACAGCAACGTAGTGACCGTTGATTCTGAGTTTACGCGGCTCGTAGTTTTGGCCAAGGGAACCTACCAACCCACTCAGGAATCCGGGCTTGGGTCGGTCACCTCGTTTCCGCGAACAATCACAAGCCAAGAGCCACCGCTTGTTTTCATCCGCCCCGCTGGCAGCAGCGGGATTGCCGGCCTGTGTTTAATGCGTGTACTTGGATCGCCTGGGGCCTGGACCGGCTTCTATGTTCGAGCTTATGACGAGAACACGCTGCAGCCAAACGGGGCTTACTTCGCCTGCGGCTTCGCAGCCACCGCGCTTGCCAGCTTCGGCATGAGGTTGTGGGATGGAAACTCGAAGTTGCTGTTCGATAGCGGCACTCCCTATGCCAGGTTCACCCGGTCGTTTCAGAACTGGACCTACGTAAAAACAGATGCCACGGCTCAAGGCCAGCCCCGGAATTATTATCGAGTTAACTTCAATTTTCCGGCTGGTGAGTACATGCTGATAAACACTTTCAGCATGCCGATGCTTAATGATGACCCTTTCAGCAGGTCCCTTTCTTGCTGGTGGGATTTTTCTGGCGGGAATCTTTACGCGCTAACTGTAGGTTCAAACAATCCGTTCTCCTTCTTTCTCCCCGCCGTATTTGCAAAACTTTAAAGGATGATTTTCTATGCCCTGGTATAAAGCTGGGACGGTTTCCGTCACCCTAAATTCCAATTCCGTGATCGGTTCCGGCACCGCGTTTATCGTTAATTGCCGGGTCGGTGATGCGTTCCGAGGGCCCGACGGCGGCTGGTACGAAATTATCAACGTGGCAAGTGACACCGCGCTCGCTATAGATCCTCCGTATCAAGGTGCATCCGAAGCGGCTGGCGCCTACGCATTGGCGCCGATGCAGGGCTATGTCAAGGATTCTGCCGATCAATTGCGAGCGATCGTGAATACCTACGGCGCTAAGTTGTCGGCGCTGGGTACGACTGGGAACTACGACATTTTGCCGACGAGCAAGGGCGGAACAGGGATCGATGATCTTTCAGTCTTCATCCAGGGAATGCTTAACGACGCTGACGATGACGCCGCCAGAGCCACCTTGAATGCAGCCAAGTCCGGGTCGAATTCCGATATCACCTCACTGTCCGCGCTCACCACTGCGCTCAGCGTAGCGCAGGGCGGCACAGGAGGATCTACTCAGGCGACGGCACGGGGCGGCCTTGGTCTCGGTGCTGTGGCGGTGGAAAACGTCGTGCCAGTGGAAAAGGGCGGCACCGGCGGTAACACGCAGGCATTGGCTCGAACTGGCTTGGGCCTGGGGACATCCGCAACAGCAAACACCGGTACCGCCGTAGGCAACGTAATGTTAGTGGGGGCGTTTGGTCTTGGTGCCAGTTTCACCACTGGGATTCCCGCGACATCCGACATTAACGGCACGCCGATCTCTCAGACTGGCATCTATCGATACACCAGCAGCACGGTAGGTCGTCCGACCTTTAGTAACTTCGGCTCGCTGTTAAATTTGGCATTAGCCAACGATGCCAATGGCAACTATGGCACGCAGCTCGCCATCGATTATGCCGCCGATAAAATAGGTTTCCGTCGTATCACCGGCGCTTCTGGCTGGAGCACCTGGAATGAGATTTACCATACGGCGAATACCACTCGAGGATCGGGAGGTGCGCTGTCCGCTGCTTCGCCCATCGTCCGTGTTGCCAGCGTCTCGGGAAGTCTGCGCGGCGACTTGTTGGAGCAGACTTTCGAGGCCGCTGGGGATTGGGGCGTGGCGAACGACGAGGCGCGGGGTGTGAACGTGCAGCGTATATCCATCGGCGAATATCGCATCACCGGTGCCCTGGGCCTGGCGTTGGAAGGGTGGCGTACACAGGACCCTTGCTCGCCAGATGGGGGGCGTACCTTGGGGATGAGCGTCAGTGAAGAGGCCACAGACGGTACTGTCACAATAAAGCTGTTCAAGCAGCGCTGGACGCTCTCTGACGACGGGGAAATGATCCCGGGCCCAGGCGCGCCAATGGACGTTCCCCTCAACAGCTGGATCGATGTTCGACTCAATATGCCAGCTGCTGAGCAACCGCCAATGCCAGAGAGCCTTGTGGCAGAAGCCATTTAGCGCTCACCCAACACAGTAACCCGCCATCGAGCGGGATTTTTTTTGCCCGGAGAACAGTTATGACTGCAACCGAGAAAGATCGGGACATCCTCGCGCGCACGCTGTGGGGTGAGGCTCGTGGTGAGAGTTTTGCTGGCCAGGTGGCCGTGGCCTGCGTCATCCGCAACCGCGTGAACGATGGTAAGGCCAAGTCCTGGTGGGGTGAAGGCTATGCCGGCGTCTGCCTGAAGCCGTACCAGTTCAGTTGCTGGAACAAGAACGACGCGAACTATCCGCACCTCAGCGGCGCCAAGCCGATCCCGCCGAAGCAGTTCGCCCAGGCCCAGCGGGCGGCGGACCTGGTGATCTCCGGCCAGGAGCCCGACATCACCAAAGGCGCGACCCACTACTACGCCACTACCATGCCGAAGCCGCCGGCCTGGGCGAAGGACGCAACCGAGACCTTCCGCCTGGGCAACCACATCTTCTTCAAGGACGTCCCATGAATCCCGCCACGCTGAAGCTGCTGATCGCCGGTGTGGCGGTGGCGATGATCCTGGCCATGAGCGCGACATGGAAGGTTCAGGACTGGCGCTACGGGATGAAACTGGCGGAGCAGGCCGGCCTGCATCAATCCGACCTGGACAAAATCGGCAGCGCGGCCTCAGCCCAGGTTCAGGCGGAGCAGGGCAAGCGTCTAGCCCTGGAACAGCGGCTGACCGCCAACGACCAAACCCACCACAAGGAACTGAGCGATGCTCAAACGAACCAGACTCGCCTGCGCGATCGCCTTGCCACTGCTGATTTGCGGCTGTCAGTCCTCCTTGCCGAGGATCCAGCCAGTTGCAACGGAGTGCCTGCCACCGCCGGCGCCGTCGGCATGGTTCATGGAGCCCGTCGAGCCCAACTTGACCCAGCGCATGCTCAAAGAATTATCGCCATCACCGACGCCGGCGACCGGGGGTTGATTGCCCTGGCAGCCTGCCAGGCGTATGTCAGGGAAGTGAATCAGCGATAGGGCGGATCAGTTCAGGGCCCTGGTTGCGCACGTTGCCCACGGCGCGGTCCACCTTGAACCACTCGAAGGCCTCGGCCGGCTCACCCTGCTGCAAGACAATTTGCTCAGCCCGCTCCTTGGGCGTGGCCGGGTCGAGCCATTCCCGGGCAAGGTCTGCGTCCAGCACAACCGGTCGCCGATCATGGATGTCGACCATACCGCCCTGGCTGTCGGCGGTGATGATCACGAAGCCGTCGTGCTCATCTGGCTCATGGTCACCGGTGGGGTACTGGCCGATGGCCGCGCAGAATATGGGGGCATGATCCCGCCTGCGGATCAGGTAGGGCTGTTTCTTCGGCCCACCCTCATCGACCCACTCGAACCAGTTATTGATCGGCGTGATAGCGCGGTTCGGCCAGATCGCCCGGTAGAAGGGGCCGTGGGCGACTTTCTCGACCCGGGCATTGATTGGTGCGGCGCGGTCCTTGGCCCAGTGTGGTCGCCAACCCCAGCGGACCAGGTCGGCATGCAGGATGTCGCCTTCCTGGTGGAATAGAGCGAGCTGTTGCGACGGTGCGCCGTTATACCGTTCCAGCGGCTGGTCACCGACTGCGTTCACCACCGCGTTCGGCATGCTCAGTGCCGCCACGAAGTCGTGAATGCCCGTGTACTGGGAGAGTCGTCCGCACATGTTCATTCCTCCGGCTTTAGAGTGTAGCTGGGCGGTTCAGGCTTCGGCGTGAAGCCGAGTCCACCGCAAGCCGCACAGTCGTCCCGCTTACCAAAGTGGTCCTGGCATGCCGAGCACGGAAGGAACTTTGCCATCTCAAAAAACGGCCTGACCTTTTCCATAATTGAAAAGTGCTTGTTCTCCATAGCCACCTGGACCACATCTAGCATCCAGCGGTACACATCTGGGTCCTGTGTGACCGGGTACACCACGCCCTCGACCATCCGTTCTGTCGCAACCAGATCGAATTGCCGACCGTCATCCAGGGTAAGGGTCAGCCCATCGATGCGACCAGTGGTATTGGCGTAGCTGAACTTCAGCATTAAGCCCGTCCCATCCCGGCATACCTTGCCGTCATAGGGTTGAAGTTTGCTTCCCCGGTTGTTGTCGAGCGTCAAAATGGAATGAAAGACTTTCCCAAACCTAGGGCCGCCGCCTTTCGGCACCACGTCATAGCCGTAGGACGGACGGTAGAGGATCGGACATGCCTGCAACTCCTCCACGGCCAGCCAATAGGCAGCGTTCGCCATCTCGTCCATGTCGAACTGGTCTAGCTGGTCGATCAGGCCTTCTTCAACCAGTCGGGCTGATATCTCATGTAGCGTGGATCTATGTCTCTCCGGAGACTGCATCCGAAAATCGTGGTCATCGAGGGTGTCTCGCCAATGCTTGAGCCTTAGCGCTTTCGCCTGTTCGAAGTTCATGGTTGGGGTTCGCTTGCTGAATACTGTTTGGATATACAGTAATCGAGGGGCGATGATTCGGGCGAGGGCTGGGCGACGAGCTGCGGCCTTTCAGTCGGATGACATCATTACTGCCAGGCTCATTTTGATGAATTCTTCATTTAGGTCCAAGGTCGCCAAGGCTCCCCGCACATTGGCGGCCACCTGATTCGATCCTTGCCTATCTACCCAATTGGTCAGCTCCATGATGGCTGCTTCCAGGGCACGCTGGTTTTCGTTGATCTTCGAAAGCAATGATGGGAGCAGGTCGAGATTTTGCATTGGCGACTCCTACTTCGGAGAAATAAGCGTAGCAGTTCGGGGTAAGGGTGTTCGGTCGGCAGAACGCCGCAGGAGGGTGGGGATTTATGCAAGATCGGCATAAAGGAATGGCCAGATGGCTAATAAAATTTAGGCTGTTTCGGGATGCAATGGGGGTAATTTCCGGTCCGCAATCATTTTAGGGGATGCGGAAACATTGGCTGATATAGCAATGATTTTAGGTTAATTGCGGACCAGAAAACCTATTGCACGCCACGGCCTGATTGACTTCCACTAAGGACTTAAAATCCCCCGCTCGTAAGGGCGTGCCGGTTCGATTCCGGCTTCGGGCACCATCTAAAATCAAGGGTTTGCGAGCGAAAGCTAATGCAAACCCTTGTTTGTTTCTGCTCCGTCAAACCACCTTATCCAAGCTGCGCTCACAACCTGCGCCGAAATGCCTCGAGAATCTCCCGGGTGCCCTTTTTCATTTGCAGTTGCGCGATAGCGTCCAGCGGATGCCAGAGGCAGTCGCTGATTTCATTCTGTGGCCGGGCGGTCTTTGAATCGGTGACCGCGGCTTCGAACACGTGGTGTTCGGTTTCACCGTCGCTGATGCGCATCAGATAAAGCAGGTTGTGCGCGTCCAGCCCGGTCTCTTCTGCCAACTCGCGTAGTGCCGCCCCAGCATGGGTTTCGCCGCGCTCAACGGTTCCACCAGGCAATGTCCAGCGGCTGTTGGCCTTGCGCACGAGCAAGATGTGGCGATCTTCCTCGCAGATGACGGTCGCTCGAATTTTCATGGCCTTGCTCAATCCGTGACTGTCATTAAATTGAAATATAACTGCAATATTTGAGCCCGATGTCATACGGACTGTCCACTACAGTTTTTACCGGGGCCTCTCTGTACGACCGCGGCAATCGGCGAAAGACTGAACTTCATTTCAAGCCTGCACTCGCTATCTGTCAGGACTGGGCATTAAACCGATCATCGCCTCGACTGAATCAGCTTGGAAAAAACGTATCCATGTTGGGTGGATAGCCAACCTCGGGTAGAGGGGAAGTGAGAAGACATGACCACGGTTGAAGACTTCAAAATCAAATCCCACGAGCTTCTCGTGGAACTGGACGCGGCCACCTCAGAAATGATGGCGCTCGTCGACGCACATCAAACGAGCGGGGTGATTTGGGAGCAGGCCGTCCAACGCCAGCATGACGCTTATGAACGGTGGGTCGCCTATCTGAATGAGCGTGGATAGACGCAAGTTCGGGCGGGGGGACGCGATGGCAGATTCTTTGAACGGACCGTCAGGGGGTGTGCCTAAACCATAGACCTTAAGAGGATTGGACCATGTCTGAACTAGCCAGCTATTTCTGGATCGGCGTTGTGGTGCTTTTGCTGCTTGTGGATCTGTGGGCGATCATCAGTGTCTTTCGCAGTGACAAGACTGTCGGGACCAAGGCGGGATGGGCGCTGGTGTTGATCATCTTGCCTGTGGTGGGCCTGGTCATCTGGGGCGTTGCCGGCCCTCGCGGTGTGAAGGAAGGCCCGTCGTCGCCAGAGCACAGCAAAGGTTAGGGACCCTTCATTGGTTTTTCCAGCGCCCACCGGTGGTTTCGCAATCTTTCTGTGCTTGCGCCAGTTGCTCGGTGTTGTAGTAGTACCGGGTGACTTGCGCATCGTCAGGGATGTTGGCTGACTCGCCGCCACGGTCCTTGCTGGTTGAGTGCGGATTGGCCAGGGATTCCTGAGTCAGCCGGGCCTGGCACGTCGCTACATAGCCTTGGGCGCAACGTTCGACCTGGTTCTTTTCAGTGCTCAGTGCACCTTTGCTTTCGTTGCTGCACGACCAGCCAATCGCCTCGGCTGGCACGCCTTTGTATTCGTAACAACTATGGGTTTCGATCTTCGGTATCGCCTGGCTCTGGGACCGAGTGATTACATCGCAGCCTTGCGCCATGGCGACGGCAGGGCAGGCACAGGCGATCAACAGCAGGATTCTGGCGTACATGGTGTTCTCCCTCTAGCGGCTTTGCTCCGATACATATCCATATCGAGGCGCAAAGAACGCCCGCGTTCCATCGGTTTTCCAACCGGTAGAGCGTGGGGAAGAATCTGTGCAGCGCAATGCGTTAGCGGAACTTGGGCAATGGTCGCTCGGCGGGCTTGAGGGACGTCAGCGCGCTCTGGATAGAGGGGGCGTCTTTTTCGATGTCATTGAGACGATCCCGGATGCGCACGGCGGTAGGGTGCCCGCCCTGATGGTCGACCCAGTCAGCGATTTCTTTGCAGGCTGCCGCCAATCGCGCCTGACGCGATTCCAGCAAGGTGAGCACGGTGGTGATGGACTCTTTTTCAGACATGTCGCACCTCCATTGAGTGTGTATAGGGCAGCACAAAACCCGCCAGCAGCGGGTTGTACCGATAATTAAGCGTAGTTGAGTTATTTCGGGTCTGGCGAAGAAAACGGCGCACGGCCGGACGGCCGGTGCGCCAAAGAGGGGTTGCGGACTCAGCCTGACTCTTTTACCCAGGCCGGCGCGACACTGGCTCGCCAGCGCACGTCGGTAATACCGTATTTTTCTGCCAGTGGTTTTGACACCCGCTTAACCTTTTCCCTTCCGAATTTGGGGATGCGCCCGACACCCGCGTCGCAACTGGCCCAATGCCAGGCTTCGGAATTGTTCATCACTTCTGCACGAATGATGAATGACTTGGGCTCGCCATGGAGCATGTAGTCGATGATGTAAAGCGATGGCCCGCCCATAAATCCTCCCTAATTAGTTCTATACGGATGGATGCAGAGGCGGGCGGAAAATTCCATCGGATCTCCAGACGGTCAAAATCGGGGGCGCGGCGAGGCTCGCGGCCGGGAACCAAACCCGGTTAACCTTCTCCAAGCTGGGCTTGGGCACCAAGGGCCATGGATCGAAGGCGAGTCAGTGCGATCACCATAAAAGGCACACAATGAAAATCTTCGCCAGGGTGTTGTCTCTCGTAGCCCTTGCCAGCGCTTTGCTGGGATGCATTGGCGCTCCTATCGAGCTGACTGCGCAAACCGAACAGCGCCTTCGCACGCAGCCGCCGATCCGCTTTCTGCTGACGTTCGATGACGGGCCCAGCGCATCATCTTTCTGGAACCCGAGCATGGGCGTGCTCGATGCCCTGGCGCAAAACCCGGTGCAGCCGGGGATCAAGGCGGTATTTTTTGTGCAGACTCGAGCGTCGCGGGCCGGTGGCAGTGATATCGGGCGTTCGGTGATGCGTCGTGAACAGCAGGAAGGGCATGTGCTGGGCTTTCATACCGCGACCTCCGGGCACAGCAACCACCGGTTCCTCAGCCCAGATGAACTGGAACAGTCGCTGCTCAATGGGAGCGCCGACATTGCCGCTATCACGGGGGCGGCTCCCAGGCTGGTGAGGCCGCCGTTCTGGAGCTTCGACACCCGCACCTTCGAGGCCTATCGGCGCCATGGCCTGCACATGTTGCTCACTGATCTGAGTGCCAACGACGGCAAAGTCTGGGGCATCACGGCGAGTCCGAGACGGCGAATCAACCTCATACGTCAGCTCAGCGAAGTGCGTGAACGTATCGCCGTCGGGCAGATACCTGCCGTTGATGGGGTCATTCCGGTGGTGGTGACCTTTCATGATCTCAATCGCTACACCGCGCGACACGCCCGGGAGTACCTGCAGATTCTGATCGACGCTGCCCAGGCGACTGGGGTGAAGACCGACACCAAGCCATTTTATGACGACCGTCAGGCGCTTGAGCGAGCAGCGCTGGCTCGCACCGTCAAAGACGGCACCGAGCCGGTGCAACTGCCTGGGTTGTGGAACAGGTTGTGGGGTTCGGGCTCACCCTGACGAGTATGCCGCTCCCGGGAAATTGCGACGCCCGGTTGATGCCCTGGTGCCAACTGAGTGTAAGGTAAGGGGCGTACCTTAGGTTTATCTGGCAGGAGGTAACTATGAGTGCTGCGATGCTAACGAAAGTGCACATCAACGGTTATGACGTACTCAGTGTGAACAGCGGCCCATGGCGGGTCTGCACCCAAGTGGACCGGCTTGGCTCCTTTGCTTCCCGTGAGGAAGCGCTGGCTTACGCGGCGGCGTTGCCGGTACGCAGAAACCGAAGCGAGCGATCGGCTAACACTAAATAGCAGCGCTAGAAGGTCGTGTTCGCTGGGGCGAGTTGGCTGCACGCACGCAACCCGAAAGATGCTATGCACGCAGCCAACTCGCCCCAGTGGTTCAGGTATTGGCCAGTTCCAACGGGATCTCCAGAGTGAACAAGGCCCCTTGACCAGGCCCATCGCTCTGGGCGTAGAGACGACCATTCATTTCAACCGCGGCCAGAGCACAGCTGTGCAAGCCAAATCCATGGCCGTCCTTGCGGGTCGTGAACCCGTGGTTAAAGATTCGAGCCTGGTTCTGCGGCGCAATACCCTCGCCTCGATCCTTGACGCTTAGGCGTAACGTACTCTCAGCGACGATCTGGATCCCCAGCGTGATTTCCCGCGGATGCCCGGAAACATTCGACATTGCGAACTTGGCGTTGCTGATCAGGTTGATCAGGATCAACAGCAACCTGTGCTTGTCTCCCAGGATGGTGGGGATGTCCTGAAAATCCTTGATGACCGTGACATGGTGCCGGCTCAGCGCGCCTGCGTTCATGCGTAACGCATCTTCGAACAGATCCTTGACATTGAGCGGCTCGATCAATCTCGCGGCGCCAGCGTAGGTTTGTTGGGTGGCGACGATTTCCTTGATGTGGTCAATGCTCTTGGTCAGTTGTGCCAGCTCGTCAATGAGCAGTCCCTGTTCGGCATTGATGGACTCGACCAGCTCATTGAAATAACGAGGCAACAATTTGCCTTTTTCATCCAGGGTAATGAAACGGCCCAAATCCTCGGCATGCTCATTCATCATTTTTACCGCTTTGCCCAGACCGAGCGTCTTGCTGTTTTTCAACTTGCGGGTCACCAGGTCCGCCGAAATATTCACGCTGTTGAGAACGTTCCCCACGTTATGCAACACGTTGGTCGCAATCTCGGCCATTCCCGCCATTCGCGCCGCCTCCACCAGCTCACGTTCGGCCTGCATCAACTCGCGAGTGCGATCTTCCACCCGTTCTTCCAGCCGTTCATTGGAGAATTGCAGTTCCTGGTTAATCTGAGTGATGAGCGCGGAACTGCGAACCAACCGCGCAGCAAGGTAGATCATCAAAATGGCCATGAGGCCGGCGCATACAGCCAGATAGATGTGATATTGGCGTTCGGTCTCGGCGGTCCTGCGTTGGGTTTCGTTCAACAGCTCGTTAATACTGTCCAGCTCTTGAGCGACCGGGATCACACTGATGCGGTCAATGAGGTCATTGACGATCGGTTGTTCCTGGATAATGGATTCGACATGTTGTGTCAGCGTGGTAAAGGACGGCTGGTAGGGCTGGGGCAGTTGGGCCATGTATTGCTCCAGCGCATTGAGCTGGCTCCTTACTTCTTCGGCCTTGTCCGAGGTGACATAAAGGGCGTACTCAAGCGTTGTCAGAGTCAGGTCAAGGACACTGGAGGCAATCTCTAGGCGGTTTATCGGAGTGTCGGCGTCCATCTCCCTGAGCCGTGTCTGGATGTCGTCCTCGGCAAGTGGCAGCGCATCCAGAGCGGTGCGTAAGCGGGTGTTGTGTTGCTGGAACTGCTCCACCAGCAGGCTTTTGTTCCTCACCGCCTCCACATAGCCCTGGCGCCTGGATGCCCAAAGGGCCGCCAAAGGACCAGAATTGTTGAGCTGCTCCAACTGCGCCCATCGACTGGCCGCTTCAGGTGGCGGGGTCAGCGACAGGTTGTTATTGATGCCGATCTTCTTTCGCAGGATTTTGACGTTCCAGTTGGCGTCGGATTGTTTGAGTTGGCGGATGAAGTCCCGGGATTCGAAATAGGTGGAGGCGTCGTAGGTGTAGGATTTGACTAAAAAGAATATCAAGGCCGAAAACACAGCAAGCGCGACAGCCAACAAGGCGGGCCATTTATATTTTTTGATGAGAGTGGTCACACGGTCCTCCCGTCAAGGCTATTGGCCGGGCAGATCGGTGAGTTCCCAAGATAAGGCAGGATTGCGCAGCATGGGACGATGGGTGGGGTGTTTGTTTGGTGTTGTATAGGTGGCGTGGGTCTGCTTTTGCCTGGGTGCACGTCGAGCTCCCTGCTAACGATGGCGTGGTACGTCAATGACGTGAGTGTAGCGCTAAGGAGGCGGGGCGATGTGGGAGGCTAGCGGCGGGCGTAGATTAAGTCAGCCGCCACAGTGGCGGCCGACTTTTGGCTTGGTCTATTACAACGGTCACAGCTCAGGAATGAACCGGATAATCCACATATCCACGCTGGTCGCCACCAAAGAATGTGCTCGGATCCGGCGCATTGAGTGACAACCCTTCGCGAATTCGCCGTGGCAGATCAGGATTGGCCAGAAACGGCCTGCCGAACGCGATGATGTCCGCGCGGCCGTCGATCAGCGCCTGTTCTGCCGTCTTTGGATCGTAGCCGCCGGCGATCATCAGTACGCCGTCCCAGGCTGCACGCAACTGACCGATAATGGCATCCCAGCGCGGATCGAAGTTCTCATCTTTTACAGTGCCGACGACGGCGGGCTCGACGAGGTGCAGGTAGGCCAAGTTCCAGTGGTTCAACGAACGCACGATATGGCCGAATGTAGCCTCAGGGGTTTCATCACCCATGCCCATGAAGCGCCCCATGGGTGTCAGACGCACGCCCACGCGTTCTGGACCGACCTCATCGACTACGGCAGCCACCACTTCCAGTAACAGGCGAGCACGATTTTCCAGGCTGCCGCCGTAACGGTCAGTGCGCTGGTTACTGTTACTGTTGATAAATTGATCCAGCAGATAACCATTGCCCGCGTGAATTTCCACACCATCCATTCCGGCGTTCATCGCATTGCGTGCAGCCTTGCGGTAGTCGCTGATAATGCCGGCGAGCTCCGAGGTTTGCAGCGCTCGTGGCACCGGCACATCACCCCAGACGCCGTGACCATCGGTATCGACAATGAACGTCTTGCCAGGTACGGGTAATGCACTCGGGGCAACCGGCAGCGCGTTGTCGGGCTGAAAACTGGGGTGCGATACGCGGCCCACATGCCAAAGCTGCATGAAGATCAAACCACCCGCCTCATGCACGGCGTCGCTGACTTCGCCCCAGGCCTGCACCTGTTCATCGCTGTAGATGCCCGGCGTCCAGGCATAACCCTGGCCCTGTCGGGATATTTGCGTCGCTTCGGTGATGATCAAGGCGGCGCTTGCACGTTGGCGGTAGTACTCGGCATTCATCGCTGTCGGAGTGTCGCCCGGTTGCCCGGCGCGAGAGCGTGTCAGCGGTGCCATCGCCACACGGTGGGCAAGTGTGTACGGACCTAATGCGATGGGACGAAACAGATGTGGCGTCATGGTGTTCTCCAATAATCGAAAAGTGCAGGCAGGGTGGCGTCTGACCTGGGCCAGGCACTGGCTGTACTTAAGTTAAACGGCGCGATGACGCCTGATAATCCACACACTTCGCCACGCTGCATTGCGTGATTTGCAATGCAGCGTGGGTTCATGACGGCTGCTGCGAGCGAGTCAGGGGAAGGTTCAACCAGCGCCGCCCTGTGGCATTCGCGATGGCATTGCCAATGGCCGCAGCCATTGGTCCCTGGACGATCTCGGCGGCGCCGAGAAACGGTTGTCCCGGTTGATCGAGCAGATGGACGTCGACCTTTTTGGGCACTTGCGAAAAGCGCAGGATCGGGTAACCACTCCAGTCGTAGCTGCGAATGCCTCCGGGGTCATAGGCGACTTTTTCATACAGCGTCCAACTGGTTGACTGGACGACCCCCCCTTGCACTTGGTTGCGCAAGCCGTCGGGATTGACGATCTGCCCAACGTCCACGGCTGTGACGACGTGATCGATCTGCACTTCGCCAGTCTGAGGGTGCACCTGAAGGCGCACCGCGATGGCGCAATACCCCATGATGTTTTTGTAGCGGGCGAACGCGAAACCTATGCCCGCGCCAGGAGCGCTGCTTCTTTGCGGCCAGGCAATGGCGTCGCGAACTCGCTCCACCACGGCTCGCGCCCTGGGATCGGTCAGATGGGCAAGGCGCAAGGCAACTGGATCGACTTCGGCCTTGATGGCCAGCTCATCCATGCAGGCCTCGATTGCGAAAATGTTGATGTGCGCGCCGAGTGAACGCATGGCCGATGTGCGAAATGGCATCTCGGTAACGAAGTTCATGTCGATGCGCGTCGAGCCCAATGTGTACAGGGGCACCGCGTTGCGATCGCCGTCGCCTTCGGGTTGTGCGATAGGCACCGAAGGCGCAGAGATGAAAGGGCGGGCCAGCAGCCGCGCCGGCAGCAAGCGTCCGGCATTGACGATGCGTTCGTTATGAGGCGTGGTCCATAGCTCGCAGTTCCAGTCCTGCAGTCGACCCTGCGCATCAAGGTTGGCCTGGACCTCGGTAATCATCGCCGAGCTGTAGGGCTCCCAGAGATTTTCCTGTTCGCGCATCCACTGCACCCGAACCGGGGTGCCCGGTAGTCGCATGGCAATTAGCGCCGCGTCGGCCGCTGCATCGTCCGCGCCGTTGTGACCATAGCAACCCGAGCCTTCGGTGTGGATACAACGAACGCGCTCGGGTGGCAGTCCTGTCATTTCGGCAATCCCGGCGCGCAGGGGGTACACACCCTGTGTGTGGGTCCAGACCGTGAGGGTGCCGTCCTTGAGCCAGGCCACGGCGCATGACGGGCCGATGGAGCCGTGCATCAAATACTGTTTGGTTACGCGCGCGCGGTAGCTATGGTGGGGCACGTCTTGCGGGGTACCTTCATGACTGATTGGATAACGGCGTGAGGGGAGCCGTTCGAGCAAGGTATGGATCGATCCAGACTCGGGGATTGCCTGACCACCACTCCAATAGGCCGATTCGTATCCGCTGCGCATGGCCTTGATCGCTTGCCATTCATCAAGCGCCACCACGGCCAGATAATTACCATCACGAATCACTTGCACGACCCCGGGCAGCATCTTGATCGATTTCGCATCGAAGACCTCCAGCCTGCTGCCGGGACGCGGCGGGCGGATGACTCGCGCATGCACCATGCCTGGCAGACGAATGTCTTGAACGAACGCGGCACCGCCGCTGACTTTGGCCGCAATATCCAGCCTTTGCAGCGAATGGCCGATCAGCTTGAATTGCGTCGCCGGCATGACCGGCGATTCGGCCTTGGCGTAGAGGTGCAGATCGACATTCTTGACGGCGTCGGCATAGCTCATTCGCTGCCCGGTGGGGCCGAGAATGATGCCTTGCTCGGTGCTCAGCAGTGCCGGCAATACCTCCCAGCTACGCCCGGCCGACTCCAGCAGTAACTCACGTACCTGCGCCGCCGCGTTGTACAGCGCGGTCCCACTGTCGAAAATACTGTGGCTACCGGCGGTGTAGCCTTCGTTAGGTGTCAGAGCCGTATCGGCGGTAAGCAAATTGATCGCCGCCGGGGAGACTTCCAGGCGTTCCGCGGCTATTTGCAATAGGGCTGTCTTGACGCCGGTGCCCAACTCAACCTTGCCGGTGTAGACGGTGATGCCATCTGCGCCGACCCGGATCCAGGCATCGAGATAGGGGTTGGTGCGCAGGCTGCCGGGCAGGTCCGGCGCCCGCACTACCGTGCCAAGCGTATCAACTTCGGTGTCTGCCCATGCGCGTCGGGTCATCGGCGCGAGGGTGAATGCCATCAACAAGGCGCCGCCCTTCAAGAAGGCGCGGCGACTGTGAGTCATCTCTTTAACCTGCGTCATAGCGAACTCCGGTTTTGCCTGGCTACAAGGCTGATCGCGTCGATAATTCGCAGGTGGGTTCCGCACCGACACAGGTTGCCTGCCATGTACTGGCGTATGGTCTGTTCGTCCGGGGACGGATTGCTTTCCAGCAATGCCTGGGCGCGCATCAACATACCGGCGATGCAGTAGCCGCACTGGGCCGCCTGTTTATCGATGAAGGCCTTCTGTAAAGGGCCGGGGCGCTCGACGGTGCCGAGGCTTTCAACCGTTCTAACCTGTTTGCCGTCAAGGCCCGCGCAGGGTGTCACGCAGGAAAACACAGGCTTGTCATCGACAATGACGGTACAGGCACCGCATTGGCCCAAGCCGCACCCGTATTTGGCGCCATTGAGCCCCAGGTGATTGCGCAGCGCGTAGAGCAGCGGCATGTCAGGTTCCAGCTCCAGTGTCTGGGGCGAGCCGTTGACATTGAGAGTGACTTGGGTCATTTCGTCTCCTGGCGTATCGCTTCAAGGGTGGCAGAAAGGTCAGTCCAGGGTTGGTCGGGACTGGCCTGGTGGCGCAGGTATGACGCCAGGGCTGAGAGTTGGGCGTTGTCGAGGCTGGCGGCAAACGGCGGCATCACCGGACCCGGCACGCCCGGGATGGCCGGGATGCCATCGAGTACGGTTTTCAGGAAGTTGCGCGCGCTTGAGGCTTGTAATGCTGACGTACGATTCAACGCCGGACGCCCGTCGATTTCGCGCATCGGTGCCGCCGCGCCATGGCAACCGGCACAGGCGCTGGCGAAGAGCATGGCGCCACTGGCTTGGGCGGCGGGCTCGGCGCTGGCAGCATCGGGATGGATTTCCCTGATCACAGCCCTGCCGGGCAGACTCAGCAAGTACTCGGCAATCGCCTCTGCATCGGCCACCGGCATGCGTGCCAGGCCAAGACTGACCGCACGCATCGGTCCAGCCGCGGTGCCATGCCCCTCCACGATTTCCGCGCGAAGGTAGCGCACCAATTGCTCAGTGCTCCATGCGTTTGCACCACGGGCCATGCCGAGTAGCGAAGGCGCTTGCCAACCCTCCACGGAACCGCCCGCCAGGCTTTCGCCGCTCTTCTGGGCACCGAGTAAGTTCAGAGGTGAATGACACCCTGCGCAGTGGCCGGGCCCTTGGACCAGATAACGCCCGCGATTCCAGGCTTCAGATTGTCGTGCTACTGGCGTGAGTGGCTTGGCGTGCAGGAACAGCAGATTCCAGAATGAGACTAGCGGGCGGATGTTCATCGGGAAGTTCATGTCGTTTTGCATGGCCGGTGAGTCCACGGCAGGGCCGCTCATCAAGTACGCATAGGCGTCAGCGATGTCGTCTGTGGTCATGCGCCGGTAATGTACGTATGGAAAGGCCGGGTAAAGGAAGTGACCATCGCGTGAGATCCCTTCGCGCATCGCCCGCTCGAATGCCGGCAGCGACCATTGGCCAATTCCGGTCTGCGGATCCGCAGTGATATTGGTGCTGTAGAGCGTGCCAAACGGCGTTCTTAGCGGCAGGCCCCCCGCCATGTATTGGCCCCCGGGTCGTGTATGGCACACCGCACAATCGCCCGCCTCGACAACGCGAGCACCGCGTTGCAATTGTGCGGAATCGAAGGTTCGCGGACGCTCGATGGGAGCTATCGCCGGACGCCACATCAGCATCACGGCCCCGATCGCGCCTACCGAAGCCAGGACCACGGCGCTGATCCATAACGGCTTGGCTCTGATGAAACTGCCCTTCATGAAAATGCCCGGTGCCGCAGACGCGCGGTCGCAAGTGATGATGAGTTGGGGGTCATGAACAGCTCCTCGGTCAGCCTGGGAAGGGCGCCGGAGGAGAGACCTCTGCGCCAAGTGCCGAAGGTAAGGAAGGTGTGGCTGTTGGAGTATCCGCGGATCGCGCAATAGCCTGTTGCGCCAAGCGCAAGGCGAGTGCGCGTTGCATATGGCGCATCACTCAATTGCTCATGGGGTGGATTCTGCGGATCGACCGCTGCCTTTAGCCTTGACGCCACTTTCTCGAACTCAACGAGGTGTCATCATGCTCACGGGTAACCCGGCGGCAACGGCCAAGGCCGAACAATCTGCTTCACTCTCTGGCCTGATGGTCGCGTTCCTGGCGTTTTGCTGCGGCGCGGTCGTTGCCAACCTTTATTACGCTCAGCCAATTGTCGAACTGATCGCGCCGCAGATCGGCCTGTCCAGCGCCAATGCCAGTCTGATTGTTTCGCTCACACAGTTTGGTTATGCGTTGGGCCTGCTGTTGCTGGTGCCACTGGCCGACCTGATGGAAAACCGACGCCTTGTCGTGGGTTTTACCCTCGCTGCGAGCGTGACCCTGTTGTGTGCCGGTCTGACGCATTCGCCGTCGATGTTCCTCATATTGTCCTTGCTGATCGGTCTTACCTCAGTGGCGGTGCAGATTCTTGTGCCGCTGGCGGCGCATCTGGCGCCGGAAGCAACGCGTGGGCGCGTTGTTGGCAACATCATGAGCGGGCTGTTGCTGGGCATTCTGCTGTCACGTCCGCTGTCGAGCCTGCTGGTGGAAGTGTTCGGCTGGCGCGGGGTGTTTTTCAGCGCCGCGGCACTGATGGCCGTCATCGCCGTGATTATGGCGACTGCGCTGCCGCGGCGTGTGCCGACTCATCAGGCCACGTACCCGGCGTTGATCGGTTCGGTGTTTGCGCTTGCCCGTCGCCACCCGGTTCTGCGGCAACGTTCGTTGTATCAGGGCTTATTGTTCGCCAGCTTCAGCCTCTTCTGGACCCTCGCGCCCATCGAGCTGATACGTAACCACGCGTTCAGTCAGGCGCAGGTTGCGATTTTTGCGCTGGTCGGAGCCGTCGGTGCAGTGGCAGCACCGATTGCCGGGCGCTTGGCCGATGCTGGGCATGGCCGCCGCGGGACGCTGGCTGCACTGCTGTTGGCACCCGTCTCGCTATTGATCGCGGCGCTGCCTGGCAGCAGTTACCTCTGGCTGGTGGTGTGTGCAGTGCTGCTGGATTTCGCCGTGCAACTGAACATGGTGCTGGGCCAACGAGAGGTGTATGCCATCGACCCGCACAGTCGCGCGCGCCTGAATGCGGTTTACATGACCAGCATCTTCGTGGGGGGTGCCTTGGGCTCGTTGGTGGCGAGCCCACTGTATGAACATTTCGGCTGGAACCTGTCTGCCGTGACGGTGGCATTGTTGCCTGCTCTGGCTTTGCTAATGTTTCTGGGACGTAAGGCAGAGGCCTGAGCGCCAGGCGTCGGTGAAAGGTGTGAGGTGCGTTCGTACAAGACGGCGCGAGACGAGTGATGCACAATCGTCTGCGTTCCTTTTCGACCGGATTGCACCTATGGACAAGCTGCTGGCATTGAAGATGTTTGTTGAAACCGTGCGTTGTGGTGGTTATTCCGCCGCGGCACGCAAACTCGGCATCTCGACATCTTCGGTGACACGCCAGGTGGCAGGACTCGAAAATGAGTTGGGCGCCAGTCTTCTTAACCGTACGACTCGCAACACCAGCGTTACCGTCGCTGGGCAAACCTATTTCGAGAAGGCCGTCGCCATTCTCGATGCCATTGATCAAGCCGATGCCGTAGTCGCCGACCGTGGCATCGAGGCCCAGGGACGCCTACGGATCAGCGTCCCGGTGGAGTTTGGTCGACGAATCATCGCGCCGCATCTGGGTCGATTGCTTGCTCGTCATCCAGGACTGGAAATCAGCGTGTCGTTGAGCGATCAGGTCAGCGACCTGCTGAGCGAACAGATCGATGTGTCGGTGCGTCTCGGATCGTCGGTGGTCAGTGAGGATATCGTCAGCAAACGGGTAGGGGCCTTCCAGCGCTGGGTGGTGGCCAGCCCGGACTATCTGAGTCGTCACGCGGTGCCGTCTCATCCCCGTGACTTGCTGGAGCTACAATGCCTGCGCTTCGATTACGGTGGTTCGCACCACCACTGGACGTTCCAGGGCGAGGACGAAAGCATCCAGCTCAACGTCCACGGTCGCCTGCAAAGCAACAACGCCGATATCCTGCGTGAAGCGGCGATCGCCAGCGGCGGGGTGGCCTTGCTGGCCGACTGGCTGGTACGTGACGACGTCGCCGCCGGCCGGCTGGCACGGTTGCTGGAGCATTATGAAGTCAATCCCGGCAGCGCGAGCAGTTGTATCAATGCCCTGTATTTACCCAATCACCGGGGCTCCAGCCGGATCAATGTGTTCATTGATTTTCTTGAGGAGATCCTCGCGCCTGATCGATTGGATAACCGCTAGCGCCAACTCAGGTGCGTAGTTTTCTGTCGGGAGAACCGGGGTGGCACAACAGAAAACGCATGCGCCAGAAACGACAAAGCCCTGATTAATCAGGGCTTTGTCGTATAAAGATGGCGGAGGCGATGGGATTCGAACTCATGGACCTGTTACAGTCGACGGTTTTCAAGACCGTTGCCTTAAACCACTCGGCCACACCTCCGTATTGCGTTGCGGGCGCCATAATACCCGAATGAAACACACTGTCAAACTCTCTACGTAGCTTGTTACAGAGCGTCTGTTATCATCCTTGCCACTGAATGTTTCAAAACCGGAGGAGTGTCGCCATGCGCGAACAGGATTACGCAGTGAACAACAGCGTGCAGGCTGAGCAGCTAGAGGTTAGCCGCGTCCTGCGCAACACTTATGGCCTGCTGGCACTCACGCTCGCTTTCAGCGGTGTGATGGCCTTCGTTGCACAACAGATGCGCGTCGGCTACCCGAACATCTTCGTGGTGCTGATCGGTTTCTACGGCCTTTTCTTCCTCACCAACAAGCTCCGCGATTCGGCCTGGGGCCTGGTTTCGGCCTTCGCCCTGACCGGCTTCATGGGCTTTTTGCTCGGCCCGATCCTCAACCGTTACCTGGGAATGCAGGGTGGCGCCGAAGTGGTCAGCTCGGCATTCGCCATGACCGCGCTGGTGTTCGGTGGTCTGTCGGCCTACGTGCTGATCTCCCGCAAGGACATGAGCTTCCTGAGCGGTTTCATCACCGCAGGCTTCTTCGTGTTGCTCGGTGCGGTAGTTGCCAGCTTCTTCTTCCAGATCAGCGGCCTGCAACTGGCAATCAGCGCCGGCTTCGTGCTGTTCTCGTCGGTCTGCATCCTGTATCAGACCAGCGCCATCATCCACGGCGGCGAGCGCAACTACATCATGGCGACCATCAGCCTGTATGTATCGATCTACAACCTGTTCGTCAGCCTGTTGCAGCTGTTCGGCCTGATGGGTCGCGACGACTGATTGCATGCGTGATATGAAAAGCCCGCTTCGGCGGGCTTTTTTTCGTCCCCGATTTTTCGTTATGGCCAATTGCCCGCAAAAAAGCCGAATCGTGATGGCGGCTTTGAATAATTGATCTACAACTATGACAAGGGATTGCATTGCCAGGGGCGGCATGAGGTAAACCGGTCAACCACCGCGCGAAATCTTCGCCACGTTCCCCCCAATATCGTTCGCATTCGGCTATCCGAGCCAGGTCTGATTGCGCCCGTTTTTCAGGCGCCAAGGAGGTGTACGCACGTCACTGAGCGTTAACCGTGAGCCGGCGGGGGCAACGCGCCCTGGCCCAATAACAAAGGAAGCCCTGCGCATCAATCAGGAGATCGATGATTTGGCAGGCGTTGCCCCTATAAGGAGATACCGATGATTAAGTCCCACGCAAAGATCCTTGTACTCATGACCTTGGCCGGCGGGTCGTCCATGGCCAATGCCGGCACCTTCCCTGATTTCGGCTTCGCCCCTCCCAAGAGTGAATATTCCGGCCCTGCGTTCCAGCTCAGCCAGAACTATCCCACCACTGCCCCTGGCGCCGCGTCGATGCCAGCGTTCTTCAAGATTCTGCCAACAACACGCAGCAATGATTTTGAAACCTGGCGAGCCTATATGGAGGGCGTCAAGCAATACTGTCTGGAGGGCAACGCCGAGACCAACTGGAATGTGCAGAAAAACGCCGTCCGCCAGTGGTATCACATGCCCTGGCAGCATTACGGGCCGAGCGGGCGTGAAGGCATCCACGGGCTGACTCGAGAGGCGCCTATTCAGCCTAAACAGCTCGCTCACACACAGTTGGAGTCCGGTCAGACTTATGCGGTGGGGATCTATAACGATATCGGTGCCTTTACCATCGGCCAGGTCTGGAAAGATCCGCAGAACCCTGACCCGAGCTTCACTTCAAAGCCCAAGAGCTTCCCCAACGGCACCGTGGTGTGTAAGGCGTTGTATGCCGACATCGATGTCAATTCGGTGCCGTCATTGGCCAATCCCTTGCTGCTGGATGCCTACACCGCCGTCACGTTTACATCCACTGATCGCGTCGTGAAAAAAGTCGCATTGATCCAGATGGACATTGCCGTGCGTGACTCGCGTGTCAGCGAGACCGGATGGCTCTTCGGGACCTTTCAGTACAACGGCATCGATAAAAGCAAAGGCGACTGGGAAAACCTGGTGCCGGTCGGAATCATGTGGGGTAACGACCCTGAAGTGACCAGCAGCGAGTTCACCAATCCGACCCCGACAGAAACCAAAATCAACCCTGCGTTGAAGCAGACCGCAATCAATGCCAATACCAAAGAACTGCCGCCGACCCACCTGGGTTGGAACGGACGCCTCAATGGGCCGGTGGACAACCCGCAGGCTTCATGCCTGAGCTGTCACATGACCGCTGAATACCAGCAACTGGCGATCATGAACCCGACTTTCCAGGCCAACCCACCAGCGCCGGGTACTGAAGAGTGGATGAAATGGTTCCAGAACATCCCCGCCGGCCAACCCTTTACGCCGGGCACCCAAAGCACGGACTACAGCCTGCAATTGTCCGCGGCCTTGGCCAACTTCTATGACTGGAAATGTAATCACAGTGGCGTCTATGCCGATGGCAAGAATGCTTGCGAAAAAATCGTGCCGCTAAAATTGATGAAAGCAAGCAATGCGCCTCAGGATGAGGTGCAAAAAGTGCAGCGCAGTCCTGAGCTGGAAGACCTCGAGTAACATAAATCCCGGCCTCGGATGACACCGAGGCCGGGTCAGGTTCATGCCATGGGTGGCAGTCGCCGCTTGACCGGAGTCTTCTTGACGATGGCGGTGTTGGTTTCTGCCAGAACATTGAGCTTGTCCAGCAAGGTGTCCAGTTGCTCCATCGAACGCACATGCAGCCGAGCGATGAAGCAGTCATCGCCGGTGACCTTGTCACATTCGGTAAATTCAGCGATGGCCTGGATCTGCCGTTCCACTTCTTGCAACTGCCCCGGTAACGGGCGAATACGCACAATCGCCTGGAGCTGGTAGCCGAAGCACTTGGGGTCCACTTCAACGGTGTACGCCCTGAGCACGCCACGCTCTTCGAGCCTTCGAAGGCGCTCGGCGACGCTGGGGGAAGACAGGCCGCTCAAGTTTGCCAAGGCCTTGAGGGAGCGTCGGGAGTCTTCCATCAGCGCGCTGATGAGGATCTGGTCGATGTCGTCAGTCATTTTTCACTCCGTTAGGCCAATGCTCGAAGTTGCCTTGATAAAAAAGGTCGAAAGCCAGTTTAGCCTTTCTCGTGCCATGGAGGAGCGCCCCTTTGGCTCGGCATACTGTGCCCACTTGCTGAAGGAGCCTGAAGATGGACAAGACCTTACGTCGCGGTTCGCTGGAAATGACCGCCGCTATGTTGATTTCCGGAACCATCGGCTGGTTCGTGCTGGTTTCCGGTGTGCCGGTGCTGGACGTGGTGTTCTGGCGCTGCGTGTTCGGTGCTGCGACCTTGCTGCTGATTTGCGCCGGTTTCGGATTCTTGCGTCCGGGTCTCCTGACGCGTACCACCTTCTTGCTGGCGGTGCTCAGTGGCGTGGCGATCGTGGGCAACTGGGTGCTGCTGTTTGCTTCGTACTCCCGCGCGTCGATTGCCATCGGTACCGCGGTGTACAACGTTCAGCCGTTCATGCTGGTGGGATTGGCGGCGTTGTTGCTGGGGGAAAAAATCACCGCCCAAAAGCTGTTCTGGCTGGCGGTGTCGTTTCTCGGCATGTTGGCCATCGTCAGCGCCCACGGTGAGCAAGGGCAGGGTGGCGGCGACTATCTGACGGGTATCGCCCTGGCGTTGGGCGCTGCCTTGCTGTACGCCATTGCGGCGTTGATCATCAAGCATCTGACCGGGACACCGCCGCACTTGATCGCGCTGATTCAGGTCAGCACCGGTGTGTTGCTGTTGGCACCCTGGGCGAACTTTTCAGCGTTGCCGCAGCAGCCCGAGGCCTGGGCTAGCCTGGTAACCCTGGGCATGGTTCATACCGGCGTGATGTACGTGTTGTTATACAGCGCGATTCAACGGCTACCCACCGCAGTGACCGGCGCGTTGTCGTTCATCTATCCGATCGCGGCGATTTTCGTCGACTGGTTCGCCTTCGGTCATCGCCTCGAGTTGCTGCAGTGGCTGGGTGTGGCAGCGATCCTGCTGGCGGCCGCCGGAATGCAGCAGGGCTGGGGCATCAAGGTGCGCCGTCCAGCCCTGCCATAACCCATCGTTCGGCGCGGGTCAGAAGATGTAGTCGGTGGTCAGGAAGTTAGAGTCCCGCCCGCGGATGATGTCGCTGATCAGCGCCTTGTTGTTGTCCTGGAACTTGGTCGCCACCAGCGTGCGGATCGAAAAGGTGCGCAGCGCATCGTGGACCGACAACGTGCCCTCGGCCGAGTTTTTCCGGCCGTTGAACGGGAACGTGTCCGGGCCACGCTGACATTGGGCGTTGATGTTGATGCGTCCGACCTGGTTGGCGAAGATGTCCACCAGTTTGCCGACTTCGGCCGGGTTGTTGCCGAAGATGCTCAACTGTTGGCCGAAATCGGACTCGAGCACGTAATCGACCACGGTATTGAGGTCGCGGTACGGCACGATGGGGACGACCGGGCCAAACTGTTCTTCGTGGTAGACCCGCATTGCAGTGTTCACCGGATAGAGCACGGCCGGATAGAAGAACGAACCGCGGGATTCGCCACCGTGTTCATTCGTCACCTGCGCACCTTTGGCGGCGGCATCGGCCACCAGCGCCTGCAGATAATCGACCTTGCCCGCTTCGGGCAACGGTGTCAGTGCCACGCCATCTTCCCACGGCATGCCAGGTTTCAGGGCAGCCAGCCCGGCGTTGAACTTCTCGATGAATGCCGGTGCCAGGTCTTCGTGGACAAACAGGATCTTCAATGCGGTGCAGCGCTGGCCATTGAAAGACAGCGAGCCGGTCAGCGCCTCGCTGACGGCGTTGTCCAGATCCACATCCGGCAGCACCAGGCCCGGGTTCTTTGCGTCCAGGCCCAGGGCGGCACGCAAACGGTGCGGGCGCGGATGGAGTTTTTTCAGATCGCTTGCAGCCTTGTTGGTGCCGATGAAGGCAAAGATGTCGATCTTGCCGCTGGCCATCAGCGCGCTGACGGTTTCCCGGCCACTGCCGTAGATCACATTGATCACACCAGCCGGGAAGCTGTCGCGAAATGCCTCCAGCAGCGGCCGCACCAGCAGTACGCCGAGCTTGGCCGGCTTGAACACCACGGTATTGCCCATGATCAATGCCGGAATCAACGTGGTGAAGGTTTCGTTCAGCGGATAGTTGTAGGGGCCCATGCACAAGGCCACGCCCAGCGGCACGCGGCGGATCTGCCCGAGCGTATCCTGTTCCAGCTCGAAACGGCTGGAGCGGCGGTCCAGTTCCTTGAGGGCGTTGATGGTGTCAACGATGTAATCGCAGGTGCGGTCGAATTCTTTTTGGGAGTCCTTGAGATTCTTGCCGATTTCCCACATCAGCAACTTGACCACCGCCTCGCGTTGTTCGCGCATGCGCGCCAGGAACGCCTCCACATGGCGGATGCGTTCTGCAACACGCATCGTTGGCCACTGGCCCTGGCCGCGGTCATACGCGCGGACGGCTGCGTCCAGGGCGGTGAGCGCGGTCTGTGCATCCAGCAGCGGCGTGCTGCCCAGTATCACTTGTTCGTCCCCCTGCGGGCCTGCCAGGTACACCGGGCTGCGAACAACTGCCAGTGGCCCTTGCCAGGTTTGCAGCACGCCATCGATCAGGTATTCGCGCTGCTCGATCTGTCCCTCGAGGCGGTAGGCCTGCGGAATATCGGCAGCGCTGGGAAACAGGTTGGCGAAGAGGTTGGCTTGGGTCATGTCGTTACTCCATCAATGAAATGAGCCATGGGCTGACGGCTTTCAGGCGTAAATCGCTTTTAGGGTTATACGCCCAAATGGCGGTGCGTTTTAAGTGCCGGGGGGCGAGGGACAGGATTTTATCGGCGTCAGGCAGGTGTGGAGGCGGGCAGGCTGGACTCATTGTCGGTTGGCATGGCGAGTCGCCAACACATGGCTGCGACCCGCCCTGAAGCGCTGGTTTACCAACGCATCCGTACCCCCAGGCTGCCGATCAGCCCGTTGAGGTCGTTGTCGTCGACGTCGCTGCTGTAGTCAGCGCTGATGTAGAGGCTCACCACCGGTGTAACCCGTGCCACCAACCCCAGCCCTACCTCGACGGTGGAAGATTTGCGGCTGCTGCTGATCTTGTCGACTTTGTCCAGGGTCAAGGTGTCGGCACTCTGGACCGTGTGCCAAAGGTTGGTGCGCACGTAGGGTTCCACGCCCAGGCCGTTGACCTGATACGTCCCTTTGAGGCGTGCCCCGACGCGCCCGCTCCAGGTGCTCAGTTCGTTGCCGGAGCCGTTCTCGGCATTGGGGTTGTCAAGGGTGATGCGCTGGTTGATCAGTTGCGCCTGGGGTTCAACCACCCAATGGTCGCTGATACCGATGGGAAAACCGCCTTCGACCGACAACGTGACGGCATTGCCTTCAGCGGCCTGACGCTGGCCTTGCTCGGTGCGGCTGTAACCGTTGACGCGCCCGCCGCTGGCACTCAGATCCACATGCCAGCCTGCCGGACCGGTCAGGCTCCAGTACGCGCCCAGAT
The DNA here is from genome assembly GCF_003033885.1 of Pseudomonas rhizophila. Classification (NCBI taxonomy): domain Bacteria; kingdom Pseudomonadati; phylum Pseudomonadota; class Gammaproteobacteria; order Pseudomonadales; family Pseudomonadaceae; genus Pseudomonas; species Pseudomonas rhizophila. The sequence continues at coordinate 4,014,212 of NZ_CP024081.1, read as the reverse complement.
GGGTGCCTTGCAGGTTCAGTGCTTCTTTGCCGGGCTCGGCCATGGCCGGAGTCACCAGCGTGCCATTGACGCGGGTGATGACCTGGTTCTGTCCACTGATCAGGCCCACGCGTTGGGTGTGGCCGCTGTCGTTTCGCAAGGTGAAGAGGGCGGGGCTCTTGCTGGAGGTGGGGTCAGCGTTTATGGAGGCGGCGCCCTGGCTGTCGGACTGTGTTCGGTCATACCAGAGTTGCGACGTCTGCTCGGCGGGCCAGGCCCATACCTCCATGGACGAACACAGTAACAACGAAGTCGAGATTGTGTAGAAAGTGGTAGTGATCTCTTGTGGACGGAGGGAAGTTTTCATGGAGGCCTGCCTTGCAATCGCATGCGTTTCTCGCTTATGGCGTCTCTCCTACCCCGAACGAGGGGCGACCGAATGGATTGAGGCAAACCTCGGGCCGTCCGCTGTAGCGGGGTTCCGAGGCTTGCCCCTGACTGTATTTCCGGGGGTAGTACGTTGTAGTCAAGAAGACCGGTGCCGTCGCGTCAAGAAAATGAACGATGAATGGCAAACTGAAATCAGTGCCAATAAATAACTGATTTTTTTCGGTTATCCAGATCAGTGAATTGACGTCAATCAACCGTTTCAACTCCTCTGGTTCACCGACTCACCATTTGATTCGTACGCCAGGTGTCGCGCAGTGTTTGGCCTCACAAATGCACTTCCACGCACAGCGGCAGGTGATCGCTCAGGTGTGTCCAGGGTTTGCTACCCAGGATTTGCGGGGCATGGCTGGTGGCGTTGCGCAGGTAAATACGGTCCAGACGCAGCAGGGGGAAGCGGGCCGGGTAGGTCCTCGCCGGACGACCGTGGTGGTGCTCGAAGGCTTCGTGCAGGTATTGGCGACGGGCGAGGGCGGTATTGCCGCGCAACTGCCAATCGTTGAAATCACCGGCGATGATCACCGGGGCGTCTTCGGGCAACGAATCCAGCAATTGGCAGAGCAATTTGAGCTGCAACTGGCGATGGCTTTCCAGAAGGCTCAGGTGCACGCAGATTCCGTGGACCTCGGCATGACCGGGTACGTCCAGCACGCAATGCAGCAGTCCGCGCCGCTCGGGACCGGTGATGGAAACGTCGAGGTTACGAAACTCGCGGATCGGGTATTTGGACAGCAAGGCATTGCCATGATGGCCATCGGGATACACCGCGTTACGACCGTAGGCAAAATCGCTCCACATGCTGTCGGCGAGGAACTCGTACTGGGACATTGGCGGCCAGTTCTCGTAGCGCGAAGCGTGGCGGTCGTGTTCCCCCAGCACTTCCTGCAGGAACACCAGGTCGGCACCGGTGCTGCGTACCGCTTCACGCAGCTCGGGCAGTATGAAACGACGGTTGAGGGCGGTAAAACCCTTGTGGGTATTGACCGTCAGAACCCGTAGCCGATGGACCGCCGCGGGCGTGTCCAAAGGCGTTGATTCGGCGGCTTGCCGGTTGGGATCGCCAGTCACGTTCACTCCTGAATCAGACGTACCTGTTCATGCGACTTATAGTGGCTGCCGCAGTTCCGGATTTTTCCCCGTTGCCAGGTCAATCACGTCACCCGCTGAGCCACCGTTATCGCGAGCAGGCTCGCTCCCACAGGGTAGGGGGCATCGCTTTTGTGACATGCCTCACACTGGATTGGCGGTGGTCAGATGAACACAATTTCATAGGGCAAACCCATGCGATCAAGAATGACCCGTGGCACCAACGGTGCGATGCCGCTGGCGGGCTCACCGTTGAGCTGGCTGGCGTAGGCGTGCATGGCGTGCCGTTTGCGGGCGGTGGTCCAGATATCCAGGCGCAGCTTGCGGGCCCGGTGCCAAGGGATCTTGTTTTGCTCACGGACCGGCCAGTGCCAGGCCCACACCGGCAGCTCAATGAACACTGCCTCGATGCTTTCGGCGGCCAGGGCCCCGGCGCGGCCAACGGCATCATGGTCGCTGTCACCATCCTTGCGCCAGGTACTGAACACAACGTCGCCCGGCTTCAAGTACCGAGCGATGAAAGCGCTCAGTTGGGCCTCATGGTCGGCGAGGGTTTTTTCCGGGAAACCACCGCGCACCCACTGCATGCCACGGGCCGGTACCCCAAGGCGATGCAGGGCGTCCACGCTTTCCTGGGGATGGGGGCGGTAGGCATGCTGGCGCTCATCGGTCCACAGCGGTGAGCCGGGATGGCTGATGCTGCCGTCGGTGACCGAGATCAGCAAGATGGGATGACCCAGATTGCTCAGCAACTGGAGCAGACCGCCACAGGCGCCGACCTCATCACCCGGATGCGGAGCAAGGATCACGGCGCGTGCGCCAGCGGGAATAAGGGTCTGGGTACTGATGATGGGAATGTCGGCCAGCTGGGGGGCGCTGTTCCATATTTGCGGATGCTGTCGACCTGGCAAGCGAGAAGCGAGTTTCATGAGAGACGTCCCTGTTTGTATTCAATCTTTCAGCCATGCACCGGGCCGATTGCCCGGTGGTGCCCACCAGGGCCTGACTGCGAGCGGCGATGTTCCGATCCTGGAATCTACCGCTCGCCAAGTATTGATCATGTTGGGCGATTCGTCGCGCCCCATGTTGTTGCGAATGCTGTTTTTCTGCGCGGGGACTGAGCGGGTGAACAAACCGCGTCCCTGCGGTTGTGTTTTTTCACCCGTTTATCGAAGGTTTATTCCTCCTCCTCACGTTGCAACTCGAACAACAACAGCGAGCGGCCGGTGACGGAGTATTCGTAGTCAAAATCGAAACGCTCCTGGCCACGCACCTTCGGCTGGTTAGTGTCGACCATGCATGTCCAGAAACTGCCTTCGGGCACTTCCGGCAGGCGGAAGTTGACGATGTCGTGATGGGCATTGACCACCAGAAGCAGGGTCGCGTTGCCACCCTTGCGACGAATACCGGTTTCCTGGGCGCGCCCGTCCATCAGCATGCCCAGGCACCGACCGTGGCCGTCGTGCCATTGCTCGGTGGTCATCTCGCTGCCATCGGGGGCCAGCCAGGTGACATCCTTGACGCCCAGGTCTTCGTTGTAATTGCCCACCAGGAACCGCCCGCGCCGCAGGATCGGGTAGGTCAGGCGCAGTTTGATCAGGCGCTTGACGAACTTGAGCAGCGCCTCGCCATCCTCACTGAGGTCCCAATTGACCCAGCCGATTTCGCTGTCCTGGCAATAGGCATTGTTGTTGCCGTGCTGGGTCCGAGCGAACTCATCGCCAGCGACGATCATCGGCGTGCCCTGGGCCAGCAGCAAGGTCGCAAAGAAGTTGCGCATCTGCCGCTGACGCAGTTCATTGATCTCAGGATCGTCTGTCGGGCCTTCGACGCCATGGTTCCAGGACAGGTTGTTGTTGCTGCCGTCCTGATTGTTTTCGTCGTTGGCTTCATTGTGTTTGTCGTTGTACGACACCAGGTCGTGCAGGGTAAAACCGTCATGGGCGGTTACGAAGTTCACCGAGGCGTATGGACGACGACCGCGCTGGTTGAACATCTCGCCGGAGGCCGTCATGCGGCTGGCAAAGTCGGCGAGTTGGCCGTCGTCGCCTTTCCAGAATGCGCGCACCGTGTCGCGGAATTTGTCGTTCCACTCCACCCAGCCTGGCGGGAACCCACCCACCTGATAACCACCAGGGCCGCAATCCCACGGCTCGGCGATCATTTTCACCTGGCGCAACACTGGGTCCTGGCGACAGGCGACGAGGAAACTGTGGCGCTCGTCGAAGCCATCGTGGTATCGACCCAGAATAGTCGCCAGGTCGAAACGGAAGCCGTCGACGTGCATCTCCGTGGCCCAGTAGCGCAGGGAGTCGGTGACCATCTGCAGCACGCACGGGTGACTCAGGTCCAGGGTGTTGCCGGTGCCGGAATCGTTGATGTAGTAACGTTTGTCATCCGGCATCAGCCGGTAGTACGAGGCATTGTCGATGCCGCGCATGGACAGGGTAGGGCCTTGCTCGTTGCCTTCAGCGGTGTGGTTGTAGACCACGTCGAGGATGACTTCCAGGTTGGCCTCGTGCAGGTGCGCAACCATCTCCTTGAATTCGGCGATTTTGCCGCTGGCCAGGTAACGCGGGTCCGGGGCGAAGAAGGCAATGCTGTTGTAGCCCCAATAGTTGGTCATGCCCTTGTGCAGCAGGTGCTGGTCATTGACGAACGCGTGGACGGGCAGCAGCTCCACCGATGAAACTCCCAGCTTGCGGATGTGTTCGAGCACATCGTCCACCATCAATCCGGCGAAGGTGCCTCGCAGGTTTTCCGGTACCGAGGGGTGACGCATGCTGATGCCGCGAACATGGGTTTCATACAGGATGGTCTTGTCCCACGGCACACTGACACGCTGGTCGTTGCCCCAGGTGTGGGCCGGGTCGATGACTTTGCATTTGGGTACGAAGGGCGCGCTGTCGCGTTCATCGAAACTCAGGTCGCCGTCCGGGTGGCCGATGGTGTAGCCAAACAGTGCCTCGGACCACTTCAGCTCGCCGACCAGTTGCTTGGCGTAGGGGTCGATCAGCAGTTTGTTGGGGTTGAAGCGGTGGCCATTCTCCGGGTCGTAAGCGCCATAGACCCGGTAGCCATAGATCATCCCCGGATGGGCGTCAGGCAGATAGCCGTGGTAAATCTCGTCGGTGTACTCCGGCAGCTCGATACGCTCGAGCTCGACTTCGCCGGTATCATCGAAAATGCACAGTTCAACCTTGGTGGCGTTCGCTGAGAACAGCGCGAAATTGACCCCCAGGCCATCCCACGTCGCACCCAGCGGGAAAGGCAGCCCTTCACGAATCCGCGAAGCCTCGATAACGGGCGGCGGCGTAGTGTTTTTTGGATGGGTCATAGTTGCTCCTGCAAAAGACAGACAGATACGGCAATGCTGTTCACTTAAAATCTATTCGTTTCACTGTGGCGAGGCAGCTTGCTCCCGCTGTGCCGCCTAGCGGCACCATTGATCGACACCGCGTATCCAGGCGTCGGCCTGGTGTGGCGTCAGCACGCGCCCTTGTCAGCACGGGGGCGCATGCCCTTGAGGCGGATGTCAGGTATGGATCAGTTAGCCGGCGGCTTGCGCGGCGCTCGTGGCTTTTTCTCCACAGGTTTTTCCGCCGCGGTGCTGACAGCGGCAGGTTTAGCTGCAGGCTTGGCCTTGGGCGTAGTGCTTTTCGTGGCAGGCTTGGCTGCGGTGCTCTTGGTCGCGGCAGGCTTGCTCGCCGCTGGTTTACCGGCGGCCTTGGCGGGTTTGCTCGGTGCCAGGGCTTCGGCCTCGGCAAGTTTGCGAGCCATCTCCCAGTGGCGTTTTTCCTGCCCGGCAGGCTTACCCTCGGATTCCCAGATCTGATAGGCGAATTCACGAATGCGTTTATCGTCGGTACTCATCGCAGTGCTCCTGACTGAACTCAAGATTGGATAAAGACATTGACCGGGAAATCCCCCAGCGCGTCGCTGACCATCAGCTCCCTTTGGGGTGTGACTGCCGCGCTGGAAAAAAGTCCCTTCAGTTTTTCATCCCCACGGGCAAACGGTAGTGATACGCGGGTGTCGCCCCAGTCCGATGCAGCCACCAGCGGCACGGCACCGTTTTCCAGCAGGCGAGCTGCATGGATCGGTACCACTATGATTGCCCGTTGTTGCTCATGCTCACGCATAAAGGCCAGGACCCGTTTGGCCTGCGCGCCAACCACTTGCAATGGCTGATAGCGGCCTTGCTGGAACAGTTGCAAGTGTTCGGTGCGTACGGCCAGTGTCCTGGCGATCAACGCTTGCTTGACCCTGCCATCGCGCCAGGTGCTTACCAGTTGCGCTGGGGTGCCTGGTGCTTGCATCGCCTCGCGGCGCGCCAGGAAATCCACCGGGCGGCGGTTGTCCGGATCCACCAGGCTGAAATCCCAGAACTCATTACCCTGGTACAGGTCCGGTACACCAGGCACAGTCATGCGCAGCAAGGTTTGCGCCAAACTGTTGAGGGCGCCCGCCGGGGCGATGACCTGGACCGCTTCGGCGAGGGCGTTGCGCAGAGGCAGCCCCTCATCACCGAGCAACAGCCGCTCCAGGAACAGTTGGGTCGCCTGCTCATAAGCGTCGTTGACGGCCGACCAACTGCTTTGCAACTTGGCTTCGCGCAAAGCCTTGCGTTGCCATTGCCACATGCGCTCGTTGTAGTCGGCCAGTGCCGTGTGGTCGTGCACATCCAGGTCCAGCGGCCAACTTCCCAGTAGCGCCTGGTACAGAATTAGTTCATCACCGGCTGAAGGAGCGGCGGGGTCGCTGTGCAGCGATGGCGCAAGAATGCGCCACTGGTCCACGCACGCCATGTACCAATCAGCTCGTTCGCTGATGACCGCCAGCCGCGCCCTGGTGTCTTCGCCGCGCTTATGGTCATGGGTGGCGGTGGTCATCAGGTTGTCAGGGAAATGCTCCAGGCGCTCGAGGCAGGCGTCATGAAACGCTTGCGGCGGGGCGCTGAACCGTTCGGTGTTGTAGCCCACGTCATTGCGCGACAGCAGTACTGCCGAACGATAAAGCGCCGTGTCTTCCACGGCCTTGGCGGCGGCTGGCGAGGTCAGTTGCTGGAAGCGCACGCAAGCATGGCGCAGCCGTTTGCGCTGACCACCCCGTGGGCGATCCCGCCAGGGCATGCCGCCGAGCCAGTCGGCCAGGTAGTCGAGCACCGGCCAGTCGGCTTCGCTGAGGGTCTGTCGGGCGTCTTCCAGGGCCTGACGAAAAAACACATCGTCTTCGTTGGAGCGGCCGAGCGGGTTGATGTAGGTGCGGTACACCGGGAAGTGCACGATCAGTTCCTGCAACGCGCGGCGAATGGCGCCGAGGGTCAGGTCACGGGTCATCACGTCGTCCCGCGCGACTTGCAACAGGGCTTGGGCGACGCTTTCGAAGTCTCCGGCCAGGGAACCATTGAGAATCTGTTGACGGGCCAGACGCGCTTCTTCGATGAAGTGCGCCGGTCGCTCGCTGTGGCGACTCCAGAACTCGGCAAGGGGCTCGGCACCGGCCGGGTCATGCTGCAGCAACGAGATCTGGTTCATGAACTCGTAACCGGTACTGCCGTCGATGTTCCAGTCCCGACGCAGGCTCTCGCCATCGCCGAGGATTTTCTCAATGAAAATGGGCAGGTGCCGCGAGGGCGAAAGCGAATCAAGACGCCTGCGCAATTTGCGGCAGTAGCCGCGAGGATCGGCAAGACCGTCGATGTGGTCGATCCGCAAGCCGTCCACCAATCCTTCGGCGATCAATTCGAAAATTTTGGCGTGGGTGGCTTCGAACACCGCGGGGCGCTCGACCCGCAGGCCACCCAGCTCATTAACGTCGAAAAAGCGCCGCCAGTTGATGTCGTCCGCCGCCGTACGCCAACTGGCGAGCCGGTAACTCTGGCGCTCCAGCAATTGATGCAGACGCTCGAACCCCTCGGGTTGCCGGGAGTCGTAGGCGCGCAAGTTCTCTTCGATGGTGGCCTGGATACCTGGCTGGCTGGCCAGCTCTTGCAATTGCTGCTGCAGCGGTCGGGCCAGGGTATGGGCGTCGGTCTGGTAGTTCAGCGTGGTAAAACGCTCGGCCAACGCCTTGAGGGATTCGGCCTGTTCGGATGGCAGCGTTTCGGCAGGTTTGAGTAATTCGCCGTACTGCATGGGGCAGATAGGGAAGTGATGCTCGTAATGCTCGGCCAGGAAGCTGCCTTGTGTGGCATCGAAGCGTAACTTCAGGGTGCCTTCCTGCAAGGCCACTCCGTAGTCGCTGCCTAAAAACGGCAGCAACAGTTGGCCCTCCATCAAGGGGTCGGGAGAATGCCACTGGATATCGAAAAACTCGCCGAAGGGGCTCAAACGTCCCCATTCCAGCAGGTCCTGCCACCAGGGATTGTCATTGCCGCCGACGGCCATGTGGTTGGACACGACATCGAGGATCAACCCCATCCGGTGCTCACGCAGGCTGGCGACCAGGCGTCGAAGCGCCGCTTCGCCGCCCAGTTCCGGGTTCACCTGGGTCGGATCGACCACATCGTAGCCATGCATGGAGCCGGCGCGGGCTTTGAGCAGTGGCGAGGCGTAAATATGGCTGATGCCCAACGATGCGAAGTACGGCACCTGGGGGATGGCATCGTCCAGGGTGAAGCCTTTATGAAATTGCAGGCGAAGGGTCGCCCGCAATGGTTGGATCAACGTCTGATTCATCGGTCACGCTCGTTCGCCTGAAGCCTTGCGCAGGCGAGGATTTCCAGACGCCGGGCGGCGCCCGGGTCATCCAGCAGCACCTGGCTGTCACACGCCAGGCGACGCCGCCAGTTGGGGTGGGTATCGGTGGTGCCAGGCAGGTTGGCCTGTTCGTCGATGCCTAGGGCGTCTTCGAGCGGCAGCAACACCAGCGGCGCACGGGTGTGTCCGAGGAAACGCACACTGGCGTCGAGGATCTCGTCGGTATCCAGGTGTTCTTCACGAAAGTTCTGCGGGTCCTGATTCAACACATTGCTTAGGCCTTCGCGTTCACGCTCGCGGTGTTTGCGCCAGTCCATCTCGGTGTGGGAGTCGATCAGGTCCAACCGGGCGTTCCAGTCGATATCATGACCGTGCCACCAGCCATTGAGGGTCGGCAAGTCATGGGTACTGGTCGTGGCCAGGGCATTGTCCGGCCAGTCGAGGATGGGTTTGAAGTGGGTATTGTCCTGTTCGAACAACAGCACGCGCATGCCGAGGATCGATCGGGCGCTGAGCTTCTCGCGAAGCCCCTCGGGCACGGTGCCGAGGTCTTCGCCCAGGACGATGGCTTGATGGCGATGGGATTCAAGGGCCAGCAGACGCAGCAGGTCGTCCACCGGATAATAAAGGTAGGCGCCATCGCTGGGCGGGGCGTCGTTGGGGATCACCCACAGGCGCTGCAAGCCCATCACATGATCGATGCGCAAGCCGCCGGCGTGGGCGAAGTTGGCCCGTAGCATCTCAATGAACGCGCGAAAACCATTGCGTACCAACCCCTCTGGCGAGAATGCCGAGATGCCCCAGCCTTGGCCGGAGCGGTTGAGGATGTCCGGCGGTGCGCCCACGGTCAACGAGGCGAGCAGTTCATCCTGCCGACTCCAGGCCTGGCTGCCTCCACCATCGGCGCCTACTGCCAGGTCAGCGATCAGGCCAATGCCCATGCCGCTGGATTTAGCCGCGCTCTGGACGCGCTCCAGGCACCGGGTAATCAGCCACTGGCAAAACGCGTAGAAGCCGATTTCGTCGGCGTTCTCCTCGGCAAAGTGCGCCAACGTCGAACTACGCGGGTTGCGCCATTCTTCGGGCCAATGGCGCCAGTCCAGGCTCTCTCCCCGAGCCGCACGTTCGGCCTGCAGGGCTTCGAAGCGGCAATGATTCTCCAGGGGTTCGCCGCTGGTGTGGCGGAAACTGCTGAAATCCTCATGCAATGGATGCTCGCCCTGGCTGAAGCCGTCGTAAAGGGCGCGCAGGACTTTCTGCTTGGCCTGGGCCGCCACGGGCCAATCCACCAGCGGTTGTTCTTCCAGATTGCGCAGTTGGTTGGTCAAACCGGTGGCGTCAATGGCCGCGCGCAGCGCGCGTTCGCCGAGAACGGTGCCCGGCGCGGCATAGAGACTGTTGAGGAAGAGCCGGCTGGACGGTGAATAGGGGCTGTAACGGCCGGTGTCGCTGCTGAACATCGCGTGCATCGGGCTGATCGCCAGGGCGTCGGCACCGCGCTCGCCGGCGACCCGTACCAACTCCTCCAGGGCCTGGGTGTCACCGAAACCTCCGTCGCCGGGGCGGCGCAGCGCATATAACTGCGCGCTCAGGCCCCAGGCGCGGGGCGTCGGATTATCCACCGCATCGGCCACGCTATAGCAATGTGCTGGCGCGACCGCCAGGATGAAATGCTGGTCCTGGATGCTGACGTGCTGGTAACCCACCGGAACCATCCCCGGCAACCTGGCGTCGGCGTCGAGTTTCAGGTTCAGTGTGGCACCATCCTCGAGCTGGATTTCGCAGGGCGTGGCGGCTTCGAAGTAGCGGCTCAGATCCACGCTGGCGCCGACATCGGCGGTGATCAGCGGTGGCAATTGATGATTCTGTTGGTCCTGCTGCAATTGCAGCAGGCTGGCGTCGATTTCCTGGGCGGTCCCGGCTGGATGGCCCAGACCGATGAGGACTGAACGCAAGACGGCGGGCGAGACTTTCTGCGCCCGGCCGTTGGCGTCGATCCAGTCCACCGCCAGGCCCGCTCGGCCGGCGAGAATTTCCAGTTGCGCATCGCTCATAGGCGCTCTCCAGTGATGTTGGGCAAGTTTGCCGCGTGCGTCAGACTGACCAGCGCGCTGTAGGGCGCCAGGGCCCCTTGCTGCAACAGACCCATGGCGTGCTGCGGATGTTCGAAAAGAATCTCGGCCTCTTCTTGAGCGGTATGCTTGACCGGCTGATCGCTGAGGTTCAGGTCAATGCGCAACACGCTGCCGTCGCCCATGCGCCAGCGTGCGCTGACTGCGCCATGGCCCAGCACTTCGGCGTCCAAGGCCTGGGCTCCGGGCAAGCGCGGGATGATCACTTCACGGCGGATTTTCAGCAGTTGTCGATAGAGTGTTTCACTGGCTAGTTGCTCAGCGTGCTGCGCCTCCAGCTCAGGCCTCGACACCTCGAAGGTATCAGCCGCGTTAGGATCCGGGATGCGCTCACGCTTTTCGGGATCGGCAAAGGCACTGAACGCCTTGAACTCGTTGCGCCGACCCTCACGAACCAGCTCCGCCAGCTCGCCGTGATGGCTGGTGAAAAACAGGAAGGGTTGCCGGGCGGCTACTTCATCGCCCATGAACAGAAGCGGAATCATCGGTGACAACAGCAACAAGACCGTCGCCGCTTGCACGGCCTGAGGCGGGGCCAGTTGGTGCAGGCGTTCACCCAGTGCCCGGTTGCCAATCTGATCGTGGTTCTGCAGAAACAGCACGAAGGCGCTGGGGGGCAGGTGACCGCTGGGTTCGCCCCGGGGCTCGCCGTGGCGGTTGATATGGCCCTGGAAGACAAACCCCTGGCTGAGGCAGCGTGCCAATTGTTCCGTCGGCTCTTGGGCATAGTCAGCATAATAGGCGTCGGTTTCGCCGGTCAGCAGCACGTGCAGGGCGTTGTGCCCGTCATCGTTCCACTGGGCGTCATAGCCGTGCTCCAGCAGGCTGGCCTGGTTGTGTTCGTTTTCCACGGTCAACCAGACATGCCGAACCGGATCTACCTGTTCGCGCACCCTGGCGGCCAGTTCCTGGAGAAAATCCGGATCTTCGATCGCATGCACGGCGTCCAGGCGCAGGCCGTCGAAACGGTATTCCAGCAGCCACATCAGCGCATTGTCGATAAAGAAGTCCCGCACCTCGCGGCGCCGGAAGTCAATTGCCGCGCCCCAGGGGGTGTGCTTGTCTTCGCGGAAAAAACCTTTTGCGTAACGGTGCAGATAATTGCCGTCGGGGCCGAAATGGTTGTAGACCACGTCCACAATCACCGCCAGCCCGTGGCCGTGGGCGCTGTCGATCAAGTGCTTGAGCTGTTCCGGCGTGCCGTAGGAGGCCTGGGGAGCGTAGGGCAGGACGCCGTCGTAGCCCCAGTTACGGTCACCGGGAAACTGCGACAGCGGCATCAGTTCGATGGCGGTTACCCCTAATCCAGCCAGTCGCGCCAGGTGCTGTTCGACGCCTTGGAAACCACCGAGGGCGCCGACGTGCAACTCATAGATCACAGCTTCATGCCAGGGGCGCCCGGACCATTGGGTATGGCGCCATCGGTAAGCATGAGGGTCGACCACCACGCTGTGGCGGTCAATGTCACCGGCCTGGGCGCGGGACGCCGGGTCGGGAACCTCCAGTTCGCCGTCGATGTTGTAGCGATAACGAGTGCCGGCGGGGCAACGGGTCTGGATCATGAACCAGCCATCGGCCTGGGGCAGTAGCGGTATTGAATCTCCAGTGTCGAGCTCGACACTCACAAAAAAAGCATCCGGGGCCCAGAGGGCGAAGCGGGTGTGCTCGGCATCGAGCATGACCGCGCCATGGGTCCAGGTTTCAGGCGTCCTTGACGGCATTGTTACCTCATTGTCTGGCCGATTTACCCAGTGACTTGGCCACTAGCTGTTCATAGAGTTCGGCGTAGGGTTCCACGGCCTTGCACCAGTTGAATGGCGCTGACATAGCCCGGCAGCGCATCGCGTTGAGCAGGTCAGGGAACTCGAAGACCTTGAAGGCCCGGCTCAATGCCTGTTTGTAACTTTCGGCGGTGGACTCATCGAACAGGAAGCCGGTGATGCCGTCTTCGATGGTGTCCGCCAGCCCGCCGGTATTGCGTGCCACCGGCAGCGAGCCGAAGCGCTGGGCGTACATCTGGCTCAAGCCGCAGGGCTCGTAGCGTGAAGGCATCAGCAGAAAGTCGCTGCCGGCGAACATCCGCCGCGCGTCGGTTTCGTTGAAGCCGATGCGTACACCGATCCGTCCGGGAAAACGCAGCGCCAGTTCACGCATGGCTTGCTCTTCCTCCGGTTCGCCGCGACCGATGATCGCGATCTGGCCCCCGGATTCGACGATGAACTCGGCGACGGCTTCGGTCAGGTCCAGGCCTTTCTGGTACACCAGGCGCGAAACCACGGCGAACAGCGGGCCGCTGGAGTCGTCTAGACCAAACAGATCGCGTACATGAGCCGCGTTCACGGCTTTGCCATCCCAGTCACCCATGGCGAACTGGCGGAACAAGTGCGTATCGGTGGCCGCGTCCCAACTCTCGTCGATGCCATTGGGAATGCCGCTGAGCAGGCCTTGTTGTGTTTTAGCCGCAAGAAAACCGTCGAGCCCGCAACCGAATGCCGGGGTAGTGATTTCCTGGGCGTAGGTGGCGCTGACCGTGGTGATATGACTGGAGTAGGCCATGCCGGCCTTGAGAAACGACAACTTGCCGTAGAACTCCATGCCTTCCTGCTGCAGCGCGTGCTCCGGGATACCCAGCTCCGGGCATGAGGCCAGGCTCACTACGCCCTGGTATGCCAGGTTGTGAATGGTGAACAGGGTAGGCGTGCGTTGCCCACGCCAGTGCATATAGGCCGGCGCCAGACCGGCCGGCCAGTCATGGGCGTGGACCAGATCGGGGCACCAGTGGATTTGGGCGAGGTTGGCGGCGATATCAGCTGCGGCCAGGCCCAGCCGGGCGAAGCGAATGTGGTTGTCGGGCCAGTCGCGACCGTTGTTGGCCCCGTAGGGTGAGCCTTCACGGGCAAAGAGTTCCGGACAGATCAGTACGTAGATCACCAGGCCGTCGGCCATGTCCATCCGCCCGATCTTGCAGGGCGGCAGCGCGGCGTGGCCGCCCAGTTCACCGATGATGTGGATCGGGTTGCCGCTGTTCATCACCTGCGGGTAACCGGGGATCAGCACTCGCACGTCATGCAGGCCGGCCATGGCCCGGGGCAGGGCGGAAGAAACATCGCCCAGGCCGCCGGTTTTGACCAGGTCGGCAATTTCCGAGGTTACGAACAATACCTTCTTGCGATTGGGATTCTGCCTGACGACCGGGAGCAGTGCCTTGCCGCCGGTGGCCAGCACCGGTGCCGTCGGCGAGTCAGTCGCCAGCGGAAGTTGAGAACGGACTTGCTGTGGTTCCAAGGCAGCACTGATCATAACTTTCTCCCATTTTCTCGATCTGTTTCCGGCAAGCGCCAGAGCTGTTGTTTCATTGGCCGAATCCTGCGGCCAGGCGCACAAGCGCTACGCAAGGTAAGCAAAGCGCTGCCCAATGCGGTTAAGCGAATCAGGTGAAGGGGCTGCTTCAAGGACTTGCAAGGACTGCACCAGCCGTTGTTGCCCTACCTCTAACCTGACCCGTCGCCGTTGCGAAAAGTTTCCACTTTTTTTCGTCTGGACGACCGGTCGGTTTTCTCCCCGGTTTGGCAGTCTAGGTCAGAACCTAGAGCGGTGCGGCGCGCTTCGTCGAATTGTCCGACAATCAGCTTTGTTGGCGGCAATGTCTTACACGACAAAGCGGGATACGCACCGACGAAGTGCAGTTTCTGGAAACGTAATGGGTGTATGGGGAAGGGGGGTGTTTCATCGGCGTGCGCGATGCAATGGCGCGATGCACCATCAGGGGGCGGGTGAAATAGAGGCATTTTAGTGGCCATTGTTGGCCCGGAAATACGCTGTTTCTGTGGGAGCAGGCTTGCTCCCACTTAAAACGTGTTCAGTCGCCAGTGGGGGTCAACAGGCGGATCGGTTTGCCGGCCGCCCAGGCTTGCAGGTCTTCGATCATCAAGGAATAGAACTTCTGATAATTGTTCCGGGTGACGTAACCCACGTGCGGTGTGGCCAGTAGATTTTCCAGGGATCGGAACGGGTGGTCGGATGGCAGGGGTTCCTCGGCGAAGACGTCCAGGGCGGCACCGGCCAGGCGTTTGTCGCGCAGGGCGTCGATCAGGGCGGCTTCATCGACGATTGGACCGCGTGCGGTATTGACCAATAGCGCCTGGGGTTTCATCCAGCCCAGCGCCTGGGCGTCCACCAAACCGCGGGAGCGCTCGCTGAGTACCAGATGCACCGAGAGAATGTCAGCCTGTTCGAACAGTTGCTGTTTACTCACGTAGGTCACACCCACTTCTGCGGCCCGTTCAGCGGTGAGGTTCTGGCTCCAGGCGATCACCCGCATGCCGAAGACCTGGCCGAACTGAGCTACCCGTGTGCCGATGCTGCCCAGGCCGAGGATTGCCAGGGTCTTGCCATGCAGGTCGCCGCCCAAGCCTTGCTGCCATAGCCCGGCGCGCAAGGCATTGGCCTCCTGCACCAGGTTGCGGGTCAGGGCCATGATCAGCGCCCAGGTCAGCTCGGGGGCTGCGTGCTTGTAGCTTTCGGTGCCGCATACCTGGATACCCAGTTCGGCGGCTGCCTTGAGGTCCAGGGCGGCATTGCGCATGCCGCCGGTGAGCAACAGCTTGAGGTTGGGCAGGCGGCGCAGCAGGCCTTCGTCGAATGGCGTGCGTTCACGCATCACGCAGATCACTTCGAAGCGGTGCAGGCGCGCGGCGAGGGTGTCGCGCTCGGCAGGGTACTCATGAATAAATGTCACCTGGCCGATGCTATCGAGCACCGACCAGTCCACCACGTCCCGCGCTACGTCCTGCCAATCATCGATGACTGCTATTTGCACCGCCATGGAACACCTCGTCAGGGAATGGGTTTGTTCAGCCAGCCCAGCAAGGCCTGGTGGAACCGGTCCGGCTCCTCCATCTGTGGGGCATGCCCCAGATGGGCGAACTCCACCAGGGTCGACTGGGGAATCAATTGAGCCACCTGCTTGCCCAGCACTTCATACCGGCCCAGTTTGGCTTTCACGGCCGGCGGCGCGATGTCGCTGCCGATGGCGGTGGTGTCGGAGGTGCCGATCATCAGCAGCGTCGGTACTTTCAGGTCCTTGAATTCGTAGTAGACCGGCTGGGTGAAGATCATGTCGTAGATCAGCGCCGAATTCCACGCGACTTGCGTGTGCCCCGGCCCCTTGTTCAGCCCGGCCAGCATGTCCACCCAGCGCTCAAACTCCGGTTTCCAGCGGCCACCATAGTAGGTCTTGCGCTCGTAGTTGCGGATACCGTCGGCGCTGAGTTTCAGTTCGCGCTCGTACCACTGGTCCACTGTACGGTAGGGCACGCCGAGGGCTTTCCAGTCCTCCAGGCCGATGGGGTTGACCATCGCCAGCCGCTCGACCTGATCGGGAAACTGCAAGGCATAACGGGTGGCGAGCATGCCACCGGTGGAGTGGCCGAGCACAATGCTTTTCTGCACCCCGAGAGCCTTGAGCAGGGCCTGGGTGTTGGTTGCCAGTTGGTGGAAGCTGTACTGGTAATGAGCGGGCTTGCTGGACGTACAGAAACCGATCTGATCCGGGGCGATGACCCGGTAACCGGCCTCGCTGAGGGTCTTGATCGAGTCGCCCCAGGTGGCGGCGCAAAAATTCTTGCCGTGCATCAGCACCACGGTGCGGCCATTGACCTCGCCTTGGGCCGGCACGTCCATGTAGCCCATTTGCAACGATTGGCCCTGGGACTGAAGGGGGAAGTGCTTGAGTGTGTAGGGGTATTCGAAGCCTTGGAGTTCCGGGCCATAGGCCGGGCCTTCAGGCGGGTTTTCGGCCTGGGCGAACAGCGGCAGGGCGGCCGTCAGAAACAGGCTGGGTAACCAGCGAGCAGTGGAACGCGACATGGGCAATCTCCTTTGGGCATCCGGCCGATCCTGGCGTGGCCCGATTATGGCGACATTAACCACAGGCAACCCAAAGTCGCGAACGTTCAACCCATCCAGCCCAGGGTCGCGAGGGCGAGTGCGCCATAACGCAACCCTTTGGCCAGGGTCACGATCAACACAAAGCGCCGCCACGGCTCGCCCATCACGCCCGCCACCAAGGTCAGTGGATCGCCGATGATGGGCATCCAACTGAGCAGCAGCGACCAGCGCCCATAACGCTGATAATGCACGCGGGCCTTGTCCAGATGCGCCGGACTGACCGGAAACCAGCGCCGATCCTTGAACTGCTCCAGGCGTGTGCCCAGCCACCAGTTCACCAGCGAGCCCAGTACGTTGCCCACGGTGGCGACCCCCAGCAACAGCCAGGTTTCATAGCGTTCGCTGAGCAACAGCCCAACCAGCAGTGCTTCGGATTGCAGCGGTAACAAGGTGGCGGCACCGAATGCCGCCAGGAACAAGCCGATGTAAGCCTCGCCCATCAGTGGGCCGGGTAATCCGCCACCACGGTTTGAGTCCCGTCGCTTTTCAGGCCGATCACCTGATACGCATCACTCATGCCGTCCGTTTCCATACCGGGCGAACCCATGGGCATGCCAGGCGCGGCCACACCGAGCAGGTCGTTCCGTTTGCTCAACGCCAGGACCTGGTCGGCCGGGACATGCCCCTCAACGAATTTGCCATTGATCTGGGCGGTGTGGCAGGAGCGCAGGTTTGGCGCAACACCCAGGCGTTGTTTGACTGAACTCATGTCGGTTTCAACATGGTCGTTGACCTTGAAGCCGTTTTCTTGCAGATGTGAAATCCATTTTTTACAGCAACCGCAATTGGCATCGCGGTGTACGTCAATGGTGATCGGTTCGGCGGCCTGGGCCAGGGTGGTGACAAAAAACGCGCTCAGGGCGAGCAGGTGCAGGGGATTGGCCATGGGGACAGTCTCGTGTCGAACAGTTTGGGAGGAGGATAACAGAGTAGCGAGCGTGAGCTGACAGTGGGCTGAGGGGCGGATTACAGAGTTGTCAGGTTGGGGGCGATGCTGATTCGAAGTTCGGCGCAAATTCACCCGCCACCGCAGAACCCTGCGGGAGCGAGCCTGCTCGCGATCGCGGTGGTTCAGCTTGGCCAGTGTCGACCTTGCCGCCGTCATCGCATGCAGGCTCGCTCCCTCAGGTTCATATGCAAACAGCCTGGGGCGTTTCAGCGCACCTTGAACCGCCCCATGATCGCATTCACCCGGCTGTTGGCTTCCAGCAACTGGCGGGTGTTGTTCTCGCTGGCCAGGCCACTTTCCACCAGCTCTTCCACCATATGGCGGATCTGCACCATGCTGCGATTGATTTCCTCGGTCACGGCGCTCTGCTGTTCGGCAGCGGTGGCGATCTGAGTGCTCAGGCTGTTGATCTGGCTGACGGAACCGGCCATTTCATCCAGTCCTGAATTGACTCTGGACGTGGCGTCGGCGGCCGACTGGCAGCTGGCCTGGGTGTTTTCCATGGCCGAAACCGATGAACTCACGCCCTGGGTCAAGCGCGTCAGCATTTCGTTGATTTCCGAGGTGCTGGCCTGGGTGCGGGCGGCGAGGGCGCGTACCTCGTCGGCCACCACTGCGAAGCCTCGACCCTGCTCACCGGCCCGGGCGGCTTCGATGGCGGCGTTAAGGGCCAGCAAGTTGGTCTGCCCGGCAATGGCGCCGATTACGCCGAGAATCTCGGTGATGCGTTGAGCGTCCTGCTGCATGCTTTCGACTTTGCGGGTAGCACTGGCGACTTCATCGATCAAGGCCACCACACTGTTGGACGCCTCTGCGACAACCACCCGAGAATGGTCGGCATGTTCATTGGCGCGTTGGGTGAACGCAGCGGTTTCGGCGGCGTTCTGCGCGACGCTTTCGGCGGTGGAACTCATCTCGGTGATGGCCGTGACGGTCTGATCGGTTTCCGAGGCGTGGCGCATCAGGATTTCGCTGGTGTGGGCTGAGGTCCGTTGCAGGTTGTCCAGGCTTGTCGCCATGGCGCCGGTCGCCTGGGTGACTTCGCCGATCATGTTTTGCAGGTAAACGATGAAGCCGTTGACCGAATGACCGATCGCCCCCAGTTCATCCTCGGCGCGGATGGTGATGCGCCGGGTCAGGTCGGCATCGCCGGTGGACAGCGCATCGATGTTGCTCTTGAGTGTCTTCATGCGGTTGGTCAACTGACGGATCGCGTACAACTGCATCAACACCAGCAGGATCACCATCGGGATCTGCAGCAGGCTTAACGTGCTCAGTACATCGTCGCGCTGGGCGGTGATCAGGCGGGTTGGCAAGGCGGTAGCCAGGAACCACGGCGAACCTTCGATAGGCCGCATGAAAAAGGTACTGGCCTCACCCTTGTTATCAAATTCGACCCGCTGCAGCGGTTGGTCTCGCTGGGCCAGGCCGGCCTTGACCTGTGCGGCGAAGGGCGAGGTTGCCGCCAGTTCGCTGATGTTCTTCAGCACGATGGGGCCGCTGATGCGCGAACTGTTGCTGATGATCTTGCCATCGCCTTCCACGATCAGCATCTCGGCGCTCAGCTCGGCTTCCTTGCGTGCCACCAGCTCATTGAAGAAGCCCAGGGTCACGTCGATGGTGGAAACGCCATAAGGCGCGCCGTTCTTCTGGATGGACATGGCGCAGTTGGTCCGCGGCTCAGCGCTGGCGTCGTCTTTATAGGCGGCGGCCCAGGCGCACTTGCCGGCGGGTGTGGCCATGCCGCCCTTGTGCCAGGGTTGATCGTAATAATTTGGCGCCGCGTCGCTGTTCCAGAAGGTATTGACCACCAGTTTGCCCGAGGCGTCGCGGTGCCAGAACGTGCTGAATTTGCTACGCCCTTCGGCCCGCTGATTAGGCAGCGGCCAGATCCCGCCACCAAAGACTTTCAGCTCGCCGTACTGATCCACCAAGCCAGGCAGGACCCTGTCTATGGCATCGCTGTCGAGCAGCGGGATGGTCTGGGTGATGCTGCGTTGCTGCGCCTGGACCTTGTTCAATTCCCCCTGGATCTGCTCGGCCACTTCGCTGATGCGATTAAGCGCCACTTGCTCTTCGGTGTGGCGCAGTTTGGGCGCGACGAGATAGCTGATACCCACGACGGTCAGGATGGACAACAACAGGATGAATGAAATCAGGAACAGCGTGTAGCGCGCCTGAATGGTGCGAAATGCGGGCATGTGGGAATCCTTGCTCGAAGGCGTTTTTCGGGAGCTGGCGCAATGGCCTGACTTATTTTTATCGGCCCGTCGCTGGACAGCTTGAGGGGTGCCCACATAGCAAACATTACCGCTGATCGGGAAAGATCGCAGCGTGAACGCCGCGATCTTCCAGCATTTCAGCGCGACTTTTTTGCGTGGCCACAGCGCCGAATACTCCGTTTTTACGCCGCCGAACCTGCCTGGACGCTCCTCCAGATGTGCCCTTGGGCTTGCACTTGTTCGTGGAGCCGTTGCATCGGCTCCGAATGCAAGGTGAGCGGGCGATCCAGGGCGCCACGGTGAAACAGCGCCTGCCAGCCGGGGTCGCCTTCGGCAGGCATGATCCCGGTGAAGATGAATCCGGCGTCCATCAATCGTTGGTAATCGTCGGCGAATTGCTGACGCAGTCCGAGTCGCACTGAAAGTGACCAATGGGCCGGCAAGCGCAGCAGTTGCCCGGCCAGGCGAAGGCCTATGTACCCGGCCACAATGTCGATTCTTCCGGGCAGCTGTCGGATTTGAAAAGGCTGTACCGAAGGCAAGGGCGCCTCGAGCGAGGTACCAAACAGCGATGCCAAGGGTTGCGTCAGCCATTGGCATGCCGCGGGCCATTTGAGGTGCGGCAGCGGGCGGCGATGGCCGCTGACCACTTGGCTGCCGACCACGATGGTTTCGGCGTGGACCGTGGCGAAAGGTGAGGGCACATGGTCAGGCAGCAGCCCGGTGTCATGGAACCCCAGGCGTTGTGCCAGACGCTGGCTGTAGCAATGGCTGGTGACTTGCTTGATCGACAGCCTGGCAAGTCCGAGGTCCTGGCAGCTGTCGAGTAATTGCTGCCCCAGGCGCGTCGCAATCTGGCCGCCCTGCACCGCGGGGTCCACCGCGATCAGGGCCAGTTCCGCGTCTTCACCATCGGCCGTCTGCCGACACAATGCGGCATGACCGACCACGCGCTCATCCTCCACGGCGACCATGGAGTGCCAACGGTTCAGCAGGTTGTGCAGGCCAATCARGTGTGGCAGGTAGACGTCTGGTGAGACGTAGTGATCGCCGTAAACCCGGCGGAACAATTCGCTGGTTCCGACGCCATCCGTGGGCCTGAACGCTCGGATGACCACGCTGCTCATCCGGCGTGCCTCGCTGTCAACGGAGCGTAGGTGCGGCGGTCGATGATCGACAGGTGCTTGCCAGAGCGTGGATGGCGTTCCAACGCTTGCAAGGCGCAGGCCTGGACGTTCAGGTCGAGTTGGTCGATACCCGGATACTGTGCGGTCAAGGCAGCTTTCAATGTGTTGGAGAGTGACTGGCAAGCCTGGGTTTGCCCGCCAGGCACCCACTTGAGCAACACGCGGTCGTTGTTCTGTGCGTGCTCGATGATCAATTGCCACTGAAGGTCACCGCCAATGCTGCGGATGATGTCGCTGATTTCCTGCGAAAACAGCGAGAAAACGCCTACCCGCACTCGCTGGCTTTTCGCGCTGCGGCCCTGAAGCGCGAACTTGCGTCGCGGGGTGCCAACCGGCTCGCGCCAGCACGCTCGGTCGCCCACCGGATACCGCACGATGGGCATCAGGGTCCGGGTGAGGTTGGTCACCACCAGATTGCCGGGCCGATCGCACGCCTGGATGACCTCACCGCTCAGTTCATCGATGATCTCTACCCGTATCTGTTCGCCGAACACGCGGTGCTCGCCCAGGTTGCAGTCCGGTGCGCTGGCGCCCACCAGCCCGGCGTCGACGCTGGCATAGCCGATGGAGGCGAAGCGTGCCTGTGGGAAGGCGCGCTGCAACGCGGGCAACTGGCTGTCGAACAGGTTTTCTCCGCCGAACAGCACGGTGGTGATGCCGGGCAGCGTTCGTCCCTGTTGATCCAAATGGTCGGCAAACGCCAGCAGGTGCGCAGGCACACCGGCCAGCACATTGATGCGGTGGCCGGTCACCGCCTCGGTCAGCACGTCGAGATCCACCGCCCCGGTGAACGGGAATTCGGTGATGGCTACATCGACTTTGCCAAGGGCGCCATGAATGAACAGGAAACTGGCGTACAGGTCTCCGGAAAAGAACAGGTTGGCGATTCGATCACCAGCCCTCAATTGCGCTGACAGGCTCTGACCGAAGCAGTTGAGCATCCGCTGCCATTCAGCGCGGGTGTACACCGACAGTTTCCCCTGACTGGTCGTGCCGCCGGTTTTGTAGATCAGCGCGTCTTCGACTTTGCCGGTCAGTACGTCCCAATGGTCCAGGTCATGACTGCCGGCCCAATAGTCGGCGACGTCGACAATGGGGAAATCCTCCAGAGCGCAATTCTGCGCGGGTAAATGCCGTAAAGACTTGCGGTAGAACGTTGAATGCGTACGAATATGGGCGAGCCATTGTTCGAATGGTAAAGAGGTGCTCATCAGGGTTCTCTCGGACTCTAACGTCCGCTTATTCAATTACACGGGAAAACAATCAAGCGGTGATTCTGCGATCAATCACCAGCGGTACTTTGCCGCTGTGTTTGTTATGTTCGAAACTTGTCGCCGGACAGGATTGCACGTCCAGTACGAGCATTTCGGACTCCACCAGCGTGGACAGCAGTTCGAGGCCCATGACCTGGCTCCGGACCGTTTGTGCATCGCCATCGGCGCGAATCAACAGGCGTTCGCAGCCGCTGCTGTGGTAATCGAGTACGATCTGAATGGCCGTTTGTGCCTGCTCAGCCAGCTCGTGGGTATTGATCAGGTACGTCACGATGCGTATCAGGGCGCCGTGGCGCTGGCGCAACTCGAACCGGGGTGACTCCAGGCCACACGGGCAGGGAGCGGTGAGCCAGCGCCCGCAATCACCAACTTCGTAGCGGTGAAGGGGCTGCGCTTGGCGTCTGCGCGAAGTGAACAGCAGCCGTCCGGTTTCCCCCGACGCGACCGGAGCGTCCAGTTCCAGCTGTACGATCTCCAGGTGTTGAATGTCCTCCATGAGGTGGAATACACCCTCGCCGCTGGCAGTGCAGGCATGGCCAAGGGGACCCGCGTCGACGCTGCCATAGATGGCTGAGCGAATACTTGTCACGCCGCAGTCCTCAAGCAACTGACGGCAGCCTGGCCCCAGGTGCTCGCCGCCCAGCATGACTTTGCGCACGCCGCCGTAGCCTTGAAGGGTTTCTCGCTGGCTGGAAAACAGGCGCTGCAAGGTACTTGGCATGCCCACCAGGGTATTGACCTTGTGAGCGACGATCATCCGTGCGATCTCTTCGAAGTCCGCATCTGACGTCGCGCCCATGGGGTAATGCACGGCGTTCATGTGCTCCAGTATTTTCGAGAAACTGAAGAAGCCGCCGTAGAGGTTGCCGCCATAAAACAGGTTCATGACCCGATCCTTCGCCGGATCCAGGCCGGCCGCGCGCAGTCCGTCGGCGGCGGCCCGCATGTGACGATCAAAATCGCGGTAGCTGTAGGGCGACAGCACCGGTGCGCCGCTGCTACCACCTGAACGGAAAAACAGCTGGGCCTGGGGGGCGGCAGGCAGCGCCAGGAATGCCGCTTTGTTCATGATCGGCGTCGAGGGTGAAATGGGTGTTGTGGTCGGCGGGGCGTCCAGTGTCACACGATGACTGGCGACACCAGGTTCAAGACCGACCGATACCCGACGACTCAATCGTTGCAGCGCGTAGACGCCGTCGTGAGGCTCGCCCTCGTAGCCTTGCTGGATGTCTGCGGTTGCCGAGATGCGGGTCACGCCGGCGGCTAATACGCAACGTGCCAGTTCAGGCGCCCGTTGCGGTTCACAGATCAGCGCGCAGCTCTGCAACACGTTTCGCCAGGGCAGCAGGGTTTGTGTGATCAGCCCTTGGGGCACCGGTCGTAACAAAAGCGTGCGAAACAGCGGCGATGGCAACAGGTCGCGGTGATGCTCCCAAATAATGCGCCAACCGTGGCCTTCCCAAATCTGGCCGGTTTGTCCTGTAAAGCTGTGGTCGAGTCGGGCAAGTGCCGTGCGGGTGGTGATCTCGCACGCTTCGGCTGCACTGGTTTCCAACGCTGGCCATTGTCCGGCGCGTCGTTCAAATGCGTCAGCCAGGGCGTCACCCAGTGCCTGCATCTGAACCGGCTCATCGCTGTCCACCAACAGCCACTGGGGACTGGAACAGGCTTGCTGATCGTGGCGGCAGACCTCATCCACAAGACTGTCCAGCGCCTGCTCGTTGGCGGCTTGCGGCGTGACATAGGCGAAGCTGATGCGATGTCCCCAATCGATCCAGCGGCAGCCGCTTGGAAGCTGGTCACGCATGGCCTTGAGTGCTGTCTCGCCACCCCAGGCGCTGACGCCCTGGGCCAGCGCGAAGAGACGCCGGCACTCGTGGTAGGGCACTGGCAGCACCGCAACGTAATCGCGCAACTGGCCGCTTGGGTCGCAATCGAGGAACGTCGCCAGCACCCGCGCCGTCAGGTCTGCATCGCGCGTGCTGGGTCGCAGCCAGTTGACGTTGCCCGCCAGCAGGCTTTCCAGTGCCGCGAAGAACCCCAGCAGCGGAGCATTGCCGGGGGTGACATGCACCACCAGCCCCAGGGGTTGCCAGCTTTCGAAAGGGCCATCGCTATAGTCGATTCGGCGCAGCGAGCGCGCGTCCGCCCCCAGCTCCCGTTCGAGTTTGCGGCTCAAATGCTTGCGTTCGCAGAAGGCGATCAGTGCCTGGCGCTGGTCGTCGTCCAGGAGCGGAGTTTGTTCTGGGGCCCGCAGCATCTGTGCGAACGCCTGCGCACAATCGAGCACGCTATCACTGGGGGGCGGTGCGTCCAGAAGAGCAGGCAGTTGCGTCTGCAGGCGTTCAAGGGCTGTATCGAGGGGCAGATCAGCGTGCAGTTGGCCATTGATGAGATACATATCAATTCTCCTTGATCAATTCGGAAGCGGCCATGGCGCAGCTTCGGCTGGCACTGGTGCCGGCCCGGCCGTGCAGCTCGAACCATTGGGTGTTCAGGCCGCACTCACAATTGGCCGGATGCAGGGTCGCCAGGTCGCTCATCACCACGGCATGGGCGGGACTGGAAGAGATGTAAGGCGAGACGAACGACAACAATCCCGCCTCGCCGAAGGGCTGGACGCTGAAGTTCGAGGGGTGACGTATGAAAGCTTTCGAATAGACCGGCACATGAAACCTGTGATGCGCACATTCGATGTACGGCACGGCGTGCTCGACGGCACCGTAACCGTCGCGGCAGCGGTGCGCCTCAATGCCCAGTTGCCGGGTGATGTGTTCATAGACCTCGTGGCGGGGGATCTCCTGGGCGGCCTGTTTTTTCCAGCCGCCTCCCAGAAATACCAGGGAGTCGGGGGCAAGTTTGAGGTTCGGCGTCGCGGTTTCACGCATGCGCTCAAGCGCATGACACAGCAGCGCCGGGAAGCCAAAGATCCGCACCGGCAGGCCCTCTTCGGCGAACTCCTGAAGGGCCCGGATCGCGCCAAAGACATCGAACTCATGACCTTTTCCGGTGCGCCGCAGCGCATGAAAAATCCGATTGGCCGGCGCGAAGCTGCGCAAGAACTGGTCTGTATGAGCGGTGCCGACGTGATTGACCTTCTCCGGTTCGTGACTGAACAACAGGTAGTTGCAGGGCGAATCCGGCGTGAACCAGCCGTAATGTTCAAAGATACGCGCCACCATGCCCTGGGCCGCGGCCATGCTGCGCTCGTCGTAGCGCATGCGGCTTTTCTGGCCGCTGGTGCCGGAGGATGTCAGCTCTAGCGCGTTCTCGCCGGTGGGGCTGAGCAACAAGCGCTGTTTGAAGTAATTGGCGTAGATGGGCGGCAAGCGCGACCAGTCAGTCAAATGCTCCAGATCCTCTACCGCCAGGCCGTTGGCGTTGAGCCAGTGTTCGTAGCCGGGGGTGTGGTGGCAATGGAACAGGCTGATCTGGGCCATGGCCCGATCAAACAGACCAGCAGGTACCGAATCGGGATCGTAAGGCTGCGCCAATGCACACAGCGCATCGGCGTGGGGAAAATGAATCATGGGTAACGTTCCTCAGGGAGGGGATTTTCAGACGTGAGCGGCCGGTTGCGACATGAACAGACGCAGCGCCACAAGGCAGCTGAGCCCGGCAATGCCGACCATCAAGGCAAAGGCGTTCAGGCTTGTTCCGGCGCCCAGCAGCGCGAGCAGTGAGCCGGCGGTGCTCATCACTGCGATGGAAATCATCCCGACCATGGCCGAGACCAGCCCTTTGCTGTCGTCGCTGGCGAACAGCGCCAATCGATACAAGGCCGCGTTGCCCATGCCCAGCCCCAGGGCGTAGAGCGCCAGGCCGCTGACCAGCGCGGGTACGCCAAGGTTGAACGGGCTGGCGATCACCAGTGCGATGAGGCCGGTAGACAAGGGCCACAGGCTGTAGCGCAATACCCCGCGCACGCCCACCCGCTCCACCAGGTGATTGAGCAGGAGATTGCCAAGGATCACGCCCGAGAACACCGGGATTTGCCACAGGCCATAGACCAGGGGCGACAGGCCCTGGTCCTGGATCAGCAACAGGGGGGACAGACCGATCCAGGCAATCAGCGGCAGGCTCATCAACCCCAGCGCCACGCACGCGGCCATGAAGCCGGAGTGACTCAGCAGCGCGCCATAGCGCCTGATGAGTGTGCGCAGTTCGAACGGCTCCAGGGCCGGTTGCCGGGGGCAGGAGTGCGCCAGACCGGGGCTTCGGGGCATGAATGTCCATAAGGCCAGCCAGCTCACTGCCCCCAGGCCTGCCAGCAACATGAACAGCTCGCGCCAGGACAGCCATTGCAGCAGCAAGCCACCCAGCAGCGGCCCCAGCAAGGGCGAGAGGAGGGCGAGATTGCCCAGCAACGCCATGACCTTCACAGCGTCCGACTCGTTGAATACTTCCTGTATGGCCGGGTAGCTGACCGCGATCACGAAACCCAGCCCCATACCCTGGATCAAACGAAGCCCGTTGAATCCCTGCATGTGGGTGACCAGGGTGATCGCTGCGCAAGCCAGGACAAAACCGGCACAACCGGCGAGCATGAATGCACGACGCCCATAGCGATCGGATAACGGACCGATCAGCCACGGCAGCAGAACACCGCCCAATAGATACAGATTGAAGGCGTAGGGGATTTGATCCGCGGGCGCATCCAGTTCCCGGGTCACCGCGAGCATGGCCGGCATGACCAGGTCGCTGGCCAGATAAGTCAATAGTTCGAAAAGAGCGATAGCCAGGCAAAAACCTGTCAATCGTATTGGCGAAAGAGTTGCCAGCAAGGTTTGCATGATTTCCAACGTCGATTTTCGGTAAGGAGGTAAGCGCCTCTTATTCGAGAATACGTTGGGGGAATTCAGGGCCGAAAGAAGTCTTCCCCTTTGTTTGTGGCAGAAATATGAGTTAATTCTGTAAGACAAAAGTCCGCCAGGGGCGGACTTCTGTGGTGATGCAGGTAATTAATCTGATGGGCTTCGGTTGCGTGAGTACGCCCGTTCGGCTGTACCATGAGACCCCGTCTGCTGCCCGCTATTTCCAAAACACGGTATGGGGCTGGCAAGCACGGGGATACAGAGCGGATACATTCAGGAAATTGGCAATGACTCAATCGCAACGTTTGAAATACTCGATTCTGGTGGTCCTCGTGGTTCTGGCGATCATGCTGGGACTGACCTGGATGCAGAACAACGGCATGATCAGCGAGCAGCTGTTTCAATACATCGCGATTGCCGTCGCGGTCATCGTGGTCGTGATCAACGGCGTGATGCGACGCAAGGTCAAGCCCTGAGCGCAGGCGTCACTCCCCGCCCTGGAGCACGTGCATGGCCTTGCGGTGCAAACTGTAGGTCTTATCGGGGTTAAGGGTGACGACACCCTCGCTGCACAGGCGCTTCAACACCTCGCGCACGCTGAGGAAGGACAATGGAATGTCCAGCCCCAGCAGTTGACTGTGTACGCCCCGCACACCCAGGCTGCGGTTTTCATCGGCGGCCTTGAGCAATGCATCGATGACCTTGAGGCGAATCAGGCTGGTTCTGAGGCCGAAGCTCTTGAGCAAAAGCCTGATGTGTTCATTGCTACCTCGTTCTGCCGGCCTGTCGAACAGGTTGTGAGTGGCTGTCGCCGGAACGCCGGTCGACCTGGGCTTGCCCTCCATGGGCTGACGCGCGTCATGCATGCAAAAACTCCTTACCAGCCTGTTCAGAAAAGGTCACGGATACTCTCCTGTAATAGGACGAACGAACGCGGCCAATCATGAAGGCAAAAAGCTGAAAAATTTGTCTGGAGGCGATCAAACGCCCGTAGTCAGGCGGTGCCAGGCCATTAATTTTTTTTCATCCCATTCGTTTTCAAGGGAGGCACATTCCGGCCAGGCACGCGGTATGTGAATTCCCAGGCAGCCGTCCTGGTTTTAGAAAGTATTGGATCAGGAGTGAACGTGAGAATGTCCGGGCAGTTATCGAGGTTTGGCCTCGCAGGTGTGTTTTTCGCAGTGAGCCTGGGGTTCAGCTGCGTCGCCAGCGCTCAAAGTGATAAAGAACAGGCCAGTGCCGAGATCCGCCGCACCAGTTTTGGCGTGCCACATATCCGGGCTCAGGATGAGCGCGGGTTGGGCTACGGCATCGGGTATGCGTACGCTGAGGATAATTTATGCCTGCTGGCCAATGAGATCGTCACGGTCAATGGTCAACGCTCGCGCTACTTCGGCCCGGAGCAGGTCACGCTCGAACAGCGGGAGAACCGCGTCAGCGATGTATTTTTCAACTGGCTCAACACGCCGCAAGCCGTTTCCGGTTTCTGGCAAGCCCAGACGCCTCAAGTACAGCAACTGGTCGAAGGCTATGTGGCGGGTTTCAACCGCGCGCTGGCCGAACGCAAGGCCATCGGCCTGCCCGAGCAATGTGCCAGTGAGTGGGTGCGGCCGATCACCGCGCTGGACCTGGTCAAACTGACCCGGCGCCTGTTGGTGGAAGGTGGCGTCGGCCAGTTCGCCGAAGCCCTGGCGGGCGCTCAGCCGCCACAAGCGACGGCGGACGCTGGCGAGCCGAGGACAGGTTTCGCAGGCGCTGCGACCCGGCAGCAGCGTTTCGCCCTGGAGCGTGGTAGTAACGCGGTCGCCATCGGCAGTGAGCGCTCCTTCAACGGGCGTGGGATGTTGCTGGCGAACCCGCACTTCCCATGGCTGGGGGGCATGCGTTTTTACCAGATGCACCTGACCATTCCCGGCAAACTGGACGTCATGGGCGCGGCCCTGCCAGGCTTGCCCGTGATCAACATCGGTTTCAGCCAGCACCTGGCCTGGACCCACACCGTCGACACCTCTAAACATTTCACGCTGTACCGTCTGCAACTCGACCCGAAAGACCCGACCCGCTACCTGCTCGATGGTCAATCCGTACCGATGAGCCAACAGACGGTGACGGTGGACATCAAACAACCCGATGGCCAGGTGCAGAGCGTTTCGCGGGTGGTCTACGGCTCGCAGTTCGGTCCGATCGTGCAATGGCCCGGCCGGCTGGACTGGGATGACAAGTTCGCCTACAGCCTGCGCGATGCGAACCGGGAAAATGATCGGGTGCTCGCCCAGTGGTACGCCATGAACAAAGCCGTCACGCTCACGGACTTGCAGAGTGCGGTCCATGAGATCCACGGTATTCCATGGGTCAACACCCTGGCGGTGGACGATCAGGGGCAAAGTCTCTACATGAACGTGTCGGTGGTACCGAACGTCGATGCCGACAAGTTGGCCCGCTGCAGCGACCCGCGGGCAGGGCTGCAACTCATCGTACTGGACGGCTCACGCGGCGAATGCGCCTGGGATATCGATCCCGAGGCCGTGCAGAAAGGCATTTACGCCGCCGACAAGCTACCGCAGTTGTTGCGCCGCGATTATGTGCAAAATTCCAACGATTCGGCCTGGATGGTCAACCCTTCACAACCCTTGTCCGGTTATTCGCCCTTGATCAGCCAGCAAGACCAACCGCTGGGCCTGCGTGCGCGTTTTGCTCTGCAGCGGCTGGGTCAACTGGCCAAGGACGGGCCGGTGAAGGTCGATGACTTGCAGCGTATGGTCATGGACGACCAGGTCTACCTTGCTGATCAGGTGATGCCCGACCTGCTGGGCTTTTGTGCCGGTGACCTGGGGGCCGATGCCGTGACGTTGACCCAGGTGTGCAACGATCTCAGGGTCTGGGATCGAACCGCTGGCCTGGACAGCGGATTGGGCTTCATTCATTTCCAGCGCATCATGGCGCAGTTGCAGGGGGTGCCTGATTCATGGCGTGTCCCGTTCGATCCGCAAGACCCGCGACATACTCCAAACGGCCTGGCGATTGAGCGTGCCCCGGTGCACAAGGCTGTGCGTCAAGCCATGCTGGCCTCGCAGGCCTCTGTGAAGGCCGCCGGATTGCCGAAGGATAGCCGCTGGCAGGACATCCAGGTTGCCAGCAGTGGCAGCCGGCAGACGCCAATCCACGGCGGCCCCGGTGAGCTGGGGATCTATAACGCGATTCAGAGCGTGCCAGGGGCCAACGGTAAACGGGAAGTGGTCAGCGGCACCAGCTATCTGCAAGTGGTGAGTTTTGATGGCAAAGGACCTCGGGCTGAAGGTCTGTTGGCATTTTCCATTTCCAGCGACCCCGCATCGCCGTATTCGGCCGACCAGACCCAGGCATTCTCGAAGAAGCAATGGAGTGCGCTACCGTTCACCGAACAGCAGATCAAAGCCGATCCGCACTATCAGGCGGTGATCATCCGTGAGCGTGATGAGGCGGGCAGGGTGGCCGCGCACTGATCGCTGTTGTTTTACACAAAAGCCGCGACCTGATCAGGTCGCGGCTTTTTCAGTTGGACGGCCGTTGACCGATGGAGTTGAGGACTGGATTGCCGTCCTGGTTCTGCGTCAGGTAAACCGGCAGGACTTTGGGCAACGAAGGCACCAGGTTCTTCACTTCGTTGAGGTTGTAGATACCACCGATACGCAGGGCGCCCGTGCTGTTGTCGGCCAGCATGACGGGATGCTCGAGATAACGATTGATCAGCGGGAGTGCATCGCTGAGGGCAAGGTTGTCCAGCACCAGCTTGCCGTTGCGCCACGCCAGCGAGCTGTCGTTGGCATCGACTTCACGGATTTGCGGTTGGTAGTCGCCAGCTTTGTAGCTGGCCTGCATGCCCGGCGACAGTTGCGAGCCGTTACTGGCAAGTGCCTGGTTGCTGGTCACCCATACTGAGCCCTCCACCAGCGTCACCCGGACCTGATCCTGATACATCCATACATTGAAGCGAGTGCCGGTCACGCGCACCTGGCCCTGGCCGGCCCGTACAACGAATGGGTGTTGTGTGTCATGGCTGACGTCGAAAAACGCCTCGCCCTTTTTCAGCGTCACCCGACGCTCATTCTTGTAATTGGCAAATACCAGTTCACTGCCCAGGTTCAGTTCTACCTGGCTGCCGTCACCCAGGGTGATGTGACGCACGCTTGTATCCGCTTCGAATCGTTCGTAGGAGTTGGCAACCCAGCCCAGGTTCCAGCCCGTGTAGGCGGCCAGGGGTATGCCCAGCACAAGCACTGCGGCTGCGACAGCCATCCGACTCCAGCGGGACCGAGGTCGCGGTATTGGCGCGGGAGATGGTGCCGCTTCGACACGCGGAAGATGATCGGCCACGGCCCAGATCTCCAGCATGGCTTGGTATTCGAAAGCGTGCAGGGGATCGGCATCGTGCCATTGTTTGAATGCCAGCCGTTCGGCGTCGGTGCAGTCGACGGCGTGCAAACGCATGCACCAATGCGCGGCCGCATCGGTAATGGCGTCGTATTCGGCTT
Organism: Pseudomonas rhizophila; assembly: GCF_003033885.1. NCBI lineage: Bacteria > Pseudomonadati > Pseudomonadota > Gammaproteobacteria > Pseudomonadales > Pseudomonadaceae > Pseudomonas > Pseudomonas rhizophila. The sequence continues at coordinate 3,982,961 of NZ_CP024081.1, read as the reverse complement.
CCGAGAGTGTATGTTCGGTCATTGACTCTTCCTGGTTTGCCGCATTCTAACCTTCGGCATGACCTGTCGAGAACCGCCATCATGGCGTTTGCACATCAAAATAAGCCTGTTTTTTCCGGTCAAAGGCTCGAACACCGGTATGTCGTGGTTATAGCGTGGCATACATCTCGTGAAAAAAAGATCAAGACCCGTCCGCGCGCAGCGTTCGCAGAGACCGTTTAAAACGTGGCAGCGGGACTCAAGGGTGGGGAGTCCAGCTGTCGACCCAGCTCACAGATGAGTAGCGTCATGGAGTCGGCGTTTCGCAAGATCACGTCGATGCGTGCTGTCGGTGAACCTGGATCCAGAAAGATACTGCGCGCCTCGCTCATGCTTCTGGCGCCGGTCATCTTCAGGATTTCCCGGGCCATATCCCGATGCTCGGGGAAAAGCTCCAGGCTCTTGAGCCCGCCGGCTGCACTGTCCCAGCCCATGAACAGTTTGGATCGTGGCGTGGTCAACGACAGCCCGTTGCGTTGCTGGTCCTTTTGATAATTGTATTTTGAATGTCCGAACTGAGTGGCATTGGAAATCAGGTCCAGAAACGGCAGTGCCGCGTCCAGATAGACAATATCGAGCGTGTCGAAAAGCTGATGAGAAACTTCGTGGATAAGCACCGCGGCCTGGGCGTGGGCATCGACATTGAAGGAATCCGGGACCGCGTCCTTGTACCAATCCAATCCGACCTCGAAGAAATACTGGGTCAGATAGATTCTTCCTGCCTTTTCCGGTTCGAGCACGAATGCGGTGGCTCTATCGTCCATGTATTTCAAACGGCCGATTACAAGGCGCTTGGCGTTGCGGGTTTCCCAGGACGGATCAGCCAATGCCCGGCACAGCGGCGAGACGGCGGTGTGTATTTTCTTGATCAGGCTGGCGTCGACTGTCCTCACCCCAAAAAACGTCTTCAGGAAGGTATCCAGCCGAGAGCCCGGCGGGACCTGATGTTTGATCTGATCCAGATTATGCAGGGCGTTGAATGAGTAATACCTGGCCACCTCCAGGGCCTGCTCGATCATGTTTGCGTAAGCCGGGTATTTGCGGCGTATTTGCGCCATGCCCCGAGCCTCAATGTTGAGCGACGTTGAAGCCTTGTAGTCGCTGTAGGAATTGGCCAGCGTTGACATCACTTTGCCGTAGCGAATGGTCTGCCGTTGTGGGTCTACGGTCCATTGCTGGTTATCAGGCGACTGCCTCAGTATTGGGCCCTCTCCCTGTTCATGGACCACGCGCCAGACCTGATTGGCTTTGGCCACCTGAAAAACCATGCCGGCAACAGGTGCGTAAAGCTTGTCGGACCCTGGGGCCCTGTAGGTTCCGTCGATCCGGTTCTTCTGCAGGTTGTGCAGGCTCACCTCCGTGGCTTCGAAGGCCCGCAGGTTGGTGCGCGTCGGGGCGGTGGAGGCGATGTCTTTCCAGCGGGGCGGGGTCGCCATGGAGGCGTTCTGCGTGCCGGGACTTATCGGGTCGAGCAGGCCGAAGGTGTCGTCGCGATTCAGGAAGCCAAGTGAGACCATCTCTGCCGCGCCGGCGATGAAGTCGTGCAAGCCTGCTTTCCAGTCATGCTGCTGCAGGGATTCAGAAGAGGCCTTGAAGTCTTGGTAACTTTCCCAAAGCGTTTCGATAAACGTCAGTTTGCCTTGCAACTGCCGCCCCACCAGTTTGACGCCGGCGCTGAACAAATGCAGGGCCGTTTCCCAGTCAAACTGGCGGTTTTTTTCTGTTTGTGCGCTCAGCATGTCCGATAACAGGGTTGTATTGTCGTTGAACAATACATCGAACAGGTTGGTCTTGATCGGATTGGAAGCCAGGGTGATTTCCGATAGAGAACCGACCGTGGCGGCGAACAGGTTCTTGAACGTGGCTTGCTGGCTTTCGGGAAGTCGACGAATCAGCAGGTCCTGCAACGCGCCCGGCGTGTTGAAGGCTGCAATGAGGCTGCCCTGGTCCTTGAACTCGGTGAAGTTGTGGCCCGCATGGTAGGGGGAATACAGCACATGGGGGGCAGTATCATCGGTGCTTGATCCGATCAGGTAGAGCCCCAGTGCCTTGATCGCCGCAGCTCCCCGGGTTTTGATCAGCTCCAGTGGACGAATCAACGCGCTGGCGCCGTCCACTGCCTGGCGTGCGATGGCATCCGGCATGTCCAGTACCTGGCGAATCAAGTCAAACCCTGTGGGAGAAAGGTGCTGTTGTAGATGCAGTGCGTGGGCATGTTGCAACAGTTGCCAGGGCAACTGCCGGCGAAATCGCTGCTTTCTTTTCTGGCCATCGGTCGAGGTAGTGGAGAGTTCGTCCAGTACGATCTTTTTATAGGCAGAGGGTATGTCCAACGACAGCAGCATTTGTCTGACAGCCGTCTCGTTCAGGCTGTCGGGCAACGCGCGCCCGGAGGTCGAGGACACCCTGAAGCCTGTCTTTTGAGTGAAGTCGGCATGATTGAGGGCGAACTCGGTCAAGCTGCTGGCGGGCCCCGCCAACGCATGGTTCGGGGTGATCAACAGGGTGGCAGGATCCAGGTCTTTTACGGCGAAACGCGCATCCAGGAGCGCTTTGAGCTTTTTGCTCACATAGGTGTGCAGGGGCTCGATACCGTCCAGATAATCCTCGTCATCGTCGACACTGCTTCTGTATTGCTCAAGCAGGTCAACCTGTAGGCGCTGTTCTTCAAGTGGTGCGGCGCCAAGCCAGGCGGGGAGTTTCTGTTGCAAGCGGATCGCCTGGGCGATACGTGTGGCGTGTGTCAGATTGGTAGGCGCGGCCTTTTCAAGCAATGTGCCCAGGCTTTTTACCCGTTCAGGCCCTGTCAGTTGCCAGTCCCCGCTCTTTAGCGTGCTCAGATACCTGTATTGGGCCTCGAACAGTGCGTTGAACGACTTCATCCGATTGAGCAGCACGTTGTCTTCGATCAGCTCAAACACATCCAGTTGATAACGTCCATGGGGCTTGCGTTGGGCGGGCCAGAGGTTGGCGAGCAGACCAGAGCGCTTTCGTGAGTCGAGCAGGTGGCGATTCAATTGCTGGGTGGCAAGTTCGACTGAGGCAAACACTTGTAAACCGTCGGCCGGTGTCCAGAGAATTGCCAGGCCGGAATGAGGCGTATCCAGCCCGCCGCGTTCGGTCAGCAGGAAACAATTGGCCAGCGGCAAAGAGACGGTTTTGCCGTCCTCGGTACATGCCAGCCTCAGCGAATAGACATCGGGCCGGAAGCCCTTTACCCCGATGCGTTGAGTGCGGTCCGGATATTCGGCATCAAAGGCAAAGACCGCGGCGATAAGGTCGCGCGCGGCGGGAGACAGGGTTGCGTTGAGTTCTCTGAGTTCGGCTTCTGCACGTATTCCCAGGGAAAAGACGTTGGTCAGTTTAGGAAGAAGGCCTTTCAATGCGTGACGCAGCGAGGTGTCGCTGGAGAGTGGCAATCGGCTCAGTTCGGCATTCAAGGCCTCTTCGACACTGGCGTAGCTCTTGATCTTTCTCTCCAGTTGATCAGCCATGAAATTGGACGGGCGCAGGTCCCCGTAAAAAACCGGCTGCGTGCCCCAGTGTCCAGCGGTTTTTTGCGTCAGCAGGTTTTTGCCGATCAGGCTGCGTATGTCCAGGGCCTTGTCAACGAGCGCGTGGACGTCCACGTCCCCCTGGCGGGACATCTCCATTGCGAAATGAAGGTTTTTCGACTGTTTGCCGATGATCGCATCAGCCAGAGACTCGAATACCGGCCACGTCACCGCCTTACCTGACACCTGGGGATCGTCAAAGCGCAGGAAGCGGTTGCGCTCCTCCAGGCTGAGCAGACTGTAGAGTTCTTCCTTTCGCCCTGCGCCGGTGGGGGTATTGAGCAGTGCATCCTTGAAACCCAGGTAGTTGTCGACTTTCTCAAGGCCGTGACTGGGGGTATAGAGATAGTGTCCCTTGGCGCTGATCATCAAAGAACCCGCCAGCTCTACGTAGAGCGGCTCATATTCCCAAAGACGCAGGGTTTCGATAAACAGCAGCGGTTCGTCCGGGCGAGATGGCCTGTACAGCCGCAGCAGTTCCTGGGCGTGGGCCTCGGTGAGTTGTCTTTTCTCCCGCTTGATCAGAATCGTGGCTTGTAGCGCATCGCTGAGAACTTGGGAAAGAAAGCGCCGGCGCGAGGTATTGAACGGGCCGGTGGCGTCCCAATAAGCGTCGATACAGTGGGCAAGGCTGGGGATCAGGTTGCTGGCGGTCACCTTCAACACGCTCTCCCATTGACGCTTGTTTTGCGGTGATACGGTGATGCCTGGATGAATGAAGTCAACGTCTTGCCCGGCGGGCCGACCCTGGCTGTGGAAGTAGGCCAGGACCGCCTCGCTGAGTGTCATGCTTCTGGTCAACTGGCTTGCCTTCTGACTCCCCACGCTACTCCACGTGCTCATGGTTACGCGGGTCTGTCGATGATCAAAGTTGGACAGCACCTCATTCAAGATCGCGTCAAGCATCGTACTGAGGGAGGGTAACTTGATCAGTTCATCCACCATTGTTCGGGCGTTGAGGCTTTGAGCGAACTCGATGGACTCGACCAGGGTGTTGAAGACGTCACCGTCGATACGTTGCCGGGTCGTTCTGATCGCGGAGGTGCTGTTGAGTTCGGCGCGCTGGGAAATCGATAACAGCCGAAAAAGATCGTCACGCTCGGCTGGACTGTCCAGCATTGCTTCCATCTTCTCTTCGAGAGCTTCGGGGCTGTCGAATTTTCTGATTCCGCCGTAGGGCGTGTAGAGGAACGCAGGCTGGGTCTGCGCTGCGTCTGCGTCTGTCAGCGCTTTGAGCACAAGGCAGCCGGCCAGCGGGATCGGCGCGTTTGCGTCGACCTGCAAGCGAATCGTTTCGGCAGACATGGGGGGCGTCTGTGCGGCGCGCAGCGTGTGGTTGGACAGGGACACGTGGTGCAGCCAGTCGAGGTCGGCCTGGGTCAATCCGTGGGGGGCGTTCAAGTCCTCCAGGTTATTGGCGGCCAATACCTCGGGAAATAATAACGGCGTAGTTGCAGTGGTCATCGTTGCTTCTCGCTCAAGGCGCCGCGAGGCGGCACGTTTGGTGGATGAGCGGCCAGACTAGGCAACGATCAATGAGCCAAGGTGGTACATAGTTACCGCACCCAAGCGCGGTGATCAGCGTAATCCGGCACGAGCAAGCTTTGCTCCGACAGTGAAGCGGTGTTTAATCAGCCGGCTGGTTCCCCTTACGCTGTTGCTACCTCCAACAATCACTCTGGAGCTTCAGATGTCTGCGCTATCCGATCATGCCGGTTCAAGCACCCTGTCTTTTTCCGCTTTGGTGAGCTTGCTGGAGAAAATATTCCTGCGACACGGCACGTCGGCCGAGGTCGCCCGGGCCCTGGCCGAAAACTGCGCCGGAGCCGAACGTGATGGCGCCCACAGTCATGGGGTGTTTCGCATTCCCGGTTATGTCTCGACGCTGAAAAGTGGTTGGGTCAATGGTCAGGCAGTACCCACGGTCGAAGATGTGGCATCAGGGTTTGTACGGGTGGACGCTGGTAACGGCTTCGCCCAGCCGGCCCTGGCCGCCGCACGTCCGTTGCTGGTGGCCAAGGCCCGCAGCGCCGGGATTGCAGTGTTGGCGATCCGCAACTCCCATCACTTCGCTGCCCTGTGGCCGGATGTCGAGCCGTTTGCCTATGAAGGTCTCGTGGCATTGAGCGTGGTCAACAGCATGACGTGCGTGGTGCCTCACGGTGCTGACCGTCCACTCTTTGGTACCAATCCCATTGCCTTCGCTGCGCCACGGGCCGATGGTGAGCCGATTGTCTTCGACCTGGCCACCAGCGCGATTGCTCACGGAGATGTGCAGATTGCTGCACGCAAGGGCGAGTCACTACCGCCAGGAATGGGGGTGGACAGCCTCGGTCAGCCGACCTGCGATCCGAAGGCGATTCTCGAAGGCGGGGCGCTCCTGCCTTTTGGCGGACACAAGGGCTCGGCGTTGTCGATGATGGTCGAGCTGCTGGCGGCCGCCCTGACCGGTGGCAACTTTTCCTTCGAGTTCGATTGGCACAACCATCCTGGGGCCAAGACACCCTGGACCGGTCAGTTGTTGATCGTGATCGACCCGAGCAAGGCCGCCGGGCAGAACTTCGCCGAGCGCAGCCAGGAGCTGGTCAGGCAGATGCATGGTGTCGGGTTGCGACGGCTGCCGGGTGATCGTCGACACAACGAGCGCAGCAAATCCAATGAGCGGGGGATCGCACTGGACGGGCAGACATTGGCGCAGTTGCGGGAGTTGGCGGGTTTGTAAAGCCGGCTTCGGATGAGGCTCTGGCGGTTCACGCATCTGTGGCGAGGAAATAAATCTCCTCGCCACACTATCAGTGATCATTCAAACAGGTTTTTGCCAAGGGCTTAACGGCGTCCGAGCAACAACCCCACCACCAGGCCGAAGCCTGCGGAAATGGCCACGGTCTGCCATGGATGTCCGCCGATATAGACTTCGGTGGCATCGACCATCGGCCGGGTCCGCTCCCGTGCGCTGGCAACCGAATCCAGGGCTTGTTGCAGCTTCTGCGAGATCTGGTCGCGCAGGTTTTCAGCGTCTTCGCCGACCAGTGAGGCGCTGCTTTTGAGCAGCTTTTCCGATTCCTCAATCAAAGCCTTCAGTTCACTGAAGGCTTGATCCTTGATTTGCTCTCCATTCCCTTGCAGCGTGCTTTTGCGAGCCATTGAGGTACTCCTTGCTGATGATGGCAGTGAACAATGGAGTGCTGCCCTTGAGCAAAAGTTGCAGCGTCTGGCAGCGGCAGCACTGTGGATCATAAAACGTGGTTAAGACGCGCCTCTTCAAGGTGTAAGATGGCGCATATTTACGCAACAGGTAATTCCCATGAGTTTCAATCTGGCTGACAAGCCCCTGGCCGAGCGCGCGGCACTGGAAGACGAAAAGTCCCGACTTTTTGAACTGTGGCAAAACAATCTGGGCAAGGCCAAGGGTGACGCGGCCCGGTTGTTCGGCGAGCGTTCCAAGCGCAAGGGCAAGTGGTCCGAATGGGTACGTGCCGAACTGGACGGCATGTCGCCGCCTGAGTACGCCAACATGGTGCGCAGTGAAGTCAATCGTCTGATGGCAGCCAACAAATAAACCTCAGGCAAAGGTCGCGATGATAGCCTCACGCACCTTGACCACGGCCGGGTCCATCTGCGTATGGGTTCGCCAGCCCAGTTCGATCGGGTAGCGGGGCAGGTCCAGCGGGCAGGGCAGCAACGCCAGGCCACTGAGGGAGGCGATCGCCGCGGCGGCATGCAGCGGAATGGTCGCCACGGCCTGGCTGCCCTTGAGCAGGAACGGCAGGGCGGCAAAGTGGGTGGTCGAGGCACACACCCGCCGGCTCAGCCCAAGGCCGGCCAACCCTTCGTCGGTGATGCCGATGAACCCACCGGAAGACACGAGCAGATGCTCACGGGCCACGAACGCCTCTAGGGTCAGCGTCTGCTGGTCCTGCGTCAGGCTGGCCGGGTCGACGAGACAGGCGTAGTCGCCTTCGCCCAGTACCTGACGGCTGAGCAAGCGTTCGGTAAACCCTCCCGCCGTGATCGCCAGATCGAAACTGCGCTCCATCAGCGCCCGGCCGACGATCTGGCTATGGGTCTGGCGAAAAATCAATCGCAGCCCCGGCGCGCGTCGTGCCACGTCCTCGATCAAGCGCCGGCCATGGGCAATTTCGAAATCATCGGACAACCCGACGATGACCGAGCGACCTTCGTAGTGACTGGCATCGGGGTCAACCATCGCCAGGCTCTGGCGACATTTATTCAGTGCGTCGCTGATCACCGGTTTGAGCTGATTGGCCCGTAAGGTCGGCGCCAGGCCGCGGCCAGTGCGCACAAACAATTGATCGTCATACAGGTTTCGAAGCCTGCGCAGCGCCGCGCTGATGGCCGACTGGGTCACGCCCAGGCGTAGCGCGGCGCGGCTGGCGCTGGATTCATCGTGCAGGGCTTCGAAGGTCTTGAGCAGATTAAGGTCGACATCCGCGATATTCATAACACTCATATCATTTAGCAGCGTATGGGGCTTTATTCATGATCGTCTGGCACCTGAAAATCAGCAACCCCAGATGATCGAGGAGTTGAAAACCATGCCCAAATCCATTGTGGCTGCCCTGCAGATCGGCTCGTTGCCCGGAGGCAAAGCTGACACCCTGGCGCAGATCCTTTCCTATGAAGATGCCGTACGCCAGGCCGGAGCACGCTTGGTGGTGATGCCCGAAGCGCTGCTGGGTGGGTATCCGAAGGGAGAACGCTTCGGTACACAGCTGGGGTACCGGTTGCCCGAGGGGCGCGAGGCCTTTGCTCGTTATTTTGCCAACGCCATCGACGTGCCGGGCAGTGAAACCGAGGCCTTGGCCGGGTTTTCGGCGCGCACGGGGGCAAGTCTGGTAGTGGGGGTCATTGAGCGTGACGGCAGTACCTTGTACTGCACCGCCCTGTATTTCGAGCCCGATGCCGGCCTGGTGGCCAAGCATCGCAAGCTGATGCCCACTGGCACTGAGCGTCTGATTTGGGGTAAGGGCGACGGCTCGACTTTACCGGTGATCGACAGCCAGGTCGGTCGTGTAGGCGCTGCGGTGTGTTGGGAGAACATGATGCCGCTGTTGCGCACCGCGATGTACGCCAAAGGGGTGCAGGTCTGGTGTGCGCCGACGGTGGATGAGCGGGAGATGTGGCAGGTGACCATGCGTCATATCGCCCACGAAGGTCGTTGTTTCGTGGTCAGCGCCTGTCAGGTTCAGGCCTCGCCTCAGGCGCTGGGCATTGAAGTGGCGAACTGGCCCGCCGAGCGTCCCTTGATTGCCGGCGGCAGTGTAATTGTCGGCCCCATGGGGGACGTCCTGGCCGGTCCGCTTAAAGGCACAAGCGGGTTGTTGACCGCCGAAATCGATACCGATGAACTGGTACCGGCGCGCTACGACTATGACGTGGTCGGCCATTACGCCAGGCCAGATGTGTTCGAACTGGTGGTGGACGAGCGGGCCAAACCCGGCGTGCGTTTCACTCGCTGATTTACCAAGTGGCCGCGGTACCCGGCAAGTCCAGGGTGCCGCGATCCACGAAGCGCAGGGTGCCGAACAGTCCACCGGCCAGTTTGCCTTTGAGTACGTAAGGCAGGTTGTCCAGGCTTTGGGTCTGGCTCAGGCCCAGCGTCTGGCGCAGCACGGAGAAAGCCGAGATGCTCACTGGCACGCTCAGTACCGCCTCGGAGAACCGTGGGATGGATCCGGTCTGATCGCTGACCCCCGATGCCAGTGTCCGGCCATTAACCTCGAGGTCGAGCGCGACACCGTTGTAATCGATGGCGGTTTCGTTAGGGTTCTGCAATCGCAGTTTCACGGCAAAGCGCATCTCCAGCTCCTGGCTGGGCAACGGTTCGATGCCCACCACGGTGATGTTCAGCGGATCGCGGTGCGGGAAGAGGGCGCAGGCGCTCAGGCTGAGCAACATCAGGAAAAGGGACACACCGAGGGCTCTGCGCATGGATAAACTCTCACGATAATAGGTAGGGCAAACGGGCGAGCTGTTGAGCACGATAACCCACATTTCTCTCAAACCACCGCACATCACGCGGTTTCCCGTCCAGTTCAATCCAGGCAGGGCTCATGGCTCCTGACAGTTTCTGACACCAGGCTCTGCTAATCTGCGTCAATCTTTTTTCCGGATCGTCCATCGTGTCGCGTACCACTCGACTGCTCACATTATTGCAAGTCTTGCGAGGCAAGCGCTGCCCGGTTACCGCTGCGACATTGGCGGCCGAGTTGAAAGTGTCCGAGCGCACGCTCTACCGCGATATCGCCGAACTCTCGGCCCTGGGGGCGCCGATCCAGGGCGAGGCGGGCATTGGCTATGTGTTGCGCAGCGGCCTGTTCCTGCCGCCATTGATGTTCACGGCTGATGAAATCGAAGCCATTGTGCTGGGGCTGCGCTACGTTGATCAGCGTGGCGACGAGGTGCTGGGCAAGGCTGCTGCCGACGCTTTGGCCAAGGTGGCCGCAGTGCTGGCGCCTGACGTCCGGGATGCCCTGCGCAACCCCACGGTATTGCCCGGGCCTCCTGGCTATGGCTATCCACAGAATACGGTGGAGCTGAATGTGTACCGCCAGGCCATTCGCGCCCAAGCCAAGCTGCATATCGATTACGCCGACGTGAACAAAACCCCCAGCCAGCGCCTGATCTGGCCGTTGGCCCTGGGTTTTTTCAATGAGGCGCGGGTAGTGGTTGCCTGGTGTGAACTACGCGGCGCCTATCGGACCTTTCGCACTGACCGGATTGCTTCTGCCACCGAGCAGGGCGAGCGCTATCCTGGCCGGCGCAGCGACTTGTTGCGCGCCTGGTTCAAGCTGATGGAACTGGACGAAATGGGGCGTTTCACTCCTGACAAAAACTGACACAAGGCTGTTCTAGCATGGTGTCAGATCGATAAAACAAGGAGCCCTACCATGTCCAATCCCGTCTCTTCCCTGGCCCCGGCCATTGCCGGCTACATTGCAGCCGCCAATGCTCGTGACAGTTCGGCGGTGACGCGTTTTTTCGCCGAGGATGCCAACGTGTTCGATGAAGGCCAGCACCGCGCCGGCACCCAGGCCATCGCTCAATGGATGGAAGACACCGCCCGGCGTTTACAGCCTCGGGTCGAGGTGCTCAATGTGCAGCAACGCACCGGCAAGGTGCTGGTGCATAACCTGATCTCCGGAACTTTCCCCGGCAGCCCGCTGGAGTTGCGCTACACCTTCCGGCTCGACGAGCAGGGGAAGATCAGTCGGCTGGATATCTCGATCTAGATGTTTGCACGTTGGATCGTCAACACCTGTGGGGAGGGGATAAATCGCCCTCGCCACAGGGTTTTGTTTGGGTTCACAGACAGGTGAGATCACTCACTCAAAGCCGCCGACATGGCATACTCCCCGACCTCGTTTTCCGGATCCGGGCCGTATGACTTTCGACTCCCCCTTGAGCGCCTGGCAGCATGCCATCGAACACCATGGCTTTGTCCAGGATGAAGCCCAGGAACTGGCCATCATGGCTCTGCAAGAGTGCCACCAGGCACTGCACGAGGGGCGCAAGTCGATCCAGGGCGTTTATCTCTGGGGGCCGGTCGGCCGCGGCAAGACCTGGTTGATGGACCGTTTCTACGAAAGCCTGAGGGTGCCGGCCCGTCGTCAGCATTTCCATCATTTCATGGCCTGGGTGCATCAGCGCTCGTTCCAGCTTACGGGCACGCCGGACCCTTTGCAGGCATTGGCTGCAGAACTGAGCCAAGAGGTCAGGGTGTTGTGTTTCGACGAGTTGTTCGTCACCGACATTGGCGATGCCATTATTCTGGGTCGTCTGTTTCAGGTCATGTTCGAGCGGGGCATGGTGGTGGTCAGCACCTCCAACCTGCCGCCCGAGGAGCTTTATGCCAACGGCCACAACCGCGAGCGATTCCTGCCCACCATCACGGCGATCAAGCAGCACATGCGGGTCGTGCCGGTGAACGGATGGCAAGATCATCGCCAGCATCCGGGAGCATTGCAGCAGCGCTACTGGCTACGCGACGGCGGACAACCCGATCCGTTGGAGGCTGTTTTTGCCCAGTTGACCGCAGGACAGGCGTCCAACAGTTTGCCGATTGAAGTTGGCCATCGTCTGCTTCAGCCCGTGCGGGCCAGCGATACGGTGCTCTGGAGTCGTTACGCGGATATGTGCGAACAGCCGTTCTCAGCCATGGATTTCATGGCACTGTGCGACCGTTTCAAGGCCATTCTGATCAGCGACGTACCCAATCTGAGCGCCGAGCAGCGCGAGGGGCGCATTGCCCGTGGAACCGAAGACGGGGTTGAAAGGGTCGAGGCCGGTGATCGTGAGTTGCCGCAGTTGTCCATTCATGATGACGGTGTGCGACGGTTCATTGCCCTGGTCGATGAATGCTACGACCGCAAGGTGCCGTTGTACCTTTCGGCACAGGTACCGATGGACCGGTTGTACACCGAGGGCTATCTGCAATTCCCGTTTCGTCGTACGCTCAGCCGCCTGCAGGAAATGCAAATGCAGCGTTTTGGTCAGTCCGCCTGACCGTATCCCGCCGACGGCACCGGAGCCGTCGGTACTACCGAAGTGAGATGGAACGCCGTGGAAGAAACCAGGGACATTCTTGTATTGCAAGCCAGCTACACCAATGCAGTCCACGCCGAAGCAATCTGTTATGTGCTGAACGGCTATGCCGAAGATCCAATGGGCGGTGGTCAGTCGCTGCCGCCGGAAGTGCTGCTGCATCTACCCGAGGAACTGGCCAAGCGCCCGCATGCCTTCAGCGTACTGGCTTTCGTCAACGGCGAACCAGCGGGCCTGGTCAATTGCTTCGAAGGTTTTTCGACCTTCGCCTGCAGACCGCTGGTCAATGTCCACGATGTTGTGGTGATGAAGCCGTTCCGCGGGTTGGGGTTGAGCCAGAAGATGCTGCAGAAGGTCGAGGATATCGCCCGCCAGCGTGGTTGCTGCAAAATCACCCTGGAAGTGCTTGAAGGCAATGCCATCGCCCAGGCCAGCTATACCAGGTTTGGCTTTGCCCCTGGCATGTTCGACCCGGCCCATGGCCGTATGCTGTTCTGGACAAAGCCCCTGTAGAGGCCGCCCCTGTGGTAGCGGGCGAGGGCAGTGCGGTTATTTTTGCACGACCCGCACCGCAGGCGCCTTGGGCTGCATCAGGCTGAAGTCGATCAAGGCTTTGCGCTGGTGTTCATAAGGGTTGCCGATCAACAGCGGGCGGGCCTTGAAGTCATCGCTCACCAGGCTTTTACTGCGGTCCAGTTCATCAAAACTCAAACCGGCCAGGTCTGCCCAGGTGTGGATCAAGTGAGCGCTGCTGTAGGGGCGTGACAGGTCAGCGCTGAAGTTCCAGTCATGAGTTTCACGCCACTTGGGCGAGGCCCAGGCGATGAACGGAACGGTGTACATCGGCGCGGTCGGCTTGCCTTCGTTGCGGCCAAGCGTGCTGTGGCCCGGCGAATCGAACACGTCTTCGCCATGGTCCGACAGGTACAGCAAAAAGCCGTTGGGGTCGGTTTTGGCGTAGTCCTTGATCAGGCTGGACACTACGAAGTCGTTGTACAGCACCGCGTTGTCGTAACTGTTGTAGGTCGGGACCTGGTCGTCACGTACCCCCGCCGGTACGCCCTGGCGGTCGGTGAACGTCTTGAAGCTGGGCGGATACCGGTATTGATAGCTCATGTGGGTGCCGAGCAGGTGCACCACGATCAGTTTGCGCGCAGCGCTGTCTGCCAGGGCCTGGTTGAACGGGGCGATCACATCGCCGTCGTATTGCGCCGCGTTCTGGTTGCGGTTGTTGTTCAGGTATACCTGCGCATCGGCTTGTTGAGAGAAGGTCGTGAGCATGGTGTTGCGCTTGGTCATGGTCTGCTGGTTAGTGATCCAGAAGGTCTTGTAACCGGCCTGCTTCATCATGCTCACCAGGGACGGTGTGCTCAGGTAAAGGTCTGGGTTCTGTTCATCGGCGAACGTCAGCACCTGCTGCAGCGCTTCGATGGTGTAGGGGCGCGGGGTGATGACATTGTCGAAAACCGAGAGCTGGTCCTTGAGCTTGTCCAGTTCCGGCGTGGTTTTCCTTGGGTAACCGTACAGGCTCATGCGCTGGCGGTTGGTGGACTCGCCGATGACCAGCACCAGAGTGGCGGGCTGGTCGGCCATGGCGTCCTTCAGGTGGCCCAGGGGGGCGATCTTGCTGGCGCTGTGAAGCATGCCCTGCATGTTTTCCAGTTGTTCGCCATAGCGCCGGTAAGCAACCAGCATCTGCCACGGCACGGCCGGCTCGATGCGACTTTCGAATTTCTCCAGGCCACCGGCAAATGTACCTGCACGCAGGGTGTGCTTGACCAGCGGATAGCCGGCAACTGCCACCACAATCGCAGTCGCCGCGACCATGGCTTGGCCGCGGGGCAGGTACACCGGGCGCAGACGTGTCCAGAGCCAATATCCGACGGCGGTATGGGCCAGGAAGGCCGCCACCATCCACCAGGCAAAATACTGCGTCATGTACTCGCCGGCTTCGGAAACGTTCGATTCGAACATGATGAAGATGACGCTCTGGGAAAACTCCTGCTGATAGATGAAGAAGTAGCCCAGGCTGGCCATGGAGCAAGCCCACAGGACCACGCCGATCAGCGCAGCAAGTAAACGGGTCCGGGCAGGAAAGAGCAGCATGGGCGCAAGCCACAGCGCGCTCATCACGAATGCCTGGCGAAACCCGGTGAACCCAGAGGTGTCGGTCACCAGTATGAGCAGTTGGGTAATGCCCGAGAAATACCAGAAAAACAGAAATAACCAGCCAAACCCGGCCCAGTCAAAACTTTTCGCAGTCGTTGTGCTGCGTTTGAACAAACTCATCAAGCGCTCCAGCCTTCCTGTCGACAAAGCCGCTGGCACCCAATGGATGCCCACAGACATGCGCCGAACTACCTAAAAGGCCGGGAGTATCGCGATGGGGGTGTGAAAAGTTTGTTAGATATTTGGTTACAAAACGAATGTCGGGGGGCTGTGGCGAAGGCGTTTTTTGTGGCGAGGAGGTTTATTTCCGGTGTTCGCGTTGCAACCTCACGCACTGAAACCGCGCACTCAGGGGCTGGCCGCTACGTGTTGCGGCAAGAACACATGCCCTTGGCACGAATGGGTACACATGGAAATGACACCGGTTTATCCAGTGCCACTTCCGGCGCCGCGCCTCTGCTCGGGGGTTACCGAGCCAGGGCCTGGCTCTGATGGGACAGCTGGGAGTGTTGCAACTGCATGCGCAATTGCGTCACCTCATCAAGCAGCAGATCACGCTCTTCTTTGAGCAGGCGTAATTCGTCGCGACGAATGGTCACGTAAAGGGTTTGGGGAGGACGTGCGGTAACTACGGAGTCCATTGCTCACCTCGCAAATGGCGTACATCAACTATAGAGATGTCGCCAGTATTTGGTCGACACCTCTACTATCGGCGCCGATTCTGATTTCTTTTGCTTGTGATTGGAACTTTTTTATTTTTCATGGTCGCTGTGTCTTTGGCCGGATCTGGAGCGTTATCCCTTGTGATCGCTCGAATTACCCGGAAACTATGCAGCAATGCTCTGGACTAACCTCCACTCGTCGATTGAGCTAAACCTTTGACACACCTTTATTTGTAGTAGGGAGCATCAGCACATGCAACTCGGGATCATTGGACTGGGCCGCATGGGCGGCAATATTGCGCGGCGCCTGATGCTCAATGGGCATACCACCGTCGTCTACGATCGCAATGCCGCCTTTGTTGAAAACCTGAGCCAGGAGGGCGCAACGGGCGTCGCGGATCTGCCGCAACTGGTGGCCGGTCTGGAAAAACCACGGGCTGTCTGGGTCATGTTGCCTGCCGGCGCACCCACCGAAGACACGATTAACGCTCTCAGCGAGTTGCTGGAGCCGGGCGACGTCATCATTGATGGCGGTAACACGTACTACAAGGATGACATCCGTCGCGCGCAGGCGTTGTCGGTCAAGGGCCTGAATTATATCGACGTCGGCACTTCCGGCGGCGTCTGGGGCCTGGAACGCGGTTATTGCATGATGATTGGGGGTGACGCCGAAGTGGTGAAGCGCCTGGACCCCTTGTTTGACAGCCTGGCACCAGGGATGGGCGATATCCCGCGCACCCGGGACCGCAAGTCCGA
Source organism: Pseudomonas rhizophila (assembly GCF_003033885.1). Lineage (NCBI taxonomy): Bacteria > Pseudomonadati > Pseudomonadota > Gammaproteobacteria > Pseudomonadales > Pseudomonadaceae > Pseudomonas > Pseudomonas rhizophila. Next base: position 3,967,216 of record NZ_CP024081.1, on the reverse strand, counting down.
CGATGATCGCGCTGAACGCGGCTACATCCACGCGGGCCCGGCCGGTTCGGGGCATTTCGTGAAGATGATCCACAACGGCATTGAATACGGAATGATGCAGGCCTTCGCCGAGGGCTTTGACATCCTCAAGACCAAATCCAGCGAAAGCCTGCCACCTGAGCAGCGATTTGACTTGAACGTGGCCGATATCGCCGAAGTCTGGCGTCGCGGCAGTGTGGTGTCGTCCTGGCTGCTGGATTTGACCGCCGACGCCTTGGCCAGCGATCCGAAGCTGGACGGCTTCTCCGGTGAGGTTGCCGACAGTGGTGAAGGGCGCTGGACCATCGAAGCGGCCATTGAGCAAGCGGTGCCGGTGCCGGTGCTCTCCAGTTCATTGTTCGCCCGTTTCCGCTCGCGCCAGCAGAGCACCTACGGTGACAAGATGCTCTCGGCCATGCGCTTTGGCTTCGGTGGTCACGTGGAGACGCCGAAAAAATGACCTCGATCGGCAGGAAATCCAAGGCAGAACCCGCGCCGCCGACCACGCTGTTTCTGTTCGGCGCCCATGGTGATCTGGTCAAGCGTCTGCTGATGCCGGCGCTGTACCACCTCAGTCGCGACGGGCTGCTGGGGGATGGCCTGCAGATCATTGGCGTTGACCATAATGCTATCAGTGATGTGGACTTCGCCCGGAAACTCGAGGATTTCATCCGTCACCAGGCGGCGAGCAAGGGCGGTGATGCCGACCGGGCGCTCGACCCGGTGCTGTGGGCCAGCCTGGCTCGGGGCATCAGTTATGTTCAGGGTGACTTCCTCGACGACAGCACCTACCAAGCACTGACGGCGAAAATCGCCGCCAGTGGCACCGGCAACGCGGTTTTCTATCTGGCGACCGCGCCGCGCTTTTTCAGTGAAGTGGTCCGCCGCCTTGGCGCGGCTGGGCTGCTTCAGGAACAGGATGATGCCTTCCGGCGTGTGGTGATCGAGAAACCGTTCGGTTCCGACCTGCAAACCGCCGAAGCGCTCAATGCCTGCCTGCTCAAAGTCATGAGCGAAAAACAGATCTACCGGATCGACCATTACCTAGGCAAGGAAACGGTGCAGAACATTCTGGTCAGCCGTTTTTCCAACAGCCTGTTCGAGGCCTTCTGGAACAATCACTACATCGACCACGTACAAATCACCGCCGCAGAAACCGTTGGCGTGGAAACCCGTGGCAGTTTCTATGAACACACCGGCGCCCTGCGGGACATGGTGCCCAACCACTTGTTCCAGTTGCTGGCGATGGTGGCCATGGAACCGCCGGCCGCCTTTGGCGCCGATGCGGTGCGTGGTGAGAAGGCCAAGGTGGTCGGGGCCATTCGCCCCTGGTCGGTGGAGCAGGCCCGCGCCAACTCGGTGCGTGGCCAGTACACCGCAGGCCACGTCGGCGACAGACCGGTCAATGGTTACCGCGAGGAAGCGAATGTCGCGCCCGACAGCAATACCGAAACCTACGTCGCCCTCAAGGTGATGATCGATAACTGGCGTTGGGTCGGGGTGCCGTTTTACCTGCGCACAGGCAAACGCATGAGTGTGCGGGACACGGAAATTGTCATCTGCTTCAAACCGGCGCCTTACGCGCAGTTTCGCGATACCGAAGTCGATGAACTGCAACCTACGTACTTGAGAATCCAGATCCAGCCCAATGAAGGCATGTGGTTCGACCTGCTGGCCAAGCGGCCGGGGCCAACCCTCGACATGGCGAATATTGAGCTGGGATTTGCCTACAAGGACTTCTTCGAAATGCAACCGTCCACGGGCTACGAAACCTTGATCTATGACTGCCTGACCGGCGATCAGACCTTGTTCCAGCGTGCCGACAACATTGAAAACGGCTGGCGTGTGGTCCAGCCGTTCCTCGATGCCTGGCAACAGGACGCGACGGTCCAGTTCTACAAGGCCGGTGAAGATGGTCCGTCGGCCGCAGATGACCTGCTGACACGCGATGGCCGCGTTTGGCATGCGCTCGATGAGTGATCAGGTGAAACACCCCATCCGGTTTTTACTCAGTGACATGGACGGCACGCTGCTGCTGCCCGACCACAGTCTCAACCAGCGCACCATCGAGGCCGTTCGCTCGTTGCGCGAGGCGGGCGTGATGTTCAGCCTCGCCACCGGGCGGCCGCCCCGGGCGATGTTGCAGCAGATCGAAGCCTTGGGCGTGGACCTGCCTACCGCCGCGTTCAATGGCGGTACGCTGGTCCACCCGGACGGCAGTTTCCTCGCCGTGCACTACCTGCCACCTGAGGCGGCTTTGGCGACGCTGGCCTTGTACGCCGACCAGCCTGATATCGAGGTCTGGGTGTTTGCCGACGGTGACTGGCTGGTGCGCGACGCCAACGGTCCGATGGTGCCGGTGGAGACGCGTGGGCTTGGCTATCCGCCGGTGCAAGTCGAGAGTTTCGAGCCTTACCTGGAACGTATCGACAAGATCGTCGCCACCAGCGCCAATACGCAGCTACTGGTTGAGCTGGAGGCGCGTTTGCATCCGCTGCTCAAGGGCCAGGCTCAGGTCTCGCGTTCGCAACCGATCTATCTGGATGTGACGGCGATGCGGGCAAACAAGGGTGAAGCGCTGGCGACCCTGGCAGCGTTCCTGGGGGTGCCGTTGGAACAGACTGCCGCCATGGGCGACGGTGGCAACGATCCGGCGATGTTTCACCGTGCGGGGTTGTCGATTGCCATGGGGCAGGCGGAGGAGGCGATTCAGCGTCAGGCCGATGTCATCACCGCAGCCAACACCGAAGACGGCGCGGCGCTGGCAATCGAGCGATTCATTCTGGCTCGATGAACCAAGCAAATCCTCAGGGCCGGTACCGCACCACCACTGCTCGATACTTGCCATGCAGAGAATAGCCGCCCACCAGGATCTTCCCGTCTGCCTGCAGCGCCAGGGATGTGGCGGTGTCGAGGCTGTAGCCCAGTCGAGTGCGGACCCAACCTCTGCCCTCACCGAAATCCGGATCGAGGCTGGCGTCCGGCAAGTGCCGGGCCAGAACGAAGTCAGTTTCGATACCGCCGATGGTGGCCCCAGCGGTCACCAGCTTTGCGTCTGCTTGAAGCTGGGCCGCCGTCCACTGACTGGCGCTGTTGCCAAATTTCAGGAACTGACACTGTCCTTGATTGCAGCGAGGGTCCGGTTTGCCGTCCCTGCCCACTCTTAGCGACAGGCAATGCATCGGGTCGCGGCTGCTGCCCAGTGCTTGCAGATCACCGTCTGGAAGTTGGACGATCTGGCTGACCATCACGCTGTGCTGTTGGGTCGTGATGGACAGGAAACCGTCCTCGCCAAAGCTGTCATCAAGTGTGCCGCTGGGATCATAGCGGGCCATCAAACCTTGTTGGGGCAAGTCAATCACTCCGCCGACCACGATGCTGCCGTCGGCCTGAAGCGCCACACAACCCAGCCAAGTGTTTTTCAACAGATGCCGGACCATCACAAAGCCGCGGTTGTTGAACGAAGTGTCCAATGCGCCGTCGGGCAGGAGCCGGATCAGGATGCCGACATGGTCAGATAATTGGTAATGATGATTGGCGAGGATGAGGATCCGGCCATCGGCCTGCACCCGCATGTCGCAGGCTTCAAGACCCGGTACGCCGGGTGGGAGCCAGGTGTCGCGCAGACCTTGGGAAAGATTGCCGCACAGCCGTATGACCTGCCGCCCGGCGCTGCCGAAGCTTTGAACGGCGCGGCCCTGCTGATCGAACAGCGCGATGGCGGGCAGGGTGCGGTCGGTGTTTTCGTAGTGCAGACCGGACAGCAGGATACGGCCGTCGGGTAATTCCATCACCTTGCCTGCCGTGGCTTCGAAGCCGCGCTCAAAAGAGCCGATCACATAGCCATGGTGTCCGAAGCTCGCGTCAGCCGAACCGTCGTGGTTGAGCCGTGCAAGCCCGAACCGGCTGCCTTCGGTCGTTTCGATCCGGGCTGCCACCAGGATCCTTCCGGCATGATCGACCGTCAGGCCCGTGGTCCGGCTCCCGAAGCTACCGGTAAAATGCACCCAGGCTTTACCGTTATCGGCAAAGCCTGGGTCGAGTTGGCCGGCACAGGCTGCGGCCGTCGGCATTGCAAACGCGGTTTGATCGAGCATGCATGCCTCTCCTTGCGTGTCGATAAGCCCGGAGGGGCGACGACTGCATGAGGGCAACATTCAATCCCTGAATGTGACAATGCACAACTATCAGACGCTGCAGAAACAGCAGCGAATCGTGCCAGAACACTGGCTTTTCGATCCAGTGCAAAGCCTGCAATCCATCATCAGGTTTACCGCTAAGGATTTACTCAGGCATGGACCAGGATTGCAGGGTGTAGCCTTCCTGGCTCAACTCGGCACGGGCCTGTTTCAAGCAGTCAGCCAGTTGGGCCGGGTCGGTGTAGGCACTGCTTGGAATCTGAGTGCGGCCAATATGAGTATTGGTGCGGTCAATGACGGTCAGGCTCAGTTCACCATTACCGTCTTGTGGAGCCCAGGCCACGCATTGAAAAGGACGAAAGGCGCGGTCGGCAATCAAAAGAGCTTCGTTGATACGGAGCGGGGCGTTCATGGCGTTATCTCTTAAGTATGCCCAATCAAATGATGTGCCGTCGGTTGGGCGTACCGGGCGGCTGGTTACTTGTACTGATGTCTTGTAAGGGGGGGCAGGTCACACATTCCTTAAATAAATTTCGATTTTCTTTCAGACCCGGCTTTTGGACTTTTGTTTGAAAGCTTGATGAAAGATTCAAGCGGGCGACAACTAACGAAACGCGCGCTTATAACCACTTTAAAGCGAACTCGATAATCAATTGATACAAGCAGGTGTCAACTTCTTGCTACTGTTACATGCAGGTTCGCCAAACGACTGTTTTTCCTCATATTCCTTATTTTGGCGCCAAGGATCAGTCATGATCGAAGCCAGTACGTCGCGTCGTCTGCTCGTGGTTGATCCCTGCGATGATTGCCATCGCCTGTTGCCCGGATTACGCACCATTGGCTGGGACGTGGAGAGCTGTTCCCTTGAACATGCGGGCGATCGAACGTGCGATGTGGGCCTGTTGCGACTTCAACCTTTTCATCTGGAACGGCCGGAGGCGGTCAAGGAGTTGATCAGCCGCAGCGGCACCGAGTGGATCGCCGTGCTGAATCAGGAAGTGTTGCGTCTGAAGAATGTGGGGGACTTTGTCTGCGAGTGGTTTTTTGATTTTCATACCTTGCCATTCGACGTGTCCCGGGTTCAGGTGACTCTGGGGCGCGCCTTTGGCATGGCGCGTTTGCGCGGACAGGGCTCGATTCACATCAATGAGCCCGAACATGAATTACTGGGCGACAGCAAACCCATTCGGGAGCTGCGCAAATTGTTGAGCAAGCTGGCACCTGCTGAATCGCCAGTGTTGATTCGCGGTGAAAGCGGCACCGGCAAGGAGCTGGTGGCGCGCACGCTGCATCGCCAATCCCATCGGCGCAACAAACCGTTCATTGCCATCAATTGTGGCGCGATACCGGAGCATTTGATCCAGTCGGAATTGTTCGGGCACGAGAAAGGCGCTTTCACGGGTGCCCATCAGCGCAAGATCGGGCGGATCGAAGCGGCTCACGGCGGCACGTTGTTTCTGGATGAAATTGGCGACCTGCCGTTGGAGCTACAGGCCAATCTGTTGCGTTTCCTGCAGGAGAAACACATCGAGCGGGTCGGAGGCAGCCAGCCGATCGCCGTCGATGTGCGGATTTTGGCCGCCACCCATGTGGATCTGGAAGCAGCCATCGAGCACAAGCTGTTTCGTGAAGACCTGTATTATCGCTTGAACGTGCTGCAGGTGCTGATGGCGCCGTTGCGTGAACGCCATGGCGATTTGTCGATGCTGGCCAGCCACTTCTCGCATTTCTACAGTCAGGAAACCGGTCGCCGGCCTCGCAGTTTCAGTGAAGACGCGTTGGTGGCCATGGGCAAGCATGACTGGCCGGGCAATGTGCGTGAGCTGGCCAACCGGGTACGTCGCGGCCTGGTGTTGGCCGAGGGGCGGCAGATCGAAGCGATGGACCTTGGCCTGACAGGTCATCAAGGGCCGGTGGCGCCGATGGGCACCCTTGAAGACTACAAGACCCGTGCTGAGCGCCAGGCGTTGAGCGATGTGCTTAACCGGCACAGTGACAACCTGAGTGTTGCTGCCCGCGTGCTGGGCATATCCCGACCGACGTTCTACCGGCTTCTGCACAAGCATCAAATCCGCTGAATCAAGCCTTGCCCTATTCGATGTGGGGGCGAGCCTGCTCGCGGTAGCGGTGTGTCAGTCACCAACAGGTCACTGATCTACCACTACCGCGAGCAGGCTCGCTCCCACAGGGCACTGCGTTAGAAGTAATACGGGAATTTCAGGCTAAAGGTGAAGTCCGGTGCATCGTCGGTCAGACCGATGGACAGGTTGGGGACGATGGTCAGGTTGTCGCTGGCGGCTACGGTCATGCCGATGTTGAAGTAGCCGGCATTGGCGTCGCTGGAAACCACCGATTCCCAATCCCCGCCGTCCTGTTTGAGCTTGCTTTTCTTTTGTATGAGGTCGGAAACCGAGAACGACATACTCATCTTCTCGTTCAGCGCGAAGGCAATGCCCGCGCCGATCTGGAAGCTGTCGCCGATCCGCACCTTGCCCGGTATCCTCTGGTTGACGGTGGAGCTTATGTCGTCGAAGGACTCTTCGAAGTTATGGGTGTAGGAGAGGCTGCCGAACAGCACGGCCGGATCGAAGGTCTTGACCAGCGAGATCCCGGGTGTGATCGACCATACGCCGTTGCCGGTGGGCAGCTCTTCAGGCACAAACAGGTTGGTGTTGGCCTGGGACTGGCGCAGCTTGATGCCGAACGGCTCTTCGCCGGTTGGCGCCTTGACGCGCAGAGTGAGCACCGCGTCCGGGCTGTTGATCGATTCGTCCATGAATTTGTAGGCGATGCCGAAGTTGACGTCACCGATGGTGGGATCGCGGGTAACGGTTTCTTCGCTGGTCACCCCAGCTGCCCCTTGGTTGGCACCGCCGGACTGATAGGTGGATTCGCGGTAGACCACCGGTACGTTGAGGTCGAACTGCCAGCGATTGTCGAAGTTGTAACGGCCGGTGAGGTCCAGGGTCCAGGTGTCGGCCTTGATCCTGTCCAGGTTGATGTTGCCCAGGAAAATCGAGTCCAGGGCCAGGAAGCCGTTCAGAATCAATTGTCGTGTGTCGTAGCGCGAATAGGTCACGCCGGTTTCGAAGCTGAACTTGCCACCGCCAAAAAAGCCGCTGGCCTCGTCATAGAGGTTGGAGACACTCTGGGCGGGCTGTGAATCATCGGCCAGGGACTGCCCGTAACCGCTGCCGCCAGCCGCAGTCTGGTTGCCTTTCATGTCGGCTGGGGATTTGGCCAGGCGCTTGGGCGCGGGAGCAGCGGGTTGATCTTCGACCTGGCGGACTCGCTGCTCGAGTACCGCCAGGGCTCTTTGCTGGACCTCGTATCGTTGTCTGAGCTCGAGAAGCTCCTGCTTCAGTGCTTGAATGTCGGCGTCAGGTGCTGCTTGCAGCAGGGGCGCCGGTAAAAGGGTGCTTACGCACATCACAGCGCGCAACGATACGGATCGATACATGAAATATGCCGTCCCTATTTGCCCAGTGGTCGCAAGGCAGCGTAGTTCAATATCCGAGATTGCGCAGTCCGCGCAGCTGGGTCAGGTTGCAGTCCAAAGCTCCGGCGCTGAGGCCGTTGTTGTTCAACACCACGTTGAGTTGCGTCATGTTGTTGACCAGGTTGCTGTTACCCAGCAAGCGAGTGTTTTGCAGCAAGCCGCCCTGGGCGACTTGTTGCAGAGAACTACCCTGGTTGTGGTTGGCCTGGATCGCCATCTGCACGCCGCTGCCGGTGGCGGTAACCGCGACACTGCCGGCGGCGTTGCTGCCGCTGATGGTTTGGCCTTTGCTCAGCAGCTGGCCTTGAGCAGGCACCAGTGCGGGTGCCTGGTTGCTTTCCCTGACGTTGATGCTGACGTTGTTGTAGGCGGAATTGCCATCGCCCGCGGCGCGCACGCTCTGGGTCACGCCCTGGCCACCGGCCAGGCCCGCGCCACCGACAATGTTGCCGCTGCCCTGTTGCGGGGCCTGGCCATTGCCGGTCTGCTTGATCGTTGAAACATAGAACTGGGGTTTGACGGTGGCCGCCTGGATTTGCATGGAACTGCTCGCGCCGATCAGGTCGCCACTGGCGTTGCGCCAGGTGCTGCTCATGACGATGCCGAAGCTGATGACCCGACCGGGCATGACATAGCGTCCACGCAGTTCGGCAAGCTCCTGATCCTTGACTTCGATGGGTTTGAATCCGGCGTGGGCATGGCCCGACACAGCCGCGGCAAGGCTGGCAAACGCCAGCCAGCGTGAAGTTTTCATGTGCTGCTCCCGGAGCTTCCTGCTCCTTTTGTACTTATGGTTGGCGATTGGTCGGCGATTAGAAAAAGTCGCTCTGTATGAAACCAAAATCCATCAGCTCTGCATCTTTGACCGGGTTGAACCCGTCCAGTTTGTTACGCGCCGTTAGCGGTTGCGGAGGGGTGCGCAGTGCGTTGGTCTTGTCGTAACCCGGGCCGACGATGGCAAACACGATGCCGTTCCAGCCTTTGACGAAATCGTTATGGGCGTAGCGCTTGTGCCCCAGTACGGGGTCGGCGATATAAACCCATTGCTGGTCGGCTCGCTGCAATACCACGAAGTGCTTGTAGCCACGGATGTCCATCAGGACCACCACCGGAATTGTCACTGCCTCGAGCTTTTCTGGCGGTATCCGGTAGCCCCGGGCGCGCATGCCGATGCTTTCCACGTAGCGCTTCATATCGAGCATGGAAAATCCCTGGGTGCGGACCAGGTCATGGTCGGCTTTGACCAGCATGCCCTTGATGACGTGCTCTTCATCCACGTCAAGCCAATAGGCCTGGCGCAGTACCGTGGCCAGCGCGGCGGCGCCGCAACTGAAATCGGTTTTCTGTTCGACGATGTCACTGAACTTGCGCTCGCGCACACTCTGTACTGGCTTGTAGACCAACATGCCGCCGGGTAGGGCAGCGACCGGCATTTGCGCAGCTTCAGCCACGCCGGCCAGACAAAGGAGCAGAGAAAGGGCTGCCGCTCGCATGATCGATACGCCTTATGCACACCTGGGAAAGAAGCCCCGTTTCCGGGGCTTCGTTTCGATCGCGCTTACATGCAAGCCCTGCAACCGGCCGAAATGGACAGCGAGTTGCTTTGCTGGTTGCCCACGCCCGCCGACACGTTGGCGCCGCCGTTACCGGAGAAGCCGTTCATGGAGTTGGTCATGGTCGCGTTGTTGATGACAGGGTTTTTCCAGCCATCGCGGGTCAGCACTTGTTGAGTGTTGCTGCCGGCCAGTTCGAAAGTGCCCACGGCGGAGAACTTGAACTTGTCGTCATCGTGACCGCCGCCGTAGCCGCCTCTGTTGCCCCAGCCGCCATGGTCGTCGTCTTCGACGGTGCCGGTGCCTTTGGCCTTGAAGGTGCCGGAAGCAGCGTAGGTGCTGGTGAGGGTGTCGGTCTTGTAGGTCCGTACGCCCTTGTTGTCGACCACAAGGCCGGTGGAAGACTGATCGGCCGAGGCTGCGGCTTCTGCGACACGTCCGCCCGATACAGCGATGGCCAGGTTGTTTTTCTGTTGGTTGAAGTTGCCGGCCGTCACGTTGATGCCGATGTTGCCGGAGCCATTGTTGCCCGCATTGGTGAGCGAGGCGTTGTTTCGGGTCGAGTTGTTTTTGACGTAGTTATTGTTATTGACCTGCATGGCGCTGGAGGTCGCGACCGCCGAGCCGAAGATGAATGCTTCGTCAGCGGTGGCGATGGCGGCGGCGTTGTCCTGCTGGTTGCCATCGCCGGCGGCGATGTTGGCGCCCATATTGCCGTTGCTGCCATTGAGCGAGTCAGCGGCTTCAGCCGTGTTGCGGGTGGCCTGGTTGGTCACCACGTTGCCGTCGCTGTTCTGCTCATCCATCACGGTCGCGCTAGCCCCGGCGGTGATCGAAAGCAGTTGTTCAAACGACGGACCTTGCGGACCGTGATTGCCATGCCCGTTGCCGTGCCCGTTGCCACGTCCGTTTCCATCAGCCTGTGCAGCCATTGCCATGACAGCGGCGAGAGCGAAAACCAATGGTTTAAGTGCCATTGTTGGTTTCATGGTGTTTCTCCTTGCGTGTCGTTGGTTAAGTGTCAGTACTTTCTTATGCCCACGTTTTTCGGGTCAGTCAGCGACCCGGATGCTCAGGGTGTTAGCCATGCGGTTCCCCACCCCGGCACTCTGGTTCACCTGGATAACCCCTCGGCTGCCGGTGAAGGCCTGGTCGCTGGTGACGACCTGGCGACTGCCGGTTGGGGTGCCAGTTGCTCCTGAGTTTGGTAACAACGCCACGTTCTGTTGAGAAAGGGCGCTATCGTCGATGCTCTGCGGCCGGGCACTGATGCCCACCCGCATGACATTGGCCATCTGGTTGTTGGCCCCGGCGGACTGGTTCACGCCCAGTACTCCGTTGCCGTTGCTAAATGAGCTGCCGCCGATGCGGGCCGTTGCGTTCATCGACGGGTCGGCCGCGGTGTCCAGTCGTTGACGCACGACAGTGGTGGCCTGGGCGTGAGTGCCGATGGCGATGGCCCGGGTGTTGGTCTGCTGGGTCTGATCGCCAGCGGCCTGGTTGACGTTGAAGTTGCCGGTATAGCGGCTGCCGGAATCCTGCAGATTGGCAGTGCTGATCACCGCCGCGCCCGGATCGGCGAACGCGGTGGACGAGCCGAGCAGGGCAAGCAGAAACAGGGTTGGCTTCATGTCACTGACCTCCGGCCAGCCGGCCCAGCGGGGCCAGCCCTGAACTCAGCGAGCGGTTGATCGTGCCGGAGATGGCACCACCGTTGCCGCCACCGTGACCGGCGCGCATGCCCGGCAAGCCGTTGGGGTTGGTCACGATGTTCAGACCTTGTACGCCGGTGTTGTTCGGGTTGACGGCGTTGCGGATCGACGAGCCGCTGGCGACGCTGGCGAATTCGCCGTCGCTCAGCTCGATGCTGGCGGTCGCTTGATTGACTCGATCAGATGGGTTGGCGTTGACGGTGCTCGGGTAGGGGTCTTTGCCACCGTTGCGACCGATATGAACGGGCTGTACGTCACGGGTGAGCACAATGACGCCGTTGCCCTCGGCCTGCACAGGGAGGCTGAACGTCGCGCCAGCGGCGCAGCCGATCAACAGCAGGCAGGTCAAGCTTCTATTGAAAGTCCCCACGGCATCGATTCCTTCTTCGGTGGGCTGGCCTTGGTCCAGCGTTGCGAAGGAGGAAGAGCAGGTGTTGTGCCGGTTATAAAAAATCTATCAAATTCAATGGGTTGCTATATTTAAGGGGAGTTTCGCCCAGCACCTGTTTCATCCGTGAGACATGCCGATAGAGGCTAATGGCCGGGCGCTATCGCTTGGCTCTGGTTCAAGGCTTCGCAAGCAGGTGTTTCAAGAACCTGACAAAGGCACTGGAAAAACCATCGAAGTGCTCTGGAGCCGGGTTTGCCACGACTGGGGTGTTTCAAGAGTGGTACAAACAGAGGGGTAAATCAGGCTTGGAGCAGTCGAGTCACGGTTGCAAACACCCGTTCCCGACGTTGCGCCCAATCGCCTTCAATAACCTGGAAGGGTTGCTGATGCCGAACCAGCCATTGCTCGATAGCCTCGAAAAACCTCATTCGGTCTTCCAGTTCGGGTTGGCAGCGCAGGCCGTCGCCCGTCCATTCGACCTGTTGCGGGCTCAGCAGCAGGTGCAAGTCGTAATGGCGGGCCAGCAAGGCCGGCTCCAGCCAGCTTGGGCAGTCGCCGAACAGGGTTTGGCTCCAGAGGATGTTGCTCAACAGGTGGGTGTCGAGGATCAACAACGGTGGTTTACCGGCGCGGGCTGCGTCTTCCCAGGCCAACTGTCCTGCGGCGATATCGGTGATGTCCGACAGGCGGGTCTCACGCGGATTCTGCTCCATGAAGTGGCGAACGTATTCGTCCACCCGCAAGCCGCCGAAGTGCTCCTGCAACTGCGCCGCCAGCCAGCTCTTGCCGCTGGACTCCGGGCCGGTGAGCACCATCACCTTCATGTGCGCAGGACCGGGTCGGCGCGCCATTCGCGCCAGCCTTGTACGGCCAACAGCGTGAACAAAGCGTAGAGCGCAGCGGTCAGGTACAGGTCCTTGTAGATGAACAAGCCCACGAAGATGATGTCCAGGGCGATCCACAACGGCCAGCATTGCACGCGTTTTTGCGCCATCCACCACTGCGCCACGAGACTGAAGCCGGTGAGTGCAGCGTCGAGCCAGGGCTGGGCGGCGTCGGTCCAGTGCGCCATGGCAGCACCCAGCATCAGGCTGCCTGCCGCGCCGACCGCCAGGCCACGCAATACTGAAGGCGCGCCCAGACGGGTGATTTGTCGCCCCTCATGATGCTGCCCCGCACGAGTCCATTGGTACCAGCCATAGAGTTGCAGTACGGCGTAGACACACTGCAGCAACATGTCCGAGTACAGCTTCACTTCGAAGAAGATCCAGCTATAGAGCAGCACCATGACCAGGCCGATCGGCCAGCACCAGGGGTTCTGCTTGACGGTCAACCAGACAGCAATCACGCCGAGGGCTGCGGCAAACAGTTCAAGCCCGGACATGGCGATTCCTTGGGTAGTAGGAGAAGGCGGCGATTGTAAACGCTGGCGCCCGTTTTTCTATGCCTGGTAAACCTTCTTGAGCAGGCGCAGCAATTCTTCGCGCTCGGCACCGTCAAGCGTTGAGGTGGAGTCCAGGTCGCTCTGTGCGGCGATTTGCTTGAGTTCCTTGAGCAGGGTTTCGCCGGTTTTGCTCAGGAATATCCCGTAGGAGCGTTTGTCGGGCTTGCACCGCACCCGCACGGCCAGTGCCCGGCTTTCCAGCTTGTTCAACAGGGGCACGACTTGCGGCGGTTCGATCGACAGGGCCTTGGCCAGATCGGTCTGCATCAGGCCGGGGTTCTGGTCGATGATCGCCAGGGCCGAAAATTGGGCGGGCCGCAGATCGTGGATGGCGAGTCGACCGATCAGGTTCTGGAACAGTTTCAACTGGGCGCGACGCAGGGCGTAACCGATCAGATCATCCAGCGCGGAGTCCAGCGGGGCCTGTGCGTCGGTACCGCTGGCCTGGGGCTCGGCGGGTTCGGCAAGCTTGGAAGACTTGGCCATCGGAGGGAGCATCCTCAAGGTGAGTGATTAACAAGGCTATCCATTTTGCCGAGGTTGAAGCGCGATGGCTATGGTGGATATCGAAATCGTGATTTGTCGCTTTGTCCTGTCCGTTGGGAAAAATACAGATAAATGGATTAATAGTTAATTGACATAACTAGTTTTCGAGTTTAATTTTTGCTCATCTTCAGCCAAGAACAAGAGAGCACGCCCGCCATGAGCAATTACGAAGGTCGCTGGAAAACGGTCAAGGTCGATATCGAGGAAGGCATTGCCTGGGTCACCCTCAATCGTCCGGAAAAACGCAACGCCATGAGTCCGACGCTCAATCGCGAGATGATCGACGTGCTGGAAACCCTGGAGCAGGACCCGGCCGCCGGTGTACTGGTGCTGACCGGGGCCGGTGATGCCTGGACGGCCGGCATGGACCTCAAGGAGTATTTCCGCGAAGTAGATGCCGGGCCTGAAATCCTGCAAGAAAAAATCCGTCGCGAAGCCTCCCAGTGGCAATGGAAACTGCTGCGCATGTACGCCAAGCCGACCATTGCGATGGTCAATGGCTGGTGCTTCGGTGGCGGCTTCAGCCCGCTGGTGGCGTGTGACCTGGCGATCTGCGCTGACGAGGCGACCTTCGGCCTTTCGGAAATCAACTGGGGCATCCCGCCCGGTAATCTGGTCAGCAAGGCCATGGCTGATACCGTGGGCCATCGCCAGTCGCTGTATTACATCATGACCGGCAAAACCTTTGGCGGGCAGAAAGCCGCCGAGATGGGACTGGTCAACGAAAGCGTGCCCCTGGCGCAACTGCGCGAAGTCACCGTTGAGCTGGCGCGTAACCTGCTGGAGAAAAACCCGGTGGTGTTGCGAGCAGCCAAGCACGGGTTCAAACGCTGCCGCGAACTGACCTGGGAGCAGAATGAGGATTACCTGTACGCCAAGCTCGATCAGTCGCGCCTGCTCGACACCGAGGGTGGTCGCGAGCAGGGGATGAAGCAGTTCCTCGACGACAAGAGCATCAAGCCGGGGTTGCAGACCTACAAGCGCTGAGACGACGGCGCGGCGGGTGTCTATCCTGCGCCCGCAGGCTGTTGTTCAAAAGCCCTTGGCGCTACTGTGAATGTGTTCCCTATAAAGACAATAAAGAGGAATCACCATGCTGGACGTGCCCCTGTTGATCGGCGGCCAGTCGTGCCCCGCCCGTGACGGTCGGACTTTCGAGCGTTGCAATCCGGTAACCGGTGAAGTGGTCTCCCGTGTGGCGGCTGCCACGCTGGAGGATGCCGACGCCGCCGTGGCCGCCGCGCAAGCTGCGTTTCCCGCCTGGGCAGCGCTGGCGCCCAATGAGCGACGCACGCGTCTGCTGCGTGCCGCCGAGCAATTGCAGGCGCGCACTGGCGAGTTCATCGCCGCTGCCGGCGAGACGGGCGCCATGGCCAACTGGTACGGTTTCAACGTGCATCTGGCGGCGAATATGCTGCGCGAAGCCGCGTCCATGACCACCCAGATCAATGGCGAAATCATTCCTTCGGATGTGCCTGGTAGTTTCGCCATGGCCCTGCGTCAGCCGTGTGGTGTGGTGCTGGGTATCGCGCCGTGGAATGCCCCGGTGATTCTCGCCACCCGCGCCATCGCCATGCCTCTGGCCTGCGGCAACACCGTGGTGCTCAAGGCTTCTGAAATCAGCCCGGCGGTGCACCGCTTGATTGGCCAGGTATTGCAGGACGCCGGACTGGGCGATGGCGTGGTCAATGTCATCTGCAATGCCCCGGCAGATGCGCCGGCCATTGTCGCGCGGCTGATCGCCAACCCGGCGGTACGCCGTGTCAATTTCACCGGCTCGACCCATGTCGGGCGCATCGTTGGCGAACTATCGGCGCGCCACCTCAAGCCGGCATTACTGGAACTGGGCGGCAAGGCGCCGTTGCTGGTGCTGGATGACGCTGACTTGGATGCAGCGGTAGAAGCTGCCGCCTTCGGGGCGTACTTCAATCAGGGGCAGATTTGCATGTCCACCGAGCGGCTGATCGTCGATGCCAGCGTGGCCGATGCCTTTGTTTCCCGGCTGAGCGCCAAGATCGCCACCTTGCGTGCCGGTGATCCTGCGGCCGGTGATTCGGTATTGGGTTCGCTGGTAGACGTCAGTGCCGGCCAGCGTATCAAGGGGTTGATCGACGATGCCTTGGCCAAAGGCGCGACGCTGGTGGCGGGAGGGCAACTGGACGGCAGCATTCTGCAGCCGACCTTGCTCGACGGCGTCACTCCAGACATGCGCCTGTACCGCGAAGAGTCTTTCGGTCCGGTGGCCGTGTTGCTGCGTGGTGAAGGCGACGAAGCCTTGTTGCGCCTGGCCAACGACTCCGAGTTCGGCCTTTCGGCAGCCATTTTCAGCCGCGATACCACTCGGGCGTTGGCTTTGGCCCAACGGGTCGAGTCGGGCATCTGCCACATCAATGGTCCGACCGTGCACGACGAGGCGCAGATGCCCTTCGGTGGAGTCAAGTCCAGCGGTTACGGCAGTTTTGGCGGCAAGGCGTCCATCGAGCATTTCACCCAGTTGCGCTGGGTGACGATGCAGAACGGCGCCCGGCATTACCCGATCTGATATCCGTCGCATTGCGGGCGGCGGCGCGTGGACATCGCCGGCCCGATGCAGGCCAGACATAACAATAACAAGGCCGCAGCCAGATGCTGCCACGCTCCGCTCGCTTCGCGCGGGTTCGGCGTGCCTTGATGGAGGAAATGTACGTGAGTGTTGAGTTCAGATCGTCCTCCCGAGCCGGCCCCGGGCGCTATCGCCAGGTGTCGATTGGTCATCCAGCCGTTGAAGTCAGAGAAGAGCAGGGCATCCTGCACATGCGCTCCCTGGAGCCGTTGGCTGCGTTGCCGACGCGCTTGCTTGATCGCCTGGTGCATTGGGCCGAGGTGCGCCCGCAACAGACCTTTATTGCAGCCCGCCAGGCGGGCGGGGACTGGCGTCGAGTCAGCTATGCCCAGATGCTCGACAGCGTGCGGGCCATCGCTCAAGGTTTGTTGAGCTATGGCCTGTCAGCCGAAAAGCCCCTGGCGCTGCTATCGGGTAATGACATCGAGCACCTGCAAATGGCCCTTGGCGCGATGTACGCTGGGATTCCCTATTGCCCGGTGTCGCCGGCCTATTCGTTGCTGTCCCAGGATTTCGCCAAGCTGCGGCACGTTTGCGATTTGTTGCAGCCGGGGCTGGTGTTTGTCAGCGAGGCCGCGCCGTTTGAGCGGGCGATCAATGCGGTGCTGCCGGCGGACATCCCCTTGATCACAGTGCGCGGGGAAATGGCCGCAAGGTCCAGGGCAAGCTTTGCCAGCCTGCTGGCGCAACCCGGTGGTATTGAGGCCGAGCGGGCCTTTGCCGCCACCGGACCGGACAGCATTGCCAAGTTTCTCTTCACCTCGGGCTCCACCAAGCTGCCCAAGGCTGTGATCACTACCCAACGCATGCTCTGCGCCAATCAGCAAATGCTGTTGCAGACCTTTCCGGTGTTCGGTGAAGCGCCGCCGGTATTGGTGGATTGGTTGCCGTGGAACCACACATTCGGTGGCAGTCACAACGTCGGCATCGTGTTGTACAACGGCGGCACGTTTTACCTGGACGACGGCAAGCCCACCGCCCAGGGCTTCGCCGAAACTTTGCGCAACCTCAAGGAGATTTCTCCCACTGCGTACCTGACCGTGCCCAAAGGTTGGGAAGAGTTGGTCAGTGCCCTGGAGCAGGACGGCGAGTTGCGCGAGCGGTTCTTCGAGCGCATCAGTCTGTTCTTTTTTGCGGCAGCGGGTCTGTCCCAAAGTACTTGGGATCGGCTCGACAAGGTCGCCGAACAGCATTGCGGCGAACGCATTCGCATGATGGCCGGGCTGGGCATGACGGAGGCGTCGCCGTCCTGCACTTTTACCACCGGGCCGTTGTCCATGGCCGGTTACATCGGCTTGCCGGCACCCGGCTGCGAGGTACGGCTGGTGCCGGTGGACGGCAAGTTCGAAGGGCGCTTCCGCGGACCGCACATCATGCCCGGCTACTGGCGCTCGCCGCAGCAGACCGCTGAGGTGTTCGACGAAGACGGTTTTTACTGTTCGGGCGATGCGATCAAGTTGGCCGATCCCCATGACCCGCAATTGGGCCTGATGTTTGACGGACGGATAGCCGAGGACTTCAAGCTGTCCTCCGGGGTGTTCGTCAGTGTCGGGCCGCTGCGCAACCGAGCGGTGCTGGAGGGGACCCCGTATGTCCAGGACCTGGTGGTGACCGCGCCGGATCGCGAGTGCCTGGGCGCGCTGGTGTTCCCACGGCTGGCTGAATGCCGACGCTTGTCAGGCCTGTCCCCGAGCGCCAGCGATGCCGAGGTCTTGGCCAGCCCACCGGTACGCCAGTGGTTTGCCGATTGGCTGCAACGTCTTAACCGCGAGGCGAGCGGCAACGCCAGCCGCGTAGAGTGGATTGCCTTGCTCGATGAGCCGCCCTCCATCGATCGTGGTGAAATCACCGACAAGGGCTCGATCAACCAACGGGCGGTGTTGCAATGGCGCGCGGCGAAAGTCGAGGCGCTGTATTGCGGCGAAGATCTGTCGATCCTGCGGGCGAACTAGTCGGTCCAGACCCAAAATCCGTGACAGCAAGGCTTGCCATCAATGTTGTCTGGTCTGCCGCCATCGCGAGCAGGCTCGCTCCCACAAGGATCTATGGCGGACCCATTGTGGGAGCGAGCCTGCTCGCGATGGCGGTCTGCCTGCCCCGCTGATTTTCCTGCGTTCGATTGCTCTTGCGTTCGCTCCATACCCCCGCCGTGACACACCGTCCCAAGCCTTCTACTATGGCGACTCTGTTTTCTCTGGAAGAACCTGGATGAGTAAGCCCGGCCAAACGGTGCTGGTCGCATTGCGCAGGATGATCGCCTCAGGCGAGCTGGCGGGCGGTGAGCGCTTGATGGAAATTCCCACGGCTGAGTTGTTCGGTGTTTCGCGAATGCCGGTGCGCATGGCGTTTCGTACCCTGGAGCAGGAAGGGCTGCTGGTGCGCTTCGGTGGTCGCGGATTCCAGGTGCGCTCGGTCAGTGCCGAGGAAATCGCCGGGGCCGTGGAGGTGCGTGGTGTGCTCGAAGGCCTGGCCGCGCGGCAAACGGCCGAGCGTGGCTTATCCGAAGAGGGGCGAGCGGCACTTGAACAATGCCTGGTGCAGGGCGACGAACTGTTTGCCAAGGGCTATGTGACCGAGGATGACCTTGAGGTCTATCACGACTTGAACATGCGCTTTCATCAGGTGATCGTCGAGGGCAGCCATAACCCGGCGATTGCCGATGCCCTGGCTCGCAACGATCACCTGCCATTTGCCTCAGTCACCGCCCTGGCGGTGGATCGTCAGAACATGGCCGGCGAATTTCGCCGCTTCAACTACGCCCACATGCAGCACCACTCGGTGTTCGATGCGCTG
Source organism: Pseudomonas rhizophila (assembly GCF_003033885.1). Lineage (NCBI taxonomy): Bacteria > Pseudomonadati > Pseudomonadota > Gammaproteobacteria > Pseudomonadales > Pseudomonadaceae > Pseudomonas > Pseudomonas rhizophila. Next base: position 3,948,519 of record NZ_CP024081.1, on the reverse strand, counting down.
ATCCATCGCCAGGGAGCCCGCGCCGAGGCAATCATGCGCGAACATGCCAATGCGACTTTGCGTTATGCCGAGGTGTTCGGCTCGACGTTGGCTGATGAGCGGATGAAGGTGATTGTTCGCTCGCAGTGAGCGCGCATACGGCTGGGGGAGCTAAGCTTGCTTGCGATAGCCGTCTGTCAGCCGATAGCAATGCTGACTGAGTCGCCGCCATCGCGAGCAAGCTTTGCTCCCACAAAGCTCTTCCCTCAGGGTATTGGGTCAGATATCCAACACCAAAAGTGGCGTCTTCGAGCGGGAGCAGCACGGCGTGAACTGGTCGTTGCAAGCCTGTTCGGCCTCGGTCAAAAACATGTCCCGGTGCTCCGGCACACCTTCCAGCACACGCGTCAGGCAGGTGCCGCACACGCCCTGTTCGCAGGAGATCGGAATCTCGATACCATGGCTTTCCAGCACCTGGACCACGCTTCGGTCGGCGGGTACTTCGAAGACCTGGCCGCTGCTGGCGACTTTCACCGAGAAGCTGCCGTCCGCGCGGGTGTCGGTGGGCGCAGCGGCAAAGTACTCGCGGTGCACACAGCTTTCCCGCCAGCCCTGAACCTTGGCGGTGTCGAGGACATGCTGCATGAAGCCACCGGGACCGCACACATAGAGGTGCAGATCCTCACTGGGGGCGGCCAGGACCCTGGCAGCGTCCAGCATGGTTCCAGGCTCTTCATCGAAGTGCAGAAACACCCGGTCGGCATAAGGCGATTGGCGCAAGCGTTCGATAAAGGCTGCACGCTCCCTGGACCTGGCACAGTAATGCAGTTCGAACGCCGCACCGCTCTGGGCCAGGTGTTCGGCCATGCACAGGATCGGCGTAATACCGATACCGCCGGCAAACAGCAGGCTACGTCGAGCCTCGGGGGCGAGGGGGAACAGGTTGCGCGGTTCGCTGATCAGCAAGCGCGCGCCTGGCAGAATCTGTTCATGCAAATTGCGCGAACCGCCTCGGGATGCGGCATCCTTGAGCACCCCGATGAGGTAGCGATGCCGTTCCTCGGGATGATTGCACAGCGAATACTGACGAATCATGCCGTTGGGCAGGTGTACGTCGATATGGGCACCGGCGGTGAACGCCGGTAAAGGCTGGCCGTCGACACTCGTCAGCTCGTAGCTGCAAATGTCCTGGGCTTCGTTGTGTCGCGCCGTGACCTGGACTTCAATCATGCTCGCTGCTCTCCCTGATGGGTGCTGGCAATCAATCCCGCTTGTGGCTCGCGCTCACGGGCAATCCAACGATCCAGCACTCGACGCGACTGCACGCCGCCAGCATCGATATTGAGCTTGAGCAGGCTGCGTTGCGGGTGATCCAGCAGGTTGCGCTGCTGGCGTTCGAGCATTTCCAGGTCTTCGCTGAAAATCTTGCCCTGGCCTTCGCGAATGCTGGCGGTCAGTGCTTCGTCCTGGGGCTGGAAATGCCGGGCCATGCCCCAGAAGTACCAGATGGATGTCTCGGTTTCCGGGGTGATGAAGTCCACCACGATGCTGGACGCCTTGAACTGCGGCGCGGCGTGATACCCGCCGTTGCCGGCATGGGCCACGCCGACTTCGATCAGGACGTGGCTGGGCGGGGTGAAACGGCAGATCTGCCAGCGGTCCACCGGCACGTCGTCGGCCAGGTTGTTGCCGCGCAAGGCCATGCGCCAGAAGGGCGGGGCCATGATGTTTTCCATGTGCCGGGCGGTGACCACTTCGTCACCTTCGACCGTGGTCACCGGCGGCGCCTCGTCGATTTCCTTCTGGCCGATGCTGGAGGCGTGCACGTAGGTTTCGTGGGTCAGGTCCATCAGGTTGTCGATCATCAGGCGGTAATCGCACTGGATATGGAACAGACCGCCGCCGTAAGCCCACTCGTCACTTTCGGCCCATTCAAGATGATGGATCAGCGTCGGGTCAGCCAAGGCCTGGTCACCGGGCCAGACCCAGATAAACCCATGACGCTCCTGCACCGCAAACGTCTTGTTGCAAGGGAATCCCCGGACCCGTTGCCCGGGCATTTCGACGGTCTTGCCGTCGCACCCCATCACCAGCCCGTGATAGCCGCACACCAGGTTACCGTTTTCGACATAACCCAAAGAGAGCGGGGCGCCGCGATGGGGGCAGAAGTCCTCGACAGCCGCGACCTTGCCTTCATGCCCACGGTAGAAAACCATCTTCTCGCCGCAGATCTGGCGGCCCAGAGGTTTGTCAGCGATTTCATCGGGGGTGCAGGCAACGTACCAGGTGTTCTTGGGATACATGACGGATCTCCGGGCGGATGTTGTTGTGCTTATGGATCCATTAACTCTCTTAACTATTTCGGTTGTCAATATTTTTGGTGTCCTGGTAGACGGTTGGCAGTCTTTAATGGATCCATTTGCTTCGTTTCGGCGAAAACAAAACTGCACAAATCTTCCAGACTCCCTCGCCGCCAGCGGTTAACCTGCTCGTGCTGATACACAAAAACGAGACTGCCCATGACAACGCGCAACTGGATCGATCTCAAGCAGGACGCCACGTCCGGCATCGAGACCGTGCGCGCGCATTTCGAGGGACATGCCTACGATCCCCATTGGCACGACGCCTATCTGGTGGGCGTGACCGAACAGGGCGTGCAGCAGTTCCATTGTCGCCGCCAGCAGCACAACAGCACGCCGGGCAAGGTGTTTCTGCTCGAGCCTGGGGAGTTGCATGACGGCAACGCGCCCCACGCCAGCGGTTTCACCTATCGCACGTTGTACCTCGAGCCACAGTGGCTGGAGCGCGAACTGCGGTCGTTGTTCGACGTGGCTCCGGATAATGCACAGCTGGGATTTGCCGCCACCCTGGCCGACGATGCGCGGCTGGCGAGCGCCACGGCCATGGCGTTCCAGAGTTTGCATCAGCAGGAGATGCGCATCGTGCGCCAGACGGCCCTCGACACCTTGCTGGCCAACCTGACCCAGCACCTGCACTGGCGTGCGCGGATCAATCCCGATCCGCGCCTGCCATTGGTGGCGCAGCAGGCCCGTGATTATCTGCACAGTCATCTGAGTGAAGACATCGGGCTGGATGACCTGGCACGGGTCACCGGGGTGGACCGTTTTCGCCTGACCCGGGCCTTCAAGGCCGCGTTCGGTCTCGCCCCCCATGCCTATCTGATCCAGTTACGCCTGGCCCGGGCCCGGCGCTTGCTGGCCCGTGGCGAAAGCGCGGTGGCGGTGGCGGCGATACTCGGTTTTGCCGACCAGAGTCATTTGGGTCGCTGGTTCCAGCGCGCCTATCGCCTGAGCCCGGCGGACTACCGCAAGCGTTGCTCAAACGTTCCAGACTGAGCGCGGTTGGGTGGGGATGATCAGGCTACGATCATTCACCGAGATGTTGCTCCATGGACCAGTTGCTGCCGTTCGCCTTGTTCGCCTTTGTTGCCTCCATCACCCCGGGCCCGACCAATATCCTGGTGCTGAGCCACAGCTCGCGCTTTGGCCTGGCGACCACCTTGCCAATCATCCTCGGCGCCTGCGCCGCCGCAGCCTTGTTGGTGTTGTTGGTGGGCACCGGATTGGGCGATGTGCTGGCCCGTCATGCAACGCTCCAGACTTTGCTGTCATGGGCCGGAATTGCCTGGTTGAGCTGGATGGCCTGGCAAATATTCAGCACGCCAGTCCAGGCCATCGACCCTGAACGACCCATTGAGGGTCTGCGTCTTGGCTTGGCGGGGGCGGCCGGTTTGCAGTTGGTCAATCCCAAGACCTGGATGATGGCATTGGCGGTGGTCAGCGTCTTCGCCGGCACCGAGGCCGACCGCACCGTGCGGGTGCTCTGGCTGTCCCTGGCGTTCTTCGCGATTTCGATCCCATGCATGACCGCCTGGGCGTATCTGGGCCTCGGCGCCGCCAGATTCTGCCGATCCACCGTGGCCATGGGTCGGTTCAATCGGATCATGGCGGTGTTGTTGCTGATGTCGGCGTGGTTGACGTTGGTGGTGTGATCCTGATCAGGCGCAAGCATTTGATGCAGACCTGTCAGCGACTGGCCATGGAACCTGCAACCCCTTGCAACGGTTGGGCGGTTTAAAAACAAGCTCATTTTGGAGAGGATCGCCCACGCCCCGGCTTAGCGTATTTCAAAATTTCAGATGCTTAATCGACCCCAAGGAAGGAGGTCCATCATGTCCACTGTCGATTCCCATATCGATTTCATCCAGGCCAGGCTACCGGCCTGGTTGAAACAAGCTTCGCGCCACCGCCAAGAGCGTTTCAAGGTCCTTGCCCAGCAATTGCAGCGCGACAGCGATGCGCTGAACGCACTGCTTATCGACCTGCCAGCGCCGGAACCCTTCACACTCAATTTGCTACAGGCTCAGCCACCCATGCAGGCCTGGCGCCCGATCAATGGCCGCGGCAGTGTTTGCGACGCAGTCCGGCGGGCAAGGGTCAGGCGCGAGCACTTCGGCCCCTCTCTGTCGGTGGTGGAGGCCGCCATGCGCAACTTTCCTCCTGCTGATGCGGCCACCGGCAGTTCTTTCGATAAAACCGGCGAGCTTTTCATCAAGGGCAAGCCTGGAGAGTTTTACCGTTGGGGCGCGCCGTCAGACACCACGGCATTGCCCACGACCCCTGCCAGTTTTGCCCGAGTCTGTCGGCAGGTGGATGTGGGCGGTGCCTACCAGCGTCTGCTCAAGCAACGCCTGCCGCCTATCGGCGACGAGGTTCCTGTCGTGGCTGACGCCTATATGGCCTACGCGCGCAGTCTGCTCGCCTATGACGCGTACGAGGCGAAGCTGGATGGACGCCTGGACGAGACCGGCGAGCGATTGTTGGCCTATGTCGGGGTGCGGCTCGAAGATCGTCCGGTGGCTTCCCTGGCGTGTGAGGTCAAGGGCCTGGAGGTGCTGTCTGCGCCGTTGTTCGGCGCACGGGTGTATTGGGGGCTGAAAGGGGACGTAAAAGGCGTTCGCCCGGTCGTCTTGCACCTGCCCTATGACGTAGTGGCCCCGATCAGGCAATTTCCCAGCCTGCAGGCCATGGCCGCAAAGCTGACCGAACTGGTGCGCAAACGCAGTTACCGCCAGAGCCTGATGCGTTACCTGCCGGTACGCTTGCAGGCCCGCTTAGGTGAGGCCCTGCATGACCAAGTGGAGTGGGAGATAAAAGACAACCTCAACCTTTTCCAGGAAATCCACGCGCGTATTGTGGGTTGGCGTGAAGGCGAGCTTGGCGAGGAGGGTAATCCCCGGCGCATTCGCGTGCCTGTTCCCCACGTCCCCTGGACCCTTAGCGATGTTCGCGAGGATCACTGGAATGATCGCTATCACGAATGGCGCACCCACACCCTGAGCAATGCCTCGGCGCTGATGATCTCGACCCGGGACCAGGACTGGCAGGCATTGCTGGCACGCCTGGAGTATTGGGAAGGCCTTGCCGAGCGTTCATTGATGCTGGCTGTCAGCTTCATTCCGTTCTGCGCTCCCATGGGGATGGCTGCGGCGGCGGTGGGCGGGGTGCGCCTGGTGTATGAGTTCTTTGAAGGTATCCAGGCGCTCAACGAAGGCCACGCGCAAGAAGGCATCAATCACATCTTCAACGTGCTGTTCGGGGTCGCCCAAGGTGCCTATCTGGGTTTCATCGGCGGAGCTGTTGAACCCATGCCCGTGCATGACGGCACGACGCGGCTGTGGAATGGCGATGTCACGCCCTTCCAGGCGCGGCGCTTGCCGCCTGTGGAGGCCGAGCAGGACGCCTGGGGTGTCTGGCGTACGCCAGACGAGGCATGGGTGCGGATCGATGGTCGTTATTTCGAGGTGCAAGGCACCGGCGAGGCCCTGGGGCTGCGCCTGCCTGCCGGTCACCGAGGCGTGACCCCGCCTCTGGAGTGGAGCCGCGCGCGCGGCTGGCAATGGGCACACCGCAATCCCTTGCAGCGAAGCAATCTGGAGTTGCTGCGCAACTTTGTCGAGACGCCCGCCGAGCTGGACGACGCTATGCTCCTGGCCGTACAGCAGCAGGTCGGTATCAGCGAGGCGCATCTGCGCTACCTGCAAGTAGGCGGGCAGCCAATGCCGGCCATATTCGCCGATGCCCTCGCTGAGGCACGCAACTGGCAATGGGTGCAGCAGACCGTTGGACGCTTGCGCGCGGGTGAAGCACCCGGGAGCGCGCACATTCAGGTCAGCCAAACCCTTGTGGATTTGCCCGGTTGGCCTGCGGACATGACGCTGCGCTTGCACGATGGCGAGCAGGTTCACTCCGTGGGCGACAGGGCCACCATGCGTTTTCTCGATCTGGACAAAGCGGACCTGGAGCATCATGCCTGGGCGGAGCGTATCCTGGCCGGTCTTCGCGCGGACGAACAGCGCGTGCTGCTGGGGCAGAGTTCTATCGGCCTGCGCCCGGTGGAAAGCAGTCGGTTGTTGGCCGGCCGCTGGGCCGATTATCTTGAGCGCAATGTTACGCAGGTGACTGCTGGCATGGCCTCGTCCATCCGGCTCGATCCGTTGGCCGCTCCGATAGTTCGGGCTTTTTCCGGGCTGCCTGAATCCATCGCCAACGAGCTTGCCCGGCAGTCTCAGGGCCAGGACCGGGTGCGGCTGCAAGCAGGCCGGGTGACGGGACGCCTGGGTAAACAATGCGTAGAAGCCCTGACTGAGCTGCGCCTGACTCGAGCCTTGCGCGATCTTGAGCGGGGTGAAAGCAGCGCGGACCGGGATCGCATTGTCATGGGCCTACTTGGCAATGCGCCGCAACTGCAAGGCCGGTTGCACCTGCGGCTGTTGTCGGACAAGTTGTTGGCTCCGCTCGAGGTGGGAGAGAACGGCCCCTTGAAAGTCATCCGCCAGGACGGCGGGAAATACCATCCCTTCGACGAAAGGGGAAATGAGCTGGCTGGGGATTCGAGCCTCGAAGAGGCGCTGCTCAGAGCGATGCCGGATGAGGCCCGCAACGCGCTCGGCTTGAACATCTGGGCGTCGACCACCCTTCGCAAGGTGCTGATGGAGCAAGCCCTTGGCGATCGCCAGAGGCTGCGTACGTACCTGTCGCTCAAACGCACGGGCAACGACGCAGCTGCCCTGCAATGGCAGAACGGACGCCTGGGTTATCCGCTCAGTGGGCGCGGGAAACTTCCTTTGCAGGGCTGGCGCCACCGTGTGGAAGGGCGTCTTGAACGCCTGTTTCCCTACTATGCCGGGGAATCGCTGGCCAGGCTTCAGCGTAGCCTGGCCGATCAGGCCAGGCGCGAAGGCATCAGCCTGGACACCCTGGTGACCCGGTTGAGCAACGATTGGGCAACGCTGGACGAAGGCCTGCGTCAGTGGGAGGTCCATGAGGGGGTTCATCACCCCGTCGAGAGCGAATATACCCGTGCAGATACCATCGCCATGCGCAGGGAGGTGGCGCAGGAGATCCGTCGCGCCTGGCGCCGTGAGCCGGATCCGCGCAGGGAGGATAGCGAGCTGACTCTACGTCTGTCGGGGTTGAACATCGGCCGGCTTCCTCCCATCAGCGCACGTTTCGAGCATATTGAAGAGCTGACGTTGGCTCATCTGGGGCTGAGCGAAGACCCTTCGAATTTCCTGAGGTTGTTTCCCAATATCGATACGCTGCGCCTGCATGGCAATGAGCTCACCGCCGTGCCGGTAGCGGCGGGTGAGTTTCGCTCTCTGGAGGAGCTGTCATTGGGCAGAAATCCGCTCAATATGAATGCGGACACCTTTGCCCCCTTGATCGGCGCCGACCGTGCTACTGGTTTGCGAGAGCTGCAGCTGTCCGAGGTGAGCAGTGGCTCGGACCCCGTGGCCAGTGCCAATATGGTCGCGGCCATCGGCCGCCTGGCTGAGTTGCCGTCCCTGCGTGAACTGGTCTGGTCCGACAACTTGCATTTCACCCCCCAGGAGCTGGAGGCCATCACCGCTTTACCAGGATTGCAAGCGCTGGACCTGGTTCGTTGTGGCCTTCGCCTGGATGAACAGGGCAGTGCATTCTTGCGTGCCGCCACGGCCCTGGAGGACCTGCGCTTGAGCGGTAACAACTGTCGGGAATTACCCGATCTGCCGGAGCTTGCGCACCTCAAGGAGCTGGAACTGGCCAACGCGGGGCTCGATCGGGTACCGGCATTGGCCCTGGCGCTGTTGGCCAGGCCTTCATCCGATCCGATCTTCCTCGACCTCAAGGGCAATCGCATCAGCAACATCCAGGATGATCTGATTCCTGCCCTTGGCAACATGCCGAAGACGAACACCCTTGGGCTCTGGCTCGAAGATAATCCACTGCCCAGCGCCCAGATCCGCGCCCTTCGCGCATTGGACCCCGAGGCCTTTCGCTACACCGTCGATGACTGGCTCCGTGACTTCCCCGACCTCAAGAGTGCATTGGAAGTGGCTCGCGACGATGCCGGAGGGCGCCGCTTCATCGATTGGTTCTGCGGCGCCATCCGTGACGCAGACGCCGATCAACCAGGCGGCCTGGCCCTGGGAGATCGTCAGAGGGCTGCCGGTATCCTGCAGTACTACACTGGCTACCCCGACCTTTATACCGAGCTGTCGGGCCGTATCGCAGATTTCGACCAGCAATTGGCCCAACTGCGTACCCGCTTGCAAGCACGGGTTCTGGACAGGCAAACACCAGACGTTGCCGAGCTGGAGCTGCATTTCCTCATGTTCGGTTCGGTTCAGCGTGCTCGCCTCGAACCCCAGGGCATACACTTTGCGAGGTTTCTGACCAACCATGATGACTATTGGGGCCAGGTGTTAAGCGGCCGATATCCCGAGCTTGTGCAACGCCGGGCCGCGATGACCCGTGAGGGTTTCATCAACTGGCTCAGTGACGCACAGGACACATTCAACAGCAATGATCAAACGCCCCGCGTAGGGGAACTGGCCTGGCGCCCGTATCTGGGGTTGATGTCTCGCGATTGGCTCGACGGCCTGGCCATCTGGGACACGGTGGAGGAAAACCTGGTGGATGCCTTCAGCGAGCCGGTGGATCCCTCCCATTGGCCGCAGGTATTGCTGGATAACCTGGCGCAACCGGACGCCGACCTGCCCAGCGCCCTGGAGTCAATCACCCAGCCCACCGGGACGATGTGGTATCGGGTGAGGCTCGAGGCCGTAGCAGATGTGAACTGGGCCGCAGGCGAGCCGGTGACGCTCACCGAAGACCAATTGCGGCGCACCATGGCGATCTACCGTTCGGTCAAGAGCCGGGAAGTCGAGGCCATGGTGCATCGGATAACCACTGGCCTGGTCACCCCTTGGTGGTCGCTGCGACCGCAATAACCTGTGCCGGCACACCTGCCGCGAAGCTGTGGCGAGGGCGTAAATCTCCTCGCCACAGCGCCCTTGCAAAGGGGCGCATCAGGCATCGTTACACGGCGCAGCCATCGTCGCGGGTGAACACCAATGCCTTCAAGCCGCACTCCATATCCGCGTCGGGAAACTCCGGGGGATTGGCCAGGCGTTCCACGAACTTCAGGCCAGGCGCTTCGCGGGTGACGCCGTCGATGAGGAAGTCCGGGCCGGTGGCGGGGTCGTTGCTGCAGGCCAGGACCGTGCCAGTGGCGCACAACAGTTCCGGCAAGCGCCGCAGGACTCGCTGATAGTCCTTGGTCAGCAGGAAGCTGCCTTTCTGAAAGGTGGGGGGATCGATGATGACCAGGTCATAAGGGCCGCTGTTGATCACCTTGCCCCATGACTTGAACAAGTCGTGGCCAAGAAAACTCACCTGGCTCAGGTCATGGCCGTTCAGGCGATGGTTGTCGCGGCCACGACTCAAGGCCGCGCGCGACATGTCCAGGTTGACCACATGCTGTGCACCGCCGGCGATGGCTGCCACGGAAAAACCGCAGGTGTAGGCGAACAGATTCAACACTCGCTTGCCGCTGGCGTTGGCGCGAACCCAGTCGCGGCCGTAGCGCATGTCGAGGAAAAGACCGTTGTTCTGCTTCTTGCCCAGGTCGATCCGATAGCGCAAGCCGCCTTCGACCAAGGTCCATTCGTCCAGAGCCTCACCCACCAGCCACTGGGTAAGGCTGTCGGGAAGGTAACGGTGTTGCACGGCCAGCGTATGGGCCTTGCTCTGTTGCCAGGCCGGGGTAACGGTGAGGGCGAGCAGCGTGGACATCAGATTGTCCAACTGCGTCGGCTCAGGCTGCTTGAACAACGAAACCAGCATCACCCCTTGCAGCCAGTCGACGGTGATCTGCTCCAACCCCGGCCAGCAGCGACCGCGGCCATGGAACAGGCGCCGGGTTTCTTCCGGCACCGAGGTCAGGGCCGTCAGTAAATGGGTCTGCAGGGTTTGAAGGGCTTCAGGGTTCATCGGACAAGGCCAGCAATGCGAAAGGCCGGCATTTTAACCAGCCTTTCAGCAGGTGCAATCTGTGGCGAGGGGATTTATCCCCGCTGGCTGCAAAGCAGCCCTGCCTGCCAACTCGGTGTGCCAGGAAGATGGAGTCTGCTGCATTGGGGCTGTTTCGCAGCCCAGCGGGGCGGTGCGACGTTTCGCTAAATCCCCTCGCCACAAAGGTGCTACCTAACTGCCGCTAGTAGCCAAAATGCTCGCAACCTGTTGCGGCTGGCAGTTGAGGTAGGCCGAACGCTTGAGCCAGCTCGGGTCCGGGTACCAGGAAAACATGAATTGCCCGTCTTTAAGTTTGTCGATCACCTTGCGCGCCACCTGCGGGCGGACGGCAGGGCAGCCCAGGCTGCGGCCGATGCGCCCCTGACGCACGCTCCACAACGGGTTCACATAATCGGCGGCGTGGATCACGATCGCGCGGTCGCGGGCCAGGTCATTGAAGCCCGGCTCCAGACCGTCCATGCGCAACGAGTATCCATGGGCGCCCTGATAACTTTCCTGAGTGCGAAACAGTCCCAGGCTCGACTGGAAACTGCCCAGGCGATTGGAGAACTGCGTGGCGAAGTTTTCCCCGGATTTTTGCCCGTGGGCCACCAGATCGCGCAATACCAGCTTCTTCTGGCGCAGGTCGAAGATCCACAGGCGACGGGCCGTGGAAGGTTGCGAGTAGTCGATGACCGCCAGGTGGCGGGCTGGGCGAGCGCCGTTGGCGACAGCGCATTGCATGGCGCTCAAGGCACTTTTGAGCGCTTGGGGATTGAGTTCCGGCGCCGCGTGGGTGAGGCTGTTGTAAAGCGGCTGAGAATTTCCTTTGTCGGCCAGCGCCGGGCTGCACATCACGCCAAGGCCGGTGATGACCAGGCAGAGTCGGCGCAAGAGGCTTGCTGAAGATGGAAAATTCCCACGGTGGTGTTTGTTTGCGGCATCCCGTCCGATTTGGTTTGTTTGCATGATGGCGGGTCGTACCTGTCGCAAAGTTGACCGTCAACGGGACGGCCATGGATTGGAGTAAAGCAGTTGTTCAAAAAGTCCGCATGTTACCTGAGCGTTTTATTGCTCACTGCGCCATTGGTCGCAACAGCCGAGCAAAGCGATCCGGCATTGGTGCAAACCACCTTGGCCCAGCTGTCGGTCAACTGTCCCGAGCTGGCCGCAGGCGTCGACTTTCCGACGATGATGAGTTTGCAGGCGTTCTACGAGCAAAACGCAGGCCAGGACGTCTGGTCGGACGATGAGCGACGGATGGCGTTGCAGGCACAGTTGCAGCAACTGGCCGACGACGGACTGGACCCGGCACGCTACAGCTTGCCCGCAGAAGGAACCGCCCAAAACCCCCATTGTGTAGACATCGCCATCAGTCAGCGCTACTTGCAAGCGCTGTATGAGCTGCGTTTCGGATACCTGCCTCAGGACCGCCTGGAGCCGGTGTGGAAGGCCGACCCGCTGCCGCAGGATCGTCAGGTCGAGGTGTTGGCCATTGCCGGGTCGGGCCTGCACGACTTGGACGAGGCCTTTGAGCAGGCCCGGCCGAGCCTGGCGCTGTATCGCAACTTGCGTGAACTTTACGCCCGGCAACGGCAACAGCCCTTGCCCGAATGGCAACCGGTGCCCGGCGGCCCGTTGTTGCACCCGGACAAGCGGGACGCCCGCGTACCGGCCCTGGCCCAGCGATTGTTCAGCGAAGGCTATTTCAGCGCACCCCCCGTGATCGTCGACGATCACTACAACCCCGACTTGGTGGCGGCGATGAAAAGCTTCCAGCTTCACCATTCGCTGCAAGCCGATGGGGTAGTGGGGCCATGGACGGTGACGGAGCTGAACATCAGCCCGTTCATGCGGCGCGAGCAGTTGCGCGTCAATCTGGAGCGCATGCGCTGGCTGGCCCGGGACCTGGAGCCGGACAGCGTACTGGTCAATGTGGCGGCGGCCCGGTTGACGGTCTACCAGGACGGCGCAGCGGTCTGGCAAACCCGCACCCAAGTGGGCCGCGCGGACCGGGAAACCCCATTGCTCAAGTCCCGAGTGACACGACTGACACTTAACCCGACCTGGACCATCCCCCCGACTATCATGCGTGAAGACAAACTGCCTGAGATTCGTCGCGACCCAGAGTTCTTGAGTCGACACAACCTGAGGGTGATCGATCGCGATGGCTTGCCGTTACTGGCCCAGGACATCGATTGGGAGCATCCCGGCGGCCTCATGCTGCGCCAGGACCCCGGTCCGCAAAACCCACTGGGTAAAATGGCGATCCGCTTCCCCAATCCGTTTTCCGTGTACCTGCATGACACGCCCAGCCAGTCACTGTTCAGCAAGGAACCGCGGGCGTTCAGTTCGGGGTGTGTGCGAGTCGAACAGGCCATGCAGTTGCGCGACTGGTTGGTGAGCCCGGCTGAACGTCTGCGCACCGACACGCTGCTGGCCAGCGGGCTGACTCATGAGTTCAGGCTGGCCAGGCCGGTGCCGATTCTGTTGGGCTACTGGACAGTGCAAGCCGACAGCCAGGGGCAGGCGGTGTACATCCCGGATATCTACAAGCGTGATCAGGTCCTCGCTGCCGCCAAGGGCAGCGTGCTCTGATGGCGGTCAGGCGCACTCGCTGCTGGCTTGAACCTGTGCAGTCTTCTCGCACTGCGGGAACAGCCGCCGGCCAAGGTCATAGGCAGTGGCCAGGTGAAGCGCCGGTTCGAGGGTTTCCGAGTCGAGCAAACGTTGGGAACTGACCACCCGGGCGCCGCAGTAATCAAAGATGCCGTGGTCGATTTGCGCGGTCATCGCCTGGCCATAACCGTGGCGCAGGAACGTACCCTCATCAGCCCCGCCCAGGGCCACCAGATGCACCTGCAAACGCTGCAGTTTTTTGATAAAGGGTTTATCGAGGCTGAAATCGAACGCCCAGCCGTTGGAAAACACCCGGTCGATCCACCCTTTGAGCAATGCTGGCATCGACCACCAGTAAATGGGATACACCAGCACCAGCGCATCTGCGCGGTCGATTCTGGCTTGTTCGGCCAAAACGTCCATGGGCGGTGAGGCCTCGCGGTGGTGTACCGCGTGATCGGCGAAACTGAACCGCGGATCGAAGCCTTCGACGGCCAGGTCGGCGATCTCGAACGTATCGACGGGATTGGCCTGGGTCAGGCCTTGGGCGATTTTTTTCGCGAGGCCGTGGGTAAGGGAATGGGGATCGTGATGAGCGACAACGATGAGTGCGTGCATGGCAAAACTCCTCATGGCAATGACCGGTATCAAGCAGGTATGCTTGGTTAAGTTACCTTTAGTAAGTTACGGTTGGTAAAGTTAGCATGTCAAGCCTTGATGAAAATTCGCGATCTACAGCTGCTCCCCGTCGACGCTTGTCTCGCGAGGATCGGCAACGGCAGCTGTTGGATGTCGCCTGGCGGCTGGTGCGAGAGGAGGGCAGCGAAGCGCTGACCCTGGCCCGCCTCGCGGAACAGGCGGGGGTAACCAAACCCATCGTGTATGACCACTTCACCACTCGGTCCGGGCTGCTGGCGGCGCTCTATCAGGATTTCGATGCCCGTCAGACGGCGCTCATGGACGCCGCCCTGGAAGCGAGCGAACCGACACTGCAAAGCCGCGCGGAGGTGATTGCTGCTTCGTTTGTCGAATGCGTCCTGCTGCAAGGCCGGGAGATCCCGGGGGTGATTGCGGCGCTGACCAGTTCGCCAGAACTGGAGCGCATCAAGCGCGAATATGAGGCGATTTTCCTGGACAAGTGCCGAACCGTCCTGGAACCGTTCGCCGGTACACGGGCCATCACCCAGGCGAGTCTGCGGGCGATGCTGGGCGCGGCAGAAGCCCTGTCCAATGCCGCTGCCACCGGGGAAGTCAGCGCCGCCGAGGCCAAGCAAGAGCTCTTTGTGACCATCGTGGCGATGGTGGATAGAGCCGCCCGCATCGGCGCAACCTGAACCTTCCCCATCGCAAATGGCCCGAGCCCCCCCTGTGGGAGCGAGCTTGCTCGCGATAGCGTCAGCCCAGTCACTGCACTTTTATGAAGCCGCAGGCGATGGATCGCACCATGGCAAGGCAATCGTCCGCGGATGGAGGCGTCAGGCGAGCGCTTGTAAGCATGAGGTGACTGGACGGCCTTTTTCACGGGCAAGCCCGCGCCCACAGGGATTTTCGAGGGTTGCAAGCAGCGTTAGGTCTATGACTTCAGGGCGGCAGACAAAGGCTTGGCACGCTCGCTGCAAGAGGCTGTTCAGGCCCACTGTAAATACATTCAAGTGGGCAACCCCGTCGGTCAACGAAGATCGAGAGCCAGCAGGCCGGGGATAACGGTAGATCGGGGCGCAGTCGCCGGATCGATACCGCACAGAACAGGCAAAGACGCCTGGAACCGCAAGGTTTCAGGCGTCTTTTTTTTTGCTTTCAAAACCGTGATGGGCTTTTGTCGGGTGCTTTTATGAATTCCAACGTTGCTTCCCTGAACAAGCTGCAAACACTGATCGTGATCGGCAATGGCATGGTCGGCCATCACTGCGTCGAGCAACTGATCGAGCGCGGTGCCCTCAATCATTACCACCTGCATGTGTTCAGCGAAGAACCGATGCGCGCCTATGATCGCGTGCATCTGTCGGAGTATTTCTCTGGCCGTGACGCCGAGTCCCTGGCGCTTGGGCAAGCCTCGTTGTACCAGACCCCTGGCGTCACGCTGCACCTGGGCGTGCCGGTGCTGGAAATTGATCGCGAGGCGCGCCAGGTGGTCACTGCCCAGGCTCGCATCAGCTACGACAAACTGGTGCTCGCTACCGGCTCTTACCCGTTCGTGCCACCGATCCAGGGCGCCGAAGGCGATTCCTGCCTGGTCTATCGCACCCTGCAAGACCTGGACGCCATTCGTGCCGCCGCAAGCAACGCCCGCCGGGGTGTGGTGGTCGGTGGTGGTCTGCTGGGCCTGGAAGCGGCCAATGCCCTCAAGACCCTCGGCCTGGAAGCTCATGTGGTGGAATTCGCCCCGCGATTGATGCCGGTACAACTGGATGAGCAGGGCGGTCTGGCCCTCAAGGCGCGCATCGAGAAACTGGGCGTCGGCGTGCATCTGTCCAAGGGCACTCAGTCCATCAGCGCCGGTGAGCAGTACCGTTATCGGATGAATTTCGGCGATGACGATTTCCTGGAAACCGACCTGATCGTATTTTCTGCCGGCATTCGCGCCCAGGATGCCCTCGCTCGCCAGTGCGCTCTGCAGATCGGCCCGCGCGGTGGCGTGGTGATCGATGACCATTGCCTGAGCAGTGACCCGGACATCTACGCCATCGGCGAATGCGCAGCCTGGAACGGCAGCATCTTCGGCCTGGTCGCTCCGGGTTACCAGATGGCCCGCAACGTCGCGGCTCGCCTGTGCGGTGAAAGCGCCGAGCCGTTCACTGGCGCGGACATGTCCACCAAGCTCAAGTTGCTGGGGGTGGACGTAGGTTCCATCGGCGACGCCCACGGCAATACACCGGGGTCGCGCAGCTTCCAGTTCATCGATCAAACCAGCGCCAGCTACCGGAGACTGGTGGTGGACGCCGATGGCAAACGAGTGATCGGCGCGGTCCTGGTGGGCGACAACAGCTACTACGACACCCTGCTGCAATACATGCAGAACGGCATCGCGTTGCCCAAGGAGGCTGCCGGCCTGATCCTGCCGAGTTCCGAAGGTGCACCCACGTTGGGCCCGGCAGCACTGCCTGCGGCGGCGACCATCTGCTCGTGTCACAACGTCACCAAAGGCTCGATCTGTGCGGCCATCGACAGCGGCTGCACCGACCTTGGGCAACTGAAATGCGATACCAAGGCCGGCACCGGTTGCGGGGGGTGCGCCGCCCTGGTCAAGCAGGTGTTCGAGCACGAACTGATTGCTCGCGGCGTCAGTGTCGACAAGAGCCTGTGCGAACACTTCGCCTATACCCGCCAGGAGCTTTATGCCTTGGTGCGGGTTGAAGGCATCATCAGCTTCGACGAGCTACTGGCCAAGCACGGCCGCGGGCACACCGGTTGCGACTTGTGCAAACCGGCAGTGGGCTCGATCCTGGCGTCGTGCTGGAACCAGCCGATCATGGACCCGTCCCTGGTGCCGTTGCAGGACACCAACGACACCTTCATGGCCAACATGCAGAAAAACGGCACCTATTCGGTGGTGCCACGCATCGCCGGGGGCGAAATCACTGCCGACAAGCTGATTGCCATCGGCGTGGTCGCCAAAAAATACGACCTCTATACCAAGATCACCGGCGGCCAGCGCATCGACCTGTTCGGCGCCCAGTTGCACCAGTTGCCGGATATCTGGGCCGAACTGATCGAAGCGGGTTTCGAAACCGGGCACGCCTACGGCAAGTCGACCCGCACGGTGAAGTCCTGCGTGGGCAGCACCTGGTGCCGCTACGGCGTGCAGGACAGTGTGCAAATGGCTCTGACCATTGAAGATCGCTACAAGGGTTTGCGCTCGCCCCACAAGCTCAAGTTCGCGGTGTCCGGTTGCACCCGCGAGTGCGCCGAGGCCCAGAGCAAGGACGTCGGCGTGATCGCCACCGAGAAGGGCTGGAACCTCTACGTGGCCGGTAACGGCGGCATGCGCCCGCGTCACGCCGAGCTGTTCGCCACCGACCTGGATGACGCGACCCTGATCCGCTACATCGACCGCTTCCTGATGTTCTACATCCGCACCGCCGACAAGTTGCAGCGTACGTCGGTCTGGCGCGAAAGCCTGGAAGGCGGCCTGGACTACCTCAAGGACGTCATCATCGAAGACAGCCTGGGCCTGGGGGCCGAACTCGAAGCCCAGATGCAACTGGTGGTCGATCGTTATGAATGCGAGTGGGCCAACGCCCTCAAAGACCCGGACAAGCTCAAGCGCTTCCGCACCTTCGTCAACGACGGTCGCGGTGATCCGGATGTTCATTTCGTCAGGGAACGCGGCCAGCGCCGGCCGGTTCACGCCCACGAGCTTCACCTGATTCCCGTTACCGAGGAGGTGCTCTGATGAGCCAGTCAAACGTCGTTCGTATCCCCACCCGCAACGCGGCCCAAAATCCCGTGCAATGGCGTGCCCTGTGCAGCCGCGAGGATCTGGTGCCCAACTCCGGCGTGGTCGCCTGGCATGACGGCCGCCAGGTGGCGCTGTTGTACCTGCCCGAACAGCAGGACAAACCGTTGTACGCCATCGACAATCGCGACCCCAAGTCCGGGGCGAACGTGATCGGTCGGGGGCTGTTGGGCAGCATCAAGGGTGAACTGGTGATCGCATCGCCCCTCTACAAACAGCATTTCCGCCTGGAAGACGGCCATTGCCTGGAATACCCGGAGCAGCGTCTGCGGGTGTGGCCGGTGCGCCTGAATGGTGATGTGGTGGAGATTGGCGAAGACTGATCCGCCTCTGACCGGGGCGCCACAATGAATCAGGCAATTTAAGTGCATTGGCTTGCCTTTAACTGAAGTTGGGAATCAACAATGAAAACAGCCGCTCAACTGGTAAGACTCAAGAGTGTGCAGAACCAGCAGGTTCACAGCATCGCGCCGGAGCAGACCGTGCTCGAAGCGCTGCAGATCATGGCCGAGAAAAACGTCGGCGCGTTGCCGGTGATCGAACACGGTCAGGTGGTTGGCGTGTTCAGCGAGCGCGACTATGCGCGCAAGCTGGTGTTGCAAGGACGCTCCTCGGTGGGCACTTCGGTACGCACCGTCATGAGTGCTCCCGTGGTCACCGCCGATAGCCAGCAGAGCATCGACCGCTGCATGGAAGTCATGACCGACAGCCACCTGCGGCACTTGCCGGTGCTGGATAACGGCCAGTTGATGGGGTTGTTGTCCATTGGCGATCTGGTGAAGGAGGCGATTGTCGAGCAGGCGGATTTGATCCGGCAGCTGGAGCATTACATTCGCGGGCACTGAACCCACAGGGAATTTATCTGTGGGAGCAAACCTTGCTCCCACAATGGTGCGAAGTTTCGCTAAATTTCCTCACCCCAACATCAGCAACTGCCGGATCAGATTCGGCGTACTGCCGGTCCAGCGCTTGAACGAGCGGCGAAAATTCGCCGTGTCGTTGAAGTTCAGGTACTGCGCCACTTCCTCGTTGCTGAACCCCTTGACCTGGTACAAGTACAACGCCACATGGGTGTGCACCCGGTCCACCTGTTGCTGGAACCCGGTATGGTGCTTGTGCAGCTTGCGCTTGAGCGTCGCCGGGCTCATGGCGAAAGCCTGGGCGATCTGTTCCAGGCTGGGCGTCTGCTGCACATGGCTGTGCAGGTAGTCGTAGACGCAGTCCAGAAAGCTTGCCGTGAAACCCAGTTGATCGAGTTGGTCTCGGGCTTCGATCCGCGCCACCTGGCCGGCGGTGGCCGACACGTTGGGCCAGGGCTGGGCCAGACAGTGGCGAGGCAGGCGCATCAGGTCCAGCGGCCGATTGAATTGCGTCTGTTCACCCAGGTGCACCCAGTACTGTTCGACGTAACGCGGCTCCTCATGGCGAAAGCTGCATTGCCAGGGCAGGCGTTCGCCGCTCAGCCATGCACTCATGGCAACCATCGAAGTCATGCTGGCTTCCAGTATGAAGCGCCATTGTTCATCCGCACCGCAACTGTCCAGCCAATGGATGTAGGCGTAGTGCTCGTCCAACAACAGGCGCGGCGCGGCCAGGGGGCTGAGCAGTGCTTGCTGGTCAATCAGGGTTTCCAGGGCCTGATGCAGATTCTGCGCGTGGCGTAGCGCATGGCTGGCTGGCCCGTAATGCCCCGGCAGCAGCCGCTGGCCAAATAGGAAACTGCTGTCACTGGCATCGAGCAGGCGTCGGCTGTTGTCGATCAGGCCAAGAAACTGTTGCGGGCTGATGCGGCTCTGGCCAGCGAGGATATCGTCGTGGAACAGCCCGGTGCCACGCAGCAGGCGGTGGCTGTCGATGTCACGCGACAGTGCCAGATCGATCAGCGCGGCAGGCTGATAGTGCCCCGGAATGAAGCGGCTGTCGGTTTCATACCAGCAGGTCTTGAGGGTCATGGGCCGGCCTCAGGCGCTTTTCAACGTGGAACGGGATCGGGCCAGCGTCAGGTTGAGGCGTTTGAGCAAGGCCTCCGGCGACTCGTCAAATGCCATCACCACGGCGGTGCTGGCGGCCAGTTGCAAGCGCTCGCCGTGTTGCCGGGTCTTGTGGGCCAGGCTGCCAACCGCGTGGGCCAGTTCTGCGGCCAGATACCGGGCCTGGCTCTCGCCAGTGTCGGGCAGCAGGACCACAAAGCGATCACCGGCCAGGCGACAAAGCAGATCCTGACGGCGCAGGTTCAGCACCAGCAACTGGCTGACGGCTTGCAGCACCGCATCGCCCTCGCCGTGACCGAAGCGCTGATTGATGGCGGTGAAGTTGTCCAGGTCCAGGGCCAGCAATGACAAGGGCTGCTGGCGTCGTCGGCTGTCCTCCAGGCTGCTCGTCAGTTCATGTCTGAAAAAGTCCGCGCCTCCCAGCGGCGTGAGTTTGTCGAACAGGCGGTGCTCGCGGAACAACCGTTCACGCTTTTCCATTTGTCCGTTGATCGCCAGTTGTTCCCGGTGCCAGTGATAGATGCCGAGGGTCAGCAGAATCATGCCCACCGGCATCGGCCCGGACTCCAGCCAGTGGTCCCAGGTGATGCTGTCGGGCAAACGGATGAACTCGTCGAGGCTGTCGATCCACCAGGAAAAAAAGATGCAACCCAGGCCCCATACGAGGTAGTTGGTCACCCGACCGGCCGGGCGACTCTTGAGCACCAGGCCGAGCCAGACCAGCGCCAGCAAGGCCGAGCCGCCTTCGCCAAGGATATCCAGCCAGACCCACTCACTCAGCGGTTTGAGCTCACCGTTGGCCAGGTGGAGCATCAGCCCGAGGTTGGCCGCCAGCAGAAGCAGGGCGAGTTTGAGGCGGTGCGGGCGCAGCACGGAAAACATGGCCGGAATCCTTTGCCAGAAGCGGAATGCGGCTCAGCACAGCAGATGGATGTGACAGTGCGGTGACGGTGGGTGAATGGGTGGGGGAGGTCGAATCAGCTCATTGGTTGTCCGGATTTTTATGCATGAGATCGCCCTTATCTCATTGTGGCGAGGGGATTTTGTGGGAGCAAAGCTTGCTCGCGACGAAGACGACGCGGTTTTTCAGGGGATCGAGGCACCTGCATCGCGAGCAAGCTTTGCTCCCACAGCGGTGTGGAGCGACGTTTCGCAAAAAGTGATCGGCTGCTGAAGGCCTGTGCGACTCGGAAACAGGTCATTTCAGCTCATTCTGGTCCGCCAACCCCCTCACATCAGTGTGTTTTAGGCCCTGCGGGCAAACGCTGTCACAGAACCGTCACCCCCCACCCCTAGCGTGCCCTCCCAGTTGCCGGGCCGTTGCCTGGCGGATTTTCGGATTCCTGGGGGAGACCACCATGCATCACCGCACAAGCACTGCCGGGCTCGTCGGTTTTACGTTCACCGCGTTGGCGATGGCCATTGCCAGTGAACGGCTGAGCGCTGCCGAGCAGACGACCACTGAACACGTCCAAGTGGTTGGTCAGGCGGCCAGCATCGATCAGGCCCTGAAGGAGCAGCGCAGCGCCGACAGCATCAAGAGCGTGGTGCATGCCGACGGCGTGGCGCAGTTGCCGGATGAAAACGTCGCCGAAGCCGTGCAGCGCCTGCCGGGCATCAGCGTCGAACGTGACCAGGGCGAAGGTCGTTTTGTCAGCGTGCGGGGCCTGGGGCCAGACCTCAACAGCGTGACCATCAACGGCACGCTGGTACCGGCACCGGAAAGCGAGCGCCGGGCCGTTGCCCTGGACGTGCTGCCCGCGGAGCTGGTGCAGTCGCTGTCGGTGATCAAGACCCTGACGCCGGACATGGACGCCAACTCCCTGGGCGGCACGGTCGACGTGAAAAGCCTCTCGGCGTTCGACCACAAGGGCTTGTTCTACACCGGCAGCAGCGAAGCCAGCTACGACAAGAATACCGGCCAGACGAGTCCGAAATTCTCTGGCGCTATCAGCGACCGTTTCAGCCTGGGCGACGGCATCGATAACTTCGGCGTTGCAGCAGCGCTGAGCTGGCAGAAGCGCGATTTTGGCTCGGACAACGTTGAAACCGGCGGCGCCTGGGATTTCGAGCAAGGCTCACGACTGGAAGAGTTCGAACAACGCGACTATGACATCCGTCGGGAGCGCGCCGGCGGCGGGCTGAACTTCGACTACAAGCCTGATGATCTGAGCAGCTACTACCTGCGCACGCTTTACAGTCGTTACAAAGACAGCGAAACCCGCAATGCCGCCAGCCTGGCTTTCGAAGATCCGCAAGCGGCCGGTGAGCTGGGTGCCGCAGAAGGCGAGCGCAAGATCAAGCAGCGCGAAGAAACCCAGGAGATCCAGTCCTATGTACTGGGCGGGGAGCGCATGTTCGGTCTCTGGACTCTCAGCGGCCAGGGCGGCTACAGCAAGTCCAGCGAGGACAGCCCCGGTCATATCGCCGGTGCCACATTCGAAGGCATCGACAGTTTCGAGGGGGGCTTCTACGGCAACGACAAGCCGCGGCCGATCATTGGTTCGGGGTTCTATGATCCGGCCAACTTCAGCCTGGACAAGGTGGACTGGGAACAGCAGAGCACCACCGACACCGAGAAAAACCTGCGCCTGGACCTGGCCAGAGACTATGACGTCAGTGGCTACGCCTCCCAGGTCAAATTCGGCGGCAAAGTCAGCCGCCGCGACAAGGACAACGACCTCGACGCCTGGGTCTATGAGGATTTCGGCGACCTGGGGTTCACCGACGAGCAGTTGAACCTCGGACAATTCCAGAAGGGCAACGTGGATTACAGTCTCGGCCGTTACGGTCCAGGCATCAGTGCCGGAGCCATCGAACAATTGTTGGGTGGTCTGGATCGCGACGCCTTCTTTGATGCGCAAGAGTCGCGGGTCAATGACTTCCAGATGAGCGAAGACATCAACGCCGCTTACCTGATGAACACCGTGGACATCGACGATTGGCGCTTGATCGCCGGCATGCGTTATGAAGGCACGGAGTTCGAAGCCAAAGGCAGCGGCGTTACCGACGGCGTGTTCACCGACACCCAAACCCGGCGCAAATATCACCACTGGCTGCCGGGCCTGCACGCGCGTTACCAGTTGGACAAGAACACCCAGGTGCGTGCGGCCTGGACCAAGTCCGTGGTGCGCCCGACCTTCGGGCAACTGGCCCCGGGTTTTGTCATTGACGATGACGAGGCGACCTTCGGCAACCCGGACCTCAAACCCCTGGAGTCGAGCAACCTGGACCTGGGCATTGAACATTTCATGGGCCGGGCCGGCACTGTGTCGGCTTTCGTGTTCTACAAAGACATCAAGAACTTCGTCTACAACACCGACCTGGCGGGCACGGGCGCCTGGGCCGACTTCTCCGAAGCCCATAGCTTTGCCAATGGTGACAGCGCCAAGCTCTATGGCCTGGAACTGGCCTACTCACAAAAATTCGACTGGCTGCCAGCCCCCTGGAATGGATTGCTTCTGGGGGCCAACACCACCTTCAGTCGCTCGGACGCCGAGATCGAAGGGTTCGATCAGGCCAGCGGAACACAACGCAAGCGCAGCATCGACCTGCCGAACCAGTCGGACACCGTGGGTAACCTGATGCTGGGTTGGGAAAACGACAAGCTGAGCCTGCGTCTGTCGGCCAATTACAAGTCGGCCTACCTGTATGAGCTGGCGTCCATCAGCGACCGCGACCATGACCTGCACGTTGACGCCCAGACCTTTGTCGACTTCAGCGCCCGCTACTCCCTGACCAAAAACCTGCAAGTGAGCCTGGAAGCCCAGAACCTCACCGACGAGTCGTATTTCGTCTACACCGGCCACCGCGCCTACAACGGTCAATACGAAGAATACGGCCCGACCTACAAGCTGGGGCTGACCTTCACCCATTTCTAGATCGCGACGCCGATCCGTCAGGGCGAGGGGAAAAATCCCCTCGCCCTGCAGGTGGACAAAAGACCCGTTTGAACCCGGCTCAATGACAAGGATTTTTCCGTTGAACACAGCTTTTTTTTTACCCAAGCAGTACCTGTTGGCAATGCTCATCAGCCTGGCAAGCGTTCCAGCGTTGGCGGCTTCCCCAACCCTGAAGCTGCAACCCTGGCCTCAGGCACAGGAACGCTCGATCAATGCCCTGGGATTCGTACCCGGCCATTGGACCAGCGAACGACTGGCCAGCGCCCGTGAAGGCTTGCTGTTGCTGGATGCCCAAGGCCGCGAACTGTCACGCCTGGAGGGCTCCTTCGAAGGTCTCGACAGCCGTGCCCTCGGGGCGAACGTTCTGGTGGCCAGCCTCGACAGCACTCGTCAGCAAGCACTGTTGGTCAGCCTCGATCCGGATAAACGTCAGTGGGGGACGCCGCTGTACCTTCCTGCGCGAGATTTCCCGGTGAACGGGCTGTGCCTGTACCGCGATGAAGCGAGCAACCTGTTTGTGTTTCTGGTGGGTGAAGAAGGCAAGGGGGAGCAATGGCTGGTGGGCAACGGCGAGCACCTGAGCGCCAGTGCACAGCGCGTACGCGGCTTGCCACTGCCGCCCGATGCCCAGACCTGTCAGGTGCAAGACAGCGCCAATCAACTGTTCGTCAACGAGGAACAAGTCGGCTGGTGGGCCTACCCGGCATCCTCCGAGGCCGATGCCGTGCGTGTACCCGTGGCGATGCGCACGCCGTTCGGTGACATCCAGCAGGCCGCTGGGGACCTGGCGGCGTTACCAGGCGGGTTGCTGGGCCTGGACCCACAAGCGCGACAGCTGCATCTGTATCAGCAAGACGGCCAGGGCTGGACCTCGACAGCCCGTCTGGCGCTGCCGGGCCTGAACGAGCCGGAAAATCTGGCGGTACGGGCGACGAAAAACGGCCTTGAACTGTTGTTGCGCGACGATGACAGCGCACGCCTGTATCAGGGCCAAATCAATTGGCAACCCACCCCTGTGTCCCTGCCGCCGGTGCTGCCTACAGTGGCTGCCATTGGCCAGAGCGAGCCGGTGGCGCGCCAGGGCGACGCGGCGGATGATCCGGCGATCTGGGTTCATCCCACCACACCTGCCTTGAGCCGGGTGCTGGGCACTAACAAGAAGCAAGGCCTGCTGACGTATGACCTGCACGGCAAGCTGCTGCAGGAGCTGGCGGTGGGCCGCCTCAACAACGTCGATGTGCGCGGCAACTTCAAGCTGGGTACGCAAACCGTCGATCTGGCAGTCGCCAGCAACCGCGACCGCAACAGCCTCAGCCTGTTCAGCATCGACCGGGTCAGCGGCGAACTGCGCGAGGCCGGCGAGATCCCCACGCCACTCAAGGAAATCTACGGCATCTGCCTGTTCCAGCCGGTTGAGGGCGAACTGTATGCCTTCGCCAATGGCAAGGACGGGCGCTATTTGCAGTACCGCCTCAGCGCCCCGGACGGCGTGGTGAAAGGGCAGTTGGTGCGCCAGTTCAGCGTCGACAGCCAGCCTGAAGGGTGCGTCGCCGATGACCGGCGCCAGCGGCTGTTTCTCGGTGAAGAAGACGTCGGAGTCTGGGCGGTGGATGCCCGGGCCGACCGGCCGGCGACATTGGACAACGTGATCAAGGTCGGACCTCAGTTGCATGCCGACGTCGAGGGCATCGCCCTGTACCAAGGCGCCGGCCACGATTACCTGGTGATCTCAAGCCAGGGCAACGACAGCTATGTGCTACTTGATGCCGAACCGCCTTATGCCGTGCGCGGTGCGTTCCGTGTCGGCCTGAACGGCGCCGCGGGCATCGACGGCGCCTCGGAAACCGATGGCCTGGAAGTCACTTCGGCCAACCTTGGCGGTCCCTGGAGCGACGGCATGCTGGTGGTCCAGGACGGCCGCAAACGGATGCCCGAGCAGACCCAGAACTTCAAGTTCGTGCCCTGGAACGAAGTCGCGAAAGCCTTGCGCCTGCCTTGAGCGGCGCTGTCATCAACCGGTCATGAACATTTCATCGAATAGCAGCCAGACAGGAGTTCTACCCATGCAAGCCACGCTGGAACATATGACAATCTGGGGCCTGATCAGCGATGCGAGTCTTCTGGTCAAGGCCGTTATGCTCACACTGCTGCTGGCCTCGCTGCTGAGCTGGTACCTGATCATCCAGCGCAGCGCCGTGCTGCGCCGCACCGAGCGCCAGTTCAAGGGTTTCATGCAGCGTTTTCGCAGCACCAGCGATTTGCCAGCGCTGCTGCGCGAGACCGCCCAGGTGCGCGAGGAAGAGGGCGGCGTGGAGCCGATCTTTCACGCCGGCTTCCAGGCTTTCACCCAGCTCAACGTGCCCTCCGGCAGCCCACAGGTGGTGCTTGAAGGGGTGGAGCGTTCGCTGCAAGTGGCAATCAGCGAGCAGGAGGTGCAGTTGGAGAAAGGCTTGCAGTTTCTCGCCACGGTCGGTTCGGTCAGCCCTTACATCGGTTTGTTCGGCACGGTCTGGGGGATCATGAATGCCTTCCTGGGGTTGTCCCAGGTGCAACAGGCCAGCCTCTCCACCGTGGCGCCGGGCATCGCCGAGGCGTTGATCGCCACCGCCATCGGCCTGTTCGCGGCGATTCCCGCGGTGATCGCCTACAACCGCTTTTCCGCCCGCGGCCAGACCTTGCTGACACGCTACTACGCGTTTGGCAACGAGTTGCAGGCACGCCTGCATCGCAAGCTGCACGGCGCTCCGGTGAACCTGGCCGCGGCCGCTTGAGAGGAGAGGGCAGATGCTAGTCAAGCCGCAACGCAAGCACGGGCCCAAGGCCGAAATGAACGTGGTGCCTTACATCGATGTGATGCTGGTGCTGCTGGTGATCTTCATGGTCACGGCACCCATGCTGACCCAAGGCGTGAAAATCGAGCTGCCCAAGGTCGCCAGCCAGGCATTGGCCAACGATAGCCGCCAACAGATCCTGACCCTGTCTGTTAAGGCCGAGGGCGGTTACTACTGGAACCTGGGTGCTGAACTGGACACCCAAAGCCAGACCGACAGCGCCGTGGACCTGGATCAGATGCGCGCCAAAGTGGCCCAGGTTGTCGCCGAGCGCAGCGATACCCAGGTGTATATCCGTGCCGACGACCACGCCGACTACGGTCGTGTCGTGGCCGCCATGGCCGCCTTGCAGCAGGGCGGAGTGAGCAACCTTGGCCTGGTGACCGAGGCACCCCGATGACGGCGATGATCATGCACAGTCCATCCTTGGGTTTACCCACGGTGTCCGGCAGTGGTTTCTGGAGGAACAGCCTGGCAGCGGGACTCGCCGTGGCCTTGCACGCGGTTGTCGCGGCATTGCTGGTGCTGGGCTGGACCGTAGAGAAACCGACCGTCGAAGCGCCCCGGGTGCTGCGCACGCAATTGGTGATGTTGCCACCGCTGCCGGTGCCTGAAGCGCCTGCGCCGACCGCCGTGGCAGAGGTCGCCCCAGAACCGGTCGAAGCCACGCCGGCTCCCGTGCAAGCGCCACGCCCGGCGCCGAGCAAACCTGCGGTTGATCCAAGGCTCCAAGCGCAGAAACTGGAGCAGGCAACCCTGGCGCGCAAACGGGTCGAGGAGCAAAAGCGCGAGCAGCAGGCCGAGCAACAGGCCCAGCAGCAGCGCGAGCGTCAGGAGAACCAGCGACGTCAGCAGGAAGCCGAGCAACAGGCCGCCGAACGACAGCGCCAAGCGGCTCAACAGGCCCAGGCGCTCGCCCGGCAACGCCAAGCCGAACAGGCGCGTCTGGCCTCCGCCGACAGTCGCCACTATCAACCTCTGAGCAAAGAGGCTCCGGATTATCCGCAACGGGCTTTGGACAAAGGGCTGGAAGGCGATTGCACGGTGGAGTACAGCGTCAAGCCGGACGGGCGAATCGACAACCCCAAGGTGCTGGACGGCTGCCATCCGTTATTCATCCGACCCTCGCTGACTGCGGCCCAGACCTTTCGTTATCAGCCGCGGATCGTCGACGGCCAGGCCGTGACAGTGCCGGCGGTGCGCAATACCTTTCACTACCGCATCGAATAGAACCCGAGCCTGTTGCGGCCCGGCGTAATCGGACTAAACCGCGCCGGCGGCCGGCCGGTGCTGGCGCAACAGTTCGATCTGCTGCGATGGAACCAGCTCGCGCAACGCCTTATAGAGCGCCCGTGTTTCCAGCAGATTCCAGATGCGCAGCATGGTTTCCAGCGCATCCAGGGGTTTGCTGATGAAGTCCCGGGCGCCCAGCGCCAGGGCGCGCAGGCGGGTGGCGTCGGCAGTCAGCACCAGGATCGGCAGGTAGTCGTTTGCCGGGATGCGCCGGTTGAGCTGCTCCAGCACGGCGAAGCCATCGAATGCCGGCATGTGCAGGTCCAGGATCACCAGGTCAGGCTCAAAACTGTTGAACAGGTCGAGGGTGCGCAAAGGCTCGGTGCTGCTCAGTACGTTGTGCAGCCCTTCGCGAGCCAGCAACTGCTCCATCAGGTCCAGGTTGGGGCGCTGATCGTCAACGATCAGGATGCGCAAATCGCGATTCATGCGGGCTCCGGTAAATAACGTTCAAGGTGGCCGAGAAAGGCCTGGATATGAATGGGTTTGGTCAGGATCGCTGTGGCCCCGGCTTCGTGCAGGGCACGGTGGGTCAGGTCGCTGGCATCGGCGGTGATCATCAGTACCGGTGTGGACGCCGTAGCCGCCGATTGCCGCAAGCGGCGCAGCACCTCCAGGCCTGTCAGGTCCGGCAGGGTCACGTCCAGCAGGATCAACTGCGGGGCGTGCTGGCGAGCCAGGTCCAGGCCCAACTGGCCTTGCATGCTCGACAGCAGTTGAATACCCGGACGTCGCTGCATCAGGGTCTCGATCAGCGCCAGGCTCGACAGGTTGTCTTCGATGCACAGTATCTTGCCGTGATATTCGACTGACGGACGCGGTGCCTTAAGCGCGACGATGGGGGGCAAGCGGGCGTGTTCCACCCGGGCACCGGGCAATTGCAGGGTAAAACAACAACCTTGCCCCGGCTCGCTGTGGACCTGCAGGCTGCCTTGCATCATTTCCAGCAGGCTCTTGCTCAAGGACAGCCCAAGACCGGTGCCCTCGACCTGTGGATCGGCACCCAGGCGCTCGAACGGCTTGAACAACCGGTCAAGCTGCTCGGGGGCAATGCCATGCCCGGTGTCGCTGACGGCAATGCTGACTCGCGGCCCCTGGGCCGTCACTTCAATGCGCACTTCACCGCCGGGCCGGTTGTACTTGATGGCGTTGGACAACAGATTGAGCAGCACCTGCACCAGGCGTTGACGGTCGGCCAGCACACCGCTGCTGTCGGGTAGCGGCGCCAGCTCGGCTAACTGAATCCCGGCGTCGGCCGCCATGGGTGAAACCAGCGTCAGGGTTTCATGCAACACCGTCGTCAAGGCAATCGGCTCAATGTTCAGCGGCAGACGACCGGCCTCGATCCGGGCAATGTCCAGCACCTCGTTGATCAATGCCAGCAAATGCTGGCCGGCGCGCAGGATGTGACTGACCTGTGGGCGCTGGCCGGCGCTGGAGTCCATGTCCAGCAGTTGCGCGAAGCCGAGTATGGCGTTCAGGGGTGTGCGCAGTTCGTGGCTCATGCGCGAGAGAAATTCGCTCTTGGCGCGGCTGGCGCTTTCGGCTTCTTCACGGGCGGTGCGCAGGGCGATCTCGGCGGCGCGGCGGTCAGTGATGTCGCGGGTGATCTTGGAAAACCCGCGCAGGGTGCCGGTACTGTCGTACTGGGCAGTGATGACCACACTGGCCCAGAAGCGGCTGCCGTCCTTGCGACAGCGCCAGCCTTCTTCCATGTAATGACCGTCACGGGCCGCTTCGTGCAGCGCCATGTCCGGGTGCGCCGGGCATTCTTCGCTCAGATAGAACAACGAAAAATGCCGGCCGAGGATTTCCTGTTCGGTGTAACCCTTGATCCGTTCGGCGCCGGCGTTCCAGGTAATGACATGGCCTTGAGCGTCCAGCGCAAAGATGCCGTAGTCCTTCACCCCATCGATGATCAGTCGCAAGCGTTCTTCGTTATCCCGCAGAGCCCGCTCGCGTTCGGCAAGCAACTGCCCGGCCTCTACCAGACGAGTGCCCAACTGGCCGATTTCGTCCTGCTCCGGCGGTTGCGGCAGCAACGGTTGACCCAAGGCCAGGCGCTGAGCGTTGCCTTGCACCTGTTGCACGCGGGCGACAATGCCCTTGGACAGGAACAGCACCGCCACGATGGCGCCAAGCAGCCCGCACAGCGCCGCCAGTAGCGTGGCGAACAACAGGCGCATGCGCGTGGCCGAGGCGGCGGCACTGCGGTCGGCGAGCAGGGCGTCCTCACGTATACGCATGGCGTTGATCTGCTCGCGCAGCACGTCCAGGACGTGTTTGTTTTCGATCAGAATCGTCGTGATGGCCGCTGTGTCATCGGCCTTGCCGTTGCGCAAGGCATCCAGCCCATCGAGTTTTTCTGCGATCAGTGGGGTGATGGTCTTGAGGCGCTCGCGCATCCGGGCGTCGCGGATGTTGTGGTCCAACCGTTGCAACGCGGCCTTGATCAGCGGCGTGGCCTGTTCGTAGCTGGGCAGGAAGTCTTCGCGCCGGGTCAGCAGGTAACCGCGCACGCTGGCTGCGGCTTCGGCCAGCAGGGTATGCACCGTCTGGATATCGCCCTGGACCAGCAGCACCCGGCGCACGTCTTCTTCGGCCCGGGCGGTCTGGCGTTCGGTGATGTAGATCAGCACCAGCGACAGCAACAGCACCACCAGGGGCAGGGAAATGACCACCAATGCCTTGCCCCGCAATGGCAGGTTGGCCCAGCGGCGGGCGGCGAGGAATCTCATGGCCATTGCCCGCTGGGTTGTGCCACCAACCCCAGAGCAACACCGCGCACGGCGGCCTGGGTTCGATCGGCGGCTCCCAACTTGCCGATGACGCGCTCCACGTGGGCCTTGGCGGTGCCGGGGGCGATGCCGAGTTTTTCGCCGATTTCACGGTTGCTGAAGCCGCCGGCCACCAGCCCCAACACCTGGCGCTCGCGGGCTGTCAGGGCCTGGACCGGGGTAGCGCCACTGGCACCGCGCTCGGCCATGCGCCGCAGCAGGCGCGCACTGACCGAACTGTTCAGGGCCTCTTCGCCCTGGGCGACCCGTTTGAGGGCGTCCAGCACTTCATCGCGGCTGGCATCCTTGAGCAGATAACCGACCGCGCCCGCGCCGATGGCGGCTTCAAGGTGATCAGGGCTGTCGTCCATGGTGAAGATCACCACTTTGATCCCCGGCTGGCGCTGCTGCAGGATACGCGCCGCCCCCAGACCATTGAGCACCGGCATGCGAATGTCGAGAATGGCGATGTCCGGTTGCAGCCGCTCGCACAGATCGAGGGCTTCCTGGCCGTCGCTGGCCTGGCCGACGACTTCGAACCCCGGGCTGCCGGCGAGCATGCTGATAAAACCGGTGCGGGTCACTTCGTGATCATCGGCCAAAAGCAGGCGTAAAGGGGACGTCATGAGTGTGTTCCGTGGGTGGGTAGGGGGACGCTGGCCAGCAAACGGGTGCCACCATCGGGCTGGCTGAAACAGCTCAGGTGGCCGCCCAGCAGGCTGGCACGTTCCTGCATCGCCGCCAGGCCCAGATGGCAGGTGCCATTGGTCTCGATGGGTTGTTCCAGAGCAAAACCACGGCCATTGTCTTCGACCCGCAGCGAGGCCCGGTCGTCGCTCACCATCAATCCCAGGCGTACATGGCTGGCCCGGGCGTGCTTGAGAATGTTGTTGATGCCTTCCTGGGCAATGCGGAACAAGGCGATTTCGGTGTTGCCCGGCAGGCGAGCGGCGCTGTGCTCGGCCCAGTCCACCGACAGGCCTGCATCCCGCAGGCGGTCGGCTTCCTTGTCGACGGCTTTGTACAGACCGAAGTCATCCAGCGCATGGGGACGCAGACCGCCGATCAACTGCCGGCCTTCGCCGACACAACCCCGGGCGAGATCGAGGATGGCCTGCAAGTCGTTCGCCAGGGCCGGCGGCAGAGGCGGGCAGCGACCGGCGAACCCCTGCAGGCGCTGATGCAGGCCGGCCAGGTTCTGTGCCAGGCCATCATGCAGGTCGTAGGCCACACGCTTGCGTTCGTCTTCCTGGGCGCTGAACAGTCGATGGACCAGCTCGGACATGGTGCGTTCGCGGGCCTGCAACGCTTCGAGCAGACGACTGTTCTCCAAATGGGCAGCCAGCAGGGTCGCCAGCAATTGCAGTGACTCAATATCCTCGTTGTCCGGCGTGCCCAGGGCTACGCCGTTGCCCAGCAATAAAGCCCCGAACACCACACCGTCGGAGCCACGCAACGGAACGCGCAAGACCTGGGGCAGGGCGCTGCCAGGGTACTCCAGCCATTGTGGCTCGGCTGACGGCGGCTGAGCCAGGTTGGCAAGCAGATCGAGCCGTTCTTGGCTGCCATGGCTGGCGATGGTGCGAAACGTGGTGTCCGCTGCCCACTCCAGCAGCAGGCCATGATCCATGGCCATGAATGCGCACGCTCGTTGCACTGCGCGCTGGCGCATCGCCGACAGGGGCAATTGCGTCAGTTCATGGCCGGTGCCCAACAGCAGGCGCAGGCGTGCGGCACGACTTTGCGACTGGCGATATTGGGTCCGGATGGCCAGGGCACTGCCGGGGTCATGGGGTGGGCTTTGCATGATAGGGCTCCAGCGTGGATGGGACCGGTCGGCGTGGCGGTATTAGAGCGTGTCATCAGCACCGGGCCTATCTGCCGAACGGCATAGGCAATCGGCACCGGTTGGCCGATGGCGAAGGCCGCCAGGCCCGGCAAAGTCGGCTCATTGAAACCCACAGGAACGTTACGATGAAACTGAAAACCTTCGCCGCTGCCGCTTTTTTCATGCTGACCACACCCTTGGCCCTGGCACTTGAAACAACGCCATACGTTTATCGCACCGTAGCCGAGCAGCCACAGAATCAGAATGACCGTGAAATCGCCGCATTGTTCGACCGCTGGAACGCGGCCCTCAAAACCGGCAACGCTGCTGCAGTAACCAGCCTGTATGCGCCGGATGCGATATTGCAGCCCACCGTATCCAACCAGGTGCGCAACACGGCGGCACTGATTCAGGATTACTTTGAACACTTCCTGGCCGGCAAGCCGGTGGGGCAGATCAACTACCGGGAAATCCGTCACCTGGGACCTGACGCGGCGATGGACAGTGGTGTCTATACCTTTGCCCTGACCAACGCCGACGGCTCCAAGCGCGAGGTTCAGGCGCGCTACACCTTTATCTATGAACGCATTGACGGTCAGTGGAAGATCCTTAACCACCACTCCTCGGCCATGCCGCAAGTCCAGAAGCAACTGCATGCCAGCCACTGAGGCCGTTTGAACAAATGAGTTCGTCCCTGGCTGCGTTGGGGGGCGAACCACCCGTTTGGCAGGCTGGCGAAAAACGATAGGCCAGGGTCATTAACAGAGCGGTTCGATAAAGAAGTTGGATTCGTGCGGGAACATTAATTAGAATCACTCTCATTTAATGTATTCCTTGCACAAGGCTTCTTGACATGTCTGATGCAGCTACGCCAACGGAGCGTTCCTTGCACGCGCTGTACCGAGACCACGGTGGCTGGCTGGAAGGCTGGTTGAGACGACGCATGGGCAATGCCTGGGATGCCGCGGACCTGCGCCAGGACACGTTCCTGCGGGTACTGTCCAGCGCTCAGCCATTGGCCGATCTGCACGAACCCCGCGCTTATCTGCTGACAGTCGGCAAGCGTCTGTTGAGCAACTTTTACGCGCGCCGCAACCTGGAGCAGGCTTACCTCGACGCCTTGGCGAGCTTGCCGCCAGCGTGCGTACCGTCCCCGGAGCAGCGCTGGCTGCTGCTGGAAACGTTGCAAGCCCTGGATGAATTGCTCGATGGCCTGCCGGCTCTGGTGCGGCGGGCTTTTTTGTGGAGCCAGCTCGAAGGCCTGGGCTACCGTGAAATCGCCGAGCGCATGCAGGTGT
This sequence comes from Pseudomonas rhizophila, assembly GCF_003033885.1. Taxonomy (NCBI): domain Bacteria; kingdom Pseudomonadati; phylum Pseudomonadota; class Gammaproteobacteria; order Pseudomonadales; family Pseudomonadaceae; genus Pseudomonas; species Pseudomonas rhizophila. Next base: position 3,915,187 of record NZ_CP024081.1, on the reverse strand, counting down.
CGGAGCGCACCATCAAGCGCTATATGGCCCAGGCTTATGAGCATTGCCTGTTGGTGGAGTTTTGATGCGCCAGGCCCCTTCGCCTGAAGCTCGCGAAGTCGCCCGGGCGGCGGCTCGCTGGCTGGCCATGATGGAGTCTGGCGGGGATGACTTCGATTGCGCCGCGCTGCAACGCTGGCGCGACAGCAGCGCCCACCACGAGGCCGCCTGGCAAAAAGCCCAGCGATTGCGCCAGCGTTTCGCCGGGGTGCCGACTTCATTGGGTATGGCGACCCTGGATCGCCCGGCATTGCCCCGTCGGGCGGTGCTCAAGCGTGCGCTCGGCGTCGCCGCGTTGGTGCCCACGGCCTGGTGGCTGGGGCGAGAGCTGCCGCTGGAGGTCTGGCGCGCCGACCTGCACACGGCCACGGGCGAACAGCGGCGCTGGTCGCTGGCCGACGGCAGCGCCTTGCAGTTGAATACCGACAGCGCCCTGGACCTGGACCTCAAGGCTCGACGCCTGGTGCTGGTGCAAGGGGAGATGGCCCTCAATGTCCAGGGGCCTGCGCCATTGGCCATTCAGGCACCGTTCGGCCTGATCTCCGTCAGCCGTAGCGAGGTCTGCGTACGCCTGAATGAGCGCAGTTGCCGGGTGTCGGTCCTCAGTGGTTCGGTGCAACTGCAACCGTTGCGCGGGCCAATGCTGACACTGAAGGAAGGCGAGCAGGTCAACCTCTTGGCCTCGGGCGCCGGACCGGTGGGGGCGTTCGACGTAGCGCAGTTGGGTTGGCGTGACGGTGTACTTGTGGCGCAGAACCAGCCGTTGGGGGATTTTCTCCGTGAGCTGGGCCGATATCGCCCAGGTTTATTGCGTTGGGACCCCGCCCTGGAGTCGCTGCGGGTGACCGGCAGCTTCCGTCTGGAAAACACCGATCGAATCCTCGCGTTGCTCTCGGCCAGCCTGCCGCTGCACGTGCAAACGCGCACCCGATACTGGGTCACATTGACGCTGCGCAAAAATACTGTCTGACGCCTGTCCCCTTTTTTTGTCTCGCTTGTCATTCAAGGCAACTGAACAAAAACGAGAGCTCCCTCCAATGTCCGCAGTAGTACCTTTGCGTTTTCGCCCGGCCCTTGCCGGCTGGCGTCCGCTGTTGAACCTGAGCCTCGTGCTCAGCCTGAGCGCCAGCCCATTGTTCATGTCCTCCAGCCAAGCCGAAGAAGCTGCCCGACGCAGCTATCAGGTGCCGGCCGGCAGCCTCAGCGCCGCGCTGACCAGGTTCGCCGGCCTGGCGGGGGTCAACCTGTCGGTCGACCCGGCCCTGGTGAGCGGGCATAACAGCCCCGGTCTGTCGGGGGAGTATGCCGTGGAGGAGGGCTTTGCCCGGCTGTTGCAGGGCTCGGGTCTGCAACTGCAGCCGGTGGGCGAGCAGGCTTACATCCTGACCCCGGCGCCGGAAGGCAGCAGCTTGCAACTGGCGCCCACCTCGATCATGGGGGCCACGAGCCTGGCGCAGGGCGAGCCTTATGCCGGTGGCCAGGTCGCGCGCCGCGGCTCGCAAGGCTTGCTCGGGTCGCGAGACTTCATGGAAACCCCGTTCAGCATGACCACCTATACCAGCGAAGTGGTCAAGAACCAGCAGGCTCGGACCCTGGGCGACCTGATTGCCAGCGACCCTTCGGTTCGCGCCACCAATCCGGCAGGCGGGCGTTTCGAGCAGTTCACCATTCGCGGTTTCAGCCTGTTCAACAGTGATGTCGCCTACAACGGTCTCTACGGCATCCTGCCGACCTATTCGATCGACATGGAGATGGCCGACCGCGTCGACATCATCAAGGGCCCGACCCAGCTCATCAACGGCGTCTCGCCACGTGGCAGCGTGGGTGGCGGGATCAACGTGGTGCCCAAGCGGGCCACCGACAAACCCATCACTTCGTTCACGGGCAGCTACGCCTCCAACAACCAGCTCGGCGGCGCCGTGGATGTCGCCCGGCGTTTTGGTGAAGACAACCAGTTCGGCGTTCGTTTCAACGGCGTGAAGCAGTCCGGCGACACTGAATGGGATCACCAGAGTGTCGACCGTGACATGGCCGTGCTGGGCCTGGATTTTCGTGGCGAGCGTCTACGCCTCTCGACGGATATCGGGCGCACCGAGCGCGATACCGACGCGCCGCAGGAGCGCGTGCTGGTAGGGGCCAACGCACAGGTCCCGCACGCCAGCGATGTGCGCCGCAACTACGCTCAGCGCTGGAGCAAGGCGCGCACCAAGGACACTTTCGGCGCGGTGAACGCGCAATACGATGTCAACGATTCCGTGATGTTGTACGGCAGTGCAGGGGCGCGCAAAAGTGATCATGACTTCCTGCGGCACAACGTTTCGGTTAGCAACGACGCTGGCGATTTCAGCGTTCAACCCCGCGACTTTACCCGCGATGAAAATGTCCGCACGGCCACGGCCGGGGTGCGCAACTGGTTCCATACCGGCCCGGTGAGCCATGAGATCAACCTGGCCGCCAGCTACTTCTACATGGATTTCACCAATGGCGGCGCTCGTTATGCGTCGTCCCCGAGCAACCTGTATGACCCGGTGCAAACGCCGACTCCGAGCGACCCCACGCGCCAGGACAGCAAGGTCTATACCGAAAACCGCTCCACCGGCGTGGCGTTGTCCGACACCCTGGGTTTCTTCGATGATCGGCTGCTGCTGACCCTAGGCACCCGCTGGCAGCGGATCAAGGTTGACGACTGGACGGATAACGTCAAAGGCGCCACCGCGTACGACGAGGAAAAGATGTCGCCGTCGGGCGGAATCTTGTTCAAGGCAACCGATAAGCTGTCGTTGTATGCCAACTACATGGAAGGCTTGAGCCAGGGCAAGATCGCGCCCTCGACCTCGATCAACGAGGACGAAATATTCCCGCCGTTCATCAGTCGTCAGGTCGAGGTAGGTGCCAAATATGACGCGGGTGCGCTCGCCGTCACCGCCGCCGTCTTCCGGATCAAGCAGCCTGCCTACGCCACCGATGCCACGACCCGTGTCTTCGGCCCGAACGGCAAACGCGAGAACACCGGGGTTGAGTTGAGCGTGTTCGGTGAGCCGCTCAAGGGTTTGCGTTTGCTCGGCGGGGTCATGTATATCGACAGCGAGTTGACCGATACCACCGATGGCGCCTTTGATGGTAATCGGGCGCCGGCCACGCCCAAATACAATGTCAACCTGGGCGCCGAGTGGGATGTGCCGACCGTGCAGGGCCTGACCCTGACCAGCCGCGCCATCCACTCCAGTTCGCAGTACCTGGACCAGTCCAACACCAAGGAAATCGATTCCTGGGAGCGTGTGGATGTAGGCGCGCGCTACGCGTTCAAGGTGGACCAGAAGAACATCACCCTGCGTGCCAATGTCGAGAACGTCGCGGACAAGCGCTACTGGAGTTCAGCCGGCGCCTCGGATGACAGCGAGGCAGGCTTGACCCTGGCAACGCCGCGCACTTACCTGCTTTCGGCCACCGTGGACTTCTAGACCGATGTGCAGCTTCAGGGATGAAGCTGTTTCTCAGGCGTCACGGAACAGGTCGTGGGCATCCAGCAAGCGCCAAGCGATTTCGGGACGTTTTTCCAACCCGCGTCGAATGGCGGTGGGGATCGACTGGCGAATCTTGCGGCACAGGCCGGGCTGCTCCTGGAACTCGATGGCGATGCCGCGCATGGTGCGTACTTCGTTGTAGCCGGGTTCGACGCTCAGGCGGATTCCGAGGTTCTCGTACATACGCTGCTGCAACCGTTGGAGTTCGTCCAGGCTCTGGATATTTTCCAGCCGTTCGAGCAGGCGTTTTTCTTCCTGACGGTTCAAGCAAAGAATGCGCAGGTCACTGCCCGGGGTTTGCAGCAACGCATCACGCCCGCAGTCACAGACACCAGGCGGGCAGGGGGGACGGATCGGAATCGACGCGGTCATGGGCTCCACAGGTCAGCAACGAGCAAATCGCCTCTGAGTGTATCGGCGGTCCAGGCAATGTGATGCCTGGCGGCATGCCGGTCAACCCTGGCGAGTGGCCGCTTGTCTAGCGCCGTTGTGAGCGGGCGCTGGGCCGAGCCCGCAGTAGCAATGTGGGAGCGGGCTTGCTCGCGAAGACGGTTGTTCGTCCAGCATTGCTACCTGCTGACGCACCGCCTTCGCGAGCAAGCCCGCTCCCACAAGGTTTCTGTTGCTTATACAAATGCCGTGCGCCTACAGCCCCAAGTCAGACAGCCCCGGATGATCATCCGGCCGGCGACCCAGCGGCCAATGGAATTTGCGTTCGCTTTCCTGGATCGGCATGTCGTTGATGCAGGCGTAGCGGTTGGACATCAACCCTTGCTCGTCAAACTCCCAGTTTTCATTGCCGTAGGAACGGAACCAGTTGCCCGAATCGTCGTGCCATTCGTAGGCGTAGCGCACGGCGATACGGTTACCGGTGAAGGCCCACAGTTCTTTGATCAGCCGGTAGTCCAGTTCCTTGGCCCATTTACGGGTCAGGAAGGCCTTGGCCTCTTCGCGGTTATGGGCGAATTCGGCACGGTTGCGCCATTGAGTGTCCAGCGTATAGGCCAGGGACACCCGTTGTGGGTCGCGGGAGTTCCAGCCGTCTTCGGCCAGACGGACTTTTTCAATGGCCGATTCACGGGTGAAAGGCGGCAGCGGCGGACGAACTTCAGCAGTGGATGACATGGCAGATCTCCAGTGAGTGATCGAGCAAGTGGCACAGCGGTTTACGGGAACGGGTTATTCAGTTTCAGCCAATAAGGACTTCAGTATGTTTTGGGCCTGGTCGGCGGCGCTGTGATCGCCCATGACCAGTGCGACGGTAATGGCGCCATCGATCAGGATCAGTAACTGCCGGGCCAAGGCATCCGGGCTCTCGACGCCTTGTTCTGTGCATAGCCGGGTTACATAGTCGAGCAACTTCTGTTTATGCAGTTTGGCGACCTGGCGGACCGGGTTCTGTGGATCGCCGGTTTCGCCACTGGTGTTGATGAACGCACAGCCACGGAAACCTTCGCTGTCGAACCAGGTTTTGAGCACGGTAAACAGGTTGAGCAGCCGGGCGCGCGGGGTAGGGGCCTTGTCGACCTCACTGCTGAACCAGTGCATCCAGCGTTCGTCGCGCCGCTGGAGTGCGGCCACGATCAGATCGTCCTTGTTGGCAAAGTAGCGATAAATGCTCTTTCTGGAGACGCCGGCGGTTTTCACCAGCAGATCCATGCCGGTGGCCGCGATGCCACTTTTATAGATCAACTTTTCGGCGACATCGAGAATAATGTTTCGGGTCTCATTGCTATTGATTTCGTTCATGGTGCTAACAGTAGAACGATCGTTCTACTTGGTCAAGTTGTTTTTTCATGACGCCCTGAAGACCCGAACCCATCGATGGTGTAAGCTCAACCACTCTTCGGATTCGACCTTTTGCGAGCCCTATGCCGTCGCTTTTCAAACGCCCCTTGCTGCCTAAGCTGCGCAGCTTTGCACTGACCGCCGATGCCGTGACCATCCTCGATGGCGCCGCCGAGTTCCGCCGTTGCCTGCTGGAGCAAATCGCCCAGGCCACCCAGCGCATCTACATCGTCGCCCTGTACCTGCAAGAGGACGAGGCCGGGCAGGAAATCCTCGATGCCTTGCACGCCGCCAAGGCCAAGCGTCCGGAACTGGACGTGGTCGTGGTGGTGGACTGGCTGCGGGCCCAGCGCGGGCTGATCGGCGCCAAGAAGCAGCCGGGCAATTCGGCGTGGTATCAGGAACAGACCCGCACTCACGCCAGCGAAGTGCCGATCTACGGCGTGCCGGTGCAGACTCGCGAGTTGTTCGGCGTGCTGCACCTCAAAGGCTTCGTGATCGACGACTGTGTGCTTTACAGCGGCGCCAGCCTCAATAACGTCTATCTGCACAAGTTCGACAAATACCGCTACGACCGATACCACCTGTTGCGCAACGAGGCACTGGCCGACTCGATGCAGCACCTGGTACAGCATGGCTTGATTGCCTCCAGCGCCGTGCATCGCCTGGATTTGCCGAACCTGCCCAGCACTCGCAGCCTGCGCAAGGACATCGGCGATCTGCGCAGCCGGCTCAAGTACGCCGCGTATGACACGCAGGCCGGCAACCTCGACAAGAGCGGCCTGTCGGTGAGCCCGTTGCTGGGCGTGGGCAAGAACAATCCGTTGAGCCGGGTAATTGGCGAGTTGATTGCCAGCAGTCGCCGGCAACTGACCATCTGCACGCCGTATTTCAATCTGCCCCTGGGGGTGACCCGGGAAATCAATCGCGCGCTGGCTCGCGGGGTCAGGATCGACATTATCGTCGGCGACAAAACCGCCAACGACTTCTACATGCCGCCCAGCGAGCCGTTCAAGATCATCGCCGCGCTGCCCTATCTCTACGAAATCAGCCTGCGCCGCTTCGCCAAGCGGCATCAGCGTTACATCGACAGCGGCCAACTGAACCTGCACCTGTGGCGTGACGGTGACAATACCTATCACCTCAAGGGCATGTGGATCGACGAGCGCTACACCTTGCTGACCGGCAATAACCTCAATCCACGGGCGTTTCGCCTGGACCTGGAAAACGCTTTGTTGCTGGATGACCCCAAGGGCGAACTGCTGGGGCCGCGTCAGGCCGAGCTTGAGCAGATTTACCAGCACACCCGGCGCATCAATCGATATCTGGACCTGGAAACCCTGCCGGACTATCCCGCCGCAGTCGCCAGGTTTCTGAAACGGGTCAGCCGGGTGCGGATCGAGCGGCTGCTTTACCGGATCCTGTGAAAGCTCGTGCCATGTCGGAAAAAGACACCATCTCCATCCAGTTGGTACGTGAGGCGCTGCTGCAAAGCTGCGCTCCCGGAGCGGCCACCGATGAGGTTCTGAGCAAGGTCGGCATAGACCCTGCGTTGCTCGACGACTCCCAGGCGCGGGTCCCGGCCCATGCTTATGCGCGGCTCTGGCGTTTGCTCGCCCGACGCCTGGATGACGAGTTTTTTGGCATGGACCCGCGCAAGCTCAAGTCGGGTAGCCTGGCGTTTCTCTGCCAGTGCGCCATGGCCCAACCCACGCTGGCGAGCGGCCTGACGGCGGGGCTGGGGTTCCTCTCGCTGATGTTCGAACAGTTGCCGGCCCAATGGGTCCGCCAGCAGAGCCTGGCGGAAATCGTCCTGCTGGAGGACGATCAGGAGCCGCGCCGGGCCTTCACCTATTTCACCTACTGGATGATTGTTCATGGCGTGGCCTGTTGGCTGGCCGGGCGGCGTATTCCGATTCTTTCCATTGAGTTGCGTTGCCCGGAACCGGATTTCTGCGACGACTATCGTGTGATGTTCTCCCGGAACCTACGCTTTGACCGGCCCCGCACCCGGATGATCTTCTCCGCCGAATGCCTGGACCTGCCCATCCGACGCAGCACCGAGGAACTCAACCGCTTTCTGGCCCAGGCACCGGCCAACATCCTGGTCAAATATCGCGACCCGCAAAGCCTCGCCAGCCGCATCAGACACGACCTGCGCCAATTGCCACCCGAGCAGTGGCCGGAGACCGAGGCTCTGGCCCAGCAGTTGTGCGTTTCGGCCTCGACCCTGCGCCGCCGCTTGGCGGAGGAGGGCCAGACGTATCAAGGGCTCAAGGACAGTGTGCGCAAGGAGTTGGCCATCAACTGGCTGGCCGAACCTTCCATCAGCTTCGTGGAAATCGCCGCGCGCCTGGGATTTGCCGATGCCAGCTCCTTCTACAAGGCGTTTCGCAAGTGGTCCGGGTCCAATCCGGGACATTATCGCAGCCTGATTCTCAACGATCCTGGCTGATTTGGGATGTGGGTTGACTGGGCTTGCGCTATCGCGGGCAAGCCTTGCTCCCACATAAGGTTCGCATTGCCCCGGTGGGAGCGAGTCTGCTCGCGATAACGGCCTCCCAGACGCCACATCACCCAACCATGGCCAAACCAGTCAAGCAACTTGATGGCTTTGACCATTGCCGCCCAAGCCCTTCGGCGCGAGTATTTCCCTGCTGTTTACGGTTCCCCCAACCAATAAAAAGTACAGAGGGATTCTGGTCATGCGCGATTACTCGTCCGCCACGTCACAGTTCGATTACCTGCACACCGTCAACACCGCACTGCACGGCTCGCTCGAGGCATTGAACGCCTGTGTCGAGTGTTGCGACCGGCATGCATTGCCGGGGCGCATTGCCTTGTTCTGGGAGGGTCGCGACGGCAGCGACGCGACCTGGACTTACCGTGACCTGCAGGACAACGCCGCGCGTTTTGCCAATTTCCTCCTGGCCCAAGGCGTGGGCAAGGGTGACAAGGTGGCCGGCCTGCTGCCACGTACCGCTGAATTGCTGATCGTGGTACTCGCCACGTGGCGCATCGGCGCGGTGTATCAGCCGTTGTTCACCGCGTTCGGCCCCAAGGCCATCGAACACCGTCTGGGCAGCTCCGGTGCGCGTGTTGTGGTCACCGACGCGGTCAATCGCCCCAAACTCAACGATGTAGCCGGTTGTCCCACAGTGGTCACGGTCGGCGGCGCAAAAGGCCAGGGCATCGTTCGCGGCGATTACAGTTTCTGGGCAGAAGTGGCGAACCATGCAAACCAGTGCGAACCGGTGATGCTCAGTGGCGAAGACCCGTTCCTGTTGATGTTTACCTCCGGCACCACTGGGCCGGCCAAGGCGCTGTCGGTGCCGCTCAAGGCCATCGTCGCATTCCAGAGCTACATGCGTGACGCCGTGGACCTGCGTCCCGAAGACGCCTTCTGGAACGTCGCTGACCCGGGCTGGGCCTACGGCATCTACTTCGGTGTGACCGGCCCTCTGGCCATGGGGCATCCCATCACGTTCTACGATGGGCCGTTCACCCTGGAAAGCACTTGCCGAGTCATCAACAAGTACGGCATCACCAACCTCGCCGGTTCACCCACTGCCTATCGTTTGTTGATCGCCGGGGGCGATCAGTTCGCCCGCTCGATCAAGGGCACGCTGCGCGCGGTCAGCAGCGCCGGAGAGCCGCTGAACCCGGAGGTAATCCGCTGGTTTGCCGACAACCTGAACGTGGTGATCCACGATCACTACGGCCAGACCGAACTGGGCATGGTGCTGTGCAATCACCACGCTCTGGAACATCCGGTGCACATGGGCGCGGCTGGTTTCGCCTCGCCGGGCCACCGGATCGTGGTGCTGGATGAAAATAACCGTGAATTGGGCGTGGGCCAGCCGGGCATTCTCGCTGTCGACCGCAGCCAGTCACCGATGTGCTGGTTCGCCGGTTACGAGGGCGGGCCAACCAAGGCTTTCGTCGGCGATTATTACCTGAGCGGCGACACCGTTGAGTTCAACCCCGATGGCAGCATCAGCTTCGTCGGCCGCAGCGACGACGTGATTACCACCTCCGGCTATCGCGTCGGCCCGTTCGACGTGGAAAGCGCACTGATCGAACACCCCGCCGTCGTCGAGGCGGCGGTGGTCGGCAAGCCCGATCCCGAACGCACCGAACTGGTGAAAGCCTTCGTGGTGCTCAGCGCCCAATACCGCGCCGCGCCAGAGCTGGCCGAAGAGTTGCGCCAGCACGTGCGTAAGCGCCTGGCGGCCCATGCCTATCCCCGTGAAATCGAATTTGTCAGCGACTTGCCGAAAACCCCAAGCGGCAAGTTGCAGCGCTTTATCTTGCGCAACCAGGAGATCGCCAAGGCTCAAGAGGCCGCGGCGCCTAACGTTTCAGCTTGAATCCAAGGAAACCATGATGCAGATCGACAACAAGATTTTCCTCGTCAGCGGCGGCGCGTCCGGCCTCGGCGCGGCCACCGGCGAGATGCTGGTCAAGGCCGGTGCCAAGGTGATGCTGGTGGACCTCAACGCCGAAGCCGTGGCTGCCCAGGCGCAGATGCTGGGCTGCCAGAGCGTGGTGGCGGACATCAGCAACGAAGCGGCGGCAGACGCGGCGGTCAAGGCCACCTTGGCGGCGTTCGGTGGCCTCAATGGCCTTGTGAACTGCGCCGGCATCGTGCGCGGCGAGAAGATCCTCGGCAAGAACGGCCCGCACGCGCTGGCCAGCTTCAGCCAGGTGATCAACGTCAACTTGATCGGTAGCTTCAATCTGTTGCGTCTGGCCGCCGCCGCTATCAGTGAAACCGAGGCCGATGCCGAGGGTGAGCGTGGCGTGATCATCAATACCGCTTCGGTGGCGGCTTTCGACGGCCAGATCGGCCAGGCAGCCTACGCGGCCTCCAAAGGCGCCATCGCCAGCCTGACCCTGCCGGCCGCCCGGGAACTGGCGCGCTTCGGCATCCGTGTGATGACCATCGCCCCGGGCATTTTTGAAACGCCGATGATGGCCGGCATGACACCCGAAGTACGCGACTCCCTGGCCGCTGGCGTGCCTTTTCCACCGCGCCTGGGCAAACCGGCCGAGTACGCGGGGCTGGTCAGGCATATCATTGAAAACACCATGCTCAACGGTGAGGTGATCCGTCTCGACGGCGCCTTGCGTATGGCTGCCAAGTAGGAGCAATTGTCATGTCCAACGATCCGATTGTTATCGTCAGCGCCGTCCGCACCCCCATGGGCGGCTTTCAAGGTGAACTGAAAAGCCTCAGCGCTCCGCAACTGGGAGCCGCCGCCATTAAAGCTGCCGTGGAGCGGGCCGGCATTGCCCCTGATGCGGTTGAAGAAGTGCTGTTTGGCTGTGTGCTCGCGGCAGGCCAGGGCCAGGCTCCGGCGCGCCAGGCCGCACTGGGGGCCGGGCTCGATAAATCGACCCGCTGCACCACGCTCAACAAGATGTGTGGTTCGGGCATGGAGGCGGCAATTCTTGCCCATGACATGCTGATCGCCGGCAGCGCCGAGGTGGTGGTGGCTGGCGGCATGGAAAGCATGTCCAACGCCCCGTATCTGCTCGACCGCGCCCGCAGCGGTTTGCGCATGGGTCACGGCAAGGTGCTCGACCACATGTTCCTCGATGGCCTGGAAGATGCCTACGACAAGGGCCGCCTGATGGGCACCTTTGCCGAAGATTGCGCTGAAGCCAATGGTTTCAGCCGCGAAGCCCAGGATGCTTTCGCCATCGCTTCCACCACCCGTGCCCAACAGGCGATCAAGGACGGCAGTTTCGACGCCGAGATCGTGCCGTTGCAGGTCATGGTCGGCAAGGAACAGGTCACCGTGCGCCACGATGAGCAGCCGCCCAAGGCCCGCCTGGACAAGATCGCCTCGCTCAAACCGGCGTTCCGTGAGGGCGGAACGGTCACTGCAGCCAATGCCAGCTCCATCTCTGACGGTGCCGCAGCGCTGGTGTTGATGCGCCAGAGCCAGGCCCGGGAGCGAGGCCTGAAGCCGTTGGCGGTGATTCACGGCCACGCCGCTTTTGCCGACACGCCGAGCCTGTTCCCCACCGCCCCCATCGGCGCGGTGAAGAAACTGATGGACAAAACCGGTTGGTCGCTCGACGACGTGGAGCTGTTTGAAATCAACGAGGCTTTCGCAGTGGTGGCGTTGGCGACCATGGGCGCGCTGGAGATCCCCCACGACAAGGTCAACGTCCATGGCGGCGCCTGCGCGCTGGGCCACCCCATCGGTGCGTCGGGCGCGCGGATCCTGGTGACGCTGCTTTCGGCCCTGCGCCAGAAAGGCCTCAAGCGTGGCGTCGCGGCCATCTGCATCGGTGGCGGCGAAGCCACGGCCATGGCCGTTGAATGCCTGTATTAAGGAATCACCATGCTCCCGACTGAAGAACAGACTCAAATCAGCGACGTGGCCCGGCAGTTCGCTCAGGAGCGCTTGAAACCGTTCGCCGCTGAGTGGGACCGCGAGCACCGCTTCCCTAAGGAAGCCATTGCTGCAATGGCCGAACTGGGTTTCTTCGGCATGCTCGTGCCGGAGCAGTGGGGCGGTTGCGACACCGGTTACCTGACTTATGCCATGGCCCTGGAAGAGATCGCCGCCGGCGATGGGGCGTGCTCGACCATCATGAGCGTGCACAACTCGGTGGGCTGCGTGCCGATCCTCAAGTTCGGCAGCGATGAACAGAAGGCCAAATTCCTCACCCCCCTGGCCAGCGGTGCGATGCTCGGTGCCTTTGCATTGACCGAGCCCCAGGCCGGTTCGGACGCCAGTAGCCTCAAGACCCGGGCACGGTTGGAGGGCGATCACTACGTGCTCAATGGTTGCAAGCAGTTCATCACCTCCGGGCAGAACGCCGGGGTGGTGATTGTGTTTGCGGTGACCGATCCGAGCGCCGGCAAGCGTGGCATCAGTGCGTTCATCGTGCCCACCGATTCGCCGGGCTACAGCGTGGCGCGGGTCGAAGACAAACTGGGCCAGCACGCCTCCGACACCTGCCAGATCCTGTTCGAGGATGTCCGTGTTCCGGTGGGCAACCGTTTGGGGGAGGAGGGCGAGGGCTACAAGATCGCCCTGGCGAACCTGGAAGGCGGACGGGTCGGTATCGCGGCGCAGTCCGTGGGCATGGCCCGCGCGGCGTTCGAAGCGGCCCGCGACTATGCTCGCGAGCGGCAAAGTTTCGGCAAGCCGATTATCGAACACCAAGCCGTGGCGTTCCGTCTGGCGGACATGGCCACCCAGATCGCCGTGGCGCGGCAAATGGTCCATTACGCCGCTGCTTTGCGCGACAACGGCCAGCCGGCGTTGGTGCAAGCGTCCATGGCCAAGCTGTTCGCCTCGGAAATGGCCGAAAAAGTCTGCTCCATGGCGTTGCAAACCCTGGGCGGTTACGGTTACCTCAACGATTTCCCGCTGGAGCGCATCTACCGCGACGTGCGCGTCTGCCAGATCTACGAAGGCACCAGCGACATTCAGCGCATGGTCATTTCGCGCAATCTTTGAACAGGAGTCCTGCATGAGCTACGAAACGATTTTATTGGAGATCAAGGACCGCGTTGGCCTGATCACCCTCAACCGTCTCCAGGCGTTGAACGCCTTGAACGCGCAGATCGTCAGCGAGCTGAACCAGGCGCTGGATGCATTGGAGGCTGATCCAAAGATTGGCTGCATCGTACTGACCGGCTCGAAAAAAGCCTTTGCCGCCGGTGCGGACATCAAGGAAATGGCCGAGCTGACCTACCCGCAGATCTACCTCGATGACTTGTTCAGCGACAGCGACCGCGTGGCTAACCGGCGCAAGCCGATCATCGCGGCAGTGAACGGGTTTGCCTTGGGCGGTGGTTGCGAACTGGCGTTGATGTGCGACTTTATCCTGGCCGGTGACAATGCCAAGTTCGGTCAGCCGGAGATCAATCTTGGGGTGCTGCCGGGCATGGGCGGCACCCAGCGGCTGACTCGCGCAGTGGGCAAGGCCAAGGCCATGGAAATGTGCCTGACCGGTCGTTTTATCGATGCAGTGGAAGCTGAGCGTTGCGGCATCGTCGCGCGTATCGTGCCGGCTGATGAATTGCTCGACGACGCGTTGAAAACCGCCGCTCTGATCGCCTCCAAGTCGGTGCCCATCAGCATGATGGTCAAGGAAAGCGTCAACCGCGCCTTTGAAGTCAGCCTGTCCGAAGGTGTGCGTTTCGAGCGCCGGGTATTCCATGCGGCATTTGCGACGCAGGATCAGAAGGAAGGCATGGCGGCATTCGTGGCCAAGCGGGCGGCGGAGTTTCAGGACAAGTAATGCGGCGTCCTGACTGACGCCATCGCGAGCAGGCTCGCTCCCACAGGGTTCGGAGGTGTACACAGAGATTGCGTACACCAAAGATCCCATGTGGGAGCGAGCCTGCTCGCGATGCTTTTTCAGCCATCACACCAGGTAGTTCTTTAACTCCCGGGCGATCACCATCCGCTGTATCTCGCTCGACCCTTCATAGATCTGGGTAATCCGCGCATCGCGGTAGTAGCGCTCCACCGGATAATCCTCGAGATACCCATACCCGCCATGAATCTGCATGGCCGAGGAGCAGACTTTTTCGGCCATTTCCGAGGCGAACAGCTTGGCCTGGGAGGCTTCCGACAGGCATGGCTTGCCGGCGCTGCGCAGGCGGGCGGCGTGGAGGATCAGCAGGCGGGCGGCGTTCAGGCGGGTGTGCATGTCGGCCAGCAGGTTGGCGATGCTCTGGTGCTCGATGATCGGCTTGTCGAACTGCACCCGATCACGCGCATAAGCCAAGGCCGCTTCAAACGCTGCACGGGCGATGCCCAAGGCCTGCGCCGCGATGCCGATGCGGCCGCCTTCCAGGTTGGAGAGGGCAATCGCCAGGCCTTTGCCGCGAGCCCCCAACAGGTTGGCTTCGGGGATGGTGCAGTTGTTCAAGGTCACGGCGCAGGTATCCGAAGCGCGGATGCCCATCTTGTGTTCCGTGCGATCGACGATGAAGCCCGGCGTGTCGGTCGGCACCAGAAACGCCGAAATGCCTTTCTTGCCCAGCTCAGGATCCGTCACCGCAAAAACAATCGCCAGTTTCGCCCGCTTGCCGTTGCTGACGAATTGCTTGGCGCCATTGATCACCCAATGGCCGTCCCGCAGTTCGGCGCGGGTGCGCAGGTTGTGGGCTTCGGACCCGGCCTGGGGTTCGGTGAGGCAGAAGCAGCCAATGGCCTGGCCACTGGCCAGATCGGCCAGCCAGGTCTGTTTCTGTTCGTCGGTGCCGAAATTGAGGACCGGCCCGCAACCCACCGAGTTGTGAATGCTCATCAGCGCCCCGGTGGCGCCATCGCCCGCGGAGATTTCTTCCACCGCGAGGGCATAGGCCACGTAATCGACGTAGGTACCGCCCCATTCTTCGGGCACCACCATGCCCAGTAGACCCAATTCACCCATCTTCGCCACCAGGGCGTCGTCGATCCAGCCGGCTTTTTCCCAGGCCTGGGCATGAGGGGCGATCTCGCCGCGGGCAAAATCCCGGGCCATGTCGCGGATCATCACTTGCTCTTCGGTCAGCTCAAGGTCGTGCATGGTTCAGTTCCCGTGGTCGTCGAAGCCGTCGAAGAAACTCGCCACGTGGCGCTTGTCCAGTGCCTCCAGGGTCGGCGGGTTCCACTGCGGGTTCTTGTCTTTGTCGATGAGCAAGGCGCGCACGCCTTCGATCAGGTCGCCGCGCTCGAACCATTGACGGTCCAGGTGCAGTTCCAGGGCAAAACAGTCTTCCAGGCTCAAATGCCGGCCGCGACGCAGCATTTCCAGGGTTACGGCCATGGCCAGGGGCGAGCGGGTCTCCAGCAGGTCGGCGGTTTTCAGCGCCCACTCATGGCTGTTGGCGACGGTGACCTGACGCAACTGCTCGACCATGCTGGGCACGTCCGCAAGGGCAAAGAAGTGATCGATGGCCGGGCGCAGGTCGGCCAGAGGCGGGGCAGGCAACTGCTGCATGCCGAGTTTCGCCAGCAGGCCTTGCAGGTCCTTGAGGGGCGTGTCGTGCCATTCCAGGCGGTCGAGACGTTCATCGAGCCGATCGAGCTTGTCGCTGTCCAGATACCAGTCGGCCAGCCCGCAATACAGCGCGTCGGCAGCACGGATCTGTACGCCACTGACTCCCAGGTAGATGCCCAGTTCGCCAGAAATACGCGGCAGGAAATAGCTGCCCCCGACGTCGGGGAAGTAACCGATGGCGACTTCCGGCATGCCCAGGCGGCTGCGTTCGGTCACCACCCGCAGGTCGGCACCTTGTGCCAAGCCCATGCCGCCGCCCAGGACGAAACCGTCCATCAAGGCGAGGATCGGTTTGCGGTAGTGATGAATCGTCAGGTCGAGGGCGTATTCCTCGACGAAAAAGTCTTGGTGCAGGTTGTCGCCCTGCTTGTGGCTGTCGTACAGCGAGCGGATATCGCCGCCGGCGCAAAACGCCTTGTCACCGGCACCGCGCAGTACCACGGCGCGGATCTGTGGGTCCAGAGCCCAGGTATCGAGCTGTTGCTGCAAGCTGCGCACCATGTCCAGCGTCAGGGCATTGAGGCCGGCGGGGCGGTTCAGGGTCAAGTGGCCGATATGGTTGCGTACTTCGACCAGCACTTCATGAGCCACGGCTCCGATGGGTCCCGAGGCTTGTGATGAAACCTGAGCTGTCATCGCTAACTCCCTGCTTTTATTGTTCTTTATGAATTGTGTCGCGCGTACCCGGTCAGGATCGTACCAGCGCAAATTTGCCTTGCACAACCGGGATACGTGCAGGTCCTGTCTGCATATTTATAGCAGCCTCAGGCTCAGCCGCGACCCGAGAGGACTTCCGTGATGCTGCGACGCCTGGCATTGCGTTCGCTGGCGTGGATCAATTGCTCGAGATCTTCGGGAGTTACGTCAAAGAATGCTTCCATTTGCTCAAGAGCGAGCTTCAAGTCCTCAGCCGTAATGGCCTGACGGTCGATGGGTGAATGGTCGGCGGGAATGACCGGCGTCGGCTCGCTGGCGCGCTTGGGATAGCGCACGCGCGTCAGGTTGTTATAGGCCAATGCACTCAAGAGCAGGGTGGAACCGGCCAGCATCGCGGCACCGACAGCTTGCCAGTCCAGGGCGATGATCGACGGGTCGGCCAATACCATCGTCGCCGCCAGGGCACCCGCCGGAGGGTGCAGGCAACGCAGCCAGCACATCAACACCAGCGCCATGCCGGCCGCCAGACAGGCGCTCCCCAGGGTACGGCCCAGGACATGGGCCACCAGCAATGCCACCACCGAGGCGCACAAGTAACCGCCGAAGATCGACCAGGGCTGGGCGAGGGCGCCTGAGGAGACGGCAAACAACAGCACGGCCGAGGCGCCGAGCGGGCCAATCAAGTGTTGCGCCACCTCAAGGCCAAACACCTGGCCGCACAGCCAGACACTGAACATCGTACCCAGGGCCATACCGATGGCGGCCCGGCTCCATTCGGTGGGGCGGGTATTGATAGCAGCGGGGAACCAGCGAGAAAGCATTAAGCGAAAATCCAAAAAACGAACAAAAAAAGGGGCTTACGGGAGAATCCCTGAAAGCCCTTTAAGTGTTCCAACAGTTGGGGGAGGAACGATGCACAGTGTGCCGTTCGCGGCCCTTGCTTACAAATTCATATTAATGCTGTTTGAATGCACTTATTTTGAGGTAAAGAAAGTCATGCGCTTCTGGACGCTTGAAACCAGGTTTGCTGAGCGATAGGCAGGTTGCACGATTGCCCGCGCCCTATGGGGAAATAGGTAAAGCCCTTGTCTGCCATGCGGTCCGGATCATACAGGTTGCGGCCATCGAAAATCACCGCAGCCTTGAGCCGTTGCTGGATCAGATCGAAATCCGGCGCCTTGAACGGTTGCCATTCAGTGCAGATCACCAGTGCATCGGCCCCCGGCAAAACCGATTCCGGCGTGCCCATCAACATCAGCTTCGATTCGTCGGGATACAGCTGCTGGGTCTGCTGCATGGCCTCGGGGTCAAAGGCGCGGACACTGGCACCGGCCCCCCACAACGCCTCCAGCAGGGTACGACTCGGCGCATCGCGCATGTCGTCGGTGTTGGGCTTGAAGGCCAAGCCCCACACCGCGAAGGTTTTACCGCGCAAATCGCCTTTGTAGAACGCCTGGATGCGTTCGAACAGCTTGTGCTTCTGCCGTTGGTTGATGGTTTCCACTGCTTGCAACAGATCGCTGGAGCAGTGGGCTTGCTCGGCCGTGTGGATCAGCGCGCGCATGTCCTTGGGAAAACACGAGCCACCGTAGCCGCAGCCCGGGTAAATGAAGTGATAACCGATGCGCGAGTCCGCGCCGATGCCCAGGCGCACCGCTTCGATGTCAGCACCCAGGTGTTCCGCCAGCTCCGCGATCTGGTTGATGAAGCTGATCTTCGTCGCCAGCATGCCATTGGCTGCGTACTTGGTCAGCTCGGCGCTGCGCAGGTCCATGAACAGGATCCGGTCGTGGTTGCGATTGAAGGGGGCGTACAAGTCGCGCATGGTGTCGCGGACTTCATCGCGTTCGCAGCCGATCACGATACGATCCGGACGGCGACAATCGGCCACCGCCGAGCCTTCCTTGAGAAACTCGGGGTTGGACACGATATCGAACTGCAACAAACGGCCGGCCTTGAGCAGGCATTTGTCGATGTGCGCCCGCAGGGCGTCGCCGGTGCCCACCGGTACAGTGGATTTCTCCACGACGAGGACCGGTTGTTCGCGGTAACGAGCCACCGCCTCACCGACGGCCAGGACCTGACTCAAATCGGCCGAGCCATCTTCCCTGGAAGGCGTACCCACGGCGATGAACAGCACCTGGCCGTGCTGCACCGCGAGCTTTTCATCGTGGGTGAAATGCAGACGTCCGGCCTCCAGGCCCTCACGCACCAGCGCGGCCAGACCGGGTTCGAAGATACTCACCTGGCCCTGGCGCAGGCTTTCGACTTTCTGTTCGTCTATGTCCATGCACACCACGTCATGGCCCACCTCGGCCAACACCGCCGCTTGCACCAATCCCACGTAACCACTACCGAATACACTGATTTTCATGGCGGACTCCCTGGATGACTTCCGAACGGGCAGGCACGTACAACCCGCACATCGCCGCAATGCGCGCATCAGCAGAATAAGTCGGGGATATTTCAGTTCGCTGACAGGCTGCAGCGGTTGCGGTCAACCCGTGGGCAAGGGAGGGGAGCCACCCTGGTCTGAATATGTGGTGTCAAACTCGCCGCTACGCGGCAGCTTTCAGGCCTTGACCCAGCGTTGACGACTCCAACTGCTCAGCGAGTCGACCGCGAGGACCAGCAGCAGCATCGCCAGAATCACCGTGCTGGCCTGCGCCTCCTGGAACAGGCTGAGGCTGACATAGAGCATTTGCCCCAATCCGCCGGCGCCGACGAAGCCCAGCACGCTGGCCATGCGGATGTTGTTTTCCCAGCGGTACAGGATGTAGGCCAACAGCTGCGGCATCAGGTTGGGCAGGGTGCCGTAACAGAACGCCCACACGGCATTGCCGCCTTGCAGGCGAATGGCTTCGGCCGGTTCGGGTGGGGTGTTTTCCAGCGCTTCGGCGAACAGCCGGCCGAGCACGCCGGTGGTGTGCAGCGCCAATGCCAGGGTGCCGGCATTGGGGCCCAGCCCAGCAGCCAAGACCATCAGCGCCGCCCACACCAGTTCAGGAACCGCGCGCAAGGCGTTGAGTACCAGGCGCGAGGTGCTTTGCATCGGCCAACCGAAGCGCCCGGCGGCGGGCAGGGCCAGGACCAGGCCGAACACCGCGGCGAGCAGGGTGCCAAGGGCGGACATGGCGATGGTTTCCAGGGCACCGTGGCCGATTGCTTTCAGATGGCTCGGGCTCAGGTCCGGGCTGAGGAAACGCTGGGCATAAGCGCCCATCCGGTTCAGGTTGTCGCCGTCGCCAAGTTGGCCGAGGTCGATGCCCAGATAGGCGAACGAGGCGACGACGGCTGCACCAATGCACAAGAGCAATATCGCGTTGAACAGGCGGTTCATGCCAGCCTCCAGCGCAGCAGGCGACTGAGTTGATCGGCCAGCAGGACCAGGACGAGGAACGTCAACAGCATGCTGGCCACTTCACCGCCGGCGAACATGCGCAACGACAGGTCCATTTGTTGGCCCAGGCCACCGGCACCGACGAAGCCCATCACCACCGAGGCGCGAATGGCGCACTCCCAGCGGTACACCGTGTAGGACAGCAGCTCCGCTGCGACATTGGGCAGGATCCCGTAGCAGAAGGCTGTCAGTCGGCCGCTGCCAGCCTGCAACAGTGCATGTGCCGGACGCTGGTCGACCGACTCGTAGATTTCCGCGTAGACCTTGCCCAACATGCCGCTGTAGGTAATGGCGATGGCCAATACCCCGGCAGTCGGACCAAGGCCGACGGCGCGGACGAAGAGCAGGGCCCAGACGATTTCCGGCACGCTGCGCAGGAAGATCAGCAGACCGCGTACCGGCCAGCGCAGCAGTTGCCCCCAATAGCCCGGTTGGCCACCCCGGGAGGCCGCAGACAGCGAAAGCGCACGGCTGGCCAGCAGGCTGGCGGGAACGGCGAACAGCAATGCCAAAGCCATGCCTGCCGTGGCAATGGCCAAGGTCTGCAAGGTGGCTTGCAATAGCAGCTCAATGAACGCTTCGCCATGGGCCGGTGGCCAGAAGGCCGAGACAAACCGGCCCATCTCGCTTTGACTGTCGCTCGTCACCAGCACGCCAAGGTCCAGCTCGCTGAAGTGGATGCCCGGCCACAGCAGGACAAGCGCCAACAGGCAGAGCAGCAGGCGAGGGCCGCTGGCGGGGTCTCGGGTATCGCGTGTCAGCATCGCGGGATTTGCACACTCAAGGGGGAGGGCGGTGGAGGCGAGGGTATCAACTGCTCATTGGCGTAGAGTTTGTCGAGCCGCTCACGGTCGACGGCATCGGTCGGCAGATCGAACAGGATCTGTCCGTCACGCAGGCCGATGATCCGCGAAAAGTGCGCCAGGGCCAGGTCCACCGCATGCAGGCTGGCGACCAGGGTGACGTTGTGCTCCCGGGCATGGCGACAGAGCACTGAAAGGGTGTGCTCGGCCAGCACCGGATCCATGGCCGAAACAGGTTCATCGGCCAACAACACCTCGGGTGCCTGATACAGCACCCGGGCAATGCCAACGCGTTGTAACTGCCCGCCGGAGAGTTGCTGGCATTGCGCGAACAGTTTGTCGCTCAGATCCAGCCTGGCCAATGCCGCCCGTGCGCCGGGAACATCCAGCGGGTGCAGCAGGTTCAGCAGGCTCTTGCCCATGCCCCACTGACCCAGTTTGCCGGCCAGCACCGCAGTGATTACGCGCTGGCGCGGTGGCAGGGGCGGCGCTTGGTGGATCAAGCCGATGCGCGCGCGCAAGCGTTGACGCTCGCGGGCAGACAACTGCCAGGCCGTTTCACCGAGCACCTGCATTTCGCCCTGACCCGGTCGCAGGGCCGTGCCCAGCAGATTGAGCAGGCTCGATTTACCCGCACCGGACGGACCGATGATGGCGACCTGTTCGCCGGCACCGATGTGCAGCTCCACGCCACGTAGCGCCTGGACACCGTTGGCGTGGGTAAGGCTGACCTGGGTCAGATGTAATGTCATTTGAGCAATTCGGCGGCGCGTGCGGCTTCCTCGATGCCCTTGTAGTTCTCAGGCTTGGTTTCGATGAAGCGGCTGGCAGCCTGCAGATCGAGGATTTCCTTGTCCTTCGGATTTGCCGGGTCGAGTGCCAGGAAGGCTGCCTTGATCTTGGCTGCCAGCGCCGGATCGAGCGTTCCGCGCACCGTCCAGTTGTAGTCGAAGTAGGCCGGGGTGGTGGCAAACACCTTGACCTTGGCGGTGTCGACCTTGCCGGCGGCGACCAGTTTTTCCCAGACGCTGGCGTTCAGTACCCCAGCATCCACTTTGCCGGCCTGGACCCAGGCGACGGTGGCGTCATGGGCGCCCGAGTAACCTACGCGGCTGAAGTAGCTTTCCGGCTTGATGCCGTCCTGGAGCATGAAATATCGCGGCATCAGGCTGCCAGAGGTGGAAGACACTGAACCGAATGCAAAGGTCTTGCCCTTGAGGTCGGCGAGGGATTTGACCGCAGGGTCGGCGGTGATGAATTTACTGGTGAATTGGGCGTCCTGCTCGCGCTGCACCAGCGGGATCGCATTACCGGTTTTCAAGCGTGCTTGCACGAACGTGAAACCACCCAGCCAGGCCAGGTCGATGCGGTCGGTCGCCAGCGCCTCGACCACCGCCGGGTAGTCGCTTACGGGAATGAACTCGACTTTCATGCCGGTCTGTTGTTCCAGATAAGCGCCCAAGGGCTTGAACTTGCGCAGCAGTTCGGTAGGGGCTTCATCGGGAATCGCGCTGACTTTCAGGGTGTCGGCGGCCTGGGCCAGCAAGGCGCTGAAAGACAGGGTCAAGCCGACGGCCAATGCCAGGGAACGCTTGAGCATGGAAAATCTCCGGTACGTTAACGCAGGAATATTGAAGCGCCAGGCACTCGCGAACAACCGCATGGCGCTTTGTGAGGGTAGACGAATGAATGTGATAACGGTCGTTTTTGGCCCTGGTGAATCTCGGCCATCCAGTCACAATGCGCGGATCCTACAAGCTCGAACACGCGATGCAAACAGTTCTTGGCTGTTACCGCCCCCTGGGACTGGATTGTCCCGAGCGTTTACGATTTTTTCCATAGTCTGAATGATGTAGCCTCGCAGCGGCTATATGTCAGTTCGCTATCAGAGGTTTGCTGTGTCCAGGATGATCGAGCCCCGAGTGCGCTATGGATGCCTGCTTCATGTTGTATGTTGGTTCTATCTGAGTGGGGCCCAGGCCGATGATCAGGATCCTGGTGCTGAACAGGCGGAGCCTGGCCGGCCTTCGGTCTTGGTACTCGACGAGGTGAAGGTCACTGCCCGCCACCGCGAGGAGCGCGTGCAGGCCGTGCCGATTGCCATGAACGTGCTCAATGGCGAGCAATTGAACGATGCCGGCATCTACCGTACCGAGGACCTGCAGCAGCGCGTACCGAGTCTGTTGGTAGCCGTGCCCAGTGCGCGTTACGCCAGCTACGGTATTCGCGGACTCGGTTCGAGCTCCTACAACGATGGTCTGGACGGCAGTGTCGGGGTGTTTCTCGATGGGGTTTACCTCGGGCGCCAGGGCATGTCGCTGGTCGACCTGGTCGATATCGAGCGGGTCGAGGTGTTGCGGGGGCCGCAGGGCACCTTATATGGCAAGAACACCACGGCGGGTGCGATCAACATCAGCAGCCGCGCGCCCACCTTCGAGCCGCAAGGCAATGGCGAGGTGTCGGTCGGCAGTGATGGCCTGCGTCAGTATCGCGGTACGGTTTCAGGCGCGCTGATCGATGGGGTGTTGGCAGGGCGCCTGACCGGCTACGACGTAGAGCGCGACGGGCTCATAGAGAACACTTACGACGGCAGCCACCTGGGTGACCAGAACCGCCAGGGCCTGCGGGGACAGTTGCTGTGGACGCCGAGCGAAACATTCAGCGCGCGACTGATCGGTGAATATGGTTGGCAGGACGAGCAGGGCAATGTCTTTGCGGCCAGCAACTACAGCCAGACGAGCATCGATCGAGCCGCCTTCGTTGGCTACCGCCAACTGCCGATAGATCCTTATGCGCGTCGCGTGCAGCAAGACGAACCCAACACGGTGAAGACGCTGCAGACCGGCACTACGTTGGAGTTGAACTGGCTGCTCGACAGCGGCGCCACGCTGACCAGCATCAGCGGTTACCGCGACTGGACCTATGATGCGGACCAGGACGGCGATGGCATGCCGCTGTCGGTGGCCGAAAACGCCGCCGTGAAGCTCGATCACCATCAATTCAGCCAGGAGTTGCGCCTGGCCGATTCGCCTAACGAACACTTCGACTACGTGGTGGGCCTTTATTATTTGCGGCAGAAGTTGAACCGCGAGGTGGGCGTGCGTTTCGGCGAGGACGCGGCCGCTTATTTTCTGGGGGATCGCCCGGAAATCGACTGGCTGGGCATTACGCCCGGAATGATTGCCCCGTCATTGCTCGATGGCGCGCAGCAGGACTTCGACGGTCAGCAGCGCACCGACAGCCGCGCCGTGTTCGGTCAACTCACCTGGCATGCCACGGACCGCCTGGCGATCACGCCAGGGCTGCGTTACACCCGCGAGCGCAAGCAGGGCTGGTTGTCGCGCAGCGTTTCGGGGTTGGCGCCACTGGGCCCTGACCTGATCTCGCAGTTGGCGGGCCCGTTGCTGCGCAGCGTCGCACTCGGCGGCGAGTACTACCGACGTGATGCGATCGAGGAGAGCAATCTTTCCGGACAATTGACGTTCAGCTACCAGTTTGCCGATGACCTGCTCGGCTATGCCAGTTGGTCACGCGGTTATAAGGCCGGTGGAATCAATCTCGACGTAATCGGCCCCAATGTCTCATCGACATTCGATGCGGAGCGGGTCACTTCGGTCGAGGTGGGCCTCAAGCGCAGCTTCTGGAACGAACGAGGCGTGCTCGATCTGGCTGTGTACCAGGCCGATGTCGACGACTACCAGGCATTGACCAACCGTGCGCCGGCGGACCAGTTCTCGCCGCCGATCCGCGACAACCTGATCAATGTCGGCAAAGTGCGCCTGCGCGGGATCGAACTGGACGCGCAGCTACGTGCCAGCGAACGGGTTGACCTGAGGCTGGGGATCGCCTGGAGTGACGCGCGCTACCGGGATTTCCCCAACGCGCCGTGCTCGCCAACCAGCGCGCAGTGGTCGTGCGATTTGGGAGGTCAACGCGTGTTCAACGCTCCAGAGTGGAACGCCAACGCTGGAATCGACTATCGCTACCCACTGGAGCATGGCCTGGAGCTGTTCAGCGCCCTGGACTACAAATTCCGCAGCGGTTACTACGGCACGCTCGAAGGTGGCCAGGGCAGCTACCAGCCATCCTATGGACTGACCAACCTGCGTCTTGGACTGCGCCGCAGCAACAGGCGTTGGGAAGCCGAACTGTGGGCGCGCAATCTGTTCGACGAGAACTACATCACCGCCGTTTACCCTCGGCTTGGTGCAGGTGATTACGGAGTGCTTACCGGCGACCCGCGCAGCATGGGCATGACGTTGCGCACGCGCTGGTAGTTTGGTGGTTGCCGTGATGACGCTCGCCAAGGGATTGGTGCGCGGTGAATTGGTTTTCAGTGATGCTTGTGGGTGATGGTGAGGGGAAGCGTCTGGTGGAAAATCTGCTGGATAGTCCGGCTGGTAGCGACATACGTTGTTACGTGTAATGTATATTATGTTAAACGCGATGTATAAAGGTGTTTACTCATAGTGTCACCTGCACCCTTAAACAGGACTTTGCCACGAATTACCAGAATCCCCCGAAATCAACGACCTAGGCTCCCTTCCTCCAAAGCCTCGAGCTTGCCGCCGGCTTCGGCCACCGGTCCCTCAGACTTGAAAACCAGAATCTCTTTCCATCAATCAGTCTATGTCTCACTGCACTAGCAACTTCACGAAGATTGTCCAGCGCCTGCCTGTGCGCATTCGCATCGATCCCGATCAGCCTGCTGCAGCCGCACACCGAGGCGCTCTTCCAATGGATTCATTGTCACGACTAGGTTGACAGTTAGACGCTTTATAGCTGCTTTTTCCTTTTTAGGCCCCCTATTAATCTGTATTCACGGTGCTGCCAAACCTTGATTCAAGGGAGCGCGCGCTACCCACCTTTTTTTACCCGGAGATCACATGCCCATTATCTACGGTCATCCCTTGTCGTGGAGTGCCCTGCTGCTGGTGATCGATGCGCTGATCTGGCATCTCGCGCCGTTCAAGCACCGCGTCACCCGGATCGGGTTGCGTCTGGGCCTGTTCCTGATCTTCAGTGCGATCATTATCAATGCCGACGTCAGCCCGCTGCAGGCTCCCGTGTTTGCCGGTGATCGCGCTGTGCAACTGGGGGCAACGGCCCTTGGGATTCTCTGGTGGCTATATGCCGCGCGGGTGCTCACGGAAATCATCGGTCTGGTGCTGATACGACGCATTGGTCACAGTGGGCGGTTGCTGCAGGATGTCATAGGTGCGCTGGTATTTTTGATCGCGATCGTCGCCGCGGCTGGTTATGTGCTGGAGCTGCCAGTCAAAGGCTTGCTGGCGACCTCCGGAGTCGTGGCGATCGTCGTCGGGCTGGCGTTGCAAAGCACGTTGAGCGACGTGTTTTCCGGCATTGTGCTCAACACCACCAAACCCTATCAGGTGGATGACTGGATCATGATCGACGGCACCGAAGGCAAGGTGCTGGACATCGACTGGCGTGCCACCCACCTGCTCACCAGCGCCGGCAGTACTGCGGTGGTACCGAACTCGGTGGCGGCCAAGGCGAAGATCGTCAACCTGAGCCGACCGAGCAACATGCATGGCGTATCCATTAGCATTCAGGTGCCCAACCACATCCGTCCGCGTCGGGTGTTAGACGCACTGGATCGCACCTTGCAAGGTAGCAGCAGCCTGCTCCTCTCCCCTGCACCTAAAGCTCTGCTCAAGGAGGCCGGTGAAAACATGTCCGAATACGTGGCCAGCGGTTTTATCGCCGAGCTGGGCAGAAAAAGTGAAGTGCGCAATCAGTTGTTCGACCTGGCCCATCGGCACTTGGAAGCGGCTGGTATTTCCCGGCAACTCGATGGTGCGGTTGAACCCACTACCCGAGCGCGAGCGTTGCTGGACGAGGTAAAAATCTTCCGCTCCCTGGGCGAGGACGAACGCGATCGGTTGGCTCTGGCCATGACTCCGCAGCAATACGCGGCGGGACAAGTGGTGCTGGAACTGGGTGAAGTGCCTGACAATCTGTTCGTGATTGCCACCGGAGTGGTCAGCGCCACAGTGCCCGACGACACCCAGCAAACTGAAGTAGGTCGCATGGGGCCGAGCGAAGTCATGGGCGAACAGAGCATCCTCGCCGACACACCGTCCCAGGCCACTTTCACCACACTGACGTCCTGCATCATTTACCGCATCGACAAGTCTCTGACACGCAGTTGCATGGAGCAACGCAGCGAAGTCGGCCAGGCATTGAACAAGCTGCAAGCGGTGCGGCAACAGAACAGCCAACTGACGTTGATGGCCAAACCAGCGCCGATCAAAAAAGGAGGTTTGCTTGGGTGGTTGCAGAAGCGTTGAACAATGCCACGTAAAAATGCCCGCGCGAGGGGGCATTCAGGCCATTCGTGGCGCCGGCCTTCCTGTTCGAGAACCTGTTCACCTGTTGCGCACCGGCCGACTCGCCCCCTGGGCACTGCTGACTGCTCCCGAGATGGTGTCTATCGCCTTAGGTGAGTGGAATTAACAACATTTAACTCGCAAGCCACGGCCCTGCAACCAAGAATGAAACCCTCTGCGCATACCTGTTTATCCAAAGGAGGTGGTGCTGACCCTTCGTGTAATGCGCTGGCGCATTCCCATTGTTTCAAGGACATTGTTATGGCCCACGTTCAGCACAAGTACACCATGAAGAACACGGTGCTTTGCTGCTGCCTGTTGTGTGTTGGAAGGGTTATGGCAGCAGACTCGACAGAGCCCAGAACCTCGGACTTTCTAGGGGATGCAACGCTCAACGTTATCAGCCGAAATTTCTTCTTGAACAATGATAACCGCTCTGAAAACGCCACGAAAAATTACCAGCGAGAATGGGCACAGGGCTTTATCACGACGTTTGAGTCAGGCTTCACGCCCGGAACATTTGGTTTTGGTGTGGATGTGCATGCTTTTGTCGGGCAAAAACTCGATGGCGGTAAGGGACACTCAGGAACCGGGCTTTTACCTGTCGACAGTGATGGAGAGTCCGCACAAAACTTCAGCGACGACGGCGGCGTGATCAAGACTCGCCTCTCGCAGACCTCTATCAAGTTCGGCGAGATGGAAGTAGAAACCCCAGTCTTCGACACCTCCGACAAACGTCTGCAACCCGAATACGCAACGGGATGGCTCTTAGAAAGTGACGAGCTTACTGGCATACACTTGGTCGGTGGCAAATTCACGGCATTCAAAAACCAGGACTCCTCCTCTTCTAAAGGGGATTTTTCCGGGTATGGCGTTAACACCGATATGGGCTCAATCAGCTTCGTTGGGGCTGACTTCACATCCAACAAGAACCTAGGCGCCAGGCTGTACTCATCCCAGCTAACAGACACTTGGAGACAGTATTACGCGAACGCGTATGTCCGTCGCTGGGATACGTTTGTAGATTTCAACATCTACCATACGATTGACTACGGGCGCTCAGTTGCGGGAGGCATCAACACAACAGCTTATAGCCTTTCTGCCAAACACAATATTGGCAACCAAGCCTTTACCCTGGCGGTCCAAAAAAATCGTGGTGACACGCCTTTCGATTTCGTAGGGGGTGACTCCATATACCTAGCCAACTCCATCAAGTTCGCCGATTTCAATGGCCCCCATGAGCGTTCCTACCAAGCCCGCTACGACCTGGATTTCGTATCCATGGGATTGCCTGGGCTCAAGTTCATGTCACGGTATGTGACTGGACGTGATATCGACGGTACTCATGCGCCGCAAGGAGGGGCTTACTTCCCTTTTGATCCTGGCGAACAGGAGTATGTCCCTCAGCAAGGCAAAGGCGGGAAGCACTGGGAGCGCGACATCGATCTAAGCTACACCGTCCAGTCCGGGCCGGCGAAAGATCTTTTAGTGCATTTCACCCACGTTTCTCATCGGGCGAACGAAGCACAAGGCGGGCCGGACATCGACCGCATTTACTTTGTCCTTGAGTACAACTTCAAACTGCTGTGATTCCTCAGCCGTTGCAGAAACGACGGATCTCAACAGACATGCGATCCGCTTGGAACAGCCTTGCCCAGACTCAATTTTCAGCCCTGCGTATTTGTCGCTATCAGTGGATCGCCACGGGGTTGAGGTTGTCCTGGGTCGAGCCCTTGTAAAGTGGTTGACCGAGGACAAACTACTGCAGAGCGCGTTTACTCGCATCCCTGTCAGCCACCCGTCACCCTGACGTCAGCTCCCCCCACCTAAAGTAACTCTTCCGGGTTTTGTGCACTGCGACCCACGTGGTACATCTATCGCTCTCGATAGGACATCAACATGAACATATGGAAACCCCAATGAAAGCACTCTACGCGCTCTTGATGATCGGCCTTGCCGGCTGCGCGCGCGCTCCGGTTGAGGTCGCCCAGCCGGCGCCGGTCAGCTTTGGCGACTACCGCCTGCAAACCCTGGCGCAGATTGAGCGTAATCGGCAGTTTCAGAATCCCGACCACACCTTGGAGCTGGCCTGGAACGCTCCCCGTGAATGGGTACCCGCGCAGCCCAATGGTAGAGGCGTTCTTCTGGTTCACGGCCTTGGCGATTCGCCCGGCTCATTCGTAGATGTCGCGACACAACTGGCCAGCCAGGGATATCGGGTACGCACCGTGCTGCTGCCCGGCCACGGCACTCGGCCGGCCGATATGCTCGACGTTGACATCAATGATTGGCGTCGAACCGTGGAACAACAGGTGACGCTGCTACGCAAGGATGTCGGCCACGTTTACCTGGGTGGTTTCTCCACCGGTGCCAACCTGGTTGTGGCGTACGCCATGGACGATCAGTCGATCGCTGGGCTGCTGCTGTTTTCCCCGGCGTTCAAGTCCAATGTTGGGTTTGATTGGGTGCTGCCGTGGCTGGCGAAGGTCAAACCATGGCTACGGCAGCCGACCAGCGCGGCCCCACAGCAGACGTCCCTGCGCTACCAGAACGTGCCAACCAATGGCTTCGCCCAGTTTTACCTGAGCAGTACCGCCGTGCGCAGCAAGCTGGCATCGCAGGTGTTCGACCGCCCGGTGCTGGTGGTCAGTGCGGCCCATGACTCGGTGGTGGATGTGGAGTTTGTACGGGACGCTTTCAATCGGCGTTTCCCCAACCCGAGCTCGCGGATGATCTGGTACGGCAACCTCGCCAACGAATTGCAAAGTCCGCGCCTGTTGGTGCGCAGCGACCAGTTGCCGGCCGAGCAGATCAGTCAGTTTTCCCATATGGGCGTGCTGTTCTCCCCCGATAATCCGCAATATGGTCGCCAGGGTAACCAGCGTCTGTGCTGGAACGGCCAGAGCGACACGGCTTACCAACAATGCCAGGCAGGTGGCCCTGTCTGGTATTCGGACTGGGGTTATCGTGAGCCCGGCAAAGTCCATGCACGGTTGACCTACAACCCGTACTTCGCCTGGCAATCCGAGGTGATGGTGCAGGTGCTGGAGGCCGGGGCTCAAGAACATTCCACTGTGGCAAACACACGATAATCGCCCGCCCCTTGCCGTCGGGCCCCTCCTCCTGTCTGGAGCCTAGTTGCTGGTGATTATCACCGTTGGTGCGGTTCTAGAATAAAACTATAACCAAATAACCTAAGTCAGCGACCACCGGTCACCTATCTTGAACATCTGAGGGGCCGTCATTGGCCGGTATTCCTGATACGCCGCTGCCTTCCTTACGGCGAACGGATGCCCGAACACGAGCCAAGGAAGCCGTAGATGGCAATCACCCAAAACAACCGTCTGGTACAGGTCGACAGTCCTCTCGGTGGCGATGTCCTGTTGTTGCAGAGCATGGATGGCAGCGAAGAGTTGGGGCGGTTGTTTCACTACGAATTGGACCTTACCTCCGAAGACCGGGCGATTAAGTTCGATCAGTTGCTGGGCAAGCCGATGGGTTTGACCCTGGAGTTGTACAACGGCGGCAAACGCTATTTCCACGGCATTATCAGCAGCTGCCGGCAACTGACCGGCCACGGTCAGTTCGCCGGTTACCGCGTCAGTCTACGGCCATGGTTCTGGCTGCTCACGCGGACCTCGGACTGTCGGATTTTCCAGAACAAGACCGTGCCGGACATCATCAAGCAAGTGTTTCGCGACCTCGGTTTCTCTGATTTTGAAGACAGCCTCAGCGCCAGCTACCGTGAGTGGGAATACTGCGTTCAGTACCGCGAAAGCAGCTTCGATTTCGTCAGCCGGTTGATGGAACAGGAAGGCATCTATTACTACTTCCGCCATGAAAAGGAGCGTCATGTCCTGGTGCTGGCCGACGCTTATGGTGCTCACTCCACGCCAGCGGACTACGACTCGGTGCCCTTCTATCCGCCCGATCGGCAAATGCGCGAGCGCGATCATTTCTACGACTGGCAACTGGCACGGGAAGTCCAGCCGGGTTCGCTGGCGCTGAACGACTATGACTTCCTGCGCCCGCGCGCCAGCCTTGAGGTGCGCTCCAGCGTGGTACGCAACCACAGCAACGGTGACCACCCGCTGTATGACTACCCCGGTGAATACCTGCAGAGCAACGATGGCGATCACTACGCACGCACCCGCATCGAAGCCATTCACAGCCAGTTCGAGCGCGTGCAGTTGCGCGGCCGGGCCCGCGGGTTGGGCTCCGGTCATTTGTTCACGCTGACCGGTTACGACCGTGCGGACCAGAATCGCGAATACTTGGTGGTGGTCGCGCGCTATCAGATCCGTCAGGAAGTCTATGAAAGCGGACAGTCAGATTTAGCCGAACAGTTCGTCAGCGAGCTGGACTGCATGGATGCCAGCCAAGCCTTCCGCCCTCTCCCTCTGACGCCCATGCCCATTGTCCGCGGGCCACAGACCGCCGTGGTGGTTGGCCCCAGTGGCGAGGAGATCTGGACCGACCAGTATGGCCGGGTCAAGGTGCACTTCCACTGGGATCGCCATGACCAATCCAACGAAAACAGCTCCTGCTGGATTCGCGTGTCCCAAGCCTGGGCTGGCAAAAACTGGGGGGCGGTGCAGATCCCGCGGATCGGTCAGGAAGTGATCGTCAGCTTCCTCGAAGGCGACCCCGACCGGCCGATCATCACCGGTCGCGTCTACAACGCCGAACAGACCGTGCCCTACAAGCTGCCAGCCAATGCCACTCAGAGTGGCGTGAAAAGTCGTTCAAGCAAGGACGGCTCACAGGCCAACTTCAATGAGATCCGCATGGAGGACAAGAAAGGCGCGGAGCAACTGTTTATCCACGCCGAGAAGAATCAGGACATCGAGGTCGAGAACGACGAGACCCATTGGGTCGGCCACGACCGCAGCAAGACCATCGACAACGATGAAACCGTACACGTCAAACACGACCGCACTGAGACCGTGGACAACAACGAAACCATCAAGATCGGCGTCGACCGCAAGGAAACCGTCGGCAACAACGAAACCATCTCCATCGGCGTGAACCGCACCGAAGATGTGGGCAGCGACGAGAAAATCACCATCGGCGCCAACCGCACCGAAAAGGTGGGCAACAACGAGACCATCACCATAGGCGCGGACCGCACGGAAAAGGTCGGTGCCAACGAAAGCATCACCATCGTCAGCAACCGCACCGAGGACGTGGGCGGTAACGAGACCATCGGCATCAGCGGCAACCGCAACGAAACGGTCAAAGGCAACGAAGGTATCGAGATCAATGGCAACCAGAGTACCCAGATCGGCCAGAACGAATCCCGCGACGTCGCCCAGAGCCGCACCACTGACATCAAGCAAAACGACAGCCTGGACGTTGGCAAGAACTTTGTCCTCAACGCCGGCGACTCCATCAGCCTGACGACGGGCGCGGCCAGCATCACCATGAAGAAGGACGGCACCATCGTGATCAGCGGCAAGAACATCACCATCGACGGCTCCGGCGCCATCAACATCAAGGCCAACAGGAACGTTGTCGTCAAAGGCCAGAAGATTCTGCAGAACTAGCCATGGAGTGTGCGCTATGACCGTCGAATACCACCTCGCCCCCTCCTCCACGCCCGTGCGCGTGGAGGGCGTCGTGATTGGTGTGCTGCTGGATGTGCCCCTGGCCGACGCTCCAGTGGTGGCTTTTCCCGGTTGCCCCGATGACGCGGGGCTCGCCGCGCGCACCACCACACCGCTCAGTCGCGAAGACATCGGCGCCCAGGTCGCGCTGATGTTCGAGGCCGGCGACCCGGCCCGGCCGCTGGTGATCGGTCGCATCCAGCGCCTGCCGCAAACCACGCCCCGCGCCGTCGCGAACCTGGACGGCGAGCGTTTGGAGTTCACCGCAGAACGGGAAATCGTCCTGCGTTGCGGCAAGGCCAGCATCACTCTTACCCGTGAAGGCAAGGTACTGATCCGAGGCGCCTACCTCTCGAGCCGATCATCTGGAGTGAACCGGATCAAGGGCGGCTCGGTACAGATCAACTGAGGCAGTGACGCCATGGAATTGATAAACAAGACCCGCCTCGTCGGCGGCTTTACCACCTCAACCGATAAAACCGGCCGTGAATGGCTGGTCGTGGTGGCGAAAGGAACCTACGGCATTGCTGATCATCCTGGACATGAACCTCGCCTGCTGGAACAACAGGCTCTGCTGATCATGGCTGATGTGTTCCCAGGGGAACCGGGCGAATCAGCTGCGTTATACGAAAACGATTTTGCACTGCACAAGCCACGCTGCGATGTCCTGCTCAATGGACACTGCTACGCACCCAATGGAGAGCCGGTAACAGAGCTGAACGTAGCCCTGAAAGTCGGGACGCTGGTAAAAGCATTCAAAGTCGTGGGGGCACGAGTCTATGTGGAGGGCGCCCTCTCACACTCGACAACCAGGCCTGTTCCCTTCACAAGAATGCCTGTTTCCTATGCCCAGGCTTTTGGCGGGGTGGACCGCACGCATGCCGACGCCACTCAACATCAGTGGTACCCCTGGAACCCTGTAGGGGTCGGATTTTACCCAAGTGCAAACACTGCCCGGATAAATGGTCTGCCGCTGCCCAATACCGAAGAACTGGACAGGCCCGTCACCACGCCCGATGGGAATTACAAACCGATGGCATTCGGCCCGATCGGTCGAGCCTGGCAACAGCGGATCCGATGGGCCGGCACTTATGATCAGGCGTGGCTTGATCATCAGTTTCCATTTCTGCCGGAAGATTTTGACCTGCGTTATTTCCAGTGCGCACCAGAGGATCAGCAAATTGACTACCCGCAAGGTGGCGAAGAAGTTGCGCTGCTCAATCTCAACGATAAAGGCCGGACGGCATTCAGGCTTCCGACAAACTTGAAACTGCCGGTGCTCCTGGTTTTTCACGATGACAGCACGCGGGAAACGGCAGCCGTTGTCGACACCGTGATTCTGGAGCCGGACGCGAATCGGCTGCTCCTGACATGGCGAGCTTCTGCGCCGCTCGGGCGCAACATCAAGGAAGTGGCCAAGGTCATCGTCGGGCAAAGCGCCGATCAGTTCGAACAGGCCAAGGCCAACGAAGAACGCATGCGAGGAAAGCAACACTTCAAGTCATTGGCTCAACTCATCGCGTGGACTAAGGAAGCTTATCCTCCCGCAGAAGAGGCGTTATGACGCCGGCCCTTTTCATCACCAGCATGGGCATGGCTTGCCCTGTGGGCCTATGCGTCGCCAGTGCCTGTGCTGCCAAGCGCGCCGGACTGTCAGCGCTCCAGGAGCTGCCGTTTTTTGACAACGCTTGCGAACCCATCATCGGCGCGACGGTGTCCAGTCTCGACCTGGCGCTGCCGGCAGCATCGCGTATGTCCGGGCTCATGCTGCATGCACTGGTGGAGTTGATACAGGGTGCGCCGAAGCTGGATTGGACAGAAGTGCCCTTTCTCCTGTGCCTGGCTGAACCGGAGCGCCCCGGAATCGATATCAGGGGAATAGCCCAGACCGTCATACACGACGCATCTTCCAAGTTGGGCATACAGTTCCACCCAACCCACTCCAGGGTCATCCCCTCCGGCCAGGTTGCCGGCATGCATGCCCTTCATGAAGCCAGTCGATTGATGCAAGAAACCCGTGCGCCTGCCTGCGTGGTGGCGGGTGTCGACTCGCTGCTCAGCGCCTTGACGCTGCAATGGCTGGACCAGCATCGCCGGCTGAAAACGGCCACTCACAATGACGGCTTGTTTCCTGGCGAAGGGGCCGCGGCCATCTTGATTCAGGCCTATCGGCAACCTGGCACCTGCTTGGAAATCTCAGGCCTGGGATTCGGGCAAGAAGAGGCACCGCTTTTGTCGAACAAACCCCTGCGAGCAGGCGGGCTGACCGACGCCGCCCGCACGGCGCTCGCACAGGCCAGACTGGGTTTGCATGAAATTGATCTGCGCCTGTCCGATGTCACGGGCGAGCAATACGGCTTCAAGGAACTTCCGCTGATGGAGGCCCGGCTTTTTCGGACCGTCCGAAAAGAGGATCAGCCACTGTGGCATTGGGCAGAGGCCATGGGTGACACCGGGGCCATTGCTGGAATCGTCCAGTTGATACTCGCCGACCAGGCGTTTCGCAAAGGCTATGCACCGGGAACCAGCGCGATCTGTCTGAGCAGTGCCCTGGCCGGTGCACGCGCCGCCGCCGTCGTGCGCGACCTCAGTCGACCCCAGGGGCCCCTATGAGCTGCGACGTTTATGCAAATGGCGATGAGATTGCATGCAAAGCGGGTGGCGGCAAGGTCATCGCGGCATTCCCGGATGTCTGCCTGACGCCACCACCGCCTCCCGCAGGACCCATCCCGGTGCCCTATCCGGACACCTCGTTTTCCAAGGACATGAAGAAAGGCAGCAAGACCGTCAAGATCGAAAACAAGGAGATCATGTTAAAAAATCGCTCCTTCTATAAAACCTCCCCACTGGGCGATGAAGCCGCCACAAGAAGCCAGGGTGCCGGTGTCATCACTCACGTCATCACCGGTAAGACCTATTTTGTTTCATGGTCAATGGATGTTCTTTTCGAAGGCCAGAACGTAGACCGACATACCGACCTCACCACATCGAATCATGCCAGTCCCGCAGCGAATGCGGCCGTCCCCATGGTCAACACCGCCAAATACAGTCCGGTGCAACAAGACGCCAAGGTGCCAGGCAAACACAAATGTGAATGTTGTGGCGGCGCGGCGCACTCCAAGGCTCAAGCGAACGGGGAGTACATGACGGAAGACGAATTCTACGGCACCGCACAAAATCCTCAGAACGCCGCCGTCCTCGCCAAAGTCCGGGCAAACCCCAAGTGCAGGCACTTGTTGCCACCTGCCGGAAAGCAACCGAGCGGATGCAATAAGTACTACGTAACGAGCAAACGAGAGAAAGCCAACATTGAAAATGATTGGGCGATTAACAGGCCAGGCTATATGCGTTGGAAAACCGAAGTGGGTCAGGGAGAACCGGTGGCGCATAGAGTCCCCAAGGCGGCCGGAGGTTGTCCGGCCGGGCAAGGGAATCTCGCCCCGACTGGCAAGAAGTGTGAGAAGCTCGAAGGAGAGCTCAGTTCACTTCAAGAGACACGCATCAATAGTTTTCCAAGGCCTGAATGATGAAAACCTCTAATTACAAGCACACTCAAAGACCCGGTTTTCTTCAAGACAGCTTCTATTGGAAGGGGCGTGGCTATCACTACTGCGGCTGCGCTCCGGCAGAAGTAATGTCGCCTGACGGCTGGAAGAAAGACGACCCGTGGATGGCACTTGCTGCGATTCTGGAGCAAGCCAAGCATGGCGATTACAGCCATGTATCCCAACTGCGCAAATGGATAGTGGACCCTGATTGCGATCCAACGCTGGTATCGGCTTGCCTCGGTCTGACCGCTGATGCAGGACTCGACACCGACCTGGATTTCCTTGCCGAGCTCATACTCGAAGGCCCCACCTACCTGCGTATCGAGGCGTGCCTGGCAGCGCAGTGGTCTGGTGTGCTGTGGCTGATACCTTTCATGGTTGAGGCATGGCGCACGTTTGCCCGTCGGGCCGACCGAGCCGCCGTGGAAGCCAATTTAAGCAATCTTCTTGACCCCATCGAAAACGAACCCGAGTTCTTTGACAGTGGCTTGAACGAAATCGAATACAAAGCGGCTGTCGATTCACGACTGAGCGAACTGCAGAACGCTTATGGCAGCGATCGCTGCTCGATCTCCGGTGGCATGCCCGTCGACATGAACAAACAAGTCTGGGTCATGAGAAAGTCCCTGGTTCCTTCAGGCACTGATGAATGGATCGACTGGAGCAACTTTCTCATCTGGAGGCGTAAATTCGAGGTGTATTCCGGCGTCGACTGCTCCAGTTTCTATGGGAAAAATGGCGACTTTCAACCGCTGAATGCGGCCGCTGTCCTGGACCGATACATGGCCTCTCCCCTGCAGTTCGAAGTCGGTAAACGTTACTTCTTCGGAAACCTGGTGCCGTAACAAGACAGAGACGTCATGCTCCCTATCTCCTCAATGATCGAGCAACATGCCGAAGAAGCTTGCTTCCTCATCCTCCTGCACGATCACGCCGTGCGCGCCCCCCACTACGACCTTGATGATCTCAGCAAACTGGACGAGCGCATCGATGCCCATCTCGATGGCCTGCGCATCGCCGGCTCAACGGGCCTGGAAATCCTGCTGGCCCAGCTCGGTCCGCACGCCGTCGGCGAGACGTTCGCCAGTGTGTTGCTGGCCTTCGAGGCGGCCGATGTGAAGATGTTGTCGCGACTCAGCGATCATTTGCGAAGCGCGTCAGAAACGGAGCGCGGTTATCTGATGGCCCTGGGGTGGCTCGACTGGGAGCGTATATCGCCTTGGATCGAGCGCATGTTCGCCTCCCCTGAGCCGTTGTTTCACCGCCTCGGCCTGGCGGCCTGCGGGATGCATCGCCATGATCCTGGCCCCGCGCTGCTTACCGGACTTTCCGATGCCGCCCCCAACGTGCTGGCGCGTGCCGCCCGTACCGCCGGTGAACTGCGCCGGCGTGACCTGCTCCCGGCGATTCGTACCCACCGCCAGCATGAAGATGCCGCCACGCGCTTCTGGGCCAACTGGGCCACCGCACAGATGGGCGACGCGCAAGCCCTGGAGCCATTGCGACAATTCGCCGGGCAACCGGGCCAGTTCCAGTATCGCGCGCTCTGCGTACTGCTGGCCTGGCAGGAACGCGAGCCCAGCATCGCCTGGATACGCCAGTTGGTACAGGATCCCAGGGATCGGCGCATCGGCATCCAGGCCCTTGGGCTGCTGGGCGATCCGGTCTGTGTACCGTGGTTGATCCAGCAAATGAGCGACCTGCCCTATGCCCGGGTCGCCGGTGAAGCCTTCAGCCTGATCACCGGCGCTGACCTGGCGTTGCTTGATCTGGAGTTGCAGGACCTGCCCGATTTCGACGCCGGCCCGAACGATGACCCGCAAGACACCAACGTGGCGATGGACCCCGACGAAAATCTACCCTGGCCCGACCCGCAGCTCATCACCGCTTGGTGGCAGGCCCATGGCGGTGATTTCCAGGCAGGCGTCGGTTATGTGCTGGGACAAATGCAGAGCGAAGCCAGTTTTCGGCAGGCCCTTGCCCACGGCCAGCAACGCCAGCGCATCGCTGCCGCCTGCGGTGTCGCCCGTTTTCGACCAAACGAAGTGCTTTTTCCCACCAGCGCACCGGCCTGGCGGCAACAGCAGTTGTTGGGGAGGACGGGGGTGTTCGGGCGTTGATCAGGGTGGTTATATAGCTCAAACGCAAATCAGGCTCCGACTCCTGATCATTACTTACACCCCTCTGGAGACACCATGCCAAACGCAACCGGACAGAACCCTGTGGCCCTTGTCAGCGGGGTTGGAAGTGAGATTGGGATCGGCATGGCCATCGCGCGCAGACTGGGGACTGCAGGTGCCAGACTGATCGTCACCGCCAGCAGTGCGCGAATCAATGATCGGGTCGCAGAACTGCGTGCCGAAGGATTCGACGTCCAAGGGCGGGCCATCGATCTTACCGATGAGCATCAGGTGCGTGAGTTTATCCCATGGGCAGAGTCCCTCTGGGGGCAGATCGATATTCTGGTCAACAACGCGGGCATGGCCATGCAAGGAAGCCCGGAGTTATTTTCCGACTTGGAAACCATGGATCTGCACACCTGGAACCTGACACTGGCGCGAAACCTGACCACGGCTTTTCTGCTTACACGGGCGGTGCTGCCCGGGATGCGGGCGCGTCGTTACGGGCGCATCGTCAACATCAGTTCCACTACCGGCACCCGCTGCAGTAACCCCGGCGAAGCGGCTTACAGCGCCGCAAAGGCCGCGATGGTTGGAATGAGCATGAGCCTGGCGCTTGAAGTCGCCCAGCAAGGGATCACTGTAAACAGCGTCGCTCCCGGCTGGATCAGCACAGGGTCGACCACTGCCGAGGAAGCCAAGGCGGCAGGTTACACGCCGATGGGCCGGGCCGGACGTCCCGAAGAGGTGGCTGCAGTGGTTGCTTTCCTGGCGTCTTCAGAGGCGAGCTACCTCACTGGCGAAGTCATCGTGGTGGATGGCGGAAACTGTTTGGTCGAGAACAAGGCCCCTTGATCTGAACAGGCTCCTACAGGGTTGGGACATATCCCCGTGAGTCACTTGAACAATTCGCTGCTCATGAAATCAATGAACACCCGCAGTTTCGGCGCCAGGTGCTTGCTTGAGGGCCAGAGCATGCGGAAGGTGCTCTGATGCCGATTGAACTCGTCGAGGACGGTGACCAGCTCACCGGCGACGATGGCATCGCGCACGGTGAAATCCGGTACGCAGGCAATCCCCAATGCATCGCGCACGACGTACAGCAACGCCTCGGTGGTGTTGCAGACCAGGGTGGCCGGCAGGTTGAGATCGGACTGCCCTTCCCCGTTCACCGGCCAGACCTGCAGCCTGCCAGTGCTGGGGAATTTGTATAGCAGGCAGGCATGGCGCAGCAGATCCGCCGGCACCTGCGGTGTGCCGTGTTCGGCGAAGTACCGGGGCGAACCGACCACGACGAGCTTGAACGCGCCTAACGGGCGGGACATCAGCCGGGAGTCGTTTGGCTCTCCGGTCCGAATGACGGCATCAAAACCTTCCTCAATGATGTCCACCAGCCTATCGGAGAAATCCAGGTCCAATTCGATACTGGGGTAGCGGCGCATGAAAGCCATCAGCGTCGGCATGACCAAATCTGCAACCAGGGGCAAGCTCACGCGCAATTTGCCCCGCGGCGCTTTGCGGGTTTCCGACAGTTCCAATTCGGCCGCTTCGACTTCGCAGAGAATGCGTCGGCAACGCTCGAGGAAAAGCGTCCCTTCTGCCGTCAGCGTGATACTGCGCGTGCTGCGATGAAACAGCCGCACACCCAGCCTTTCCTCGAGTCGGGCCACGCTTTTACCCACCGCCGAAGACGAAATGCCAAGCGCCCTGCCCGCCTCTGAAAAGCTGCGGGTTTCGGCCGCGCGAACAAAAAAATCAATCCCGCTCAGTGATTCCACGCCAGGCTCCCATTGCGGACATTTTTTCCGATGTGTTGCGCACTCTAGCATTCTTGTCTCGCCAAAGAGCGGCACTTACCGTAGTCGACACTTATCAATCTGCTATTGACGCCGCCATCCGGCGGGTCAGAAGCGCGCCAAGCAGGTGACACATGACGATTGCCAATACCCATATCGACGCCGATGCCGAGGTCGTTCAAGATGCTGCGCCGCTCCCCATCGGTTCACTGTTCGCCCTCGCGTTGGCGGCGTTCGTGACCATTCTCACCGAAGCCTTGCCCGCCGGCCTTCTCTCACAGATCAGCGAAGGGCTGGCGATCTCCGAAGCCCTCGCCGGCCAGTTGGTCACGGTCTATGCGATAGGGTCCTTGCTGGCGGCCATTCCCTTGACGGCCGCGACCCAAGGCATGCGGCGCCGGTCGCTCTTGCTGCTGGCGATTGCCGGTTTTGCCGTGGCCAATACGGTCACAACGTTTTCGTCCCATTACGGCTTGACGATCGTTGCCCGCTTGCTGGGTGGCGTATCGGCCGGGCTGCTCTGGGCCTTGTTAGCCGGGTATGCCGCGCGCATGGTGCCCGAGAGCCAGAAAGGTCGGGCGATTGCAATTGCCATGGTCGGCGCACCCTTGGCGTTATCCTTGGGCGTACCGGCCGGCACCTTGCTCGGTAATTTGATCGGCTGGCGGATGAGCTTCGCCATCATGAGTTTGTTCGCCGTCGCCTTGATGGTCTGGGTGCGACTCAAAGTGCCTGACTTTCCCGGGCAAACCACCGACAAACGTCTTGCCTTGCGCCAGGTCTTCACCCTGCCAGGCGTTCGCTCGGTGCTGTGTGTGGTGCTGGCCTTTGTTCTGGCGCACAACATTCTCTTTACCTATATCGCCCCGTTCCTGATGGCGGCAGGCCTGGGCGAGCGGATCGACCTGGTGCTGCTGGTCTTCGGGGGCGCCTCGTTGCTGGGCATCTGGGTCGTCGGCGTGCTGATCGATCGCCATCTACGGGCATTGACCCTTGCCAGCACGGCACTTTTCGCCATCTCGGCCCTGACACTGGGCGCCATGAGCGACAGCCTTGCTGCGATCTACACCGCCGTGGCGGCCTGGGGAGTCGCTTTTGGCGGGGCCGGGACGTTGTTCCAAACGGCAATTGCCAAGACGGCCGGAGACGCGGCGGATCTCGCCCAGTCGATGCTGGTCACGGCCTGGAACGTCGCCATTGCCGGCGGCGGGATCGTGGGGGGCATCCTGCTCGATCATCTGGGTGTCGTTGCGTTTGCGCCTGTGCTGGTCGCGCTCTTGCTGCTGACGTTGGCGGTGGTGTGGTCCGCCCGGCAGTATGGGTTTGCAGCAGACCCTCAACGATAGATAGCAGCAACTGACATCAAATCGTCATCACTGCGTCGTCGAAACGCCATACATCCTGAGTACTGTCCTCGCCAATGAGATCGATCTCAAGCGAGTGACAATGACTGATTTGAAAGAAGTTGCACGGCTGGCAGGGGTTTCGCGGGCAACCGCGGCGCGAGCCTTTGCCTCCCCTGAAGTGGTCCGTCCGGCTACCCGTGAACAGGTCTTCGCCGCAGCGCGCCAACTGGGGTTTCGGCCCAACCGTCTTGGTCGCCAACTGCGCCTGCAAGTGACCAAGCTGATCGGTGTCGTGGTGCCCAACCTGCTCAATCCGGTGTTCGCCGAACAGTTTCAGGCGATGGAGCGTGCTGCACGCGTGCATGGTTACAACCTGTTGTTGGCAACCACCGATTACAGCAGCGAGCGCGAAAGCGCGGTCGTCGAGGAGTTGCTGCGACAGCGTGTCGATGGGCTGGTCCTCACGGTAACCGACGCCGAGAGCAACCGGGTGCTGCAAAGCCTGGACAGCGAGGACACGCCTTTTGTGCTGGCTTATCACCAGCCGGGTAATCCGGATTACAGCGCGGTGTCGGTGGACAACCGCGCCGGCATGGCGCTCGCCACCCGTTATCTGCTGGACGCCGGGCACACTCGGATTGGCATGGTCGCCGGCCCTGCCCTGCAATCGGACCGTGCTCGCCTGCGTTATGCCGGTTATTGCGAGGCAATGCATGGAGCCGGTCTCGCCAGCCTGCCGGTGATTGAAATGCCCGCCCATACCCAGGCTGACTTCGCCGCCATCGAGCCGTTATTGCATGGCCCCCAGGCGCTCAGTGCGCTGGTTTGTTCCAACGATTTGCTGGCCATCAGCTTGATCGCCGAACTGCGCCGCAACGGCTGGCAAGTGCCTCGGCAACTCTCGGTCATCGGTTTTGACGGCATCGCCCTCGGCACCCAGATGCATCCGACGCTGTGCAGTGTTGTTCAGCCCATCGAGGCACTGGCCTGCACCGTGATTGATCAATTGTTGGCGCAGATCGCTGGCGCCACCCCGGTTTCCCATTGCCTGCCTTGTCATATCCGGCCGGGCGAAAGCACTCAACCCTACGAGGAGACGCTTGATGTTCCACTTGCGTAAAACCCTGGCGACACTGCTGTTATGCGGCGCGGCCACCTTGGTCCAGGCCGGCGAAACGGCGATTTGCTACAACTGTCCACCAGAATGGGCCGATTGGGGCACGCAGCTCAAGGCGATTGCCGATACCACTGGCGTCCAGGTTCCGCTGGACAACAAGAACTCTGGACAGGCATTGGCGCAACTGGTCGCCGAGAAGGCCGCGCCGGTGGCGGACGTGGTGTATTACGGCGTGACGTTCGGTTTGCAGGCGCAAAAAGCCGAGGTGGTCGGCACGTACAAACCCAAGGGTTGGGAGCAGATCCCGGCGGGTTTGAAGGACCCCGAGGGACACTGGTTTGCCATTCACTCCGGCACCCTGGGCATCATGGTCAACGTCGATGCGCTGGGCGGTCTGCCCGTGCCGCAAAGCTGGGCCGACCTGCTCAAGCCTGAGTACAAAGGCATGGTCGGCTACCTTGACCCGTCCAGTGCTTTCGTTGGGTACGTCTCGGCGGTAGCGATCAACCAGGCCATGGGCGGCAATCTGGATAACTTCGCCCCAGCCATCGACTACTTCAAAAAGCTGGCGAAAAACTCACCGATCGTGCCCAAGCAGACGGCTTATGCGCGGGTGCTGTCCGGGGAGTTGCCGATTCTGGTGGACTACGACTTCAACGCCTATCGGGCTCGTTACAAAGACAAGGCCAACGTTGCCTTTGTGATTCCCAAGGAAGGCAGCATCAGCGTGCCTTACGTGATGAGCATCGTCGACAACGCCCCCCATCGGGCCAACGCCGAGAAGGTCCTGGATTTCGTTTTGTCCGAGCAAGGCCAGGCGCTCTGGGCCAAGGCGTACCTGCGACCGGTGCGGGCAATGAAGATGCCTGCCGATGTTGCCGCGCAGTTCCTGCCCGACAGCGATTACGCCCGGGCCGGCGTAGTCAACTACGAGCAGATGGCCGCGGCGCAGGAAGCCTTTTCCGCACGTTATCTGAGCGAGGTCAAGTAAGTGACCGTCTCGGCAGTAAAAGCCCGAGACGTACGGTCGGGCTGGGCCATGGTGCCGCGCTTGCGGCCGACCGCTGCCTGGGCGCTTGCGCCCGCGGCGGCGGTGCTGTTCGCCTTCTGGTTGTTGCCGCTGGCGCACCTGGTCTTGCTCGGTGGGCAAAGTCGCGATGGTAGCGACAGCGGCTATTGGCAGGTGCTGAGCAGCGCGCAATACCTGGGCAGTCTGGCGCAGACCTGCCTGCTGGCACTGGCAACGACCCTCGCGGCGTTGTTAGTGGGCGGCTTCAGTGATTTTTTCTCAGTCGCCAACGTTTCTTCGGCCGTTCGGTACTTGTCGCCTTGTTGACCTTCCCGCTGGCATTTCCCGGCGTGGTCGTTGGTTTTCTGGTGATCCTGCTGGCCGGCCGCCAAGGCTTGTTTGCCACCCTGGGGCTCGGCCTGGTGGGTGAGCGCTGGATTTTTGCCTACTCGTTGATGGGCTTGTGCATCGGCTACCTGTATTTCTCGATTCCGCGGGTGATCCTTACGGTGATGGCTGCTTGTGAAAGCCTGGATCGCAGCCTGGAAGAGGCCGCTCGTTCACTGGGAGCCAGCCATTGGCGTGTGCTCTGTGACGTCATTGTCCCCGGCCTGGCGCCGGCATTGGTCTCCTGCGGGGCGATTTGCTTTGCCACCTCCATGGGCGCGTTCGGTACCGCCTTCACCCTGGGTACCCGGCTCAACGTGACGCCGGTGGCGATCTACAACGTGTTTACCAATTACGCCAATTTCGCCGTGGCCGCTGCGCTGTCGGTGGTGTTGGGGCTGGTGACCTGGGCGGTTCTGTTGCTGGCCCGGCGGCTGGCCAAAGATTCGAGGACAGTCTTGTGAAACGCTCAACGCTGTTTGTCGGGCAACTGGTGTTTACCTTGCTGGTGTGCGCTTTCATGTTGGTGCCTGTGGTGATGTCACTGCTCGCCGGGCTGACGCGCAATTACTTCCAAGGGCTGTCCAGCGGCCTGACGTTCGACTGGCTGCTGCAGGTCTGGCAGGCGTATTCGCCGACGGTCTGGCTGTCCCTGCAACTGGCCGCCGCCTGTGCGCTGTGTGTCTGTGTGGTGGGTGTGCCGGCGGCTTACGCCCTGGTACGGATGAACAACCGCTTTAGCCGCGCGTTCGAGGAACTGATGGTGTTGCCGGTGGCGATGCCCGGTCTGGCCAGTGCCTTGGCATTGCTGCTCACCTATGGTCAGTTCGGCGGGTTTCGCAGCAGTTGGTTATTCATTCTCGTCGGCCACGTGCTGTTCACTCTGCCATTTCTGGTGCGCCCGGTGATGGCGGTGATGCAACGCCAGCACCTGCCGATCCTGGAAGAAGCCGCCGCGAGCCTGGGTGCCGGGCCGGTCCGGCGCTTCTTCAGCGTGGTGGTGCCCAACTGTCGGGCGGGGATTCTCGCCGGGGTCTTGATGGTCGTCACCCTGTCGTTGGGTGAGTTCAACCTGACCTGGATGCTCCATACCCCGATGACCAAAACCTTGCCGGTGGGCCTGGCCGACAGCTATGCCTCGGCCAGGCTGGAAGTCGCCAGCGCCTACACCCTTATATTCCTGTTGATGATTGTGCCGCTGCTTGTTGCATTGCAGGCCATCAGCGCGCGCCTTTCCCGTGGAGCAAATCGATGAGCGGAACCACTATTCGCCTGAAGGGTTGTCGCAAGGCGTTCTCTGACGGCACCGTTGCCGTACATGAC
The DNA here is from genome assembly GCF_003033885.1 of Pseudomonas rhizophila. Taxonomy (NCBI): domain Bacteria; kingdom Pseudomonadati; phylum Pseudomonadota; class Gammaproteobacteria; order Pseudomonadales; family Pseudomonadaceae; genus Pseudomonas; species Pseudomonas rhizophila. Next base: position 3,870,348 of record NZ_CP024081.1, on the reverse strand, counting down.
CTGGACCTGACCATTGAGGCTGGAGAAACCCTGGCGATCCTCGGCCCGTCCGGTTGCGGTAAAACCACCACCCTGCGCCTGATCGCGGGTCTGGAGCGTCCGGACGTGGGCCAGGTATTTTTTGGCGACAGCGACGTCACCCGCCTCCCCATCGAACGTCGCGACGTGGGCATGGTGTTCCAGAACTATGCGCTGTTTCCCAATCTGGATGTGGCCGGCAACATTGTTTACGGCCTGAAAGTTCGCGGTGTGTCACCCGCCGAGCGTAACAAGCGCTGTTTGGAGTTGCTGGAACTTGTCGGCTTGCAGGATCACGGCAAGCGCAGTATCCACGAGTTGTCCGGCGGTCAGCGCCAGCGAGTCGCCCTTGCCCGCGCCCTGGCACCCAGGCCCCGGGTATTGCTGCTCGACGAACCGTTGGCGGCGCTGGATGCGCAACTACGAGAACGCCTGCGCAGCGAATTGGCCCAGTTGCTACGCGGTTTGGGCATTACCGCCGTGTTCGTCACCCACGATCAGGGTGAAGCCATGGCGCTGGGGGATCGCATCCTGGTCATGGAGCATGGCCGCGTCGCGCAACTGGCTAGCCCGCGGGACATCTATCAGCAACCTGCCAACGCGTTCGTCGCCCGTTTTGTCGGCAATCTCAATGCTTTTTCGGTGATCGAGCACACGCCCCATGGCTTGAAGGTCAGTGGCGGTGAGTTGCCATGGAATGGCGCCGACCTACCCGCCACTGTCTATTGCCGCCCCGAGCATTTGCGGGTGATGGACAGTGAGGGCCATCTGCACGGGCGTCTGGTGGGCCAGTTTTTCCAGGGGGCTCAAAGCCGTCTGCTGGTGGATGTGGGTGCGGCTCAGCCTTTGCTGGTGGACAGCACCGATAGCGCTATCCATGCCCCCGGTGCCCTGATTGCCCTGGCCGTCGAGCCACAAGTGCTGTTCACCCTGTCATCGTGATCTTTGTGTTTGCAGAGGGCTTATTTTGAATCATCCGTTTCTCATCGCGCAGATCAGCGATCTGCACCTTAAAGCCGGACAAAAACTGACTTACGGCGTTGTCGATACCCTCGCTGCATTGCGTCGTGCGGTGGATCATTTGAACACCCAGGTGCCGCGTCCCGACATCGTGGTGGTCAGTGGCGACCTGGTGGACTTCGGTCGCCCTGATGAATATGCCGCGCTGCACCCTGAGCTGGCGCGCCTGCACATGCCTTGCTACCTGGTGCCTGGTAACCATGACAATCGCGAGCATTTGCGGGCGGCATTTGCCGACCACAGCTACCTACCGATACGGGCTGACGCCCCCCTGGACTGGGTGGTGGAGGAGCATCCGCTACGCCTTATTGGCCTGGACACCACCATTCCCGGTGCCCATGGCGGTCAGCTCCTGGACAGCCAGTTGCGCTGGCTCGATGAACAACTGGCCTGTCGTCCCGATGCGCCGACGCTATTGGTGCTGCATCACCCGCCGTTTGTAAGCGGGATTGGCCATATGGACCGTGAACCCTTCATCAACGCGGCGGCACTGGAGCAGGTCATTGCCCGACACCCGCAGGTGGAGCGCTTGCTGTGCGGGCATTTGCATCGGTCGATGCAACGGCGTTTCGGCGGCAGCCTGAGTTGCGTGTGCCCCGGTACCTCACATCAGATCGTCCTGGATCTACAGCCAACCGCTCCCGCGCATTTCAATCTGGAACCGCCGGGGTATCTGCTGCACCACTGGCATGGGCAGGCACTGGTGACCCATAACGGCGTGTTTGGCGAGTATCCCGGACCGTATCCGTTTTATGACGCTCATGGATTGATCGACTGATAACCCAGGGACTTTTACTGATGACCTGCTTTGGAGATTTAATCCCTACCCCACTCTATTCATTGAAGATTTTCTAACGAGTTATTGAACGCATCGGCCAATCATGTGATCGGCCGAGGGCTTCCTGCTGCCTTTTCACTGTGCCCGGAACAAAGGTTCCGCGCTGGAGTTCGTCCTGATGAAAGCTCTATTCAACGTACTGAGTTTATTAACCGGCGGCGTGTGTATTGTCTTGAGCCCGTTGGCGTCTGCTGATTTTGTCAGCGACAGTAAAGCCAACTTGAACTTGCGCAATTTCTACTTCAACAACGATAACCGTGACGGTACCGCCGCGCCCTCGAAGACTGAGGAATGGGGACAGGCCTTCATGCTCAATTATCAGTCCGGGTTTACCGACGGCACTGTGGGGTTTGGTCTGGATGCCATCGGCCTGCTGGGTTTGAAACTCGACAGCGGCGCGGGTCGCCATGTTGGCAGCTCGATGTTTCCCAACGACGGTGACAAGGCTGCCGACCAATGGGCTCGTCTCGGCGCAACGGCGAAGATGCGCGTCTCCAAGACCGAACTGCGTTACGGCACCTTGCAACCGAAACTGCCGATCCTGGTGTCCAACGATGGCCGTCTGTTGCCGCAAACTTTCGAAGGTGGCCAAGTCACCAGCAGTGAAATCGACAACCTGACGTTCACCGCCGGCCAACTGGAACACGCCACCGGGCGTGCATCGAGTGACCGCGCCGGGCTGGCCGTTGCGGGCGGCAGCCAGGAAAGCAACAAATTCACCTTTGCCGGTGGCGACTACAAACTGACCAAGGACCTGACCGCACAGTATTACTACGCCAATCTCGAAGACTATTACCAACAGCACTTCGCCGGTTTGTTGCATGTATTGCCGCTGGGCGAATACGGCTCGCTGAAAACCGACTTGCGCTACTTCAAGACCACGTCCGATGGCAAGAACAGCAGCGCCGCCGGTCGCGCCAGTGGTTACAAACTGGGCGGCTACACCAAGGACGGCAGCGGGGAAATCGACAACGATACCTGGAGTGCGGCGTTCATTTACTCGCTGGGCGGCCATGCCATTACCGCGGGTTATCAAAGCGTTTCCGAAGACAGCAACTTTGCCCAACTCAACCAGGGTGGCTTGGTGGGTAAAGGCGAAGCCGGCGCCAGCCTTTATCTCTACACCGACCGCACTATTCAGACATTCATCCAGGCGGGTGAGCGCACGGCGTTCGCCCAGTATGCCTACGACTTCGCCGCGCTTGGCGTGCCGGGATTGAGGGCGTCGGTGATGTACCTCAAGGGCGACAATATCCAGACCGCCAGCGGTCAGGACGCCAGTGAGTGGGAGCGCGATATCTCCCTGGACTATGTGATCCAGAGCGGTACGCTGAAGAACCTGGGTTTTGGCTGGCGCAACGCGATGTCCCGAAGCGAAGTGGCTCGCGACCAGGACCAGAATCGCCTGATCGTGAGTTACAGCATTCCCTTGATGTAAGCATCCAGCGCAATTCAGGGCCAGGGCGTCGAACTCGCGTGAAACGCTCCTGGCTCTTTATCAGCGCTTGCCCAACGTCGGCAGATTCGCACGATTGGGCAATCATCCGCGCGGATTATGCAACCAGCCCCCAGAATTGCTTCCTATAGTTATCCAGAGTCAAACCTTCTGGAGCTGGAATCGCTATGAGCGCCCTCAACATCAATGGCCGTGAGTATACGGTCGACGTAGACCCAGGCACCCCGATTCTCTGGACCCTGCGCGATGCGCTGGGCATGACCGGCACCAAATTTGGTTGTGGTGCAGCCCTGTGTGGCGCCTGCACCGTTCACCTGGATGGTCAGGCCATTCGTTCCTGCGTGACGCCAATCGCCGCCGCCCAAGGCAAGAAGATCACCACCATCGAGGCGGCCACAGATGGCAGTGACCCGGTCGGCACCGCCGTGCATGAGGCTTGGGTCAAACACGACGTGGCGCAGTGCGGCTACTGTCAGAGCGGCCAGATCATGAGCGCGACAGCGTTTCTCAAAGCCCAGCCCAAGGGCAAGCAGCCTACGGCGGCCGAAATCGACTCGGCGATGGCCGGCAACATTTGCCGCTGTGGCACTTACGCGCGCATCCGCGCTGCCGTGGCAGATGCCGCCAAAACCCTTGCCTGACCGGAGTTCGCCATGTTGAACGAGATTTTTCCAGACGAGATTCCCCGCGCTTTACAGCACATGCTTGAGCGCGATCAGGCTGACGGCCCTACCACCCTTCCCCGCCGCAGTTTCCTCAAGATTGTCGGCATCGGCGGTCTGGCCTTGGGCGCTTTTCCTCATCTTGCCTTGGCGCAAGAGGCCAACGGCGACGCCGCAGTACCACTCAAGCCGAATCAGCAACCTTCGGCATTCGTACAGATCGCGCCCAACGGCGAAGTCACCGTGACGATCAACCGGTTGGAATTCGGCCAGGGCGTGCAAACCAGCCTGCCGATGATTCTTGCCGAAGAGCTCGATGCCGACTGGAGTCTGGTGCGAGCCCGCAACGGCAGCGGTGATGCTGCTTATCAGGATCCGATCTTTGGTATACACCTCACTGGCGGCTCCAATTCGATCAAAAACAGCTATACCCAGTACCGCGAACTTGGCGCCCGTGCTCGTGCCATGCTGCTCTCGGCGGCGGCAGCACGCTGGAACGTGGACGTGGCCAGCCTGAGCACCCAAGCCGGCATGGTGCTCGGCCCGGCGGGCCGTAAGGCAAGCTACGGCGAATTGGCCGAGGCCGCTATGGCGCTGCCTGTGCCGGAAAAGGTGACACTCAAGGACCCCAAGGACTTTCGCATCATTGGCCATGCCACCACGCGCATCGATGCCAAGGCCAAGAGCAGCGGCCAGCAGGACTTCGGCATCGATATGCATCTGCCAGGGCAACTCACTGCCGTGGTCGCCCACCCGCCGGTGTTCGGTGCCAGAATCGCTTCGTTGGATGACAGCGCGGCACGCGCCACCCGGGGCGTGAAAGCGGTATTGCGCGTGCCGTTGGACGGCGGCGCCGAAGGTGTCGCGGTAGTCGCCGATAGCTACTGGCAGGCGAAGCTCGCGCGCGATGCCTTGAAGCTGGAGTGGGACCTTGCGTCCGTCGAAAAGGTGGACAGCGAAAAACAACTGCTCCAGTACCGGGAGCTGGCCGGCCAGCCCGGCCCACTGCGCTTCGATGCCGACATGACGCCGCTGGCAACCGCGCCGCATCAACTGGAAGCTGAGTTCGTATTCCCCTACCTCGCCCACGCCCCCATGGAGCCGTTGAACTGTACTGTCCAGCTCGGCGAAGAACGCGCCGAACTGTGGGTCGGCACGCAGTTTCCCGGCGGCGACAGTGCGGCGGCCGCCAAGGTACTGAATCTCAAACCCGAGCAAATCCAGCTGAACGTGCAGACGGCCGGCGGTGGTTTCGGCCGGCGCGGCGTGCCCACCGGCGACTTTGTCGTGCTGGCTTGCGAAGTGGCCAAAGCCGCCCGCGCTGAGGGGCTTGACGCGCCTGTGCGCACGCTCTGGAGCCGGGAAGACGACATCAAGGGCGGCTACTATCGCCCCATGCACCTGCATCGCGCGCGCATCGGTTTTGACGACGCTGGCAAGGTACTGGCCTGGGATCACGCCCTGGTCGGGCAATCCATTCTTACCGACACCGTGTTTGGGGGCCGGGTGAAGAACGGCATCGACCCCACCGCCACGGAAGGTATGCGTGATCCTTATCCGCTGCCGATGCGCCTGACGGTCCATCACCCGAAAGTCAACGTCCCCATCCTCTGGTGGCGCAGCGTAGGCTCCACCCATACGGCTTTTGTAATGGAAACCTTGATCGATGAGATCGCCCGTACAACCAAGCAGGATCCGGTGGCCTATCGGATGAAGCTGTTCGCCGATCAAAGCCCGCGCCATCGCGCAGCGCTGCAATTGGCGGTGGACAAGAGCGAATACGGCAAACGCCCGCTACCGGCTGGCCATGCCTGGGGCGTGGCGGTGCACGAGTCGTTCAGTTCGGTGGTGGCTTACGTCGTTGAGGCGTCGGTGCAGAGTGGCCGTCCGGTGCTGCACCAAGTGACTGCGGGTGTGCACTGCAACCTGGTGGTCAACCCGCGCAGTGTTGAAGCTCAGGTGCAAGGCGCCGCGCTGATGGGATTGTCGATGTGCCTGCCGGGCGGCGCCATCACCTTGAAAGACGGCGTCGTGCAGCAGAGCAACTTTGCTGACTTCAGCGTTCCACGCATTACCGACATGCCGGAGTTTGCCGTGCACATCGTGCCAAGCGCCGAACCACCCACCGGGATGGGCGAGCCCGGCCTGCCGGCGTTGGCTCCGGCTTTTGCCAATGCCATTGCCAGCCTGACGGGCAAGCCAATGCGTGAGTTGCCGTTCAAGATGACGTGATGGAGTGTATCTCCAGATTCACTATCGTACGGGGATGTACGAGTAACCCCTTACCATTGCTTTTCCTTCCTGCGTATTCCGAGCCCGAATAAGCTCAACCATGTGTTCCTGAGTGTATTCAACGAAATACTCGTTACCCTCTTCAATCTGCAGGTTCAGGAATACGTTTCGGGGATGGTTGTTCTGTCCAGCAGCTATCTTGTGCTGGCCGGGGCTCACGAAGACCCAGGAATAGGTCCGTTCATTGAGGCCCACTACCGCGCTGTCATTAATGCTGAATATGCTGTCATAAAAGCTGCCTTGAATGACATGCGTCCGCGCCAGATAAACGAGCGCCTTACCTTGAGGTGGCGACGGAGGGTCGAAATAGGGTTGGTTGGAAGTTGTATGGCCGCAGCCGGTCAATAGGAGCAGGAGCACCAGCCCTGTTATTTTTTTTATTGTCGCGCTCATTTGTTCTGCCCCAATAACTGATTGATTACCGGCTCCATTTTTTCCTCGACCGTTGCCATTTTAGACGGATCGAATCCTCCCTCCCCCGTCAGATGATAGTGCGCAAAGCCGATTTTTTGATTGCCCTTATAAAGAGAAATACTGGCATCGGACAGGTAGGCAGAAAAATCCCACGAGCGAATCGCGGTATAGGTCAAACGGTACTCGCAGGTGCTCGGCACAGATCTGGTGTAGAGCTGGCTCTCGATATGGTGCTTGCGTAAGAGGAGTTGCAAGCCATCGACAAAGTCGCCAACGACGACTTTTGGATTCTCTTCAATACAAATCTTCGAAATTTGATATTGGCGCTCCACCGGTTCGACTTTAATGTTGGTACACCCGGCCAGTATCAATACAAAACCAATCGTAAGCGCTCTAAACCGCACACTTTTCTCCAAACTAAAAAAGATATCAAAATGATGGCGTCATGCTAGGTGAGGTGCGTTTTGCCGTCAATCGCCAGCCTTCTTTACCGGGCGTGGACTGAAAAGGCCCGGCGTGAAAGACCTCAAACCGCCTCACCTTTACGATGAAACGCCTGCCCCAACACCGCCAAGCGTTCGGCCAACGGTGGCAGGCATTGACTGCTCCGAGTCAGAATGCCGATGTTATCGGCGTTGCGCTCAGCGACGGCCTGGACGCTTTGCAAGCGTTCATTGATGCCCTTCGAGGCCTCGGACTGTTCCTGGGTGGTGCTGGCGATCAGGCCGTTGAAGTGGTTGATCGCCGCGATGTCCTCTACCACTGCATGCAGCAGTTGCGAGGCGAGTTGGCTGGCCGATACGCAGCGTTGTACCCCTTCCTGGCTGTCTTGCATGGCGAGGGCTGCCTGACGGCTGCCCTGTTGCAGCTTGGCGATGATCTGCTGGATTTCCGTGGTGGACGTCGAGGTCTTTTGCGACAGGGTCCGGACTTCGTCCGCTACTACCGCAAAACCGCGTCCCTGCTCCCCGGCCCGGGCGGCCTCGATGGCGGCGTTGAGGGCCAACAGGTTGGTTTGTTCGGCGATGCTGTTAATGACGTCCAGCACCTGGCCGATCTGTTGCGCCTGCTCGGCCAGGCCTTGCACGGTTTCGTTGGTCAGGTTGAGGCGACCGGCCAACTCGACAATCTCCTCGCGGCTCTGGTCAACGGTGCTGCGTCCGCGGCTGACCTGTTCACTGGCTTGGCCGGCCCGTTGTACCGTCTGGCCGACATGCCCGGCAATGCTGTCCATGGCCTGGACCAGATGGCCAATCGCGCCGCTCATCTGTGCCACTTCATTGAGCTGATGCCTGGCGCCGTGCTCCAGTGTCTGGCCGACTTGAGAAAGGTCCTGACCCAAGTCCGAAAGGTTGCGGGTATCGCGCACCACGCCGTCTACCAGGTTGGTGATCTGCTGCAGGAAATGATCGAAACGCTCGGACGAAGAGACTTTGTCCCCCCGGTTGCGCTGGGTCTGGGTGTCACTGCTCAACTGCATAGCGGCGGCCAGCACTTTGTCGAGCACATCCTGGTTTTCCGTGGCATCGGCCAGGCTCTGGTTCGCCAGGTAAATCAGGATCACGCTTTCCACCACCACGTAGAAGGCGTGGATGAAAATCATGGTCCAGCCGCCATGGTTGGCCATGACGAACACCGGATAACCCTGGTGCTGAAGCCAGTGAAAACCGACGTGGTGAATAGCGATAGTGGCGGCGGCCACGATGATCGGCAGCCAGTCACGGTAGAACGTCAGCACCGCCAACAGTACGAAAATCCCGAAGTGGAACTCGATCACGCCACGGGTCTGGTTGATGTGCAAGGCGGCCATGACCATCAGCGCCACGGCGATGACACAGCGCATGGCCCGGGTGCCGCCCAGGCCGCGATAAAGCACGGTGGTCAGCAGACAGGTCGTCGCTCCTATCAGCAGCGCCTGGCTGAAGGTGGAGTGCAGGAAGGCCAGGCACAGGGAGTAGACAAAAGTGAGCCAGAGTAACCCCAGCATGATGCGATCAGCTTTACGGTAGTGATCGTAAAGCGCACGGGCGATGTCATGGGGGCTGTCCTTTTCGGGGGGCTTGGAGGGTCCGTTACCAATGCTGGCTTCAAGCCTTATCGGCGTGTCGGAATCGAACTGTAGCCGATTCCTCCTGGTTAGTGGCACTACGCCATCTTCCTTTTTTCACTGATCTTTGCTTTATGATGTTCGCCATCTCATTCCCAGACCTGATGGAACCCCCATGACTTTCGATTTCGACACGGTATTGGAGCGCCACGGTACCGGTAGCACCAAGTGGAGTCGCTACCCCGCTGACGTGTTGCCCATGTGGGTGGCTGATATGGACTTCCCTGCTCCGCCGGTGGTCATCGACGCACTGCACAAACGCCTCGAACACCCCATGCTCGGCTACAGCGTGGCCCAGGACTCGCTGCGCGCCGCCATCGTTGCGGACCTCTGGAACAAGTACGCCTGGCGCGTCGAGCCTCAGCAGATCGTCTTCCTGCCGGGTGTCGAACCAGGCTTCAACATGGCACTGCACGCCTTGGTGGAGCCTGCGCAGAACGTTGTGGTACAGGTGCCCAATTACCCGCCGCTGCGCAATGCCCCTGCTCACTGGCAACTGAACAAGGTTGAACTGCCGTTCAACCCGCTCAACGGCGAATTCCACACGCCCCTGGCCGCGCTGCGTGACGCGTTGCAGGGGGGCGGTGCGTTGTTGCTGAGCAACCCTCACAACCCGCTGGGCAAGGTGTTTGCCCGGGAAGAACTCAAGGCCGTGGCAGATATCTGCCTGGAACAGAATGCCTGGATCATCTCTGACGAAATCCATGCCGAGCTGTGCTTCGACGGTCGTGTGCACATCCCCACCGCCACCCTCAGCCCGGAGATTGCCGAGCGCACCATCACCCTGATGTCGGCCAGCAAGGCCTACAACATTGCCGGGCTGAAAACTTCATTCGCCATCATCCAGAACGCCAAGGTCCGCGAGCGGGTTAACAGTGCCCGGGCCGGCATGGTCGACAGCGTCAACGCCCTGGGCCTTGAAGCGACCCGCGCGGCCTACAGCGAAGCTGGCCCGTGGCTGGAAGAATTGAAGGCTTACCTGCAAGCCAACCGCGACTATCTGGTCGACGCCGTAAAGACCCGCCTGCCGGGCATCACCATGACCGTGCCCCAGGGCACTTACCTGGCCTGGCTGGATTGCTCGGGATTGGGGCTGGACGACCCGCAGGGCTTTTTCCTGAAGCAAGCCAAGGTAGGCCTGAGTGCCGGACTGGATTTCGGTGACGATGCCGGGCAGTTCGTGCGCTTGAACTTCGGCTGCCCACGGGCGCTGCTGGAGGAAGGGATTGCGCGGATGGAGCGAAGCTTGAAGGCCAGGGGCTGATTTCTCCAGGTGACCGGAGCTCATCTGTGGCGAGGGGATTTATCCCCGCTGGGCTGCTCAGCAGCCCCAATGAAAAGCCATGAGATGAGCCTGACACACCGAGTGATCTGTTTTAGGGCTGCTGCGCAGCTGCTGCGCAGCCCGGCGGGGATAAATCCCCTCGCCACAAATAGGTCCACTCCAGAAACAGAGTGCTCAGTTACTCATCCATATCCGGCGCATAAACAAAGCACAACTTGTTCCCCTCCGGATCGCGGCAATAGGCCCCGAAATACCCTTCCGAATACTGGGGCCGCGGGCCCGGCGGGCCTTCGTCGGTGCCGCCCAGGGCGATGGCCTGCGCCCAGGCGGCCTGTACGGTGTGCGGCGAATCGGCGGCGAAACTCACTTGCATGCCATTGCCCCAGGTCGCGGGCAAACCATTGAACGGTAATTGCACGAACACCTGAGGCCAACGCTTGCCGGGTTGATGCCAGCCTTCTCCCGGCGGGCCCGAGTCGTTTTCGCTGGGCAGGCGTACCAACCCCAGGCAGCCCAGCACGGCATCATAAAACGCGACCATTGTTGGCAGGTCCCGCGCGCCAATCTGTATGTGACTGAACATCTGTCCGGCTCCTTATCTGCATTCGTCCAACATTAGCCGATGTTGATTCGCGATTGGCAAAAGGGCTCGGACCACGCTCATCGCTCGGCCCCGGAATCCGAGCGAACTCTGCCTGAAGGCCCACAGTCCACCCTCCATCGACTACACATCCAGCATGGAGAATGTCATGACTGACTACCCTACCCCGCCGTTCCCAAAACAAAGCCAACCGGTGCCCGGCACTCAACGCAAGATGGACCCGTATCCAGACTGCGGAGAACAGAGCTACACCGGTTCTGGACGCCTGGAAAGCAAGATCGCCTTGATCACGGGCGCCGACAGCGGCATCGGTCGTGCCGTGGCGATTGCCTTCGCCCGTGAGGGCGCTGACGTGGCCATTTCCTACCTGGACGAGCATGAAGACGCCAGGGAGACCGCCCGCTGGGTAGAACAGGCCGGCCGCCAATGCCTGTTGCTGCCCGGCGATCTGGCGGACAAGGCCCAATGCCGCAAGATCGTCGACGAAACCGTCGCCCGTTTCGGGCATATCGACATTCTGGTCAACAACGCCGCGTTCCAGATGACTCACGAAAACCTGGAAGACATCCCCGACGAAGAGTGGGTGCGCACGTTTGATATCAACATCACCTCGATGTTCAGGATCTGCCAGGCCGCCGTCCCGCATATGAAGGCGGGTGGCTCGATCATCAACACCAGTTCGGTCAACTCCGACATGCCCAAGCCGACTCTGCTGGCCTACGCCACCACCAAAGGCGCCATCGCCAACTTCACCGGCGGTCTGGCGCAGATGCTCGGCCCCAAGGGCATCCGGGTGAACAGCGTGGCGCCAGGGCCGATCTGGACACCGCTGATTGTCGCCACCATGCCTGAGGAAGAAGTACAGAACTTCGGCTCCCAGACGCCCCTTGGCCGTCCTGGCCAGCCGGTGGAAGTGGCGCCGATCTATGTACTGCTGGCTTCGGATGAGGCGAGCTACATTTCCGGTTCCCGGTATGGGATTACGGGCGGCAAGCCGATCCTGTGAGTCAAGCGATGATAGGCAGCTGTTGTGGCGAGGGGATGTAGCCCTCGTCATGGATCATGTGAAGGGATCACGGCTCCTTGGCAATCACCGAAATCTTGCCGTTACGCTCGATAATCGCGAACTTGATCTGTTCCAGCGTCTCGATTCCCTGGCTCGACCGTGCCGCTTCCATGATGTCTTCTTCTATCAAGCGGGCATGGCGCAGGCGCGCCTTCAGTATTCGCCCATCCTCCACAATAATGGTCGGGCCGCCGTCAATCAGTTGCGAGACCCATTGGGAGCGTTGCTTGAGCAGCGACAAGCCCACATCGATGGCAATCAGCGTCACGATCACCATCAACGAATTGGTCAACGAGAAATCATCCCCCAGCAACGCCTGCTGGGTGGCCTCGCCGATGATCATCAGCAGGACAAAATCAAACGTGGTGATTTCCGCCAGGGAGCGACGCCCGGCGATCTTGAACAGTACCAGCAACGCCACATAGATCGCGGCAGCCCGCAGCACAGAGTCCATACGTCACCTAGGGAAAAATGAATTGATTGAACCTGACCGTGGCGCCATCGGGCGTGTCGATACGGCTGTGATAGAGCCCCAGCCCATCGCCCAGCAGTGACAGATAAAGGCTGGCCTCTCCCTTGGCATCCGCCTGGACCCACAGCTTCAGGCCCCGCTCCGCACTCGCCGAGCGCACGGGCTGGGGCTGGAGGGTTTGCACCTCGAAACCCTCCAGCCACTGGCCGACCAGTTCCACCTCCAGCACGGCATTGGGCTGCCCCATCAGATGGATGACCATGGGGTTGGTAGAACCGTTGCGGTGGAACATCTCGTACTCGACGCCGAGTCGGCCATCTGCGCTGTGTACATTTCGGGTGCTCAACGGGCCACGAGAGAACAATCCAAGCAGCGTCAGGATCACCAGCAATACCAACACGTACCAACCCACCCGCTCGAAACGCCAGACCTTGAGCTGGTAGGCCATGTCTTCGCGGACCGGGAACTGGCGGCTGCGCAATTCCTCGGGATCAGTGGGATGGGTCATGGTGATCCCCTATCTGCGCTCACCCGCCAGCGCGCGTTGATGAAAGTGCCGCAACTGCACGAGCGCATGTTCGGCGGCCCACAGTTGGACCTGGTTGCGAGTCCCGAAAAATCTTTCCAGGCGACTGAACAACGCTCGCTCGCCGGCCATATCGAACGCCCAGGCAAAACAGACAGTGCCGGCCGGAATGCCGTCCATGTCATCCGGCCCGAGAATGCCGGTGGTGGCCACGGCGACGTTGGCATTGGCGTCGCGCAGGGCACCGAGGGCCATTTCCTCGGCCACTTCACGGCTGGTGAGATTGAAGGTGTCGATGGTGCATGGGTTGACCCCCAGCAATCGTTGTTTAGCCTCCGGGGAATACACCACGTAACCGCTTTCAATCAGCGAACCACTGCCGGGTACTTCGGCCAGCAAGGTGACGATCTTGCCGGCGGTACAGGACTCGGCCGTCGTCAGGCGCAGCTCGTGTTCACGCAAGTAATCAACCAGGGAGCAAGCAATGGTCATGGCATACAGTCCTTCAGGGATGCTGATGGATTGACCCCGGCCGTATGGATTCATTCCCTCTGATCACGCCCCTCCTCAGGCACTCCAAATAAATGAACCCCCGACCGATCCTGTACCTCAAATCCGTATGGGCCTCACCAGAGGCTGTACTGATCAGGAGGTCGTCATGTCCGCCCCTTTCGTCAAACTGTTCACCCACCCCGAGTTTGCCTGGAAAGACATCCGCGAACAGGAACAAGCTCATCCGCGCCACTATCTGGCTCACCTGTTGTTGCTCGCCCTGATTCCCGTGGTGTGCCTGTTCATTGGGACCACCTGGACCGGCTGGAGCCTGGCTGAAAACGAAACGGTACGGCTCAGTACTGCCAGCGCACTTCAACTGAGTGTGCTGCTGTACCTGACCATCGTGGCCGGCGTGATGCTCATGGGGCTGTTCATCCGCTGGATGTCGCGCACCTTCGATGCCCGCCCTACGGTCAACCAGTGCATTGGTTTTGCCGCCTACACCGCCACGCCCTACTTCCTGGCCGGGATTTTCGGGCTCTACCCCAACCGCTGGCTGGCGGTGATCGCGCTGGCAATGGCGTCGGCCTACTCGACTTTTTTATTGTTTGTTGGCCTGCCCAAGTTCATGAATCTCAAGAAGGAACAAGGTCTGTTGTACTCGGCCAGCGTATGGGGCGTAGGGCTGTTGGTGCTGGTGACCATCCTGGTGGAAATGATTCTGCTGTGGTTCAACGTCCTGCAGCCGGAATATCTGCGCGTTCCGGTAAGTGGATGAGTCCGGGAGGCATCGAACCAAGCTATTTATCGGTCTTTTTCATACCAATGCGTCGACGCATGTCGGCGGTGATGCTTTGGCGGGTCTTCTTCAGGCCCGCCCAAGGCTCGTGACCCACTTGCGCCAAACGCTCATGGACGTTGTGCACGGTCCACAGGTTCGCGCCTTTGAGTTCGGCCACTTCCTCGCGAAAGATCGGCACCGACACCGGCAACCCTTCACGGGTACGGGCGGCATAGGCGCAGATGGTGGTGGCGCCCAGGCCGTTACGCAGGTAGTCGATGAAGATCCGCCCTACCCGGTTCTTTGGCCCGGAGACCGCCGAGAAGCGATCCGGCAACAGCTTGGCCATGTGGCTGACAATCGCATGACTGAAGCCCTTGACCTCGTCCCAACCCAACTTGCGGGTCAAGGGCACGACAATGTGGATGCCTTTGCCGCCGCTGGTCTTGAGAAACGCCTTGAGCCCTAGTTCATCGAGTACCGACAAGGTCAGATGCGTCGCTTCCACCATGCTTTTCCAAGGCAGGGCCGGATCCGGGTCAAGATCGAGAACAAAGCGATCAGGCTTGTCCAGGTTCACCGACGTGGCATTCCAGGTATGCAATTCCACCGTGCTCATCTGCACCGCGCCGATCAACGCTTCGGGATTGTTGATGATCATCACCGGCTGCCCGGTCAATGATTTGTCCAGGGTGGTGATACCAGGAATCGCCAGGCGCTCGGCGTTTTTCTGGAAAAACAACTCACCGGCAATGCCATCCGGTGCCCTGACCAGTGCCACCGGGCGGTCGGCCAGTTCCGGCAGGATGAACTCGGCGACGCTGGCGTAGTACTCGGCCAGTTGCAGCTTGGTCGTGCCGCTGCTGGGATCGATGACTCGCTCAGGGTGGGTGATGCGCACCTTACCGTCCATGGCTGGGGCCTGAGTGGTTTTGGTTTTGGTTTTGGCTTTGGTTTTTTCCGCAGTCTTTTTCACGGGTTTGGCCAGCTCCTGGGTGATCGCCTCGGCTGGTTTATCGTTGCGCAAACCATGAAACACGGCATGGCGCACCGAGCCTTCCTTGGTCATTTCGGCAAACGCCACTTCAGCCAGCAGCGTCGGTTCCAGCCAGTGCACACCTTTGGCGTCATATCCGGTGGGTGGGTTGACCACCGCAGCCTCTTTTCTTTCCAGGGGCAACAATTGCTGGTGAATGCTTGTGAGTGTTTGCTCGTTGAACCCTGTGCCGACCTTGCCGGCATAGCGCAGTTGCCCGCTGTCGGCATCGTGCAGCCCCAGCAACAAGGCGCCGAAGCCGTTGCGAGCACCCTTGGGCTCGCTGAAACCGACTACGACGAACTCCTGGCGATTCTTGCACTTGAGCTTGATCCAGTCGTTGCTGCGCCGGGAAACGTAGGCACTGCCCATCCGTTTGCCGATCAGTCCTTCCATCTGCATTTGGCAAGCACTGTTGAGCAAGGCTTCAGGGGTTTCTTTGAAGGCATCGGAGAAGCGCAACAGCGGATTCTTGTTGCTCGCAAGCACTGCCGCCAACGCGGCCCGCCGCTCTTGCACGGGCACTTCGCGCAGGTCCATGCCATTGAGGTAAGGCAGATCGAACAAGTAGTAGGCAATCTTGTTGCTGCTGCCGGCGTCGAAAGCGTTCTGCAGGGCCTGGAAGTCCGGTACGCCTTGCTCATTGGGCACCACCATTTCACCGTCCAGCCAGGCGGACTCCAGCCCTAATCCGGCCAGCGCTTCGGCCTGCTTGGGCAGCTTGTGGGTCCAGTCATGGCCATTGCGGGTGATCAGCCTGACATCGTCGTTTTCAATGCGGGCCATGACGCGGTAACCGTCGAACTTGATTTCATAGAGCCATTCGCCTTCAGGCGCGCGCTCTACCAACGTGGCCAATTCCGGTTTGAGCGTCTTGGGAATCGCCCCGGCCACCGCGCCGCTGAGGGTCGTGGTCGAAGTTTTTCTGGACGGTTTGGGCGTGGTGGCTTTTTTCGGTTGCTGCACTGCCTTGACCTGGGCGGCAGCCTTGCCACGGCGTTTGGGTACAAGGGTGCGCTCGCTGAGCACGCTGTCCGGCTCGGCCTGGACCACGTCGTACTCGCTTTCGGGACGTGCCGCTGCGTCCTGGTGCTTGATCAGGAACCACTGCTCCTGCTTGCCGGGCATGTGGGTGCGTACCAGGTTCCACAGGCCACTGAGTTTTTCCCCTTGCAGCTCGAACTTGAGCCGGCCTTTTTCATAGGCCTCATGGGCATCGCCCTGGGGAATCCACACGCCGCGGTCCCAGACAATGACGTCGCCAGCGCCATAATGGCCTTCGGGAATGCTGCCTTCGAAGGTCGCGTAATCCAGCGGATGGTCTTCGACATGCACCGCCAGGCGCTTGACCTTGGGGTCCAGGGACGGCCCCTTGGGCACCGCCCAACTCTTGAGCGCACCGTCCAGCTCCAGCCGGAAGTCATAATGCAGCCGTGAAGCGTCGTGCTTCTGAATGCAGAACTGCAAGGCATGGGCGGTTTTCGCCGATTTGCGTGAACGCTTGGCCGCCGGCTCCGGGGTGGCGGCGAAGTCACGCATCCGGTTGTAATCCTCCAGGGTCTTGCTGCTCATGGACCACCTGCCACTTGCAACAGTGACGGGTCGGCCACGGGCATCCCGGCGGTTTCCGCCAACAACTGATCAACCACCCTGCTCAAGGCGTGCTCGGTGGAGTCGCCCAGCAGCAGCCCTTGTTCGTACAGCACGATTTGCCGATCGGAACTGGTGCCTTCCTGGACGATACGACGTGCCTGCTTGAACACATCCTCAACGCCCAGTGCGGCGGCAGTCTCGCCGAAGGTCTGCTCCGCCAGCGTGATCCACTCACCGATCATCATCGGCTGCTCCTGCCCCTCCAGGATGAACTCGGCCAGGATTCCATGACGCTTGGCCCGCCAGCGATTTTCCTTGAGGATCCAGTGGGAGGTCAGGCTGAAGTGCGCGCCGGGCTTGGGTAGTGCAATAGCATGGGCCACCATCACCCGAAACAGCGAGACCAGGCACAGGACATCCTCAACACGCGGACAGGCATCGCATATTCGCAGCTCCAGCGTGGGATAACGCGACGAAGGCCGCATCACCCACCAGCAATCGCTGGGCTGGCGAATGGATCCGGTGCGCATGAGCATGTCCACGTAGCCGGCAAACGCCGACTCATCCTCGAAGAACTCCGGCACGCCCATGCGCGGCCATTCATCGCAAGCGACCTGACGGTAGCTGCTGAACCCGCTGTAGGCGCCGTTCCAGAACGGCGACGAAGCACTCAGCGCCAGGAACATCGGCAGCCAGGGCAGCACCTCGTTCATGACCCGGACACGGTCCTTATGGGCCGGCACCTCCACGTGCACATGCAGGCCCGAAAGCACGCTCCGTCTGGCCACCCGCTGGTAATCGTCGAACAGCTGCTGAAAGTGCAGTTCGTCGGTGGGCTGCAGACCCTGGGTCGCCATGGGATGCGAGCCGGCGCTGAGCAGGCCCAGGCCATGGGCGGCCAGGCGCTGGGTCAGGCCTGTGCGGACCTGGGCCAGGTAATCGGCCGCCTCGGGCAAGTTGCGGAAAATAGGCGACGCCATCTCGATCTGACACTGGAACATTTCATGGGCGAAATGCTTGCCCAGTAGCGCCTGGCACGCCGTGACAACCTCTGCTGAGGGTTGATCCGGCATACAACGGGTTTGCAGATCGGTGATGAAATACTCCTCTTCAATGCCGAACTTCAGTCGCCTGTTCATCGATAGTCCCTCCGATACCCGCGCCGATGCGGGTTACAACCAACGCCACCACGGCGATCCTTTCTACGTCCTGGTAACCCGGGGTGAGCAGTTCTTCACCAAACACGTCCGGGTCCAATTCCTTGTAAGTCCAGCCGAAGTCCGGCGAGTCGCGCCAAGGCTCAAGCGCCTCGAGAAACGGATCACGCCCATCGACCATCGCCACGCCGGTGTAGAGCACCAGCGAGCCACCGGGCGTGAGCCGTGGCAGGGCCTGTTCGACAATGCGCAGCGACAGCCCGGCGCCCAGTGCGCCACCGCCATGGCGGTAGGCCCGTTCGCTGGGGTCGGCCATGTACGGCGGATTGGCGACGATCAGGTCGAAGTCGCCCTCCACATCCTGGAGTACATCGCTGCGGGCGATCTCGACGTTGGACACCTCGGCCAGCGCCGCGTTGACCGCGCTCAGGCGCAGGGCCATCGGATTGATATCCACGGCCAGCACCTGTGCCTCGCGCCGGGCGCGGGCAATGACCAGCGCCCCGACACCGGCGCCACAGCCGATGTCCACGGCCCGATGTATTGCCGTGAAGTTCTGTTGCAGATAAGTATGGATCAGTTGGGCGAAACGATAGCTGTCGGGGCCGAAAAACACCGCGTCGTTGGCTTGGGTGGGAAATTGCGAATGAGCGAACAGCAGGCCGTCCAGGCTCGACCAGCGCACGCGGCTATGCAACAGGCCGTCGCGCGCTTGCAGCACCTCGGCTTCCTGCAACTGGCGCTGCTCATCGGCGCTGATCAGCCCCGGGGCAAACGGGCGCGACCAGCCGAACACATCCCTCAGGGTTCTGGAGCGTTCATTGCCAGGTCGTTGGTTGACGCGTTCGTGGGTCAGGGGTGTCGGGGTAATGAAGCGATAGCCGTCGGCTTGCAGGCGTCGGCCCAATTGCAATAGCGCCAGGTCAGTTTCGGATAGGCGTTCTTCCTGATTCATGCGGGCTCCTAGCGCAGCGCGGATTTGAGTTCGATGAAGCGACGAGTCGCCAGCAGTCCGGCCGGATGGCTGTGGCAGCGCGCCGAGAGCCACGGCATCAGGGTCTGCATCTGCGCATCGGGCGTCTGGCCTCGCAGGGTCTGTTGCAGGCTCTGTACATCGGGGTCCTCGATCGGCATCTGCGGCTCGCACGCTGCACCGTGGGCGCGGCGCGGGCTTTTCTTGGCGCCCTCCTGCGTCCAGTCACCGGCGATCCAGTCGTGCAGCAACTGTTTTTCATAGGGGCTGAACACCCCGAACATGGCCGCGCCTGCCCCTTCGATCAGCGTCCAGAACCGGCTGTTCTGCGGATCTTCATGACGTTTGATCCAGCCCTTGTTTTGCAGCGCCGTCAGGAAGCCTTCCAGCTGTCCAGGCGCTGCCAGCCATTGATTGACGGTCTTGCCTTCGAACTTGCAGTAATCGGAATGCATGTGTTGGCCGAACGGACGTTTGCGTTCGAGCATGTCCAGCACTTCGCGATACAGGTCGAATGACTCGATGATGGTTCGGCTGCCTTGGCCCAGATCATTGAGGCGATAACCCAGGGTGACCCGGTGCCAGAACGCTTCGCGATCCGCCTCCATCGGCATCAGTTGCAGCAGCGACTGGATGGCCTTGTGGGCATGACCGGTGCTCGCGTTGTCAATCGTCACGTGGAGGGTGAAGTAATAAGGGTCGATGTCCAGCTCAGTCAGCTCATAAGCGCTGATCAACAGGTGCAGGGGCAGTTGTTCGTAACCCAGGTTGTAGCCGATCACTTCAGGCAGGTATTCATCGCCGCCATAGCCCAGGGCCAATTGCACGGCACCTTGCAGGTAGCGCTCGTCTTCAATGTCCGGCGCGTCCGACAGGTCGTGTTCGGCGAGCAGCTTGCGGTATATCACCACATGGTTTTGCGAGGGATTGCCGTCGCCCAACTCTTCCAGATAAGTGCTCAGCAGCCCTTCGAAACGGTGGTCGTGCCAATGCTTGAGCACGCCATACAGCCACGCGCCGTCCACCAGTTTGGTGGGCGCCACTGCCTGCAGGAAATACAAGGCGTGGGCCTTGCAAGTGAAAAACTCTCGTGGACCGGCGTTTTTGCGCCGCTCCAGATACTCGGCGTACTGGCGGGCTACACCGGCACTGTGTTGCTCGACCCAGGTTTGCAGAGCCGTGGGGGTGTCGGGCAGCTCCAGGGGCAGTGCCGCGGCCTGCCCCACGCATTGCTGAAGGAAGGCCTGGGCGACGGCTTGCTTGTCAGCATCGTCAGGGCCATGGAGCAGCCGTTCATAGCATTGGCGCACGCTCCCGGCATCCATGAATGAATGCACGGTGGCAGGCCGGGATTGGAGGGGTGTCAGCGCAGTCATAAGGGCCTCTTGGGTTCTCGGCAGGACGCTGAATCAACACGTCTCTACTTTGGCAGAGCGCCGGGAATGACGAAAAATTCCCTTGAGATGAAAGTCCTCCGGATAAACGGAGCCGTATCGCTTTGACGGAACCGGCGCTTGGCTCAGACCCTCGAATGAACGACAGGAGCCGGATACTGGCTTGACGGTGTCTGTTTCACTCGGGGCTGTGCCTGCGAGCTATGCCTACGAGCTATGCCTACGAGCTATGCCTTCGAGCTATGCCTTCGAGCTATCCAAGGAGCAGCAATGATTTTCACAGTATGGGTAGCGGTGCTCGGCGCCGTATTGCTGACCTTGGCCCTGACGTCCTCCTACCTGCGCTGGATGCCGGTAACCACCTCGGCGATATGCCTGGGTTTGGGCGTTGCCATCGGGCCGGCGGGCCTGGAGTTGTTGAGGCTGGACATTGCCGATTCCTCAGCCTGGATGGAGCACCTCACCGAAGTCGCGGTAGTGTTTTCGCTGTTCGTCAGCGGCCTCAAGTTACGTTTGCCCCTCAAGGACCGTAGTTGGCGCGTGGCCTACACACTGGCCGGCCCGGTGATGATCCTGACCATCGCGGGCCTGACCTTGACCCTGCATTACCTGTTTGGTCTCGGTTGGGGCGTGTCGTTGTTGATTGGCGCAATCCTCGCGCCAACCGATCCGGTGCTCGCGGCGTTGGTGCAGGTCAACGATGCCCGGGATGATGACCAGGTACGGTTTGGCCTGTCGGGGGAAGCCGGCTTGAACGACGGCACGGCCTTCCCCTTTGTGATTCTGGGCTTGTTGTTGCTGCGCGAGGACGACCTTGGCTTTCTCGGTGACTGGATGCTGCAGGATGTGCTGTGGGCAGTGCCGGTCGGTTTGCTCACCGGTTACTGGATGGGCCGCGGTATCGGCTGGTTGACCCTGTCGATGCGCATCAAGAACGCCGACAGCACCCTCTCGCCCAACGATTACCTGGCCCTGGCGCTGATTGCCCTGGCCTATGTCGTGGCCGAAGCCCTCCAGGGTTATGGCTTTCTTTCGGTGTTCGCCGCTGGCCTGGGCCTGCGCCAAGCCGAGGTGCAATCGACGGATGAACACTCACTCCCGGCAGAACACCTGGTGCAACCGGTGGTGGGGCACGAAGCGGTCACCCCCCGGGACGCGGTCCGGGGTGACGCCGAGACTATGGAAGAGGGTCAGGTGGCCGCGGGGGTCATGATGAGTGACATGCTCGCCTTCGGCAGTCTGGTGGAGCGTTCCATGGAAGTGTTTCTGGTGACGCTGTTGGGGGTGGCGCTTGCCACTCATTGGGACTGGCGGGCCTTGGTCATCGGTGGTCTGCTGTTTGCCGTGATTCGCCCGTTGAGCTTGCTGGTGATGCCTTGGGGACGGCTGCTGGACACGCCACAACGGTTGCTGATTGGCTGGTTCGGCATACGTGGCATCGGCAGTCTGTTTTATCTGTTCTATGCGGTGAACCATGATTTACAGCCAGAGATGGTCCAGTTGTGCATCAATATCACGCTGTCGGTGGTGGCCCTGAGCATTTTGGTCCATGGCTTGAGTACCCAACCCATACTGGCCTGGTATGAGCGCCACAAAAAATCGAGCTAAGGCTTCAGCCCCCTGGATCACTCACCTGGATATAAACCGAGTATGCCCCCAGCAAGACCCAGAACGCGGCAAAGATCCATGGCGTACGCACCGAAAACAGCAACGACTTGCGATAGCCCTTGTGAGTCGATTCCTGTTTGCTGAACAGCGGGGATTCGTCGTAGGCCAGTCCCATCAACGGCTCTGCGCGCAGCAACTCGCTTTGCTTGAAATGCCAATGGTCGATGATCTCGTAAGCCGCGCGAATTCCTGGCCAGGCGTTGAGCGAGCTCAGGAAGCCCAGCAGAGCCAGGAACGGCGGGACGATCAATGTGAACAACTTGCCCCACTCCGGGTTCAGGTTGGCCATGCATGAGGCAAAGGCGATCACCAGGAAGGATTGGGCGGCCAGGTACGCATCGGTTCGATTGGCCAGGATGCTGGTTTCGTACTGGATCTCCCGACGATAGAAATCCAGGCGTTCCTTGGGCGAGCCGAACAGCTTGGCATTGTGTTCCGTCAGTTCTTCATCCGGGGTATGGCTGGTGAGTATTCTGGGCATTGCGCAGGCTGCGCCTCGGGTGTGGGTTTGGGACTTGTTAGAAGAAATGAGGGACAGGCAAGTTCCGGCCACCGGACCAGAGGTGCGACCCGGGCTCAACGAAACGCTCAGTGATCGTCACGGTCTCTAGATCACCGAAAGCTTGAGGAGGGCTCTGTGGATTATCTTGGATGGGTGCAATGGCCGGCGATGGTGGTGACGGTGCTGGCCGCCTGGCTGATCGGCTCACGTCAGCCCCGACGGCGGGTGGCCGGGTTCAGTTGTTTTATCGCGAGCAATATCCTGTGGGTCATCTGGGGGCTGCATTCAGACGCCTATGCGTTGATCGTGCTGCAGTTCTGCCTGTGTGCGATGAACTTGCGAGGGTTCAGGAAAAATACTGAATGAACCTGTGGCAGCGCCATGCCTGGAGTTACTTCATCGCCTGCCCAATGACCTGCACCAGGTCAATCTGCTTGAACGGCTTGGTCAGGCGCGGCAGTTGCGTGGCGAACCCTTCCAGGCGTTCGGCGTAGCCGGTGGCCAGGATGATGGGCAAGGTCGGATGACGATCACGCAACAGTTTCGCCAATTGCGCACCATCCATCTGCGGCATGGCCATGTCGGTGATCACCAGGTCGATGTCCGGATTGAGCTCATACATCTGTAGCGCCTGAGCCGCCGATGGGGCGCAAAGCACGCGGTGGCCCAGGTCTTCGATCAGCAGCCGGGTGCTGGTCAGTACCAGGCTGTCATCGTCCACGACCAACACCCGTAGCTCGTTCACCGAGGGTGTCGTCGTGGCCTGGGCCGGCACTTTGTCTGGCGCCGAGTTGTCGGCTATCGGCAACCACAGCTCAGCGGTAGTGCCCTCGCCTTTGCGGCTCTTGAGTATCAGGCGGCCACCCAATTGCTCGGCCAAGCCATGCACCATGGACAGGCCCAGGCCAGTGCCCTTGCCTACCCCTTTGGTGGTGAAAAACGGGTCCACGGCCGAAGCCAGCGTCGCCTCGTCCATGCCCTCGCCCTCGTCGGTGATGGACAGGCAAATGTATCGCCCTGGTGCCATCGGCGCGTCCTTGCCGGCCTCGGTGTCGGAGCGTTCCTGGGCCGAGATCAGGATCCGCCCCCCCTGCGGCATGGCATCCCGAGCGTTGGTCGCCAGGTTCAGGATGGCCAGTTCCAGTTGGTTGACATCGGCCAACACCGGCGAAAGCGCCTGGGCAAAGTCGGTCTGAATGTGGATCGAAGGGCCGATGGAGCTTTGCAATAAACCACTGATGCCCTGCACCAGCGCCGACAGCTCGACCGATTCGGAGGACAGTTTCTGTCTGCGGGCGAACGCGAGCATCCGTTGCGTCAGCGAAACACCGCGCAGCGCGCCCTGGGTGGCGTTATCCAGCAGTTGGATGAGTTTTGGATCGCTGGGCATGCGCTTGCGCACAATTTCCAGGTTGCCGAGGATCACCGTCAGCAGGTTATTGAAGTCATGGGCGATGCCTCCGGTGAGCTGGCCGATGGCTTGCAGTTTCTGTGACTGGAACAGCGCCTCGCGAGCCTGTTCCAAGGCTTGCTGCGCACGGGTGGCATCGGTGATGTCGCGGGTGATCTTGGCAAAACCCAGTAGCGTCCCCGTGTCGTTGCGGATCGCGTCAATGACCACATGAGCCATGAACCGGGTGCCATCCTTGCGTAACCGCCAGCCCCTTTTTTCAAAGCGCCCTTCACTGGCGGCGATGCTCAAGGCCCGTTGAGGCTCACCGGCGTCACGGTCCTCAGGGGTATAGAACATCGAAAAATGCCGGCCGATGGCTTCCGCGGGAAGATAGCCCTTGATCCGTTGCGCGCCCAGGTTCCAGTTGGTCACCTGGCCGTCTGGATCGAGCATGTAGATGGCGTAATCGGTGACGCTTTGCACCAACAGGCGAAACTGCTGTTCGCTTTGCTTGAGGGTTTCCTCGGCCATCTTGCGATCGGTCAGGTCCCGGGTGATCTTGGCAAAGCCAAGCAAGTCGCCGCTCTGGCTATCGATGATCGGATCAATGACGACATGGGACCAGAACAACGTTCCGTCCTTGCGCACCCGCCAGCCCTCGCCTTCGAAACGCCCCTCGCGCAGGGCCGTGTCCAGCGCCCGTTGCGGAAGACCGTCGGCGCGATCCTGGTCAGTGTAGAAGCGTGAGAAGTGCTGGCCTAGGATCTCGGATTCTTCATAGCCTTTGAAACGCCTGGCACCGGAGTTCCAACTGGTGATGATGCCGGAGGGGTCGGTCATGTAGATGGCGTAGTCGACCACGGCGTCGATGAGCAGGCGAAAACGCTGTTCCTGATTGATGAGTGCGGTCTTGGGGGCGTCTTCGAGCATTTTTTTGGCCAAGGCATCCAGAAGGATTTTTTGCGAAGTATGGAGCAAGTGCGGCATCGGAAATAGTGATTAAATCCGTGGGAATCAGCAGCTTGGTCGCGATATGAGATTCACCACAGATCCTTTGTGGGAGCAAGCTCACTCCCACAGCAGTTGTGCTGCTCTTGACTAACTGACCACCAACGCGGCAACAAGTGCTGCACCCTCGCCTCAGCAAATCGATCGTCGATCAACATCACCATCCCACGATCCTGCTGTGTACGAATGACACGCCCCGCAGCCTGCACCACTTTTTGCAGGCCGGGATACAGGTAAGTGTAGTCGTAGCCATCGCCGAAAATAGCCGCCATGCGCAGCTTCATCTGCTCGTTGACCGGGTTGAACTGCGCCAGCCCCAGGGTCGCGATGAACGCCCCGATCAGGCGCGAACCCGGTAAATCGATGCCCTCCCCGAATGCACCGCCCAACACCGCAAACCCAATCCCCTGGCTGTGTTCCATGAATCGTTCAAGGAACGCCTGCCGGGGTGCTTCGCCCATGCCGCGTGATTGCGACCAGGTGGCAATCTGCGGATGGCGCTCGGCAAACAGTCCGGCCACTTGCTGCAAGTAGTCAAAACTGCTGAAGAAGGCCAGGTAATTGCCCGGGCGCTCGCTGAACTGGCGGGCCATCAACGCGACGATAGGTTCCAGGGACGCCTGGCGGTGGGCAAAGCGGGTGGAGATCCGGCTGACAACCTGTACATCAAGCTGTTGCGCCTGGAATGGCGACTCCACGTCGATCCAGACCGTGTCCGTCGGGGTGCCCAACAGGTCAGCATAATAATGCCGCGGACTCAGGGTGGCGGAAAACAGCACGCTGCTGCGGGCCGCCGTCAGCCTGGGTCGCAGGAAGGCGGCCGGCACTACATTGCGCAGGCACAGGGTCGATGCGCTTCGCTGGCGGCCGTATTCACGCTTGTGTATGTCGAACAAAAAGTGCTCGTCAAAGGACTCCGCCACCCGGGCAAACTGCAAGGCATCGAAGTAGAACGCCTGTAAAGCGCTGTCCAGGCCCTGGGGATGGTCATTGAGGTAATCGCTGATAGCCGTGGTGCACAGCGACAGGGCCTGGAGCAGTTTCTCCGGTGGTTTTTCATACGCCTGATAGACCGCAACCTGGGGCTCATGCAACGCGTTCCACTGGCGATTGACCCGCTGCAAGGCCTTCTTCAACGTCTCGGGCGCGGTTTTGCGCACTGCCGCCAAAGCGGACTGATCGAGGGTCGCGCTGTACATCTGCCGCCCTCGCTCCACCAGATTGTGGGCTTCGTCCACCAGGGTCGCGACGGTCCAGCCATTGGCCTGGGCCAGACCAAAGAGCAAGGCGCTGAAGTCAAAGTAATAGTTGTAGTCAGCGACCACCACGTCTGCCCAGCGGGCCATTTCCTGGCTCAGGTAGTACGGGCAGATATCATGGGCCAGAGCAATATCGCGCAACGCCGCCTGATCGAGCAGCGTGATCTGGCTCGCCGCCGCACGGGCGTGCGGCAGCCGATCGTAGAACCCGCGGGCCAACGGGCAGGCTTCGCCATGGCAGGCCTTGTCCGGGTGCTCGCAGGCTTTGTCCCGAGCGATCATCTCCAGCACCCGCAACGGCATCGAGGGCGCGCTTTGGGTAATCACTCGGGCCGCATCCAGCGCCAGTTTGCGCCCTGGGGTCTTGGCCGTGAGGAAGAACACCTTGTCCAGTCGCTGTGGCGCCAGTGCCTTGAGCATCGGAAACAAGGTGCCAACGGTTTTGCCAATGCCGGTGGGCGCCTGGGCCATCAGGCAGCGGCCGGTGCTGATGGCCTTGAACACCGACTCAGCCAGGTGGCGTTGCCCTGTCCTAAAGCCGGCGTGAGGAAATGCCAGCGTCTGAGCGCCGAGGTTGCGCGCCTGTCGGTGAGCCATCTCCTGTTCGGCCCAGGCGAGGAACAGCGCGCACTGTTGTTCAAAGAAAACCTCAAGCTGCGCCGCTTCAAAGCTTTGCGTGAGGCAGGTTTCCTTTTCGCTGACGATGTCGAAGTAGACCAGCGCCACGTCGATCCGCGGCAGTTGCAACTTCTGGCACATCAACCAGCCGTAGATTTTCGCCTGGGCCCAATGCAACTGGCGATGATTGGCCGGTTGCTTGTCCAGGTCGCCCCGGTAGGTCTTCACTTCTTCGATGCGGTTGCAGGCCGGGTCGTAGCCATCCGCCCGGCCTTTGATCTTCAGCGTCTGGTAGCGGCCCTCCAGGCTCACTTCGGCCTGGTAACCCTCGCTACGCCGCGAGGCCACGGTGCGATGGCCGACGATCCCTTCCATGGCCGTGGGTGACGGCGTGAAGCGCAGGTCCAGGTCGCCGGTCTTGGCGGTGAACTCGCACAGTGCCCGAACGGCGATGCTGTAGCCAGGTTCCTGGGTCATGCGCCCTGCTCCACCCACTGCACATAGCAGACGGCAACGGGCATCTGGTGTTCGTGACAGAACTCCAGCCAGCGCAGTTGATTGTCTTGCAGGCGGTCGCCGGGGCCTTTGACTTCGATCATGCGGTAGGTCTTGTGCTGCGGCCAGAACTGGATCAGGTCCGGCATGCCGGCGCGGTTGGCCTTGATATCCAGCAGCAGGCGGCTGAACCAGTGCTTGAGGTGTTCGGCAGGCAGGCAGTCGAGGGCCTGATGGAGCAACTCTTCGGACAGCGCGCCCCAGAACACGAAAGGCGACTGCACGCCCCATTTTTCGGTGTAACGACGGACGATGGTGTCCCGGTAGCGGCCATCGTCGAGCTGCGCGAAACAGGCCGCGAACAGCTCGGCACGTCGGTGGTGAAAGTCTTCGTTGAGCAGGTCCACCGGCCCGCGCTGGAACGGGTGGAAAAACGCCCCCGGCAACGGCGCAAAAATCACCGGCCAGCACAGCAGGCCAAATAGCGAATTGATCAGGCTGTTCTCCACGTAGTGCACCGGCGCGGTTTCATCGTGCAGATGGGCCTGCACGTGATACTCCACCGACAAGGCCGGATCGACACGAGGCAGGTGCAGGTCCAGCCGCTCGACCTTGCGCGCCAGGGGCCGCGGCACCGGCGGCCCGCCCAGCTTGCGGCGCAGCCGGGGCAGGATCCTGAGCAGTGCCTGGGTTTCGGCGGCGCTTTGCGGCGATTGTGCGGCCGCTTCACCCCATTCAAGGGCCTGGGCGTACTCGCCGATGCGCTCCAGCACCCGAATCATCCGCAGCCGTGCGCCGGGGTAGTTGCAATCCTGATAAATGCGCAAGGCCAGGGTGAAATCGCCGATACGCTCAGCGTGCTGGCCGATCTGGAACAGCAACTTGCCTCGGCGTCGCTCCAGCCACGGATTGTCCAGGCTCAGGGCATGGACTTGGGCAACGATCTCTTCAAGAGGCTCGCCGGCTTCGAAACGCTGCTGACATTCGTGCAGGAAGAGGCAGGCATCCACATCCTGGCGGCTGCGCAGGCCACGGGATTGGGCACTGAACTCGACGGTTTCATAGGTGAAGATGCCCAGGTCCGCCAGCACGAACTCTGACCAGTCCTGATAGAGATTGCCGAAAAACAGCAACCGCAGCCGGTCGCAGAGGTTCATGATCGTCAGGCTGAAGAGTCGGTCTTCCAGCCGCGGGCACCAGCTGCGAAAAGGCTGTGGTTGATTGAAATGATCCTGCAAGGACTCCAGCCACTGGCCCTTTGTCGCCTTGGGGTGTTCGATCAGGTGACCCAGGCACAGGATGATTTCCTGTTTGAGCAGCACCTCGAACAGCTCGCCAAGGCCAAGAGGCGCTTGATCCTCGACCCAGCCCCGCGCCAGCAACGGCTCGATGGCGCTGCCAATATCACCGATCTCAGGGTAATGCAGCTTGCTTTGGCGAAAATGCAGCCCCTTGCGCATCACCATGCGCACCAGCAATCCCTGGGATGCACGGGGCAAGCTGGCGAACTCGTCGATGAAGCGTTGCTCCTCAGGGCTGAGCACATCGGCATAGCGCGTTGCCAACCAGGCGAGCACCTGCTGAAAGTTGTTCAGGTAGTAGAAAGGGTCGTCGAGGGGGTTATTTGTCACGGAAAGAGGTGCCATGCCTGCTGGAATACTGGTTATGCGTACAGATATCAGCTGCGGCGGGCCCAGGCAACTGCAAAAGATGAGCGGTCGCCCGCATTCAGGAGGGAAATCCTGCAGTCGGCGATGAACTTTCCTACGGCAAGCGAGACCAATGGCGGTTAACTACAGTGATGGCGCGGTCTAATCAACTGAACCGCGTCTTTTTGATTGAGAGGTTACGGATATGAACATCAGGATTCTGGGTCTGCCCCTGGTCGCCGCTGCGTTCCTGGCTCTGGCCGGCTGCTCGTCACCCACGGTGGTGACCTTGCAGAACGGTACCCAGTATTTGACCAAGGATGCCCCTAACACCCGTACCGCCGACGGCTTCTATGAATTCGAAGACATTTCCGGCAAGAAAGTGCGGGTTCGCGCCGATGAAGTGGCGACAGTACGCAAGGAAGACTGAGTTTATTGAGGCCCTCTCCCTCGGAGAGGGCCTGATCTCATGTCATCGGCTCAATCCGATGTCCATCCCGGGTGTCGGACTACCCTCTTGGCAACTGATCAGCCCACCTTTTCGCCGCATCATCTGATCCCTCAATCGCAGGCAGCGGTTGTATTCCTGTTCAATAGCGTGATCGATGCTGATGTTTCCGGTCGTGGCCGGTTTGTTCACTTCCCCGAGACTCACCGATACCCAGGGCTTTTCTGCCTGCACGTCGAAGCGCGGTCGGGGCGACGTCGCCTCGACAGGGGCGCCTGCCTGGGCGGCGGGCAATTGCTCCGAGGTGACGCCGTAGCGGGTCAGAATCGATTGATCCGGCAATTCGGCCAAGGCGCCAGCCGAGGCCAGTCCCCACATCAGGCCGATGATTGAGGCTTGTTTACTGCTCACTGCTTCACTCCCTCTTGTGCCGAGGGGACACACGCATCCCCTCGGCACCACGTACTCAAAACAACCTTGGATCAGGCGAACACAAATTCGCCTCCTACCTGGCCCGGATTGACCCCCACCAGGGTCACGGAACTGTCACCGACCTCAAGCAGCGTGTCACTGCCGACCTGAGACAGGTGCTGGCGGTAGTCGAAACCTTCCCCGGCGCCCTGCACGCCAAGGAACACCAGTGTGTCGCCGGCATCATAACCGCTGATCTGGTCATGGCCGAACGCGCCATTGAAAACGAACGTGTCAGAGCCGCCGCCCGATTGCAGCCAGTCATTGCCCGAACCGCCGACAAAGGTGTCGTTACCCGCACCGCCCAACAGCACGTCGTTGCCGTCATGGCCGAACAGCCAGTCCCCCGATGATCGCGCGGTCAAGGTGTCGTCTGCCGAGGTGCCTGCGGTCGACGATGCATACGCCGTCAGCTTGTCCCCCGCCACCAAGCCGTTGGCCGTGACACTGTGGCTCACCTCGTCTTTGAGCAGGCCCCAGAACAAACCGGGCTCTTTGCTGACGAGCGTGTCGATGTCTCGGGTCATGCTGATTGCACCCTGGGCATCGCGCACGTACAAGGTCCCGGCGCCGTCCTGGACGAAGCTTGCATCTTTCACCGAGGACTGCAGCTGCAGGGTGTTGCTGCCCTGCCCGCCCAATATCACGTTGTACCCACCCTCGTCGCGAAAGGTGTCGTTGCCGGCGCGCCCCTCCAGATAGTCATTGCCCTGCCCGCCCTGGATCAGGTCATCACGCTCGCTGCCGATGATGAACGTGCTGCCGGTGTGGGTTTCAGCGTTGCGATTGAGGTCCTGGACCCACGTATTGCTGCGTGCGGGATCCGACAGGTTGGCGACGATGATGGTGGAGTCTTTCTCGGTGAGGTCGTAGAACGCCGAATCGAGGATCCGGCCCATGCCATCGCCGTAACCGGTGGGCAGGTGGGATATCCAGGTGGGAATGTTGAGGATGGAAAACGGCAACACGTTCCAGGCCGCCGAGGCATAGTGGTCGTTGAAGCTGACGATGTTGTTGGTGGCTGACTCCTGCGGAGCATCATGCACGCCCACCGACGCAGGGGTGAACGTGGAGCCGTCCAGCGCCCGGAACACCGGGTCGTTTTCATAACCGATGTTCAGCACTTTGTCGGTGCTGCTTTGGGTTGGCGAGGCATAGGCGATGTAATTGGCGCTGCTGTAGAACCCCGACCATTGGCTGGTGCTCAAGTCCGCCAGGCTGTTGACCGCCAGCCCACCGAGGCTGTGGCCACTGACCAGCACGTCCTGGCCCGTCAGGCCGTGGGCCTGGGCGAACGCCGCGACGTCCCCGAGCAAGTTGCCAAAAGCCTGGCCGACGTAGTTTTTCGCGTAGTCCTGGGGGCCGAAAGCCGCCATCAGATCGCTGATGACGTCACCAATGGAGTCGCTGATCAGCGTCTCCCGTGGGCCGCTGGTGCCACGAAACGACACCCCGATTTGCGTCAGCTGCCCATCGGCGTCGTACTTGCCGAGAATTTCCACCTGCGCGGTGGTGTAGCCGGCCTTCTCACCAAAAAACGTTCCACGCTCATCCACCTTGCCGGTGTAGCCCAGTTGCGATGCACTGATCGGGGTCCAGCCGGCCTTCTGCACCGCCTCCAGGGCGAGCTGCTCCGAGTCGGGATTCCACGGCACGCCGGGGATCACCCCTTGCGAATCGGTGCTGCCCAGCAGCGCCGTCACCAGCGTGGCGGGCAGTCCCGCGCCGAAGCCGTTCTGCTGGTAGCCGGCGGCAAAGCCGTGGTCCAGATTGTGGTAGGAATACAGCATGATCGCCATTGCATCGCTGACCAGCGCCTTGGACTCGGTGGTGCCGAGGTTTTTATAGTCGTAGATACCCATCGTGATGACCTCTTTTTTTGTTGTTGGAAAGGTTGTCGATACAGGCGAAGTTCTTGGGCACTGCCCGTCATTGCGTCAGCGCCGGGGCCACAAATGCCTCATCCACCTGGGCCAGGTCTTGCGCGCCCAAGGTGCCGGCGTAGTAGTGCAACTTTGTCCAGGCCATGAGGTAGTCATAACGGGCCTGGGCCAGGTCGCGTCGGGTGGTGTAGAGCTGTTCTTCGGCGTTCAGGGCATCGAGGTTGACCCGTTCGCCGCCGAGGATGCTTTGCCGGGTCGATACCACCAACGCCTCGGCGGCGCTGAGTGCTTTGCGGTATGCCCGCAATTTGTTCACCCCCGACAGGCAGGCGCTGAACTGTCGGCGCAGCTCGATCAGGGTTTCCCGGGTTTTGGCGTCCAGTTCATATTCGGCCCGCTCCATGTTGCGACTGGCCTGACGGGTCGACGCCGAGACCCCGCCACCGGCGTACAGCGGCACGCTGATCTCAAGTCCAATGGTGTTGGTGTCGTAGCGCTGGTTGTAGGTGTTGCCGCTTTCCGACTCGTTCTGGCGCATCGTCGCGTAGGCGCTGACCTTGGGCAGGTGTCCGGCACGGTTGCGTTCGACTTCGTAGCGCGCCACGTCCACGGCCTGGCGCTGGGATGCCAGGGTCGGGTTGTTGCTCACGGCCAATTCGTGCCATGTCTGGAAACTGGCCGGTTGCAGGGTGAAGGTCTGGAACGTTTCGCTCAGGGGCGCCAGGTCGCCGATGTTCAGGGTCGGGACGCCAATCAACGAGCCAAGTTCGCGCAAGGATGCGTCCTGCTCGTTGCGGGCCTCGATCTCTTCGGCAATCGCCAACTCATAGCGCGACTCGGCTTCAAGGATGTCGGTGCGCGTACCTTCGCCTTGGGCAAACAGATGCTCGTTCTGATGAAACTGCTGTTCGAAAGCCTTTTTCCTGGCCTGGGCAATGTCGATCTGATCCTGGGCGAACAACGCCTGGGTGTAGGCGCTCAACACCCGCACCAGCAATTCCTGGCTCTTGCCACGAAAGTTTTCGTCGGCAAACAGCGCCTGGGCCACGCCTTTGCGATAGGCGGCGTAGGCCTCGTAGTCCAACAGCGGTTGTTGCAGGGTCAGGCTGGAGCCATAGCTGCTGTAGTTGCGGTCGTCATGCTGGCTGGCGCCGCGGTCGTTGAGGTAGGTGACCTTGGACTGGTTGCGGCCCTTGTTGTAGCTGTAGCCCAGGTGCGGCAGCAGCCCGGCGCGGCCAATGGCACGGTTCTCCAGGCCGGCATCGCGCTCCTTGATCGCGCCCAGGTAGGCCGGGTCATTGCGCAGGGCTTGTTCATAGAACTCGAATGGGCCCATGGCCCAGGCACTGTTGCAGATAACCGCCGCCAGCGCGGCGACCCAGTAACGTCCCTTCATACCCCCGAACATCCTCATTCTTCGGTCAACGCGGAGCCGGCTCGGTCGAGCAGCGGTTTGAACAGGTAGTTCATGAGCGAGCGCTCGCCGGTGCGCACGAACATTTGCGCCGGCATTCCGGGCTTGATCACCAGTCCGTTGAGTTTTTCCATCGCCACTTCGCTGACGCTGCTGCGCAGGACGTAATACGGTTCGGCGGTCTTGTCATCGATCATCTGGTCGGCGGAAATCAGGCTGACCTCCCCCGGCACCCTCGGCGTGCGGTTCTGGTTGAAGGCGGTGAAGAGGATGTCCACTGGCAAATGGGTGCCCACCTTGTCGATCAGGTTGACCGGCAGGCGCCCTTCCACTTCCAGTCGCGTGCCTTGGGGCACGATTTCCAGCAAGGTATCGCCTTGACGGACCACGGCGCCTTCGGTGTGTACGCCCAGGTTCACGGCAATGCCGTCGGCGGTGGCGAGGATCTCGCTGTGTTGCAGCTCGAACGCGGCAGACTTGAGTTGCTGTTGCAGGGTTTCGCTCTTGAGCTGCGCTTCGGCCAACTGACTGCGCACCTCCTTCTGGTATTCCTCGTTGTGTTGCTCAAGCGTGAGGCGGGACTCGACGATGCCCTGCTCCACCCGGCCGCTTTCGCCAGTGTTCTGCGCCAGTTCCTGCTGCACTTGCGACAGTTGCCGTTGATAATCGAGCAGACGATTGCGCGGGATGTAGCCGTTGTCTGCCAACGGCTGCAGGTTGCTGAGCTGCTGGCGCAGGGACTGGGCCTGGGCATTGAGGTCATTGCGAGCCCGGCGCATGCCCGCCAGTTGCGCCGTGGCACCTTCGATATTGGCGCGCAACGCGGCCCGCTCCCGGGCCACCGCTTCGCGGCGGCTGCTGAACAACTGCCGCTGGCCTTCGAGCACCAGCGCCAGGCGCGGGTCGGGGTCGTGGCTCAGTTCGGCCGGAAAGCTGACCTGTGGGAGGTTGTCCCGCTCGCTTTGCCAACGTGCCAGGCTAGCCCAGGCCATGCGGTACTGGGCCTGCAGTGCTTGCACATCGGCGGCTGTCTGAGTCTGGTCCAGGCGGAACAGCGGCTGGCCCTGTTTCACTGCCTCGCCTTCACGCACCAGGATCCGGCTGATCACCCCGCTGCTCATCGATTGCACGGCCTTGCGCTTGCCGGACACCACCACGGTGCCTTGCACCGCAATACCTTGGTCCAGCGGCGCCAGGCTGGCCCAGGTGAAAAAACTGCCAGCGCCAATGAGCGCCAGTGTCCACCCCAGGCGGGTGAAGAAACGGGCATCGCGCTCGGGATGTTCGAGGTCTTGAGAGTGTTGCAGATTCATGTCGCGATCCTTGCTCATGCGCCGCTGGGTTTGCTGGCAGCCGAATACTGGCGACTCATGCTCAGTCCGTTGGGGGCTGCCTGGGGTTTGTCGCGTTGCGATGGCGGCTGGCCGGACAATGCCCGCAGCACCTCCTGACTTGGACCGAACGCTTGTAGGTGGCCTTCATTGAGCACCAGCAGCTTGTCGGCCTGAGCCAGCGCCGAGGAGCGATGGGTCACCAGCACGACCGTGGTGCCCTGGGCTTTCATCTGTGCGATGGCGCCGGCCAGTGCCGCTTCACCGACCGTGTCGAGATTGGAATTGGGTTCATCGAGCACCACCAGGCTCGGTTGGTCGTACATGGCCCGGGCCAGGGCGACGCGCTGTTTCTGGCCGCCGGACAAACCGCTGCCATCCTCTCCCAGCACGGTGTCGTAGCCTTGCGGCATGCGCAGGATCAGTTCATGCACGCCGGCCTGTTGCGCGGCGGCGACGACCTTTTGCGGATCGGCCAGGCGGAAACGGGCAATGTTCTCGGCAATGCTGCCGCTGAACAACTCAATGTCCTGGGGCAGATAACCGATGTGCGGACCGAGCTGGTCGCGATTCCAGCGATGGATGTCGGCCCCGTCGAGCCGCACTGTGCCTCCGAGTGTAGGCCACACCCCCACCAGCACACGGGCCAGGGTGGATTTGCCGGACCCCGACGCCCCCAGCACCCCGAGCACTTCCCCGGCGCTCAGGCTGAAACCGAGCTGATGCAGCGTCGCGTTGCGCTGCCCCGGCGGGCCGGCGCTGACCTGTTCGAAGCTCACCTGGCCCTTGGGCGACGGCAATGTCATCGCTTCGTCCTGGGCTGGGTAAGCCTGCAACAGCGCATCGAGACGGCGATAAGCCAGTTTGGCCCCGCTCCACTGCTTCCACACGGCGATCAACTGGTCGATGGGGCTCAACACCCGACCCATCAGGATCGAGCCGGCAATCATCATTCCGGCGGTCATGTCGCCCTTGATCACCAGCAACGCGCCCAACCCCAGCACCAGCGATTGCAGACACAGGCGCAGGGTTTTGCTCAGGGAACTGAGCACCGCGCCGGTATCACTGGCCTGGTTTTGCAGGCCGAGAAAGCGCGAATGCACGGCAAACCAGCGCCCGCGCAACGCGCCGAGCATGCCCATGGCCTGGATGGTCTCGGCGTTGTGCAAGTGGCTGGTCGCCAGTTGGCTGGACTGTTGCGAGTAGACACTGGCCTGCCCCAACGGCTTTTTGGTCATGGCTTCGTTCAGACAGGCCAAGCCAATGAGCAGCAAGGTGCCAACGCTGGCGAACACGCCGAGCCACACGTTGAACAGGTAGATCACCAGCAAATACACGGGAAACCACGGGGCGTCGAAGAATGCGAACAGCGCAGGTCCGGTGACGAACTGGCGGATGTGGGTAAGGTCACCCAGCGACTGCCCGGCGTTGCCCTCGCCCTGGCGCAGGTTGCGCTCGAACGCGGCCTTGTACACCTGAAGGTTCAAGCGCCTTTCCAGTTGGCTGCCGATGCGGATGACAATGAAGCTGCGCACCATTTCCAGCAGCCCGATAAATATGAAGAAGCCCACCACCATCAACGACAACATCCACAGCGTGGTTTCGTTTTGTGATGACAGGCCCCGGTCATACACTTGGAGCATATAAATCGAAGGCGCCAACATCAGGACATTAATCAGTGCGGTAAAACAACCGACGCTGATCAGAATATTTTTATAGTCGCCCAGCGCTCTAAACAGCGGCACCGTCGCAGCGCGCCTTGTCATGTTCATGAAGATATCCTTGCTGTTGGCTTTGCCAGGTTATTCAACTTGCCAATCTTTAAATGATTTACATCGGGCCGCGGTGCGCTGCACGCCTGTTTAAACAGGCGCGCCTGGGGCATTCGCAAACTGTACCAACGTGTTAAGGAGTGGTTTGGGGCGGACTCCGTTCGAGTGTCACTACCTGACCTGATTTCAAGGTGACTTGATAGTGTTGTTCTTGACGCAGTTGCAAGTGAATCCGGCTGTTCTGTTTGCCAATCAGTGACAGACCGTCTGGTTCGGTGAACCAATGGACCGGCTCATCGCCCAGCCACTGTCCCAGGCAGGCGGTTTGCCCGACCAAGGTTTGATCTGCCCTGAGCTCGACAAGGCAGATGCTGGACGGCGGGGTTTGCGCAGGCTCCTGCGGCCCCGACAGAACAGCCTGCCACTGACCGGCCAACTGGGAAGGTTCTGCTAACAACAGGCTGCGCGCCATGGCGGCTTCTCCGGTAAACATCATCAGCGTAGCGAGTAACCAGGCACTTGCCTGGACGCCTTGGGGCTGGGGATTTCTGCACATCTGTTCAATCCTGAAGGATCCCGCAAGAGCGCTGGCCGCTCCCACGGGATCGGGGACATCAGGCCACGATATCCGAGACAGCCGCCTGGCCGACGGTACTGACCAGGAAGTCAGCCACGCCGTGCCCGGAGAAGTCCACCGACAGCAGGCTGTTGCCACCCGATGTCGACAGCACCGCATCACCCGCCGCACCGGTGAACGCATTCACGAAGTGCAGGCCCGCGCCCTGGGTGATGCCGGTCAGGTCGATCTTGTCCAGGCCGCTGACAAAATCGAGGATCTGATCGACCGCACCTGGCCGTGAGTCAGAACTGGCGGCGAACACGAAGGTGTCCGAGCCCGAACCGCCCCACAGTTTGTCGGCACCGCCCGCGCCCCAGAGGATGTCGTTGCCGGCGCCGCCCTTGAGTTCGTTGGCCACGGAGTTGCCGATGAGCAAGTCACTGCCCGAGCCGCCAATGGCATTCTCGATGGTCACCCCCTGAGCGATGGAAACGTTACCCACCATGCCGCCAACGTCGGAAAACGAGGCGCCATTGAGGTTGATCTTCTGGTTCTGCGTGAAGCCTGAAAAATCCAGGGTATCGCGGCCGCCGGCGTCCCATACCGAGAACACCACTTTGTCCGAAGACGAGGATGCGCTGTAGAAGTCGCGACCGGTGTTGGAGTTGAAGCCGTAGGTCGAGTCGCCGGTCCGGGTGCTGGTGTTGGCACCGTAGAGCTTCTGAATGGCCGCAATGTCATCCATCAGCGGACCCGAGGCATAGGCTTCGACGCCGCCCTTGCTGAAGTCCTGGCTGGTGTTGGTTTCACTCCAGTAACTCATGAGGCTGTAGCCACGGGTGTCCTGACCGTAGGTGGCGTCATCGTAGGTCGGGCTGCCTTCACCGGCGTTATAGTCGCCAGGATGCGCCAGGCCCAGGCTGTGACCGATTTCATGGGTCAGGGTCTGGCGGCCATAATTGTTCAGTTCCGGATTCTTGTTCTGGGTGTAGCGGCTGTTGATCAGGTACCAGGAGGTTCCGTCATAACCGGCGCCCGTGCCCGGCAGATAGGCAAATGCCGCGGCGCCGTCCTGGCCGCTGCTGTAGTTGCCGAAGGTCATGTGGCCGTCGCCACCGCTGGCCCTTTCAGTGAACGTGACATTGGCCACGTCCGCCCAGGACTGCATGGCCAGGACCGCTTGGCCTTTCTGTTGCGCGCTGAACTGGCTGAAACCGCTGATGCCGTGCTTGTTCATGGTGCTCGAGGAGGCAGAGGTCAGGAACGTGTAGGTCAACTCAATCTTGCCGCTGGCGTCCCGGTCCTGGTAAGCCGCACCGTCGCGCAGCAACTGGGTGGCAGCTTCGTCCACCGAGTACGACGGTTTGCCGTTGACGGTCAGGTTGCCACCCCGATCGTATTGGTGGCTGAAACTATTGATCTGATTGAATGCACTGCTGGCCGCCGCCAGTGACTGCGGCGCCCAGAGCATTTGTTCGGCAGAATCAATAGCGCTGGTTTTGACTTTCGACATAAACACACTTCCTTGTTTGCAATGGAACAGTTTTTGTCAGATAGAACAATCTCTGGCGAGAGCGTCCTATCACTCGCCCAATTGAGGACGCAAGAAAACTGACACAATTGGAAATCAAACGTCCAGCGAATTTTTTTGCCCCATTTTCACACTCACCCCTTCCAACAACGGCAAAAGATACACGGCGCCCCGTTAGTACAGGTATTTCGCCGGCGACATTAAAGATTGTAGGACAAAACTCTATTTAAATATTAAATGAGGTTAACCACCTATTTGCCAATCACGTCGCACTTCTAGCAACTAAGTGCCAGCGAAACGCTACTAATTAATGGCGGCTAGATATCTATGGTTTTGCCTGAACACACTTCCCGCAGACAACCACGAAACCAGCGGTGCACAGGATCAGCATCCATTCGGGGGTGCCAAAGCATGGAAATCGTGAATGTCGGCACCGCAAACGGCAGCGCAAAGCTGTGCATGCCGGCACGCAGGCGGGTGGTATAGCGCTCAGGCACGCTGGCGATCAGGTCACTGGACCGGGCAAGGCCCAGCGCAGTGGAGAAGCCGGGGACGGTGATCGCGATCTGCCGTGTCAGGTTCAAGGACCGCAAGGCTTGATCGAGGGCGCTGTGGTCCAGGCCCCGCAAGGAAACGCCGATGTGCTCGCCCGCTGCATAACCGGCGGCACACACCTCGGCCTGGCTCAGCGGGTGATCCGCGCGCACCACGCCAATGAGGCGATCAGTGAATAACGCCTGGGTTCGTAGCTCCGGGCTGGTGTCCTTGTCCACGACGGCCGTTTCCAGGTCCACGGTGCCCTCTCGCAACGCCGTACTGTCCTTGTCGGCCTTGTCCAGGAAATGCAGGCGTACACCGGGCGCCTGTTCGCTGATACGGGCAATCAAATCGATGGCGAAGTTTTCAACAAACCCTTCCCGTGTGCGCAGCGTGAAGGTGCGGCTCAGCCGGCGCAGATCCGGCACCTGGGACGGCCGCAGCGCCGCTTGGGCATCCTGCACCAGTTGGCTGACCTGCTCGCGTAACGCCAAGGCGCGGGGTGTGGGCACCAGGCCACGCCCAGCCCGCACCAGCAGCGGATCACCCGTGGTTTCGCGCAACCGCGCCAGCGCCCGGCTCATGGCCGAGGGGCTGAGTCGCAGTCGCCGAGCGGCTCGGGCCACGCTGCCTTCTGCCAGCAAGACGTCGAGGGTAATCAGCAGATTGAGGTCGGGTGTGGACATGGCGCAGTCCTGGGTTGGAATAGGTGGCGCTGCATGCAGTTACAAAGTGCAATCCATGCGTCTTCCGCCATGTTATGCCCGGGCGTACCGTTCTGACAGCTCCATTTTCAGAGCGTCAGAGTCAGGGGACATGATGAAACCAGCCAATACCCAATCCAGCCTGTCGAGCGCGACGGGCACCCAACGGGTCTTTTCACCGCGCTGGGCCTTGGCCAGCCTGTCACTGTCGACCTTGCTGGCCTCCTTGGGCGCCAGCGTGGTGACGGTCGGTTTGCCGACGCTGGCCCATGCGTTCGAGGCCTCCTTCCAGCAGGTTCAGTGGGTGGTTCTCGCCTATTTACTGGCGATTACCACGCTGATTGTCAGTCTCGGAAAATTGGGCGATTTGCTCGGGCGTGGCAGGTTGCTATTGGCCGGGATCGTGCTGTTCACCATAGCGTCGGCGCTTTGCGGCATGGCGCCCTCGCTTTGGCTGTTGGTCGCTGGTCGGGCGTTACAGGGCCTTGGAGCGGCGATCATGATGACGCTGACTTTGGCCCTGGTGGGTGAAACCGTCAGCAAGGAAAAGACCGGTAGCGCGATGGGGCTGTTGGGCACCCTATCTGCGGTGGGCACCGCCCTTGGCCCCTCTCTGGGTGGTGCACTTATCAGCGGTTTCGGTTGGCAGGCGCTATTTTTGATTAACGTTCCGCTTGGACTGCTGGCGTTCGGACTGGCCTGGCGTTCACTGCCGGCTCGGCAACCGGAGGGATCGGTCGCGCGCCCCCGTTTCGACACCCTGGGTACGCTGTTATTGGCGGCGACGCTTGCTGCCTATGCATTGGCCACGACGTTGGGCCGAGGCGACTTCGGCTGGCCGAACATTGCGCTGTTGCTGATGGCGATCCTGGGCGGCGGTCTGTTTGTCATGGCCCAACGGTGGGTCGCGTCGCCGTTGATTCCCTTGGGGGTGTTTGGGGACCGGTCGCTGGTTGCCGGGCTGGTGACCAGTGCTCTGGTGGCAACGGTCATGATGGCGACGCTGCTGGTGGGGCCTTTTTATCTATCCGTCGCCCTTGGGCTGCCTGCCGCGCGGGTGGGGTTGGTGTTGGCGGCAGGACCGTCGGTCGCTGCGCTGACGGGGGTGCCTGCCGGGCGCCTGGTGGACCGCTTTGGCGTGCGCCCCGTGCGACTCGTCGGGCTGCTGATCATGATTCTCGGCTGCCTGATGCTGTCGCTGATGTCACCGACCCTCGGTGTGGGCGGCTATGTCGCCGCTATCGCGGTAACGACCCTTGGCTATGCGCTGTTCCAGACGGCCAACAACACAACGGTGATGGCGGACGTGCCCGCGGGCAAGCGCGGCGTCATCTCAGGGCTGCTCAATCTGTCGCGTAATCTGGGTTTCTTTACCGGAGCATCGGCGCTCGGTGCGGTGTTTGCGCTCTCTGTACCGACGAATGGTATCGCCCAGGC
This sequence comes from Pseudomonas rhizophila, assembly GCF_003033885.1. Lineage (NCBI taxonomy): Bacteria > Pseudomonadati > Pseudomonadota > Gammaproteobacteria > Pseudomonadales > Pseudomonadaceae > Pseudomonas > Pseudomonas rhizophila. Next base: position 3,829,483 of record NZ_CP024081.1, on the reverse strand, counting down.
AGCTCCCGAAGCGGTGGTAAATGGCTTGCATCTCACCTTCATCGTTGCCACGTCTTTGATGTTGCTGGCTTGGGTCGTTGTCTTGAAATGCCGTGAACCAGAGCCTCTGGATGGGCGTGATGACATCTTTGCCCAAAGAAAGTGAGGCCAGGATCAAAACGGCATAAGTCGTGATGCAGATCAAAAAAAGTGAACCAATCGCCAAACGACCTGAAAAAAGCCACATGACATTCATTTTCAGGTGCTATTTTTAGTTCTCACTGGTAGAGCCATGATGGCTCTTCCTTCCTGACTATGAGCAAACGGAAGCGCTTGATGAAGAAGGTGGGCAACAGATGAATAGAGGATCTTTCAGCAAGGTTACGTTTCCCAACGCCTGCCAGTTGATGCGCTGGCATTTTCATCCCATGGGATTCGAGGCCAGCATGGACGCACCGGGCAGTATGGTCGCCCGGCTGTTTGACCGTGCCAGCGGCGAGACTATGATCGCGATTGCGGGCATCCCCTGCGCGACAGTGATGAACGCCCCTGACGTGGAGCGAATAATCGAAGCGGTGGAAGCCGAGCTGGAAGCTTTCGTGCCACCAGTTGGCTTGCGACGATTTGCCTCCTGAAAAATGAAGCCCACAGCAGTGGGCTTCTTTTTGCCTGACAGTTTTGTTCGTGCCCCGAAGTTCTCAACTGCGGGCGCGGCGATGATCGACAAAGAACGGTTTGTCGGTCCCTATCCGATCCGACGCCTTGGGCGCCTTGTTGACCTGGGTGTCCTGCCCATCGACATACCAATAGCAATGCTGCACCGCCCGGGTAATGCCGACATAGGCCAGGCGCAGAATCTCGTCTTTCTGTGCCGTGTCGTACGGCTCGGCATCGCCCTCCTGGCCAAGCCCGGCCATTCGGTAGACCTGATTCTTGTAGGGGGAACTGGTGGAGTGCTGGCAGTCACCGAGCAAAAACACCGCGTCGGCCTGAAGCCCCTTGGCGCTATGGTAGGTCATCTGTCGGAGGCGTCTCGCCGGGTATGGCAAGCTAGAATCTACATTAACTGTTGGTTGAATATGTTTTTCAATCAATAGCTTATCGCTACTTTTTCGATAGAGAATCAAGATTGAATCGCCCTTGCGGTAGTGCTCGTCCAGGCGCTTGGCCAAGCCTTCGTCGTCTCTGTCCAACACATTGACCGGGCTCAAGGTTCGAGGCGTGCCGCTGGCCTTGGCCTTTTTGCCGGGAATCGCCGCAGCCGCACGCACCACGTGTTCGGCGGCGTCAATGATGTGCTGGTGGCTGCGGTAGTTATCGGTGAGCATGACCCGGGTGTTTGCCGGTGAAGGAAACTGTTTGTTGAACGCCATGAAATAACTGGGTGAACTGCCGCGCCAGCCGTAGATCGATTGCCAGTCATCACCCACGCACAGCAAGGAGGAACGCTGGGCGCCCCGGCCGACATGCATGGCAGGGCCGCGGCTGCGCACTTCCCGCAGGCTGGCGCGAAGCCAGGAAACAATCTGCGGCGAGACATCCTGAAACTCGTCGATCATCAGGTGTGACAGAGGACGCAATGTCGCATCGCTCAGCAGCTTGAAGTTCTCTGGGGAGTGCTCACTGAACAACGCGAACATTCGGTTATAGGTCATGACGGGCGGCGACTGGTCCAGCAGGTGGTCTTCAAATGCTCGCCAGTAGCGACTCAGGGCCTCAAAGAAATAACGATCCGGGTCATCCTGGGCAAAACACATCCGGCCCACGGCGTCCGGGACGTCCAGACCCAGGTTCTCGATAAAGCCGGCCGCCGCGACGAAACAATCCAGCAACGGTGCCGAACCCAGTTCGCCTTTTACCTTGTAGTCGAACCCCGGGCCTGCGCTGGCATCCCCGGCCAACACGCTCAGTACACGCTTTGACGCCTCATAACTATCTAGCCATATCAATGGCTTAGAGCAAAAAGCTTGAAATAGGGTGCGCTTTACTGCCCACTCTGCGCGGATACTCAGCTTGGCGCCGGGCCGGCTGAGTCGGGCATCTTCCCGCGGGTCGAAACCCAGCATCACCCAGGCGTCCAGAGTTGGAACGTAGCCGTGGCAATGAAACGTCGCACCGTTGATCTGGAAGGCCTGACGCTTTGGCTCGATGCCCTTGATCGGCCAGGCACCGGCGCGAAACCACAGGTCTTCGATCGCATCGCACAACTCTTCATCGCGCTGGGCGGCCAGTTCGGTCACGGCCACCCGTTTCTGCACATCGGGATGGTCGCGTTCCAGCTCCCTGAGCTGCAAGGCGTGCCGGGACATCGGTTTGATCAGTTCGCGAAAACGCTCATCGCGTTGATAAAGATCGTGATAGCAGGCATTGAGCTGTTGGCGCTGAGCATCGTTGATGCGCAGCTCAAAGGGATTGCCCTGGGCGTCATCATCAGCCGTTTCGTTACGATGGCTCAGGGTTTCAAACGCCTGGAGCCGCTCAAACCCGGGCAGACTGCGCACCATGGGCAAGATGCGTGAATGGAAGGTCCGCACCAGATCGCGAGCTTCCTTGAGGCTGATTGTCCGCCCCCACAGGGCAAAAACTTCAATGAGCTTGTGAATGAAGTCCTTGCGCGATTCCCGCGTGAAGGTCACCACGGTCATCGAATCCAACTCAAAACCCAGGTAGTGGGACAGCAGCACAAGGCGTAGCACCAGGGTCGTGGATTTCCCGGCGCCTGCGCCCGCGACGACCGAGGTAGACGGCGTATCGCTCAGGATCATTTTCCACTGCGCGGCGCTCGGCTGGGCGTGAGCGGGAAGCAATCGGGCAACATCGGCCTTGATGCGCTTCTTGAGTTCGGCGGTCAACGGCAGGCGCCAGTCATCGAACAACAGCTCATCGACTTTCGGTGCCGGGTGCTCAGTGCTTCGGAAATCTCGGATCAGCAGGACCTGCCGGCCCTCTTCCAGTCCATCGGCCTTGCCTTCCTTATAGCCGTAGTCAAAACCGGCGCTATGCCCGCTGCGAAAGCCATCGGCCTGGCCGTGTAGCCAGGAAGCCCGATGCTGGGCTCGAAGTCGCGTCAGGCCATGACCCAGAAAACGCGCGGCCAGGCGCTTGAGCAGAGGCATCTGGGCCAGGGGCAGAAGTTCGGGGGGAAGATCGGGAGTGTGTTGCGACACGCTGGGGGACTCCGGTGTTCAGAACCATGGCGGCTATGGTGTCTGTATTTGCCAGCGGATTCCACCCAAAAGCTTTTAAGTCATGGATTTAGGCGATGAAGTGAAAGTGCTGTCGCACATGGCCATCAGTGTCGCCCGACCCACCTTAAGCAGGCTCGCTCCCACAGAGGCCGGCGTGCACCGTAGCGCCAATGTGGGGCGAGCCTGCTCGCGATGGGTTTTGAATCACTGACTGGAAATGGCTCCATCGACCAATGCCTGCGCCTCGACCACCAATTGCTTGAGGTGCTCATCACCGATGAAGCTTTCAGCGTAGATCTTGTAGATGTCTTCAGTGCCTGATGGCCGCGCGGCGAACCAGCCGTTTTCAGTCATGACCTTCAGGCCGCCAATGGCCTGGTCATTGCCCGGTGCATGGCTGAGGATGCTCTGGATGGTCTCCCCGGCCAACTCAGTGGATGCAACTTGCTCCGGTGCCAGCTTGCTCAGCAGCGCCTTTTGTTGCGGGCTGGCCTTGGCATCGACGCGCACGGAGAACGGCTCACCCAGTTCATCCGTCAGGGCACGGTAGGCCTGGCTCGGGTCGCGACCGGTGCGCGCGGTCATTTCGGCCGCCAGCAACGCTGGGATCAGACCGTCCTTGTCGGTACTCCACACTCCGCCGTCCTTGCGCAGGAACGAGGCGCCGGCGCTTTCTTCGCCACCAAAGCCCAAGGAACCGTCGAACAAGCCGTCGGCAAACCACTTGAAGCCTACCGGCACTTCATACAGACGCCGACCCAGACGCTGGGCCACGCGATCGATCAGACCACTGCTGACCACCGTCTTGCCCACGGCGGCATCGGCACGCCACTGCGGCCGGTTCTGGAACAAGTAGTCGATGGACACCGCCAGATAGTTGTTCGGCGCCAGCAAGCCGCCGGATGGCGTCACGATGCCGTGGCGATCATGGTCCGGGTCGCAGGCGAAGGCCACATCGAAACGCTCTTTGAGGCCAATCAACCCCTGCATGGCATGGCTGGAGGATGGGTCCATGCGGATCTGTCCGTCCCAGTCGACGGTCATGAAGCGGAAGGTGGAATCCACCTGGGTGTTGACCACGTCCAGGTCCAGGCGGTAATGCTCGGCAATGGCGGGCCAGTAGCGCACCCCCGCTCCGCCCAGCGGGTCCACGCCCAGGCGCAAGCCGGCAGCGCGAATGGCATCGAAGTCGATGACATTGATCAGGTCCGCCACGTAGGTGTTGACGTAGTCGTGACGGTGAGTGGTGTCGGCCTTCAGGGCCTGCTCATAGCTGATGCGCTTAACGCCGGCCAACTGGCTTGCCAGCAGCTCGTTGGCCTTGGCTTCGATCCATTTGGTGATATGGGTATCGGCCGGGCCGCCGTTGGTGGGGTTGTACTTGTAGCCACCACTCTGCGGCGGATTGTGGGACGGGGTGATGACGATGCCGTCTGCCAGGCCGGTGGTGCGGCCACGGTTGTAGCAAAGAATGGCGTGGGAGATCGCCGGCGTGGGCGTGTATTCATCGGCCTCGGCAATCATCACGGTGACCCCGTTGGCAGCGAATACCTCCAGCGCGCTGGCGCCTGCCGGGGTAGACAGCGCATGGGTATCGATCCCCAGGAACAAGGGGCCGTTGATGCCCTGGGCTTCACGGTACAAGCAGATCGCTTGGCTGATAGCCAGCACATGCCATTCGTTGAACCCCAGGTCGAAGGAACTGCCACGGTGACCGGAGGTGCCGAAAGCCACCCGTTGGGTCGAAACCGAGGCGTCGGGTCGGCCGGTGTAATAGGCCGTCACCAGTCGCGGGATATCGATCAACAACTCTGCCGGTGCCGGCTTGCCCGCAAATGGACTGACTGTCATGCAAAACCTCTGAATGGAGTGGCTCGATAAAATGGATGCAGTTTACTGACAGTTCGACCGTGGCGCGATGGGTTCGATCCATCGCCCTCCATTACGATTGCTCAAGTCTCAAGGCATCGGCCAGCGCACAGAGTGCAGTATCCAGATCGTGTGAACCGCTCAAGGCGTGGGTCAGGCGCAGATGTTGTGCGTACAGCCCTTGCAAACTGAACAGTTCCCCCGGCGCAATGACGATTCGTTGCGCAAGCAGCCGCTGGAACACCCGTCGCAGATCGACGCGCCGCGAAGATCGGGTCCAGATCGTTGCGCCCCCTTGGGGCTCCAGCCATTGCAGGCTGTCCCCCAGCCGCTCGCGCAGCATTTGCGTTGTCGAGAGCGCACCTTCACGCAACAATCGTCGCAGCACCAGCAAGTGCTGATCGATCCGTCCGTTGCTGTACAAACGGGCGATGGCCTTCTGGCGAATCGGTGACAGACGAAACGCGCGTAGCAGGAAATGTCGCTGCAACTCCAGCGTCAGCTGTCGCGACAACACATAGCCGTAGGGGGCCTCGGGGCCGATGGTTTTTTCGAAAGTGGAATAGACGATCAGCCGGTCGGGGTCGAGTAAGTCTCGAAAAGGCGTCACCCCGGCTTCGAACGCCAGGTCTGTATAGCTGTCGTTCTCCAGCACCCATGTGCCGTGCAGATCCAGTAAGCGCGCGACGGCGCGACGGTTGTTTTCAGGAGCGAGCGTGCCCCTGGGCATGTTCAGGACCGAGGACAGGATGACCAGGCGGACCGCTTTACTCGTCAGTAATTGTTCCAGTTGCTCGACATTGATCTCCCCATCCGCCAGCAGTGGCAGTTCGATTACGTCGATATCGGCCGCCTGCAGCAAGCGCAGGACGGTCCAGTCGCAGGGTGATTCGATCAGCACCGTGGCGCCCTTGAGCGCCAGCACGGCGATCAGAATCTCCAATACACCGCGCAGATCAGCGCCGATATAAACATCGTCGGCGTTCCAGCACCGGGCCGGCGAAGACGTGTAGCGAGCCGCCAGCGCGGTGCGCAGTTCCAGCTCGCCCCAAGGCTGCGAGGGCATTTGTGAAGAGCGCGGATACTGACGCAGCAGCTCACGCTCCAGTAACAACAGCGGGCTGTCCAGCGGTTGCATCGACGCAGGCTCGTCAGCGCTGAGTACCAGCATTCCCGGTCGTCGTGCATTGACATACAGGGTCTCGAGCAAATCATCACCGCCGCCCAGCGTCGCAACGCAGGGTACTGGCAACGCGTAATAACCGGATTTGGCGACCGAATAGACCCGCCCTTCCTTCTCCAGCAACGAATAAGCGTACTGGATGGTAGAGATCGACACGTTCAGGCGCTCGGCCAGTTGCCGTAACGACGGCAAACGCACTCGGGCGTCGGCGCCCAGTTCGTTGATCAGGGTGGTGAGGTAACGATAAACCGCCTGATACGCGAAGTCTGTTTCCCGGCAACCTTTCATGGGGTTGGGCCAGGCGACGTGGCGAATGAATCCGTCAAATCCTGCCCCTCAATGCCGTGCCGCACGTTCGCGCATGGCATCGTCGCCCTGCCCGGCTTCTTCAATGTCAATGTCATCGACAGGTTGCTGCGCATCCATCCCCGATGCCTGCTCCTGCTCCGGCGGCGTGATACTCGCCCGATACAGCTTGCCGAGCATATCGATGGACAGGCCACTGACGTCGACCATCCATTGCGCCACCTGATCGGCAATGGCCGCGCCCTGCATGGCCTTGTGCAGATCGGGCATCGCCACCAGCATGCCCGGATGACAGCAGCGCAGGAAGTGCTCCAGGCCAGCGCCTTGCTCCACGAAGGGCGCGAACAACATGCACACCAGTTGCGTTTCGTTGAGCCCCAGGGTCTTGTGCGCGTCGCTGGCGGCCTGGGCGCGCCGCTCGGGGATGGCCGTGGGTGGGCCGAACAGCATGCGTGCCTGCTCGCAGACGTGCTCGGGCAACTGCTTGCGATGCATGATCATGATCGCTCGTTGTACATAGTCGCCATAACCTGCCTCATAGCTGCGCCCCTGCAGATAACAGGCCTGCAGGCCATGCAGGTGAGCTGACAGCAGTGGGCTCAGGTATTCGTTTTCCGGCGCCGATGCGACGAGTTCATCGGTCCGCACCCGAAGGAATTCACTGAACAGCGGCCAGTTGGTTTCTTGCGAACTGTCGACGATCAGGTCGTCGATACCGATGTGGCTCACGCGCCGACACGCCTCGAAATGCCCCTCGGGTTTCCACGCGCCCTCGTGGTCCTGACCATAGAAGCCCAGGTAGGGATTAGCGCCCAAGGTATCGAGTTGCGCGAAGAGACTGTCGAAACCGCTGGACGGGTCAGTCGCCAGGCCGACCTTGCGGGCGGCACGTCGAAGGCCCGACATGAACTGTTTTTGCTCGCGAGGCGTATCACTGCTGACTAACGAGTCCACGCCGCGCTCCCAGCGAGCCATATGCCGATAGAACTCCGCCATCGCCAGGTAGCCGTGATCGCCTACTTCCAAGGGGCTGTCGATCGAGCGAAGGTGGCCCAGAACCAGCGTGTCCATGCGATTGGCCTCATGCCCGGCCGCCGACAATGGCTGCTTGTGATTGAACGGCACTACCTCGCGGTTATCCGCCATCAGCAGTTCCACCCGGGGGTCGTCGTAGACGAACAGCGCGCTGTAACAGCGGTGGATGTTTTCCAGGGTCGCCTGGGTGGTTTCGCTCAGGCGTGGCGTGGCGACACGCAAGTCGAAGGTCACCGGATGCCTGCCGGCGATGCTCAACTGTGCGGCCCGCAAGGCGGTCAGGACATAAAAACTGTCCCGGCTGCCGTTCTGGACCGTCAACACACGATAGTCGCCGATCCGGTCGATGCCGCCAGCGGCGACAATTAAACGCTGGATCAAAAGCTGCAACGCCGTCCGTTCCGCGCGGGAATAAAAACCTGACAGTCGCTGCAATATCTGTTGATACACGTGATTCATTGCCTGCTCATGAATTGAACTCATAGCCATATACCTGGAAATTCAAATATCGGCGTCGCACCGGCATAGCGTGACCGGGCGACGGGTTGATCTGGAAGGTTGTTCTAGTACTGCAAAGAGTATTGGTAATACGCTCAAGCTTTGCTTGTCGTAATTATTTGATACATAAGCTGTGGAGTTCGCCCGCTTCGCCTCGGTACGTGCCTGCAAGCCCCTGAGGCATTGGGTTTCAGCGATTCCGCCCTGCGTCCTAGGAAGATTCCGACAGCATCCTTCAGACAACGAGTACGAAAAACAAAGAACATGCCTAACTTCAATTGTCCCCCTGCCCCAGTCAGTTTTTCCCACAGTCGATTGATGGCGTTAAAATAATTAACGCTTGATGCACCTTTGCCCGAAGGATGACGATTCTCTAGAAACTTGTACTGCGCCACGACTTCTTCCTTGAGATGGAAATCAGCGTTCAATTATCAGGACTTAAATAACGATTAGAAGATACAGATTGAGGGCAAAAACCAGTTCAGTTCTCTGGGGATTAAACGCTTTTTGGGTGTTGAGTGAACTGGACCGCCCAGGCGAAGGCGTGGTTGCCGCGCACCAGGGCGTCATTGCCGAACGGAGCGGCAATGGCAGAAGAAGGAAGGAAAGCAGGTTCAGGCCGAAGGCAGCGCAAGAGTCGCCATGCTGACTCTTGCGCGGAGGAGGAATCAGGCGGGGTCGACTACCTGAAGGGCAACGCGTTCACGGCAGGGGCATTCGCCCATGTAACGGTGGGCTTCGACAAACTCGGAGAATGGAAACACCCGGGTCTTGAGCGGCAACAGCACGCGATCGGCGGTCAGTTGATTGATATCGCGCAGCGCCCGCTGCAATGCCACCTGATCCTGGATGATGCCCAGTTCCGGCTTGCCGGTAAAATTGCCGATGCAGTGCACAAAGAACTGAATGTTCTTCTGGAACGCCGCACAGGCCGGGAACGGCGTCTGGTTGCCGCCTTGCAAGCCATACAGCACCAGGCTGCCCCGCGGCGCCAGCACATCACCGAGCAGCGACATTTGCGGCCCGCCGAGGCCATCGAACACCACATCGACGCCACGGTTATCAGTGAGCTTGTTGATTTGCATCAGCAAGTCCTGCTCTTCGGTGACGATGACTTTCTCGGCGCCGAGCGACAGCAGGTACTCACGCTCATCAGCGGTCTTGGTGGCCGCGATCACCCGTACACCCAAGGCCTTGCCCAGTTGCACGAAGGATGGTCCGGCGCAATGACTGGCATCAGTGACCAGGGCAAACTGCCCCGGCTTGACCCGTGCCAGGTCCACGTAGGCGAAATAGGCGATCAGCAGTGGCGTGTAGTGCACAGCGGCTTCGATCGGGGTGAGCACGTCGGGATAACGGGTCAGCGCGGTACGCGGCAACACGATGATCTCACCGTACACCGGGTAATCGTTAGGGCTCTCGGCAGGGAAACTGGCAACTTTGTCGCCTACAGCCAGGTCGTCGACACCGTCTCCGACAGCCGTCACCACCCCAGCCATTTCATGACCAAGGCCCGACGGCAGGCGCGCCTGGGACGACGCCAGATTCTGGCGCCAGAGGGTGTCATACCAGCTGATGCCGATCGCTTCGACACGGACCTGCACTTCTCCTGGCGCAGGAAGAGCCGCCGCATGCTCTTCGCATTTGAGCACCTCGGCACCACCAAACTTGTGAAAACGGATCGTGCGGGACATCGCAAACCTCGTCAAAGTAACCTCTAATGCCATGAACTCTATCCGGGCTTTGTACCCAAGACCATCAGTGGCTATTAATAGTCGACATGCCTGTCATTGATTCCGCAGCAAGAAAATGAACCCAGTCTTGTAGGGCCTATCCCTAAGAAAAAGCAATTAGCCGGTGCAGAGTACCAGTCTTTCCCCGTAAGATTCATGCCGGTCATTGTTCTCATATGGCCGCTCACGTCAAGCTTGCTGAATCTGCCAGGACCCCAGATGAATCGTAATGACCTGCGTCGTGTCGACCTGAACCTGTTGATCGTGTTCGAAACATTGATGCATGAACGCAGTGTGACCCGAGCCGCCGAGAAGCTGTTCCTCGGCCAGCCAGCCATCAGTGCCGCGCTGTCACGGCTGCGCAACCTGTTCGATGACCCGCTGTTCGTGCGCACCGGTCGCAGCATGGAACCGTCGGCCCGGGCGGTCGAAATCTTCGCCCTGCTCTCCCCAGCCTTGGATTCGATCTCCACGGCGGTCAGCCGCGCGGCGGAGTTCGACCCGGCCACCAGCACCTCGGTGTTCCGCATCGGCCTGTCGGACGACGCCGAGTTCGCGCTGTTGCCGATGCTGCTCAAGCGTCTGCGGGCCGAAGCCCCGGGCATTGTCCTGGTGGTACGCCGGGTCAACTACATTCTGATGCCGGGCTTGCTGGCGTCCGGTGAAATCTCCATCGGCGTCAGCTACACCGAGGATCTGCCGGCCAACGCCAAGCGTAAAGTTTTGCGGCGCAGCATGCCCAAAGTGCTGCGGGCCGACACTGCGCCGGGTCGGCTGACCCTGGACGAATTCTGTGCCCGGCCCCATGCGTTGGTGTCCTTCGCCGGGGACCTGAGCGGTTTCATCGATGAAGAGCTGGAGAAACTGGACCGCAAGCGTCACGTGGTATTGGCCGTACCGCAGTTCAATGGCCTGAGCACGTTGCTGGCGGGCACTGACATTATCGCCATCGTGCCCGACTACACCGCCGACGCACTGACCGCCGCTGGCGGCGTTCGCGCCGAAGACCCACCGATTCCGGTGCGCAGCTTCGAACTGCACATGGCCTGGCGCGGCTCCCAGGACAACGACCCGGGTGAGCGCTGGTTGCGTTCGCGGATTCAGATGTTTTTTGGCGATCCGGATAGCTTGTAGAAACTCCGGGCTGCTGTCACCACCCAGTCCCTCACAGGCACTCGCCATAGACCAACCAATCCTGACCTGTGCCCGCTCGACCTGCCCTTCTCATGCCTGGGAAACAGAAGCAAGGCGCACGTGATCAAAGCGGCAATACCGGGGGCATCTCGAATCCAGCTTCAGAAGACGCCCCCGTCCAACTAGAACCAGGTTTCCATCTGTATGCCGTATTGCCACACGCCGCCTGCGTTGAAGTCAGACTTGCCGAAGGAATCGGAGGCGCTGTATCTGTCCAGATCCGAGGACCAGTTCATGACGCTGGCGAACACGCGCAATTCGGGGCGTGTGAGAAGGTCTCCAAAATCAGGTTTGAAGGTCGGGGCGACCGTGAACTTCCAGAAGTTGCCGTCGACTGCATTGCGTTCCATGTAGCCCTTGGGATCGAGGTCCATGGTTTGCCAGCTCATCTCGTAGGCCATCTCGAAATTGCTGTTGATTTCATTGGCCAGGCGCACGTTCAGTGTCATCCAGCGGTAGTCGTCGCCCTTGACGTACCGGTCCTTGCTCTGTTCGGCCAGTAAACTGGGACCGATGCGCCAGCCGGGGGCGATGGGCGTCTCACCATAGAGCGCCAGACGCAAAGCACGGGCGTCGTCGATCAGTTCGCCGTCCGAGCCGATGTTCTTGACCTCTGCCCCCAGGCCTTGCCCATAGAGCAACGCCGTTTTGAAGAAGCCTTCCCTGCCGAAAAAGTTCTTCTGGTGATTGGCCACCATGCTGTGCAGGCCGGAGTCCGCAGGTGTCAGGCCCGCCTCATTGTTGCGAGTGCCGATGTCGTTTTCTTTAGCGCCAATGGCGTTGAACATCCACTGCCACTGCCCATTGTCGAAGAACTGGTTGGAGGTCAGGATGTAGCTTTCAACATCGGCATTGACGCCGCCGTCACTGAACTCCCCGTAATTTCGCCCGATCAACGAGTAATTCGAGCGCCAGTTCTTGTTCATCTGCACGTCGTAGATGCCACCGCCGGTGCCAGCCAGGTAGACGACGTCCGAGTCCAACCAGTGGATATCGAAATTGTCCCGGTCAAACCGCTTGCCTGCCCAGAGGGTGGAATTCTCAAACACCGAGTTCCCCTTGAACGCCGCGATGTGATCCAGTTCGGTAAACACCTGCCGCACGTTCAGGTTGCTTTCGTCGGCCGTCCAGTCATTGGAGCTTTCTACGCCATCGGCGATGGACACGGTGAATTTTGAGCGGGTGCCGTTCTGCGCGTATTGCTCTTTCGACAGGTCGATCCGCATATAGGTGTCATCCTCGTTACCGAGTCGCCCCACGGCACCGCTGACGGAACCGGCCGGGGTGGTATAAGGGCCGCCACGACCGCCACCCAGGCCGTCATTGACCAGCAACCCCGAGCGGGCGTAGCCCTTGAAGCTGAATCCGTCCGTGAGGGATGCGCCACTGTCTTGTTTTTCCAGGCTTTGTTGCCGGGCTTCGAGTTTTGCCAGCCGCGTGTCCAGCGTCGGCGTGGCAACGTTTGCAGTGGATGCCACCGGTTGGAGCGCGGGAGCGGCGAGTTTGAGTTGTTGCAGTTCCCTGGCCAGGGCCTGGGTTTGCTGTTCGGCAGCCGCGGCGCGTTTTTCCGCGGCGCTGGCACGGGCCTCGAACGCAGCCATGCGTTCTTCCAGCGTCGCAGCGTGAGAGGTGGCCGCCGCGGTGCCGAGCACGCCTGCGAGAAGCCAGCTTGATGCTTTCTGCATGTGGATTTCCCTGTTTTGTTTTTATTTTTTTGTTCCCGCAATGGTCTTTTTTCTTCGGCTTTTGAATTGTCAAAAACCGTGAAAAAAAGGGTGCCTCATCGCTAATACGCTGCTACATTTGGCGATGTTAACGTTAACTTTTCTAAAAACAAAAATAAAGAGGGCTTTATGAAACAGCTCAAATCGCTCCTTCCTGCTGCGCTGCTCGGCCTTTGTGTCGGGCTTCCATCCCTCTCGACTGCCGCCAATCTGACGATCTCCTGCGGTGCCGTAGGTGCTGAATTGCAGCTGTGCAAGGAGGCTGTCGAAGCGTGGTCGAAGCAGACCGGCAACAGCGTCGAAGTGGTTTCCACGCCTAACTCGGCCACCGAAAGGTTGTCGTTCTACCAACAAATCCTGAGTGCCCGATCCAGCGACATCGACATCATTCAAATCGATATGGTGTGGCCGGGGATGCTGGCCAACCATCTGATGGACCTGCGCGAGGTGCTCCCTGCCAACGCGACCGAGGGCTACTTCCAGGCCCAGGTGGATAACGCCACGGTGAACGGCCGGCTGGTGACGATGCCCTGGTTCACCGATTCGGGGTTGCTGTATTACCGCAAGGACTTGCTCGAGAAGTACCACAAACAGGTGCCGCAGACCTGGGAGCAAATGACTGCAACCGCCCGGGAAGTCCAACAGGCTGAGCGCAGCGCCGGGAACGCCAATGCCTGGGGGTACGTCTTTCAGGGCCGCGCCTATGAAGGCCTGACGTGTAATGCACTGGAGTGGATCAGCAGCCAGCCGCAAGGTGGGCTGGTCAATCCACAGGGCGATATCGTGGTCAATAGCCCGGCCGCAAGAACCGCGTTGACGCTGGCCAAGAGCTGGGTAGGAGACATCTCCCCACGTGGCGTACTCAACTACACCGAGGAAGAAGGACGAGGTGTATTCCAGTCGGGCAATGCGCTGTTCATGCGTAACTGGCCGTATGTCTGGGCCCTGGTACAAAGCCCGGACAGTGTCGTAAAAGACAAGGTCGGCGTGGCGCCCCTGCCCCGCGGTGGCGAGACCGGCACCCACGCCTCCACCCTGGGTGGCTGGGGCCTGGCGGTGTCGCGTTACAGCGCCAATCCAAAGCTTGCCGCGCAGCTGGTGAGCTACCTGAGCAGTGCTCAGCAGCAGAAACATCGTGCCCTGGTCGGCGCCTATAACCCGGTGATCGAGTCACTTTATCAAGACCCCGAGCTGCTCGCGGCGATGCCTTATTACAGTCAACTGCGCAGCATTCTCAAGGATGGGGTCATGCGCCCCGCCTCGATTACCGCCGATCGCTATCCACGTGTCTCCAATGCCTTCTTCGATCAAGTGCATGGCGTGCTGGCCGGCGAGGTGCCGGTCGATCAGGCGCTGGCGGAGCTGGAAAGCGAACTGACACGCATCAAGCGCCGGAACTGGTAAGCCACAAGGAAGGAAATTCACCATGTCTGTCTCCACTACCCTGGCGTCCGGTGACGAGCTGATGCCCGCTCTGGAAACGCCGGTACAACGCCGCCGGGTTCGCGCCGCCTGGCTGTTCCTGACTCCGATGCTGCTGTGCCTGGCCCTGGTGGCGGCCTGGCCGCTGCTGCGTACATTCTGGTTCAGCCTGACCGACGCCAGCCTGGCGGACACCGGTGACGCAAGTTTTATCGGCCTGAGCAATTATCTGCTGCACAGCAGCACCGGTTGGTCGGGCATCCTGGTCGATCCACAATGGTGGAACGCGGTGCGCAACACCCTGCATTTCACTGTGGTCTCAGTGGGGTTGGAAATGGTGCTGGGGCTGTTGGTGGCGCTGCTGCTGAACGTCAAGTTCACCGGGCGCGCCTTGGTGCGGGCATTGATTCTGATTCCCTGGGCGATCCCCACCATTGTCTCGGCGAAAATCTGGTCTTGGATGCTCAACGACCAGTTCGGCATCATCAATCATCTGATGCTGGGCGCCGGCCTGATTGACGCGCCGCTGGCCTGGACGGCAGACGCCGACTTGTCGATGTGGGCCGTGATCATCGTCGACGTCTGGAAGACCGTCCCGTTCGTCACGCTGCTGATGCTGGCGGCCTTGCAGATGTTGCCGGGCGATTGCTACGAAGCCGCCCGCGTCGATGGCATTCACCCGCTGAAGGTGTTCTGGCGAGTCACCCTGCCGCTGCTGATGCCTGCGCTGCTGGTGGCGGCGATTTTCCGCATCCTCGATTCGTTGCGGGTGTTTGACGTCATCTATGTGCTGACCTCCAACTCGTCGAGCACCATGAGCATGTCGGTGTACGCCCGCCAGCATCTGATGGAGTTTCAGGACGTCGGCTACGGCAGCGCAGCCTCGACCTTGCTGTTTCTGGTCGTCGCAGTCATCGCCATGATTTATCTGTACCTCGGACGCCGTCAAATGGAGGTTCGCTCATGAGCCCGCGCCTACTGAAAAAAGCGCTGTTGCGCGTCGGATTCTGGTGCCTGATCGCGATTTTGCTGCTGTATGCGGTGTTCCCTTTCTACTACGCCATCGTGACGTCGCTGAAGCCGTCCAGTGCCTTGTTCCAGGTGAGCTACTGGGTCGACAACCCCGACTTCTCCAACTATGCCGCCGTGCTCCACCAGGCCTCGTTCCTGCGGGCAATCGGTAACTCGCTGGTGGTTGCCCTGAGTGTGGTCGCGCTGGCGCTGTTCCTCAGCCTGACCGCCGCCTATGCCTTGGGCCGGGTGAAGTTTCGTGGACGCGGCGCGGTGTTGATAATGGTTCTGGGCGTGTCGATGTTTCCCCAGGTCGCGGTGCTGTCAGGGCTGTTCGAGGTGATCCGTGCCCTGGGCCTGTACAACACGCCCTGGGCGCTGATCCTGAGCTACACGATCTTCACCCTGCCCTTCACCGTCTGGGTGCTGACCACGTTCATGGGCCAACTGCCCCATGAGCTGGAGGAGGCGGCGATCATGGACGGTGCTTCGCCCTGGGTCACCCTGACCCGCGTGTTATTGCCGCTGCTCTGGCCTGCGCTGGTCACCACCGGCCTGCTGGCTTTCATTGCTGCGTGGAACGAGTTCCTGTTTGCCCTGACCTTCACCCTCACCGACACGCAGCGCACGGTGCCGGTAGCCATCGCCCTGATTTCCGGCGGCAGCTCCCATGAGTTGCCTTGGGGGCTGTTGATGGCCGCTTCGGTGCTGGTCACCGTCCCACTGGTGATTCTGGTGCTGATCTTCCAGCGCCGAATCGTTTCCGGTCTCACTACCGGTGCGTTAAAGGGTTGATGCCCAACAAAGACAAGGAACAGCATCGTGATCAAGTTGAAGCTAGACAACGTGAACAAACAATTGGGCGGCATGCGCATTCTTCGCGACGTCAGCCTGGAAATCGCCGCCGGTGAATTCGTGGTGTTCGTCGGCCCCTCGGGCTGCGGAAAATCCACCCTGCTGCGACTGATCGCCGGGCTGGATTCCATCTGCGCCGGCGACCTGTTGATCGACGGGCGCCGGGTCAATGACCTGGAGCCGCGCGAGCGTGGCGTCGGCATGGTGTTTCAGTCCTATGCGCTCTACCCGCACATGAGCGTCTACGACAACATCAGTTTTGGTCTCAAGTTGGCCAAGACCGAAAAGACCAGCCTGCGCGAGCGCGTGCTGAAAACCGCGCAAATACTGCAGTTGGACAAACTGCTGCAACGCAAACCCAAGGAATTATCGGGTGGCCAACGTCAGCGGGTGGCCATGGGCAGGGCTATGGCACGGGAACCGGACATCTTGTTGTTCGATGAGCCGCTGTCCAATCTGGACGCCTCTTTGCGGGTGCAAATGCGCAACGAAATCGCCAGGCTACATGCCCGACTGGGCACGACCATGATCTACGTGACCCACGATCAGGTTGAGGCGATGACCCTGGCCGACAAGATTGTCGTGCTCAATGGCGGACGTATCGAGCAGGTTGGCTCGCCGCGGGAACTCTACGAACGCCCGGCGACTCGTTTTGTCGCCGGTTTCCTCGGCTC
Source organism: Pseudomonas rhizophila (assembly GCF_003033885.1). Taxonomy (NCBI): domain Bacteria; kingdom Pseudomonadati; phylum Pseudomonadota; class Gammaproteobacteria; order Pseudomonadales; family Pseudomonadaceae; genus Pseudomonas; species Pseudomonas rhizophila. Next base: position 3,812,812 of record NZ_CP024081.1, on the reverse strand, counting down.
GCCAAGGATGAACTTTCTTGCAGCGTTCCTGCATACGCCAGGCGCAAGCAGCCTGGTGGAAAGCCTGGTATTGGGCAGGACCACCCTGCCCTTTGACAGCTCAAGCCTGGCGGCGAACAGCCAACTGAGCCTGGGGATTCGCCCGGAACATGTAGCACTCAAGGCGGCACAGGGCACAGCCGGCATCGCCGTGATCGGGGTCGAATACCTGGGCAGTGAAACCTATGTGCACCTCGATACCGGTCAGGATGAGCCGATGATCTGTCGCTGTGAGGTCCACGCCGGGTGGCGAGTGGGTGATCGGGTCGAACTGCAGGTAGAGATCGACAATCTGCACCTGTTCGATGCCGACGGCACGGCCTTGAGGCGCCACCCACAATCCCTCGAAACCCCGTTGGATGACATTGCCCAGCGCTCGGTACGAGCAGGCGCCCTATGACCGTGTGTGTGAATCCCATGAACGCTCCAATATCCGCGACCCTTGAGCTTGCGCAACAGGCGCTGAGCGCTGGTCTGTCTCGCGTCACCGATGACTATCGCCCCGACTATCATCTTGCCCCGCCCGCAGGCTGGATGAACGACCCTAACGGAGTGGTGTACTTTCGCGGCGAGTACCACGTGTTCTATCAACATCACCCCTTCGACGCGAAATGGGGCCCGATGTATTGGGGGCATGCCAAGAGCGCTGACCTGGTCCATTGGCAGCACCTGCCCATCGCACTGGCGCCAGGCGATGACTTTGACCGCGACGGGTGTTTTTCCGGCAGTGCGGTGGTGTGTGGCGACACGTTGGCGTTGATCTACACCGGGCACACCTGGCTGGGGGAAGTGGGTGACGAACGCCAGATCCGCCAGGTTCAGTGTCTTGCCACCAGCGTCGACGGCATCCGGTTCGTCAAGCAGGGTGTCGTCATCGAGACCGCACCGCAAGACACGATCATGCATTTTCGTGATCCCAAGGTCTGGAAGGACAACGACTATTGGTACCTGATTGCCGGCGCACGCCTGGGCGATACGCCTTTACTCCCCTTGTACCGCTCCACCGATCTGCGCGCCTGGGAGTTCCTTGACTATGTAGCCCGCGGCAACGAGGGCGATGGCTATATGTGGGAGTGCCCGGACCTGTTTCGCCTCGATGGGCGCGACGTGCTGCTGTACTCCCCCCAGGGCATGCGCCCCGAGGGTTACGAGCGGCTCAACAAGTACCAGACCGGTTATCGCGTGGGGCAACTCGACAGCCAATGGCACTTCAGCGGCGACCCGTTTATCGAGCTGGATAACGGCCATGACTTCTATGCTGCGCAAACGCTGGTGGCTGCTGACGGTCGGCGCCTGGTGTGGGCGTGGCTCGACATGTGGGAAAGTCCGATGCCGAGCCAGGCCCATCACTGGTGCGGCATGCTCGGCCTACCCCGGGAACTGCAGTTGCATGCCGACCGCCTCAGGGTGTTTCCGGCCCGGGAACTGACCGCTTTACGCAAGGCACCGCTGCCGCACACCTCTGCGTGGGTTGGACCGGGCTACGAATGGGTGCCACAGGTCAATGGCGACAGGCTCGAGCTCCATGTGCATCTGGATTTGCTCGGCTGTGCCGAAGGTCACCTGGGTATCGCCTTGCGTTGCAGTGCTGAGGGCGACGAACAAACCCTGCTCTATTACGACGCTTCGCTGCAGCGCCTGGTACTGGATCGCAGTCGTTCGGGCGCGCAGGTGAGCGGTCAGCGCAGCGTGGCGATAGACCACGCCCAGAAGTCCTTGCACCTGCGGGTGTTTCTGGATCGTTCGTCCATCGAGGTGTTTGAGCAAGACGGCCGCTTCAGCCTCAGCAGCCGCGTCTATCCGCGGCCCGACAGCCTGGGGGTAAAACTATTGGCAAGCGGGGCTGGCGGACGCGTCTCCATTGGTAATGCATGGCCGCTGGCTTCCGCATGGCTATGAGCAATGTCATTCGAGTCGCGACAAGCCCGGAGCCTGTGTCATGATTCGGCGTCAACCTGACTGGCCGCACCTCGCATGACTTCAGTGAAAGACGTTGCACAGCTGGCCGGCGTGTCCCTGATGACGGTTTCTCGAGCGCTCAACAATCCGGAAAAACTGAGCCCCGAAACCCTTCAGCGGGTGCGTCGCGCCATTGACGAACTGCAATTCGTACCGAGCCTTTCGGCGCGCAGGATGCGCGGGGACAATCTCCAGGCGCGAACCATCGGTGTGTTCGCACTGGATACCGCGACCACACCTTTCGCAGTCGAGCTGCTGCTGTCCATCGAGCAGACCGCGCAGCAAGCCGGTTGGAATGTGTTTATCCTCAACCTGTTGAGCAACCCGCCCACCGAGCAGAACATCGACCTGATGATGTCGCACCGTCCCGACGGGTTGATCTTCAGTGCCATGGGATTGCGCCAGGTGAGCATCCCCGAGCGCCTGAAAAGCAAACCCCTGGTACTCGCCAATTGCCTGGCCGATGACACTCGCCTGGTCAGCTATGTGCCCGACGATGAAACGGGGCAGCATCGAGCGGTGCATCACGCCTTGAGCCAAGGCTATCGGCGCCCTCTGTGTATCAATCTGCCAAAACAGAGCCTTGCCTGGAGCCTGCGACAAGAAGGGTTGCAACGTGCCTGCCAGGCCTTTGGGCTGGCGCCGGAAGCACTTCTGCAATACGACCTTTCCGATCACGATGCCTACGGTGAAACCGCAGCCATTCTCGACCGGCACATCATCGAGGGGCGACCGCAGTTCGACATTCTGATCTGCGGCAACGACCGTATCGCCTTCTGTGCCTATCAGTTGTTGTTGGGCCGTGGCCTGAAGATTCCCAGCGATGTTGCGGTGCTCGGCTATGACAACATGATCGGCATCGCCGAGCTGTTCATTCCGCCACTGACCACGGTCCAACTGCCGTACTACGAGATCGGTCGCAGGGCTGCCCGGCACCTGATCGAGAACCTCGAGGTGTCGGGCGCCCAGCCGGTAGATTGCCCATTGGTAGTCAGGGCGTCGCTGTAAGCCGAGTCTGTATTGGGCACGCTCTGAGCTGTCTCAAAGCGTCCGGACACTGCTTTATCAAGCAATCAGATCGTTGGCACTGAAGGTATTGACGCCCAGTAGCTGGATTTCGAAATCCGCATCCAGATTGTCGTTGATGTTGCCGTAAAGCACCTGATCGACGAAGCGCAATTGCCCCGCGCTCGTGAAGTCGTTCGAGTCGATGAAGCTGAACCCGTTGATTGGCATGGTCAGGAAATCGGCAGCCAGTTTCGATAGGTCAATCTTATCGCCCAGAATGCTGCTGAAGTCGGTAATGACGTCGCGAGCGCTTCCCTTACCCAGTTCATCCAACGCACTGAAAACAAATCGATCGGCTCCAGTGCCGCCAGTGAGCGTGTCACTGCCAATGCCGCCGATCAGCGTGTCATCGCCTGCGCCGCCGTTGAGTTTATCGTTGCCAGCTCCACCGTTCAGCACGTTGTTGCCGGTGTTGCCGTTCAGCACGTTGCCCAGGGCGTTGCCGGTACCATTGAGGTGGGTGCTGCCGACCAGGGTGAGGTTTTCCAGGTTAGCACCCAGGCTCCAACTCACCGAGGAGCGCACGGTATCGATCTCGCTAACCGTGGTGCTGGTTTCGATGACGATGTCCCTGAGGTTGTCGACCACATAAGTGTCATTGCCGGTGCCGCCGATCAGCGTGTCGATACCGCTGCCACCGTCCAGGGTGTCGTTACCTGCTCCGCCGTTCAGCACATTGTTGCCAACGTTGCCAATCAGCACGTTACCCAATGTGTTGCCGTTGCCATTGAGGTGGGTGCTGCCGATCAGGGTGAGGTTTTCCAGGTTGGCACCCAGGGACCAGCTCACCGAGGAGCGCACGGTATCAATCTCGCTAACCGTTGTGCTGGTTTCGCGGACGATGTCCCTGAGGTTGTCGACCACGTAAGTGTCCTTGCCCGTGCCACCGATCAGCGTGTCGATACCACTGCCACCGTCCAGGGTGTCGTTACCTGCTCCACCGTTCAGCACATTGTTGCCGACGTTGCCAATCAGCACGTTACCCAATGTGTTGCCGGTGCCATTGAGGTGGGTACTGCCGATCAGGGTGAGGTTTTCCAGGTTGGCACCCAGGGACCAGCTCACCGAGGAGCGTACGGTATCGATTTCGCTGGCCAGGGTGCTGGTTTCGCGGACGACATCCCTGAGGTTGTCGACCACGTAGGTGTCGTTGCCGGTGCCACCGATCAGCGTGTCGATGCCCCTGCCACCGTCCAGTGTGTCGTTTCCTGCGCCACCGTTCAGCACATTGTTGCCTGCATTGCCGATCAGCACATTGCGCAGGGCATTGCCGGTGCCACTGAGGTGAGCAGTGCCTATCAGGGCGAGGTTTTCCAGATTGGCGCCCAGGGTCCAGCTCACCGAGGAGCGCACGGTATCGATTTCACTGGCTAGCGTGCTGGTTTCGCGGACGACATCCCTGAGGTTGTCGACCACGTAGGTGTCGTTGCCGGTGCCGCCGATCAGCGTGTCGATACCAGTGCCACCGTTCAGCAGATTGTTGCCGACGTTGCCCATCAGCACGTTGTTCAGGGCGTTGCCGGAGCCACTGAGGTGGGCAGTGCCTATCAGGGCGAGGTTTTCCAGATTGGCCCCCAGAGACCAGCTCACCGAGGAGCGCACCGTATCGATTTCACGGGCCAGGGTGCTGGTCTCACGAACGATGTCCCTGAGGTTGTCGACCACGTAGGTGTCATTGCCGGTGCCGCCGATCAGCGTGTCGATACCACTGCCACCGTCCAGTGTGTCGTTGCCTGCTCCTGCGTTGAGCACGTTATTGCCCGCATTACCCGTCAGGACGTTACGCAGGGCATTACCGGTGCCGCTGAGGTGAGCAGCGCCGGTCAGGGCAAGGTTTTCCAGATTAGCGCCCAGGGTCCAGCTCACCGAGGAGCGCACCGTATCGATTTCACTGGCCAGGGTGCTGGTCTCACGAACAATGTCCCTGAGGTTGTCGACCACGTAGGTGTCATTGCCGGTACCACCGATCAGCGTGTCGATCCCCCCGCCGCCGTTCAGCAGGTTGCTGCCGGCGTTACCGACCAGTACGTTGCCCAGCGTGTTGCCGGTGCCATTGAGTGAGGCTGACCCGATCAGCGTGAGGTTTTCCAGATTGCTGCCCAGGGTCCAGTTCACCGAGGAACGCACCGTATCCACTTCGCTGACCAGGGTGCTGGTTTCGCTGATCAGGTCACTGATGTTATCGACCACGTAGGTGTCGTTGCCAGTGCCACCGATCAGCGTGTCGATACCACTGCCACCATCCAGGGTGTCGCTGCCCGCCCCTCCTGAAAGGGTGTTGGCGCCAGCGTTACCGGTGATGCGGTTGTTCAGCGCGTTGCCGGTACCGTCGAGGTTGCCGGTGCCGCTCAGTGTCAGGTTCTCAAGGTTGCTGCCAAGAATGTAGTTGATTGATGAAACAACGCTGTCGATTCCGCTATTGAGGGCACTGCTTTCCTGAACCACGTCACCGCTGTTGTCGACGACGTAAGTATCGTTACCCGCCCCGCCGATCATCAAGTCCTTGCCGGCACGGCCATTCAGCAGGTTGTTTAGTGCGTTACCAATGAGCGTGTCGTCATTGGCCGAGCCGACTGCGTTTTCAATTTTTGCGCCATAGGCGATCGCCAGCCCGTCGTTGAACGCCGCCTGGGTGTCTAGGTCGATGAACGCTTGCCCTATTTTGCTGAACTGGCCTTCATTCAGATTGATGCGCACCGCTGCGAGCTGATTGGTGGCATCGATAGTGTCATTGCCGCCTGCGTCCCAAATCGTTTCGAAAACCGATTGGTCTGCCGCCCAACTGTATGTGTTGTTGCCGGTCTGCCACTGAGTGTTGGCCCCATAGAGACTCTGGATGGCGGCAATGTCCAGCAGCATGGGCGTGGTTGGCTCATAGGAATAAGCACTGTCGTAACTCATGATGGTATAGCGGACATCATCGAACTGAGGCGCCAGTACCGTGGGGTTTGACAGGCTTTGCGAGAACGGGTGCTTGAGGCCCAGAGCATGGCCGATCTCATGCATAAAAGTCAGATAGTCGTACGTACCTTTGACCGGAGTCGGGTCGTTCGTCACTGGCCCGATCCAGACATCACCGGCACTGGGTGTGTGAGCGGGAAAATAGCCCCAGGCAGCGGTGTCTTCGTCCATATCCAGATAGCCGCCGAAGCGCAGATCACCGACGTTGGTGGAGGACTCGCTGACCCGTGTGAATTTGAGGTTGGCGACCGAACTCCAGGTGCCGAGCGCGCTGACGATGGCGTTTTGCTGCGCTGACGTCAGGAGATAGATGGACTCATATTCACTATCACTGCTGTAATTGATGGCGAAACGTGAGTCCGCCGTGACGAAGCTATACGTCAGGGGCGTGGTAAACGTGCCGGTGCTCCACGAGTTGCCCATCCAATAGGTGCCATAAAGCAAGCTATTGACCTGCGCATTGCCGGTCAGCTTTGCGGACGAAACAAACGAGTAACCAACGGGATGGGGCATGTGAAGCTTCCTTGGGCAGTCTGTGGCCTTTCCTGGTGCGGCCATTACAGAGGGATATTTTGCATTAGAATGAGTGGATTTAACATCATCTTGCCACTATTTTTGTCTTCAGTGAGATGACGGTGCAACGAGCCATTCGTTGACCCTGCGGATATCCTCCTCCCCCAATCTGCCGCTCCAGCGATGCAGCACCAGCAAACTGGTCACGAACTTGTATTGGGACTGATTGAAGTCGCGCCGTGCGCGAAACTCTTCCTTGATACTGTCCAGCACATCGACGGCATTCTTGACGCCGTATCCGAAGGCCTTCTCGGTGCCTATCCGTGATTTTTCGGCGGATTCCAAGGCGCGTTGTGTTGCCTTGATTCGGCTGAGCCCGGTTGTCACGCCAAGATAGGCCGTTCGGGTTTGCGTGATGACCTGACGCCGCAAGGCTTCCAGCTCTTGCTCGGCGACTTCCTTATCGTTTTCGGAGCTTGATACTCGGGCACGGGTGGAGCCGCCGCTATAGAGCGGCACCTGCAAGTCCAGAGAGGCGACGAGATTGTCCGAACGAGGCGCCAACGCGCCTTCATAGCCGATATCACTGCGTTGCGCGGTCAAGTTCAGCCCCAACCGTGGCAGATGTCCCGCCCTGGCTTCACCGATAGCGGCCTCGGCGGCGCGGATACTGTGCTCGCGGGCAAGCAGTGCCGGGTTACTGTCCAGTGCTGTCTGCACCCAATGGTCCTGCGCTTGCGCAGGTAAACTGAAGGCTGGATTGCCAGCCATGCGTTTGAGCGGCTCACGGATATCACGCCCCACCAGTTCGGACATGGCTTGACGACTCACCTCGACCTCATTGCTGGCTTCGATCTCATCCGCCCTGAGCGCATCCACACGCGCCTCAAGGTCAAGTACATCAGTCACCATCGCCATTTTGCGTGCATACAGCGCGTGGGTCCGTTTGAGGTTGCGCTCGGTCGCGTCCAGCTCGCTGCGTACCAGGGCCAATTCGTCCTCCGCCGCGAGAACCGCGAAGTAGCGCTCGGACAAATCAATGCTGGCCTGCACTTGAGTGTCATCGGACTCGTACTCGCTCTGGCGGGCCAGCTCTATGTACTTTTGGTAGCTGCGCCAGACCTGCGGATCGTAAATAACCTGATTGAGCATCATCGCCAGGCGTTTGCCGTTGTATTGGATACGATTCAAATCGTCGTCGCGCCGACTGCGGTTAACACTGCCGCTGGCATTGAGCTGTGGCAGCAGTTGACCAAAGGCCGCCCGCTCGCTGCCCTCACCACTACGGACCATCGCTTGTGCCCGTAAAATACGCGGGTCAGCCACTTGGGCTTCCTGATGCAGTTGCAACAGATCTGTGTAAGGGAGCGCCGAGCTGTCGTCAGCGAGAGCGCCAAGTGGCACGAGGGCCAGACTCATCGCGATCAGAAGCTTCATGTCAATCCTCGATCAACGAACGGGCAAACGCATTGCTGGCCGGCTGCATCAAATACTGCAACAGCGTCCGCGCGCCCGTATTAATCAGCACTTCGACCGGCATTCCCGGTACCAGAGTGAGATCGCCCAGGGCCTGACGCCCCTTGTCGGTCAGGGCCACGCGTGCCAGGTAATAAGCGGCACCGGTGTCCTTGTTGATCAGGCGATCAGCTGATATCTGCACCAGTTGCCCTTCGATGACTGGCGTGGTGCTGCTCTTGAACGCACTGAAGCGAATGTCCGCCAGTTTGCCCAGTGCGACACGGTCGATGTCCATCGGTGACAGCTGTGCTTCAACAATCAGTTCTTCGTTGGCCGGGACGATGTCCAACAGCGCAGTGCCTGGACTGACCACTGCGCCCAGCGTGTGTACGGTCATACCCATGACCATTCCCGACTCGGGCGCGAGGATATCGGTGCGTTGGTCGCGGTCCTGCAGGGTGGCCAGCCGCTCGCGCAATTCATAGACCTTGGTCTGCGCATCGCCCAGCAGACCTGCGACCTCGGTGGCAAAAGTCTTTTTCAGTTGCAGTATCTTCAACCGCGCCTCGTCGATATGAACCCGCGCTCGCGCGCTTTCGGAGCGGCTTTCAGCAATTTCGGCCTGCAGCCGAGAAAGACTTCGCTCTTGCTCGCGCAGACGCTGCTTGTCCACGTAGCCTTCGGCGAGCAATGCACGCAAGTCGACAATCTCTTCTTCATAGGAAACGGCGAGCATCTGTTTGCTGGCGATGACGGCCTTGAATCCGCGGATCTGTTCTTCGATTTGTCCGATGGACTTCTCCAGCAAGCCGATTTCGCCCAGCAACGAGGTCCGTCGGGTCTGGAAGATCCGCCCTTCACTGTCGCGAGCCTCGCGCACTCGGGGATCATTGGGATCCAGCGTAGGCACGAGCGGTGGCTCGGGCAGCGCATCACGTTCAGCCACCAATCGGGCCTGGAGTTCGAGCGCGGCGATCAACTGGCTACGCATGGCTTCCATTTCCGAACGCGCCTGGGTGTTGTCGAGTACCAACAACACATCGCCGGCTTTCACCAGGTCACCGTCATGCACGCGCAGTTCGCGCACAATGCCGCCCTCAAGATGTTGTACGGTCTTGCGATAGCTCTTGACGGTTACCACACCCGGCGCGAGCGCAGCACTGTCGAGCGGAGCCAGGGTAGCCCAGCCGCCAAACAGGCCAAAGGTGACCAGCAGCATCAAGTAGCCGATGCGCCGTACTGGTTTGTCATCGATTGGCAGCCCGGACATATCGACGGATGAGTGCTTAGTGTCTTGCATAACGTTGTTCATCCGTCCCTACGATTCAACCGCGGCAGCCTGGTGGGCCGTCGGCGTCGCGCCCTGTAGCCGTGCCAGGACCTTGTCGCGCGGCCCGAACAGGCTCAGCTCGCCGTGATTGAGAACCAGCAGTTTGTCCACCTGCGCCAACACCCCGGAACGATGGGTAATGACAAACACCGTGGCCCGATTCTGCCGCAGTTTCTGCAGCGCTTCGGCGAGCATTTTTTCTCCAGCGTCATCCAGATTGGAGTTCGGCTCGTCAAGTACCACCAGACGCGGCTCGCCGTACAAGGCGCGGGCCAGCCCGATGCGTTGCCGCTGGCCGCCAGAGAGTCCACCGCCATTGGCGCCAATCAAGGTGTCGTAGCCATCGGGCAGTTGCAGCACCAGGTCATGTACACCGGCCATGCGCGCGGCGGCGACCACTGCAGGCGCATTCACCGGGCCGAAGCGTGAGATATTCTGGCTGATGCTGCCCTCGAACAGTTCTATGTCCTGGGGCAAATAGCCGATGTACTGGCCCAGTTCGTCCCGGCGCCATTGGCTGATGTCTGCACCGTCCAGGCGCACGGTTCCGGCCAGGTTTGGCCAGATCCCCAGCAACGCCCTGGCCAGGGTCGACTTTCCTGCGCCGCTGGGACCAATGATCCCCACCACCTCACCAGCGGCCACCTGGAAGTCCACGCCGCGAATAATCGGCTTGCGATTGTCCGGGGATCCCACTGAAAGCCCCTCGACGCGAATCGCCCCTTCAGGTGCGGGCAACGACATGCGCTCAGGCTCGGCGGCGATCTTGACCAGCAACTCGTGTAATCGGGCATATTGCGAGCGTGCGCCAAGAAAGCCTTTCCAGACGCCGATCAACTGATCGATAGGCGCCAGGGCGCGCCCCAGTAAAATGGAGCCGGCAATCATCAGCCCGGGCGAAATCTCATGATTGATCGTCAAGTAGGCGCCCAGGCCCAACATCAGCGACTGAACAATCTGGCGGAACGTCCTGGACATCGCCATCATGGTCGCGGCGCGGTCGCTGGCCAGGCTTTGCAAGGTCAGGACCTTATGGATTTGCCCGTTCCAGTGCTGACGCAGACTTGCAAGCATGCCCATGGATTCGACCACTTCGGCATTGCGCAGGCTCTTGTTAGTGAAGGTGGTAGCCGCGATCTGCTCGCGGTTGGCCGCCTGCAACGGTGCATGAGTGAGCTTCTCGTTGATGAACGCCAACGCCCCTAGCATCACCGCACTCACGACCCCCATCCACCCGTACCATGGATGAAAAATGAACATCACCGCCAGGTAGATCGGAATCCACGGAGCATCGAAAAAGGCAAACAAGCCGTTACCGGTCAGAAACTGGCGCAAGGCGTTCAGGTCGCTCAACGGCTGGGCGGTGGCATTCATGCCGTTGGTGTTGAGTGCCCGCTTGAAACTGGCGTCGAACAGACGCTGGCCCAGCAGCGTGTCCAGGCGAGTACTGATTCGTACCATAATCCGCGAACGAACCCACTCCAGGCCGCCCATCGTGATCATCAACAGCAACATGATCAGCGTGAGCATCAATAAAGTCGACTGGCTGGCGCTTCCTACTGCACGGTCATACACCTGCAACATGTAGAACGATGGAACCAGCATCAGCAAATTGACGAAAAAACTGAAAAAACCGACGCAAAGAAAACTGCCTTTGCATAGGGCAAGGGCACCTTCCAGCTCGGTCCTGGGGTGGGCTGACATGATTCTTACCTGAGGCCCGCTGATGGGCAGACCTGCGAAAACCTAGTGGGTACAGGCGCACATACGCCTTGAGTATTGGGGGCGACCCCCTCTGAAGCGCTTGCGCAATCAGGATCTACGCGCGCTGTATCGGCATGTGTGTGCGGTTCTGAAGGGTACCCTCAAAGGATCGCCATCGCCTGTTCTTACATCTTTGTCGCCCCACCTCTGCGCCTGCCCACCTCTGGCTGGACTACTTTGCGAACAACTGGCTCATATCCTTGAACGCCTTGAATTCAAGCGCGTTACCGCAAGGGTCGAACAGGAACATCGTCGCCTGCTCACCCACCTGCCCCTTGAAGCGAATGTAGGGTTCAATCACAAACTGGGTACCGAAGGATTTCAAGCGTTCGGCCAGTGCTTCCCATTCCTCCCAGCCCAAAATGATGCCGAAATGAGGAACAGGTACGTCATGGCCGTCCACCGGGTTGCTGTGAACGCTTTCCTGGGCCGCGGTTTTTGGCTGCTCATGGATCACCAACTGGTGGCCGTAAAAGTTGAAATCGACCCAGTGGGCGCTGGAGCGCCCCTCTTGCAGTCCAAACACTTCACCATAAAAGGTGCGTGCGCCAGCGAGGTCGTAAACCGGGATTGCCAAGTGGAAGGGAGAGAGGTTCATCAGGACTCCTTTTTTGTGCTTTTTGGGTGAGGCCATCGTAGAGCGGCGCTACAGGCGGAAAAATCAATATATATTGCTTAGAAACACAATTAATATTTGTGAATGATTAAAGAACTCAAGACGCTCCTCGCCGTCGCACGGGAAGGCACTTTCGCTGCGGCCGGGAACAGGATCGGCCTCACACAGGCCGCCGTGAGCGCGCAAATCCAGCGTCTGGAGGCGCAGCTTGGCTTCGAAATATTCGACAGGAAAGGACGCTCGGCGCACCTCAACCGCAAGGGGCACCAAGTGCTCTTGCAGGCACAAGAGTTGCTGCGCCTCTACGACAATCTGGGCTGTGGCACCGCCGAACTTGCGACCAATGTCCTGGTGAACATCGGCGCCATTGCGTCCGTTCAGCGTTCCTATTTGCCGGACGCTTTGGCCAGGTTCCATCAGCAATGCCCTCAGTGCCGTACTCGGGTGCTGCCGGGGCTGTCGATGGAGCTGGTCAATCTGGTGGACGCTGGCGAAATCGACATGGCGGCCATCATCCGTCCGCCCTTCTCGCTTCAGAGCGACCTGCGCTGGACGACCCTGACACTTGAGCCGTATCGATTGATCGTTGCCCGCGAAGTGCCGGGGGAAGATTGGGCGACACTCCTTTCCAGCCTTCCATTCATTCGATATGACCGTGCTTCATTCGGTGGCCGGCAGGTGGATCGTTTCCTGCGGCAAATGCATTTCACCGTGCGCGAGGTGTGTGAACTGGATGAGCTGGAGGCCATCATCAAGCTGGTTGAAAACGGTGTGGGAGTGGCATTGGTCCCGCAAACATCGGCCCATGACTGGCCGGCGGGTGTCAGAGCCCTGGACCTTGGTCAGCACACCTTCCATCGGGATATCGGACTGGTGCATCGGTCGGGACAAAGCCTCACCGAACCGGTGCGGACTTTGGCTCAACTGATTGCCGAACAAGCCAGTACCGGTTCTGAGTAAAAAAGCTTTTGTCGACCGAATGATCTATACCTTCAGATACACGCAGTCAGGCCGACAGCGTTGATAGGCAATAATAAAAAAGCCGTGGTGAACATCGCAGGATGATGTTTCTGGCGCCGTGGGTTTGGAATGGCGCATCACTTTCAATGCCTGAAGTATCGATCATGAGCCGGATCAAACGCGTATTGGAAGGCCGTACCAAAGCACTCTCGCGCCTATGCCTGGTGCTGCCGACGCTGATTGTCTGTAGCGCCTACGCCGCACCTTTGACGATTGAACTGCACATTCTGGACGCGCCGCCGTTGACGTTTGTCGATGACCCCAAGGGGCACGGAATTGTCGGCGATGTTGCCGTAGCGGCCATGACCAAGGCCGGGTATACCGTGCAGTTCCATATCCTTCCTTGGGCCCGCTCACAGAAACACGTCAGCGAACAGCGCAATCACCTGATCGCGCCCCTGTCGCGCACGCCGGAACGCGAGGATCGCTTTACCTGGATCGCGTCGGTCATGCCCATGGAACGCGCCTTCTTCACCCTCGACCGGCAAGTGAGCAGTTTCGCCGAAGCCCGGCAAACCTACCGCAAGATCGGCGTCGGCCTGGGAAGTGCGCAGCAGGAGATCCTGCGCACCGAAGGGTTCAGCGATGAGCAGATCTACCCGCTGGTCATTGGCGACAACCCCGCCCAGATGCTCTTGATGGGACGTATCGACGCTTGGTTCAACGGCGTCCCTGAGAGTCGGTATATCTGGCCCAAGGTGTCCAAGCGCGAACTGCTCATGAGCCCGGTCAATAGCAGTGCCGATCTCTATCTGGCCTGCTCCAAACGGTGCTCCCCGAAAATGGTCAAGAAGCTGCGGGCGGCCGTTGAAAGCCTTCGCGCCAGCGGCGAAATCCAGCGCATCCATGACCGCTATCTGCCGCAGTAGCGTTCTTCACGCAGGTAATTCGGTGCATCTGGCAACCTGAAGGGACATCAACGCAATTGATAGCCGCCTAACGAAAGCCCTCAGCTAGAGCGCTGGGCGATGTCTTATATCATTCCGAATGATAGTTACCTTTGCTTCATTCGATTCGTGCCTCACCGCCTCCCCACGCATCATCCGCCCATCTCAATACTCTTGGCGGATGCTATCCATGGAATATTCACTTTCAAAATTGCGCTTTCCCCTGGCACTGATGGCGGTGCTGGTGATGAGTGCATGCGGCAAGACCCCAGATACGGCGGCTTCCATGCCGGCGGCCAAAGTCAGTGTGGCCAAGGTGCTGGAGCAGCCGGTCAACGAGTGGGACGAATTCACCGGGCGCCTCGAGGCACCTGAAACCGTTGAGATCCGACCCCGCGTTTCAGGACAGATCGATAACGTAGCGTTCACCGAAGGCGCTCTGGTCAAGAAAGGCGACCTGTTGTTCCAGATCGATCCGCGTCCCTTCCAGGCTGAAGTGCGTCGCCTCGAAGCCCAGTTGTCCCAGGCCCGAGCGACGGCTACCCGTAGCGAGAACGAAGCCAAGCGTGGCGAGCGCCTGCGCTTGAGCAATGCCATTTCCGCCGAGCTGGCAGATTCGCGTACCAGTGCTGCCCAGGAAGCCCGCGCTGCCGCTGCGGCGATCCAGGCACAACTGGACCTGGCCAAACTGAACCTGAGCTTCACCCGGGTCACTTCGCCTATCAGCGGTCGCGTCAGCCGGGCGGACATCACCGCCGGCAACCTGGTGACCGCCGATGTCACGCCGCTCACCAGCGTGGTGTCCACCGACAAGGTCTACGCCTACTTCGATGCCGACGAGCGCGTCTTCCTCAAGTACACCCGCCTCGCCCGCGAAGGCCAGCGTGGTCAGGCCACTCCGGTCTACATGGGCCTGTCCAACGAGGAAGGTAATCCGCACCTGGGCCATATGAATTTCATCGACAACCAGGTCAATCCACAGACCGGTACCATTCGTGGTCGCGCGGTGTTCGACAACAAGGATGGCGCCTACACCCCTGGGCTGTATGCCCGGCTGAAACTGGTGGGCAGCGGCACTTACTCGGCCGTGCTGATCAACGACGAAGCCGTCGGCACCGACCTTGGCAAGAAATTCGTGCTGGTGATGGACGCCGACAATAAGCCGGCCTACCGCGCTGTCGAGCTGGGACCGAAGATCGAAGGCCTGCGCATCGTGCGCAACGGCTTGAGCAAGGACGACACCATCATCGTCAAGGGCCTGCAACGCGCTCGCCCCGGTACACCAGTCACGCCTGAAACCGTGCCGATGGCCAGCGAAGAAACCATTGCCGCCCTGGCACAACAACGAAAAGCGCTCGAAGCCAGCAACCTGCCCCAAGTCGCGCCTGCCAAGGCTGCTTCCGGATCGGCAGGCAAACTGGCCGCAGCGACCCCACGCGGTTAAGGGACTGAACTCAAGATGAAATTTTCCCAGTTCTTCATTTCGCGGCCGATCTTCGCAGCGGTGCTTTCGCTGCTGATCCTGATCGCCGGCGCCATCTCACTGTTCCAGTTGCCGATCAGCGAATACCCGGAAGTCGTGCCGCCGACCGTGGTCGTGCGCGCCAACTTCCCGGGCGCCAACCCCAAGGTCATCGGCGAAACCGTAGCCGCTCCCCTGGAGCAAGCCATCACCGGCGTCGAGAACATGCTGTACATGTCCTCGCAATCCACCGCAGATGGCAAGATCACCCTCACCATCACCTTCGCGCTGGGCACCGACCTGGACAACGCCCAGGTGCAGGTGCAGAACCGCGTCACGCGGACTGAACCCAAGTTGCCGGAAGAAGTCACCCGGATCGGCATCACGGTGGACAAGGCATCGCCCGACCTGACCATGGTTGTGCACTTGACCTCGCCGGACCAGCGCTACGACATGCTTTACCTGTCCAACTATGCCCTGCTCAACATCAAGGATGAGCTGGCGCGCCTGGGCGGTGTGGGTGATGTGCAGCTATTCGGCATGGGGGACTATTCCCTGCGGGTCTGGCTTGACCCGAACAAGACTGCTTCGCGTAACCTGACCGCCACCGACGTGGTCACCGCCATCCGCGAACAGAACCGTCAGGTCGCCGCCGGTGCCCTGGGCGCGCCTCCGGCACCCAATGCCCAGGCATTCCAGCTCTCGATCAACACCCAGGGGCGCCTGGTGAATGAGGAAGAGTTCGAAAACATCATTATCCGTTCCGGCGAGGACGGTGAAATTACCCGCCTCAAAGACATCGCACGAGTGGAGTTGGGCTCCAGTCAATACGCCCTGCGCTCATTGCTCGACAACCAGCCGGCGGTGGCGATCCCGATCTTCCAGCGCCCCGGCTCCAACGCCATCCAGATTTCCAACGATGTTCGCGCCAAGATGGACGAACTCAAGCAGAACTTCCCGGCGGGAATGGATTACAGCATCGTCTATGACCCGACGATCTTCGTGCGCGGCTCCATCGAGGCGGTGGTTCACACCCTCTTCGAAGCGCTGATCCTCGTGGTACTGGTGGTGATCCTGTTCCTGCAGACCTGGCGCGCCTCGATCATTCCGCTGGTGGCCGTGCCGGTGTCGCTTATCGGTACGTTTGCCGTGATGCATCTGTTCGGCTTCTCGCTGAACGCGCTCTCGCTGTTCGGGCTGGTACTGGCGATCGGTATCGTGGTGGACGACGCCATCGTGGTGGTGGAGAACGTCGAACGCAACATCGGCTTGGGACTGACTCCGGTGGAAGCCACCAAACGCGCCATGGGCGAAGTGACCGGCCCGATCATCGCTACCGCCCTGGTGTTGTGCGCGGTATTCGTACCGGCGGCGTTCATCAGTGGCTTGACCGGGCAGTTCTATAAGCAGTTTGCTTTGACCATTGCCATTTCCACGGTGATCTCGGCATTCAACTCCCTGACCCTGTCGCCAGCCCTGGCCGCAGTGCTGCTCAAGAGTCATGACGCGCCCAAGGACCGTTTTTCCAGGTTCCTGGACAAGATATTCGGTGGCTGGCTGTTCCGTCCGTTCAACCGCTTCTTCGACCGTGCCAGTCACAGCTACGTGGGCACAGTTGGCCGCGTGATCCGCAGCAGCGGCATCGCCCTGCTGGTGTACGCAGGCCTGATGGTGCTGACGTTCTTCGGGTTCTCCAACACCCCGACCGGTTTCGTACCCGGCCAGGACAAGCAATACCTGGTGGCCTTTGCCCAACTGCCGGATGCCGCGAGCCTGGACCGCACCGAAGACGTGATCAAGCGTATGTCGGACATGGCCCTCAAGCAGCCGGGCGTCGAAAGCGCCGTGGCCTTCCCTGGCCTGTCGATCAACGGCTTCACCAATAGTCCGAACGCCGGCATCGTGTTCGTCACCCTCAAGCCCTTCGACGAGCGCAAGGACCCCAGCATGTCTGCCGGGGCCATTGCCGGGGCCTTGAACGGCCAGTACTCGGAAATCCAGGAAGCCTACATGGCGATCTTCCCGCCGCCGCCGGTACAGGGCCTGGGCACGATCGGTGGTTTCCGTCTGCAAATCGAAGACCGGGGCAACCTGGGCTACGACGAGCTGTACAAAGAAACCATGAACATCATCACCAAGAGCCACAACGTGCCGGAACTGGCCGGGCTGTTCACCAGCTACACGGTGAACGTGCCGCAGGTCGATGCCGCCATCGATCGTGAAAAAGCCAAGACCCACGGCGTGGCCGTCAGTGACATCTTCGACACCCTGCAGATCTACCTGGGCTCGCTGTATGCCAACGACTTCAACCGCTTTGGCCGCACCTATCAGGTCAACGTTCAGGCCGAGCAACAGTTCCGCCTGGAGTCGGACCAGATTGGCCAGCTCAAGGTGCGCAACAACCGTGGCGAGATGATCCCGCTGGCGACCTTCATCAAGGTCAGCGACACCTCGGGACCTGACCGCGTAATGCACTACAACGGCTTCATCACTGCGGAAATCAACGGTGCCGCTGCCCCGGGCTACAGTTCCGGCCAGGCTGAAAAAGCCATCGAGAAACTGCTCAAGGACGAATTGCCCAACGGCATGACTTACGAGTGGACCGACCTGACGTACCAGCAGATTCTCTCGGGCAATACCGCGCTGTTCGTGTTCCCGCTCTGTGTCCTGCTGGCGTTCCTGGTGCTGGCGGCACAGTACGAAAGCTGGAGCTTGCCGCTGGCGGTGATCCTGATCGTACCGATGACCCTGCTGTCGGCCATTACCGGGGTAATTCTTTCCGGCGGCGACAACAACATCTTTACCCAGATCGGATTGATCGTACTGGTGGGGCTTGCCTGTAAGAACGCCATTCTGATCGTTGAGTTCGCCAAGGATAAACAGCTCGAGGGCATGAACCCCCTGGCTGCGGTGCTGGAGGCCTGCCGCCTGCGTCTGCGGCCGATCCTGATGACCTCCTTCGCGTTCATCATGGGCGTGGTGCCGTTGGTCTTCTCCAGCGGTGCAGGTGCTGAAATGCGCCATGCCATGGGTGTCGCGGTGTTCTCGGGCATGCTCGGGGTGACCTTCTTCGGTCTGCTGCTCACGCCAGTGTTCTATGTACTGATCCGCAACTTCGTCGAGCGCAGCGAGGCCCGCAAAGCGGCCCGGGCGTTGAAACTGGAGGCGCAACAATGAGTTTGAAAGTGTTTGTGCCGAGCCTGCTGGTACTGGCCTTGAGTGCTTGCGCCGTAGGCCCGGACTACAAGGCACCGCAAACGGAGGCGGCGAACATCACCACCGCCACCGACGGTGCCGCCGGCCAGAAGAATTTCGACCGTGCCCGTTTCGAAGGGATCTGGTGGCAGCAGTTCGAAGACCCGACGCTCAACGCGCTGGTCACCCGTTCCCTGGAGGGCAACCGCGAGTTACGCGTGGCGTTCGCCCGTTTGCGAGCGGCCCGAGCGATACGCGACGACGCCAGCAATGACGTCATGCCGACCATCACCAGCCGCGCCAGCAGCAACCTGGGCAAAGGCCAGATTCCGGGGCAGACCACCGACCGGGTCAGCACCGAACGCTATGACCTGGGCCTGGACATGGCCTGGGAGCTGGATCTGTTCGGGCGCATCCAGCGCAACCTGGAAGCCACCGATGCCGATCAGCAGGCGGTCGAAGCCGATCTCTATCAGTTGCAGGTGACAATGATCGCCGAACTGGTGGACGCCTACGGTCAACTGCGCGGCGCCCAACTGCGGGAAAAAATCGCCCTGGCAAACCTCGAGAACCAGCAGGCGTCGCGCAAGATCACCGAAAGCCTGCGTGATGCCGGCGTCGGCGATCAGCTCGACGTGGTCCGTGCCGATGCGCGCCTGGCCTCGGTCGAAGCCAGCGTGCCGCAGTTGCAGGCCGAACAGGTACGCCAGCGCAACCGCATCGCTACCTTGCTGGGTGAGCGCCCGGACAAACTGAGTGTGGACCTGAGTCCCAAACAGCTGCCGGCCATCGCCAAGGCCCTGCCGATTGGCGATCCGGGTGAACTGTTGCAACGTCGCCCGGACATTCTCAGCGCCGAGCGCCAACTCGCTGCCGCCACTGCGCGCATTGGCGTGGCCAAGGCCGATCTGTTCCCACGGGTCAGCCTCAGCGGTTTCCTGGGCTTTACCGCCGGACGCGGTTCGCAGATCGGCTCATCGGCGGCCAATGCCTGGGCGCTGGGGCCAAGCATCACCTGGGCTGCCTTCGATTTGGGCAGTGTGCGGGCGCGTCTGCGCGGTGCCGACGCTGAGGCGGACGGCGCCTTGGCGACCTACGAACAGCAAGTGCTGCTGGCCCTGGAGGAATCGGAAAATGCCTTCAGCGACTACGGCAAGCGCCAGCAACGCCTGATTTCGCTGATCCGGCAGAGCGAATCGAGTCGAGCCGCCGCTGATCTGGCTGAAGTCCGCTATCGCGAAGGCACCGAGGATTTCCTCGTCCTGTTGGATGCCCAACGTGAGCGCCTGGCCGCCGAGGACACTCAGGCCCAGGCCGAAGTGGACCTGTATCGCGGCATTGTCGCGATCTACAAGGCCCTGGGCGGCGGCTGGCAACCGGAAGCCGTAGCCAGCAACTGACCGACCTCATTCAACCGAGCTCCTTTGGTTGGCCGCAACCAACCAAATTTTCGCCCCGCCTCCCATGTTGGACGCGGGGCTTTTTTTGCCTGCTGCAAACGCCCGGTGGGAGCGAGCCTGCTCGCGATGGCGCTGGGTCAGTCAACTCAAATGCCAACTGATATACCGCTATCGCGAGCAGGCTCGCTCCCACCGGGTTATCTGCAGATTCTTTCAAGGTTTGACTCAAGCCCGCACCTGACCGAAGCTTGCGGCATTTCACGCTTCCTGGTTATGGACTACCTGCATGCCCTCGCCTCGCCGCTATCTGTTGCTCAGCCTGTCTGTCCTGTTGGTAATCGGTCTAGTCGCAATGTGGCTACGCAGCACCACGCCGCAAATTCCCGAGGCAATCAAGCGTGGCTACAGTGAAGCCCTTGAGCACGCACGCAATGGGCAGCCAGGGGCGGCGCGGATGCTCTATCAGCAATTGGGTCGCCCGGACCTGTCGCCCAAGCGCCGGGTATGGCTGCACGCCGAGCTACCGAACTACCCAAGCCCCCAAGCCCTGAAACTGGCGGACGCGGACCTGCACAGCGAGTCGCCGGATGTGCGTCGAGCGGCCATCGGCAGCATCAGCGGGCTGGTGCCAACCGGCCAACGCAGCCTGTTGCTGGGGCCGTTGCTCGAAGATCAAGACCCAAGCGTCCGCTTCGCCGCAGTGAACGCGTTGCTGGGCCTATCGCCGGATGAGCTTGGTTTGTACTTCGGGCCTATGCAGCTTGTCATCGGTATGTGGGAGCAGATGCTTGAAGACGGTCCACCAACCGCCGAGTCCCACTATCAGCTGGCCCGGCTGCATCTGCATAACGCTGAACTGAAAAAGGCTCAGTTGGCGCTGGAACAAGTCCTGCGCCTGCAACCGGACAACCTGCCAGCGCTGGTCATGCAGATCGACGTGCTGGACAAACAGGGCCAGGCCGACGCTGCACGTCAGTTGCTTGCCCAACAGTTGAAAAACCAGCCGGAGTCGGCTTATCTGCAACATGCATTGGGTCTGTGGCTGCTGCACCATGGCCAGGCGGAGTACGCGCTGCTTGGTTTGGCAAAAGCCGTGGAGCTTGAGCCCGAAAACCGACATTACCGTTATGACCTGGCAACCACCTTGTATGCCGAACAGGAACTGGAAGCGGCGCAGAAACAGTTACAGGAAATCGTCCAGCGCTACCCGGCTGATCGCAGGGCGCGGGTGCTGCTGATCAACTACTGGAAGGAGTCCGGGCAGTTGCAGAATGTGCAGATCCTGTTGGCGCAACTGGAGCAACTCAACCCCGATGATCCGGCGCTGCAGCAAGGCCTGTAGGCGTTTCCCCGCTGCCAGAAAATTGAGCAGTACACCTCGTTTTATCAACGAAAGCGGAACCGTGATCACGGCAAAAGGTCAAGTGTTCAGGCAGTTCATTTTCAGGCGTACTCCAGCCTGCTGCCCACTTCCCTAGTCATGAGAGGGCTTTTTTTGTCTACATCTAACGAGTTGATCAGCGCTAAAGCCGCCACCGGTATCGAAGGGCTGGATGACATCCTTTCCGGTGGCTTGTCCCGCGGCCATGTGTTCCTGCTGGAAGGGGAACCCGGGACCGGCAAGACCACGGTCGCGTTGCAATTCCTCTTGGCCGGTGCCCAGGCCGGCGAGCGTTCCTTGTACATCACCCTGTCGGAAACCGAGCGTGAGTTGCGCCAGGGCGCGGCGTCCCACGGTTGGATGATCGACGAAAACGTGCATATCTTCGAGCTTACCCCTCCTGAGAGCCTGCTCAACGCCGAGCATCAGCAAAGCCTGCTGTACTCCTCGGACCTGGAGCTGGGGGAAGCGACCCGGCAGATTTTCGAGGTGGTCGAGCGGGTCAAGCCGACCCGGGTGGTGCTCGACAGCCTCTCGGAGATTCGCCTGCTGGCGCAAAGCTCACTGCGCTATCGCCGGCAGATTCTGGCGATCAAGCATTACTTTGTGCGCTACGACGCCACGGTACTGCTGCTCGATGACCTGACCACCGAGTCCCTGGACAAGACCGTGCACAGCGTCGCCCATGGGGTGATTCGCCTGGAAGAACTGACACCCAATTACGGCGCCGAGCGGCGACGCATTCGGGTGGTCAAGTATCGCGGGCAGAAATACCGTGGCGGCTTTCACGACTTCACCATCATGGGCGACGGCATTCATGTCTTCCCACGCTTGGTAGCCGCCGAACACCGCGGGCAATACCTGCGCCAACAACTGTCCAGCGGACTCGATGGCGTGGACGCCTTGCTGGGCGGCGGCATCGAGACAGGCTCCAGCACTTTGATCCTGGGCCCGGCCGGCACCGGCAAGTCGCTGATTTCGATGATTTTCGCTGCGGCTGCCGTGCAGCGTGGCGAAAAAGCCGCACTGTTCATCTTCGATGAAGAGTTGGGCTTGCTGTTCGAGCGCATGAGGAACGTCGGTATCGACCTGGAAGCGCTGAGACGAACCGGCAACCTGGTGATCGAACAGGTGGACGCCGCTGAGCTGTCTCCCGGTGAGTTCTCCCATCGGGTACGCCGTTGCGTCGATGAAGGTAACATCAAGACGGTCGTGATCGACAGTATCAATGGCTACCAGGCCGCCATGCCGGAAGAAAACGCCTTGGTGCTGCACGTACATGAACTGCTGCTCTACCTGAACCGCAGGGGCGCTGCGACCTTCATGACCGTTGCGCAACACGGTCTGGTGGGCGATATGCAGGCCCCGGTGGACATTACCTACCTGGCCGACACGGTGATTCTGTTGCGTTATTTCGAAGCGCTGGGCAAAGTTCGTCGAGCGATCTCCATCATCAAGAAACGCACCGGTAGCCATGAATCCACTATTCGCGAATACCGCATCAGCAGCGAGGGCATGACCATCGGCGAGCCGCTGGAAGCATTCCAGGGGGTATTGCGTGGGGTGCCGAACTATATGGGAGCGGATAATCCGTTGCTCAAGGATGATCAACAGTGACGCTGGTCGAGCCCCTGTCGGAGCGGGCGTTGATCCTCGCACCGCTGGGGCGCGACAGCCAGATCGCCCTGATGATCCTGCGCGAAGCCGGCTTCGGCGGCCTTATCTGCCAGCATCTGGGCCACTTGTGCGAAGAGCTGGAGCACGGCGCCGGCCTGTTGGTGATTTCCTCCGAAGCCCTGGTCGGGCCGGAGCTGGAAACGCTGTTGTTGCATATCGAAGAGCAACCGGCCTGGTCAGACTTGCCAATCGTATTGTTGACCCACCACGGCGGGCCGGAACAGAACCCGGCGGCGCGTATCGGCACTCAGTTGGGCAACGTAACGTTCCTCGAGCGCCCTTTTCACCCAATAACCCTGGTCAGCGTGGTCACCACCGCCCTGCGGGGCCGGCGCAGGCAATATGAAGCCCGAGACCGGCTGATCGACCTGAGCAACAGCGAGCTGCGCCTGCAAACCACCCTGGAGACCCTTGAGCAACAAGTGGAAGAACGCACGGCCCAACTGCGCCACAACGAAGAGGCCTTGCGCCAGTCGCAAAAAATGGAAGCGGTCGGGCAACTCACGGGGGGGATCGCCCATGACTTCAACAACATGCTCACCGGGATCATCGGCAGCCTCGAACTGTTGCGCCGGCGCCTGGCCCGAGGCCGCACCGAGGATCTGGACAGCCTGATCGACCTGGGGGTGACATCGGCCAATCGCGCAGCCGGCCTGACGCATCGTTTGCTGGCCTTCTCCCGCCGCCAATCGCTGGACTCAAAAGCGGTGCAGATGAATACCCTAGTGCTGTCCATGGGCGAGCTGCTGCAGCGCAGCCTCAACGAGAGTATCCGGCTGGACATGGAACTGGACGACCAGCTCTGGATCGCCGAAGCCGACCCAAACCAACTGGAAAGCGCCCTACTCAACCTGGTACTCAATGCTCGGGACGCAATGCCCGACGGTGGGCAACTGGTGGTCAAGACGCTCAATCAACACCTGGATGCCGACTTCACCCAGGCTTATACCAACCTGGAGCCGGGCGATTACGTCGTGCTGAGTGTGCAGGATTCCGGTTGCGGAATGCCCGAAGCGGTCATCAATCGTGCGTTCGACCCGTTTTTCACCACCAAGCCGATCGGCCAGGGCACCGGGCTGGGCTTGTCGATGATCTATGGGTTCAGTAAGCAGTCGCGTGGTCACGTGACGATTGACAGTGAAGTCGGCAAAGGCACAACCGTGAGCCTCTATCTGCCGCGTTTCGTCGGTGAAGAGGTTCACGAACCACGGGTCGATACACAACACGCCCCGTACGCACAAGACGGTGAGACCGTGCTGATCGTCGAGGACGACCCGGCGGTGCGGGTGCTGGTCAGCGCCGTACTGAGCGAGCTGGGTTATGCCTTCGTCGAAGCAGCCGATGCTGACGGCGCGGTGCCGATCCTTCAGTCAAGCCAGCGCATCGATCTGCTGATCAGTGACGTGGGCTTGCCAGGCATGAACGGCAGGCAACTGGCGGAAATCGGCCGGCAGATTCGCCCGGACCTGCGGGTGCTGTTCATCACCGGGTATGCTGAGCATGCGGCGGTGCGCGGCGGCTTCCTGGACCCAGGCATGCAGATGATCACCAAACCGTTCACCTTTGACCTGTTGACGGCCAAGGTGCGGGAGATGATCAAGGTTTGAGGCAATGCCCGGATATCAGCCGACCGTGCGCCCGTGATCAAGGATTTTGTGGCAGCAAACCCTGCTCCCACAAAATCCCGCCCTGCACCCTGCTTTTACAGGCCTAGGACAACATCGTCCGCATCATGTCCTGCAGCACATCCAGGTCGAACGGTTTGCCCAGGATCGGCGCCTTGCGGGTGATGGGGCTGTCGGTGTCGCGCACTTCCTGGGCATAACCGCTGATAAAGATGACTTTCAGGTCGGGTCGCAACCGGACCGCCGGTTCAGCGATCTGCACGCCGGTGATACCCCCGGGCAGGCGGAAGTCGGTGATCATCATGTCCAGGTGGGGCTTGCTGGCGAGGATCTCGAACGCCTGCTCACCGTTTTCGGCCTGCAGCACTCGATACCCCTCGCCCGACAGGTAGGCCGACAATACCATCAGGATCGACGGGTCATCCTCGACGATCAGTACAACGTCTTGCGCATCTTCACTCATGAGAAGCCTTTGTTCGATCAATAGCTGCTGATACGACCGTAGGGTCACTCAGAGGTTGCGTCTGTTCGACGGTTTTGGCCAGGACCGTTTTCTGCAAAGGCAGGCAGACGCGAAACAACGCCCCTTCATTGAGGCGGCTATTGACCGTAATAGTACCGCCATGGGCGGTCACAATCTGCTCGGAGATGAATAACCCCAGGCCCAGGCCGGATGCGACTGCTTTGGACGACACCCGCTCGAACTGCTGGAAGATGCGCTGCTGGTTTTCCTCGCTGATGCCGATACCGTGATCCTGGACTTCGACGCAAGCATGGTCAGGCGTTTTGTAGACGCGCACCTCGATCGGGCTTTTCCCGCCGTAGCGCAAGGCGTTGGTCAGCAGGTTCGACACCACTTGTTCGATACGAAACTCATCCCATTGTCCCTCCACCGACGGCTCGGTCGAGCACGTCAATGTGCATTCGGCCGCCGCGATCTGCGGCTGGAAGTTGCGCAGCAGGTTTTCAACCAGTGTCGTCAGGTTGAAGCGGCTTGGCCGAATGGACAATTTGCCAGTACGAATCCGCGACACGTCGAGCATGTCCTCGATCAGCCGGATCAGGCTCTTGATCTGGCGCTCGTCGCGCTCGACCATCGCCTGCACCTTATCCAGGCTGAAGGCTGCGGCGTTGTCCCGGGCCAGGTGCATCTTGCGCAGTTGCGTCTCGAGAATCAGGCCGTTGAGAGGCGTACGGACTTCGTGGGCAACGATCGACATGAAGTCATCACGCATGCGAACCGCCTGTTCCAGCTCGCTGCGAGTAGCCTGCAACTGCTGCAACAAGGCCTCCTGCTCGCGGCGGCTCTCCTGCAATGCAATGACCTGCTCCTTCATCGCCTTTCTCTGGCGATACAGCTCGACGAACACATTGACCTTGCTTTTGACGGCGTGGTTGTCCAGCGGCTTGTGCAGGAAGTCCACCGCGCCACTTTCATAGCCGGTGAAGGCATAGTTGCGCTCACGGCCGGCGGCGCTGACAAAGATGATAGGAATGCTACGGGTCTTCTCCGTGCCGCGCATCAGCTCGGCCAGTTCAAAGCCGTTCATTCCCGGCATCTGTACATCGATGATGGCCAGGGCAAAGTCGTGTTGCAGCAGCAAGGACAGCGCCTCATCGGCCGACAGCGCTTTGAAAACCTGGCGGCCGTCGAGTTTGATCAGCGCTTCCAGGGCCAACAGATTTTCTGGCAGATCGTCGACGATCAGCAGTTTGGCTTGAATATCTCTTGGCATGTGGTTCATTCCAGAGCGGCCAACAATTGGCCGATGCCTTGCAAAGTGAGGATATGGTCGGGCTCTTGCAGGGCAAGTGCTGCTTCGGGCATGGTCGAAACCTGGGCTTCGCCGGGGTCCTGGACCACCGTGATTCCACCCAGCTCCCGGACCTTGGCCAGGCCCTGGGCACCGTCGTTGTTGGCGCCGGTCAGCACTACCGCCAGCAGGTTCGGACCGAAGGCGTCGGCGGCGGATTCGAACAGCACATCTATCGACGGCCGCGAATGGTGCACCGGTTCCTCCAGGCTCAACGAAAGACTGCGGTCGGCCTCGACCGACAGGTGATAGCCGGGTGTGGCTACATACAAAGTGCCCGGTTGAATGTTCTGCTTGTCCTGAGCTTCCTGCACCGGTATCGCCAGACGATGGCCGAAGACCTGGGCCATCTGGCTGTCACGCTCATCGGGCAGATGCAACACGACCAGAATGGGTACGCCGAAGCCCTTTGGCAGTTGCCCGAAGACTTTGAGCAGCGCTTCGACGCCGCCGGCGGATGCACCGACGACAATGGCTTGAATGGGCGATCTGGATCTGTGCATCGTCTGATTCATAACTTGCGATAGATCCGTTCCTGTTTGACCAACGGCTCGAATTGCTTGCCGAAAGACGAAAAATCCAGTGTCTCTTTACTGCCCAGTACCAGGAAACCACGGTGACAGAGGGACTCATGGAACAATCCGAACGCGCGATCTTGCAGCTTTTTGTTAAAATATATCAAGACGTTACGACATGAAATTAACTGAGTTTCTGAGAATACGCTATCAGTCGCCAGGCTGTGATCGGCAAAGGTCACGTTCTCGCGCAGGGTTTTGTCGAACATCGCGTAATCGTAGGCGGCGGTGTAGTAATCGGCAAATGATCGCCGCCCTCCCGCGCGCTGATAATTCTGGGTGTAGGCCCGTACGTTCTCGAGCGAAAAAATGCCCTGCTTGGCTTTTTCCAGGGACCGCGGATTGATGTCGGTGGCATAAATCAGCGTGCGGTCCAGCAGCCCTTCCTCGCGCAGCAGGATCGCCATGGAATAGACCTCCTCCCCGGTGCTGCAACCGGCGATCCAGATCTTGATCGAAGGATAGGTCTTGAGCAGCGGCACCACTTCTTCGCGGATCGCCAGGAAATGCGACGGGTCGCGAAACATCTCACTGACAGGGATCGTCAACAGTTGCAGCAGTTGCATGAACATGCCCGGGTCGTGCAACACGCGCTCCTGCAGTGCCGAGATGGTCTTGCACTCGAACTGGCTCAGCGCGT
Organism: Pseudomonas rhizophila; assembly: GCF_003033885.1. Lineage (NCBI taxonomy): Bacteria > Pseudomonadati > Pseudomonadota > Gammaproteobacteria > Pseudomonadales > Pseudomonadaceae > Pseudomonas > Pseudomonas rhizophila. The sequence goes on along the minus strand of NZ_CP024081.1, from coordinate 3,785,428 downwards.
GCTGGACCCGGCGCTTGATGGAGGCGCCGGAATAGTCCCGAAAATCGTAGCTGTACTTGAGGTAGATCGCGTCGATCAACAAACGGATTTCAATGTCAGTGTTACGTTCCACTAAATTCTTTCCATATTCGGCAACCACACGCGAATCAGCGAGAACAGACGATCCAGATCGATCGGCTTGGCCAGGTAATCGTTGGAACCGGCCGCCAGGCAGCGCTCCTGATCATCCTTCATGGCCTTGGCCGTCACGGCAATGATGGGCAGCTTGCGCCAGCGCGGGTCCTTGCGGATCAGCGCGGTGGCCTCGAAACCGTCCATCTCCGGCATCATCACATCCATCAGCACCAGGTCGATGTCGTCGACTTCGTTCAGACGCTCGATCGCTTCATAGCCGTTACGGCCGATGACGACGATCGCCCCCTTGGCCTCCAGGGCACTGGTCAGGGCGAAAATGTTGCGCACATCATCGTCCACCAGCAGCACTTTACGGCCCTCGAAAACCTTGTCGCGGCTGCGGGCGGTCCTGAGCATCCGCTGCCGTTCATGGGACAACCGGGATTCGACTTTGTGCAGAAAAAGTGTCACTTCGTCCAGCAACCGCTCCGGCGAACGGGCGCCCTTGATGATGATCGAGCGTGAATACTTGCGCAGTTCGGCTTCTTCATCGCGGGTCAGGTTGCGTCCGGTGTAGACGATCACGGGCGGGAATGAGCAGATATCTTCGGTGGACATACGCTTGAGCAGGTCATTGCCCAGCATGTCAGGCAGCTTCAGGTCGATGATCATGCAGTCGTAGACGTTGCTTCGCAGCAGGTCCAGGGCTTGCTGCGCCAGGCCGACAGCGGTGATCTCGATGTCATCGTCACCGATCAGCCGGGTGATGCTGTCGCGTTGCAAATCATCGTCCTCCACCAGCAGCACCCGCTTGACCTTCTGGGTCAGCTTGGCTTCCAGGCGGGCGAATACCTCCTTGAGTTCTTCGCGAGAAGTCGGTTTGACCGCATAGCCGACGGCGCCCATGTGCATCGCGGCTTCTACGCGATCCTCGACGGAAATCACATGTACCGGGATGTGCCGGGTTCCAGGTTGCTCCTTGAGCCGCTGCAATACCGTCAGCCCGGAGTGATCCGGCAGGCGCATGTCCAGCAGGATTGCATCGGGGCTCAATTGCGAAGCCAGGTCGAAGCCTTCATCGGCACCTTGGGCCACCAGGCATTGGTAACCGAGTTCGTGGGCCAGGTCGAACAGGATCCGGGCAAAGCTGGGCTCGTCTTCGATCACCAGAATGCAGCGGGTGTTGAACGGTGCCTTGTCGCGGTCATCGGCGAAGGGGGCGACGGGCACATCGACCTGGGCGATCAGCGGTGCGCTGACGGGTTCAGGGGGCGCGGGTGGCGCCATTGTGGTGGTCGCAGTGAACATCCCCGGTTCTACCAGCGGCTCACCCGACTCGACATAGCGTTCTGGCAATACCAGCGTAAACACACTGCCCTGCCCCGGTTCGCTGGAGACAGAAATCGAGCCGCCGAGCAAGGTGGCCAGGTCACGGGAAATCGACAGGCCCAAACCGGTCCCGCCGTACCGGCGATTCGTAGTGCCATCGGCCTGGCGGAAGGCTTCAAAGATGCTTTGTTGCTGATCGGCGGCGATGCCGATTCCTGAGTCCCGCACCATGAACGCGATGCCCGCCCCGGCCTGACCGTCCACCTTCAGGCATACCGTGCCTTTCTCGGTGAACTTGATGGCGTTGGACAGCAGGTTCTTAAGTACCTGCTCCAGACGCTGGCGGTCGGTATACAGCATGGCCGGGGCGTCGGGCAGCAGTTGCACCTCGAAGCTCAGGCCTTTTTCCGTCGCCAGGGGCATGAACATGTCACGCAAGCCTTCCACCAGGCGCGTCACGCCGGTGTTCTCCGGACGCACTTCCAGTTTCCCGGCCTCGACCTTGGAAATGTCGAGAATGTCATTGATCAGGTTCAGCAGATCGTTACCGGCGGAATAGATCGACTCGGCAAATTTCACCTGTTCCTCGTTGAGGTTCTGCTGCGGATTCTCCGCCAGCAGTTTGGACAGGATCAGTGAGCTGTTGAGCGGTGTACGCAGTTCATGGGACATGTTCGCCAGGAACTCGGACTTGTATTTGCTCGAACGCTGCAACTCTTCGGCGCGTTCCTGCAACTGGATCTGCGCCAGGTTCAGCTCGCTGTTCTTCTGGTCCATGGCATCGCGTTGTTCAGCCAGTTGCTCGTTGGTCTGCTCCAGTTCCTGTTGTTGGGCTTCCAGATGCGCCTGGGACTCCTTGAGGATGCGTGACTGCTCTTCCAGCTCTTCGTTGGCGGTCCGGAGTTCTTCCTGCTGAACTTGCAGTTCTTCGTTCAACTGTTGGGTTTCGGCGAGGACTTCCTGCAAACGCTGCCGGTAACGGGCCGCTTCGATGGAGGTGCCAATATTGCCGGCCACCAGTTCCAGCAGTTCGATATCGCGATCGGTCACAGGTCGCAGGAAGCCCAGTTCGACAACGCCGTTGATCCGGTCATCGTCACTGGTGGGCATGACCAGTACGCTGTTGGGCAACCCCTGGCCCAACCCCGAACTGACTTTCAGGTAGTCGTCGGGCACGTCATCCAGGCGGATGAGTCGCGCCTGTTGGACCGCCTGGCCAGCGATGCCTTCGCCGACAACGATCACCTGTTGCTGTTGCTCTTCGTCCTCTCGGGACATGCCGTAGGTGGCGACACGCCTGAGCAGGCCGCTTTCTTCCCGCGCATACAGTGCGGCCACGACAGCGCCCATGTATTGGGCACAGAACTGCAGGATGTTGCGTCCCAGCAGGTTCAACGTCAGTTGCCCCAGAACCTGCTCGGCCAGTAGCGTCTGGCCATTGCGCAGCCAGGCCTGTTTTTCCAGATGCAAAGCACTCTGCTGCTGGACCTTCAGGCTGGCGCTGTAATTGTTGGACAGCCCCAACAGATCCCGGCGCCCGACATAGGCCAGCAAGCCGCTGACGGCGGCCACGAACAACAGGTACAGAGCGATGCTCCAGAGGGTGGTGGTGCGCACCTGGTCGTTGCGTTCTGCGCGCAGCTGCTGCTCGGATTCGACGATATCCTCGTAGGTCTTGCGTATTTCATCGGTCAAGCGCTTGCCACGCCCGGCCTTCACCGCTCCCCGGTAATCGCCACTGCTGCGTTGCAGGTCGATCATGCTTTGCGCGTAGTTGGCCCACTCCACCTGGAGCGCTTGCACTTTATGCAGGCGGTCGGTCTGGATCGGGTTGTCGGCTGTCAATTCCAACAATGTCTCCAGGGCGACGGCGATACGCGGCTTGGCCACTTCATAAGGGTCGAGGAAATGCTCGTCGCCCGTCAGGAGGTAGCCGCGCATGCCGGTTTCCAGATCCACGCTCAGCTTGAGCGCTTCATTGGCATTATTGATCACCCGATCGGTATGCCCGACCCATTGGATCACCGACAGGAGATAGGTGATCAGCACAATGAAAAACACCGCGCTGAGGGCGCCCATGCCCAGTGGCAGGCTGATATTGCGGCTCAGGAGCTTGCGAAAACTTTGCTCGTCAACCGAAGACGAAGGAGTCATGGAATAAGCCTTGGTGGACAGTTGAAAACCGTGGAGTTTGCCGAAAAATACCGGTTGGATCCACATTCTGACGGGGCAAAGGCGCAAACTCCACGAAAAGCCTGAGGAAGCGACGATCCTTGTCAGCTCTTGTACTATAGATCCTTTCTTGTACAACCCAGGGAACTTGTGCCCCCTCGCTACTTACTCATGCATAAGGCCGTTTTTTGGCACACCTCCCCAACCCAATCCCCTGAGAATGTCTACCATGCACAACCCCGCTCCTGATACCCAGCCAACCATTCTGGTAGTCGAAGACGACGACATCGTACGTATGTTGATTGTCGACGTGCTGGAAGAGCTGGAATACCAGGTACTGGAAGCGGACGGCTGCGAACAGGCCTTGGCGTATCTGCGTAACGATGCGCAGCCCATCGCCCTGATGATGACCGATGTCGGCCTGCCGGTGATGGACGGTCGCGAGCTGGCCAAGCAGGCCCGATCGGCTCGGCCTCAGCTACCCATTCTGTTTGCCAGCGGTTACGCCGAAAGCATCGATGTGCCGGAAGGCATGGCGGTGATTGGCAAGCCTTTTTCCATCGATCAGTTGCGCGACAAGGTCAACGGCATTCTTTCTTGAGCCTGACGCAATTGTTGGTCACTATCGGCGCCCCGCGCTGATAGCGCCCACGTCGATTCGTTCCAAGGAAGCACCCGCTCATGCGTCAACCCACCGCCACCAAGGTCCTGGTTATCGGCTATGTCTGGCCCGAGCCGCGTTCATCGGCTGCCAGCGGGCACGTCATGCAGATCCTCGAAGCCTTCCTTGGGCAAGGGTGGGACATCACCTTCAGCAGTCCCGCGGGCCCTGGCGAGAACCGTGCCGACCTGATCGCGCTGGGGATCGGCGAAGTGCCGATCGAGCTCAACAGCAGCAGTTTCGATACATTCATCGCTGAACTGGCCCCGGATATCGTGTTGTTCGACCAGTTCATGATGGAAGAACAGTTCGGCTGGCGGGTCGAGAAACACTGCCCCGGCGCCCTTCGGGTGCTGGAGACGTCCGATTTGCAAAGCCTGCGCCACGCCCGGCATCAGCGGCTCAAGGATCGGTTGAAGAAGGATGACGTTTCCCAGGATTTCAGCGATCTGTTTGCGCAGGACCTGCCTCAAGCGTTCGAGTTGATGGCCGGCACCGACCTGGCCAAGCGGGAAATCGCCGCCCTGTACCGGTGCGACCTGAGCCTGATGGTGTCCGAAGTCGAGATCGAGTTGCTGGTAGAGCACTTCAAACTGCCCCGCAACCTCTTGCATTGGTGCCCACTGATGCTGGACCTGCCGAGCGAAGCACGCGTGCCGTTCGCAGACCGGGCGCATTTCCTCAGCATCGGCAATTTCCGCCACGCGCCGAACTGGGACGCCGTGCTCTGGATGAAAAACGCCATTTGGCCATTGATCCGCCAACAGCTGCCTGATGCGCAACTGCACCTGTATGGCGCCTACACCCCGCCCAAGGCTGCGGCGCTGCACAACGCGGCCCAAGGGTTTCACATCATGAATTGGGCCGAGGATGCGCTGCAGGTCATGTCGGCGGCACGTGTCTGTCTGGCGCCGTTGCGTTTCGGTGCCGGCATCAAGGGCAAGCTGATCGATGCCATGCTGTGCGGCACACCCAATGTCACCACACCCATCGGCGCAGAAGCCATGCACGGTGAAATGCCCTGGCCCGGAGCGATTGCCCAAAGCGCCGAAGATATCGCCCACGCCGCTGTGCAGTTGTACCGCGAGCAGAGCCTTTGGACCCGCGCCCGGGATAACGGCCTGGCGCTGCTGGCGGACCGTTACCGCCGACAGGTCCACGCCCAGGCGCTGATCGATTGCCTCGAAGCCTGTCGCGCCGACCTTGAGCAACGGCGCCGGGATAACTTCACCGGCAGCATGTTGCGTCATCACCAGCACAAGAGCACTCAATACATGTCCCAGTGGATTGAGGAGAAGAACCGCAACAGTCAGGCCGGAAGCGTTACGGGGTAGCACCCGTGCGGCGAAGGGGGCATTATCCAGCGGCAATAACAATAAAAGCGCCAGGCCATGACCCGAACTGCAAGAGTCACCGACCCTTCCTATGAGCTGATGGACGACCATAACGGGCTGTCCATCATCTATCGCCAGCACGGTTTCCCGTGCCCGCTGGTGCGCTGGCATTTCCATAAGGAATACGAGTTGCACCTGATCGTCGCCAGCTCCGGCAAGGTATTCATCGGTGACTATATCGGCAACTTTTACCCGCAATCGCTGTTTCTCACCGGCCCCAACCTGCCCCACAACTGGATCAGCCAGGTCGCCGAGGACGAAGTGGTGCCCAAGCGTGACATGCTGGTGAATTTTACCGACGAGCTGTTCGAGAGCGGCCATCAGGTGTTTGCCGAGCTCAAGACCGTCGCGCCATTGCTGGAGCGCGCCCAGTACGGCATCGAATTTCGCTGCAAGCGCACTATCCGCCAGGCCATGATCCTGATGCAGCGCATCGCCGATTCCCAAGGCATGAGCCGCCTGGGGCATTTTTTCATCCTGATGGAGCTGCTGGCCGCAACCGATGACTATCAGTTGCTTTCCGGGGCCACTGCGGCGCAACCGGCGGATGAGCACAGCGTTGACCGTACCAACCGCGCGGTGGATTACATCTTTGCCCATTACGCACGGGAACTGTCCCTGGAAGAAGTGGCCGACCATCTGGGCATGAAACCGACGTACTTCAGCCGCGTCTTCAAACAAGCCACCGGCCGCTGTTTCATCGAGTTCGTCAATCGCCTGCGTATCAGCAAGTCCTGCGAGTTGTTGGCCGACGGCGACAAACCGGTGACGGACGTGTGTTTTGAATCGGGCTTCAACAACATATCCAACTTCAACCGGCGCTTTCAGCAGCTCAAGGGCATGACCCCTTCCCATTACCGGCGGCTGGCGGTGCAGCGGTTGACCGAACAGAACCAGGGCTGACAATCCCAGGTTATCCCTGTGGCGGGAATTTATGTGGGAGCAAAGCTTGCTCGCGATGCAGGCGCCTCGGTTCTCCGGAAGACCGCGTCATCCTCATCGCGGGCAAGCCTTGCTCCCACACAGCGGGGATAAATCCCCTCGCCACAGCTAACCCCTTCTCAGACCAAATCCCATCCAGTGCAAAAAAGTATCAGCGCAAGTGCGACGGATGATTTGTCTCGCCGGCGATTGAGGGCTGTAATCAGCGCACATTCTTCCCTTCATCCGGAAGACACAAAAACAATAACTGTCCTTCCGCAGCCCTTGGGCGCGGAAAAGGAGTGCGCGATGAAACCTTCGGTAAAAGCTCTGCTTGTCTCCACCTGCATGACCCTCAGCAGCGTCAGTTTCGGCGCACAGACCCTCACCATTGCCACCGTCAACAACAGCGACATGATCCGCATGCAAAAGCTCTCGAAGACCTTCGAGGCTGAGCACCCGGACATCAAGCTCAATTGGGTGGTGCTCGAAGAAAACGTCCTGCGCCAGCGCTTGACCACCGACATCGCCACCCAGGGCGGGCAGTTCGACGTGCTGACCATCGGCATGTACGAAGCCGCACTCTGGGGGGCCAAGGGTTGGCTGGAGCCGATGAAGGATTTGCCGGCCAGTTATGCCCTGGATGATATTTTTCCGTCCGTGCGTGAAGGCCTATCGGTCAAGGGCACGCTCTACGCCCTGCCGTTCTATGCCGAAAGCTCGATCACCTACTACCGCACCGACCTGTTCAAGGACGCCGGGCTGACCATGCCCGAACACCCGACCTGGACCCAGATCGGTGAGTTCGCGGAAAAACTCACTGACAAGACCAAGGAGCAATATGGCCTGTGTCTGCGAGGCAAGGCTGGTTGGGGCGAAAACATGGCGCTGATCACGACCCTGGCCAACGGTTTTGGCGCGCGCTGGTTCGATGAGAAGTGGCAGCCGCAGTTCAATGGCCCCGAGTGGAAGAATGCCCTGAACTTCTACGTCGACAACATGAAGAAATCCGGCCCGCCGGGCGCTTCCAGCAACGGTTTCAACGAGAACCTGGCGCTGTTCAACAGCGGCAAATGTGCAATCTGGGTCGATGCCAGCGTCGCCGGTTCGTTCGTCACCGATAAGACCCAAAGCAAGGTGGCCGATCACGTCGGATTCACCTTCGCCCCCCATGAAACGACTGACAAAGGCACCTCGTGGATGTACTCCTGGTCGCTGGCCATCCCCGCCAGTTCCAAAGCCAAGGAAGCGGCCAAGGTCTTTACCATGTGGGCGACGTCCAAGGAATACAGCCAATTGGTCGCCAAGACCGATGGCGTTGCCAACGTACCGCCAGGCACACGTACCTCGACCTATAGCGACGACTACATGAAGGCCGCGCCGTTTGCCAAGGTGACCCTGGAGTCGTTGAAAGTCGCTGACCCGAAAGCCCCCACTCTCAAGCCTGTGCCCTATATCGGTATCCAGTTGGTGACCATTCCTGAGTTCCAGGCCATCGGCACCCAGGTCGGCAAGTTCTTTTCGGGCGCGTTGACCGGCCAGCAGACCGTGGACCAGGCGTTGACCGCAGCGCAGTCCACCACGGAACGCGAGATGAAACGCGCAGGTTATCCCAAGTAACCCCGACGTCAATGTGGGAGCGAGCCTGCTCGCGATAAGGCCGGCACATTCAACATCTATGTTGCCTGACCCTGCGCTATCGCGAGCAGGCTCGCTCCCACAATGGATTTTTGTAGGCCCGCACAAATCGGTTCAATGCCATGAATAGTTCAACGACAACCGCCAAAGCACACAGCGAGATTGCCCCACCGGTTCGCAAAAGCCGCTTGGCCAATCCAGGCTGGTTTCTGGTCAGCCCCTCGGTGGGGTTGCTGCTGCTGTGGATGATCGTGCCACTGGGCATGACCGTCTACTTCTCGCTGATCCGCTACAACCTGCTTTACCCCGGCGAGAACGAATTTGTCGGGCTGGAGAATTTCACTTACTTCCTGACCGATTCGGGCTTCGTCCCCGGGGCGACCAACACTCTGCTGCTGGTGGGCAGCGTGTTGCTGATCAGCATCGTGTTCGGGGTGTTGATCAGTGCGCTGCTGGAGGCCAGCGAGTTTTTCGGCCGGGGCATCGTGCGGGTATTGCTGATTTCACCGTTCTTCATCATGCCCACGGTGGGCGCGCTGATCTGGAAGAACCTGATTTTCCACCCGGTCTCGGGAATTCTCGCCTCGGTGTGGAAACTGTTCGGCGCGCAGCCGGTGGACTGGCTGGCCCATTACCCGCTGCTGTCGATCATCATCATTGTGTCCTGGCAATGGTTGCCCTTCGCGATCCTGATCCTGATGACGGCCATGCAGTCCCTCGATCAGGAACAGAAAGAAGCCGCCCGCCTGGATGGCGCGGGGCCCATCGCGATTTTCTGGCATCTGACCCTGCCCCATCTGGCGCGCCCGATTGCGGTGGTGCTGATGATTGAAACCATTTTCCTGCTGTCGGTGTTCGCCGAGATTTTCACCACCACCAACGGCGGCCCCGGCTATGCCTCGACCAACCTCGCCTACCTGATCTACAACCAGGCGCTGGTGCAGTTCGACGTCGGCATGGCTTCGGCCGGCGGCTTGATTGCCGTGGTGATTGCCAATATCGCCGCCATCATCCTGGTCCGGATGATCGGCAAAAACCTCACCGACAAGAACTGAGGCCGCAGCCATGACACTTCAACAATCCCGTCGCCTGCAAAGCCTGCTGCTGGGTACGCTGGCCTGGGCCATCGCGATCCTGATCTTCTTCCCGATCTTCTGGATGGTGCTGACCAGCTTCAAGACCGAAATCGACGCGTTCGCCACGCCGCCGCAGTTCATCTTCACGCCGACGCTGGAGAACTACCTGCACATCAACGAGCGCAGCAACTACTTCAGCTTCGCCTGGAACTCGGTGGTGATTTCCTTCAGCGCCACCGCCCTTTGCCTGCTGATTGCGGTGCCGGCGGCCTACTCCATGGCGTTCTATGAAACCCAGCGCACCAAGGGCACGTTGCTGTGGATGCTCTCCACCAAAATGTTGCCACCGGTGGGCGTGCTGATGCCGATCTACCTGCTGGCCAAGAGCTTTGGCCTGCTGGACACGCGGACTGCGTTGATCATCATCTACACGCTGATCAACCTGCCGATCGTGGTCTGGATGATTTACACCTACTTCAAGGACATTCCCCGCGACATCCTTGAAGCCGCGCGTCTGGATGGCGCCACGCTGTGGCAGGAAATGGTTCGCGTCCTGTTGCCCATCGCCAAGGGTGGCCTGGCCTCCACCGTACTGCTGTCGCTGATCCTGTGCTGGAACGAGGCGTTCTGGTCGCTGAACCTCACCTCGTCCAAAGCCGCGCCGCTGACGGCCCTGATCGCGTCCTACTCCAGCCCCGAAGGCTTGTTCTGGGCCAAGTTGTCGGCCGTATCGACCCTGGCCTGCGCACCGATCCTGATTTTTGGCTGGATCAGCCAAAAACAGCTGGTACGCGGTTTGTCCTTCGGCGCCGTGAAATAACGCGCCTTACACCATTATCAGAAGTGGAGGCCCATCATCATGGCCAACCTGAAAATCAAGAATCTGCAAAAAGGCTTCGAAGGTTTCTCCATCATCAAGGGCATCGACCTTGAAGTGAACGACCGTGAGTTCGTGGTCTTTGTCGGCCCGTCGGGTTGTGGCAAGTCCACGCTGCTGCGGTTGATCGCCGGCCTGGAAGAAGTCAGCGACGGCACCATCGAACTGGACGGCCGGGACATCACCGAAGTCAGTCCGGCCAAGCGCGACCTGGCGATGGTGTTCCAGACCTACGCGCTGTACCCGCACATGAGTGTGCGCAAGAACATGTCCTTCGCCCTGGACCTGGCCGGCGTGCCCAAGGCCGAGGTCGAGAAAAAGGTCAACGAAGCGGCGCGCATCCTCGAATTGGGGCCGATGCTTGAACGCAAGCCCAAGCAGTTGTCCGGCGGCCAGCGCCAGCGTGTGGCGATTGGCCGGGCCATCGTGCGCAACCCGAAGATTTTCCTGTTCGACGAGCCGCTGTCCAACCTCGACGCCGCCCTGCGCGTGCAGATGCGCCTGGAGCTGGCGCGCCTGCACAAGGAGCTGCAGGCAACGATGATCTACGTCACCCACGATCAGGTCGAAGCCATGACCCTGGCCGACAAGGTGGTGGTGCTCAACAGCGGGCGCGTCGAACAGATCGGCTCGCCGCTGGAGCTGTATCACCAGCCGGCCAACCTGTTTGTCGCCGGGTTCCTCGGTACGCCAAAAATGGGCTTTCTCAAAGGCAAAGTCACACGGCTGGAGAACCAGGGTTGTGAGGTCCTGCTGGACGCCGGCACCCGGATCAGCCTGCCCCTGAGTGGGGCCAGCCTGAGCGTCGGCGGCGCGGTGACCCTGGGGATTCGCCCGGAGCATTTGAACCTGGCACAACCGGGCGATTGCACGCTGCAAGTCACCGCCGATGTCAGCGAACGTCTGGGCAGCGACACCTTCTGTCACGTCGTCACCGCCTCCGGTGAAGCCTTGACCATGCGCGTGCGCGGCGACCTGGCGAGCCGTTTCGGTGAGCAACTGAACCTGCACCTGGATGCTGAACACTGCCACTTATTCGATGCCGAGGGCGTGGCGGTCACCCGTGCGCTGCGCATCGCCGCCTGATTACCGAGACTTGTGATGAAACTCAATCGACAGAACCTGCACAACCTCAGCCCTGAGGTCGCCCTGCCCGCTTATTCCTTGAGCGATATCAGCCAGGGCATCGCCCACATCGGCGTCGGCGGCTTCCACCGCGCGCACCAGGCTTACTACACTGATGCGCTGATGAACACCGGCACCGACCTGGACTGGGCCATCTGCGGCGTGGGCTTGCGGGCCGAAGATCGCCGCGCCCGGGATGACCTGGCCAGCCAGGACTACCTGTTTACCCTGTACGAGCTGGGGGACACCGACGACACCGAAATCCGGGTGATCGGAGCCATCAATGACATGCTGCTGGCCGAAGACGGCGCCCAGGCCCTGATCGACAAACTGGCCGACCCGCAAATCCGCATCGTCTCGCTGACCATTACCGAGGGCGGCTATTGCATCGACGACAGTAACGGCGAGTTCATGGCCCACCTGCCGCAGATCCAGCACGATCTGGCCCATCCTGACGAGCCGAAAACCGTCTTCGGTTTCCTTTGCGCAGCCTTGGCCAGGCGCCGGGACGCCGGCACCCCGGCGTTCACCCTGATGTCCTGCGATAACCTGCCGCACAACGGTGCCGTGACCCGCAAGGCGCTGCTGGCATTCGCCGCGTTGCGCGACGCCGAGCTGGGCCAATGGATCGATCGCCACGTGAGCTTCCCCAACGCCATGGTTGACCGCATCACGCCCATGACCAGCGTCGCCCACCGGCTGCAACTGCATGACGAGCATGGGGTCGACGATGCCTGGCCGGTGGTCTGCGAGCCTTTCGTGCAGTGGGTCCTGGAAGACAAATTCGTCAACGGTCGCCCGGCCTGGGAAAAGGTCGGCGTGCAGTTCACCGATGACGTCTCGCCCTATGAAGAAATGAAAATCAAGTTGCTCAACGGCAGTCACCTGGCGCTGACCTACCTGGGTTTTCTCAAGGGTTATCGCTTCGTCCACGAAACCATGAACGACCCGCTGTTCGTGCGTTACATGCGTGCCTACATGGACCTGGACGTGACCCCGCAACTGGCACCCGTGCCAGGGATCGACCTGACCGACTACAAGAACACGCTGGTGGAGCGTTTTTCCAACCAGGCAATTGCCGACCAGTTGGAGCGGGTGTGTTCGGACGGCTCGTCGAAGTTTCCCAAATTCACCGTGCCGACGATCAACCGCTTGATTGCCGACGGCGGCCAAACCCGTCGCGCGGCGCTGGTGGTGGCGGCCTGGGCCGTGTACCTGAAGGGCGTGGATGAGAACGGCGTGACGTATTCGATCCCGGACCCGCGGGCGGCGTTCTGCCAGGCGCTGGTGGCCGACGATGCGTTGGTGACCCAGCGCCTGCTGGAGGTCGAAGAGATTTTCGGTACGGCCATTCCCCACTCGCCCGAGTTCGTGGCAGCCTTCGAGTGGTGCTGCAACAGCTTGCGCGAACACGGGGTCACGCGGACGCTTGAGCGAGTGTTGGCTGACGCGGACTAAACTGCGCACGCAATCCGCTTCTGTGGCGAGGGGATTTAGCGAAACGTCGCACCGCCCCGTTGGGTCGCGAAGCGGCCCCCAGACGTGCTGCCTACACCGAAGCCGCAGATACATTGGGCCCGCTTCGCAGCCCAGCGGGGATAAATCCCCTCGCCACAGGTATTCCCTGGCCACAAGTTCTGTGTTTTGTTCTTTGATCCGAGGGTTTTTATGGCAAACCAACAACTGTTCCTGGGCATCGACTGCGGCACCCAAGGCACCAAGGCACTGATCCTGGATACGCTCAGCGGCCAGGTGCTCGGCCAGGGTGCCGCTGCCCACAGCATGATCAGCGGGGCCAACGGTCGCCGTGAACAAGACACCCAGCAATGGCTCGATGCATTCACCCAGGCGACTCACCAAGCCCTGGCCGCCGCCGGGGTCGATGGCCAGGCGATCCTCGGCATCGGCGTGTCCGGCCAGCAACACGGCTTGGTGCTGCTTGACGACCAGGGCCAGGTCTTGCGCCCGGCCAAGCTGTGGTGCGACACCGAGACGACGCCGGAAAACGATCGGCTTTTGGCCTACCTGGGGGGTGAAGACGGCAGTCTCACACGCCTCGGCGTGGTGATCGCGCCGGGCTACACGGTTTCCAAACTGCTCTGGACGCGGGAGCAGCATCCCCAGGTTTTCGAACGCATCGCCAGCATCCTGCTGCCCCACGACTTTCTCAATCACTGGCTCACCGGCCGCCATTGCAGCGAATACGGTGACGCCTCGGGCACCGGCTATTTCAACGTACGCACCCGTCAATGGGACGCGCGGTTGCTGGAGCACATCGATCCCAGCGGCCGGCTGCAATCGGCTTTACCGGAGCTGATCGAGGCCCATCAGCCGGTCGGGCGGATCCTGCCGGCCGTTGCCGCGCACCTGGGCATCAACCCTGACGCGCTGGTGGCCAGCGGGGGTGGCGACAACATGATGGGCGCTATCGGCACCGGCAACATCCAGCCCGGCGTGATCACCATGAGCCTCGGTTCCTCCGGTACGGTCTATGCCTATGCCGCCGAACCTGTGGTCAGTCCGCAGCCGTCGGTGGCAACCTTCTGCTCATCCAGCGGCGGCTGGCTGCCGCTGATCTGCACCATGAACCTGACCAACGCCACCGGGGCCATGCGCGAGCTGCTGGAGCTGGACATCGACGCCTTCAACGCCTTGGTGGCAAGGGCCCCGATAGGCGCCAAAGGCGTGTGCATGCTGCCGTTTCTCAACGGCGAGCGGGTTCCCGCCCTGCCCCATGCCACCGGCAGCCTTTTCGGTCTGACCACCACCAACCTGACCCGGGCCAATCTGTGCCGGGCGGTGGTCGAAGGCACCACCTTCGGTTTGCGCTATGGCCTGGACCTGCTGCGCGCCAACGGGCTCGAGGCCCAGAGCATCCGCTTGATCGGTGGGGGCTCGAAAAGCCCGGTTTGGCGGCAGATCGTCGCCGATATCATGGATACCACGGTCATTTGCACTGAACAGAGCGAGGCGGCGGCCCTGGGTGCGGCGATTCAGGCGGCGTGGTGCCATTCAGGCTCACAGCAAAGCCTGGCCGATCTGTGCGAGCGCTGTGTCAAGCTCGACCCGGCCAGTGAAACCCGGCCCATTACCGAGCAGGTCGCAGCATCGCAAAAAGCTTATGCCAACTATCAAGAATGTATCGCAACCCTTTGAGATAAAAGAACTATGTATCTGGTATGTGGTGAAGCATTGTTTGATTTTTTCAGCGAAAACGAAATGGGCGGTCCGGCGTCACACGTCAACTTCAAAGCCATCGCCGGCGGCTCGCCGTTCAACGTGGCAGTCGGGTTGCGACGCCTGGGCGTGGAATCGGCACTGTTTGGCGGGCTGTCCACGGACTACCTGGGCCGACGCTTGCATCAGGTCCTGGCTGCCGAAGGTGTCAGCACCGAGTACGCACTGGACTTCGACGCGCCTACGACCCTGGCAATGGTGGCGGTCGGTGCCAACGGTTCGCCCCACTATAGCTTTCGCGGTGAAGGATGCGCGGACCGGCAACTAGGCCTGGACCACCTACCGGTGCTCGGTGAGCACGTACGGGGGCTGCATGTCGGCTCCTTCTCTCTTGTGGTGCAGCCGATTGCCGACACCCTACTGGCCTTGGTGCGACGCGAGAGCGGTAAACGCCTGGTCAGCCTGGATCCGAACGTGCGACTCAACCCGCAACCGGACATCGAACTGTGGCGCTCGCGAATCGCAATTCTGGTCGAATATGCCGATTTGATCAAAGTCAGCGACGAAGACCTGAGTCTTCTTTATCCCGACCAACCGCCACAGACCATCATCGAGCGTTGGATGGAGCACCGTTGCCAATTGGTGTTCCTTACCCGTGGCAGTCAAGGCGCGACGGTATTCAGCCGCCAGCACGGTTCCTGGTCAATGCCGGCATGTTCGGTGCAGATCGCCGATACCGTGGGCGCAGGAGACACTTTCCAGGCTGCGTTGATTACCTGGCTGACCGAGCACCAACTGGATTCGGTGGAAGGCCTGCATACCCTGACCCGTGAGCAGGTGAGCGAGATGCTCGCTTTTGCCATGCGCGCAGCTGCGCTGACATGCGGCCGGACCGGACCGGATCTGCCTTACCGGCAACAATTGGATTGAGCTGTTTGGGAAAAAGCACGGCACCGGGTTCGGACAATGACCGAACCCGGAGGTGATTCCTGGGAAGACAAGGCCGTGATCAGCGCCCGGTCATGCGGTGTTGCTGATGGAAGTGATTACCGGTGTGGTGATTTTGGTCGAGTTCGGAGCGCAACTCGGCGATCAGGTCGTTGATTGCCCGGCAGCCATTGAGTTTATTGGCATCGATATCGGTTTTGATCAATGCCACACGATCGGTTTCATGATCGTCATAGATCTTGATTGTCATCGACAAATCAGGTGACAACGTGCATTGCGAGCGCTTGGGCAGCAAGCTGCTTTCAATGATGTTTCGCATTTCGAGGGCAGATAAAAACATGGCGACTCTCTCCTGTTGAGGCGGCCAATTTATGTTCACGACGGCGGTATTTTCGTCCGTTCTTCCCTGCGGACTGGGACTACGAATGCCGTGCCGTTCGTTCGTTCTTGGCGTTTTCTAATTAATGAGCCCGTGCAGCGACTCCCTAATCATCCCGCAAAAAATATGCCTGCTTTAAAGAAAATCCCGATTGATCCAAATCAACTACTTAGCGTCCAGGACTGTGAGAGCGCGCGTGCAAATTGCAAGGAAGCGGGATTTTCCTCATGCAAACTGCAATCGCCAGTGATCCTGTCGCAAGCTAGATTAGACCCTATTGCGCAGGGGTGAGTGGGCACCCGTCGGCTGCTTCGAAAAAAGTGTGACGTCGCGTAAAAAACGTCAAATGACTTCGGCGCCAGCCCGCTCTGCCACATGGCGCAGGCTATCGAAGTTGATATTCGCGCCGGAATCGATTGCCACCAGTGTTTGGCCTCGCGCGCCGGTCTGGGCGACGTACTGCTTGATGCCGGCGACCGCCAAGGCGCCCGAGGGCTCGGTTATCGACCGGGTATCGTCATAGATGTCTCGGATGGCTGCGCACAATTGGTCGTCAGTGACGGTGATCACGTCATCAACGCAGAAACGGCAGATGTCGAAGCCGTAGGCCCCTATTTGTGCGACAGCCACGCCATCGGCAAAGGTTCCCACGCTCGCCAGACTGACCCGTTCACCGACTGCCAGCGCCGCCTGGAGACAGGCGGAATGTTGTGACTCCACCCCGACAATGCGAACCTCCGGGCGCAGGTACTTGACGTAGGCCGCGACCCCGGCAATCAGCCCCCCGCCACCGACCGGGACAAAAATCGCGTCCAGGCTGCCTGGGTGTTGACGCAGGATTTCCATGGCGACGGTGCCCTGCCCGGCGATCACGTCCGGATCATCGAAGGGCGAAACGAACTCTCGTCCGGTCTGTCGGGCCAGCTCCAGTGCGTATTCCAAGGCAAAGGGAAAGCTCTCCCCGTGCAGCACTGCTTCGGCGCCCCGGTTGCGCACGCCCAGCACCTTGAGCTGCGGTGTGGTGAGTGGCATGACGATGCTGGCCGATATGCCCAGCTCCCGCGCGGCCAGCGCCACGCCCTGGGCATGATTGCCCGCTGAAGCGGTGATGACACCGCGAGCCCGTTGCTCGGCGGTCAGTTGCACCAGTTTGTTGTAGGCGCCACGGATCTTGAAAGAAAAAGTCGGCTGCAGGTCTTCACGCTTGAGAAGGATCCGGTTGCCCAAGGCTTCGGACAGTCCGGTGGCCGCTTGCAACGGCGTGCGTACGGCCAGTTCGTACACCGGCGCGGCCAGGATCTTCTTGACGTAATGTTCTAGCAGGGCTTGCTCGGGGCGGGTGGTAGGCATGGCGGTCTCCTGGTTTGGACAAAACTCCGGAGACAGAAAGAAAAAACCCGCCTCGGAGGCGGGTTGGGTGCAGTCGTCAGCTAGCCCGCCAAATAAGGAATGGCGGTAATAATGCTTGGCTGGCTACGCAATACGGTGCTGGTCATGCCTGGAAATTAGCCTGCCGCTGGCTGGCAAGTCAATGGGCACTGTTGCGAATCACTTGAGCCCGACTTTATAGAGCGCCCCATCGTCATCATCTGTCAGTACGTACAGGAAACCATCCGGCCCCTGGCGCACGTCGCGGATGCGCTCGCCAAGCTCACCCAGCAGGCGTTCTTCGTGCACGACCTTGTCACCCTCCAGTTCCAGGCGGATCAGATTCCGGGACACCAGCGCACCGATGAACACGCTGTGTTGCCAGGCCTTGAAGCGGTCACTGTCATAGAACGCCATGCCGCTCAGCCCGGGTGACACTTCCCATACATGAAAAGGGCCAAGCGTGCCTTCGGCGGTCTTGCCGCCGGCTTCCGGGATCGGCGCCCCAGAGTAGTTGATGCCGTGAGTCGCCAGCGGCCAGCCGTAATTTTTGCTGCGTTCGATGATATTCAGCTCATCGCCGCCCCTGGGACCGTGCTCGTTCTCCCACAACGTACCGTTCCAGGGATTGAGCGCCGCCCCTTGGGGGTTGCGAACGCCGTAGGACCAGATCTCGGGGCGTACGTTTGCCTGACCGACAAACGGGTTATCGTCCGGCACCTTGCCGTCGGGGTAGATGCGCACGATCTTGCCCTGGAGCTTGTCCAGGTCCTGGGCCGTGGGCCGCTCGTTGTTTTCCCCCAGGGTGATGAACAGATAGCCGTCCCGGTCGAACACCAGGCGCGACCCAAAGTGGTTCCCGGTGGAAAGCTTGGGCTGCTGGCGGAAAATCACATTGAAATTCTTCAGGCTCTGCAGGTCTTCGGACAATTGCCCACGGCCCACGGCGGTGCCTGCCTTGCCGTCATCGCCGGCCTCGGCGTAAGACAGGTAGACCGTGCGGTCCTGCTTGAAGTCCGGCGACAGCACGACGTCCAGCAAACCGCCCTGGCCTCTGGCCCAGACCTCAGGTACGCCGTTCAATGGTGCCGAGAGCTGGCCATCCGGGCTGACCCGACGCAGGTTGCCCGCTCGCTCTGTCACCAACATGCCCTGTTGATCAGGCAGGAAAGCCACGGACCAGGGATGTTCGAGCCCCTTGACCACGGTGGTCACCTCCACCGTGCCCTCCTCGCTCTTGAGCTGCCGGGTTTGCGCAGCAGACGCCGGCGTGGCGAGAGTCAGTACAGCGCTGGCGCAGAATGCGGCCAGGAGTGTTTTACGCAACATGCACACTTCCTTCTGTGGCGTGAATAAAGACTGCCAGGGCTCGGTACTCAGCGAATGTCGTTTGAGGTGTCCCTCGGCGGTGGATTGGGCTTGATGGTAGGCCGTGGCGAGCCGGCAGGCTGACCGGAACGGGGATACCCGTTGCCGATACCGCCATTTTCCAGCGTGGGTGGCCGGGGAACGGGAACGGTCGGGTTGTTATGGATCATCGGCACGTTGGGCCGGGTGCCCTGCATGCTGTTGGGATTGGCCCGGCGGATCGGGCTGTTATAGGGATTGTTGTTACCTGGCAGGTTCTGGGCCAGGACCATGGCCCCGCGGTCGGGCGTTGCCGAGTGGGCGGCGGTGGTCAGCAACAGCGTCATGAGAGTGAGTAGCAGCCTGTTCATCGGAGCACCTCTTGGATTCAGGCATATCGAAAGCACGCTACGCCGCCGGTTCGCCGTTGTTAAGAGAAATGTCCGTCCGAAGATGTAACCAAGCGTCTCGAAGGCAATGCGGGGCGGGTCAACCGGCGCTCCATGGAAACTTTTGCGAACGCCGCAAGGTCACCTGAATGACTCATTCATCGGCAAGGAAACCCCTCCATGGCACGGGCAATCTGGAAAGGCGCAATCAGCTTCGGACTGGTCCACATTCCTGTGGCGCTGGTGTCGGCCACGTCCTCCCAGGGAGTGGATTTCGACTGGCTGGACAAGCGCAGCATGGACCCGGTTGGCTATAAGCGAGTGAACAAGGTCACCGGCAAGGAAGTGACCAAGGAAAATATCGTCAAGGGTGTGCAATACCAGAAGGGTCAATACGTCCTGCTGAGCGAAGAGGAGATTCGCTCCGCCCACCCCAAGTCCACCCAGACCATCGATATTTTTTCTTTCGTCGACAGCGACAAAATTCCCCTGCAAAACATCGACACGCCCTACTTCCTGGCGCCAGACAAACGCGGCGGCAAGGTCTACGCCCTGCTGCGTGAAACCCTGATCAAGACCAACAAGGTGGCGCTGGCCCATGTCGTGCTGCATACCCGCCAGCATCTGGCAGCGCTGATGCCGCTGGAGTCTGCGCTGGTGCTGGTGATGCTGCGCTGGCCCGCCGAAGTGCGCGAACTCGACATCCTGGAACTGGGCGATGAAGTCATCAAGCCAACCCTGGTCAAGGGGGAGCTGGAAATGGCCAAGCGGCTGGTGCAGGACATGAGCGCCGATTGGGAACCGCAAGAGTACCGGGACAGCTTCGAAGACAAGATCATGGAACTGGTGGAGAAAAAGGCCAAAGAAGGCCGTCTGGAGGCGGTGGAAACCGATCCGGGTGAAGAGCAACGCAAGAGCGCCGATGTCATCGACCTTACCGAACTGCTCAAACGCAGCCTGGGCGGCAAGGGCAAGGCGCCAGAAAAGCCTGCCGGAAAAACCGCTGCAAAGCCCGCAAAGACCAGCAAGTCCGCTCCCGCGAAAAAAGCCACCAAGGCCTCCCGGGGCTAATCCCCGGGCGCCAGCAATACAAGGGAATCCGTCATGGCCAAGGCCGAGAGTGAATACGCCCGTTTGTCCGGTGCCGAGCCGGAGCAGAAGCACAGCCGCAAGCGCACCCGGCAGAGCCAGACCGGTAGCAGTGCCCTTCCCGAGCGCTTGTTGCCGCAACGCGCCACCCCCGTTGAGCAGCCCCCGGCCGGTGAATGGCGTTATGAAGTCCAGTTCGATGGCTATCGACTGATGGCCCGCATTGAAGCGGGTCAAGTGCGATTGCTCAGCCGCAATCAACAGGACTGGACCGACCGACTGCAATTGCACGCCGATGCGTTGTCTGAGCTGAATCTGGGTGACAGCTGGCTCGACGGCGGCCTCGTTTCGCTCGATAACGACGGCCACTCTGACTTTGTGGCCCTGCGACAGTCGTTCGAGATTGGCCGCACGGTAGACCTGGTATACGTCCTGTTTGATGCGCCTTTTTTAAATGGCGTCGATCTGCGCCAGGCGCCGGTTGAAAAACGCCGGGCAGCCCTCAAGAAGGCGCTGAAGAACAATGCCAGCAAGCGCCTGCGCTTCTCTGAGTCGTTTTCCGCCAACCAGCACGACATTTTTGAAAGTGCCAACGCCCTCGCACTCGATGGCGTGATCGGCAAACGCCTGGGCAGCCCCTATGTATCGCGCCGCAGCGCCGACTGGATCAAACTCAAGTGCCGTCTGCGCCAGCCGTTCGTGATCGTCGGCTTCACCCGCCCCAAAGGTCGGCGCAATGGTTTCGGTGCACTGTTGCTGGCGGTCAACGGGCCCAAGGGATTGATGTATGCCGGCCGTGTCGGCACAGGGTTCGCACAAGCCCGGCTCAAACAACTGCACGAGCAACTCTGTAGCCTGGAGCGGGACGATTCGCCACTGGTCGCACCGGTCAGCAGCGCGCAAAGCCGCGGCGTGCATTGGGTAGAGCCAACCGAGGTCTGTGAAGTCGAGTTCGCTGATTGGACCCGCGACGGCCTGGTGCGCCAGGCGGTGTTCCTGGATCTACAGAACGACATACCGGCAAGCAAGGTTGTGCGTCAGCAGCCAGTTCCGATAAAACCCCTGCCCGCCAAAACCACGCCTCGCGGCAAAGCCCGTAGCGTACAGGTCTCAGGGGTGGAGATTTCCCACCCTGAACGCGTCATCGACAGTGTCAGCGGCGTGCAGAAAGTCGAACTGGCGCAGTACTACGAAGACATCGCTCCCTGGATTCTGCCGCACCTGAAGCAGCGCCCGGTTGCCCTGCTCAGGGCGCCAGAGGGAATCGGCGAAGAGCAGTTCTTTCAGAAACACGCCGATCGCCTGGACATTCCCCACATCAAACAGCTGGATCCGCGACTGGATCCCGGGCATGCCGCGCTGATGGAAATCGACAGTGGGCAGTCGCTGGTCAGCGCGGCCCAGATGGGCACGGTGGAGTTGCACACATGGGCCGCCACGCATGATCGGATCGAGACGCCGGACCTGTTCGTTCTTGATCTGGACCCCGACCCGTCGCTGCCCTGGAGCGCGATGATCGAGGCGACTCGCCTGACCCTCTCGGTGCTCGACGAACTGGGTTTGCAGGCCTTCCTCAAAACCAGCGGAGGCAAAGGCATGCATGTCATCGTGCCGCTGGCGCGCAGTGAAGGCTGGGACATTACCAAGGCTTTCGCCAAGGCCATCTCCCTGTTCATGACCCGGCAGATGCCGCAGCGGATCACCGCGACCATGGGGCCGAAGAATCGTGTCGGGAAGATATTTGTCGACTACCTGCGTAACGCCCGGGGCGCCAGCACCGTCAGCGCCTATTCCGTGCGCGCTCGGCCAGGTCTGCCGGTATCCGTGCCGATTGCCCGGGCCGAGCTTGACGGTCTGCGTAACGCCCAGCAGTGGGACATCTATACGGCCCTGGAACGGGCCAGAAACCTGGGCGCCGATCCTTGGGAGGGGTACAACCATCGCCAGCGAATCACGGCCAGGATGTGGGAGCAACTGGATGCGCAAAAACCTGGGGAATGACGCAGGTACGGAGAGTCACCCGCTCATATCCAGATGAAGACCGCCAGCAGACCGCCGAAGAACGCCCACTTCTGCAAGTAATACAGCTTGCGGTTGCGCTTCTTCAGCGCCTTGCCTTGCAGGCGAATCCTGTAAAGCCTGGAAAACGCCCGGTTCAGGCCGCCGGTTTTGTCTCCGGCGTCATTGGGCGCTCCGGCGGCCGCCATCACGGTGCGGCTGAACCAGCGGTTGAAGGCACTGGCCCAGCGAAATCTCATGGGGCGTTCCACGTCGCAAAAGAGAATGATGCGATTGTGAGGCGTGGTGTTCTGGGCGTAATGAATGAACGTCTCGTCGAATATCACCGCCTCGCCATCACGCCAATGGTAATGCTCACCATCGACATTGATGTAGCAGCCGGCATCGTTGGGCGTTTCCAGACCCAGGTGATACCGGTAGGACCCGGCATACGGGTCGCGATGACGAACCAGCTTGGAGCCCGGTGGCAGTTCGGCGAACATCGCCGCCTTGATTGAACCGATGCTCTGCACCAGTTCAGTGGTGCGCGGACACAGCTTCATGGCCGAGGGATGACTGTCGGCGTACCACTTCAGGTAGAAACGCTTCCAGCCGGTCTTGAAGAACGAATTGAAGCCCACATCGTCGTACTGGTTGGAACGCTTGATCTCCCCCGCTCGCAGCAAATTCAGGCCTTCGGCACGGATCTCCTGCCAATGGGCCTGCAACGGGCTCAGGTCGGGAAACTGCGCCGGGTTCAGGAAAGGCTTGTTGGGCAGTTTCGAGCATAGGTAAAGCAGGCAGTTGATCGGCGCAAGGAAGGACGAGTGGTCGCTCAACTGGCGTCCGAGCTTGTGCCGAACGCGCCCGCGCAGGTGCACATAACCGATAGAGAGAAGATAGATCGCGGCAATGATGAGTTTCACAGTATCCGCACACATCAAAAGTGGACAGGCTGCCACTTCCCGCACAGCCGAACAGCGTGGGGAATGGCGTAAGTGAGACGGCAATTTAGCCACAACTCGTAACCAAAGGTTATCCCTGCGTTGTGAAAAACTGTCTTGCCTGGGTTACACCCTATCGTTAACGCGGCCAGATCAGTACAATTGCCGCCAAACATTACGCGCCCCCTTTTTGGCCGATACCGGATTCCGGCTTCGGCGTACGTCTATTTGGGTCAAGCGCTCCGTATGCTGCTGTCCTCTTATGCCGGATGGACCCTTGCGCTTGCGACCGCGAAGCTTTCGCGCGGTCGGGACCTGCGCAAACAGGTACTGAACAGGTACTGCCGCACCCTTAGCTACTCTGAATGTTCCGCAGGATAAACCTTTGATCTCTACAGCTAACATCACGATGCAGTTCGGCGCCAAGCCACTGTTCGAAAACGTCTCTGTCAAGTTCGGCGCGGGTAACCGCTACGGTCTGATTGGCGCCAACGGTTGCGGCAAGTCGACCTTCATGAAGATCCTCGGCGGCGACCTCGAACCGTCCGGCGGCCAGGTCATGCTTGAGCCGAACGTGCGCCTGGGTAAATTGCGCCAGGACCAGTTCGCCTACGAAGAATTCACCGTGATCGACACCGTGATCATGGGCCACGAAGAGTTGTGGAAGGTCAAGGCCGAGCGCGACCGCATCTATTCGCTGCCGGAAATGACCGAAGAAGACGGCATGGCCGTGGCCGAGCTGGAAACCGAATTCGCCGAAATGGACGGCTACACTGCCGAGTCCCGTGCCGGTGAACTGCTGCTGGGCCTGGGAATTGGCATCGAGCAGCATTTCGGCCCGATGAGCGAAGTGTCGCCCGGCTGGAAACTGCGGGTACTGCTGGCCCAGGCGTTGTTCTCCGACCCAGAAGTGCTGCTGCTGGACGAACCGACCAACCACCTGGATATCAACACCATCCGCTGGCTGGAAAACGTGCTGACCCAGCGTTCGAGCCTGATGATCATCATCTCCCACGACCGTCACTTCCTGAACAGTGTCTGCACCCACATGGCGGACCTGGACTACGGCGAGCTGCGCCTGTTCCCGGGCAACTACGACGAGTACATGACCGTGGCGACCCAGTCCCGCGAGCAACTGCTGTCGGACAACGCCAAGAAGAAAGCGCAAATTTCCGAACTGCAATCGTTCGTCAGCCGCTTCTCGGCCAACGCCTCGAAGGCCAAGCAAGCCACCTCCCGTGCCAAGCAGATCGACAAGATCCAATTGGCCGAGGTCAAGCCATCGAGCCGTGTCAGCCCGTTCATTCGCTTCGAACAGACCAAGAAGCTGCACCGTCAGGCGGTCATTGTCGAAGGCATGGCCAAAGGGTTTGACGGCAAGCCGTTGTTCAAGGACTTCAGCTTCACCGTCGAAGCCGGCGAGCGCGTGGCGATCATTGGCCCGAACGGCATCGGCAAGACCACGTTGCTGCGCACCCTGGTCAATGAACTGGAGCCGGACGCCGGTACTGTGAAATGGACCGACGCCGCGGAACTGGGTTACTACGCCCAGGACCACGCCCACGACTTCGAAGACGACGTCAACCTGTTCGACTGGATGGGCCAGTGGACCCAGGGCGGCGAACAACTGGTTCGTGGCACCTTGGGCCGCATGCTGTTTTCCAACGACGAGATCCTCAAGTCGGTCAAAGTCATTTCCGGTGGTGAACAGGGTCGCATGCTGTTCGGCAAGCTGATCCTGCAAAAGCCGAACGTGCTGGTGATGGACGAACCGACCAACCACTTGGACATGGAATCCATCGAGGCGCTGAACCTGGCGCTGGAAAACTACCCGGGCACGCTGATCTTCGTCAGCCACGACCGTGAGTTCGTATCGTCCCTGGCCACCCGCATCATCGAGTTGAGCGCCGATGGCGTGATCGACTTCAGCGGCACCTATGACGATTACCTGCGCAGCCAGGGTGTGCTGATTTAAGAGCAGCGTCGAGTTGTAAGCTTCAAGCTGCAAGTGAAAAGCCCTGTCCGTTGTGACGGGGCTTTTTGTTTTCAAGGTAGAACCGCTTGTGGGAGCACAGCTTGCTTGCGATTTGGCCGTTTCAGTCGACTTGGTATTGGCCGACCTACCGTCATCGCGAGCAGGCTCGCTCCCACAAGGAACCGATGTTCTTCCAAGCCCTGCGGCCAGTGTGGGAGCGAGCCTGCTCGCGATAGCGTCGGCACTATCACCACCCGGGCAAACCGTTAGCCTGCTTTCTTTTATTCCCGCCGCGCGCCATGATGAGCCCCTCTTACCGCTGCCCGCGAACGAGCCTCATGCCAACACACCCATCCACCCCCAGTTCCCTGTCGATCACCTGGCAGATCATCTCCATCGTCTTCTATACCTTCATCGCCTTTCTCTGCATCGGCCTGCCGATTGCCGTGTTGCCGGGCTATGTCCACGAACAGTTGGGCTTCAGTGCCGTGGTGGCCGGGCTGACCATCGGCTCCCAGTATCTGGCGACGCTGCTCAGTCGGCCCATGGCCGGGCGGCTGTCGGACAGTATCGGCACCAAGCGGGCGATCGTTTATGGGCTGTACGGGATCGTCCTCAGTGGTTTGCTGACGTTGCTTTCGACGCTGCTGCAAAGCTTTCCACTGCTGAGCCTGTTGATCCTGATCGCCGGGCGTTTGCTGCTCGGGGTGGCTCAGGGCCTGATTGGCGTGGGCACCATCAGTTGGTGCATGGGCCAGGTGGGGGTCGAACACACGGCCCGCTCGATCTCATGGAACGGCATCGCGTCTTATGGGGCCATTGCCATCGGCGCGCCGCTGGGAGTGGTAATGGTCAGTGAGCTGGGCTTTGTCAGCCTGGGGATCGCCTTGTCGCTGCTGGCCGGCGCGGCGCTGCTGTTGATACGCAACAAGCCATCGGTGCCGGTCATTCGTGGCGAGCGCCTGCCCTTTTGGGCGGTGTTCGGGCGTATTGCACCGTACGGGACGAGCCTGTGCCTGGCGTCGATCGGCTACGGTACGCTCACCACCTTCATCACGTTGTTTTATGTCAGTCGCGGCTGGACGGGTGCAGCCTGGTGCCTGACGGTGTTTGGCGTCTGTTTCATCCTGTCGCGCTTGTTGTTCATTTCCAGCATCGCCCGCTTCGGAGGCTTCAGGACGGCCATTGCCTGCATGTGTATAGAAACCCTGGGGCTGGTGTTGCTGTGGCTGGCACCTTCTACCGCGTTCGCGCTGATCGGCGCGGGGCTGGCCGGTTTCGGGCTGTCGCTGGTGTATCCGGCGTTGGGTGTGGAGGCCATCAAGCAAGTCCCGAATACCAGCCGTGGCGCAGGACTGAGCGCCTATGCGGTGTTCTTCGACCTGGCGCTGGCGATTGCCGGCCCCTTGATGGGCGCGGTGGCGTTGAATCTGGGGTATTCCTCGATCTTTTTCAGTGCGGCACTGCTGTCGATCATCGGACTGGGGCTGACTTTACTGCTGCGGCGCCGTACCGAAACAGCCGCTTATTGATCGACCTTGTGCAAACCCACCAGGCCGGTTCGCCCAGGCCTGGTGTTTTTTGCGCGGTCTTTAAGCTGCGGCGAATTGCTCGCTGATCTGCAGCTTGGCTTCGTTCATGGCTTTGCTGCGCATTTCGTCACCGTAAGCCAGGCCCTCGGCGCGAACGAACTCGATGTCGGTAATGCCGAGGAAACCGAACATGACCTTCAGATACTCCTCATGCGCTACGCCGCTTGGCTGGCCGGCATGCAGGCCGCCAGAGGTGGAGACGATCACCAGTTTCTTGCCACCACACAGGCCTTCGGGGCCGGCTTCGGTGTAGCGGAAGGTTTGGCCGGCCACGGCGATACGGTCGATCCAGGCCTTGAGTTGAGTCGGAATGGTGAAGTTATACATCGGCGCTGCGATGACCACCGCGTCCGCCGCCAGGAATTCGGCCATGGTCGAGGCACTGAGATCAGTCTCGTGCTTCTGGGCGGCGTCGCGCAGTTCAGCGCTGGTGCCGGCGGCGATCAGGGTCTGGGCGGAAAAGTGGCTGATGGCATCGGCCGCCAGGTCGCGGTAGGTCACGACGACGTCCGCTTCGGCAGCTTTCCAGGCCTCAACCACGTCACGGCTCAGTTGGCGGGACGCGGAATTGTCGCCCAGGATGCTCGAGTCAATGTGCAACAGTTTCATATGAGTGCTCTCCAAGTGAGGATCGCGACCAAGCGATCAATTGAGAACAATCCTATCGATGAAGCCAATAGCCGATAAGTCAGTATTAATGCGATAGTTCGTTCCACTGACAGGACAATAGAACTCGATATGCAAGACCTCAATGATCTGTACTACTTCGCCAAAGTGGTTGAAGCCGGTGGTTTCGCCGCGGCCGGACGCCTGTTGGGTATTCCCAAGTCGCGGCTGTCACGACGTATCGCTGAACTGGAAGAGCGCCTTGGCGCCCGACTGCTGCAACGTACCACCCGCCAGTTGAAGCTCACGGCCGTTGGCGAGCGTTATCTGCGCCATTGCCAAGCCATGCTGCTGGAAGCCGAGATGGCCGATGAAGCCGTGGCGAGCATGTCCACTGAGCCGCGCGGGCGCCTGCGGGTTTCCAGTCCGGTGGGTTTGGCTCATCAGATGCTGGGCGGGGTGATCGCCAGCTTCCTGGAAAAATTCCCTCAAGTGCAGCTGGAAATGATGCTGGTCAATCGGCGGGTAGACCTGGTGAGCGAAGGCATCGACGTGGCATTACGCGTGCGCGATCTGGGGGACGAAGACCCGCTGCTGATGACGCGACGGCTGCGTCAGGCGCGGCTGATCATGGTCGCCAGCCCGGCGTTCGTCGCAGGACGGCAGATCAATACCCCGGAGGATCTCAAGAAACTGCCGATACTCGGGGCGCTGGATGCCGATCGCCTGGTCCACCTGCGTCTGCTCAAGGCCAACGCAGAGCCCGTCGAACTGGCCCTGGAAGCCCGGCTAGGCATCGACGACTTCATTGTGCGCCGCGCCTGCGCCCTCGCCGGCCTGGGTTTCACCTTGTTGCCGAGCATGTATTGCGAGGAGGAACTGCAGGACGGCACACTGGTGGAATTGTTGCCCGAGTGGTCGCTGCCGGACGGCTGGCTGCAGGCAGTCTACCCGCATCGACGCGGCATGCTGCCGGCGGTACGCGCGTGGATCGACCACTTGGTAGAAGCATTCGATGGCTGTGGAGATAGAAAAATATGAGCTTGAGCGAAGAGGATGTCGCGCAGTTCTGCCTGGGTTTGCCGGGCGCCAGGGAGGACTACAAATGGGGCGGCGTGCGGGTATTTTCCATTGCCGGCAACAAGATGTTCGCCCTGCAGAACCTGCGGGGCGAATCACTGGCGTTCAAGGTGGACAAGGATCTGTTCCTGGGGCATTGCGACCGCCCGGGGATCCACCCGGCGCCCTATCTGGCGCGGGCTCAGTGGGTCATCATGCAGACGCCCTACCCGCTGGGCGCCGATGAACTGCGTGGCCTGCTGCAGCGCTCCCACCAACTGGTGGTGAGCAAGCTGCCCAAGCGCACCCAGGTGGGTTTGCTGCTGTCGTGAAGCTCAGAAAAGCATCAGCAGATGACTGCCCAGGAATAACTGGTCGATCCAGAACACCTGGTGCAGCAACACGATGAACCAGAACACCACCTGAAACGACACCTTGCGAGTCTTGTGGCGAAACACTTGCTGAGCCAACAACGCCCCGGGCCAGCCCCCGGCCAGCTCCACGGCGTGCAATACGTTTTCCGGGGTGCGCCAGGCGTCAGCGCGGGCCTTGCGCTTGTCGCTCCAGTACAACAGAAACGCCACCACGCTGACGAGCCCGTAGGCCGTCAGCGGCACCCAGGACACCGCGCGCAACCCGAGCAAAAGTGACCCGAGCAGCGGCAAGGCGCACACCAGCGCAAATACCACGAGCTTGAGCCGCAAACTCTGCACGGCTGGGCCCGGCTCACGGCCTGGACGGCTCATGGCTGGGCCGCCGTCCAGTCCACCCAACCGAATTGCCAGGTGGCCAGGATCAACAGGCCGAAAGCGATCCGGTACCAGGCAAATACGGCGTAACTGTGGCTGGCGATGAACAGCAACAAGCCCCTGACCGCGATCATGGCGAAAATGAACGCCGTGACGAAGCCGATGGCGAACACCGGAAAATCCGCCGGCACAAACAGCTCGCGATATTTATAGCCGGAGTAGACCGCCGCGCCGACCATGGTTGGCATCGCCAGGAAGAATGAAAACTCGGTCGCGGTCTTGCGCGACAGCCCGAACAGCAAGCCACCGATGATGGTCGAACCTGAGCGGGAGGTGCCGGGAATCATCGCAAGGCACTGGGCGAAGCCGACTTTCAGTGCATCCTTCCAGGTGATGTCGTCTACCGTTTCGGCGTGCACTGTGTGCTGGCGCTTCTCGGCCCAGAGCATCACGAAACCGCCCAGCACCAACGCCATGGCCACCGTGATCGGGTTGAACAGGTATTCATGGATCAGGTCTGCAAACAACACGCCCAATACCACAGCGGGCATGAAGGCAATCAGCAGGTTGGCCGTAAACCGACGAGCGCTGGGCTGGGTGCGCAAACCCAGTACCACGTCGAAGATCTTGCGCCGAAACTCCCACACCACCGCGAGGATCGCCCCGAGCTGGATGATGATGTTGAACGCCATCGCGCGCTCGCCGCCGAACTCGAGCAAGTCCGCGACAATGATCTGGTGCCCCGTACTGGAGATCGGCAGGAACTCCGTCAAGCCTTCTACCACGCCAAGAATCAGTGCCTGAAAGGCGGTCCACAAATCCATTCATCCCCCAAAAGACTATGCTTGCGCACGTCTCATCAAAATTTAAGCGTTATGCAGGTGTAAACAGCAGGCGCACGGTGACTGCGATTTCTCAAAAAAACCAATGAAAAAACCGGAACAGGCTCAGGTTTTGCGCCGCGGGGCCGAAATCCTATCAGACAAGCCCTGATAACGCTGCCGCGTTATGACTCAGGACACAAAGGCATACCCGCCTGACGCCAGACTCAGGCGGTCGCAGATGACAAGAATAAGAAACCGGAGTGACAGCGTATGAATAGCTTGCGCAGTGTGTCGATCAGCCGACGCTTGTGGCTCATCTTGGTCGTGTCCATCGTGATGTTGTTCACGTTAGGCGCGTTCATGCTTAAGCAGATCCACACCGACCTGTATCAGGCCAAGGTGCAGAAAACCCAGCATGTGGTCCAGACTGCCAGCGGTGTGCTGAGCTACTACCATGGTCTGGAAACGGCTGGCACCCTGACTCGCGAGGTTGCGCAGAAGCAGGCCCTTAGCGCGGTGCGCGGCTTGCGCTATGACCAGAGTGACTACTTCTGGATCAATGACCTGACGCCTGTGATGGTCATGCACCCGACCAACCCGAAACTCGAAGGCCAGAACCTCTCGGCGATTCGCGACCCGAATGGTTTTGCGCTGTTCAACGAGATGGTCGCCATTGCCAAGGCCAAGGGCGCCGGGATGGTGGATTACCTCTGGCCGAAACCGGGCGCCGAGGCGCCGGTGGCGAAAACCTCTTACGTCAAACTGTTCGAGCCGTGGGGCTGGATCATCGGTTCAGGCGTGTATGTCGATGACGTGGAGGCCGAATTCCGCTCTCAAGTGATCAAGGCTTCGCTGATCGGCCTGGCGATCACCCTGCTCATGGGCCTGCTCCTGACCCTGATCGTGCGCAGCATCGTTCGGCCGTTGCAGGAAACGGTCAATGCCATGGCCAACATTGCCAGCGGTGAAAGCGACCTGACCCGCACCCTCGACACCCACGGCCAGGATGAAGTGACGCAACTGGCCCGGCATTTCAATGCCTTTACCGCCAAACTGCGCGAAGTAGTCAGCCAGTTGCAGGACTCGGCCAGGGCCCTGGGGCAATCGTCCAACGACCTGGGTAACGACGCCGCCCAAGCCCAGGAGCGCAGCCAGCAACAATCGCAACAGATGGAACTGGTGGCGACTGCGATCAACGAAGTGACCTACGGCGTGCAAGACGTCGCCAAGAATGCCGAACACGCCGCCAGCGAAATGCGCGACGCCGAATCCCAGGCCCAGCAGGGCCAGGTGAATATCGATGGCAGCTTGCAGCAGATTGACCGACTGTCCCAGACCATTGATCAGGCGGTCGAGGTGATTCGTACCCTGGCCAGCGAAAGCACCCAGATCGGCAGTGTGCTGGAGGTGATCCGCTCCATTGCCGAGCAGACCAACCTGCTGGCCCTCAACGCCGCGATCGAAGCGGCCCGCGCCGGTGAACAAGGTCGGGGCTTTGCCGTGGTGGCCGATGAAGTGCGGCTGCTGGCCCAGCGCACGCAGAAGTCCACCGCCGAGATCCAGGCGATGATCGAACGCTTGCAGAACCACTCCGAAGCGGCGGTGAAAGTCATCAGCGACAGCAGCCGTGCTTCGCAATTGACCATTGAACAAGCCGGGCTGGCCGGCGCCAGCCTCAACGCCATCGGTCAGGCCCTGCGCAATCTCAACAGCCTGAACGCCTCCATCGCCAGCGCCACGCTGCAACAGGCCCATGTGGTGGAAGACATCAATCAGAACGTGACCCAGGCCGCCGGCCTCTCCCACAGCACCGCCCTGGCGGCTGAACAATCGAGCCTGGCGAGTACCCGTCTCAAGTCGCTGAGTGAGCAATTGAACGGGTTGCTGAAGCAGTTCAGGGTCTAGCTGATCGATACTCGCTGGGCGTCTGGTGCATCTCAATGCGAAAGTGCCGATTGAAGTTGGACAGGTTGTTGTAACCCACCTCAAAACAGATATCGGTCACCGGCATTTCACTGTGCAACAGCAACCGGCAGGCTCGCTGGACTCGGAGCTTGCGCATCAGGTCAATGAAACCGTGTCCGGTGATGCGTTTGAAGAAACGCGAAAAACCGGGCTCGCTCATGCCCAGTTGCCGAGCAATCACCGACAGGCGCAGGTCACCCGTGAGTTCAGTCTGCAGGTACTCGAAGGCCTTGTGGATGCGTTCGGAACTGCGGGCATCCAGACTGGGTGCATAACAAGGGCTGGCCAGGCACTGGGCCTGCTCCTGCGGGGCGAGATTGAGTGTGTTGAGCAGTTGGAGAAACAATGCCAGCCGCCCGAGTCCCTGGGCCGGGCCGATGCTCTCCAACAGCCTTGCGGCGTTCACCGCGGTGTCGCCGCTGAAGACCAGACCTCGTCGTGCCCTTTTGAACAGCGGCTGTAAATCCCCGAGTTCAGGTAGCGTCCGGCGCAGGCTCAACAGCGTTGCGCCATCGAATTGCAGCACCACGTCCCTTCCAGCCAGGTACTCGCCCGGGGCCAGGTCGCCCATCCAATCGTGGGGCAAGCCCGGGCCGATCATCGCCACGTGGCCGGGGCCGAATGGACCAATATAATCGCCCGCCAGCAATTTACCGCTGCCCCGACGAATGAGATGGATCTCGAATTCGGGATGGTGGTTCCAGCGCGCCAGCGGATACGGATAGTCGTGCTCATACCAGCGAAAACTGTGCTCGGGCTCAGGCAGGATGACTTCAAGTTCGGCGGGTGGCTGCTCGAACAGGGGCGTTGGGTGATCAGGCATGTCGCGCGTCTCTATCGCTGTAGGCAGCACCTTACGCTCGGCGCGCACCGGTTCACCAGCCCTGACCTGATCGTCCACCGATACTTTTTTAACCCGGCCAAGGGACACGTCACGGCGTTAAAAAAAGTACCAGCCGATGATCCCTCCTGCGTTTGTCCGGCGCCAATGGCGCTGCTGTAATCGGCACGTCATTGATGGTGAGCCGCGCTCCCCTGCTGTTTATTTTGTCATTCGAGACAGGACAACCCATGAAACGACTGGAAGGAAAAAGCGCCCTGGTCACCGGTGCTGCCCGTGGTATTGGCAGGACGTTCGCCCAGGCCTATATCAACGAAGGGGCTACTGTGGCGATTGCCGATATCGATCTTGGAAGCGCCCAAGCCACCGCCGCCGAACTGGGCGACAGCGCCTACGCGGTCAAAATGGACGTCACTGAACAAGCTTCGATTGACCAGGCCATCGAGGCGGTCGTGGCCCGGACGGGCAAGCTCGATATCCTCGTCAATAACGCAGCGCTTTTCGACCTGGCGCCTATCGTGGAGATTACGCGCCAAAGCTACGAACGGCTGTTTTGCATCAATGTCGCCGGCACACTGTTCACGCTGCAGGCCGCCGCCCGGCAGATGATCCGCCAGGGGCATGGCGGCAAAATCATCAACATGGCCAGCCAGGCCGGCCGACGTGGAGAAGCTCTGGTGGCGGTGTATTGCGCCACCAAGGCTGCGGTGATCAGCCTGACCCAGTCGGCCGGCCTTGATTTGATCAAGCATCGAATCAACGTCAACGCCATTGCCCCTGGTGTGGTGGAGGGTGAGCACTGGGATGGTGTGGATGCGCTGTTCGCCCATCATGAAAACCTGCCCCTGGGAGAGAAAAAGCGTCAGGTCGGCGCGCAAGTGCCCTATGGCCGGATGGGCACCGCGCAGGATCTGGTGGGGATGGCGATATTCCTGGCCTCGGCGGAGAGCGAATATGTGGTAGCACAGACTTATAACGTCGATGGCGGGAACTGGATGAGCTGATAATTCGCAAGTTTTGCCCTTGAATCGACGGAGATGGACTTATTTGCCTGAAAATTGATCCCACTACTTGAGGATTGTCCCAAACGGTACCCAACGGTGCCGTTGCAAGGGATTTCAAGAGAGCGTGAATACCGTTGCCCCAGCCGGGCAAAAATTGCGCATCATAGGCGCCGTCCGCTCAAGGGAGATTTACATGCGTGCCATTTCATCCGTCATGCGTCTTATCGGGCTGTCGCTGGGGCTGGCCTTCGCCACCAGTGTCCTGGCCACCGAAGAGACGCAACTGGTCGAGTCCATCAACCTTTATCGCAGTCAGTCGCAAAGTTGTGCGGATCAGGCCTCTCTGGAGCTACCGCCGCTGGCCATGGATTCGCGGCTGATCCTGTCGGCCAACGGCATTGGTGACCTGCAGCAGGCGTTGGCCCGCACGGCCTACCCGATGGTCAACGTACAGGCCATCAGCCTGTCCGGGCCACGGGACGCGCAAGCCGCGATGAAGGCCGTGCAGGAAAGCTTCTGCCAGGTGGTGCTGGATCCACAGTTCGTCGACATCGGCGTCAGTCGCCTGGATCGCGAATGGCGCATCGTGTTGGCGCGCCCGCTATTGTCGGCGCGTCTGGGAGACTGGCAAGCCGAAGGTCAGAAGCTACTGAAGCTGATCAACAGTGCGCGTGCCCAACCGCGCCGCTGCGGCACCGAAGCCTTCACGGCGACGACGCCGCTGGCCTGGAACGCTACGTTGGCCCTGGCCGCCGTGAACCACACTCGGGCCATGGCCAACAACAACTTCTTTGACCACAAGGATCGCGACAGCCGCATGCCGGGCGACCGCGCCGAGTTGGCCGGTTACCTCGGCCAATTGATCGGTGAGAACATCGCCGCCGGACAGGATACGGCCCTCAAAGTGGTGGACGGCTGGCTGGCAAGCCCCGGTCATTGCGCCAATCTGATGAACCCGCAGTTCAAGGAACTGGGCGCCGGCTATGCGGTGGACCCGAAGAGCGATGCGGGGATTTATTGGACAGCGATGTTTGGCACCCAATAGCGTTTGATCAGATCGCTTGGCACTGGCGGCAATCCCGCTATCGCGAGCAGGCTCGCTCCCACAAGGGTTCTACACACTGTGGGAGCGAGCCTGCTCGCGATGAGCACGGAACTGTCATTGCTGACGCAGCGTCTGCCGCAAATGCTGCATGAACTGGCTCAACGACGGCGACTGAGCCACTGGCTTGCGTTGCAACAGGCCGATCGAACGCTTTCCGGGCTGGTCGATGGCAATCACCGCGCATTGCTCGCCAATATTGAACACCGCCGTGCAACTGGCCGGCAGCAGGGAAAACCCCAACCCTTCGCGTACAAGCGCGGTTGCGGTACTCATGTGCGCCACCTCCCAGGCAGGCTCAGGCTCGACATTCAGGTAGCGCAACGCTGCGTCGGCCAAGGGCCGGATGCTCGTGTCGGGAGTCAGGGCAATGTAGGGCCTGCGTTTCCAGTCGTCCAGACTGTCGCGCTGATGATCCTTGTGGGTCAGCAACACCAGATTGTCATCCAACAGGCGCACGAAGCTCAGCCCGGACAGGTCGTCGGGTAACGAGGTAATGCCCGCGTCCACCTCACCGCGCTGCACCCACCCCATGATCTCCCCGGCCCGACCATCCAGTACGCTCACCCTTACACCCGGGTGTTTGCGCTGGAACGAAGCGATGACCACAGGCAGGAACGAAGCGGCGGCCGTGGGCAGTGCCGCAAGCCGGAGCGAGCCACGACTCAGGCTGAGGGTGTCGCGGGCGTCCCGTACGGCATCGTCCATGTCCCTGAGCATGCGCCTGGCCTGGGGCAGAAAGTGTTCGCCGGCCAGCGTCAGCTCGACACTGCGGGTGTTACGCGCCAGCAACTGCAGACCCATGGTCTCCTCCAGTTTGCGGATGCTGTAGCTCAGCGCTGGCTGGGACAGGTGAAGCTGTTCAGCAGTGCGCGTGAAGCTTGAGGTTTCAGCGATCAGGATAAAGGCACGAAGCTGTCGGAAAGAAACGTTCATGGCCGCACTTATAAAGATAATGGATCAATTGATTCTACCTTTAAAATTCACAGAACAATCCATGGCCGCCACTATGGGCCATCCCATCAGTGGAAACGGACATGACAAAAACAATTCTCGTCGGATGCGGCGCCGGTTTTGCCAATGATCGCCCGGACGCCGCCTTGCGCCTGGCCCAGGACCTGGCGCAACGAAACGGCCAGCGCTACATCATGCTGGAGTTGCTGGCCGAACGGACGCTGGCCGAAGCGCAACTGCGCAGGGGCCTCGATCCTCAAGCCGGATACGCCTCTCGCCTGTTCGATTTCATCGAGCCGATGCTGGATGTGTGTATCGACGCCGGCATCCCCATCATTACCAATGGGGGGGCAGCCAATCCCAGAGCCGCCGCGCAGCGCCTGCGAGCAACACTGGCAGGACGCTATCCGAGTTTGAAAATTGCCTGCGTACTGGGCGATGACCTGCTGGAAGAATCCACACCGCGCTTCAAGCAATGGCTGCCCGTGGCCCCGGCAGACGTGGTTTCGGTCAACGTCTACACCGGTGCCGACGGCATTCATACGGCGCTGCAAGAAGGTGCCGGTATCGTGCTGTGCGGGCGAGTGGCCGACCCTTCGCTGGCGGTGGGCGCGATTCGCCATGGGCTGGGCTGGGCCGCCGACGATTGGCAGAAAATGGCCATCGCCACCGCGACTGGGCATTTGCTGGAGTGCTGCACCCAGGTCACCGGCGGGTACTTTGCCCACCCTGGGATCAAAGAGATCCCGGCCCCGGCGAACCTCGGTTGCCCCATTGCCGAAATCCATGAGGATGGGCGTTTGATCATCGGCAAAACCCAGGGCTGCGGGGGCCGCGTCAGCGAGCAAACGGTCAAGGAACAATTGCTTTACGAGGTGCATGATCCGCGCCGCTACCTGACCCCGGACGTGGTGCTGGACCTGGGGAAGGCCCGCGTCCGGGACCTGGGTGAAGACCGCGTTGAGATCAGCGGCCTGCTGGGCCATCCGCGCCCCGATACGCTCAAGGGCCTGGCCGGTGTGCGTGGGCTCTGGTTCGGCGAAGCAGAAATTTCCTATGCCGGCCCCGGTGCCGTGGCCCGTGCCGCCCTGGCCCGGGAAATTCTGCTGCAACGTTTTGACCGATTAGCGCCAGGCGTACAGCCCTGGATCGATTTGTCGGGTGTCGCCAGTCTGTTCAATGACCACGGTGGCCGCTATCTGCAACAACGACTGGCCCTGGCGCCGGCCCTTGATGATGTGCGTGTGCGCGTCGGCCTGACCCATACCGACCAGGCAATGGTTCAGACGCTGTTGGCCGAGGTGGAATCGCTCTACACCAACGGCCCGGCCGGCGGTGGCGGCGTGCGCCGGCACCTCGCTGAAGCCGTCACCACCCGCAGCTTCCTGCTGCCGCGTAGCGAAATCCACACGACCCTGGAGTGGTACTGATGAACCTGGTCACCCTCGCCGACTTCGCCCACGCTCGTGCCGGAGACAAAGGCAATATCCTCAGCATTGCGGTATTCCCCCTCGATCCGGCGCACTACCCATGGTTGCTGCGCGAACTGACCTGCGAACGAGTCGCCGAACAATTCGCCACGCGCCGGCCTGCCAAGGTGCATCGCTATGAACTGCCGAACCTGCATGCGCTGAATTTCGTCCTCGAAGACGCCCTGGAAGGCGGCGTAAACCTCAGTTGCGGCCTGGACCGCCACGGCAAGAGTTTGAGTTATCTGCTGCTGTCCCTGCGCCTGCCCCAACCACAGGGCTGAAGGACTCACGCGCCCGTACCGTCGACAACAATAAAAAGAGAGGCTGCACCATGATTACAACGTTGGGTTTTTTGATGATGCTGGTCATCATCGGGCTGATATTGCTGCGCAGGATCAGCCCCGTCGTCGCCTTCACCACCCTCCCCGTCGCCGCTTGCCTGCTGGCCGGTTTCAACCCCGGACAGATCGGCGAGTTCATCAAGGCCGGGCTGATCACCGTGGCGCCCACCGCCGCGCTGTTTCTGTTTGCCATTCTGTTCTTCGGGATCATGCGTGATCGCGGGCTGTTCGACCCGCTGGTCAACCTGCTGATCCGCAGTACCGGTGGCAAGCCGCTGGCTGTGGCGCTGGTCACGGTGCTGGTGACGTCAGTGGTGCATCTGGACGGGGTGGGCGCCGCGACATTTTTGCTGACCATTCCGGCGCTGTTGCCGTTGTACAAGCGTCTGA
This sequence comes from Pseudomonas rhizophila, assembly GCF_003033885.1. Classification (NCBI taxonomy): domain Bacteria; kingdom Pseudomonadati; phylum Pseudomonadota; class Gammaproteobacteria; order Pseudomonadales; family Pseudomonadaceae; genus Pseudomonas; species Pseudomonas rhizophila. Next base: position 3,747,608 of record NZ_CP024081.1, on the reverse strand, counting down.
ACATGAGCCCGGCCATGCTGTTGTGCCTGGTGGGCACCACCGCCGGGGTCATCAACATGGTGCCTTGGGGTGGCACCACCGCTCGGGCTGCCGCAGTTTCCGGGCTGGACGCCACGGAGCTTTGGCTAGGTTTACTGCCGGTGCAGTTGGTGGGGCTGGTCTGCATGTTGCTGGTGGCCACCGTGCTGGGCTCGCGAGCCCAGCGTCGCCGGCCAATGTCACTGGGAGCGGCCGCCAGCGTCGATCTGGACAGTCTGTCCACCGAAGGTCGCGAGTTCGGCCTCTCGCCCCGCAACCTGCGGTACTGGCTGAACGTGGCCCTGACCGGCGCGATCCTGGCTTGCCTGTTCACCGGTATCTTTCCGCTCTATGCCTGTTTCATGGTGGGATTGGGCATTGCCCTGCCGCTGAACTTCCCTTCCCTGGATGCCCAGGCCGAACGTCTCAAGGCCCACGCATCCGATGCCCTGCAAATGGTGCTGGTGATGATGGCCGCCGCCGTGTTGCTGGGGGTGCTGTCCGGGGCAAAAATGTCCGACGGCATGGCCTTGGCGCTGATCGACTTTCTGCCTGGCGGATCCGCTCAGTACCTGCATGTGATCGTCGGATTCTTTGGCGTTCCCCTGGGGATGATCTTTTCGCCGGACGCCTACTACTTTGCCCTGTTGCCGGTGATCAGGGATGTGGCCGCCGCCGCGGGCGTTCCCCTGGAAGCGGTGGCCCGGGCCATGCTGATCGGTGAAAACACCGGTTTCTCCATCAGCCCGGTGGTGCCCAGCGTGTACCTGGCCCTGGCGTTGTCCGGCGTCGAGTTGCGCAAACACATGGCCTACACCTTTTTCTGGGCCTGGGGCGTCAGCCTGGTGATGCTCGCCTTCGCCGTGGCGACCGGGGCGGTACAGGTTTAGGGGGCAGCGCGGGAAGCGGGTTTTCAGTGTGTGCCGAAGATCAACGATCGGTGCACGCCCGACCCCGCCCGCACACCATCGCCCACCGACAGTGCCACCGAGCCGAACGGCATGGCCGCATCACCACAGGCAAACAATCCCGGCACGCTGGTTTCGCGGGTCATGTCAGTGTGGATGAAGGCACCGAGCGGGCCGTCCTCGAACTCACACCCCAGAGACGCAGCCAACGAACTGCCCACGCGGGTGCGGGGCAAGACGAACAGACCATCAATGACAACCACGCGCCCCCCTTCCAGGACCACATTCGCCCGTTCGCCTTCAATGCGTTCGACCGGTTCGGCTACCAGCGTCACCCCACGTAGTTCCAGGCTGGCCCGCTGCTCCGGGTCGGGCTCGAATACGCCATTGGTGAAGAACGTCGTCGGCCCCCAGTCGGGAAGCATCAAGGCGTGGTGCAGCGACATTGGCGACGTCGCCAGCACGCCTATCGGCCCTTGGTCCAACTCATAGCCGTGGCAGTAAGGACAGTGGAAAACGCTTTTGCCCCAGCGCTCAGCCAGGCCTTGCACCGCCGGCAAATCATCGACCACTCCGGTGGCCAGCAGCAGGCGTTGGGCTTGGAAATGTTGCCCTCGGGCGGTTTCCAGGGTGAAGCCGCCCTCCTCCTTGCGCGCCTGGACCACGGTGTCCGACACCCACTCTACCGTCGGATAAGCCATGAGCTGGGCGCGGGCATCCTCGGCGATGTCAGCGGGTGCGCGGCCATCCTGGCCAAGAAACCCGTGGGAAGTCGCGGCGAACCGGTTACGGCGTTGCCCCCCATCGATCACCAGCACCTTTCGCCGGGCCCGTGCCAGTTGAAGTCCTGCCGACATACCCGCATAGCTGCCGCCTGTAATGATGACGTCGTAGCCCATGATCTCTCTCCAAGGGTGGTTTTCGAAGGATCGCCAAAGTCTCGACACATCGTAAGTTCCTTGAAAAGCGCCTGTCAACGATCTCGTAACTTTTGCAATTACAGGCGATACTCCACCCCGTCTCAACCACAGAACAACGCCGTTACCATGAGAAACGACACGCGCCTGTCCCGCATGCTTCATGTACTCATCCACATGGACCGTCACCAGCAATCCGCCACCTCCGACACCATCGCGCAGATGCTCGGCACCAACCCAGTGGTGGTGCGCCGGACCATGGCGCTGCTCAAGGAACAGGGCTATGTCACGTCAGAGAAAGGCCATCGCGGCGGCTGGACGTTGAGCAAATCCCTGGCAGAGATGACCCTGCTCGACATCCATCAGGCCTTGGGTAGCACGTCGATTTTTGCCATCGGCCTGTCCACCGATCACCCGCAGTGCCTGGTGGAACAAGCGGTGAATGCGGCGCTGACGGATGCGTTCGATGAGGCTCAGGCGTTGCTGCTCAAGCGTTTGGGCAGCATCACCCTGGCGCAGTTGGCGGAGGATTTTGATCAGCGTTTTCGGGAGGGGCACAGCTGAGTGGTGGGAAGCGGGCCTGATCAGGCATCGAGATCGGCATTCCATCGACGCTGGATGTGCCGTGCTTGGAACCGGCCCGCTTCACTTTATTGAGACATCGCCGCCTTCAACGACGACAGGCGTTCACCTCAGGCACCCGGTCACGCCACGGCTGGGCGCGTTCCAATTGCGCGGCGAGGGCCAGCAGGGTGCTTTCTTCGCCAAAGCGACCGGCGAAGTGCGCGCCCATCGGCAGGCCGTTGCTGCTCCAGGACAACGGCACGGACATCGCCGGCTGACCGCTGGCATTGAACAGCGCGGTGAATGGCGAGTAGCTGTGGTAGCGCTCCAGCAGTTGATCGAGGCTCATGCACACGTCCTCAACGTCCAGCTCGCCAATCTGTACCGGTTCACGGGTCAGGACCGGGGTGAGGATCAGGTCGTAATCGTGCATGAACGTCGCCAGTTGTCGACCCAGGGTATGAATCCACTCCACTGCAGCCGCGTACTGAGCGCCGTTGACGTTGCCCTTGTCCCGCAGGATGATCCGGGTGCGCACCTCCAGCTCCTCGGCCTGTACCGCGAACCCGCGCATCTGGCCCAGCAGGTCAACGTAATGGCGAGTGCTTGCGCCGATGATGGTGAAGACCTGATCGAGAAACTCCGGCAATACCACCGGCAGGTTTACCGGTTCGACACGGTGGCCGAGGGACTCACACAACCGCGCCGCCTCGCCTACGGCCTGCAGGCTCTGTGGCGATGTCGGCCAGGGACCGAGTTGCTCCACCAGGGCAATGCGCAACGGTTGCGGGTCGCGCTGCAACGCCGTCACATAGGGCAACGTCTGGACCGGCGCGGCATAGGGCGCTCCCAGGTCCATTCCGGCGGTGGCGTCCAACAGCGCGGCGCTGTCGCGCACCGACAAGGTGATCGCATGGGGCGTGCCCATCCCCGCCCACCCCTCGCCGATCATCGGCCCGGACGGCAGCAGGCCGCGGCTTGGCTTGAACCCGAAGACGCCACAGCAAGAGGCCGGCACCCGCAACGACCCGCCGCCATCGTTGCCGTGGGCGAACGGCACGACCCGGGCCGCCACCAGCGCTGCTGCGCCACCGCTGGAACCACCGGCGCTATGCCGGGTGCTCCAAGGGTTTCGGGTGGCGCCAAACCGTGAAGATTCGGTGGAGTACGACGTGCCAAACTCCGGTGAAGTGCTGGTGCCCATTACCTGACAGCCCGCACGGCGCAAGCGGGTGACGACTTCGGATTCGAAATCCGCGCGAAAATCGCCCAATGAGCGTGAACCGTTAGTCATTGCCGCCCCCGCAACGGGCGAAAACAGGTCCTTGATCAACGTCGGCACGCCCGCCAACAGACCTTGCCCGACCTCAGGCGTGTCGGCCGCTTCCCGCGCCGAATCGTATAACCGCTCGGCCACCGCGTTGAGCTGCGGTTCGACCCGTTCAAGACGTTCGATGGCCGCCTCCAGCAGTTCGCCGGGGCGGATCTCGCCGCGCCTGACCCACTCGGCCAGTGCGCTGGCGTCTTCGTTGTCCATCAAGTGGTGGATGTCTTGCATGCCCATGCTTCAGATTCCTTGTTTCATGACGATTGACGGGAGCCGAGAGTGGTCGCCTGACCATGGCCTCGCGTACGCAGACCGACAGCGATCCACAGCAGCGCGGCGGCAAAACTGGCGACTGCCAGCCATTGGATCGACTGGCGCAGATCGCTGGCGAAGGCGCCCACAGAGGCCACCACCAGCGGACTGACGAACTGGCCGATATACAGAAACGAGGTGAACCCACCCAGGCCACGGCCGCGGGTGCTGGCAGTCAAGGCATTCATCACGGGAGCCATCACGTTGGGCACCAGCAATCCGGAACCCAGGCCCTGAATGAAGACCGCCACCAGCACGGCGTTGTAGCTCTGGGCGCGCATCAGCAGCCAGAGCCCAAGCCCTATCAGACTCAGCAACAGCGCGTTGCAACCGGCGATCCCGAAGCGACGGCGCAGCAAGGGCCACATCAACGAACCGCCCAGGGTCGCCAGCAGGCTCAAGCCTGCCGCCATGCCGATCAGCGTGCTGGAGGTGATGCCCAGGCTGACCAACAGCGTAGGCGCCTGGATCGGCACGATGAAGGTCAGCACCATGCCGCCCAGAATCATCAGGTAACCGATCACCAGCGACCGTACCGCGACCTTGGCCGGACCCGATTCGTCCGCTTGCTGCTCGGCCCTTGGTCGCTTGGCCATCGACGGCTCCCACAGCACCTTCATCATGGCGGGCACCAGCAACAATGGCAGCAGGTACAAAAGGAACGGCGAGCGCCACGAATGCTCCCCGAGCGCCCCGCCCACCACAAAAAACAGCGCCCCCACCAGGCCGATGGTCACCACTTGCCGATTGACGTAGCGCAAGCGCTCTTCGCCGTGCCAGTAGTCAGCGATGAGGGCCGCGCAACAGGTCATCACCGCCGCCTCGGCGCAGCCGAACAGCAGCCGGGTGCCGACAATCGCCGGCAGGTTATCGAGCATCGCCGGCAGCGCGCCGAGCACTGCGTAGAGCAACGTGGCAATCACCAGCAGCGCCTTGCGCCCGACCCGGTCCGCCAGCCAACCGGCCAACGGCGCGCACAGGGCAATCGTCAGGGCCGGCCCGGTGATCGCCAGCGGCACCAGCAGATTGGCCCGCGGCTCCATGGGACCGAATTCGGCGCCCAAACGGGGCAAGATGGGGGCGACCATCACCGAGCCCATGATGGTCAGGCTGCTGCCGAGCATCAGCACCAGCCCTTCACGCCGACCCGTGGCCTGGCGTGACGGGGCTGCGGCCGTTGAAACGGAACTTGATTGGTTCATGGGAGCCCCTTTAGAAACTGTGAGAAATGCGCAGTGCCGTGGTGTAGCCCTCGGCACGGTTACGCGCGTCGAACTCCTTGTAGACGTGCAGCCATACCGGCGGCATCCCGGGCTTGAAGTAGCTCACCGCCGGCCCGACGGCCATCACCCGGGCGCGATTGCCCGATTGCAGCCCTGGCGCATCGTCATCGCTGAACTGGCGGTAGTAATACCCGCCCACGCCCACCGTCCAGGGCCCGACGTGTTGGCCCACCGCGAATTCGTGGCGGTACTCGACGCCGCTCTTGTAATCAGTGGCCGGGTTGCGTGTGTTGATGTCGACTTCGAAACTGGAAGACACTTCGAAGCCGCTGTCGGAGATGTAAGTGGCGTTGAGGATTGGCGAAAAGGTCCAGTGGTTGAGCCCCGGTGAAATCAGCCGGTTCTTGTCGTAGTCGCCGGTCGGTGCCTGGATCTGGAACTGGGTGTTGACGAACAGGTTGGGCGAGAGGGTCCATTGCAGGATCAGCGGCAACAACTGGATGTCGGCCATGCGAAACGGATCGGCCTCAAGGTCCAGCGGACCGATTGGCGTCTGCACCTGCACCGAAGCGTCCATCTGGAAGAACGGCACGACGGCGCCGAAGCCATACTGGGCGCCCAACACGGTGTAATCGGTCATGCGCATATAGGCGACGCCGATGGACAGCACATCCAGGGAGAAATTGTTGTCCACGGACTTGCCGTGGCGGTCCTTCTGCACGTTGGTCGAATAGAACGCGGTGCGCAGGCCGACGGTGCCAAAGGGCGTGGCCGGCGGCATCATGCCCGCGCCGAAATCATAGACTCCGACCGCCGTGGTCGGCGCACCGTTTTCGGTGCCATGGGCAGCGCCCCCCATACCGATCAGCCCCAAGGTCAACCAAGTACAGCGCCAGGCGTTTGCTTTTTTATTTTGATTCATCGAATGCCCCTCCAACCCTGTGGTGTTGGGGTCATCCTAGGGAGCCGGCCGGTCAGCCGTTATCCGTTTTCAGCACAGATGCGTGCGACGCAGGGTTTGGGAAGGTGTCTCGCCGAACAGCACCCGATAATCGCTGGAAAAGCGGCTCAAGTGCCAGAAGCCCCAGCGTGCCGCCACCTCCTGGACGCCCAGGGCCTGATCCCCGTTGCGCAGTTCACGACGCACGGCATTGAGGCGCAACGCGCGTAAATAGGCCACCGGATTGATACCCAGGGTTTCCTGGAAGCAATACTGCAGTTTGCGTCGGCTGGCCCCGATGTGGTTGCACAGGTCGAGGATCGACAGCGGCTCATCGACATGGGCCAAGGCGTACTCCCGGGCGCGGTCGACCATGCGCTTGCGCGCCGTGGGGCTGAGCGGCGGCGCCTCGTCCGGTGCCACCAGTTCCAGTATGTGCAGCATCACCGTGTCACGCAGGCCACGACGAATCGACTCGTAACCCAGCAACGAGTCACGCCCCTGCTCGCCCCCTTCAAGCTCATCGAATAACGCCGCAAGCCCGGCGGGCAGCGTCGAGTTGCCGAGACGGTAACACTTGGGAAGATCGGTAATTCGAAAGCGGCTGCCTTGACGTTCCAGCACATGCTCCAACGCCTGCTCGTCGATGGCGACACCGAGCAGATCCAGATGTTGGGGCGTGCGCAGCTCGGGCAGGTTATGCCCACGGGCGACCAACAGGCTGGGCTCGACAATCGGGTGCCCGGAGCAAAAGACCGGCCCGTCCGCACTCAGCGGCACGCTGAAGGTGATGGCGCCCTCCCAAGCCGTGCCTTGCTTGGTCAGGGCCTGATTAGAGCGGTCGCGCACCAGTTGCATCCACTCCGAGCGGAACTCGATCAACTCGCCGTCGAAGCGCCCGGGGGTCAACTGGTCGTAGCAAACCTGCCAACCGCCCATGTTCCGGGCGTGCTCGTCGATGTCTGTGGTGCGGAACCGATTGATCGGCAGCATCGGCAGTCCCTCCGACGAGACCGCTGGCTGCGCCATGTTGTCATTGTTCATTGACCCGACCTTTGATGATTCCAGGGCTTATGGATCAAAGCTCAGGCAAGTTCCATTCCGCTGGGTAGGCCATTCGTTCAATTGTGCCGAAAACGGATAGACTCTTTCACCGGCCCTGACAAACACCCAGCGCGAAACGATCATGAACGAGATGACCCTGGATGTCGGCCTCGCCGCCGAGTCCATTTCCCAACCGCGCACCCTGGTATTCCTGGCCTATCCGCAGATGGGCTTGCTGGACCTGACCGGCGCCCAAACAGTGTTCTGGGCCGCCACCAAGGCCATGACCGAACGCGGCCTGCCCGGCTACGCCATGCACACCGCCAGTCTGGCAGGCGGATTGATGCAAAGCGCCGAAGGCCTGGTCGTGGATACCCGTGCCCTGCGGGAGCTCGACGGGACGCTCATCGATACGCTGATCGTCCCCGGGGCACCGGACATTCGGCAGGCGATGATCGACTGTGTCGACCTGGTGCAATGGCTGCGCATTGCCTCGGTCCAGGCCAGGCGCACCGCATCGGTGTGCAGCGGCACTTTCCTCATGGCCCAGGCCGGCTTGCTGGACGGACGCCGGGCCGCCACCCATTGGGCCATGTGCGAGATGCTCAAGAGTGGTTTCCCGTCGGTTGAGGTGGATCTTGATGCGATCTTCATCCAGCAGGACAACGTCTGGACCTCGGCCGGTGTCAGCGCGGGCATCGACATGGCCCTGGCATTGGTCGAAGCCGATTGCGGTCGCGACGTGGCCCTGCAGGTGGCCCGTGAGCTGGTGGTGTTTCTCAAGCGCCCCGGCGGGCAGGCGCAGTTCAGCCAACTGTTGCAATCGCAGATGCAGGAGAGCGCCGGCTTCGATGAACTGCACGTGTGGATTTGCGCACACCTGGACGACAACAACCTCACCGTCGAGCGACTGGCCCGCCAGGCCAGGATGAGCCCGCGCAATTTTGCCCGGGTCTACAAACGCCAGACCGGCCGCACCCCGGCCAAAGCCATCGAGATGTTCCGCCTTGAGGCGGCGCGGCGAATGCTGGAAGACTCTCAGCGCAACATCGACCAGATCGCCCGCGCCTGCGGTTTCGGTGACGAGGAACGAATGCGTCACACATTTCAGCGTCACCTGTCGATTTCCCCCCGCGAGTATCGCAGCCGGTTTTCCCGTTAAGCGCGAAACTTGCGCTACTGGCCTGTCAGGCCACTTTCCAGGATCGCGCCTGCGAGTCGCCCTGCTCAGCCAGGAGTGCGCTGCAGCGGGAGCGCAGCCAACGCTCCCCCGGATCATTGTGCGAAGCACCGCGCCAGACCATGGAAAGCTCGTGCTGGGGCAAGCAGATCGGGGCCGCTTGAGCCCGCATGCCAGCCAGCACGGCCATCGCCAGGGCAACGTAATCCGGCACGATAGCAATCATGTCGCTCCCGGCCAACAGCACGGGCAAGGCGCTGAACTGCGGCACGGTCAACACCACCCGGCGCTGTCGGCCCATCAGGCATAACGCACGGTCCGAATCATCGATGACATTGCCCATGGACGACACGACGGCATGGGGCCGACGGCAGAATTCATCCAGGGTCAGTTCGCCGGGCTGCGAATCGGCGCGCAGCAGCATCGGTCGAATCGGCCGCAGCGTCTTGCGCCGGGCATTGGCCGGCAGCTCCAGGGTCGGGCTGATGCCCAGGGATATCTCGCCGCTGGCCAACAGCTGGGACACCTGCCATTGATCGGCCCGGCGCACCACCAAGGTGGTGCCCGGTGCCTCGACCCGCAGGCGCCGCAACAACTCCGGCAGCAGTGCGTACTCGACGTCATCGCAAAGGCCGATATGGAAGGTCGCCTCGCTGGTGGCTGGCTCGAACGCCTGGCAGCGGCTCAAGGCTGCGGCGATGCCGTCCAGCGCCGGTGATAGATTGGAGAAGATTTCCCGCGCCCGGGAGGTCGGTTCCATCAACCGCCCCGAACGGATGAACAAGGGATCATCGAACATCAACCGCAGGCGTGCCAGGGCACTGCTGATCGTTGGCTGGCCGAGGAACAGCTTTTCGCTGACGCGGGTCACGTTTCGCTCGTGCATCATGGTTTCGAAGACCACCAGCAAATTGATGTCAGCACGACGCAGGTCATTTCTGTTCATCATCGTCGTCGCCCCAGGCGCCAGGCCATTGAGTCAGGAGTGGACAAGATCATCGCCTGCGCCCTCCATCAAGGCCTACGGCGACGAGGTGTTGAAAGCGTAATCCCCGAGGCAAGCCAGTGTCTGTTGTACGTGGGGACACTCCACCCACCCTTTGGGCGGCTTCATCGATACTTCGGTATATACCAAGCCCTGTGGCGAACACTGCCTTTGTGGCGAGGGGATTTATCCCCGTTGGGGCTGCGCAGCAGCCCTAAAGCAGTGAACTCAATCTTCCTGGCACACCGAGTTGCCTGGTTTGGGGGCCGCTGCGCCACCCTGCGGGGATAAATCCCCTCGCCACAAATAAAGTGTTGGCACGACCTGGCGGAATTTCAGGGTTTTATGTCCTACCTCAGCCCAAGCGGCGCTTCTAAGATACGAACCGATGCTCTGTCCCCCGACATCCCAGAGCGAGACCACGTAAAAACAAAAGGTCTGCCAGCGTGCCCCTACCCTCCGCGATGCTCAAGAACGTCTATGACAGCCTGCGATACGCCCCATGCCAGAAGGGGCCGCGACTGTCGATGGGAATCAGTACCCATCCGCTGGTCAACGCCCTCGGCTGGTTGGTAGGCCTGGTGGTGGCTTGCGGGATTGTCATCATCAACTCCGAGACCCATTCCGACCTGGCGCCGACCCTGCTGTACATCACCTTGTTATTGATGGCGGCCAACCTGTTCTCCATCAATCTGGTGATCACCGTCGCGCTGATGTGCATGGGCTTGCTCACCGCGATGTTCTTGTACAACGGCGGCTATCACCGCTGGGAATCGACCACCGGTTTCTTTCGCTGCCTGACCGCATTGTCCGCCATTGCGTTCCTGGCGCTGCGCAGCAAGCAGGCTTCCGACAGCCTGCGGCACAACGAGGCTTACCTGATCGGCGCCCAGCGCCTGAGCCAGACCGGCAGCGTGGGCTTTCGCGGCGATCGCCAAGCGTTGACCTGGTCGCAGGAGTCGGCACGGATTTTCGAGTACTCGCCCAACAAGACACCGACGGTGTCGATGATGCTGGCGCGCACTCACCCTGAAGACCTGGAGTTGGCACGCGGGGTTTTCCAACAGGCCGCCGCTGGTGAACCGCAGATCGAGGTCAAGCTGCGCCTGCTGATGCCTGATGGGCGCATCAAGCACATCCACATGATCGCCAGCCCCCTGCTCGTCCAGCATGGCCGTTTCCAGTACTTGGGCGCGCTCATGGACGTCACTGCCAGCAAGCAGGCCGAAGACGCATTGTTCCGCGCCCAGAGCCAATTGGCCCACGTCACGCGCTTGACCTCCCTGGGGGAAATGGCCGCGTCCATCGCCCACGAGGTCAATCAGCCACTGACGGCCATCACCAGCAGTGGCGAGGCCTGCCGCCGCTGGCTCAAACGTCCGGAGCCCGATCTCGGGGAAGCCCTGGATTGCCTCGACCGAATCGTCGCCAACGGCTGTCGCGCCAGCGAGGTCATCAGCGGTATCAGAGCGCTGTCGCGCAAATGCGACCCGGTGCGCCAGCCCGAGCCGCTGGACGACATCGTCCGCGAGACCCTGAACCTGGTCCAGCAGCAACTGGCTCATCATAAAGTCCGGGCGAAGGTGGAGCTGGCAGCGACCGACAGCCAGGTCAGCGCAGACCGGGTGCAACTGCAGCAAGTGATCATCAACCTGATCATCAATGCCTGTCACGCCATGGACGCAGTCAAGGTACACGAACGAACCCTGCACATACGCACCTGGATGGAGGATGACGAAGTGCTGCTGGAGGTGACTGACCACGGAACCGGCATTGCCCCCGAGGTCCTGCCGTCCTTGTTCAATGCGTTTTTTACCACCAAGGAAAACGGTCTGGGCATGGGCCTTTCCATCTGCCGGTCCATCATCGACTTCCATGACGGCAGGATCTGGGCGACCAGCGAGGCCGGCCAAGGCACCTCATTCAGGTTCGCGCTGCCGCGGCTCACTTGCACCGCTGTGTCGGGGAGCGAGCAATGAACGCCATGCAGCCCTCGAAACCGGTCCTCGGCAACGAGCCCATCGTTTATATCGTTGACGACGACGCACCGCTGCGCCAAGCCCTCGGCAGCCTCCTGCGCTCCATCGGCCTGCAGGTGCATCTGTTCGATTCGGTCGCACAGTTCATGAACCATTCCAGGCCCGACCTGCCCAGTTGCCTGGTTCTGGATGTACGGCTGCAAGGCACCAGCGGCCTGGAGTGCCAACGGGCGCTGGTCGCGGCCAACGTCCATCTGCCCATCGTGTTCATGACCGGCCACGGTGACATCGCCATGACCGTGCGGGCGATGAAGGCCGGTGCCGTGGATTTCCTCGCCAAGCCGTTTCGCGAACAAGACCTGATCGACGCCGTGACCGCCGCCCATCAACAGGACTGCCGGCGGCGCGACGCCGAACGCAGCCATCAGCAAGTGCTTGACCGTTACACCACATTGACCCCGCGCGAGCAACAGGTCATGGCGCTGGCGGCGTCAGGCCTGATGAACAAGCAGATCGCCGGGGAACTGGGCTTGAGCGAAATCACGGTCAAGATTCACCGCGGCCAAGCCATGCGCAAAATGTGCGCAGGCTCGTTTGCCGATCTGGTCCGCATGGCCCAGGTGCTGGAATGGCGCGGCGAGCAGTAGAAAGTTCATACACACGTATACTTGGCGGGACTATTGGACGGCGTATCTTGCAGTGATACAGGCGCCTTTATGGCTACCTGATATCACCCCAGGTATCGACATGTCCAATACCGCAACTATTTCAATTGTTGATGATGACGAGTCAGTTCGAATTGCACTGGATGGCTTGTTACGTTCCCACGGATATCGGGTTACAACATACGCGGGCGCCTTGGACTTTTTATCTTCTTGTGAACTTGAAAACACAGCGTGCCTGATATCGGATATTCAAATGCCTGGCATGACCGGTATTCAGATGTACGATCGACTGTCGACCCTGGGCATTCATATCCCGATCATTTTCATTAGCGGATACCCTGGCGTGCCACCCCGTGTCAGCGCCGGGGCGCCCGAGCCGGTGGCGTTTTTCCCGAAGCCCTTCGACTGCGCTCAATTGATCGCCTGCATCGAATCGATAGTTGGCCGGCCTTCCTGATGCCGCGCCATCGTCGCGACCTCATACCTTTGTATAGATCCCCCCTACCCAGGCATAGGCCGGATGACCTTATGTAGAAGTGTTAAACACAGGCCCTGCCAATAAGCTTCCCTACAGCGAACTGAAATTGAATGTGCTCGATGGCAACTCATTGCAGCCAGGCGCTTTTGGAGTAGTTCGCGACACGGTCACGCTGAAACAGTTAAACAATTCAACGTATCGATTTTGTCTTCGGGAGCTCATCATGAAACAACATATTCTGGTTGTTGGCGCAGGTTTCGGCGGGGTCTGGAGTGCATTGAGCGCCGCCCGGCTGCTGGACCAACACGATCGTAATGACGTGCAGATCAGCGTCCTGGCCCCCCAGGCTGAGCTGCGCATCCGTCCTCGTTTCTATGAGCCGGACGTCCACACCATGGCCGCCCCGCTGGGTGGCCTGTTCGACGCGGTGGGCGTGAAATTCGTACAAGGTTCGGCGAGCCGTATCGATGTCGACAACAAACAGGTTGGCTACGTGGATGTGTTCGGCACCGAGGGCAGCCTGGTCTACGACCGCCTGGTGCTCGCGGCGGGCAGCCAACTGGTCCGCCCAGACCTTGAAGGCATGATCGAGCATGCCTTCGACGTTGATGAAATCGAACAGGCAACCCGCCTCGAAGCCCATATCAAGTCCCTGAAAAATCTTCCGGACAGCCCGGCCCGCAACACCGTGGTGGTGGCCGGCGGAGGCTTTACCGGGATCGAAACCGCCACCGAAATGCCGGCACGCCTGCGCGCGGTCCTGGGTGAAGACGCTAACATCCGGGTCATCGTGGTGGATCGCGGGTCGCAGATCGGCGCAGCGTTGGGCGACGGCATTCGTCCGTCCATTGTCCAAGCGTCCGAGCATCTGGGTATCGACTGGATCGTCAACGACTCGGTCGAATCGGTGGATGCCGGTGGCGTCACCCTGTCGAGCGGCCAGCGTATCGAGTCCCATACTGTGATCTGGACCGTGGGGTTCCGCGCCAGTCCGTTGACCCAACAGATACCCGGCACTCGCGATCGCCAGGGTCGCCTGCACGTCGATGCCAACCTGAAAGTCCTGGGCCAGAACGACATATTTGCCACCGGCGACGTGGCCTATGCCGCCACCGACACCCTGGGTAACTACGCGGCCATGTCCTGCCAGCACGCCATCGCCCTGGGCCGCTATGCCGGCAACAACGTCGCGGCCGACTTGTTGGGCGTCGCGCCGATGGCCTACAGCCAACCCAAGTACGTGACCTGTCTGGACCTGGGTGCCTGGGGCGCGGTGTATACCGAGGGTTGGGATCGCCAGCTCAAGTTGGTCGGGCAGGAAGCCAAGGAGCTCAAGACCCAGATCAACACCGTGTGGATCTATCCGCCCGCGGCTGATCGCGCGACCGCACTGGCCGCCGCCGACCCGTTGATCCCGGTGGCCTGAGTCCGTTTCCGACCCCGGCCAGTCCCTCCTTTCTGCGCCGGTCTTTCCCAGACGCCTGCCGATGATGCTTGGGCAGGCGTTTTTTTTCAGGCGCTCGTCCCCAAGCCAGTCTGAATATCGTCACTGCCCAGTAAAATCCGTCGCAATGCCCGCCCACTGCCCTCTGTGCACAAGGTAAGGTAGGCAAAAATCATCCGGATCGAGGTGTGCCGTGGCGTCCTATTCCTTGCGTCAGCTGAAGTACTTCGTCACCACCGTCGAATGTGGCAGCGTCGCCGAAGCCTCCCGCAAGCTGTACATCGCCCAGCCCTCGATTGCGACCGCCGTCAAAGGGCTGGAAGACAGTTTCGGCGTGCAGTTGCTCATCCGTCACCACGCCCAGGGTGTGTCGCTAACCCCCAGCGGCGCTCGCTTCTATCGCAAAGCCCAGGAACTGCTGCGCATGGCGCGAGAGTTCGAGCAGAACGCGCTGGCCGACAACGACGTGGTCAGCGGTCAGATCGACATTGGCTGTTTCGAGACTGTCGCGCCCCTGTACTTGCCACGATTGATCGCCGGTTTTCGCCAGCGTTACCCCGGCGTGGAGATCCGTCTACAGGACGGCGAGCAACAGGAACTGGTGCAAGGTTTGACGGGGGGCCGTTTTGATCTGGCGATTTTTTATGAGCACGACCTCGACGGCACCATCGAGACCGAGGCGCTGATGGCGCCGCAACGACCTTACGCGCTGCTGCCGGCGGAGCACCGCTTTGCCAGCCAGGCTCAGGTGTCGCTGCGCGATCTGGCGCTGGAGCCGATGATTCTGTTGGACGTGCAACCCAGCCGGACCTATTTTGTGAGCATATTCGAAGAGTTGGGCCTGACACCGAACATTGTTTTCAGCTCACCCTCGATCGAAATGGTGCGCGGCATGGTCGGGCAATCGTTCGGCTTTGCGCTGCTGGTAACCCGGCCACATTCCACCTGCACCTACGATGGGCAGCAAGTGGTGTGCGTCAACATCGCCGAGGACGTCACCGGTTCGGCCCTGGTGGCAGGATGGCTCAAGCGCGCGCACTTGACCAAACCTGCGCAGTTATTCGTGGATTACTGCAAAGAGCAGTTCAAACAATGGCTGGCCTGAGCCAGCCATTGAAGGCGTGCAGAACGTTGTGACTAGCGAGCGGCCCAGGCGTTGAAGCGCTGCTCCAGTTCCTCACCATGGTCAACCCAGAACTCGGCATCCACGGCCCGGGCTTCGGCCAGGTTGGCCTCGGCGGTAGGCAACTGCTCCTGGACTGTTCCAGGCAACAACGCCAGCGCCTTGCGATGCACCGGCCCATAAGGGATGTTTTCCGAGAACACCTTCTGCGCCTGCGGCTGGCTGGCAAAGGCAATGAATTGCTCGGCCAGGACCTTGTTCGGCGTACCCTTGACCACCGCCCAGTACTCCGGGTCATACAGGCTTTGCGGCCAGACGATACTCAGCTTCATGTCTTCCTTTTGCGCCGAAGCGATACGACCGTTGTAGGCAGCGCTCATCGCCACGTCCCCCGCCACTAGCCACTGTGCCGGTTGCGCACCGGCCTCCCACCACTGGATGTTCGGCTTGATCTGATCCAGCTTGGCGAACGCCCGCGACACGCCTTCGGGGGTGTTGAGCACCTTGTACAACTCCTGCGCCTCGACCCCATCGGCCAGCAAGGCAATTTCCAGGGTGTACTTGGCTCCCTTGCGCAACCCGCGCTTGCCCGGGTATTCGGTGACGTTCCAGAAATCCGCCCAGGACTTGGGGGCCTTGGCCAACTTGCTCTGGTCATAGGCCAGGACCATCGACCAGACATACGTGGCCACGCCACATTCGGTGAGTGTTCCCGGCACAAAATTCGCCGGATCACCCAAGGCGCTCAGATCGAGCCTTTCGAACAGGCCCTCCTCACAACCGCGCAACAGCTCGGGGCTTTCGACTTCGACCACATCCCAACTGGTGTGGCCGGCCGCGACCATGGCCTTGATCTTCGATAACTCGCCATTGTATTCGCCGGCGACAATGCTTCCTGCACCGCTGGCGTTGAAGGGTTGGAAGTAGGCCTTGTCCTGGGCCTGCTTGGTGGCGCCACCAAAGGAAATCACGGTGAGGCTCTGTGGCGCGGCCAGGACGCTGCTACTCAGCAGCACCAGGGCGCACGCGATATTGCAACGCAAGGATCTGGACATGAAGCGGTTCCTCGAAAGGCCGGCTCGCCCGCACGAGCCGGCGACGGGACTCAGAGGCGACCGTAAGCGCGGGCGGTGCGATCTACAGCAATACGGGTCTTGTCGACCAGTTCGTTGATGTCGGCATGGCTGGCTACCAGCGCCGGGGCCATGATCATCCGGCCCAGAGTGCCGGCCTCACGAGGCAGGCCGTCAATCAGGGCGTTATCCTTCAGGCGCAGTTGCGCGGCCCGGGTTTTCCAAACATTGAAATCGTTCACCGCAAATTCCTTGTCTCAGAAGTCGTTGGGTTCGCTGAGATGGCTCGCCAGGCGATCCATCAATCGGTCGCAGGCCGCCATCTGTTCAACGCTCACGTATTCATCGGCTTTGTGCCCCTGATCCATGCTGCCGGGGCCGCAGACCACCGCCGGGATTCCGGCCTGATCAAACAGGCCGCCTTCGGTGCCGAATGCCACGGTGCTGAAGGCATCACTGCCGCACAGCTCGGCCACCAGACGCGCGGCGGCGCTGTCAGGTCGGGTTGCCAGGCCCGGGTAGGCAGACAGTGGTTCAAACCGGATCGCGGTGTCGCCTTGCACGGCCCGCATCGCCGGCAGCAACGCCTGCTCGGCGTACTCGCGCAATTGCTCGACGACGACTTGTGGGGCGAAATCCGGCAAGGCGCGCACTTCGAAATCGAAGCGGCAATCGGCCGGGACGATGTTCAACGCGGTACCGCCCTGGATCACGCCCACCTGCACCGTGGAGTACGCCGGATCGAAGCGCGCATCGTGCTGTGAAGGTTCGGCCAGATTCGCGCCGATCTCCCCCAACCGACTGATCAGGCGCGCTGCCTGTTCGATGGCGTTCACCCCGTAGGGCGCATAGGCCGAATGACAGGCCGCCCCTTTGACATGGCAACGCATCGCCAACTTGCCTTTGTGGCCCAACACCGGTTGGAGTTGGGTGGGCTCGCCGATCAGGCACAACGCAGGCTGGGGAATGCGTTGCGCCAGCACTTGCAGCAGACTGCGTACGCCCAGGCAACCGACCTCTTCGTCATAGGAGAACGCCAGATGCACGGGCCGGCGAAGCGGGCTGGCGAGGAACATCGGCACCGCCGCCAGCACTGAAGCCAAATAGCCTTTCATGTCGGCGGTGCCCCGGCCGTACAGCTTGCCGCCGACCTCGCTCAGGCAAAACGGATCGACCGTCCAGTGCTGTCCGTCCACCGGCACTACATCGGTATGACCGGACAGCACGACCCCACCGGGCACCGCTGGGCCGATGCTCGCCAGCAGGTTGGCCTTGGTCCGCTCGGGGTTGTAGATCAGTTCGCAACTCACGCCCAGATCGTGGAGGTAGCCACGCACGAACTCGATCAGCGCCAGGTTCGACTCGCGACTGACCGTGGCAAAGCCCACGAGGCTGGCGAGCAGTGCGCGGCTGCGCAGCTCACTCATCACCCGGCACTCCGTAGCTGGGGGCCAGGGTCGGATCGAGGGCGCGGGTCAGGTAGTCCTGCAGTTGCGGTTGATAGGCCAGCCACAGTTTTTCCAGCTCACCAATGGGGTTTTCCTCGGCCCAGTCGACACGCAAATCGACGATCGGCCAGGTGAGTTCATCCACCACCGACAGCGCCGCAGAATGCACCGCTCCGGCTTCACCACCTGCGCTCTGCCCGGCCTGCAACGCACTCAGCAGGCGCGCGGCAAGGCAACCTTCGCTGTGTTCGAATGCGGCAACCATGGCGTCGATCACGTCCACACTGGCCAGCAGATTGCCGGCCGCCACGCATTGCTCACCGGCCAGCGCGCGATGGGTGCCCAAGGCGTGGCTGCCGCTGAAAATCGCCGTGCCCCCGTGGGCATCCACCACCGCCACCTGGCGGTACTGGCTGTAGCCATTGCGCGCCAGGGCGCGGTCGATAGCCTCTTGGGCGGCCAGGCCGCCGGCCAGTTCGTCGAGGATCTGCGGACCCAGGGCCGGCAGCGTGATGTTCTGGCTCGACACCGCGCCGACACCGGCCCGCAACCAGGGGCAACGGGCGCCGACGGCAATACTCGAGGAACTGATGGCGATGCCCAACTGGCCCGTCTCGGCGCAGCGCCCGACAATGGAAAAAGTCATGCTCCACTCTCCTTATTCGGGGATCACTGCTATCACGTCGATTTCCATCAGCCATTGCGGCTGGCCGAGGGCGCTGACCACCAGCCCGGTGGAAATCGGGAACACCCCTTTGAGCCATTTGCCCACCTCCTGGTACACCGGCTCGCGATAGCGCGGGTCGATCAGGTAAGTGGTGGTCTTGACGATGTGGCTCAGGTCGCTGCCGGCCTCTTCCAGCAATTGCTTGACGTTGCGCATGGCCTGTTCAGCCTGGGCACGCGGATCGCCCAGACCTACCAACTGGCCGTTGAAATCAGTGCCAACCTGACCGCGCACGTAGACGGTATTGCCGGCGCGCACGGCCTGGCACAAGTCGTTGTCCAGCGTCTGGTTGGGATAGGTGTCTTTGGTGTTGAACATGCGGATGCGAGTGTGGGTAGGCATCAACGGACTCCCATGAGGCTGGTTTTCGAACTGTTCGAATCGCTATCGAGCGCCGGGGCTTGAACGTCGTCGTTCTGGCGCTGCGAAGCGTCTCGATAGTTGAGATAGGTATGCTGTTTCACGATGTGGTCAGCGATATGCCGGGCGTCGTGCCACACGCCCCAGATGAACGCCGACCCGCGCCGTGACAGCCAGGGCAGACCCACGAAATACACACCCGGTTCGCTGGAAACACCCCGCTGGTGCCGTGGCTTGCCGTTTGCGTCCAGCGCGTCGACCTTCAGCCAGCTGTAATCCACCGAGTAGCCGGTGGCCCAGATCACGGTGGTCACCCCAGCGTTCACCAGATCCAGTTCCAGGATCGGATGGGTCAGGCAGTGCGGGTCAGGCAACAGCCGGCGGGCTTCTGGCTCCGGCGGCAGGTCCAGGCCATTGCGGGCAATGTAGGCATCGGCGGCATCCAGCAGCGCCAGGTAGTTTTCATCGCCACGGGCAATGTTTTCGGCAAGGTTGGGTTCAAACGTCACGACGCTACCGTTGAACGACTTCGTCAGGCCCACCAGGGTGATGCCCTCATGGGCCAGCCTGCGAAAGTCCACTGTATAGCCGCCGCGGGCACCGCTCACGGCGATGGTCACATGCTCCCTGCCCGGCTGGACGGCCTCCGCATCCCACTCGCCGAGCACACCCAGCCACCAGCAGAAATCCCGGTTGCGATAGGCCCGAGGCGGGCGATCATGGGCGCCCACCGAGAGGTAGACCTGCTTGCCAGCGCGCTGTAACTCATCGGCGATCTGTACCCCCGACGAGCCCGCCCCGACCACCAGTACAGCGCCCTCGGCCAGCTGCCGGGGATTGCGGTATTGGGCGGAGTGCATCTGGGTGACTTGCGCCATATCCGCGGCGATAGGTGGAATCACCGGCCGTTGAAAGGGCCCGGTGGCGACCACCACGTGGATGGCCTCGATCGGGCCCTCGCTGGTTTCAATGCTGAAGCCTGGGCGGCCGACATTACGCTGTACCTCCCTGACTTCCACACCGGTGCGGATCGGTGCGTTGATTGTATTGGCATAGGTTTGGAAGTAATCGGCCACTTGATCCTTGGTGGCGAAGGCATCAGGGTCGAGCCCCTGGAATTGCAGCCCCGGAAAGCGGTCATGCCAGGCCGGGCCGTTAGCCACCAGCGAATCCCAACGCGCGGTGCGCCAGGCCTCGGCAATGCGGTTGCGCTCCACCACAAGATGAGGCACTCCCTGGCGGCTCAAATGTTCACTCATGGCCACGCCGGCCTGGCCGGCGCCTATAACAAGCGTATCTATCTGTAGGGTCTCAACGGGCATGTCTGTGCACTTCCGGCAGTGGGATGGTTCAGGCCGGCATGACGCCGCCTCGGGTTTGGATTTTTTGTAGTTCTGCGTTTGCGACGATCGACAAGAGGTGTCGAAGCGATTCTGTCGGCAGGCGGGAATTTGCGAAACGAGGGTTTTTATCGTTGCAGGCAAGGAAAAAACTGCTGTATCGCCTACGCCCTGGACGATGCGTCTTTGCGCCAGGCCTGCGAAGCGATTCGTGGTTTCTGCAACGCACTTGACTGACATTCAGCCGTTGCACTGAACCAGCCGAGCCCGATCATGACCGGGCTCGTTCAGCAGCAAAGTTATACAAATTTACAAATACCTATACAAAACACTTTAAAACGTACAATTCGTGCAGTAGGCTTCGAAAACTTGTACAGGAATAACTACCTGTACAATAATTCGGAGCCTGACATGTCTGCCTACCTCCAGCGTTTTGCCCGCGCCTTCGCCGAGCTGGACGCCAGTCACCTGGCCGAGCTCGATACCCTCTACAGCGCTGACATTAAGTTCCAGGACCCATTGCATCGGATCGAAGGCCTGCCTGCCCTGCGCAACTACTTCGCGCAGATGTATGCCAACGTCGATCAGGTGCGCTACGACTTTCATGGCTTTGATGAGGTTGGCCCCGGCGAGGGCTATCTACGCTGGACGCTGCATTACAGCCACCCACGTCTGGCCGGCGGCGCACTTATCTCCCTGCAAGGCTGCAGTTATTTGCGCTGGAACGAACGGGTCTACCTGCACCAGGACTTCTTCGACGCGGGTGCCCTGCTCTACGAGCACCTTCCACTGTTTGGCTCGGTGATCGGCTGGCTGAAGCGGAGGCTGGCATGAGTCGCATCTGGTTGACCGGCGCCAGTAGCGGTATCGGTGCAGCATTGGCCTCGCAGCTTCTTGAGCAAGGACACCGTCTGGCGCTGAGTGCGCGCCAGGTCGCACCCCTTCAAGCGTTAGCGACTCGCTATGAGGATCAGGTCCTGGTGCTGCCGGGAGACCTGACCGATCCAGCGCAAGTGGCCGATATCTGCCGGACCATCGACGCTCGATGGGGGGCGCTGGACCTGGTGATTCTCAATGCCGGAACCTGCGAATACCTGGAGCCTGGGCACTTCGACACGCGACTGGTCGAACGGGTATTGACCACCAACCTGCTGGGCACCAGCCACTGCCTGGAAGCCGCCCTGCCCTTGCTGCGCAGAGGCCAACGCCCGCATTTGGTGGGGGTGTGCAGCGCAGTGACCTGGCTGGCTTTGCCGCGTGCCGGCGCGTATGGCGCGTCCAAGGCGGCGCTGCGTTATTTGTTTGAGTCGTTGCGCATCGATCTGGCCGCCGAGGGTATCGATGTCACCTTGGTAAGCCCCGGTTTCGTCGACACCCCGCTGACCCGCCGCAATGACTTTCCGATGCCCATGCGCTGGTCGGCCCAGCGCGCAGCGCGGCATATCACCCAGCGCCTGCCCGCGCGACCGCTGGACATCGCTTTTCCATGGTTTTTCACCTTCGTCCTGCGTTCGCTCGGACGCTTGCCCGCCCGTTGGCGCCTGGCCCTTGGCCGGCGTCTGGCACGCTCTTCCCAGGAGTCTTGAAACATGCGCATCGCAATCATCGGCAGCGGCATATCGGGGCTGACATGCGCGTACCTGCTGGCTCGCCAGCACCAGATCACCCTGTTCGAAGCCGACGAGCGGATCGGCGGCCACACCCACACCGTGGACGTGGAATGGCAAGGCCAGCGTTATGGGGTGGACACCGGTTTCATTGTCTACAACGACTGGACCTATCCGAACTTCATCCGCTTGCTGGACCAGTTGGGCGTGACTTCCCGTGCCACTGAAATGAGCTTTTCGGTGCATGACCCGGCCACTGGCCAAGAGTACAAGGGGCATACCCTGCGCAGCCTTTTCGCCCGACGACGCAACCTGCTGTCGCCGAGCTTCTGGGGCATGTTGCAGGACATCCTCAGATTCAACCGGCAGGCCACGGCCGACTTGAAGGCGCAGCGCATCGACAGCACCACCCGGCTGGGCGATTACCTGCATGTCCACAATTATGGACAACGGTTCATCGACCACTACATCGTGCCCATGGGCTCGGCGATCTGGTCGATGTCGCCTGCCGGAATGCTGGAGTTTCCGCTGCAGTTCTTCGTGCGCTTCTGCCATAACCACGGCCTGCTATCGGTCAACCGACGCCCACAATGGCGAGTGATCGAGGGCGGCTCGCGGGGTTATATCGACCCGTTATGCGCGCACTTTCGCCAGCATATCCGGCTCAACTGCCCGGTGCAGCGCGTGAGCCGCGACGCGACAGGCGTGAACATACTCAGCGCGGCGGGACTTGAGCGTTTCGACAAAGTGGTGTTTGCCTGCCACAGCGACCAGGCCCTGGCGCTGCTTGAAACGCCAAGCAAAGCAGAGCGTGAGGTGCTCGGTGCCCTGGCCTACGCCAGCAACGAAGTACTGCTGCATACCGACACCGGTGTCTTGCCGCAGCGCCGCCAGGCCTGGGCGAGTTGGAATTACCGACTGGGTGGTTCGGTGCGAGCGCCTGCTGCGCTGACCTACAACATGAACATCCTCCAGGGTCTGGACGCCCCGGTGACCTTCTGCGTGAGCCTCAATCAGAGTGACGTGGTGGATCCGGCCAAGGTCCTGGCTCGCTTCGAGTATGCGCATCCGCAATACAGCCTCGCCGGCGTCGCCGCCCAGGCTCGCCAGGGTGATCTGCAAGGGCGTCAGCACAGTTATTTCTGCGGCGCCTATTGGGCCAATGGTTTCCACGAAGACGGTGTGGTCAGTGGGCTGGCTGTGGCCGGGCATTTTGGAGAATACCTTTGAATAGCAGCCTGTGCCGCGGCTGGATCGACCATCGCCGCTATTCACCCCGCGCCCATGGATTCCGATACCCCATCGGCATGCTTTATCTGGACCTCGCCGAACAAAGCCAGGTGCTGGGTCTGTCCCGCCTGCTGCGGGGGTGGCCCTTGGCACCGCTGTGCTGGCGCGAGCGCGATTACCTGCCCGCTCGCACACGTCTGGGCGTCCCCTTGGTCGACGCGGTGCGCGAATTGCTTGCCCAGGCCCTGGGCACCGCGCCCCAAGGCGCAATCCAGCTGCTGACCCAACCGCGCAGTTGGGGGCTGTCCTTCAATCCGGTGAGTTTCTATTTCTGCCACGAAACCGATGGGCGTCTGGCGGCCATTCTCTGTGAGGTCCGCAACACCCCATGGCGCGAGCGCTATCACTATGTGTTGCCGGTAAGCCCCGGTGAACCCCATGCGTTCCGGGTGGCCAAGGCGTTCCATGTATCACCGTTCCTGCCTCGGGACATGGACTACCGCATGCGCTTTCTGATCGCGGACTCACATATCCGGGTGCATATGGAGAACTGGCGCGATGGCAGCAAGGTGTTCGAGGCCGACCTTGCGCTCAAGCGCCAACCTCTCGATGCCGCGGCTGTGCGTCGTCACTTCCTGGCCTTCCCGTGGATGAGCCTGCGCACCTTGAGCGCCATTTACTGGCAGGCCCTGCGCCTGCTCTTCAAACGCACGCCCCTGCACGACCATCAGGCCAGCCAAAACGGCCTGAGCGTCGGCGAAACCGCCCACAAGGACCCCGACCATGCCCGAACCCACCCTGAGCGTTACTAAGGCCGGCAGCTTTCGCCTGTTCAACGGCGGCGTCTTCAAGCAAGTCGCCCTCGGCCAATTACGACACCTGCGCCAAGGCCACTTGCGCCTGCTGCTCGATGGGGAATCGCTAAACTTCGGCGATCCGGCCAGTGCTCTGCAGGCCGAAGTCGAAATTCTTGACGACGCCGTCTGGGGCATGCTCGCCAGTAACGGTTCGATCGGCGCCGGTGAGGCCTATATCCAGGGGTACTGGCGCAGCAACGACCTGACGGCGGTGACCCGCGTGTTCGTCGCCAACCTGGACGTGCTCGATGCGATGGACAGTGGTCTGGCTCGCCTCGGCCGCCCGGTGCTGCGTTGGCTGCACTGGCTCAACCGTAACAGCCGGCGCGGCTCTCGGCGCAACATCATTGCCCATTACGACTTGGGCAATGACTTGTTCGAGCGTTTGCTCGATCCCACCATGATGTACTCGGCCGCCATGTTCGAAAGCCCCGAACAAAGCCTGGAAGAAGCCCAGCTCAACAAGCTCGAACGCATCTGTCGCAAGCTCGACCTGCGCCCCGGCGACCACCTACTGGAAATCGGCACCGGCTGGGGCAGCCTGGCGATTTATGCTGCCAGCCAATATGGCTGCAAGGTGACCACCACAACGTTGTCGCACGAGCAGTACGCCCATACCTGCCGGCGCGTCGAGGCACTGGGTCTGCAGCAGCGCATTGAGGTGCTGTGCAAGGACTATCGCGATCTGGAGGGGCGCTACGACAAGCTGGTCTCGATCGAAATGATCGAAGCTGTCGGTCATCGCTATTTACCCGAATACTTCCGACGCTGCTGCGCTCTGCTCAAGGATGACGGCCTGATGTTGCTGCAAGCCATCACCATTCGCGACCAGCGTTATGAGCAGGCACGCCGCTCGGTGGACTTCATCCAGCGGCATATTTTTCCCGGCGGCGCGCTGCCATCGTTGTCCGTTCTGCTAAACACCGCCAGCCGTCAAACACCGCTCAACCTGCTGCACCTGGAAGACTTCGGCGCGCACTACGCCCGCACGCTGAAGCACTGGCACGAGAACTTCCGGCAATCACGCCAAGCGCTGCTGGAGCTGGGTTACGACGAAACCTTCCAACGCCTGTGGGAGTTCTACCTGTGTTACTGCGAAGGCGGATTCCAGGAGCGTGCCATCGGCGTCGCGCAACTGCTCTTTGCCGCTCCCGGGGCGCGTCAGCTCTCTTTGCTGGAGCGGCGGGAGGCTTGATGAGTCGCGCGGGCCTGATCGTCAACGCACTCTGGGTCCAGTTGGGCTGGTGGGGTTGTGTACTGGGCGCACAGAATGCCTGGTGGCTCCTGGCTGTGGCGGCAGGATTGCTGGCTCACCTGAGCTTCTGTCCACAGCCCCGGGCCGAGTTGCGTGCAGTGATGCGCGTGGGGCTGTGCGGCATGGTGCTGGACTGGAGCCTGGGCGTGCTGGGTCTGTTCGGATTCGCTCAGACCGCCCTGCCCCTCTGGCTTGCGCTGCTCTGGCTGGTGTTTGCCACAAGCTTGCGGCACAGCCTGGCCTGGGCCGTACAGCCTGTTTGGCGCGGTGCGTTGGTGGGCATGGTCGGCGGTCCGCTAGCCTATTGCGCAGGCGCTCCACTGGCCGGCGTTGCGCTGCCGCTTGGCATCGTGGGAACCGCTCTGGTGCTAGCGCCCTTGTGGGCACTCTGGCTGCCGTTGGCGTTGCGCCTGGCTGATCCCCATTGAGGTCAGAACCCGCGCCAGGCGAACATTATTACCAAGGTTCATCCAGAAAAAGTGGCACACGCAAAGGCTCTATCGGCCCCTCGCGCTGGCCACACATTTCGTCGTGAACGACATGCTGTACCAACATGCAGGGTAACCGCGGCGCGTCACGCAGCAACTCACGCAAATGGGTGGTGGATCGCAAATGCAATGTTCGTCCGGAGTCGTCGAGCAACGTACGAAACCCGCGGTCCAGTCGCGCACGCAACACGTAGATACCGCCCTCCAGCGACCATAACTCCAGCTCGTGTACCCGGCCTTCGATGGCCAGCTCGATCAGGGTTTGCAGGTTCATGGCGCGCCCCCGCCCTGACGACGGAAAAACAGCGTGACCTGGCCCAACTCGACGCCAAACTTGCTCATGCTCGAGCGGTTGATCATCGTGTCTTCGTCCATCAAGTACATCCAGTCGTCAAAAGTCACTTCGTAAGTCGATCCGTCTACTGGCAGGTTCAATCGATAGCACCAGCGCAGCGCGTTGCCGGCCACCTCTCCCCGCGCCTCGCCGATCACATCGTCGGCGCGACCGCGCCAGAGCCCCGGGCCATCGGGGGTCAGCGTCCATACGCGCCGTTGTCGGCTGCCATCACTGTAGAGAAAGCGCTCATCGAGAATCAGCTGTTCACCTTCACGGTGACTCAATATCTCAACCTCGAAACGCTTGATGACCTCGCCGGAACGTTTTTGATAGATGCCCCAGGCCTTGATTGGCTGACTGAAGAAGCGCACCAGATCCAGCTGCGGTTGCTGGTCGGCATAACGATCGACATTCACGTTCCCGCAACTGGTCAAACTCATCATTAAAAGCAGTCCAACCATTAGCCGAGTCATGGTGTTTGCCCCCCTACGCGCGCGTTATTGAGCCCCAGCAGCTGTTGCCGCAACTCCGGATGCCGGGTGCGGGGATCGAGCCAGATGGCGAAGAAACTTCGAGCGAACGATGAGTCGGCGACTTCATGGGTCAAGCGCCCGTCGACATAAAAGCGGCAACCCTTGCCGGGCAGGTAAAGCCCGGTGATTTGACTGCCTGGCCTGACGTCGACGAAGGACCGCCGCATGTCATCGCTCCAGCTGTCGAGCTGTACTGGGTCCAGGGATTTACCCGCGATTCGGCGCATCTCCTCGATGCTCGCTTGCACCAAGGTTTGCTTGCTGATCGTGCGGCGGTAATTCAGCTCAAGTGCCAGCGGCGTTTCCAGGCTGGGTTGCAAGGTCGCACTCCATAACCTGGCCTGGTAGAGATCGAACCCGTACCAGGAATAATCGGCTTGCCCCACCAGACGGGCGTCAGGCAGTACCGTGCGCCAGTCGCACAGAGCTTGGCTGGCGTAAAGCACCAAAACGCAGGCCATGAACCGGCTCAGGCTTTTCTTGAACGCAAACGACCTTGCCATTGAAAAAACATCACTGGATTGCCGAAGGTCGCTCAATAGTTGTACATGAAGTATGATTTGTACAGCTTTTTTGAGTGGATTCGCGAGTTATGGCCTTTTATATCCACCCGTGCTTTGGCGATCTGTGCCTGCCTCGAATCCTTCAGCTAACGTGCTGTTATCGGATAAGGTAGCCTGCGCCCTAATAATGCGCAGTCGCGCTGCTGTAGAAGGAAATGTTAATGCTCGGACGTGAACGGCCGCAGCTAAAGAAAGAAAGTGCTGACGAATCCTTTCCCCCTCAGGTAGCGCGGGCCGGAGCTGCCCTGCGGCTCACCATCACTTTCATGCTGGTGGTGGTGATGGTGTTCCTGGCCGTTGAAGGCTGGAGAACATGGCGTGACTATCGCTCTGCCTTTGCCTCGGCCCGCGATTCGGTGACAAACCTGGCGCGAGCGACGGCCCAGCACGCCGAAGACACCATCCGGCAAGTGGACGTGGTGACCGCAGCACTCAGCGAGCGAGTGGAAGGCGATGGCCTGCAGAACATCGACATCCCGCGCATCCATAAGCTGCTGGTGCAACAGTCGGCCATCATGCCGCAGTTGCACGGTTTGTTTATCTACGGCCCCGACGGGCAGTGGATAGTGACAGACAAGCAAACAACGCCTGACTCGGCAAACAATGCCGACCGCGACTACTTCCAGTATCACCGCACCCACGAGGACCGAAGCGTGCGGATCGGCGAAGTGATCAGGAGCCGATCCACCAATGACCTGATCATCCCCATCTCCCGCCGCTTGAACAATCCTGACGGCTCGTTCGCCGGTGTGTTGCTGGGAACGGTCAAGGTCAGCTATTTCGTGGACTACTACGGCGACTTCAAGATCGACGACAAGGGAGCCCTGGTCCTGGCCCTTCGAGATGGCACGATTCTGGTCCGGCGGCCCTTCGTCGCCTCGGTGGTCGGCAAGAGCCTGGTCAATAGCGTGATCTTCCGTGACCACTTGCCCAACTCCAATCAGGGCGTCGCCGAGGCCAGGGCCGTCGTCGACGGCACTGAACGCATTTATGGCTACCGAGCCTTGACCACTTATCCGCTGGTGGTCGAGGCCGGATTGTCTCGCGAATCGATCATCACCCCCTGGCGTCACGATCTGCTCAAGACCGGCTTCGTACTGATATTCCTGATCGTGATACTCGTCGGCTTTGGGCTGATCGTGTTGAGCCAGTTGCGCTACAGAATGACCATGGAGAAACAGATTCGCAGCGCCCACCAAACCATGCGGGACATGGCACTGACCGACAGCCTGACCGGTTTGGGCAACCGCAGACGGCTGGACATTGCATTGGCCGATGAGATTCGCCGGGCCAGGCGTCAGCACGCCTCCTTGGCCTTGATCATGCTTGATGTCGATTACTTCAAACGCTACAACGACAAATACGGCCATGCTGCCGGGGACGACTGTCTGCGCGCGATCGCGGGGGCGATCCAGCAAGCGATCAAACGGCCCGGCGACCTGGCGGTGCGCTACGGGGGTGAAGAATTCACCATTTTGCTGCCCGACACCCACAGCGCGGGGGCCGCCACGATCGCACAAGAGATTCTGGAGTCCATCAGGGCGCTGAACATCGAACACGGCGACCATCCCTTGGGCCTGGTCACCGCCAGCGCGGGCATCACCACCTGCCGGCCAAGCATCGAGGACGTGACCCCGGCCATGCTGATCAAGGCCGCTGATGCGTTCTTGTATCTGGCAAAAAACACCGGGAGAAACCGCTGGTGCAGCCCTGATGCTTCGCCGGGATGACCCACGGGGCGAAGCCGCATATCGGTCATATCGCGCAAATCCAAGTCCACAGGTGCCGGCCGGGCGCCTGGCGGCTACAATGCGCGCTTCGACCGTGATCAGCCTGACTAAAAACAAATGTCCTTGCCCAAACATCATCTGGAATTGCTCAGCCCCGCCCGCGACGTGACCATCGCCCGCGAGGCCATCCTGCATGGCGCTGACGCCGTGTACATCGGTGGCCCGAGTTTCGGCGCGCGTCACAACGCCTGTAACGAGGTGAGTGATATCGCCCGGTTGGTGGAGTTCGCCCATCGCTACCACGCCCGGGTGTTCACCACGATCAACACCATCCTGCATGACAACGAACTGGAGCCGGCCCGCCAGTTGATCCACCAGTTGTACGATGCGGGTGTCGATGCGTTGATCGTCCAGGATCTAGGGGTGATGGAACTGGACATCCCGCCGATCGAACTGCACGCCAGCACCCAGACCGACATCCGTACCCTGGCACGGGCAAAGTTCCTTGATCAGGCCGGTTTCTCCCAACTGGTACTGGCGCGGGAGTTGAACCTGCAGGAAATCCGCGCCATCGCCGACGAAACCGACGCGGCCATCGAGTTCTTTATCCACGGCGCGCTGTGCGTGGCGTTTTCCGGCCAATGCAATATCTCCCACGCCCAGAACGGCCGCAGCGCCAACCGTGGTGATTGCTCCCAGGCCTGTCGCCTGCCCTACACCCTCAAGGATGATCAGGGCCGGGTGGTTGCCTATGAGAAGCACCTGCTGTCGATGAAGGACAACAACCAGAGCGCCAACATCCGCGCCCTGGTGGAAGCCGGTGTGCGTTCGTTCAAGATCGAAGGACGCTACAAGGACATGGGCTATGTGAAGAACATCACCGCCTACTACCGCCAGCGCCTGGACGATGTCCTCGAAGACCGTCCGGACCTGGCCCGCGCCTCCAGCGGTCGCACCGCGCACTTCTTCCTGCCCGACCCGGAGAAGACGTTCCACCGCGGCAGCACCGACTACTTCGTCAGCGAGCGCAAGATCGACATCGGCGCCTTCGATTCCCCGACCTTTACCGGCGTGCCGGTGGGCGTGGTGGAGAAAGTCGGCAAGCGCGACCTGCAAGTCGTGACCTTTGATCCGCTGTCCAACGGCGATGGCCTCAACGTGCTGGTCAAGCGTGAAGTGGTGGGTTTTCGCGCCAACATCGCCGAGCCCAAGGGCGAATTCGAGGAAGACGGCCAGAAGCGTTACCGCTACCGCGTCGAGCCCAATGAAATGCCGGCAGGGTTGCACACATTACGCCCCAACCACCCGCTGAGTCGTAACCTGGACCACAACTGGCAGCAAGCGCTGCTCAAGACCTCCGCCGAGCGCCGGGTGGGCGTTGCCTGGGTCGCACGCCTGCGTGAAGAGCGCCTGGAGCTGACTGCTACCAGCGAGGAAGGCGTCAGCGCCAGCGTCAGCCTGGACGGGCCATTCGGCCTGGCGAACAAGCCGGAGCAGGCGCTGGAGCAACTGCACGACCTGCTCGGCCAACTGGGCACCACCGAGTACCACGCCACCGCCATCGAGCTGGATGCGCCCCAGGCGTATTTCATTCCCAACTCGCAGCTCAAGGCGGTGCGCCGCGAAGTCATCGAAGCCCTGACCACCGCCCGTGTCGAGGCCCATCCCCGAGGGGGGCGCAAGGCCGAGACCAATCCACCGCCGGTGTACCCGGAGTCGCACCTGTCGTTCCTGGCCAACGTCTACAACCAGAAGGCCCGGGATTTTTATCATCGCCACGGTGTGAAACTGATCGATGCGGCGTTCGAAGCCCACGAAGAAACCGGTGAAGTACCGGTGATGATCACCAAGCACTGTCTGCGTTTCTCGTTCAACCTCTGTCCCAAGCAGGCCAAGGGCGTCACCGGCGTGCGCACCAAGGTTGCGCCGATGCAGTTGATCCATGGTGACGAGGTGCTGACGCTGAAGTTCGACTGCAAACCCTGCGAGATGCATGTGGTCGGCAAGATCAAGGGGCACATCCTCGACCTGCCGCTGCCGGGCAGCAGCGCGGAGCCCATCGTCGGTCACATCAGCCCGGAAGACCTGCTCAAGACGATCCCTCGCGCGCCGCATTAAGCTATCGCGAGCAGGCTCGCTCCCACAGGGATTGCAAAGTGGACACAAGATCGTGTGACCACCCCTAATCCCTTGTGGGAGCGAGCCTGCTCGCGATAGCAATGGATCGGCATGCATTAATGTTGATTACAAAACTCCCGGCAGGTCCTTCTCGGTGCTAGGTTGTAAGTGAGTGTTCCATCAATCAGTCACTTCTTTCCCACCGTCTGCAAAGGAATGCCTCTACCAATGAACTTATCCCTCAAGCACCTGGCCGTGAGCACCCTGCTGCTGTCCAGCCTGGCGTCGATCACCCCACCCGCCTTGGCCAACATCACTGCGCAACAGAGTTCGTCCCTCGTCAAAACCCTCGCTGACACCTCCGTCACCGACTTCAGGCAGTTCCTGGGAAATGTGGCCAGGAGTGAGTTGGCCGAAACCGCCAAGCTCGGCCCGGCCATCAGCACGTTCCTCGACAACAAACCCCTTACGGCTGAGCAGCAGAACGAAATTCATCGTCTGCTCGGCCTCTATGCACGGGTGAAATACGGCAACGCCGCTACCGAAACCCTGCGCGAACTGGTGGCGATCCCGACCTTTCGCAAGGACGGTGTTGCCCAGCACGAGAACCCCGAGTTCCTCAAGATCGCGGACAAGATCAAGCGCCTTGCCCTAGCCTTCAACCTGGACTTTCGCAACATCGACAACCGCGTCTACGAGATTTCACTGCATGGCAGTGGCGACGAAGTCGTGGGCATTCACGCCCATGCCGACGTCGTGCCGGTGACCCCGGAAAACTGGGTATTGAAAGACGGCACTCGTCTGGATCCGTTCAAGGTCACCCTGGTGGGCGACCGCATGTACGGGCGGGGCACCGAAGATGATAAGAACGGCATTGTCGTGGCGCTGTACGCCATGAAGATCATCAAGGAAGAAAACCTGCCGCTGGCGAGGAATTTCAAACTGCTGGTAGACACCACCGAGGAAACCACCGGCGACGCCATCCCCTATTACTTCGAGCGCAACCCAACCCCCAACTACAACCTGGCGCTGGATGGCGGCTACCCGGTGGTGATTGCCGAAAAAGGCTATGGCACCGTCATGGCCAACTTCGCCCGGCGTGCGGCCCAGGGCAAAGGCGCTGAGATCACGGCGATGACCGGTGGCCTGGCCACCAATCAGATTCCGTCCACATCGGTCGCTACCTTCGTGGGCGATCAGCCTGCTGAACTGGCCGCGACGCTGCAAAAAGCCGCTTCCGAATATGCCAAGGGCAATGGCGGCGACTTCCAGGTGACCACCGCGGTCGTCGGTAAGGACGTCAAACTGACCTTCACCGGCGTCTCCGCCCATTCCTCAGAACCAGAGTCCGGGGTCAACCCGGTGGCGAGGATGCTGGACTTCATCAACAGCCTCGAGGGCAAGGTTGCGCTCAAGCACAACCACATCACCGATGCCGCCCGCTATGCCGCCGACAACTGGGGCCTGGACTACCTGGGAAGCAAACTGGGGATTGGCTTTTCCGACGCCTTCATGGGGCCGCTGACCGCTTCCCTGACGTATGTCGGCATGGATGACAAAGTCTTCAAGCTGGCCGTCAATCTGCGCGTGCCGGTGGGCAAGCCGACGGAAGCGATCAAGGCTGAAATCACCGACAAACTGGCCGCCTGGAGCAAGAAGACGGAGGTCGCCGTGGCGTTCGATTATTCAATCGATGAGCCGATGTATCGCAACCCGGACGGTGAATGGGTCAAGGCACTGTTGGCCGTGGCCAGCGAAAACCTCGGCATGGAGCACAAGTACGGCACCTCCGCTGGCGCCACTTCGGTTCATGACTTGCCCAACGGCGTGCAGTTCGGCCTGGCCATGCCCGACGTCAAGTACACCGGGCATAACGACAACGAGTTCAAGACGGTCGAGCAGTTTCTTCTGGACCTGCAGATCGTGACCGAGATGATGGGGCGGATCGGACAGTTGCCGAAGTTGTGATCCCCTGTCCGGGAAAATGGGCGTTAATGTGGCGAGGGGATTTATCCCCGCTCGGTTGCGCAGCGACCGCAAATCTTGGGGCCGCTACGCAGCCCAGCGGGGATAAATCCCCTCGCCACAGGTTCACTTCATTCCTTCGGGTGAGTGGCGCTTGGATCGATGACCTTGGCGCTAATGTCCACCAACTCCACCCCCCAATCACCATGCAGGTACCAATCCTCCCCGATCATTTCGGCCGGGTGCATGGTTCGATCCGCGCCGTTGCCACACGCCAGGGCACTGGCCGGGCAATAGCGGTCGCAGCCCCAGCAAATGCGCTCGGGATGTTTCGGACTGATTGGAAAAGGCTTTGCCATGACGCCCCCGTATAGCCGATGGGTGTGCCTGTACCCTAGCGTGTCAGGGCCGAAGTGCCCTTGATATCGATCAAGAACCACCGGCATGACGGTATCGGCGTTCCTGGCGGGTTAAATGCCCCGAAAATTGACAAGAATCATTATTATTCGCAGCAAAGCTTCCTAGACTCGGCCATCCCTTAGTCCTCAGGAAGTCTTCCCATGCGTACCCTCGCTCCGCTGCCTCTCGCCCTGCTGTTTCTCGCCCCTCTGTCCCAGGCCAAGGAATACCCCATTGGCGAACCGCAAATGTGCCCGGGCCTGGAGGTCGGCGCAGTGTACCTGCAACCGATCGAAATGGCCCCGGCCGGCATGATGCGCCCAACCGCCGAGTCTGACGTTCACCTGGAGGCCGATATCAGGGCCACGGCCGACAACCAGCAAGGTTTCCAGGAGGGCAGCTTCGTGCCCTACCTCAACGTGTCGTTCCAACTGAAAAAACAAGGCAACGACACCCCGCTCAAGGGCGACTTCCACGCCATGGTGGCCAATGACGGGCCGCACTATGGCGACAACGTCAAGCTGCTGGGCCCCGGCAAATACCAATTGACCTTCACCGTCCTGCCGCCCGGCGGCCATGGCTCCCTCGGCCGTCATACCGACAAGGAAACCGGCGTGGCACCGTGGTTCGAGCGCTGTGAACTGCATTACGAATTCGTCTACGCCGGGATTGGCAAAAAAGGCGGGTATTGAAGATGCGTCGTTCAACGAGCCGAACAGCGCGACAGCTGGCCGGGTGGGTGCTGGCCGGCTTGCTGTTGCCTTCAATCGCCCATGCCCAACTGCTTACTTACGAGTTGAGCATGCGCGACGGCCATTTCACCCCGCCGCTGCTGGAAGTACCGGCCGGGCAGCGCTTCAAGATCGTGCTGAAAAACGTCGGCCAGGGTCCGGCGGAATTCGAGAGCACGCCCCTGCGGGTGGAAAAGGTCCTGTCGCCCGGCGTTACCACGTTTGTCGTCATTCACCCGCTGCGCCCCGGGCACTATCCGTTTTTCGATGAATTCAACCCGCAACTGCCCGAGGGCGGCATCCTCGCCCAGTAGTCGGCGAACAGGAGGTGTTTGCATGACTCAATCCATGTTTATTGTCTGGCGCGAAAGCGTCGAGGCGCTGTTGGTAATCGGCATACTCCAGGCCTGGGTCAGCCGGCAGCAACAGGCCGGTCGCTTGTTGCAGTTCGTGTGGGCTGGCGTGGCGCTGGGTTTGCTGTTGTCGGGCATCTTGGCCGGTCTGATTCTGTTGGCCGGCGAAGCCATGAGCGGCGCGGCCAATGAATGGTTCCAGGCGGCGTTGGCGCTGGTCGCCAGTCTGCTGATCGTGCAAATGGTCGGTTGGATGCACCGAAACGCCGGGACGTTGAAACAGGATCTGGTGCGTCACGCCGACCATCGTTTCAGCCGCCAAGGTGGATGGGGGCTGATGGTGTTGGCGCTGCTGGCCGTCAGCCGCGAAGGCAGTGAAACCGTGGTCTTCCTGTATGGCGCCGGGGCGCGTCTGCAAGGGGCGCCACTGGGCTTGTTCGCCGTGGGCGCGGTGGCCGGCCTGCTGCTGGCGCTGCTGACCATCGTCTTGCTGCACGGCAGTCGACGGTTCATCTCATGGCCGCGTTTCTTTGCCATCAGCGAAACCATTCTGTTGTTATTGGGGGCAGCGCTGCTGGTCAGCGGCATTGAGCGGATCAGCGGTCAGTTGCTGGCGATGGACTGGCCCGAAGTG
Source organism: Pseudomonas rhizophila (assembly GCF_003033885.1). NCBI lineage: Bacteria > Pseudomonadati > Pseudomonadota > Gammaproteobacteria > Pseudomonadales > Pseudomonadaceae > Pseudomonas > Pseudomonas rhizophila. The sequence goes on along the minus strand of NZ_CP024081.1, from coordinate 3,712,753 downwards.
GTCTACCAAGGCATCGGCGACGCGCTCTGGGACAGCAGCGCGGTATTGAATGACGGTCACGGCCTGGGTGGTTTCCTGGCGGATTTCACCGGCTATCGAGCCAGTCCCAGTGCCATGACCTTGCTGGTGTGGCTCGGCTATTGGCTGGGGGTTGCCGGCTGGCTGCGGCCACGCAAAGCGCAAACGCTGCCATGTCCGACTTGAACCTCTGGCTGCAACGCCTGGGCGACGGCATGCGGCGCCACGGCGCAACCATTCGCGCCGTGCAGTGGGCGGTGGTGCTGTTCTATGCGGTGCTGCTGGTGGTGCCGGCGCTGTTGCCATTGCCCAGCAGTCAGGCTCGGCTGTTGGACAACCTCACGCTGCTGGCGCAGTTTCTGTTCTGGGGCATCTGGTGGCCTTTCGTGTTGCTGTCGATTGTGCTGTTCGGTCGACTCTGGTGTGGCGTGCTGTGTCCTGAAGGTGCCTTGAGTGAATGGGCCAGCCAGTATGGCAAAGGCCTGGGCGTGCCACGCGGGGTGCGCTGGGCCGGCTGGCCGACCCTGGCGTTCTGCCTGACCACGATCTATGGGCAGTTGATCAGCGTCTATGACTATGCCCAGGCGGCGCTGTTGATCCTGGGGGGCTCGACGGTCGCAGCGGTGATCGTTGGCCTGCTGTTCGCCCGAGGCAAGCGAGTGTGGTGCCGCTACCTGTGTCCAGTCAGTGGCGTCTTCGCCCTGCTTGCTCGCCTGGCACCGGTGCACTTCCAGGTGGACGAGCAACGCTGGCTGGAAAACCCCGCGCCGCGCCGACCGCCTCCCAACTGCGCGCCATTGCTGGACATTCGCCGGATGCGCGGTGCCGCCGATTGCCACGCCTGTGGTCGCTGCAGCGGCCAGCGCGATGCGGTACGCCTGATAGCCCGTTCCAGTAACGAGGAAATCCTTCACTCGAGCGCAACCACCCTTTCGCCTTGGGACGCGCGCTTGTTGTTGTTCGGCGTCATTGGCCTGGCCATGGGGGCTTTTCAGTGGACCGTCAGCCCCTGGTTCATTGCCATGAAGCAGAGCCTGGCCCAATGGCTGGTCGCCCATGAGCTGTTCTGGCCGTTGCAAGACAACGCCCCTTGGTGGTTGCTGACCCACTATCCGCAGCTTAATGACAGCTTCAGTTGGCTAGATGGCTTTTGCATCGTCGCTTATCTGGGCATGAGTGCCTTGCTGTTGGGCACGTCGCTGCTGCTGTTGATGCGCCTGGCGGCAAGACTCTCGGGCGATCCTGCACAGTATTGGCCCTTGGCCATCACCCTGACGCCCCTCGGCGGTGCAGGGTTGTTCCTCGGCTTGTCGGCCACCACCGTCAAACTGCTGCGCTATGAAGGGTTGTTGCTCGACTGGGTACAACCGGCTCGGGCCGCGCTGCTGGTCGCGGCAATCGCCTGGAGTCTGTGGCTGGGCTACAAGCGCCTGGAACATGCAACCCGCCGGCCCCTCGCAATGGCCTGCCTGGTATTGGCCAATGGCCTGGTGGGTTATGGCTGGTGGTTGCAGTTCTGGGGATGGTGAACACGCAGTGCAAGCGTTGCTCCCACAGCGGATCGCTAACGTTCACGATACCTTGGAACGACGCAAAACCCTGTGGGAGCAAAGCTTGCTCGCGATCGCGGTGGGTCAGTTTGAGCGGTGTTGGCTGTGCAGACGCCTCGCGAGCAAGCTTTGCTCCCACGGTGGATTTGTGTGGTTCACAACAGCTGACGCGGGGCTGGCCTAGACCTTGAACCGCGCAACGGTCTCATGCAGTGAGCCGGCCATCTGCGCCAGGTCCTGACCGGCGGTATCAGTATGCCGGGCCCCGAGCAATACCTGTTCGGACAGGTTGCGAATACCCACCAGGTTACGGTCCACTTCTCGGGCTACCAGCGCCTGTTCTTCGGTGGCGCTGGCGATCATCAGATTGCGCTCGTTGATCTGCGAGATCGAACGGGCGATTTCATCCAGGGCATCGCCGGAGCGGCGGGCCACTTGCAAAGTGGTCTGCACCAGTTCGCTGTTGCTTTGCATGGCGGTCACGGCGTGCTCGCTGTCCTGGCGGATGTTGCCGATCATCTCCTCGATTTCCCGAGTCGAATCCTGGGTGCGATGGGCCAGTGCCCGGACTTCGTCGGCCACCACGGCAAAACCACGCCCGGCATCGCCAGCGCGGGCTGCTTCAATGGCGGCGTTCAAGGCCAGCAGATTGGTTTGATCGGCAATGCCGCGGATCACGTCCAACACCGAACTGATGTGCTCGACCCTGCCTGCCAACTGCTGGATGCGTCCCGAAGAGTCCGTCACCCCAAGCGCCAATGCGCTGATCGAAGCAACGGTCTCCTGAACCTGCTCACGACCGCGCTGGGCGGTTTGCTCGGAAATCCGCGAGGCTTCGCTGGTACTCACCGCATTGCGCGCCACTTCGTCCACCGCCGCCGTCATCTGGTTCACGGCCGCCGCGGCCTGTTCGATTTCCTGGCCTTGCAGTTCCAGGGTGCTGTTGGTCTGACTGCTCACCGCACTCAGCTCTTCGGAGGAACTGGCCACCCGATCCACCGAAGCCGCAATGTGCCGGACCATGCTGTTGAGGCTCTGCTGCATGTCATGCATGTTGCTCATTACGCTGTCGTTTGCACTCCCGGCGTCCAGCGGCACGCGGATCGTCAAGTCGCCTTGGGCAATCTGGCTCAGCACCCGCGCCGCATCATCGGGCTCGCCACCCAGCGGACGGGTCACGCTGCGGGTCACCAGGACCGCAACGGTACTGACCAGGGCCAGGCAGGCCAGCACCAGTGTCAGCATGTTGCGCCGCGCGTCGCTGTAGCGCGCCTGGGCCAGCTGTTCACGCTCGACAAACAACCGGCCCTGCATCGCCATCAGCCCTTCCAGGCTTTTGTAGACCTCAAGCTCGGCCGGCATCACGCCCTGCTTGAGTTGCGTCATCGCGTCGTCCGTGGCTCCCTGGCGAATCAACGCCTGCACCTGAACGAACGCGGCCACGTACGCCTCACGGTGCTTCTTCAGTGCCGCATACGCCGCTTTGCCTTCCGGCTGGTCGAACAGCGGCTCCAGCGTGGTAAAGGCCTGGGTAATACGTTGCCGGGTCATGTCGATCGATTGCTGGACCTGCGCGTTGTTCTTGTCGATCAACAGGTCCCGGGTGTTCCTGGCGTTATCGCGCACACCCGTGGCGATCACCATGATCGGGTCGATCTTCGGCCAATCCTGTCTGACGATTTGCACCGTCTGGTCGCGCAGCGTGGCCAGGTCGTTCAAGGCGTATAACGCCAGGGCGATCAACGCCAGTGGCGCGATGGCAAAACCGATCACGATACGGTGGGCAGTGGTGAGTCTGGTCATATCAAATGCTCCCTGTTCAACTACCTGCCGATTGGCAGCGCATTTGAAAACCATAAAAAAAGCCATAAAAAAGAGCGGCCCGGCGATCCCGAACCGCTGTCGGTCGTTCATCCCCGGGGACGGTCAACTGCGTAAAACGAACGAGGGAAACAACTCGCGCATGGCGGCCCACAACTCCGGCTGCAAGGCCTGTGCCGAAACACTGGAAAGATGGGGGTCGAGCATCCGGGCCGTGCGCACCAGTTGCACAGCGAAACGCGTGACGCCCTGCTCGCTCAGGCGGCGAGCCAGGGTCAACAACCGTTCGGGATCGAACAAATGCCAATGCACGGTGGTCCGGCATTCATAATCCACGCCGCTGGCCAGCAGATAGTCGAGGCTGCGCCAGTTGGCGGCACCGCTGCCATGAACCCGAGTCACGTCCAGGGCGTCTTCGGGCAAGGCCTTGATGTCGAAGCCAACCCAGTCGGCTTGCCCGACCACTTTGGCGAAGGCCGCCGGTTTGATGCCGGCGCTGTGCAGGCCGATGCGAAAACCCATCTGCCGCACTTGCTCCATGGCTGGCGCCAGGCCGTCCTGCAGGGTCGGCTCACCACCACTGAACACCACGGCGTCAAGCAGATCCTGGCGACGTTGCAAAAATGCCAACACCCGACACCAATCCACCTCTTCGCTGCCGCGCGGCGGGATCAGTTGCGGGTTGTGGCAATAACGACAACGCCAGGCGCAGCCCTGGCAAAACAGTACGCAAGCCAGTTGGCCCGGATAATCGAGGGTGGTCAGGGGCACCATGCCCCCAACCCGTAGCGCTCGACTCATGGACGCCCGGCCGCGCTTTCAGTGAAGTGAACCCGTTCGCGATGCTCGGACTGTTTGCCGGGGTTGAAGGCCGCCACCGGACGGTGATAACCCATCACGCGGGTCCAGACTTCGCAACGTTGACGCTGTGCCTGCGGAAGAGATTGTGATGCGTTCATGGATGAAGCTCCTTGCGGTCGATGGATCGGATCAGTGAACGCTGCCTGCCAACTGCTGTTGCAACAGCAAGGCCTCGTCGCATTTGGGGCAAAACTCATGTTCGCCGGCCAGGTAGCCGTGGACCGGGCAGATGGAAAACGTCGGCGTGATGGTCAGGTACGGCAGCCGGAAGCGTCCCAGGGCCTTGCGCACCAGCTGCTTGCAGGCCTGTGTGGAGGAAATCTGCTCGGCCATGTACAGGTGCAGCACGGTGCCGCCGGTGTATTTGCATTGCAGTTCGTCTTGCAGCTCCAAGGCTTCGAACGGATCGTCGGTGAAGCCCACCGGCAACTGCGACGAGTTGGTGTAATACGGGGCGATCGGGCTGCCGGCCTGCAAGATATCGGGGTAACGCTTGAGGTCTTCCTTGGCGAAACGGTAGGTGGTGCCCTCGGCAGGGGTGGCTTCCAGGTTGTAGAGGTGGCCGGTTTCTTCCTGAAAGCGCAGCAGCGTGGCGCGCACGTGATCCAGCAGTTTCAGGGCGAATGCCCGGCCTTGCTCGGTATGCAGGCCTTGCTGGTCATCGGTGAAATTGCGCAGCATTTCGTGCAGGCCGTTCACGCCGATGGTGGAGAAGTGATTACGCAGGGTGCCCAGGTAGCGCTTGGTGTACGGGTACAGCCCGGCGTCCATGTGGTGCTGGATGACCTTGCGCTTGACCTCCAGGCTCTCCTTCGCCAGTTCCATCAGCGTATCGATGCGTTGCAGCAATGCGCTGGTATCGCCTTTGTACAGGTAGCCCAGGCGTGCGCAGTTGATCGTCACCACACCTAGTGAGCCGGTCTGTTCCGCCGAGCCGAACAGGCCTCCTCCGCGCTTGAGCAACTCGCGCACATCCAGTTGCAGGCGGCAGCACATCGAGCGCACCTGGTTGGGTTGCATGTCCGAGTTGAGGAAGTTCTGGAAATACGGCAGACCGTAGCGGGCGGTCATCTCGAACAAGCGGTCGGCGTTCTCGCTGTCCCATGGGAAGTCATGGGTGATGTTGTAGGTCGGGATCGGGAAAGTGAACACCCGGCCCTTTGCATCACCGGCCTGCATCACCTCGATGTAGGCGCGATTGATCAATTCCATTTCCACTTGCAGATCACCGTAGGCGAACGGCATCTCCTCGCCACCGATCACCGGAATCTGTTCGCGCAGATCCTCCGGGCAGACCCAGTCGAACGTAAGGTTGGTAAAAGGTGTTTGCGTACCCCAGCGTGACGGGACGTTGAGGTTGTAGATGAACTCCTGCAACGACTGGCGGACCTCGTCATAGCTGAGTCTGTCCTTGCGCACATACGGCGCCAGGTAGGTGTCGAACGAGCTGAACGCCTGGGCACCGGCCCATTCGTTTTGCAGCGTGCCGAGGAAATTCACCATCTGCCCCAAGGCGCTGCTCAAATGTTTGGGCGGCCCGGCCTCAACCCGTCCCGGCACCCCATTGAGGCCTTCGTGCAGCAGCGTGCGCAGCGACCAGCCGGCGCAGTAACCGGCGAGCATGTCCAGGTCGTGGATATGCAGGTCGGCCTCGCGGTGCGCTTGGCCGATGGCCTGGCTGTAGACCTCGTCGAGCCAATAGTTGGCGGTGACCTTGCCCGATACGTTGAGGATCAGCCCACCGAGGGAGTAACCCTGGTTGGCATTGGCCTGCACGCGCCAGTCTTCGCGGTCCAGGTATTCGTTCATCGAGGTGGCGACTTCCACCAGGGTGCGACGATCCCGGCGCAGGCGTCCATGTTGCTCGCGGTAGACGATATAGGCACGCATGGCCAGAAAGAAACCGGCGTCCATCAGTACTCGCTCGACACGGTCCTGGATCTGCTCGACGCTCAAGCGCGTCTGTCCTTCCAATCGCGTCAGCACCGCTTCCAGCAACCCTTCAGCCTCCCCCTCAGCGTATTCGCCGGTGGCCTTGCCGGCGGCGATCAGCGCCTGGCGGATCTTGTCCGCGTCGAAGGCAACCACACTGCCATCGCGCTTGTGCAAGCGGTTACAGCCTACTGAGATCAACGTGCTCTGCATTTTGGCTCCAGACACTACATATAGATAATTAACAATCTTCAAACACAATATGCAGTGGAGAGTACGACCAAAAGTGAGGGTTGCAATTGATCGATATCAAGAATCGAGGGTGGATCAGCCGCTTGAGATGTTGACCGGTATAACCCATCGCGAGCAGGCTCGCTCCCACATGGGTTTTCAGGTGTCTGCTCTTTCTGCGTACACCACAAATCCCTGTGGGAGCGAGCCTGCTCGCGATAACGGCGGTCCATTCAACATCTGCGCTGAGGCTCACCCACCACTCATGTTCATGAACCGCACAATCTGCACTTCCCCGCCAGGGTTGAAGTCGTGACGCAGGGGTTTGCCGCGCAGCGCCTGTTGTACCGCCTGGATCAGCGGTTGATCGTCCAGCGGATAGCGCCGCAACAAACTGCGCAGGTCCAGAGAATCTTCCTGTCCCAGGCACAGCAGCAACCGCCCTTCAACGGTCATGCGCACCCGGTTGCAACTGGCGCAAAAGTTGTGGGTATTGGGGGAAATGAAACCGATCCGGGTCTGCGCGTGCTGCTCCAGGCGCACATAACGCGCCGGGCCGCCGCTGTTTTCGGTGCTGTCGAGCAAGCGGTGATGATTGGCAATGACCGCCCGCACCTCATCGCTGGAACAGAACGACTCGCCCCGGGCACGCCCGACCTCACCCAAGGGCATTTCCTCGATGAAGCTGATGTCGATGCGTTGCTCGATGGCGTACTGCACCAGCGCCGGGACTTCATCGAAGTTGCGCCCTTTCATCACCACGCAGTTGAGCTTGATCCGCTCGAACCCTGCGCCCTTCGCCGCTTCAATGCCCGCCAGCACCTGATCCAGATCGCCGTTGCGGGTGATCGCCCGAAAACGCTCGCCATCCAGGCTGTCCAGGCTGATGTTCATGCGCTTGACCCCGGCATCGACCAGCGGCCGGGCCAGTCGTCCCAGCTGCGAACCGTTGCTGGTCATCACCAGTTCCCGCAGGCCGGGCAATGCCGCGATGTCGCGACACAACCCGACGATGCCCGGACGGATCAGCGGTTCGCCACCGGTCAGGCGGATTTTCTTGACCCCCAGCCCCACGAACAACCGCGCCAATCGGTGCAGTTCCTCCAGGGTCAACACCTGCTGGCGCGGCAGGAAGGTCATGTTTTTCGCCATGCAATACACGCAGCGAAAATCACAACGATCGGTCACCGACATCCGCAGATAGTCGATCTGGCGCCCAAATCCGTCCTGCAACACGGCGTTCATGTCTGTCCCCTGATTGAGCCGGTGCTCACTGCACCAGCGGCGAGTCGGCGCCCTGAAGATGAATGCCGCGAATGTCCGCCGCACCGATCAGGGTTTGCAGGTACTGCACCAGCGCCTTCTGCCACACGCCTTGTTGCAGCTGGGTGCGAATCGCCGTCGCCACCGCCTCATAAGGCAACGGTTGGCCTTCGACACGCTGATCGATGCTGATCACATGCCAGCCGTAGCGGCTTTCCAGCGGTTTGCCCACCAGGCCCGCCGGCAAGGCAAACAACTGGCGCTCCAGTTCGGGCACGGTCTGGCCCTTACTGATCTGCCCCAGCGAGCCGCCCTGAGCCTTGGACGGGCAGGCTGAGTGGTTCAACGCCAGTTCGGCAAAGCTACCGGGGAACTCGTCCAGGCGTTGCAGCAGGGTTTCGGCCTGGCCGTGAGCCTGGTCGCGCGCTTCGGCGTCGTCCGGTGCGCATTCGAGCAGAATGTGCCGCACCGCCAGCAAGGGGGCGCTGTGAAAGCGCGCCCGATTGCTTTCGTAGTAGCGCAGGCAGGTCGCCTCATCACATTGCGGCACCTGCACCTCACGCTCGAGCAACAGCCGCGTGGCCGCCTCCTCTTCGTTTTCACCGGCGCCCACCTGCAACGCCAGCCCCAGCTCGGCGATGCGTTGCTGAAGCAACTCCCGGATCACCAACGCCCGGGCCGCCTGGTAGACCGCATCCTCGCGGCTCTCAGCCGGGTGATACTGCAGCTCCTGGGCCATCGCCTGGGGTGTGATCGACACCCCGTTGACGCTGATGATCGGCCACTCCTGCTCACTGCTGGCAATCAATTGTGCCGGGGCTTCCTCACCGGCCACCGGCCCGGCCTGGGCCGGTTCGAACTGCACCGCGCCCGCCGGCTCGATATCGCTGAGCGGCGGGGTCACTGGCGCTGCTTTCGCTGAAGAACCGCAGCCGCCGCTGCCCCCGTTACCGCCGCCACATCCGCATCCACTAGCCATGATCGTCTCCTTAGAACTTCTGCCGCACGATTTGATAACGACGCCCCAGGTACCAGACCGGCGCACTGACGATATGGACGAGACGGGTAAACGGGAACAGCACGAACAGGGTCAGGCCCAGTACCACATGAAGCTTGTAGACCAAGCCCACCGGCGCAATGGCCGCGGCCGCCTCCACCGGACGCAACAGCACAGTGTTCTGTGCCCAGTCGGCCAGCATCACCATCACCGAACCGTCCATATGGGCGGTGGACGCCACAATGGTCATCAAGCCCAGCACCAGTTGCACCAGCAGCACCACCAACACCAGGATGTCCGACATGCTGGACGTGGCGCGCACTCGCGGGTCGCTCAGCCGCCGGTTGAGCAGCATCACCAGACCGATCAGACCCAGCACCCCAAAGAACCCGCCGGACACCATCGCCAGCAACTGTTTGTTCTCAGTGCTCAACACATGGTGATAGATCGCCGCCGGCGTCAGCAGGCCGACAAAGTGGCCGGCCAGGACGAACAACACACCGACATGGAACAGGTTGCTCGCCACGCGCATGCCACGGTTGCTCAGCATCTGGCTGGAGCCGGCCTTCCAGGTGTACTGGGACAGGTCAAACCGCGCCCAACTGCCGATCAGGCAAATCGCCAAGGCGACATAGGGGTAGACCCCGAACATCAACAGATCCCATTTAGACATTGCCCACCTCCCCGGCGGGCGCAGCGGCCCGTCCTTCATGCTGAAAATCCACCCAATGCAACGGCACCGCGCTTTCGTCCCGGGCCTTGCCCGGCGCACTCGGCAGCGAACTGCAACGGTCCTGCTGCTCGGCCTTCATGAAATCCACCGCTTCCTCTTCCCAGATCCTGTCCAGGGCTTCGAGGGAGTCGTCGCGTGGCTCGGCCTTGACCTGCTCACGCAACTCGGCCACCGCTACCTGGGGCTCGGCCCCGGCGATTTGCAGCAAGGCCCGGAAACAACTGGCGTAGGCGCTCTCGCGCTCTTCCAGGCGCGCCGCCAGCAAGGCCAGCAGATGCGCCACATCGGCCAGTCCTTCGCGGGCCTCGATGTCTTCGCGGGTGGAGAGAAACTCCAGGTACAGCGGGATGTAATCGGGCAGTTCCTTCACGCCGATGGCAAAACCGGCCTCTTCGTACTGGGCCATCATGTCCACCATGGCCTGGCCCCGGTCGCGGGACTCGCCATGGACGTGTTCGAACAGCAGCAGCGACAGCGAGCGCCCACGGCCGAACAGCGCGCCGTAGTGCTCCTGGCCGTCCATCAGGTCCTGGCCACAGATCAGTTCCAGCAACTCGAACAGCGCAGCGCGCTGCTTCGGGCTGATTTCCCGTGCCTGCACAATCGCCTGCTCCAGCTCGTCGCGACCGGCCACCAGGGTTTCGGTCGGATAATCGAGCAGCAACGAAATCACCTTGAGAATGCGCATGTTCATTCCTCCCACAACTGCACGGTTTTGATGACGTCGCGGCGGTTGGCCTTCTTGGCGCCGAACATGTTGGTGTCGGTACTGCCGCTGCAACCGCTGCCGAAACTGAAACCACAACCGGAGCGTTCGGCGAACGCATCGCTCATGGCGTCTTCGCGGTGGGCGCTTGGTACGACAAAACGGTCTTCGTAGTTGGCGATGGCCAGATAGCGGTACATCTCTTCCACCTGGTTCACGCTCAGGCCGACATCGGCCAGCACTTGCAGGTCCTGCACGCCGTCCACCTGTTCGGAACGCTTGTAGGCACGCATCGCCAGCAGGCGCTTGAGGGCGCGCTTGACCGGTTTTTCATCGCCGGCGGTGAGCATGTTGGCCAGGTAGCGCAGCGGAATGCGCAGGCTGTCGACGTCCGGGATCACCCCGTTCATGCCCACGGTGCCGGCCGCCGCAGCGTTCTGGATCGGCGACAGTGGCGGCACGTACCAGACCATTGGCAAGGTGCGGTATTCCGGGTGCAACGGCAGCGCGAGTTTCCAGTCCACGGCCATTTTGTAGACCGGCGAGCGTTGCGCCGAGTCGATCACCGACTGCGGCACACCGTCGGCCAGGGCTTGGCGAATCACCGCCGGGTCGTTCGGGTCGAGGAAGATCTCCAGTTGCTTCTCATACAGATCGTGCTCGTTGGCGGTGCTCGCCACTTCGCTGATGCGGTCGGCGTCGTACAGCAACACCCCGAGGTAGCGGATGCGGCCGACGCAGGTTTCAGCGCAAACCGTCGGCATCCCGGCTTCGATGCGCGGGTAGCAGAAAATGCATTTCTCCGATTTGCCGCTCTTCCAGTTGAAATAGATCTTCTTGTACGGGCAGCCGCTGATGCACATGCGCCAGCCGCGGCATTTCTCCTGGTCGATCAGGACGATGCCGTCCTCCTCGCGCTTGTAGATCGCCCCGCTCGGGCAGGACGCCGCGCACGCCGGGTTCAGGCAGTGCTCGCACAGGCGCGGCAGGTACATCATGAAGGTGTTTTCGTACTCGCCGTAGATGTCGGCCTGGATCTGGTCGAAGTTCTTGTCCTTGCGCCGCTTGGCAAACTCGGTGCCCAGGATCTCCTCCCAGTTCGGGCCCCACTCGATTTTCTCCATGCGCTTGCCGGACACCAGCGAGCGCGGCCGTGCGGTGGGCTGATGCTCGCCCAAAGGCGCGGTGTGCAGGTGCTGGTAGTCGAAGTCGAACGGTTCGTAGTAATCGTCCAGGCTCGGCAAGTCCGGGTTGGCGAAGATGTTCGCCAGCACGCGGAACTTGCCGCCGATGCGTGGGTTGATCGAACCGTCGGCGTTACGGATCCAGCCGCCCTTCCACTTGTCCTGGTTTTCCCATTCTTTGGGGTAACCGATGCCAGGCTTGGATTCGACGTTGTTGAACCAGGCGTATTCCATGCCTTCGCGGCTGGTCCAGACGTTCTTGCAGGTAATCGAGCAGGTGTGACAGCCGATGCATTTGTCCAGGTTCAGGACCATGCCGATTTGTGAGCGAATTTTCATCTCAGTTCTCCTCGATATCGGTTGGCAGTGGACGCGGCAGATCATCGCCACTGGAACCGTCGAGCCAATCGACCTTGGACATCTTGCGCACCACGACGAACTCGTCGCGGTTGCAACCGACCGTGCCGTAATAGTTGAAACCGTAGGCCTGTTGCGCGTAGCCACCGATCATATGAGTGGGCTTGAGCACCACGCGGGTCACCGAGTTGTGGTGGCCGCCACGGGTCTTGGTGGTTTCCGAGCCGGGCACGTTCACGATCCGTTCCTGGGCGTGGTACATCATCACCATGCCTTCCTTGACCCGCTGGCTGACCACCGCACGGGCGGTCAGCGCACCGTTGACGTTGAAGCATTCAATCCAGTCGTTGTCCTCGATACCGGCGCGCTTGGCGTCGATTTCCGAGAGCCAGACGATCGGCCCGCCGCGGCTCAAGGTGAGCATCAGCAAGTTGTCGCTGTAGGTGCTGTGGATGCCCCACTTCTGGTGCGGGGTGATCCAGTTCAGGACGATTTCGGTCTCGCCATTGCTGCGCTTGCCCTTGACGCCTTCGATGGTGCGGGTGTTGACCGGCGGCCGATAACTCATCAGTTGCTCGCCGAACGCCTGCATCCACGGGTGATCCTGGTAGAACTGCTGGCGGCCGGTGATGGTGCGCCATGGAATCGCTTCGTGAACGTTGGTGTAACCGGCGTTGTAGCTGACGTGATCGTCTTCCAGGCCAGACCAGGTCGGGCTGGAAATGATCTTGCGCGGCTGCGCCTGGATGTCGCGGAAGCGAATCGCCTCGTGGGCCTTGGACAGCGCCAGGTGGCTGTGATCGATGCCGGTGAATTTCGACAGGGCCGCCCAGGCCTTGACGGCCACCTGGCCGTTGGTTTCCGGGGCCAGGGACAGAATCACTTCGGCCGCGTCAATGGCGCTGTCGATCTTCGGCCGACCCTGGCTGATACCGGCGTCGACCTCATGGTGATTGAGCTCACCGAGGAATTTCACTTCATCGTCGGTGTTCCAGTTGATGCCCTTGCCGCCATTGCCGAGTTTCTCCAGCATCGGGCCCAGGGAGGTGAACTGCTTGTAGATGTTGGGGTAATCGCGCTCCACCACTTGCAGGTTCGGTGCGTTCTTGCCCGGTTGCGGCGCCACGCCGGCGCTTTTCCAGTCAGTGCCGCCAAACGGCTGGGCCAGTTCACCGACGCTGTCATGCATCAACGGCACGGTGACCAGGTCTTTCTCGACACCCAGGTGCCCGACCGACATGGCGGAGAACGCCTTGGCGATGCCCTTGTAGATTTCCCAGTCCGAACGCGACTCCCAGGCCGGGTCGATAGCCGCTGACAGCGGGTGAATGAACGGGTGCATGTCCGAGGTGTTCATGTCGTCTTTTTCGTACCAGGTCGCGGTCGGCAAGACGATGTCGGAATACACGCAGGTCGAGGACATGCGGAAGTCCAGGGTGGTCACCAGGTCCAGTTTGCCGATGGCACCGTTGTCGACCCATTCAGCCTCGGTCGGCTTGGATTCGCCACCAAAGCCGATGTCTTCGTTCATCACGCCGTTCTTGGTGCCCAGCAGGTACTTGAGCATGTACTCGTGGCCTTTGCCCGAGGAGCCCAGCAGGTTGGAGCGCCAGATGAACATGTTGCGCGGGAAGTTTTCCGGGCTGTCGGGTTGTTCGCAGGCAAACCGCAGGCTGCCGTCCTGCCAGGACTTGACCACGTAGTCTTTCGGGTCCATGCCGGCGGCAGCAGCATCGCGGCAAATGTTCAGCGGGTTGGTGTTCAATTGTGGCGCGCTGGGCAACCAGCCGGCGCGTTCGGCGCGGATGTTGTAGTCCAGGGCATGCTCAGGGAACTGCGATTTATCCGCCAGAGGCGACAGCACGTCGTGCATGCTCATCTTCTCGTGGCGCCATTGCGAGCTGTGGCCGTAGAAGAAGCTGGTGCCGTTCATCTGCCGTGGCGGACGGTTCCAGTCCAGGCCGAAGGCCAGGGGCAGCCAGCCACATTGCGGACGGAGTTTTTCCTGGCCGACATAGTGGGCCCAACCGCCGCCGGTCTGGCCGACACAACCACACAGCATGAGCATGTTGATCAGCCCACGGTAGTTCATGTCCATGTGGTACCAGTGGTTCATCGCCGCGCCGACGATGATCATCGAACGGCCACGGGTCTTGTCGGCGTTGTCGGCGAATTCGCGGGCGATCTGGATCGCTTTCTCGCGGCTCACACCGGTGATCTGCTCCTGCCAGGCCGGGGTGCCGGGCACCGAGGCGTCGTCGTAGTCCTTGGCGACGTTGGCGCCGCCCAGGCCACGGTCGATGGCCAGGTTGGCAGCCGACAGGTCAAACACCGTGGCGACTTTCACCACGCTGCCGTCGGCCAGCACCACGTTGTGCACCGGCACCCGGCGGTACTGCACCGCGTCACCGGCCACATGCTGGAAGTACTCCTGGGCTTCACCGGCAAAATACGGGAAGGCCACTTCAGCCACGTCATCGCCAATCAGGCTGAGCTTGAGGTCGATCTCACGGCCCTCGCCGCCTTCACGGGCCAGGATGTTCCATTTGCCCTCTTCGCCCCAGCGATAGCCGATGGAGCCTTGGGGAGAAACCAGTTCACCGCTGGCATCCAGGGCGATGGTTTTCCACTCCGGGTTATTGTCCTGGCCGAGGTTGTTGGTCAGGTCGCTGGCGCGCAGGAAGCGATCAGGCTGGTAGCCGGAGCCCGGCGCCACGCCGAGCATCGGCTTGAGCATCACCAGCACCGGCAGGTCGGTGTAGCGCTTGGCGTACTCGGTGAAGTAGGCGCTGGGCTTGTCCAGGTGAAACTCTTTGAAGATCACATGGTTGAAAGCCTGGGCCAGTGCCGCGTCAGTGCCCTGCTTGGGGTTGAGCCACAGGTCGGTGAGCTTGGCGACTTCCGAATAGTCCGGGGTGATCGCCACGGTCTTGGTGCCCTTGTAACGCACCTCGGTGAAAAAGTGCGCGTCGGGGGTACGGGTCTGCGGGACGTTGGAGCCCCAGGCAATGATGTAGTTGGAGTTGTACCAGTCGGCCGATTCCGGCACGTCGGTCTGCTCGCCCCAGACCATCGGCGAGGCTGGCGGCAGGTCGCAGTACCAGTCGTAGAAGCTCAGGCACACGCCACCGATCAGCGACAGGTAACGCGAACCCGCGGCGTAGCTGACCATCGACATCGCCGGGATCGGCGAGAAGCCAACCACCCGATCCGGGCCGTATTGCTTGACGGTGTAGACGTTGGCGGCGGCGATGATCTCGTTGACTTCTTCCCAGTTGGAACGGATGAAACCACCCATGCCGCGCTTGCTTTTATACGAGTCGGCCTTGGCCTTGTTTTCGACGATGCTGGCCCACGCTTCCACGGGCGCCAGGGTCAACCGGGCTTCGCGCCACAGCTTGAGCAATGGCTTGCGGATCTTCGGATACTTGAGCCGGTTGGCGCTGTAGATGTACCAGCTGTAGCTGGCGCCACGAGGGCAGCCACGCGGCTCGTGGTTGGGCAGGTCGTTACGGGTGCGCGGGTAGTCGGTCTGCTGGGTTTCCCAGGTGATCAGGCCGTTCTTGACGTAGATTTTCCACGAGCACGAGCCGGTGCAGTTCACCCCATGGGTGGAGCGCACGATCTTGTCGTACTGCCAGCGGGAGCGGTAGACGTTCTCCCAGTCGCGGGACTCCTTGCGGGTCTCGCCGTGCCCCTCGGAAAACTCGCCTTGCTTGCGGTTGAAAAACCGCAGTTGATCCAGTAAATGACTCACAGTGTGTTCCTCTCAGGCTTGCTCCGCGGGGTCTGCGCCCCGCCCACGCAGGTTTAGGTTCGGCTTAGCACGGTGTTGCGGCGCCCTTGCGGGCATACCACCACCAGGTCACCACGATGCAGCTCAGGTAAAAGCCGACGAACATGTAGAAGGCCATCTCCGGGCCGCCGGTCAGGGCCATCGAAGTGCCGAATGATTTGGGGATGAAGAACGCGCCGAAGGCGCCCATGGCCGAGCTGAAACCCAGCACTGCGGCCGATTCCTTGCCGGCGTTCTTGAGCGCTTGTTCGCGTAGCTCGGGCTTTTGGCCGCGGCTGGCTTTTTCATGCAGGGTGCGGAAGATCACCGGGATCATGCGGAAGGTCGAACCGTTGCCCACGCCAGTGGTGACGAACAGCAACATGAACATCCCCAGGAAGCCGTAGAAGCTGCCGCCCTGGCCGCCTTGGGGCAGGAAATGAAGGACCCCGAACACCATCGCGATCATCAGCACGAAGTTCCACAACGTAACCTTCGCGCCGCCGAGCTTGTCCGCCAGCCAGCCACCCAGTGGCCGCACCAGAGCACCAACCAGCGGACCGAGGAAGGCGAACTTCAGGGCGATGACTTCCGGGAACGAGGTTTTGATCAGCAGCGGAAACGCGGCGGAGAAGCCGATGAACGAGCCGAAGGTCGCCAGGTACAACCAGCACATCAGCCAGTTGTGCTTGCGCTTGAAAATCACTGCCTGCTCACTGAACGAAGCGCGGGCGCTGGACAGGTCGTTCATGCCGAACCAGGCAATCACGGTCACGGCGAGGATGAACGGCACCCAGATAAAACCGGCGTTTTGCAGCCACAGCGAGCTGCCGTCAGCCAGTACCTGCGGCTGGCCGCCCATGAAGCCGAACACGCCGAAGGAAATCACCAGCGGCACGCTGAACTGCATCACCGACACGCCCAGGTTGCCCAGCCCGGCGTTCAGGCCCAGGGCCGTGCCCTGCTGGGACTTGGGGTAAAAGAAGCTGATGTTGGACATGCTCGAGGCGAAGTTACCGCCGCCAAAGCCGCAGAGCAGCGCGATCAGCACGAACACGCTGTAAGGCGTGGCCGGATCCTGCACGGCAAAGCCCATCCACAGCGCCGGCAACAGCAGCGACGCAGTGCTCAGGGCCGTCCAGCGACGACCGCCGAAGATCGGCACCATGAACGAATAGAAGATGCGCAAGGTCGCGCCGGACAGGCCCGGCAACGCCGCGAGCCAGAACAACTGGTCGGTGCTGAAACTGAAACCGATGGCGTTCAGGCGCACGATCACCGTGCTCCAGACCATCCACACCGCGAAGGCCAACAGCAGCGCCGGGATGGAAATCCACAGGTTACGCCGGGCAGTCTGTTTGCCACTCTTGCCCCAGAACGCGGGGTCTTCCGGACGCCAGTCATGAATGACCGGGCCCTTTTCAGGCGTTTGCAGAACGGACATGTTCTTCTCCTTGGGCAATGCTGGAAAACGGGGATTGGCTGGCCGGCGGCTGTTTACCCAGCAGCGGGCGCTTGCGAACTTCGCTGAAGTACATCCAGGTCAGGGAGACCCAGACCACGCCGTACATCAACATGAAGCAGGACGAGCGCACGCCGGTGAGGTCCACCAGGGCGCCGAACATGATCGGCAACACGAACCCGCCCAGGCCGCCGGCCAGGCCGACGATGCCGGACACCGCGCCCATGTTTTTCGGGTAGTCGTTGGCGATGTACTTGAAGACCGAGGCCTTGCCGAACGCGAAGGCGATGCCCATCACGAACAGCAGCACGGTGAACAGCGTGGCGTTGAGGCCGATGTGAAAATCCACCGTGCCGTTGACGGTCTGCACTTGCAGTTGGGTCTGTGGGTACGAGAGCAGGAACAGGCAGATCCAGCTGACCCACAACACCCACCAGGTCACGCTCTGGGCGCCCCAGCGGTCGGACATCCAGCCACCGACGGCCCGCAATACGCCACCGGGCAGGGAGAAGCAGGCCGCCAGCAGCGCCGCGCTTTGCAGGCTGAAGCCGTATTCCTGCACGTAGTACTTGGTCATCCACAGGGCCAGGGCTACATAGCCGCCGAACACGATCGAGTAGTACTGGCAGTAGCGCCACACCGCTGGTTCTTTCAGGGTTTTCAGTTGCTCGCGCAACGTGGCGCCGCCGGTGCCGCTGTGCTCCTTCTTCTCGGTTGTGAGAAACCAGAACAGCAGCGCGGTGATGAACAGAATGGCGCTGAACACCTTCGGCACCAGGTGCCAGGAACCGAAGGCGATCAAGGCCGGAGCGAGGAATTTGGTCAGCGCGGCGCCGGCGTTGCCCGCGCCGAACACACCCATGGCGAAGCCTTGATTCTGCTTGTCGAACCACTTGGCCACATAAGCGATGCCCACCGAGAACGATCCACCGGCCAGCCCGACAAACAGGCCCAGCACCAGGAACTGCCAGAAAGCCGTGGCCAGGGTGATCAGGTACAACGGCAGCACACAGGAGAGCATCAGCAGGAAGAACACGATGCGCCCGCCGAAGCGGTCGGTCAGCAGGCCCAGGGGCAAGCGCACCAGGGAACCGGTCAGCACCGGCGTGGCGGCCAGCAGACCGAATTGGGTTTCGTTGAGCGCCAGCATTTCCTTGATCGGAACACCGAGCACGGCAAACATCATCCAGACCATGAAGCACACGGTGAAGGCCAGGGTACTCATCCCCAGTACCAGCCCTTGTTGCACTTGCGCTCGCATCTCGATGCACTCCCCGTCAGTTCGATGAGCGCAGCCTAGTGATGCCTACCCAGTAAAAACTTGACCTGGGTCAACGTGCGTCCCGGCGGTACTGGCCTATGCTGGGCCCGTCTACCTCTTAGGGGGTAGAGCCTGAAGTTGATAAGAACCTTTATTTATCAAGGCTTTGAACATTTCGGCCGTGGCTTTTACCGAAACGTAGCGGCCGACAACTCTTTAGAGGTAGTGCGCCCGGGATCGGCTGCTATCCCCCCCAACGCCAGGGCGTCCCCATGTTCGGTTTGCAGAATTTCCTCCAGGGCCAGTCTCGATGATGCGGTGGCTGCGCAGTTCCCTGCCCGCTCGCGCCGGGCTGGCGGTGATCCTGATCGCCATCCTCGCCCTGGCCAGTTCCTTGAGCGCAGGTCTGATTGCCTGGTTCAGCCAGGGCGACGCGGCCGCCATCAACACCGCCGGTTCCGTGCGTATGGAGACCTATCACCTGAGCTGGAAACTGGCAGCCGGGGCCAGCGACGATGTCCCGGCGATCATCGACAGCCTGCAACGACGTCTCGAAAGCCCGTCCTTGCGCGCCGTGCTGGAAGACGGACCGGCGACCTCCCTGCATCAGAGTTATCAGAGCCTCATGCAGCGTTGGAACCAGACCTTGCGCCCGGCCATCGAACGCGGCGATTCGGCGTTCTTCCAGGCCAGTGCCGCTTCCTTCGTTGCGCAACTGGACCAGTTCGTCACCCTGTTGCAACGCCAGAGCGAGCACAAGCAAGCCTGGCAACAGACGATCCAGGGCATGGCGCTGTTCACCACCATGATCATCCTGCTGATCGGTCTGTATGAATTGCAGTACGGCGTGGTCACGCCCTTGCAGGAACTGGTGGACGCCACCCAGCGCTTTCGCCGTGGCGAATTCCAGGTGCGGGTCAACCATCAGTCAGAGGATGAACTGGGCCAACTGGCGACCAGCTTCAACACCATGGCCGAAACCATCGAGCAATCCCATCGCACCCTGGAGAATCAGGTCCAGCAAAAGACCCTGAACCTGCAACAGGCCAATGCCGCCCTGGAGCTGCTGTACCAGAGCAGCCGCAGCCTGGCCACGCGGCAGGCCAATGCCGAAGGGCTGGATGAACTGATCAGCCGGTTCCAGCAGCGGCTGCCGGGCCTGCGCCTGTCGCTGTGTCTGCAAGGCCAGTTGCAGGCGCCCGCCCGGCAACTGCTATCGCTGCATGGCGCCAACAGCCGCGAGGTCTGCGCCAGCAGCGATTGCGCCACCTGCCAGAAACACCACAGCGCCCGGCCGCAGACGTTCAGCATCAGTAACCAGGGCACGGAACTGGGTGAACTCAAGGCGCATTTTGTCGACGGTCACGCGGCGCAACCCTGGGAAACCGCACTGATCCAGGCCCTGGCAAACCTGATCGGCACCTCGCTGTCTCTCAAGCGCCAGCGCGAACAGGACCATCGCCTGCTGTTGCTCGATGAGCGCACGATCATCGCCCGCGAACTGCATGACTCCCTGGCCCAGGCCTTGTCGTACATGAAGCTGCAAGTCAGCCGCATGCAAACCCTGATGCGTCGCGGCGAACCGGTGCAAACCCTGGAAACCGTCACCGCCGAACTGCGCGAAGGCCTGAACAATGCCTACCGGCAGTTGCGCGAACTGCTCACCACGTTCCGCTTGCAGATCCACGACGACGGGCTGGTCCAGGAACTCAAGGACACCGCTGAAGAATTCTCCCGCCGGGGCGATTTCCGGGTGCATCTGTTCGTCGACACCCTGGCCTTCGAGCTGTCGGCCAGTGAGCAGATCCATATCCTGCAGATCACCCGCGAGGCGCTCTCCAACTGCCTGCGCCACGCCCACGCAGAGAACGCCTGGCTCGAACTGCGCCAGGAAGGCGAAACCGTGCGACTGTCGGTCGAAGACGATGGCCGGGGCTTCAGTGGCGAAGTGGACCAGCGCGAACACCACGGCCTGAACATCATGAACGAACGGGCCCGCAGCTTGCGCGGCCAACTGCAAATTATCTCCCGAACGCCCCAGGGCACCCGTATCCAGGTGCATTTCCAACCGGAATTCCTGGGCCAACACAGCGAAGGTCTCGCAACATGAACGCCCCCCTGCGTCACACCCTCCTGCTGGTCGACGACCATCCAATGATGCGTCGAGGGATCCGCCAAATGCTCGAACTCGAAGACGACTTGCACATCGTCGGCGAAGCCAGCCACGGCGAAGAAGCCCTGACACTGATCGAACCGCTCAAACCTGACCTGGTCCTGCTGGACAACAACATGCCGCAAATGAACGGCATCGAAACCCTGCGCCGGCTGCGGGCCATGCATTACACCGGCAAGGTATTGCTGTTCACCGTATCCGACGCCGAGGACGACATTCGCGATGCCCTGCGCCTGGATGCCAACGGTTACCTGCTCAAGGACATGGAGCCGGAGTTGCTGGTGCAGTACATCCGCGATGCCCTCAACGGTGCGCTGGTGATCAGCCCCGGCCTGACCCGCGTCATGGCCCAGGCCTTGCGCTCCCCTCCCCGCCAGGCCGACGTGGAACTGACCGAACGCGAACGCCAGGTACTCAAGACCATCGCCGGCGGCTGCAGCAACAAAGTCATCGGCCACAAGCTGGGCATCACCGAAGGCACGGTCAAGGTCCATGTGAAGAACCTGCTGCACAAACTGGGGTTGCGCTCACGGGTCGAAGCCGCCGTGTGGGCCATGGAGCATCTGCGCGGAGTGGGCTAGCCCGGCAAACCACACCTCCTGTGGGAGCAAAGCTTGCTCGCGATGACGGCGGCACATTCAACATCCCTGCAAGCCGACCCTCCGCTATCGCGAGCAAGCTTTGCTTCCACAGGGTGTTTCAGGCGAATACAGCGCCTGCGCACGACTCGAAAAAACTGTGGGAGCGAGCCTGCTCGCGATGACGGCGGCACATTCAACATCCCTGCAAGCTGACCCTCCGCTATCGCGAGCAGGCTCGCTCCCACAGGGTTTGTGTTTGAGCGGGGACGCACCTCCCTCTTCCGAGGTAGGCCTGCGGAGGCATAGGCCGGGGGCGCGTGGGGTTCTACCATGACGGCACGCGGAGGTACGCCATGCTGACTCATCCTTCCATCGTTTTACTGTTGCGTCGTCATCACCTGTTCAGCCAGTTACCGGAGCGGGTCTTCGAAGACGTGTGCAACCTGGCCGTGCTCAAACGCCTGGAGTGCAACAGCACGCTCATGCACCAGGGCGACCCGGCCAAGCGGTTTTTCCTGCTGGTCAGCGGTCAGATCAAGCTGTTCCGGGTCACCGGTGAAGGCCAGGAAAACCTGGTGGAAATCATCCAGCCCGGACAGACCTTCGCCGAGGCTCTGCTGTTCAGCCAGGCCCGGTGCTACCCGGTCAGTGCGTCGGCGCTCAAGGACAGCGTACTGGTGAGTATCGAAGGCACTCATTACCGCAAGGCCCTGGAAGACCAGCCGAAGGTCTGCCTGGCGATCCTGGCGAGCATGAGTATCCATTTGCACCAGCGCCTCAAGGACATCGACAACCTGACCCTGGCCAGCGCCAGCCGGCGGGTCATCAACTTTCTGCTTCAGGAACGCGACCCGCGCGACGGCCAGGTGGTGCTACAGGTGTCCAAACGCCTGGTGGCCTCCAAGCTGGGAATCCAGCCAGAGACTTTTTCGCGCATTCTCCATCGCCTGGTAGACGGTGGCCTGATTGCCATGGAGCGGCGCAACATTCGCATCCTGGCCGAAGATGAGCTGGACGCTTACCAGCAATAACCCGCGCAGCCCCAATTCCCTTGTGGCGAGGGGATTTATCCCCGCTGGGGCGCGAAGCGGCCCCTATTCAAACTGTCTGACACAGCGCATTGGGACTGCTTCGCAGTCCAGCGGGGATAAATCCCCTCGCCACAGGCTCAGCCAGACTCACTATCTGCTGTGTCATTTTCAACGATCATCGGTATCAACCGCTCAAACAACGCGTCCCCCTCCTCTTGCGTGCAATCGACGCCGAAACGCTTGCGCCAGCCCAACTGGCTCAAAATCACATGCACATCCGCTTCCAGATCATGCTGCTGCAAACACGCCTGGACGCACTGCAACGGACAACCGTCCAGCGCGATGATCCGCCGCCCCGAGCGCGCTTTGTTGACCAGTGCCGGCACATGCCCGCCGACCCCGACGATGCAGGACATCTCGGCCAGGCCGGCGCGGTCCAGGCGCAGGGCGACGGTGTTGGCCAGTTGCGCCACGTTGGAACAACCGGAACAGGAGTACACCAGGGGCAGTGAGCCTGGAGCTTTCATCAGGCCGCCGCCAATCCCTTGCCCGCCCGTTCCAGATTGCGCCATAACCAGGGCGGCAAGACCTCCGGGTCGAGGCTGTCGATCAGGTTCTTCAGCGCCAGCCCCAATTCGGTGTCGCCCTCAATCACCAGGCGTCGCCGGAAGAACAACGTGTCGGGATCTTCCTGCCGACTGGCGAGCAAGAGAAATTCACGCCAGTTGCCGCTGATGCTGACCTGGGCTTCGGCTTGTTCGGCAATGCGCAGTCCATCCCGCGACAGCGTCAGGTACCAGCACAACTTCAGGTCCGGCACCCGCAGGCATAGCCAACGCCCGCGCAACACCTCGAACCCGCCATCGCGCAGCGGCTCGGCCAGGCAACGGTTGAGCGCCTGCTGCAACGCCAGGCGCTGTACGACAAACGGCACCTTGCCCACCAGCGGCAGCACCCGGTCAGCGCCTTTGAGCAACCATTTTTTTCGACTCAGCACAGGCCCGCCTCCTCAACTTTCAACATACCGGCATGACCGTGCCAATAGCCGTTGCAACCGGCCACAAACAGCGGTGGTGCCTCGCCCTGGCGAACGTTGTCGAAGGACCTGACCACCTCGGCCATGCCCTGGGCGCGCGGGCTCAGACGCAGCACGTCGGCGCCACTGGCCATCAGCGCGGGGTAATCGGCCAACAGATTGGTCACCTCACCGGACATCGTCTGAATGCCATTGAGGGTGAACAGTTGCTGGCCCTCCTGACTGCTCAACGCCAGGCCGTCGGGATAGTTGATGCAACAGAACTGACAGTCGTCCTTGGGCCGGTTTTCGGCCCGGGCGGTGAAGCAGCGTGCCGAATAAGCCAGGGGCAAGTGGCCGTAGGCAAAAATCTCCACCTCGGGGACCTCGCGTTCCATTTCCCGCACCTGCTCCAGCACATCGCCGATCAGCGCCGCCGAGCATTCCACAGGTGGTACCCAGCGAATCATGCCGCTGTCGAGCAATTGCCCCAGGGCATGGCCGTTGTACAGGTTCAACGCCGGGCCACCCACGAAAGGCAACTTGCGTTCAGCGAGAAACTGCACCGCGCCCATGTCATTGGCTTCCACCAACAATTGGCCGTTGTCACACAGCCGACGCAAGGACGACAGCTCCGAGGCCGCTTCGATCAGCGTCAGGCTCGACAACACAATCTGTGCCTGGCTGCACGCTTGCAGTTCGCGCCCCAGGCCCAGCCATTGATCCAGGGAGAATGCCCGGCGCTTTGAGCACACGGTTTCCCCCAGGTAAATCACATCCAGCGGCAAGGCCGACATCTCGGCGTAGAAATTCCCCAGTTGCGCTTTGTCCCAGTAAAACAGGACCGGTCCCAGGCTGAGTTTCATCTGGCCTCCCTCATTGCCATGATCGATGGTAAGCGCCCAGGGTGGTCTGGCTGCCTTCCGACAAACCGGCCAACACCTGGCGCCATTCTTCCCGCACCCGGAATCGTTGCGGCGCAGCCCGGTGGGCATCCAGTGCGGCGCGCCAGACCCGGGTCACTTGTTCAACGTAGGCCGGGCTGCGCTGGCGGCCCTCGATCTTCACTGCCTCGACGCCGATGGCCGCCAGCTCCGGCAGCAGGTCCAGGGTGTCGAGGCTGGTGGGTTCTTCCAGGGCATGGAAGCGCTTGCCGCCGACCAGGAAGCGGCCCTTGCACAGGGTCGGGTAACCGGCCGGCTCGTCAGGGGTGTAGCGATCGATCAGCACCTCGCTCAAGCGTGCGCTCAGGCCGTCGGCGTCTTCGCTCCAGCGCACTGCCTTGGCCGGTGAGCACACGCCGCACAGGTTCGGCGACTCACCGGTGATGTAAGAGGACAAGTGACAACGGCCCTCGGCCATGATGCACAGGCTGCCGAAACCGAAGACTTCGATCGGCACTGGGCTCGCTGCTGCTACCTGCCGCACCTGGGCCAGGGACAGCACCCGTGGCAGCACCGCACGCCGAATGCCGTAGCGCTCGGCGTAAAAAGCCAGCGCCGCGGCATGGGTCGCCGAACCTTGTACCGAAAGATGCAGGGCCAGTTGTGGGTGGCGCTGGCTGGCGTAGCCGAGCACCCCGGGGTCGGCGGCGATCAGGGCGTCGACGCCCAGATCGGCGGCGCGATCCACCGCGCGCTGCCAACGCTCCCAGCCCTTGGGTTGTGGGTAGGTGTTGACCGCCACATAGAGTTTGCGTTGGTGCTGGCGGATGTGCGCGACCGCCGCGTCGAACTGTTTGTCGTCCATGTTCAGCCCGGCGAAATGCCGGGCGTTGGTGTCATCGCGAAAGCCGACATAGACGG
Source organism: Pseudomonas rhizophila (assembly GCF_003033885.1). Taxonomy (NCBI): domain Bacteria; kingdom Pseudomonadati; phylum Pseudomonadota; class Gammaproteobacteria; order Pseudomonadales; family Pseudomonadaceae; genus Pseudomonas; species Pseudomonas rhizophila. The sequence continues at coordinate 3,687,997 of NZ_CP024081.1, read as the reverse complement.
CATCGGCGCCTTGGCGCACCGCCGCTTTGAGGGCAGGCAGATTCCCTGCCGGGCAAACCAGTTGCATGGGGCATCCTCATGAGAAAACTCGGAGCGCCGCCAGTCTAGTCAGCTCATCGGCGGCGACCTTGACGACAATCAATTGCCGTTAATGCATCAGGCTCGCGAACGGCAAGTACATCACCTTGTCGAGCATGCGCACGTGCGCCTGGCACTCGACCACGGCCAGACCGTCGGCCCAGCATGCGGCAGCCAACATGGCCGAACTTTGCTGGGGATGCAGCTCGACACACAGCGAACCATCGGCACCGGGGACCAGTTTCGCCCGCAGGTACTGCCGCCGCCGGTTGGGCTTTGGCCAGTCAAACCCGGCCGGCAACTGCAATGAGATAGGCAATACTTCGTCCATGCCTTGGGCCCGGAACAGGAACGGGCGCACGACAATCAATGCGGTAATCAGCGCCGCCGATGGGTTACCTGGCAAACCGATCCAGGGTTTGCCGGCGACTTCGCCAAAGGCCAGCGGTTTGCCCGGCTGGATTGCCAGGCGCCACAGGTCAACGCTGCCCAGCGCTTCGATGGCTTGTTTGAGGTGATCCTCCTCGCCCACCGAAACGCCGCCGGAGGTCAGCAGCACATCACACTCGGCCGCCGCCAGGCTCAAGGCCTGGCGACTGGCGAGCAGCTTGTCGGGCATGGCGCCGTAGTCATGCACCTCCATGCCCCAGCCGCGCAGCAGTGCCGCGAGGCTATGGCGATTGCTGTTGTAGATCTGCCCCGGCGCCAATGCTTCGCCCGGTTCGCGCAGTTCATCGCCGCTGCTGAGCAGACCGACCTGCAACGGCCGATAGACCTCCATTCGCGCAATCCCGGCACCGGCCAGCAACCCCAGCTCCTGGGCCCGCAAGCGCTTGCCGGCACGAAGCAACAGGTCTCCTCGGCGCACTTCCTCGCCTTCCTTGCGCACATGGTCGCCGTCATTGACCGGTGGCAACCAGACCCGCTCACCTGCTACCCGACAGCTTTCCTGGGGCACCACGGTGTCTGCCCCCGGCGGCAGCGGCGCGCCCGTGAAAATCCGTACGGCCTGCCCGGGCTGCAGCGGATTATTGGATGCCTGTCCGGCGGCAATGCGCCCGGCCAGGGTCAGATAACCTCCGGCGGCTGGCAGGTCAGCGGCCCGCAGGGCATAACCGTCCATGGCGCTGTTGTCCCACGCAGGCAAGTTCATGGGGCTGCGGATGTCTGTCGCCAGCACCCGGCCCAGGGCCTGGTCCAGCGCCACCCGTTGCACCGGAGGCGGCAGCGGTGCCTGATCCAGCAGGTAGCGGATGGCTTCATCCACCGGCATCAGCGCGCCGCTCTCACAGACGCTGCCACACGCGCCGCTGCTCATGAGCGCGTCCCGCAAGGCTCAACGACAACGCCGGGCTGCGGCTTGAGGTGGGGAGTGAAGTTGCACGGGCCGGTGCGGCCGTCCAGTTGACCGACCAGGATCTGTTCCCAACCGGTGCGACACGCGCCCGGCGAACCCGGCAGGCAGCACACCAATACGCCGTTGCTCATACCCGCCAATGCCCTTGATTGCAGGCTGGACATGCCGATCTCTGCCAGTGACACCTGCCGGAACAGTTCGCCGAACCCGTCCACCTGCTTGTCCAGCAGCGGCAGCACCGCCTGGGGGGTGTTATCGCGGGGGGTAAAACCGGTGCCGCCGGTCATCAGCACCACTTGCACTTCAGGGGCGGCGATCCACTGCGAGACCTGGGCGCGGATCTGGTAGATATCGTCCTTCACCAGCCCACGGTCGATCAGCACATGCCCGGCGGTTTGCAGCAGATCGGCGAGGGTTTGCCCGGAGGTATCGGTTTCGAAGCTACGGGTATCGCTGATGGTCAGCACCGCAATATTCAGCGGTTGAAAGTGGCGTTGCGTCAGATGGGCCATGGTCAGCCGTCCTTTAAAAAAAAGATGGCCCAGCCTGAACCGCAATCGGGGCCGGGCCTATTCCCCGATAGAGGTACCTCCCTCGGCGTTTACGGTGCCAGTCGGCTACGCTGCCAGGCGCCTTCTTGCAGGCGGTAGTCGAGGCGATCGTGCAGACGGTCGGCGCGGCCTTGCCAGAACTCCAGCCGTTCAGGCCTCAGGCAGTAGCCGCCCCAGTGTTCGGGACGCGGCACTGGCTGATTGATAAACCGCCGTTCGGTCTGCGTCAGCAACGCCTCAAGGGCGGCCCGATCCTCCAGCTCACGGCTTTGCGGCGAGGCCCAGGCACCAAGACGACTGGCCAGGGGGCGGGAAATGAAATAGGCATCCGATAGCCCGGAATCGAGCTTGTGGACCTGCCCTTCAACCCGCACTTGCCGTTCCAGCCCCGGCCAGAAAAACGTCATGGCCGCCCACGGATTGATCGCCAGGTCCCGTCCCTTGCCACTGTCGTAGTTGCCGAAAAATGTGAAACCTTCATCGCTGAACCCCTTGAGCAGCAGCACCCGACAGTGCGGCCGGCCCTGCTCGTCCACGGTCGCCAGGGTCATGCTGTTGGCTTCCACCGGCGGGCTTTCGGTGTCGCGGGCTTGTTGCATCCATAACCCGAACAGAACCATCGGATCGTCCGGTGCCTGGGCTTCATCCAACCCGTCCAGGGTGTACTGACGACGCATTTTGGCCAGGGAAAGGGGCATGACGATGATCTCCACGATGGATTTGCTCCAGTGTGGGTTCTGTCGCGAGGGCAGGCCTTGATCGTTGTCAATGGCGGATCTTGTGTTGAACGTGCCGATGCCATCGCGAGCAGGCTCGCTCCCACATTGGGCCTATGGAGTTCCCTGTGGGAGCGAGCCTGCTCGCGATGAAGACGACTCGGTCTAATAGGTCGCCGGCTACTTGAGCCCCAACCGCCGCGCCAGTTTATGCAGGTTGCTCGGGTCGACCTCCAGCAGCCGCGCCGCACCGGCCCAGTTCTGCCCGCAATGCTCCAGGGCCTTGAGGATCGCCTGGCGCTGGCAAGTGTCGACAGCTTCATTCAGCGGCTGGAACGGTACATCGGCGACCTCTGGAGACTGTTCAAGTGTCGCGTGGGTCGTGGATCCGCTGGCACTGACGTCCAGGTCCAGCACCTGCGGCTCCAGGGTCATGATCAGGCTGCGACTGGCCCCGCGGCTGAGTTGCTTCAACGCCGCGCGACTGATCACGTGCTCCAGCTCCCGCACATTGCCCGGCCAGGAGTACGCCAACAGCGCCTGTTCAGCGGCCGGTGACAGGCGCAAGCCGCGCAAGCCCAGGCGCGTGCGGTTCAACTCGAGGAAATGCCCGGCTAGCATCAGCACATCGCTACCGCGTTCGCGCAACGGCGGGATCGGCACCGGGTAGACCGAGAGCCGGTGATACAGGTCGGCGCGAAATAGCCCATCGCGAATGCTGTCCGGCAGGTGGCGGTTGGTGGCGGCGATGATCCGCACATCGACGTGCAGCGGCTTGTCAGCACCCAGGCGCTGGATCTCGCCGTTTTGCAGGGTGCGCAGCAACTTGGCCTGCACACTCAACGGCAATTCACCCACCTCGTCGAGAAACAGCGTGCCGCCATTGGCCGCGTCGAAACGCCCCGCGCGGTCAGTCGTAGCGCCGGAGAATGCCCCTTTGACGTGGCCGAACAGTTCGCTTTCGGCCAGGGACTCGGGCAAGGCTGCGCAATTGACCTGCACCAGCGGCTTGTGACTGCGCCGGGACAAGCGATGCAAACGACGCGCAAACAACTCCTTGCCGACACCGGTTTCTCCCAGCAACAGCACCGGCAGTTCGGAGTCGGCCAATACGTCCAGCTCGTTGAGCAGTTGATCCAGCACCTCGCTGCGCCCAAGGATCTCGCCCTCCTCGGCCGGCCGACGGACATCCGGCAGATCACTGCGCGAGGCGCGCAGGCTGCGGTTTTCCTGCTCGAGCCGGGTCACCCGCACCGCCGCTTCGATCTGCAAGGTGCACCGTTTGAGTTCTTCCCTTGCGCGGCTGTCGAAGGTGCCGGCGTGCAAGGCATCCAGGGTGATCGCGCCCCAGAGCCGCCCTTCCACGTACAGGCTCACGCCCATGCAGTCGTGCACCGGCAGCGGCTCGCCGACGTGGTTATCGAGCAAGCCGTCATAAGGGTCGGGCAAGCGGCTGTCGGGCTCGAACCAGGTAGGTTCGCGCGACGCCATGATCGCCGCCAGACGCGGATGCTGGGCGATCACGAACCGACGGCCGAGCGCTTCATGCACCAGGCCTACAGTGGCGACGGGCCTGAGGCTGTCATCGTCCAGGCGCAACAAGCCTACGGCGCCACTGTTGAAGTATTCGCGCAGGGTCTGTACCAGGCGTTGCAATCGAACGGCATTGGGCAACTCGACGATCAGGTCGGCGGCCAGGCTTTCACGCAGCATGGTAGTGATTACCCTCCAGGGTTCGTTTGACCCCTTGCAGCCAGGGTGAGAATCACCCTGGTAAATATTTATCCGTTAATTTTCAGACAGTTAATTCTGGCACGTCGGCTGCAAAGTTCGCTCATCTGTCCCTCCCGGGATTCAACCCAAGGAAACATGATGAGCCTCGATCTGCTGGAACAAAGCCTCGGCCAATTGGCCTGCGACATTCCCGGTGCCACCCGTACCTTCCATCACTACAACCTCGACTTCTGTTGTGGCGGGCAAAAATCCTTGCGCGAAGCAGCGCTGGGCAAGGGCCTGAACCCACTGCTGATCGCCGATGCCCTGCGCACCCTGCAAGCCGCTGGGGAACTGGGCCATGACTGGCGCGACGAACCCCAGGCGCTGTTGATCGCCCACATCCTGGAACGCTACCACGCCCGTCACCGCGAACAGCTGCCGGAATTGATCCGTCTGGCCCGCCGCGTCGAGATGGTCCATGGCGCCCGGGCCAGTTGCCCCGTCGGCCTGGCCGATCACTTGCAGGACATGTATCAGGAACTCGAAGGCCACATGCTCAAGGAGGAGCAGGTGCTGTTCCCAATGCTGCAACAGGGCCTGGGTGATCGGGCCTCGGCCCCCATCCAGGTACTGCGCTACGAACACGACCAGCACGGTGAAGCGCTGGAAACCATGCTTGCCCTGACCGACCAGATCACCCCGCCCTCCGATGCCTGCAACACCTGGCGCGCCCTGTATCGCGGGCTGGTGGAGTTTCGTGATGACCTGATGCAGCACATCCATCTGGAAAACAATGTGTTGTTCGTCAATGCGATGAAACCCGTTCGCTGACTCTCAAACATTGCCATTACCCCTGTGGGAGCAAAGCTTGCTCGCGATAGCGCTGGATCAGTCAACATTGATACCGACTGACATTGCGCCATCACGAGCAAGCTTTGCTCCCACAGCCGTTTGTGGCTCTCATTCCTGCTCAAAACTGCCAATAGAACATCGCCTTGGCCAACACCACAATCAGCACCATGTGTCCCAGGATACTGCGACGCAGCCAGCAGGCGCGGTCCGGGGTCAGCCGCCCGCTCTTGAGCCAGTACGCCAGCCACAAATAATGGCCGATGATGCTCAAGGCCAGGAGGATCTTCAGGCTCAGCAACAGGCCGAAGCTGTTGCTCAAAGGTTGGCTCAATGCACCGCGATGCTGCCAGGCCAGCGCGATGCCGGCGCTGTAAAGCACCAGCACCACCCCGTGCAACACCTGCCGCGAACGCTTGGCGATAGCCGGGTCGGCGGCGTCCTTGACGCCTTGGGCCAAAGGCCTGCGGGCGGCATGCCAGATAAAAACCTCGAAAAACAACGTGCCGATAAAAGCGATAGCCGCCAATAGATGAATGACTAGCAAAACCCCATACATCATCGATCCCCTCGGCTCATCCTGGATGCCCATCCACGCGGGCCTGCAACAGCATCGGCCCATAACGCCAGGCGTAGAGTCCAAATGCCAGGGTCCAGCACAGCCCCGCCAGCCACAGCGCGGCCAACGGGAACAGCAGCACCAGCAGCACTCGGCTCAGGCATGCCAGGTTCAGCAGGACGAACGCCAGGGTCATGCCGGCCGGCGGTTCCAAGGCTCGCCCGGTATGGCCCAGGCTGACGCGGGCGATCATCGCCAGGATCAACCCGGCCATGGCGCCGATGGACAAGCTGTGCACCGCCAGGCTCGGGTTCAGCGCGACGCCGAAATGCCACAGCGCCATGCCCAGGCAAGCCAGCGCCAGCCAGGCGTAGGCCAGGTGCAGCGACCACAGCAGCGGCACTCGCCACAAATCCCGATCATGCCAACGCACCAGTCGCACCCCGTGCCCCACCGCCAGCGCGGCGAACAACAGGCCGACCCAGAGGCTGGTCGACAGCGCCGGGCCGAAGGCATACAGCAGCGCCACCAGTGCCGACCCCGCCAGTAACAGACGATCGAGCCACTGCCAGGGGGCAACGCCCTCTACCCGGCCCAGACCGCGCTGGGTAAAGAAAGGAATCACCCGCCCGCCGATCAGGCCCATCATCGCCGCTACCAGCCACAGGCCCGTGAGCACGCTTTGGCGCTGCAAGCCCTCGTCATGTTGCACCAGACCGTACACGGATAACCCATCAGCGGCGGCCAACAGCAGCAAGACCAGCACAATCGGGTAATTGCGCTTCTGCCGTACGCGCCACAACGTAATGCCCATCAACGCCGCAACCGCCAGGGCGAAACCCAGCTCCAGCACCGTCAGCAATGGCCAGGGCGCATCTGCCAGCCAGGCCAGTCGCGCGCCCAGCCATAACAGCGCCAGCGCCGTCAGACGTTTGCCACTGAGCCCCGGAGTACCTGTCCAGGTCTGCACCGCCGTCAACAAGAACCCGGCGATGATTGCCAGGCCGAAGCCGAACAGCAGTTCATGACGGTGCCAGGCCAACCAGCCGCCGGCCGGTTGCCAGGCCGACAGCCTTCCAGTAAACGCCGCCAGCCACAACGGTATGGCCAACAATGCAAGCACACACCCGGCCAGGAAGAACGGCCGAAACGCCAGCCGCCACAACGGCAGGATGGCCATGGCCTTGCGACGGTCAAGCACTTGCATACACCACTCCTTTACCTCAGCGCGGGACGGGCCAGCGGTGAGGGGTCAACAATCAGGGTTCGAATGATCAGCTATCGGCACCGGCGGGCCTTGTCTCAGATCAAGCCAGCCTGCCTCACCCAGGTACTTGCAAGGGGCTTGCCGAAACTGTTCGAGGGTGCACCGCCCCACTCAATAAACCGTCTGTTTATCCCCTGAAGGGGCGAGCCTGCTGGCGATGAGGCCGGTCAGCTCGATATCTCCGCTGACTGTCAAGCCGCCATCGTGAGCAGGCTCGCTCCCACAAATGGCCATCAACCGGGTAAATATAACCCTGTCATGGTGATTATCACCCTAGCAGTACAGGGTCATTTATACCCATCTCACCGTACGGCCCCGCAAATCAACGGTTGCGGGCATGGCCCGTCTCTTGCTCTGGCAGGGCACAGACTTTTTTTTGCCGGGGTTACCCATGAAATACGTCGCGCTGCCGCTCGCCTGGTTCGTCCTGCTCTCTTGCGTCGTGGGGCTGGCCAGCGGCCTGTCCCTGAGCCTCGTCTGAATCCGATTCATTTCCCTGCCATACAAGGACTCATGCCATGGTGCTTCACCGTGTTCATCACCAGATTCTGCGCAGTCATCACCTGTTCGAACCGTTGAACGAAGAACAGCTCGACGAACTGATGAGTACCAGCCAATTGCTGAATGTCGACAGGGGCGAACCGCTGTTCCGCCAGGGCGAACCGGCGCAGGCGTTTTACTTCGTGATCTCCGGCGCGGTGAAAATCTACCGGTTGACGCCGGACGGCCAGGAAAAAGTCTTCGAGGTGATCGGCGAGCGCCAGACCTTCGCTGAAGCCATGATGCTGATGGACACGCCGAACTACGTCGCTTGCGCAGAGGCCGTTGGGCCAACCCAGCTGTATCGCCTGTCCAATGCCACGTACATGCGTCTTTTGCAAAGTAACAGCCGGTTGACCTTCGCCCTGCTCGGCAAGCTCTGTGTGCGCCTGCACCAACGGGTCAACGAGATTGAAACCCTGTCGCTGAAAAACGCCACCCACCGCGTGGTGCGCTACCTGCTGACACAACTGGTACGCTTGCAAACCGTGGACAGCCAGTTCGAGCTGCCCATGGCCAAGCAACTGATCGCCGGACACCTGTCGATCCAGCCAGAAACCTTCTCGCGGATCATCCGCCGGCTGATCGATGAAAAAATCATCACCCAGGACGGTCGCCAGATCGCCATTCTCGACCGCCTGCGCCTGGAACATTTCGAATGAGCGCGCAACCCACCTGCCTGTATTGCCAACACGCCAACCCCGCCAATCAAAGCGAATGTCGCCAGTGCGGCATGCCGCTACCGGCCGAGGCAGGGCTGGCTGGCGAGCGCCGCCTGCGACGCTTCACCTGGTTCTGTGTCGGCCTGACGATATTCTGCGTCGTCATGTTTTTCTGGTTACCCCGCGACATCGCCTGAACCCTCAATCCTGAGTCAACTGCCGGTACAACTGCGGCAAACGCAGCGGCAGTTGCTCCGGCTGACGGATCAAGGTGTAGCCATTGGCGCCGAACATGTACGGCAGGTAATCCCCGGCTTCACGATCGATGGTGATGCAAAACGGCGTCAGCCCCTGACGCCGAGCCTCCAGCACCGCCTGGCGGGTGTCCTCCACGCCATAGCGCCCTTCATAGAGATCCAGGTCGTTAGGTTTGCCATCGCTCACCAGCAACAGCAACTTGCGTCGCCGCTTGCACCCTTCCAGCCGTTGGGTGGCCTGGCGAATGGCGGCGCCCATGCGCGTGTAGTAACCGGGCCTGAGGCCCTGGATCCGACCGCGGGTGTGGTCGTCATAGCCTTGGTTGAACGCCTTAATCTCGTGCATCCGCACCTGTTGTCGGCGCAGTGAAGAGAACCCGTACAAGGCAAAATCATCCCCCAGCACCGACAGGGTTTCACCGAACAGCAGCAGGCTGTCGCGGATCACGTCGATCACCCGGTGTTCGTCGTTGAGGTGGGCATCGGTGGACATCGACAGATCGGCCAACAGCAGGCAAGCCAGGTCGCGGCGGGTCTGGCGTTGTTCCATGAACAAGCCGCGTTCGCTGCATTGGCCGTGCTGACGCTCGACGTGGAAGTCCAGCCAGGCTTGCAGGTCCAGCTCCGAACCCTGGGTTTGCTGGCGCAGCCATTGTCGATCGTTGCGCAGGTGCTCGAACTGGCGTCGCAAACGCTGGGCCGAGGCGCGCAGGCGGTTCGGCAGCGGCTGAGGTTCGCAGTCCCGGGGAGTGAAAGTCTGCACACTGACGAAATCATCCTGGAGGCGTTGCTTGCGGTAGTCCCATTCCGGCAACAGGATGCCCGCGCCCAGGGGAATGTCATCCACATCGGCCGGCGGCAAGTCCAGGTGCAACTTCAAACCGCCGCCCTTGCGCAAGCGGGTGCGCGACAGGGTCAATTGGTCCAGGTCCTCGGCGACGCGCGCCGCGTCCGGGTCTTCGCTGTCGTCCGCCCAGCGATCCAGGTCCACGTGCTCGGTCCAACTGAACAGGTTCTCCAGGCGCACGATCAGCAACCCACCGTCCCGGGTGGTGTCGTCGATGCGCTCGGCGCGCTTGCGACCGCCCTGCTGCTCACCCGGCGGCGTCGCCAGGTATTGCTCGGACTCCTCGAGGTTGGCCGCCTGGGGATTGCCTAGATGCTGGGGCGGATACAGCCACAGCGGCAGCGGCCAGGCGGCCCGCTCACTGCGCGGAAAATGCTCGACGCTGCCCGGTTCGCGCAAGGCCTGACACAGCGCGCGCTCCAGGGCCGCCTCGGCCGGGGGCAATGATTGTGGGTCGGGACGCAACGACAGATGCGCATCCACCAGCCGCCGATATCGGCCACGCAGCGCCGGGTAACGCCCCAGCAGTGCTTGGGTCCAGCGTTGGTTGTCACGTCCCCAATGTTTCATCGGCCCCGCTTGCGCGGCCAGCAACGCCAGCCAGCGGTACAGTTCTTCGTTCAACCCGGTATCGGGAAACGCCGCCAGGCTCGCCGGCAAACGCAGGTTGTCGCCATCGCACCAGGCCAATGGCACTTGCTTGCAGGTGCCGGCGATCTGCTGCAACAGGTTGCGGCGCAGCAGCAGGTCGCGGTCGCTGACCGCCTCCACACCCAGGTGAGAAGCACCACCGGTGGCGCGTAACAACACATGCAAAGCCCGTTGCCGGGGGATCAACTCCACCCGCGCTTCGGGAAAATCCACACTGGCGCGGCGGGTGATGAAACGGTGCCAGACGCTGCCGACCCACTCTTCCAGTTCAAGGGTGAATGCCATGGTTATTCTCCTATCGACGCGTTGCGGTGGAGGGACTGGCTCGCATCGCTTTTGTGGCGAGGGAGCTTGCTCCCGCTTGGGTGCGAAGCGCCCATCAAAAAGGGTCTGCTGCGCAGCCCAGCGGGAGCAAGCTCCCTCGCCACGGCCTCAGTGGTGGCCTTTCAAGACGGCACCACCGCCGCCGGTGCGCGCAAAGCGGCGCGGCCACGTTGGCGGAAGCTGAACAGGTAGCAGAGCAAACCAGCCAGGAACCCGACGCCGCTGACCAGACGCGCCCAGAACAGCGGCTTCAAATGGTCCATCGTCGCCATGAACGGCAAGGCACTGCCGTCCGCCATCCAGCGTTGCAGCCACACCTGGACGACACCGGCGGCGGTGAGGAACAAGGTGATCATCACCATCGACAGCGTCATCAGCCAGAAGCCCCAGATCTCCAGGCGCTGCGAGCGCTCATCCGCCGCTTCACCCAACCCGCGCAGACGCGGCATGGCGTAGCTGATCAGCGTCATGACGATCATCGCGTAGGCACCGTAGAAAGCCAGGTGACCATGGGCCGCAGTCAGTTGCGAACCGTGGGTGTAGAAGTTCACCGGTGCCAAGGTGTGCAGGAACCCCCAGACGCCGGCGCCGAAGAACGCGGTGACCGTGGTGCCTTTGGCCCACAAGGTGGCGGCGCGGTTGGGGTGTTGCCGGCGACGGTTCTTCACCATGCTGAAAGCGAAGATCACCATCGCCAGGAACGGCAGCGGTTCCAGCGCGGAGAAGATCGATCCGACCCACAACCAGACTTCGGGTGCGCCGATCCAGAAGAAGTGGTGACCGGTGCCGATGATCCCGGTAATCAGGGCCATGGCGATGATCACGTAGAGCCACTTCTCGACCACCTCGCGGTCCACGCCAGTGACCTTGATCAGCACAAAGGCGAGCATCGAACCCATGATCAGTTCCCAGACGCCTTCAACCCAAAGATGCACCACCCACCACCAGTAATACTTGTCGCGGACGAGGTTTTCCGGGTTGTAGAAGGAGAACAGGAAGAACACCGCCAGGCCGATCAGGCCGGTCATCATCACCATGCTGACCGTGGTCTTGCGGCCCTTGAGCATGGTCATGCCGATGTTGTAGAGGAAGCCCAGGCAGACCACCACGATGCCCATCTTGGTGATCGTCGGTTGCTCCAGGAACTCACGGCCCATGGTCGGCAGCAAATCGTTGCCGGTAACTTTCGCCAGCGTGGCATAGGGCACCGAGAGGTAGCCCAGGATCGTCAGTACCCCGGCGGCGGCGAACACCCAGAACAGCACGATCGCCAGCTTCGGACTGTGCAGCTCCCGATCGGCTTCCTCGGGTATCAGGTAGTACGCCGCGCCCATGAAGCCAAACAGCAGCCAGACGATCAGCAGGTTGGTGTGGACCATGCGGGCCACGTTGAAGGGAATCAGCGGGAACAGGAAGTCGCCGACCACGTATTGCAGCCCCATGATCAAACCGAACAGTACCTGCCCCAGGAACAACATCAGGGCAAACACGAAGTAAGGTTTGGCGACGGCCTGCGAGGCGAATTTCAGATGCGGATTAGCCATGCTCATCTCTCAGCCCTCCTTGTTTGGCGGCCAGCCATTGGTATTGATTTTCGAACTCCACTTGAGGAACTCGGCGATGTCGTCGACTTCCTGTTCGCTGAGGTTGAACTGCGGCATGGCGCGACGGCCGGGAACGTTCAGCGGCTGCATTTTCATCCAGGCCTGCAGGAACGGCGTGAAGGCTTCCTCGCCACCGCGCCGGTTGACCACATTGCCCAGCTCCGGCGCGAAATACGCGCCCTCGCCCAGCAGCGTATGGCAGCCGATGCAGTTGTTGCGCTCCCAGACGCCCTTGCCGCGTATCACCGATTCGCTCAATTGCGCCTGGTTGCTGCGTTCTGGAAAGGTCTGTTCCGAGTGGTAGGTCAGGGCCAGGAATATCAGGAAAAAGAACACGCTTCCCCCGAAATAAATATTCCTGGCCATGCCTTTGGTAAAGGTATCTGACATGGTCACTTCCTCATTGCTTGGCGTGTCCATTCTAGGAAGCGAGGGTCCAGAACCCGCTTGATGGCGATCAAGAATCTCCGATGGTTTTAGTGGGTTGTTCCAGCACAGCCAGGAAGGCAGATGAGCTGTTGTGGCGAGGGAGTGGCCGCCGCGTCTGCGACGCTGCGCTGTCGCGCAGTGAACCCGGTCCTGTGGCGAGGGGATTTATCCCCTCGCCACAGGTGTTTTGTGATTCCGGCTCAGATCGCGAATGAAATCACGACCCCAATCACAATCGCGAGCAGCGCCGCCCAGCTCAACACCAGCCAGCGCCACAATCGCGGCGCATGGCGCAGCTCCATGAAGCCGTCGGCGATCAACCAAGCCTTGGTCACCGCCACCGCGAGGATGGCGATGGACACCAGTCCGGTGGCAGCGACCTGGCCCAGGGCAACGGTGCCGATGCTCAGCACGGCCAGTGTCATCCAGCAGACGATCAAGACACGGGAAACCGACATGAGCACCTCCGCTCAACCGAGAATGTAGACAACCGGAAACAGCAACACCCAGACCAGGTCCACCATGTGCCAATACAGCACGCCGGATTCCAGCCCGCTGCACTGCTGCGCCCCGTAACGCCGCCGCCGGCAACCCTCGGCCAGCCAGGCAAGGATCACCATGCCCAGCAACACATGGAGAAAGTGAAACGCCGTGAGGATCCAGTACAAGGTGAAGAAGGTGTTGTGCTCCAGGCCGAGACCGTTGGCCAACAAGTGGGCGTACTCGATGAGCTTGAGCGCCACGTAGCCGCCGGCAACCAACAAGGCCAGCCACAACAGCAGCGCCGCCTGGCGTGGCCGGTCCTGTCGGACTTGCTCCTGGGCCAAGGCTGCGAACAACCCGGCGCTCAGCAGGCTGAGGGTCATCGCCAGACCGGTGGAACGATCCAGCATTTGCCGGCCTTCGCTGAACAACGGCGGGTTCAATGCCTGGGCGACGGCGAATGCCAGGATCAGCAAGGCAAACACCGTCAGTTCGGCGAGGATGAAAAACCACATTGCCAGATCCCCTGGCAATCGCCGGGTGGACAGCGCAGCGGCTTCAGCCGAAGTGGACATCGACCACATCCATCAATGCGGCAACGGTTTGCGGATCGTCGCTCAACGGCTCGGCCAGACAGGCCAGACAGGCTTGGCGCGGGTCCATGCCGGCTCCGATCATGCGCGCGGCGAAAATCAGCAGACGCGTGGAGGCCACCTCCTCCAGATCATGCTGATCTAGCCGACGCAGCGCCTGCCCCAACCGCACCACCTGGGCCGCCAGAGCCATATCCACTCCGGCCTCGCGGGCAACGATGCGCTCTTCATCGGCAACCGTGGGATAGCCAAAGCGCATCGCCACGAAACGCTGGCGGGTGCTGGGCTTCATGCCCTTGAGCAAGTTCTGGTAACCGGGGTTGTACGACACCACCAGCATGAACGACGGCGGTGCCTGGAGAACCTCGCCGGTGCGTTCCAGGTACAGCTGCCGGCGATCATCGGCCAAGGGATGCAACACCACTGCGGTGTCCTGGCGTGCCTCCACCACCTCGTCCAGATAACAGATGCCCCCCTCGCGCACCGCTCGGGTCAGAGGCCCATCCTGCCACCAAGTGCCCTGGGCGCCGATCAGGTGACGACCCACCAAGTCGGCTGCGCTCAGGTCATCGTGGCAGGCCACGGTGTACAGCGGCAATTTCAGACGGTGAGCCATGTGCTGGACAAAACGGGTCTTGCCACAACCAGTGGGGCCTTTGACCAGCACCGGCATGCCGTGCCGCCAGGCCTGTTCGAACAACGCCAGCTCGTTGTCCTGGGGTTGGTAGAAAGGTTCGGCCGGGTGTTCAAGGGTGTGGATAGCGTTCATGGCATGACCTGATCAGATAACACGATTGCCAGCCACGCTACGGGCCCCTGCGACAACCTGGCAAGGGCTGTGGCCGGCAAACTTGATCGCCGTCAAGCGGGTAACCACCGGCCTGGGCATAGCCTTGCAGCGCACCAAGAATCTGCGCGCCGAACGTCAATTGCAGGGCCGCGCGGGTCATGCCTGAGGAGAAATGGAATGCTGATCAGCCACAAAAAATCGTGGGTCATGGGGGTCGGGGCGCTGTGTACGGCGCTGGCTGCACTCAATGCCTTCGCCAACCCACCCGCTGCGCCGCAAGACGCCCGCATGGTCAAGACCGAAGGCGCGCCGGATCTGAGCCAGGCCGACTTCGACGCGGCCAAGCAAATCTACTTCCAGCGCTGCGCCGGCTGCCATGGTGTGCTGCGCAAGGGCGCCACCGGTAAACCGCTGACACCCGACATCACTCAGGGCCGCGGCCAGGCCTACCTGGAGGCGCTGATTACCTACGGTTCAGCCGCCGGCATGCCCAACTGGGGCACCTCCAACGCCCTGACCAAAGACCAGATCACGGTAATGGCCAAGTTCATCCAACACACCCCGCCTACCCCACCGGAATGGGGCATGGCCGAAACCCTCAAGACCTGGAAGGTGCTGGTCAAACCTGAAGACCGGCCCACCCGGCAACTCAATTCACTCAACCTGCAAAACCTGTTTTCAGTCACCCTGCGCGATGACGGCAAGATTGCCCTGGTCGACGGCGACAGCAAAAAGATCGTCAAGCTGATCGACACCGGTTACGCGGTGCACATTTCGCGTATCTCGGCGTCCGGGCGTTACCTGCTGGTGATCGGCCGGGACGCCAAGATCGACATGATCGACCTGTGGCCGCAAGAGCCGACCAAGGTGGCCGAGATCAAAGTCGGGATCGAGGCCCGCTCGGTGGAAACCTCCAAGTTCAAGGGCTACGAAGACAAGTACACCATTGCCGGCTCGTATTGGCCGCCGCAGTTCACCATCATGGACGGCGAGACCCTGGAGCCCAGGCAGATCGTCTCGACGCGCGGCATGACCGTCGATACCCAGCAATATCACCCCGAACCGCGGGTCGCGGCGATCATCGCGTCACATGAGTGGCCGGAGTTCATCGTCAACGTCAAGGAAACCGGCAAGGTGATGCTGGTCAACTATCAGGACATCAAGAACCTCACCATCACCAGCATCGACGCCGCACCGTTCCTGCATGACGGTGGCTGGGACAGCAGCCATCGCTATTTCATGACGGCGGCGAACAACTCCAACCAGGTGGCAGTCATCGACTCCAAGGAGCGCAAGCTCACCGCCCTGGTGGATGTCGGTAAAACCCCGCACCCGGGACGCGGCGCCAACTTCAACCATCCGCTCTACGGCCCGGTCTGGGCTACCAGTCACCTGGGTGATGCCGGCGTCTCGCTGATCGGCACCGACCCGGTCAAGCATCCGCAATATGCCTGGAAACAGGTGGGCTCGCTCCAGGGTCAGGGTGGCGGTTCGCTGTTCATCAAGACCCATCCCAAGTCCCGTCACCTGTACGTCGACACCACCCTGAGCCCCGACACCAAGCTCAGCCAATCAGTGGCGGTGTTCGACATCGACAAGCTCGACGCCGGCTACACCGTGCTGCCGATTGCCGAGTACGCCGGTATCAAGAAAGGTGCGATGCGCGTGGTGCAACCGGAATACAACAAGGCCGGCGATGAAGTCTGGTTCTCGGTCTGGAGCGGCCAGGAAGACGAGTCGGCGCTGGTGGTGATCGATGACAAGACCCTCAAGCTCAAGAGCGTGATCAAGGACAAACGCCTGATCACCCCTACCGGAAAATTCAACGTTTACAACACCCAACACGACATCTATTGAGCCCCATCAATAAGAGGAAAAACCATGAAGCCTATTCTGCTTGCCCTGACCTTGAGTGCCGCATTCAGCCTGCAACCGGCACTGGCCCAGGACGGCCCGACACTGTTCAAGAGCAAACCCTGTGGCGCCTGCCACTCCATTGACACCAAGTTGGTAGGGCCGGCGCTCAAGGAGGTGGCGGCAAAGAATGCCGGCGTCGCCGGAGCACAAGAGCTGTTGGCCAAGCACATCAAGGAAGGCACGCAAGGAAACTGGGGACCAATGCCGATGCCGGCCAATCCGGTGACCGATGAAGAAGCCAAGATCCTCGCGGCGTGGGTCTTGACCCTTAAGTAACGTTGATTAAGAGCATCTCCCTGTGGCGAGGGGATTTATGGGGGAGCAAGGTTTGCTCCCACATAAATCTCCCACCACAGGGGCCGCTCTCGGCTTTATTTCTCAAACAGGAGTACGTCATGGACCGACACCGCTGTGCATCCCGGATGACCACCCTCCTCTTCGTCTTCTGTACCCCGGTGCTGGCCGCTCCCGACCACCAGCGCCAGGCCCAACTACAACACCTGCTGGTCCAGGACTGCGGCGCCTGCCATGGCCTGCACCTGACCGGTGGCCTCGGTCCACCCCTGACCCGTGATGCCCTGGAGGGAAAAACCCGCGACAGCCTCATCGCCACTGTCACCCAGGGACGGCCCGGCAGCGCCATGCCCGGCTGGGAGCCGCTGCTCGGTCCCGACGATATTCGCTGGTTGGTGGACCGGCTCCTTCAAGGAACTCCCGCCCCATGATCCGATCTCTGCTGTCTCTCACCGCCTGCGTGCTGTTGCTCTCGGCTTGTGCCCAGCCACCGCTGCGCGGCACCGGCGACTTGGGCGTGGTGGTGGAGCGCGCCACCGGCAGCCTGCAAATCATCGAAAGCGCCACCCGCACCGCCCTCGCCCGCGTCGAAGGGCTGGGGGATCTGTCGCACGCCTCGGTGGTGTTTTCCCGCGACCAACGTTATGCCTATGTATTTGGCCGCGATGGCGGCTTAAGCAAGGTCGACTTGCTGAGCGCACGCATCGACCACCGCATCATTCAGGGCGGCAACAGCATCGGTGGCGCGATCAGCCAGGATGGCAAGCTGATCGCCGTCTCCAACTACGAACCCGGCGGCGTCAAGGTATTCGACGCGCAGACACTGGAACCGGTCGCGGACATTCCGGCCACACCATTGCCCGACGGCCAAAAACGTTCGCGGGTGGTCGGCCTGGTGGACGCGCCGGGGCAGAGCTTCGTATTCAGCCTGTTCGACACCGGCGAAATCTGGACCGCCGATTTCAGCCAGGGCCAGACACCACGCATCGAACGCTTCACCGCCATCGGTCGGCAACCCTATGACGCACTGATTACGCCGGACGGGCGTTATTACATGGCCGGACTGTTTGGTGAGGACGGCATGGCGCAACTTGACCTCTGGCACCCGGAGCGCGGCGTGAAACGGGTGCTGGACCATTACGGGCGCGGCGAGGCGCGGCTCCCGGTATACAAGATGCCCCACCTGGAAGGCTGGGCCCTGGCCGATCAACAGGCCTTTGTGCCCGCCGTTGGCCATCATCAGGTGCTGGTGCTGGACGCCCGCTCCTGGCAACCGGTCGACGCCGTCGCCGTGGCCGGCCAACCGGTGTTTGTCACCGCCCGTCCCGATGGCCGACAGCTGTGGGTCAACTTCGCCTACCCGGACAATGACCGGGTGCAGGTCATCGACACCCAGACTCACGCCATCATCGCCGACCTGCGACCAGGGCCTGGGGTGCTGCACATGGAATTCACCGCTCGGGGCGACCAGCTGTGGCTGTCCGCTCGCGATGGCGGTGAGGTGCAGGTCTGGGATCCGTATCGGCTCGAACGCCTGAGCAGCCTGCCTGCCCTGAGCCCCAGCGGCATCTTCTTCAGCAGCCGTGCGCACAAACCGGGGTACTGACCATGACACCAAGCCCACTCGCCCGCCGCCTGATCGATCAGTTCCAGCATGGTCTGCCGTTGTGCGCCGAACCCTATCGGGCAATGGCCGATGCCCTGGGTTGCAGCGAAGCCCAGGTGCTCGATTGTCTGCAGCACCTGCAACTGGCGGGCACCCTGTCACGGGTCGGCCCGGTGTTCGAACACAGCCGAGCCGGGGCCAGCACCCTCGCCGCCCTGGCGGTGCCCGTGGACCGATTGCACCAGGTCGCAGCGCGCGTCAGTCAGTACCCGGAAGTCAATCACAACTACGCCCGCGAACATCGCTACAACCTCTGGTTTGTGCTGACCGGGCCTGATCGTGCCCACCTGGACAACATCCTCCGGGAACTGGAAAACGACACCGGCCTCACGCCGCTGGACCTGCCCATGCTGACCGCTTACCGCATCGACCTGGGCTTTGCCCTGGAGGCTACCCCATGAACACGACCCTGAGTGACCACCAGTCACTGCAACTGCGCCGTCTGCTGGAGACCGGCCTGCCCCTGACATCACGGCCCTTCCAGGCCCTGGCCGAGCAGATCGACGCCAGCGAACAACAGGTTCTCGACCAGGTGCAGCACTGGCAGGAACAGGGCTTGTTCCGCCGCGTCGGCCTGGTGGTCAATCACCGCGCATTGGGCTTTGCCGCCAACGCCATGCTGGTGCTGGACGTGCCGGATGCATTGGTCGATGAAGTCGGTCGCCGCCTTGGCCAGGCGCCGGGCATCAGCCTTTGCTATCAACGACCACGACGCTTGCCCCAGTGGCAATACAACCTGTTCTGCATGATCCACGGTCGCCAGCGCGACCGTGTCGAGGCCCAGGTCCAGGCACTGTTGGAGGAGCACTGGTTGAGTGATCTGCCGCACCAGTTGCTGTTCAGCACACACCTGTTCAAGCAGTGTGGCGGACGCTACGCAACACCGGCCGGAGTGGCGATCGATGGATGACCTGGACCGACGCCTGATCAATCGCCTGCAACTGGGTTTGCCGCTGGTACGCCAGCCCTGGCAAGCCTTGGCCGATGAACTGGACAGCAGCAGTACCGAACTGCTCGACCGGCTGCACGAGTTGCTCAACGACGGCGTACTCACCCGCTTCGGCCCGATGTTCGACATCGACCGCCTGGGCGGCGCGTTCACCCTGGCGGCGCTGGCGGTGCCCGAACCGCGTTTCGACACCATCGCCGAGCTGCTCGCGGCCATGCCCGAAGTGGCCCACAACTACCGTCGCGAGCACGCCTGGAACATGTGGTTCGTGCTTGCCTGCCCCAGTGAACAGGCGATCAGCGACACCTTGTTGCGTATCGAACGCCTGACCGGCCTGGAGCCGCTGAACCTGCCCAAGGAGGAGACTTACCATGTCGGCCTGTATTTCCCGGTCTGAGCCGTTGCCGCAGACGCTGCCTCGCCTGGATGAAACGCCACTGGCCCTGCGGCTGGTGGAACTGACCCAGGACGGCCTGCCCTTGCTCGAAGATCCCTGGGCCTGGCTGGCCGAGCAACTGGGGCTGAGCGTGGAATCGACCCTCGACCTGCTCAAGCGTTTGCAGGCCGAAGGCGCGATCCGCCGCATCGCCGCGGTGCCCAATCACTATCGCCTGGGTTATCGCCACAACGGCATGACTGTCTGGGATGTCGCCGACGCCGATGTGCCGCGCCTGGGCGCGCTGCTGGGTGCGCAGCCTTTTGTCAGCCACTGCTACCGCCGCCCACGCCGGGCCGGTTGGCGCTACAACCTGTTTGCCATGGTCCATGGCCGCAGTCGCGAGGAAATCGACAGCTATCGCGAGCACCTGCGCTATCTGCTGGGTGAGGCCTGTAGCGCCGACGACATGCTGGTGAGCAGCCGCATCCTGAAAAAAACCGGCCTGCGCCTGTCGCCGGTGGGAGCAAAGCTTGCTCGCGAAACAGCCGCCTCGGTTTCTGAGGGACCGCATCGGCTTCAGGGCGGGCAAACCTAGCCCCCACAAGGAAGGAGTGACTTATGTTGAGGATCAGCCATTACCTGCGTGCCCTGGCCGGTCAATGTCCCGCGCCGCGTGTTGCACCACCGGGCAGTACACGAGCGCCGGTGGTGATCTGGAATCTGCTCAGGCGCTGCAACCTGACTTGCAAACACTGCTACGCCACCTCGGCCGACAGCGTGTTTCGTGATGAGCTGGACACGGCCGCGGCGCTCAAGGTCATCGACGACCTGCATGACGCGGGCGTACGGGTATTGATCCTGTCCGGCGGCGAGCCGCTGCTGCGCGAGGATCTGTTCCAGCTCAGTGCCTATGCCCGGCGCAAGGGATTCTTCCTGGCGCTTTCCACCAACGGTACGCTGATCGACCCGAGCAACATCGAGCAGATCGAGGCGGCGAACTTCGATTATGTGGGCATCAGCATCGATGGCCTGGAAGCGACGCACGACGCCTTCCGCCAGCTCAAAGGCAGTTTCGCCAGTTCCATGGCGGCCATCAGGTTGTGTCGCGAACGCGGGATTCGGGTCGGGTTGCGCACCACTCTGACCCAGCAGAACCACACCCAGCTACCGCGACTGCTGGATCTGATGAGCGAATACGACGTGCAGAAATTCTACCTGTCGCACCTCAACTACAGCGGTCGCGGCAAGCGCAGTCGTCAGCTCGACGCCCGGCAACAGATGAGCCGCGAGGCCATGCTCCTGATCTTCGAGCGGGCCTGGAGCGACATCCTGCACGGACGCGACACGGACTTCGTCAGCGGCAACAACGACGCCGATGCGGTGCTGTTGCTGCAATGGGTAGCCTCACGCCTGCCCCATCACTACGCCGAACTGGAACGCATGCTCAAGGCTTGGGGCGGTAACGCCTCGGGCAGCGGCATTGCCAATATCGACAACACCGGTGAGGTACACCCCGACACTTACTGGTGGCAGCACTCGGTGGGTAACGTGCGCCGGACGCCCTTTCGCACACTCTGGCTGGAACGTCCCGACGCTCTGCTGCAAAAACTGCGCGAGCATCCGCGCACCGTGGGTGGCCGCTGCGGACAGTGTCGTTGGCTGGCCATCTGCAATGGCAACACCCGCACACGCGCCTGGGCCGACGGCGACCTGTGGGGCCAGGACCCCGGCTGCCACCTCAGCGATGACGAAATCGGCTTGCACACGCTCCCCAGCACTTTGATTCCCAGCGTTGCATTGCCCTGCGCCCGATAACCCGACGGCGAACCTGATGATGAACCAAGGAAGTCCCATGTCTGCCTCTATCGTTCTGCCCGCTGCCCTGCAATCGTCCTTCAGACCGGGGGAAGTCGCGTTGGTCGGCGCCGGTCCCGGTGACCCTGGTTTGCTGACGTTACGCGCCTGGAGCCTGTTGATGCAGGCCGACGCGGTGGTCTACGACCGCCTGATCAGTGCGCAACTGCTGGGTTTGATCCCGCTGACGTGCGCCCGACATTACGTCGGCAAGGCCGCCGGCTGCCACAGTCTGCCCCAGGCCCAGATCAACCAATTGCTGGCCGACCTCGCGGACCAGGGCCAGCGGGTGGTCCGGCTCAAGGGCGGCGACCCGTTCATCTTCGGTCGCGGTGCCGAAGAGCTGGAATACTTGCTGGCCCGTGGTATCGATTGTCAGGTGGTGCCCGGTATCACTGCCGCATCCGGTTGCAGCGCCTACGCCGGCATTCCGCTGACCCATCGCGACCTGGTCAATTCCTGCCGTTTCATCACCGGCCACTTGCAGCGCGAAGGTGATCTGAACCTGCCTTGGCAAAGCCTGGCGGATGATAGCCAGACCCTGGTGTTCTACATGGGCTTGTCGAACCTGGGCAGCATTGCCGCACGGTTGATGGCCGCAGGCCTGGCCGCCGAGACTCCGGCGGCATTGATCAGCAACGGCACTCGTCCCGACCAGCAGGTGCTACGTGGCACCCTGCAACAACTGCCGGCCATGGCACGAGATTGCGTTGAAGGGCTGCCGACATTGACGGTGATCGGTAAGGTGGTCGGCTTGTTTGCCCAGCAGCCGATGCAGCATCCGGCGCGCGTTCATCCCAAACCCCAGCCTTTGAAGGTGGCGCTATGAAACGCATCGGGCTTGCGATGCTGTGGATCGGTACGAGCCATGGCGCCGTTACCACCGGTGCCGACCTGGAACAGGCCGAGCGCAATTACCAGCAGCTCTGCCAACAATGCCACGGCGTGAACCGCATCGGCGGCGCCGGGCCGGCGTTACTGCCCCAGAGCCTGGGCCGGATCAAGCCCGGCGAAATTCGCCAGGTGATCGAAAATGGCCGCCCCGCCAGTCAGATGGCGGCCTTCGGTACGCTGCTGGAGCCTGCACAAATCGACGCCCTGGCGCTTTATCTCCAGCGTCCGCCCAGCGTCGCGCCCAATTGGAATGAAGAGGATATTCGCCAAAGTCATCGGGTGCTGGTGGACGTCGCCACATTGCCCGACCAGCCGCAACACCGGGCCGACCCGCTGAACCTGTTCGTGGTGGTGGAAGCCGGCAATCATCACGTCGCGGTGGTCGACGGGGATCGGTTCGAGGTGCTCGCGCGCTTCGCCTCGCACTTTGCAGTGCATGGCGGACCGAAGTTTTCCCCGGACGGGCGTTTTGTCTACCTGGCGTCGCGCGATGGCTGGATCAGCCTGTATGACCTGCACAACCTCAAGCTGATCGCCGAAGTGCGGGCCGGGCTCAATACTCGCAACCTGGCGGTGAGCAAGGACGGTCGCTGGGTGCTGGTGGGCAACTCGCTGCCCGGCAATCTGGCGGTGCTGGATGCCCGGGACTTGTCCCTGGTCAAGACGATCGCGACGCTGGGCAGGGATGGCCAAGCTTCGCGGGTCAGCGCGGTCTATACCGCTGCGCCGCGCAACAGCTTCATCGTCGCACTGAAGGATGTGAACGAGGTTTGGGAACTGCCCACCGGTCCGAACCCGGACTTCGTGCCCAGGCGCATCGAGGTCCAGGATCATCTGGATGACTTTTCCTTCTCACCCGACTATCGCCAGTTGCTCGCCACCTCGCGCAAGGCCCAGGGTGGACAGGTGATCGACCTTGACAGTGGCCAGGTGGTCAGCGACATCAGCTTGCCGGGCATGCCGCACCTGGGCTCGGGCACCTATTGGAAGCGCGATGGCCGCTGGGTGTTCGCGACCCCCAACATCAGCAAAGGACTGGTGTCGGTGATCGACATCAACACCTGGAAAGTCATCAGGCAGATCCCTACCCTCGGGCCGGGTTTCTTCCTGCGCAGCCATGCCAACTCCCGCTATGCCTGGACCGACGTGTTCTTCGCCGCCGGCAACGATGCCATCCACCTGATCGACAAACAGACCCTGAAAATCGCCCACACCTTGCGCCCCATGCCCGGCAAAACCGCCGCCCACGTCGAATTTACCCACGACGGCCGCTACCTGCTGTTGAGCATCTGGGACACCGACGGCGCGCTGATCGTCTACGACAGCCACACCCTCAAGGAAATCAAGCGCCTGCCCATGAACAAACCTTCAGGCAAATACAACGTGGGCAACAAGATCGAATTTGCCGAAGGTACGTCTCACTGAACGGGCGATCAGGGCAAACCTGCTCACCTCAGCGGGAGCAGGTTGCTCGTTCAATGATTCATCGGCGACATAGCGGTGGCCTGTCCCAGCAGCTTCTGGTCGATGTCTTGCAGACGCAGCACCTGGCCGCCGGTCTCGCGGGCGAGTTTTTCCGCCGCCTGGGCGTCGGCGAACGTGGCCAGGACGACGCCCATGGCGCCCTTGAGCTTGGAGCCGACGACGAAATAGGCGGTCCGGGCATCGATCAGGTGCTCATCATCCGGGGTGTTCCAGTGGCTGCGCCCCATGTCGTGGACGTACAACTGGACGTCGGCCCGATGGTTCTCCGGCTGCAGCCACCAGCCGAGCATCTCGGCCGGCGAGCAGAACTTCTTCACGCCGCTGGCGGTCGCTGCGGCGCCCTTGGGTCCGGGAAAATCCGTGATGACCATGCCGCAGACATGGCACTCGTCACTGGGATGGAACGCCAGCGCCGCCTTTGAGGCCGGTGTCGACTCAGGCTTGCCGCATGCCACCAGCACCAGGCACACCAACACTCCGGCGAGAACTCGGCCTGTCCTCGAATACACCCTGTTCATCGTTACATGCTCCCTCTATCAAGATCAGAAATCACGGACACCGACGGTTGAACAACCGATAGGCCAGCCACAACGGCACAGCCATCCACAACCACAGGCACAGCCAGAGCCAAGGCCCGGGCATCGGCAGGTCGCTGCCCAAGGTCAGCACTGCCAGGCCGCTGGAACCGGCGTCGAACCCCGACAGGTTGATCAGCCGATACACATCGGTGGGGTTGAACAGCAACAGCCACGGCAGCAGGTCCGGACTGAACCGGCCCTCGCTCAGCACCAGCAGTGCCAGCAACGCCAGGTCAAACACCAGCACGAAGAAAAACCACACCCCCAGCGCCAGCCCGGCGGCGGTGGATTTCTCCGCCGACAGGCTGCTCAGCACATAGGCCAGCCCCAAAAAAACCCAACCCAACAGCGTGCTGGAGACGATGAAGCGGCCAAAGGCCCAGAGCAGCAGGCTCAGCTCGATATCGTCCACCAGCAGGGCTATGGCGAACATCGCGCAACCAAAGCCGATCAGGGTCGCCAGCGCCAGGATCAGGCCGTGACCGACAAACTTGCCCAGCAGCAACTGCCCGCGCCCCAACGGATACGTCAGCAACAGCAGCAAGGTGCCGCTCTCGTCCTCGCCGACGATCGCGTCATAGGCCAGCAACAAGGCGATCAACGGCATCAGGAACGTTGCCAGGCTGGCCAGGCTCGCCACCGTTGCCGGCACCGAGGTAAACCCCAACTGGCCGGACGCCGCCGCGCCAAGCCAGGCGATGCCGATGGCCAGCACGGCGAACAACAGACTGATCGCCAACAACCAGCGGTTGCGCAAGCCGTCACTGAATTCCTTGCGGGCCATGTTCCAGATCGGGTTCATGAGCCGGCCTCCTCGGTCGCCGCGCGAACCATGTAGTGACGGTACAAATCTTCCAGGGACGGCGGTTTGATCTCGACATCCGTCGGGTCATCCTGGGCCAGTAACTGGCGCAGCAACTTGAGTTTGCTGCCATCCGGCGCGGACACCTGCAGCCCTTGCGCGCCCCACCCTTGGGTGAGGTGCCCTTCGCTGCGCCAATGCTGGCGAAGCCAGTCGGCCCGCGACAGGCCCGAGGCGCGGATCAGCGTCGGCAGCCCCGCGTCTTCGCGCAACCGGTCCAGGCTGCCCAGGGCCAACAGGCGACCTTGGGTGAGAATCGCGGCGCGGTTGATGTGAGCTTCCACGCCAGGCAAGACGTGCGAACAAAGAATGATGCTGGTGCCCTGCCAGCGCAGCCGATCGAGCAGTTGATAGAGGTCCTGGGTGGCGATGGGGTCCAGGCCGACGGTGGGTTCGTCCAGCAACAGCAGTCGCGGCTGGCCAAGCAAGGCCTGGGCCAGCCCGAGGCGCTGGCGCATGCCCTTGGAGTACGTGCGCACACGCCGCCGGGCCGCTTGCGCCAGCCCTACCTCCTCCAGCAAGCGCTCGACCTGTTCTGGCGCCGCGCCCTTGAGCCGGGCGAAATGGCGCAGGGTTTCCAGCCCGCTCAACTGCGGATAGAACATCACGTTCTCCGGCAGGTAACCGAGCATTCTGCGCACGCCCGGATCACTCGGCTCCCGGCCAAATACTCGCACCTGACCCTCACTGGCGCGCAGCAGACCGAGTATCAGTTTCATGGTCGTGGTCTTGCCCGCACCGTTGTGCCCAAATAGGCCGAGCACTTCGCCCTGGGCCAGGTTCAGGTTCAGCCCGCGCAGCACAGCGGCATTGCCGTAGCGCTGACTGACGCCTTCGATCTCGACGACGTTCAAGACGCGTCCTCCTGAGCACTGTTGCGTGGCGGGGGCTGGAGCGGCGCGTGCATCAATGGATGGCTGTCCATCACCCCGGGGGATTTCATGACCGGGAACGCCCGCTGTACCCAGCGCAGCAGCTCGATACCCGGACTGTTCATCAACAGCCGTACCTGGGGGTACAGCCACAGCAGGCGATCGACGTTGTCGTTGGGTTCATAGGCCACGTCTCCCAGTCCGTCGCCATTGCGATCCCAACCCAGGTAATCACTCCAGTAATTGCCGCGCCCGTCCACCGACCACTCCTGCAACCGCGTGGCCACGTATTTGACCTGGCGCTGGTTGCCGGCGAACACGTTGCCGGCGATGCGGTTGTCCTCCGAACCGGCGGTCAGGTGGATGCCCACCGCGCTGCGCTCGAAATGATTGCCTTCGATGCGGTTGAACAATGAGTTGTAAATGAACAGGGCCTTGCCCTCGGCACCGGTGATCATGGTGTCGCCGGTGGACCCGTCGCGAACATCGGTGACCACGTTGTCGCGCAGGGTGGAATAGGTGATGTAGTTCATCAGGATCCCGTAGTTCTGGTCCTGTTCGGAGCGGTTGCCGATGACCGTCAGTTGACGGCTTTGCATCAAGGCATAACCGGTGCGGGTGCGCCGGGTGACGTTGCCCAACAGACGGTTATCGTTAGCGAACATGTAGTGCACGCCGTAGCGCAAATCCTCAAGGATGTTGCCCTCGAGCAGGTTGCCGTTGGAGGTGTCGATATAGATGCCGTCGCGGGTCTCGCGTACGTGGTTGCCGATGACCCGGGCACCGTGTACCGCGTACAAGTGAATGCCGTTCCCCCGGTCCTGGGAGCGCAGCCCGGGATCGCCCTGGATGCGGTTGTTGATCAGGCTGACGTCCCGCGCGCCATCGACCCAGATACCGAAACCCTGGCCCTGCATGCGGTTGGCACGGACCACCGCACCCTGGGCGACAGGCTGGATGAACACCGCGGCATTCATGGCCGTGAGGTCGTGGCCCCAGTTCAGGAAGGTACAGCCCTGGACCTGGACGTTCGGGGCGCGAATGATCAACCCATTGCCCTCACCCTGCCCCTGGAATACCGCATCCGGCGCGCACGTGAGGGTCATGGGTTGGTCGATGCTGAACGAGCCGCGGTATTGGCCCGCAGGCAGGCGCCATTGCCGTTCACCGTCGGCCTGCAATGGCAAGTCGGTGATCGGCTGCGGCGCGGCAAGCGCGCCGCCCGACAGTAGCAGGAGCACCAGGGCAATGACCGGTGCGCGAGCGTAGCCCGCAGGCTGTTGCTGGTTACCGGTCATTGAACCCGTCTCCTCGTTGAACCTGCTCAGGCCTTTTCAACCAGCATGCGCCCGACCATTTCCATGTGCAGGGCGTGGCAGAACCAGCTGCAGTAGTACCAATGCAAACCGGCCTTGTCGGCGATGAAGGTGATGGACGAGGTCTGTTGCGGGCTGATCTCCATGCTCACGCCGTGGTTGGTCATGACAAAGCCGTGGGAGACGTCTTCGATCTGGTCGATGTTGGTGATCGTCACCGTCACCTCGTTGCCTTGCTTGACGGTGAACTCCGTCAGGCCATAGGCCGGCGCCATCGAAGTCATGTAGACCCGCACCTTGTTACCGTCACGGATGACCTTGTTGTCGGTCTCCAGGTTGATGCCATCCTTCTTGGCCAAGGCCACGGTTTCAGCGAAGAACGGATCGGTGCGGCTCCAGATCTTCTGGGTCTTGATCTGGTCACGCCGGGCAAGGATGCAGTCATGGGGTTCGGCAAAGGCCGGGCCATCGTGTACCAGCTTCATCTCTTCGCCGGAAATGTCGATCAACTGGTCGTTTTCCGGGTGCAGCGGACCGGTGGGCAGGAAGCGGTCCTTGGAGAACTTGCACAAGACCACCAGCCATTTGCCGTCCGCCTCGCTGGTTTCGGTCAGGGACGCGTGGTTGTGGCCGGGTTGGTACTGCACATCGAGCTTTTGCTTGATGTAGTTGACCTTCTCGCCCTTGTAGGCACGGATGGCCTCGTCCATGTTCCACTTCACCACCTGACTGTCGATGAACAAGGTGGTGTAGGCATTGCCGCGCCCGTCGAAGGTGGTATGCAACGGCCCCAGGCCCAGTTCCGGCTCAGCGACGATCACCTCGCGCGGGTCTTTGTAGCGGTCGTCGAATAGATCATCCAGCCGGTCGATGGCGATCATCGAGACGGTGGGCGACAGCTTGCCGTTGGCGATGAAGTATTTGCCGTCGGACGAGGTATTGAGCCCGTGGGGATTCTTCGGCACCGGGATGTAGCGGGTGAACGCGCTGTCCTTGCCATCGGTTTTACGACCATCGACCACCGGCACCTTGGAGCCGTCCAGAGTGATGAACTTGCCGGCCTTGATCGCCGCTTCGATGCGCGGGATGTTGAATACCACCACCCAGTCACGCTCGTTGCGCATCATGCCGCCCAGGTCGTAGGCCTTCTCGGAGTTGTAGCAGGTGCTAGCGGCGTACTTGCCGGTGTAGTCGGCGTCGGAGTTGTCCAGGTTGCCGTCGACGATCACCTGGAAGGCCATTTCCATTTTTTCGGCGTCGATGGCGTTGAACATCGTGTAGCTGTTCTTGTCTTGCAGGTCGAACGTGCGACCGTCATTGGGGTGCGGGATGACGAATTCGGCGTTGGCGAACACGTACTTGGTGTACGGCACCTTTTGCAGGCGCAGGCCATGGATCGCCTGGACGTTGGGCACGGTGAGAATCTTGTCGCACTTCATGATATCCAGGCGAATGCGCGCGACCCGGGAATTGGCCTTATCGTTGATGAACAGGTATTTGCCGTCGTATTTGCCATCGGTCATGGAGATGTGTGGGTGATGGCAGTCGCCGTTCTGGTACTTGGCGCTGTCACCCAGGATGCGCTTGCTTTCGTTGGTCAGCCCCCAACCGGTGGCCGAGTCGACGTTGAACACCGGAATACGCATCAGCTCGCGCATGGACGGTACGCCCAACACCCTCACCTCGCCCTGATGGCCACCGCTCCAGAAACCGTAATAGTCGTCCAGCTCGCCGGGGCCGACGTGGACTTTGGACTTGGCTTCCTTGGCCGCCGCAGCCCAGGACTCACGGGTGAACACCGCGCCGCCCAGCGCCGTGGCGCCGGCCAGTACGGCGCCGGTCACCGCACTGGTCCCTAGAAATCCTCGACGGCTGACGCCCCTGGGTTCTTCGACCGCGCCGCTGGTTTCGGTTTTTTTATCGCTCATGCTGTGTGCTCCATGAAGAATGAAAGGGTCAAGGGACAGGACATTCGGGTGTCTTAAGGCGCCGGGGTCACCTGCACCACGGGAATCAGTTGCGTCTCGGTCGCGCTCGCCTTGCTGCGCTTTTTGCGCTTGTTGATCAGTGGCGGGCATTTGTTTTCGTTGTGCCAGGTCATCTGGCAATCGAGGCAGTAGTGACATTCGTTGGCGTTGATCCGGCCATCGGGGTGAATCGCCTGGATCTCGCATTCCTTGGCGCACAGCTGGCAGGGGTTGCCACATTCCTTGCGGCGCTTGAGCCAGTCGAACAATCGCAGCCGGGTCGGCATCGCCAGGGCGGCCCCCAACGGGCAGATGTAGCGGCAATAGACTTTGCGGGTGAACAGGTTGACCACCAGCAGACCCAGCGCATACGCCACGAACCACCACTGACGGTCGAACCTGAGGGTGATGGCGGTCTTGAAGGGCTCCACTTCGGCCAACCGTTCGGCGCTGGACATCGACTCCAGCGAGACGCCGAACAGCACCAGCAAAATGATGTATTTGATTGCCCAGAGTCGCTCGTGGACGGCGAACGGCAGCTCGTACTGCGGCACTTTCAACTTGCGCGCCAGCTCGTTGAGCAACTCTTGCAACGCACCGAACGGACACAGCCACCCGCAGAACACCCCGCGCCCCCACAACAGAATGCTGGCGGCGGTGAACACCCAAAGGATGAAAATCAGCGGATCGGTGAGGAACAGTTCCCAGCGAAAGCCTTCGAACAGGGCATGAACGAAGGTCAGCACATTGACCACCGACAGCTGGGCCAATGCATAACCACCGAGAAACACCACGGTGAACATCAGGTAGCCACGGCGGACCCAGTGCAACAGCTTCGGGCGCCGGGCCAGCGCATCCTGCAGGAACAGGATCGCCGTGAGCACCAGCAGGGCCACGCCCAGTACGCTGATCTCGAGGCTTTTCTGGTACCAGAGGGTCAACCACATCGGTCGGCTGGCTTCTTCGGCAGCTGCCAGTTGTTCAGCCGTTGGCAATGGCCTTTCCAGATAGGGCTCGGGCAATTGATAAGCCAGTTCAAAGCTGCTGAAGATGCCACTGACAGGTCCGGTCTGACGACGCACCAGCAGCTCCAGGCTCCAGGGCGAACCCGGGTCGAAACGGTGGGAGGCGCGGACGATGAAAATCGCCATTTCGTCGAACTCCGGCATGTCCGTCGGCGCCACGTCGTCCAGACGCTGGAAGTCCAGGTCGCGAAAGCTGATGGCGTCGCCGAACTGACGCACCTGTACCCGATCGAAAATGCCGCCGCGCACATACCCCGAGCCCTTGAAGGAATAGCGACCGCTGCCCATCACGGCGATGGCCTGCTCGCCGGGTTTGAGTTCGGCCATCAACGTGCGGTATTGCGCCTCGCCCAGCAGGTTGCGACCGATGGTGGGCGGGTTCAGGTGGGTGACATACAGGTCGATGAAGGTGTCGTCTGCTTGCTCGGCGCTGGCGGCTTCAACACCCTCGGCCTCGGTCCCCTTGAAGGAAGCATCGGCCTGGCCGCGCGTCAGGTGCAGGCGACGCACCGCGCCGTTGCCGGTCAAGGTTTTCCAGTCGGCGGGTTCGTAGAGGTCATCGCGCACGCGTGCCGGCGCCACCGCCAACCCCGCGTCCCCCTTGACCAGCTCCAGGGAAACCGCGACATCGTGAGCGGCGCGCATGATGACTTCATTGACCACCATCGCCGTCACGGTGGCGCCGGCAATTGCATCCACCGTCACCGCGTTGGGGTCGCTGGAATGCCCCACCACCACCCGTTGATTGACCTTGATGCCGCTGTAGCGGGCACTGAACGCGTGGAGTTTTTCTTCGGCAATGCCGATCAGCAGGATCGGTTCGTGGTGCTCAAGCACAAAAGCATCGAGGATCACACCGGCCGGATCGAGGATCACCTGGACGTTGATGGGCTTGCCTGAATAAGCGGGAATGTCCACCACATCCAAGCTCTGGAACACATAGCCGACGACCTTGCCGGCAGCGGACAGTTTGCGAACCTTGAAGGGGCCGTCGGGCTCGGAGATCGAATCGACCGGGCTCAGGACCTGGTGGATGCGCTGTTGCTGGATATCTCCGTAGTCCTTGGCCTGGGCGAGGCTTGCGATCAACAGCAGGAGAACGAACAGCCCATGGAGCCAGAAGCGGGATGGGTGCAGCATCACAAAGGGAGGGGTCATGGACGCCAGGGCTTAAGGACAGGATCTTGGCGATCATGGTAGGACCCACTCCCCTGCGCGGCCCTTGATTGAAATCAAGTTGAGGACATGAACTCCTACGAGTGCCGGGCTCGACGCAATCAGGCGGCTGGTCCAAGTGAGCCACGGTCCCCGCGCACTGCTTTATTTTTAGCGGGCACTGCCGAGAAAGCGCTTGCGTTCACACAACGCAGGGAACTCTTCGTAGCGGTGGAGCCACTCATCGATTCGACTAATGTGTGCAGCCCTTCGAAATGGGCGCAGTTCCATCCATAGGCAAGCTGGAGAAGCAGCCCTGCCTGATAGTTGCATTACACCGCCGGAATAAATTGCCAACTTTGGCTGTTGTTACAAAGACTTGATATGACTGAGGGCTTGTGGATGAGAATTTTGATTGTCGGTGGCGGAATCGCCGGTTTTTCCATGGCCAGAGCGCTTGAACTCAAAGGCTACCAGGCAGATTTGGTGGAACGCCGCCCTGACGAGGCCTCTGGTGACTCAGGACTGTTTCTGCCGGGAAACGCTGGCCGCGCGCTCAAACAACTGGGCCTGCTCGACCGTGTTCAAAGTGCCGCCGCCGTCATCCGCACCCAAAGCATCCTCGACAAAAACGGCAGGCAGCTATCTGTGACACAGACCCAAGACGTGTGGGGATCATGCGGGCCCTGCCTCTCACTTCCTCGCGCTGGGTTGCACGGCATTCTGCGTCAATCCTTGTCTCGGACTCAGCTACGTTTTGGATTGGCGGTAGAAACGATCAAGCTATCAGCCACGACATGCCAGGTGAGCTTTTCCGATGGTTCATCCTCCACTTATGACATTGTCATCGGTGCTGATGGTATTGGTTCATCGGTACGCGGCATGCTGTTCCCGGCGATCAATCCGACCTACGTCGGTAATGTCAGCTGGCGCTTCATAACGCGTAACACCACAGCCATTGATAGCTGGACGGCGATGCTGGGTCATCGCAAAGCTCTGCTCGCAATTCCCGTAAACGCCAATGACATCTATGTATACGCCGATACCGCGCTCGCCTTCCAGGACATTCAGAGCACAACCGCGCAAGCATCGCTGCCAGCACTGTTCAAAGATTTTTCCGGTCCTATTTTGCCGCTCATTACGCAGATACCGGAAGGCACGCTGGTGCATTTCAGCAAAATAGAACAAGTCGTCATGGACGATTGGGTAAAGGGACGTGTTGTGCTCATTGGCGATGCGGCTCACGCAGCCTCACCGAGTATGGCGCAGAACGCGGGCATGGCTCTTGAGGATGCGCTGGTATTGGCAGAGTCTATAGCCGCAGCAGGGAGCCCAGATGACGCACTCGCGACTTACACCGCCAAACGCAGACATCGCGTGGAATGGACGCAAAAGCAATGTGCAGCCCGGGATAAAATGCGGGCGTGGCCGACTCCGATGCGCAACGCCGTCCTCAAAGTGCTCGGTAACAGATTGTATGCACGGAGTTACTCGCCTTTGGCGGCCCCCCTTTGACTGAAGATACGGGGCCCTGCTTTGTCCGTGAGCTGTCCGAGTGATCCGCATCGACGCCATCTGGCTCGTCACCGAGCCCATGGTTATGCGCGTCGCTACCTAGACCGCGGACTACCCCCACCACAGTCCAACGCCCAAGCGGGTCTCATCTTAGGCATCAGAAGAGGTATAGGAGTCCTACCGAGCGGCAAGGCTGGGCCACGTGTTGGCAGAGTTATCAGTGCTCAGCTTTTTCCCTGAAACCCAACCCGCTGTCGTCCGTGTAGCGCACAACAATCACATC
This sequence comes from Pseudomonas rhizophila, assembly GCF_003033885.1. Classification (NCBI taxonomy): domain Bacteria; kingdom Pseudomonadati; phylum Pseudomonadota; class Gammaproteobacteria; order Pseudomonadales; family Pseudomonadaceae; genus Pseudomonas; species Pseudomonas rhizophila. The sequence goes on along the minus strand of NZ_CP024081.1, from coordinate 3,654,713 downwards.
ACCACGGGCATGCCGCTTACTGTTTAGACGTCTATTCCTCGGTGATGGTGTAAGGGGGGAGTTCGTCCGGAGGGGGGAGTTCGTCCGGATTCCCGACGAATAACGTGGAATAACGTGGTGGAGGTACGGTTCCATGGCCCTGTAAAGAGGGCTGAGTGGGTGTGCCTTGGCCAGAATCTCTTATCTCAGAAAAATTCGGTCGATGACGCCTCGCGCGCGCTGCATCAGCGGATTGCTGAAGTGCTACGGGTAGCGAGGTGTAAGGCTGTGTCTCTTCACTGTCATGACCGCGCCCTCCTTCTCTGGCGAAATTTGCAGACAGTTCAAGAGCCGATAAAGGAAGAGCCTGGTGTTGCTCATGTCGAAGTGGCGGCCGAATGATGCGTTCCCCCTGCGGAGTATTTGCCGAACTTGAGGCTAGACTTTGGGACTCTCCCACATGAAAAGGATTGATGCGGCCTGGCACAAAGCGACTGAGCGGCCGTGTGGCTGGAACGCTGGGTTCTCCTACAGGAAAAGGATCGATACGGCCACGCTCAAAGGGCCCGTGCGACCGGGAGGCTGGAACGCTGGACTCTCCTACGAGAAAAGGCTCAATACGCCCCTGCTCAAAGGGCCCGTGCGACCGGGAGGCTGGAACGCTGGACTCTCCTACGAGAAAAGGCTCAATACGCCCCTGCTCAAAGGGCCCGTGCGATCGGGAGGCTGGAACGCTGGACTCTCCCACAGGAAAAGGACTGATACGGCCGCGCTCAAAGCGCCTGGACGGCGGTGAGGCAGCGTCGTGAGGCTCCCTCGAACTAGCTTCCTGCTGATTCACATGGGTTTCAGTATGAGCGTCGATATGCCTCACCGGTGGGAAATATACCCCGCCTGGAATTCGAGCTGACATTTGCTTTCCTCTCATTGAACCTATTAAAAATCAAATATGAATCAGGTTGAGATTTTTCCCGGTGGTAGAGGCGCAATGTAACCAACGGTAAAAGTAACAACATTAAAGATAACGCCTGGGTTCAGGCGAATCACGTGGCTGTGAGTGGCTACTTGTTTGCGGTGAGTTCCCTTCATCGTTACATTCTGCGAAATTCCCGCGGTCCCTGTCCTTACATAACAGTTGCTGTAGCTGTGATCGGGTTTGGGAACTCGCAGAGAATCTGGAACCACTCATTGGATTTGATACACAGGGAGTAATCACAATGGGCAACTGTATTTCCGGCGTGCGCAAATATCATAGCGACGCCACCTCGATCGATCCATTACCGCCAGAGGCTCCTGCCGCCGGCCCAGCCGCCCGTCCACACGATGTGCAACCTACCGGAAGGCAAACAGCGCCGGCACGACAGGATGCCCCTGCGAACCATCCACGCGAGTCACTCTTGACGGGTATTCAGTTTAATCATTCATCTGCAGACCACTCACTCGGGCCCAGCCCTTTGAGCAATGTTCCGCAAGATATCCTTTTGGAGGTGGCCGGTCATTTGCCCGCAAAAGACAAGGCTGCGCTCGCCAGGACAGCGCGTGCTTATCACCAGACCTTACCCAACGCCGGCCGGGAGCATAACCAATTGCAGAAATTGGTCCGCCAGTTCAATGCTGGTCATGGACGCGCTGCCCCCCAGGCAATAGACGATGCCTTAAGGTTATTAGCCTCACCCCTCCACTCTGCAGATCATCAAGAACTGAGTCGCCACCTGGCAACCTATTTGCAACGCCAACTTTCAGAGTTAAGCGAGGGTACTCGAGACGTTGAGCATTTGAAAAAAACGATCGAGCAGACTCTATCATTAATTGATACCTCACCCCGGCAAAGCATGAAACTGGCGGGCGCAATGGCGTCGTTGTTGAACTTCACACGCGCGCCGGTCTTGGCCACTACAGGCTTGGCTGCATCAAGCAAGTTGCGTGAAGTCGTCACATCGGCCCAGCCCATGGGAATGAGGACAACAAAAGACCAGATGGCCTGGACCTTGAGAAATATGAACCTGCATGGGTTGCAACATCTACCCGAGGAAGATCGAAGTGCCGCGCTCAAGCAGCATATAAGCGCAATGGAAAGCTTATATGCAACGAACTACACACCTTCAATTCCTATGATCAACCCGTTATCTTCCGCGACCCGAGCAGTTGCCTCGCTGCGTGCCTCAGAGCAGGATGAGCTTATGGCCAGACTGAATAAGCTTCAACGCTGGGCTTGATAGGTAGATAGGATCGCATAATGGGCATCTGAGGCTAAAAATACAGGATGGTGCCTATCACCCTGACGCCTTGCATTTAGCCAGATATTTACAGCTTTAAAAATGCCCCGCCATTTTGCTGCGGCAAAAAAAAAGCGCTTGGCATGAATGCCAAGCGCATACTCATAGCACTAGAAACTGGATATTTACCAGCCTGGACTAATACCACCTGCCATTACGGTTTGAGAAGCGAACCCAGCAGCCGAGATAGCCAATACCAGGTAGGTTTTAACCGAACCAACAGCTTTAAAAGTTGCTTTTTTCATATGCCACCCCTTTATTAATGAGTGATGAAACGTAGTCTTCGCGATGACATCGCACTAAATGAGTGGTGCCTATTAGTTTAAAGGTTCCTCATTCAATTCGATTTCTCTGCCGCCCTTGAATAAGGCGCATGACGCCACTTGCTCATCCCGTTTTTTGTATTCTTATAGTTGGTAGCCTCAGTGTTTATCCAATCAGCAGCACCTGACTACGCCTACCGACATCATCCGAGACGCGTGAATCAGACGGGGTTCTCCGTCGCACCGCGACCCTCTCTGAGTCTGCGATGCTCCAACACGCGGTCCGTTATTTCTCTCGCCGTAGTGACAGCGTCTCGCGCCAGCGCCTTGCCGGTCTCGAGAGTTGCATCAGCAACTTCCTGCGCTTTGGCGGGAACATCCTCTTGCAATACTTTTACGGCCGCATCGCTGAGGGGCTCGGTTGCAACACTGGCCACCCCATAAGAACCAAAAGTAAGTGCCGACATGGCGAGGTTAACCGTGTGGTCTACCACAGCGACCTCTCCTGGCCCCAGACCTTTCTGGGTTGCCAGGTCTTTGGCCGCATCGCGAGCCAGCGATGTCAAAGCGAAACCGCCACCCAGTACGCCTGCGTTGGAGACCAGACTTGAAAAGGATACCGCGCCACTCAAAGCCGGTGTCACATCGGTCAACAAGCTCAGGGGAAGCTTGGCCATACGTTTGGCGCCGTTTGCCAACGGGCTCAGTGGTGTACTTTCTTTCAGCGCTTGATATTGAGTCTTCCAGTCGGTACGACCTAAAAGATAGGCGGGCCCGGCACGATGGGCCTGCAAGTCGTTTTTATTCATAAGATGGGCATAACCTGCGCCGGCAGCCAAACTTCCCGCTGAGGTGATAGCCGTATCAACCGCCGAGGCAGCCTTCGGTCCGACTGTGGCATTCATGGCACCCGCTACCACCAAGCGCACAGCATTGCGAGCACTGAAAGTCTGCCAGGACAGCGCACATTCCCCAGCGTTACTCACCCTGGTTTCCTCCTTTTTGCTGGTCAGCGCTTGTTGCATCACCGGCTCCAGGGTTTCCGGCGGCGGCTTTAGCCAATAAGTGTCGTGCGTGGCTCTCGCCAGCAGACCACCGCCTACTGCATCCACCGCACCGGAAAAAGCGCCCGCCACAAAGCCGGTCAAGGCTGGATTATCGGCAACATGAGCCGTCAACTTGGGCGCCTTGTCCAAAACAACCGAGGCCGCCGCAAAGGGTACGGAAGCCACCCCACCTTGCACCGGAGCCGTTACACGATCCATGCGCGCCGCTTTGTCGAGCAACGCTTCGACCGTCTCCGGCGTCTCTCCCATTTCCTTCAATTCAACGGCCCGATCATGAATCAAGGCATTGATGGCCTCATGGTTCTCAGCCGTCCGATGGGGTTCGAACAGGCCGTCAAGTTTGTCCTTCAGCGCGATCAGCTCTGGAGAGTTGTCTCCATCAACAGACGATACGTCCCCTGTTCGCTCCAGGTGCGTTGATCGCGCATCGTCAACATGACGGCTCTCTAGTGTGCGCAGTGACACGGGCGATTCGGCTCTATTGATACCCATGAGGTGCTACTCCTTACATGCGGGTTTATGTTCTGCGCAAACGCGACGTGTCTATCAGCCAGGCAGTTGACCTCTGCCGCTTCCAATGATCTCGGCGAACTTCAATACGTTGGCCGGATAACCGGGATCCCCTACCCCTCCGGTATCCGCCAAATCGTTGCGATTCACCTTGTCGGGGCCGGAGTTATAGGCGCGCAGTCCTGCGCTGATGTCGCCACCGAAAGCATTGGTCTGATCGCGCAAATAGAGGGCACCCGCCATGATGTTGTCCCGGGGGTTGTTGACGTCGGCATTGCCAAGCAGCGCCGGATTGTCCCTCTTCAATTGAGCGAACGTGTCGGCGTTGACTTGCATCAAGCCAGCGTCGGTCTTGCCGTTGACATTGGTGCTGCTGGAATTCAGGTTGCCTCTGGACTCCGCCCAGATCTGCCCTGCTATCACGTTGCCTGGAACACCCGTAGCATTGGAGGCATCCACGATATCCTGGCGATACGGCTCCAATTGCGCGGGCAAGTGCAACCCACCCTGACCGCTCAAGGCCGGACTGCCTGCCACGCCACCGGCCTGGGCATTGTTGACTCCACCGCCAGGCGCAGCAGAACCGCCCGGTTGCGCCATCAACGTGTTGTGGGGGTGATGCCCCGGTTGGGCAATCCCACCTCCCCCGCCCCCTTCCTGTTGATTCATCAAGGCGTGGAGCCACTGCATGATGGCCTTCATGATGACTTCCATCAGTTGCATCATCAGCTCAGTTTGCTCGGTATCACTCTTCTGTGCAGGCACAGGCCCGTTAGGCACCTCCGGCGGCGGGCCGAAATTGATCGGCCGCTCGGGGCGAGCCGCGAACATATCGCCAGCCACTTCGGGATTTGAACCGGCGTGCCGTCTAAACCGCTCATTGTGGTTTTCAGGCGCAAGGAGCGTGTCGGGGGTGGAGCTACGAATGGGAGAGATAGACAGGCTCAAAATCAATGCTCCAGGTTCGCTGACATGGTGGCGATCGGTTCGAAGGCGTAGTGCTCAGGCAAAGCGGTTTGATGTGTGGGCTGCGAAACAGCGCCGGTATCGAATAATCGCCTCATCAGTCGATCAAACTGACGTTTGGCTGAAGGTGATTTTTCGACGAGCGCTCTGGTCGTTTCCTGCAATACCAGCTCAATGCTGGTTGGCCTGAATACCAGTAATGTTCGGCTGGAAGCCAGGTTCGCCTGCACATTCCCGGCGCTTACCGATGATGTCTCGAATGTCCAGTTCGCAATCCGTGCAATAACTTGTCCGGCCTTCGAATTGTCATCAGGCCCTTGGCTGTAAGCGATGCAAATTCGCATACCGGGCACTCCTTGAAGATGGGATCTAAATAATGCGTGGAGCCAGAGGCGAAAGAGGTTCCCTGTTCTTGTCGCCGTGGCGCAGATTCGCTTGGGCTCAGTACTCGCTGGAGACTCGCCGCTTGAGTTGCTCGCGGGCCCGCGACAAACGCGAACGCACCGTGCCAACCGGTATATCCAGCCGAGCGGCGGTCTCCAGGTAATTACCTTCCATTTCCATCGCGACCCGAATCACCTCCTCCATATTCGGCGGCAAGGTTTCCATCGCACGAAAGACTCGCACCAGCTGACGCAAGCCACTGACCTCGGACACAACATCGCGACTGTCGGCCATTTCCAATACACCGCACTCTTGCAGGTCGTCATGAAACGGCTGGTTGTAGAGGCGCCTGAAATGACTGCGAATGAGGTTGAAGGCAATGCCGCAGAGCCAGGTCAGCAGCAGCGAGTCGTGCCGAAACTTGTGCTCGTTACGTAGCGCTTCGAGGAAGGTTGCCTGGAGCAGATCCTCCGCATCATCAGGGTTCGCGACCTTTGCCCTGATAAACAACCGCACCTTCTGCACCATCCTGCGGTCGAGCTGACGAAGGAGAGAAGCCGGAGCCGGATAAGTGATCGAGTTGATTACACACATGGACAATAACCATTTGGCGGTAAGTCCGGCTGTAAGAGCGATATGCGTGCCAACCGTTTGCGCGATCTAAGGCACTGTTATTCATGAAGATTTTTTTAAGTTTTTTTCTGTTCGTGCAATCTTTTGCATAAACCGATCGAAGTCGTCGCGCATTTATGCACGCCCGCGCGAAAGCTCTGAGTTCAGGAACCCGATGGTGGGTTTGCGCCACTCATTGCGCATGACTCTTTGCATCGATGCCGTCCCATGAAAATCCCCGGTTTCACCCCAGTCGCGATTCATTCGGTCAATCCGGCAAGCGCCCGCCCAGCGTTATCCGCTACGAAGACGGCGTCGCACATCGCAAAAGATCAGGGCACCACGCCGCACCAGGTGGCGCGATTCACCTCGGCATTGATCCAACAAAGCAAAGAGCTCAGCCAGCGTGAGCTGGTCATCGGCGGTACCGTCTTGCAATCAAAGGCGATGAAGCTCGGTGAGCTTTATCAGATGCTGATGGGCAGTAATGACAAAAGGCTGGATGAAGCAGTGCGTACCCTGCGCCAGACCCTGAAACGTCAACGCTCTGATGAGTCGCTGCTTGGCCGGGTGCTCGCCTTCGCTGGCGGGGACCCGGCCAAAGCGCACGTCATGCTGCAAGCAGCCATGAAACAAGCGCATCACGAAGGTGCCCGGGATGAGCACCAGGTGCTGTCGGATCACGCCAGCGCACTCCGGCAGCGCCATGGCAACAGAGCCCGCGCGGGTATCAATACTGCCCGGGCCTTTTCCAGATCGGGGCTGGACTCGCAGCGACGCAAGAATCTGCGGGAATTGTATTACAACGGCGTCGTAGGCCAGCCCACCATATCCAGCCTCATCGACACGCTACTGGGTCAGGAGGATGGCGAAGCGCAGTTCGAGCCGACCTTGCGCGACCTGCGTCGTGCCATTGCCGACGACCTTGCCTCAGTCAATCCATCGAGTCCTCGCCAGCAATTACGCACCTTGATGCATGGCGTGAATACCGCCAAGCATGTATCGACGCTGCTTAAAAGCTGCGAACACCTGCTCGGGCGCATGCGTGACAAGAACCCGCAACTGCAGGTCAGCGCACCGACGTTTCTCAAACACCTGCTCGTACTCTCGGGCAAGGGCATGAACCTGCAGGAAACCTTGCAACTCACGCAATTTATCGGCGGCGCGCAACTCAAGCATCAGTTGTCGTTTCTCAACGGCCTGCGCCCGATGCTCCAACAGCTGCCTATCTTGCTGTGGCAAGACCTCAAGTCCCGGCAGAATGCTTTGGGGAACCTGTTGTTGCTGATGGCCGAACTCACTCAGCAAGAGCAAAACCAGCTCAAGGGGAACCCGGCCTGATGAATCTGATTATCGACCTGCTAAACCGTTTGGCACTCGCGGCGATGCGCCGCTCAGAAGTCGTCGGTGCGTTTATCGTGCTGGCCATTGTGTTCATGATGATTACCCCGATACCCACCTGGCTGGTAGACATTCTGATCGCGGTGAACATCTGCATCTCCTGTCTGCTGATCATGTTGGCCATGCAGTTGCCCCGCCCACTCGCCTTCTCGACGTTCCCTTCGGTGCTGCTGATCACAACCATGTTTCGCCTGGCGCTGTCGATTGCCACGACACGCCTGATTCTGCTGGACCAGGACGCCGGCCACATCGTGGAAGCGTTCGGACAATTCGTGGTGGGCGGCAACCTGGCGGTCGGCATGGTGATTTTCATGATTTTGACGGTGGTCAATTTCATGGTCATCACCAAGGGGTCGGAACGGGTGGCCGAGGTAGGCGCACGCTTCACGCTTGACGCCATGCCCGGCAAACAGATGTCGATCGACAGCGACTTACGTGCCAACCTCATCAGCGTCCACGAGGCCAAGCGCAGGCGCTCGGAGCTTGGCAAGGAGAGCCAGCTGTTTGGCGCAATGGACGGAGCAATGAAGTTCGTCAACGGCGACGCAATCGCCAGCCTGATCATCGTCGCGATCAACATGATTGGCGGTATCACCATAGGAGTCATACAACACGGCATGACTGCCGGCGATGCAGTGCAGCTGTATTCGGTACTGACCATCGGCGACGGCCTCATTGCACAGATCCCCGCGCTGCTGATCTCCGTGACGGCCGGCATGATCATCACTCGCGTGCCGAACGAAGATGCCGCCGGGCCGGCCAATATCGGCCGTGAAATTGCCGAACAGATCACCAGCCAGCCCAAGGCCTGGATCATCGCCTCGGCGGCGATGCTCGGCTTCGCCGCCATGCCCGGGATGCCGACCATGGTGTTCGTCACGATCGCCATCATCTGTTGTGGCGGCGGCCTGTTGCAGATCAATCGCGCCAAGCCCAAGGGCAATCAAGATCAAGCGGCCCCAACAACCCCGGAAAATAACGGACAGGAAGACCTGCGAATGTTCCTGCCCAGCCGCCAGTTTGTCCTGCAATTTCATCCCAGCCAGAGTCTTGAGCGGATCGAAGCCCTGGTCAGCGAAATTCGTCAACGGCGCAATCGCCTAGTGGTGAACTTCGGGCTGACGCTGCCCTCGTTCATCATCGAATACCAGGCGCATCTGGAGCCGGATGAATTCCGCTTTACGGTGTATGAGGTCCCCGTACTCAGGGCCACGTTCAGCGAGACCTTGGTGGCTATCGATGGCTCCTCACAGGCCATTGAGAACGACCAGCAATACAGCAAAGGCAGTTCGGAACGGCAGGAAAGCCAATGGATCTGGGTACCCACCGATGCGGAGCTGTTGAACAACAGTAATACGCAGCCCATCAGCCCCAGTACGCTGATTATCGAACGCATGGAGCGCGCGCTACAGATTTGCGGGCCGCAATTCATCGGGCTGCAGGAAACCAAAGCGATCCTCGGTTGGCTGGAAACAGAACAACCGGAACTGGCGCAGGAGCTGCAGCGCGTCATGCCTCTCGCGCGTTTTTCTCAGGTGCTGCAGCGGTTGGCTTCCGAATGCGTGCCGCTGCGCGGTATCCGGGTGATCGCCGAAACCTTGATCGAACATGGGCAACATGAGCGCGATGTCCTGGCCCTCACCGATTATGTACGTATCGCCCTCAAGTCGCTGATCTACAACCAGTATTGCAGCCAGGAGGGGTTACTCGTCTGGCTATTCACCCCTGAGAGCGAAGGCATCCTGCGTGACAGCCTGCGTCAGACGCAAACCGAGACGTTCTTTGCCCTGAACAGCGAATCCAGCCTGATGCTGGTTCAACAATTGCGCATGGCTTTCCCGCAGCGCTCGTCAGAACGCGCGGTGATGTTGGTCGCCCAGGATCTGCGCGCTCCGCTACGGACGTTATTGCAGGACGAGTTCCATCACGTTCCGGTGCTCTCCTTTGCCGAGATCACCAATGCCTCCGAGGTGAAGGTCCTCGGCCGTTTCGACCTGGAAAATGAATTCCTGCCCTTGGAAGACGACTATGCGGCTTGATGTCGAGTGCCTTCGCGATGTTTGAACTACGTGTATTGAATGGGCTGCACCAGGGCGCGGCATTGCCGTTGGTCGGTGACCAATGGGTGATCGGCGCCAACGACGACCATGATCTGGCGCTGTACGACCCGGGCATCGCCTCGCTCCACTGTCGGTTGAGCAGAACCGAGGAAGGCTGGAACCTGGCTGCCGAACAGATGCCGATCAACGACGACGAAGGGCGTGCGTCAAACGCTATGACATTGACGCCGAACCAACCGTTCGCCATCGCAAACGTCTGGCTGTGCCTGGCATCCGCCGAAGAGCCCTGGCCTGACGTACCGGCTCTGGTCACGCCTGCGGATGCCAACGGCCAGCCGCCTCAGTCGTCAGCGTCTCCCACGCGTAAATCGATGCCAGGCGTGCCATCCTTGAAGCTGGTATCGGCGGTGATCGCAGGCGTGGTCGTAGGCCTGGTCGGTGGCGCCTGGGGCCTTAGCCAGTCCGAAGCCCCGCCGAGCGCCGTCAAGGTTACCGCCGCCAAGGCGCCTCAAAGCCCGGCGCAACCTTCCCCTGCTACCGGGCCTTCCTCATCCTCCGGCAGCACACATCTGAAAAATCGCGAACAGGTCCGCCGGCTCCTGACCACTCAATTGGCAGAACGCCTGCTCACGGAGGTCACCGTCGAGGAGCTTGACGAAGGGTTGGTGCTCAAAGGCAACCTCAAGGAGGAAGCGCTGGAGGTCTATCAGCGAATGCTCAAGAGTTTCAAAGAGCGCTACCCCACCACGGTCCCGATAGTCGATCAAGTCGGCATCGTCGGGACCAGCTTGCCGTTCACCCTGGTGCAAATTATCGCTGGCAACAACGCTCACCTGGTGACCGCCGACGGCCTGCAAATTTATGTTGGCGATGTGGTGCAGGGGCTGCGTCTGACGCGGATAGAAGAGCACAAAATCATCTTCGATGGTGACCAGCATATCGAGGTGAGCTGGTGACCGATGCGCTTGAACAATGGGCTCGACAACAGCGCGCGCGGCTGACCAGTTGTTCGGCGGTGCGGATCAGCGGCAAGGTTTCGGCGGTGAGCGGGATCCTGCTCGAGTGCCAGGTGCCTGCGGCCAAGATTGGCGATCTTTGCGAGGTCAGCAAGGCGGACGGCAGCTCAATGCTGGCGGAGATCGTCGGCTTTACCGACCAATGCACGCTGCTCAGCGCCCTGGGCACCCCTGCCGGCATTCAAGTCGGGGCCCGTATCCAACCACTTGGAATAGCTCATCGCATAGGGGTGGATGATCAGTTGCTCGGGAGCGTGCTCGATGGTTTTGGTCGACCGTTGCTGGGCGACGGCCTCGGCGCTTTTGCCGATGTCCATGACTGTCGCAGCACCACGGCGGTGATTGCCGATGCCCTCCCGCCGATGCAAAAACCACGCATCAGCAACCCGCTGCCCACCGGTATTCGCGCCATCGACAGCGCCATCCTATTGGGCGAAGGGCAGCGTGTCGGATTGTTCGCCGGAGCGGGCTGCGGCAAGACCACGCTGCTGGCGGAGATGGCCAGGAATATGGATTGCGACGTCATCGTTTTCGGCCTGATCGGCGAACGGGGACGCGAACTACGCGAGTTCCTCGACCATGAACTGGATGATGAACTACGCCAACGTTCGGTCCTGATCTGTGCCACCTCGGATCGCTCCAGCATGGAGCGTGCGCGCGCCGCTTTCACCGCTACCGCTATCGCCGAAGCCTACCGTCAGCGCGGCATGAAAGTGCTCTTGCTGATTGACTCGCTCACCCGTTTTGCCCGTGCTCAACGCGAAATCGGCATCGCCGCCGGGGAACCGATCGGACGCGGCGGCCTGCCCCCCTCGGTCTACACCCTGCTGCCGCAACTGGTCGAGCGCGCCGGCATGAGCGAGAACGGCTCTATCACCGCCATCTACACCGTGCTGATCGAGGCCGACTCGATGAACGACCCTGTCGCCGACGAAGTCAGGTCGTTGCTCGACGGGCACATTGTGCTGTCGCGCAAGTTGGCCGAGCGTGGACACTATCCGGCCATTGACGTGTCCGCGAGCATCAGCCGGATCCTGGGCAACGTCACCAGCCGCGAGCATGTCCAGGCCAATAATCGTCTGCGCCAGTTGATGGCGGCCTACAAGCAGGTGGAAATGCTCCTGCGCCTGGGTGAATACCAGGCCGGCGCCGACCCGGTCACTGATCTGGCGGTACAACTGAACGACAGCATCAACCGCTTCCTTCGCCAGGACCTGCGCGGGCCGGTAGCGCTTGAAGAAACACTCGCCCAACTCAATCACATTACCTCGCAACTGGTGGACTGACCTTGGACGAAGATCTCGATACGGACCCGGAGCGCCAGGCGCTGGAGCGCGTCATCGGCCTGCTCGGCCCTTTGCGTCAGCACCGCCAGGCCAGTGCCGAACGTGCCCGTGCGCGCCTTGCACGAGAGGTGGCGAGGTTGCGCGAGCAACTGCTGGTCAGCGAAAGCTCAATGAACCAGGAACGTACCAATCAGAAGCGCCAGCGGCGATCGTTAGCCGATACCCACCTGCAAACCACTCTGGAACTGGCTGATATCGACCGCTGGCACGAAAAGGAGCGACGCATGCTTGATCGCCTCGCCCAGATCCGCCAGGACGTCAGCCAGTTGCGCTTGCACATCGAAGCGCAGGAACAGTCGTTGCAACAAGCACAGCTGGACGTCAAGGCACGGCAACGCGCGGTGGAAAAACTTGCCTGCATGAGCGAGACACTCAGTGAGGAATAAGTGAGACATGACTAGCCCCATCAAGCACACGCCACCCCAACGCCCTACTCCACAGGCACCTGCCGCGCCTACAGCAAAACCCACTGCTGCGGCATCCTCGGCGCCGTCGAGCAAAGGCACCGAGGTCCAGCGCAACCGTCCGGCCGAGGTCAGGTCTGCCAACGACGGCGCCAGGCCGCTGGACGCCGACGCGATGTTGTTCATGCAGATGCTTGTGCCACCGCCGCCCGCCTACTCGGACGACCAGGGCAGCTCGGGCAATGGTGCGAGCACGTTCTCGATGTTCGCGCCGCTCGACGGCATACCGACACAGTTGATTGATGAACTGGCGCTGCAGTTGCCGCAACAGGGCAATCGTCCTTTCAGCGCCACCCTGCTCATGCCCAATCTGGGCAAGGTCCAGATTCGTGCCCAGAAACGAGACAGCCATTGGGACATCGAGCTTGGTCTGGAACGCGCAGACGTCCTGGAGCGATTGACCAAGCACCATGGCGCCTGCCAGCAAGCGTTCGCCGAGGCGCTGGACCATGACGTCGAGCTGAGATTACAGCCGACGGGGCCTGCATGAAAAAACTCAGCCTGCGACGCCTGTCGAGCACGGCCGCAATGGCCTCCCTGACCTTGGGGCGCGGCCGTTTCCTGGAGTTCACCAGCGGAGCTGAAAAGATACGCATGACGCTCGGTCCGCTGACACCCTGCGGCGCCATTGCCGATGAGCGCTGGATAGGCTTGTCCAGCCGACACGGCCCCCTGCTGTTATCGAACGCCGATGCGCTGCTGAGTCTGTGCGGTGAAGTTCCCGTTCTCACCGTCCAGCCGCCACAAGCGTGGTATTGGCAGCTGATCAATCAAAAGATGGCGCCGATGCTGTCCGACCTGCTCGCACCGTTGGCGCCACTCGCCGAGGAACCGGTACTGGATGACCGCTGGGATTGTCGCGTGCTCATTGAGCGCAATGTCGAGAAAACCTACGGAACGCTAAGCCTCGGCGCCGAATCGCTGCTGCAGATACTGAATGACGCACCGTGGCGATTTATCGAGCAAACCGTGCCTGAGCGTTGGGTCCTGGCTCATCCGGTCATCGTTGGGCGCATGGATTTGCTGGTCAATCAGCTGCGTTCATTACGTCCAGGCGATGTGTTGTTGCCTGCCGAGGCGGTCTTCGACGTTCAAGGTCGGGGAAACCTGCAACTGGGCAACCAGCGGTGGGCGGTTTGTAGCGAAGACCGGAATGATCACTTACAGCTCAGGCTGATTCACGAAGAAGGCTCCATTCATGAGCAATGAACTGCAGGATGAAGAACCGTTGTACGAGTTCGACAGTAACGATGACTTGGCGGCCCGGGAAGCGAACGACGACCAGCAGGAACGGCTCGATCCGGCGCAGCCAGACGACGCCCTCCCGCAAGACGCTGCGCCGCAGCCGCCATCGCCCTTGGCCGGTGTGACCCTGGCGTTGACCGTACGGTGCGGCGAAGTGAAGCTGAGCCTCGAAGCGCTCGGCCGCCTGGCGGCCGGTTCCGTGGTGGATGTCACGGGCATGGCGCCGGGCGCAGCGACGTTGTGCCATGAAGAGCGGGTGGTCGCCTACGGTGAGCTGGTAGACGTGGATGGACGCTTGGGCATGCAAATCACTCGCTTGGTATTTGATCAATGATTCTGGATGGCATGAACCCGATCATGCTCGCGCTGTTTCTGGGTGCGCTCTCGCTGATCCCGTTGTTTTTGATTGTCTGCACCGCATTTCTGAAAATCTCCATGGTGTTGCTGATAACGCGCAATGCCATCGGCGTGCAACAGGTTCCGCCCAATATGGCGTTGTATGGCATTGCCCTGGCGGCGACGATGTTCGTGATGGCTCCGGTGGCTTATGAAATCCAGCAACGGGTGGCTGAAAATCCTTTGCAGATAGGCACTACCGAACAACTTCAAGCCAGCGTGAACACGGTCATCGCCCCGCTGCAAAACTTCATGAGCCGTAACACCGATCCGGACGTCCTGGCGCATCTGGTCGACAACACCCACCGTATGTGGCCTGCGGAACTGGCCGAAAAAGCCAGCAGCAAGGATCTGCTGCTGGCGATTCCAGCCTTCGTATTGTCGGAGCTGCAGGCCGGGTTCGAGATCGGTTTTCTGATTTACATTCCGTTCATCGTCATTGATCTGATCGTGTCCAACCTGCTGCTTGCGCTTGGCATGCAAATGGTCTCGCCGATGACCATTTCGCTGCCGCTCAAATTGCTGCTGTTCGTCCTTGTCCAGGGCTGGACGCGGTTACTCGACAGTCTGTTCTATTCCTATCTGTGAGGCTGCCGTGGAAGCGCTGGAGTTGTTCAAACAGGGCATGTACCTGGTGGTGATTCTTACCGCACCACCGCTGCTGGTCGCGGTGCTGGTAGGCGTGTTGACGTCTCTCGTGCAAGCCTTGATGCAGATCCAGGACCAGACCCTGCCCTTTGGTATCAAACTGGTCGCCGTGGGCGTGACCCTGGCGGCGACCGGCCGCTGGATCGGCGTTGAATTGATCCTGTTCATCAACATGGCGTTCGACCTGATCGCGCGCACCGGAGGCGCCGTTTGATGCCATTCAATGCCGAGTATTTGTTCGAACTGATGCTCGGTATCGCTTTAGCCATGGCCAGGATTCTGCCGTGCATGATGCTGGTGCCAGCGTTTTGCTTCAAATACCTCAAGGGGCCGCTGCGTTACGCCGTGACCTGCGCGGTTGCGATGGTTCCAGCGCCGAGCATCGGTCGGGTGTTGTCTGGGCAACATGAGAACTGGCTGATGATCGGCGGTTTGTTGCTCAAGGAAATGGTCCTGGGCGTGCTGTTGGGGTTGCTGCTGTATATGCCGTTCTGGATGTTCGCAACGGTAGGCGCCTTGCTCGACAGCCAGCGCGGCGCTCTCAGCGGCGGCCAGATCAACCCTTCCCTGGGGCCCGACGCGACGCCACTGGGCGAGTTGCTGCAGGAAGTGCTGATCATGCTAGTCATCCTGTCCGGCGGCCTCTCGCTGATTACCCAGGTCATCTGGGACAGCTACATCATTTGGCCGCCCACCGCTTGGATGCCGAACATGACGGTAGAGGGGCTGGACATACTGCTTGGCGAGCTGAACAGGACCATGCAGCACGCATTGCTTTACGCGGCGCCGTTCATAGGCCTGTTGCTGCTGATTGAGGCCGCTTTCGCCATCGTCGGTCTTTATGCCCAGCAACTGAATGTTTCGATTCTGGCGATGCCGGCCAAGAGCGTCATCGGATTGCTGTTTCTGCTGGTGTATCTGCCCACACTCCTGGATCTGGGCAACGCCGAACTCGATCGCTGGTTCGATTTGAAATTTCTGCTGAACCTGTTGGTAAAAGTCCCGTGAGCGAAAAAACCGAAAAGGCGACGCCGAAGAAAGAACGCGACGCGAGGGAAAAAGGCCAGGTTGGGCAGAGCCAGGACCTGGCCAAACTGCTGGTGCTGATGGTGGTCAGCGAAGTCTGTCTGGGCATGGCCGAGGAAAGCATGACACGCCTGCAGCACCTCACCGAATTACCCTTGCGACGACTGAACGACCCCTTCGCCAGTACTGCCATTGAGCTCAGCGGCACAGCGCTGTGGACACTTGTTTCCTTCATCGTCGCCAGCGTCGGCGTGGCGATTCTGATACGTCTGGCCGGCACCTGGATGCAGATCGGCTTCCTCTTTGCGCCCAAGGCCCTGAAGGTCGATCTCGGCAAGCTCAATCCAATCGGCCAGATCAAGCAGATGTTCTCTAAACAGAATCTGATGAACCTGCTGCTGAGCGTCCTCAAAGCGCTGGCCATTGCGGTCATTCTGTATGTCTCGATCATGCCCATCCTGGGCAAGCTGGTGCTGTTGGCCGACACCGATCTCGTCACCTACTGGCGCTCGTTGCTGGAGGTGTTTCAGAGCATCTTGCGCAACACTTTGGGCCTGCTGCTGGTGATCGGCATGGTCGACTTTGCCCTGCAAAAATACTTTCACGCCAAGAAACTGCGCATGAGCCACGAAGACATCAAGCAGGAATACAAGCAGTCCGAAGGCGATCCGCACGTCAAAGGCCATCGTCGTCAGCTGGCGCACGAACTGCTCAACTCCGAACCCAGCACCGCCCCCCGACCGGTGGAGGACGCCGACTTGTTGTTGGTCAACCCGACCCACTACGCCGTGGCACTGTACTACCGACCAGGCCAGACGCCTTTGCCGCTGATTCATTGCAAAGGACAAGACGATGATGCTCTGGCGCTGATCAAGCGCGCCCAGAACGCCAAGATCCCGGTGGTCCAATGTGTCTGGCTGGCGCGCGCGTTGTACATCGTTCGCACAGGTCGCCATATACCGCGCGAAACCTTGCTGGAGGTCGCCCATATCTACCAAGTCATTCGCCAGCTTGATGAAGTCACAGAAGAAATCATCCAGCTGGAAACCCACTGATCCATCATCCCAGTCATAAAACTTTAATACCTGCGCGCTTTAATGGCGGTAAAAACTTCTGGAAGTTTTCCCCATGCATTCGTCGAGCTCGCGCTCCCAATCTCCGGGATCAATCCCGCTCTCAGAGCAAACGAACACATGGTTGTTGGAGGCCGCAGAGCGGCTCGGCATTCCCTCTGTGCAGGCGCGAGCGTTCTCCCGTAGCGCCCAACTGTCGTTGCCGGGGCTGACCTTGCAATTGTCGCTCTGGCAAACGTCGCCTGTGCAGCAGTGGGTGGTGCTGGGTCTTCTGCCACGCCCCAACGGTTTGCCGGTTGAGGTTTGGAGCGAGCTGCTGCTGCGGTCCAATTGCGCCATATCGGCAATGAGCAGTAGCAGCGTGAGCCTGAACGACAGCGGTGACGCCGTGCTCGTACTGCGCCTTATCTCGCAGCCGCAACATCAGCGTGAAATGCTTGCCGATGAACTGAGCCATCTCTTGTCCGTCGCCGAGAGCCTCGTGGCGGGCGCCACCGCACTTCAAGGCAACCAAAGCGGCGCACCTCGACCGGTCACCACGGCACCGAGGCAAGTTGAGCACGCGGAGCAACAGGCGCAGGCAGCGATGAATCGGGAATGGCATCGTCCATTACTGATCGCTGCGCTGCAGCACTTGGACATCGCCGCCCCGCCCTTCGAGCAGATATTGACCGTCGGCGTGATTCAGGCCAACGGGCGTGCCTATGAAGTGATCGCTGACAGTGATCGCCAACATCTGCTGATCAGTACGCTGCTGCCGACTTCGCTGAACACGGCGACGCAACGCGAACGCGCGCTACTGGCCAACCTGCACCTGATGATGCTGACCCAATCTGCCGTGGTCCTCGCGCCACACGGCAGCGCCTTACAGGCGCGCTGGAACAGCACGGGGCTGGACGGTCAGGCATTTGCCGAATGGCTGCTGGATTTCGGTCAACTGGCCGAGAGCTTCATGCACACCTCGGCCATTCGCCCAGCAAGGAATATTGCATGGACCCGATAACACCTAACCTGGGACGTATCCTGCCAGAACCGCAAATCGAGCTGCGGCATCGACATCCCACCGCTGATATTAATGCTGTGGAGCGCGGCGAGGCACCCGCTCACTTGCCTGGCTTCACTTCGCGCGCCCGCGCACATGTGACAGGACTGAGCCAGGCCTTCCATCGCGACTATCTGGCGCCGGCCGGCAGAGCCACGGGCGCGCTCTGGGAAAGCGCCAAGGAACACGGCGTGGCCCTGGGCAACAAGGTCGAGCGCGGAGCAAAGCTCGCGTTGAGCGACAGCGCGGCTAATTTGCCTTCCTGCCGCACAACGCTTGCCGCTGCGGGCCATACGGTTCAACAGATGGTCAACTGCGGAGCGCCTACCTATCTTCGCGAGTTGGCGTTCATGCATGCCTACAGTGCGCTCAACGAGGGGCTGGCGAAAAAAAGCCCGGGGGCAATGCTGACTTTGCAGGCCGCTGTCTCACTGACGACCATTGCCACCCAGCTCTACGTACGCCAACCGCGCCTGGATCGTCTCGCCGCCGACTCCAGCGATGCGGTACGTGGACACTTCGCCCTTAGCGAAGCGAAATGGAACGCTCTGACGCCCGATAAGCAAGACACGCTGCGCCTGCAGATGAAGCGCGATTCGCGCAACATCACACGCAACCAGATCGTCGCTGAAGCGCTTTATCTGGGCATGGGCGCCATGGGCGCCGCGCGTGGTGACGGTGCGCTGAGTGCGAGGGTTTTGGCCACTCAGCTACGCGACGTGATTTATGCCCTTTCTCGCGAAACCATGCAGGCCACCTTCAGCATGACCGCCCCCCAGGACAACACCAAGACCTACGGGGTCGACGAGGATAATATGCCGACGCTCGGCTGGGCCTACGGCGCCATGACCTTGAGCATGGGTTTCATGCTCGACTCCATCAGTGAACAAGTCTTGCCACCGGGCCAGACGTTGACGAGTCCGGCACTGCTCGGGCCGGATCAGCAACCGCTATTGGGCGAAGCACTGGCCTCTTCCATTCAGTCCCTCGCCGGCACGCGCGCGGCATTCAACACCGTTGTCGCGACCCTCGACAACCATCTGCAGCGGCATTTCGACACGCGTCAGGTGGGCACCAACCAAGAGTTGAAGCCGAACCTGCCGCTCAAGGATTATGGCCGGGTCTTGGACCAATCCCCCGCCCGAGTCGCCTGGGCCAGTCTGGCTGGCGCAATCAATATGGCCACCGGCGAAGCATTGCGTGACAAGGTTCCGCCCGCCCTCTCCGGCTTTCTCGGGAATATGGGGACCGCAGCGGCGATGGGCTTGGCCTATCGCACGGTCAATCAAACGTTCCAATCCCACGCGAGTGTGCGCAAGGCTGTTGACAAACAAGCGGCGACGGCTGCTGCCGGGCAACAACCAGCTTGAGCCGCAACGTAACGCAGCGCGGCCAACAGTTCAGGGATTGCAAAAGGAAGGGAAAATGCGCCAGTAAACATTACTGGCGCATTTGATCGCAGGTCAGTCCAAGGGGCTCAAACCTGCCAACAGCAACTGATGTTGGCAGATATTATCGAGCACCGCGCGACCATGGGAGGATGACGGCACCGCATGCCAGACGACGAAATCGCGGTGGGCATCGAGAAACAGAAAATAGTCAGGGAACAGGTAGGATTGCGTGAAGCGCCGTTCCAGCGCCTCACGCAATTGCTGGGGCTGCAGCGCGCGACTGTCGATGTGCAACGCTATACCCCAATCATGGTGCTCATGCCGACTCACGAAAGAAACACCCGCTGCTACCGGCCATACCGCTGTTTGCCCAGCAGCCACCCGTTCGTAGAACTCCGCTTTCCCCGAGACTTGTATCATGGTGCTCAATCCCGCAGTGGCACGACAGTATAGTCCGCGGTGTCCTGCGGATTTTCCAGGCCAGTACGCATGTCCGCTGGCCACCAGATCACCAGCTCCCGATTATTGGAGTCGGGACGGTCGCAAGACTGTCCCGAACAGCCGCCCGAGGTCGTCGAGCAACCGGAGAGCATCACACACAGAAGGCCGAACGCAGCCCAGTTCATCTTGGTCATCGGGTTGCCTCCTTGAGTAATGAGTCGCGAAGGGTCACGTTGCTCTTGAGCGACTGGGGATTACGCACCGCGACATAGACTTCGCTTTGTTCCCCAGGCTGCAACCAAGCGCGAGGCCATGCACTGACACCCAGCACCCAGCGCCCGCCACAACTGCTTTCATCAATACGCAGCGGTTTATCACCAGTATTGCGCGCGACCACCACGCCAATACTCCAGGCGTTGCGCCCATACCACTGGCTGCGATCGGCGTCGATGACCAGGCCCTGTTGCGTCGCGCATAAAGTGGCCGGCATGAATAAAGGCTCGTTACTCGGGGTAAAGCCAGTCGGTTGCACATCACTCAACAACTGAGTGAACGCGCGCTGAATATCAACGCGAGTGGGTTGCCCATCGCCATGGCGACCGTCGATTCGCCGGGCGGCGGAATCGATATCTTCCGGGTTACCGGTTTCTACATACCGGGCCGGGTCAACCTGGTTGCCCACCAACCGAGGCGTAAGAATGAACAAGCGCTCTATCTTGTTGGTGCTGCGGCTACTGGACGTGAACAGCAATTTGCCAATGAGCGGAATGTCACTGAGCCAAGGGATTTTGCTTACCTTGTCGCTCGATTGCAGAGAATGAAAACCACCAACGACCAACGATCCCCGCTCGGCGATGACCGCCTGAGTGCTGACACTGCCGTTACGCACGCTGGGTTTGGTGTCATCAAGCAGCGATGCTTCGACTTGTCCGTCTTCGATATCGAGGATCAACTGCACCTGCGTCTTGCCATTGTGTTGCATCGAGCGCGGAACCACTTGCAGGCTGGTACCGGCAGTAATCGGCTGGATATCGGCAACACGCTCCCCCGTCGCGGTGAGGAACTCGGTCCGGCTGAAATCGATGACAGCGGGCTGGTTCTCCAAAGTGAGGATCGAAGGATTGCTGATCACTGTCGCCGCCCCCTTGGCTTCCAGCGTACGGACCGCCAGGGCGAACCGTCCGGCGTTTTCGGCCGACAGCGTGGAGCTGCCTGATTCAAGCAAGGACCCTCTGACGTTGGTCCCTCCGGCCCAGACATTCCAGTTGCTGGACAACTCGTTCAACTCGTCGCGGTCGATATCGTAGATCACCGCATCGATTTCGATCAGGTTGCGCGGCACATCAAGCTGCCTGACCAGGTTCTCGTACAAGGCCCTGCGCTTGGGTGAGTCGTAGATAAGCACCGCGTTGTTGCGTACGTCGGCGGCGACCCGTATTCGCGACCTGCCAGCGGAGCGCCCCTTGCTTTGTGCCCCGAAGCCGGTAGCCACACTATCCAACGTTTGCTGCAACTGATCGTCGGCCAAACCGCTCAGCAAGCTCGGAGTACCTGCAAAACTGCTTCCGCCGCTTGTACCAGTTCCCAGCGCCGCGCCTTGCAGCCCGTTGAAAACACTCCCTGACCCGCCCCGCGGGCCACTGTCCAGCAACTCCTTGAGAATCGTGGCTACCCCTGAAACGGTCAGCTGTTCGTCCCGGTAACTGATGGTGCGATCGGCGGCGTTCGCATAACGCAACGGCAACACCACGACGTCCTGCCTTTCCTCAGGTTTGTCGACATTGCTGCTGTAGTCGCGAATGAACTGAACATACCGCGCAGGTCCGCTGACCAACACCACGCCCTCATCCGGCAGGACTCCCCAGCCAAATCGTGAATCGAGCAAACCGAGTTCAGTCAATGCGCCCTTGAGGTCATCAACGGCGTCCGGGGACACCTCGATTCGCTCGGTTATCTGGTCACGGGCGGCGCTGACGTAGAGGGTGTTGTTGTAGACGAACCACTGGAACTGATGCTGCTGGCCCAATCGATCAAGAAACGCCTGCGGGCTATCCGCCCGGATACGCCCCTCAACGATGCCTTCAACGGGGTCCATCTCAAGGTTAACGCCAAACTCTCGGGCAAATGCTTCAAGAACGCTTGAAAGCTCGGTCTGTTGCGCGTCGAACGCATAGGCCGTTTGTTTCCACGCTGGCGGTATCGCCGCGAACGCCGGGGCGCTCAGTCCCAATAACAGCCACGGTATCCACCGGTAGGCCTTACGCATATCACACTCCAGTGCGCCAATTAGTAGTTGCTAGACGGGACTCGGCCGTAGACGAATCAAATAAGGTTTTGTGCATCAGGCTAAGCATGGCGGCGCGCTGGTTTGCCAGAGTCTGTAGCACCCCCAGTAAGGCCTCGACCGAGCTGGGCGGGGGCATCCAGTGCAACAGCACCAGACACTGGCTTTGCGGGTCGGTACCCAACGCCCCCGGGCAACGGCACGCGACACTCGCACCGCCCTGCCCCAGGATGCCCATCAATCGATCAGGAGCGCTGGCGTCAAACGGATCCAGCACGTCGATGCTACAGCGGATCCCACCTTCTACCCGGGCAAGCTGCACATTTGCATCGTCAACCCAGCAGTCCAGATGCGCGGCCGAAGGTTCATCGAGCCACAGATTCAGTCGCGCGCTGAACTCACTGAATTCCATCGATGATCGCTTTGTTCATGCCGTGATGAGCGCGCATACCTTCGCTCATGACAGTGGCCGCGGTGGACAGCGACTGGGTCGCTTGAACGAACGCCCTCATGTCTTCCACATCGGCACTTTCAGCAGCGTTCATCGCGGCGTCATCATAGTTTCCAATTGCATTGGAGAAGTTGTTTTCCAATTGATTTAGAAGGGACTTGGAATTGATCATGCGTGCATCTCCCAGGGAATTTACGCAATATGAGTGGCGACAATTATCTTTGAGGTTCCAAGAAAATGGTCGACGTCAAACATGCGGTGATATGTCGAATGTCATGCATCTGCGACCTGAAACGAACGCCGCAAGCCGGTCCAATCAATGTCGTACTCGCCGGTCTCGGTGCTCAGGCGAATGGACTGGATCGGCATCGTAATGTCGTCTCTTAGTTGCCACAGAACGGAAGCGTTGTTAGCTGCAAGCCAAGCCTGCACCTCGCCATAACGCTCGGGATGGCACTTCAAAGTGGCGCTAACCGCCGGGTATACCTGGCTGGCCGCCAGATGTTCCAGCAGAATGCTGGCACGCACCTCGGGGGGGCACTCATCAAACAGCCGGCCTATGATGACGTTCAATAGCTCCCGGCAAACCTCTATCACACTGTTCCTGCATTGTTGGCGCTCAGCCTCCAGCGCCTCCAAGAAAAAACTGGCCTGCCCCCAGAATTCAGCTAACGCTCGATCCAGGTATTCCTGCTGCCGGCGTCCGGCCTCCAGCAATATCGCATCCGCTTCGGCCCGTGCTCGCGACATCACATCGACGGCTGTCCGGTAGTCAGCAAACTGCTCTCGACGGACGACCAACTCGCGCTTCACCTCGCGATCGCCCAAGGACAAATTTCGGCGGATCAGCATTTCCGACCTTTAACCTGTGTACCCGTCATGCCCAAACCCTCCACAACACAGAACGCCACAGCGCATCGAGTTTGCGCGTGGGAAGGTTAAAAGCGGGCTCGAGTGTCTCGTCGGGCGCCCACAACAGGCGCAAGCGCGACCAACATCGCTCGCCCAGCCAGCCGGCCAGCATTGCGCGTGGGTCCGTGACCTCATCAGTCAACCACAGCCCAGGGCGTAGCGCCTTGGCGATACCCCGACACCAGAACCACTGCGCGTCGGACAACTGATCATTTGGCGTGGCAAAACAGATTGCGCGCACCAGAGCCAAAGCCTGCAACCTTTGTGCATCTGTCAAAGACAGCCATTCGATAACGTTGGGGTCCGGCTCGGGCGGAGCCGAAGGAGCGATGCCCAGCAAGGCCAGCAACGCGTCGTGTCGGCTGCGCCAGACGCCCATGCCAACATCAAAATCAATCCCCCATTGCTCCCACACGCTGGACTTCCACTTTGGGTGCATCCAGCGCCACGTGCAGCACCACCACCCGACCCATTGCTCATCGGTCATAGCTGTGCGGGCAAGCCGGTTGGCCTACGCCTGGCGCGCAAGCGTGCAAACAAAGCCTGGCGCCAGTCTGGACGCAACATCAGGACTGCGCCCCCCGCCATGGACACCAGGCACAGCGGCAAGGCAATGACCATCACCCACCAGAAGCCGGCATCCTCGCTGTCAATCAGAAACGGTCCGAAAGGCACAAGATGCTCCGGGTCCTGAAACTCCACCGATGGCACGAATACAATCGAAAATTTCTTTGCGGAGCTGCTGTCCTGACTCATCCCCGGAATGCTGCTGGCAACCATCTGTTGAATACGCCCGCGCACACTGTCCGGATCCAGCGTCGACGCCGCATACTTGATGAACACCGAGGCGGAAGCCGGCTGAACCGGCTCGCCCGGTGCGATGCGCTCCGGCAAGACGACATGCACACGAGCCACGATGACCCCGTCAATCTGGGACAGCGTCGACTCCAATTCTTGCGACAGCGCATAAATGTAGCGAGCCCGCTCTTCCAGCGGTGTGGAGATGACCCCTTCCTTTTTGAATATCTCGCCAAGACTGGTCCGTGTCTGATTAGGTAGACCGGCAGCATCAAGCACCCTCACCGCACGGTTCACATCACTATTGGCGACGATTACGGTAACGCCGGCTTTTTCCATCTGCTTACGGGCCGCTATATGTTCCTGAGCCAACTTGGCGATTACTGAGTTGGAATGCTGCTCAGTCATGCCGCTGAACAAGACGGTGTCGTCGCTGCATCCGGCGAGCGCCAGAAAAGCCAGAACCGTTAATAAGCCGGATACTTTCACGAAGAACCTATTGCAGATTAGTCAGTTTATCCAGCACTTGTGCGCCTTTACTGACGACCTTGGTGGTGAGCGCCGTTTGCAATGCATACTCGGAAAGGGCGCCATTCATTTTGAGCATATCCATCGGATCCGTTGACTCCGAGGCGGACTTGATCGCGCGTTCAGCCTGATGCGCCAGCTCGGCTTGACCAGTGAGACGATCCGATACTGCGCTCATCAGGTTACTCGCCATACCGCCAGGTTCTCGATTGCTGCGCATCGCACTATCGAATAAGTCGACATCAGCTTGAGCAGGAGCGGAAACCATCTCCAGCTCATGCTCAGGTGCAGCGCTCCTGAATGAATTCACGTTGGAAATGGTCACCTGATTTCTCCTGTAGGACGTGGACGATGGACTATTGAACTGAGGACTACGTTACGCTGGCGCGCATCACGTCAAGGACGTTCCGAGCAGCCTGGGAAGCCGTATGCTCGCCTTGATTCATCGCAAGGCCAGGTGGCGTGCCGGAAGCGATTCCCAACCCCAACTGCAACCCTTGTTGAAAAGCCTCCATGCCTTCGTTGCTATTTAACATCTGGCGCAATTGGTCTATCTCACTCGCGCCACCAGTCGATAGCGCAGGGCTGCTGCCGAAACCACCTTGTCCGCCTCCCATCATCCTTTCACTACCCGGATAATCGGTTCTATTGGACCCGCCTGTCATATGTTGAGAGACTTGCTCGAGTGCCTGTTTGAATTTGGCGGTTTCGCCCTTGGACAGATAATTGTCTTCATCCAGTTCTTTGCTCCATGACCCAGAATCTGGCGCTCCGAAGGCGGCTTTGTTCTTATCCATATAATCAGCCACTTGCTGAAGCAACGGCTTGTCTTCCTTGGAAAAGGTAGTGCCGTCACCTTTGGGCTGTAGAGCGTTATTCAGCGCAGATTGCCCCAACCCACTCACAACTTGCCCCATAAGGTCCTGACTGTCCCTGCTTCCAGCATTGGCGATAAAGTTGCTCCCCATCTTATCTTTAACAATGTCCATCATGGCATTTTTCAGGGTCTCTTGAGGGTTTGCTGCCAACCCCATAAGCCCCATCCCCTTATTTTCGGAAAGTTTGTCATGCACCATCTTTCCCAATGGACTACTAAGATCAACTTTTCCACCGGGCATCAGGGAGTTAGCAAGCTCCGTCACGACACCCGATAAAGAAGGTGAGACTTTTGATGAGTCGGCATGTTTAGGTTGAGAAATACTAGTGACACCTAACCCGCCGACAAGCGGTACTGCCATGCTTATATTACTCATAAACTTTAAGGTTCTCGCTGAATGTTACCCCCCCCTTTGATCACCACAACAATAAAAAGGGGGGGGAGGAAGGAGGGAGGATGGATCTTTAGTAACTGATGGCCTTAGCCTGCCCAGCCATATTGGAAATAGACTTGCTCGCTGCGTCGGAGCGAGCGGAATCGATAGCGCTCGCTGTATTTAGCCTCATCGTTTGCAAAGCCGCATCACCTTGCAACTTAATCAATCCGGCCTGTTCCTTATCGTTGCGCTTCATAACGTCCAGCTGGGCGCTCATTGATTCACCCCCTGAAGCTGCTTGACTCAACTGACCTTGCGTAGCAGCGTTGGCTTTAACGCTATTAGCTTCTTGCTTGGCACCGGCAAATGCGTTGACACCCATGTTTGCCGCACTACCCAGCGTATTGGTGATGGTACTAAAAGGGTTGCTCGAGATACCTGGCATAATAAACTCCTCATACTCTAGCGGGCTCGCTAGGTAATAGTGGGTGGAAAGTTCTTTAAATCAGGTTCCAGATTTTTTTCAAGCGAAGACGCTTTGCCAAATACGTCCAGCGACTTGATCCGGTGATAGAGCGTTCTACGGGGTATGCCCAATTCCACACTCACAGCATCAATCGAGTGCCCGTGACGCTTGAGGGCTTCCTGAATAAGGATCCGTTCGATAGCCCGCATTTGTGCCTTGAGCGTGCGCCCCTCGATCTCCGTGCTTGAGTTCAGGGTTATCGACGGCAAGCCAAGAACAAATCGCTTGGCCGCTGATTTCAACTCGCGGATATTGCCCGGCCAGGGATGACCCAAGAGCGCTTGCATGAGTTCGGGCGATATAGCCTGAGGCTCGCACCCCAGATCTTGCGCAGCTGCGGTCACGAACTGGGAAAACAGCGGAACGATATCTTCGCGACGGTCACGTAGCGCTGGCAACTGGATCGTCAGCACGTTGAGCCGAAAATACAGATCGCGCCTGAACTCGCCCCGCTCCACCAACTCGGCCAAGGGCCGCTGAGCCGATGCAATCACACAAATATCCAACGGAATGACCGTGGTAGAGCCCAAGCGCTCAATCGCTCGCACCTCAAGGACCCGCAGCAACTTGGCCTGCAAACTGAGCGGCATGCTATCGATTTCGTCGAGGTATAAAGTCCCGCCCTGCGCAGCCTCGATGTAGCCCTTTCGCGAGCGATTAGCCCCGGTGAACGCACCGTTGACCACACCAAACAATTCACTTTCAGCCAATGATTCCGGGATTGCCGCACAGTTCATCGCGACAAACGCACCCTTGCGCCCAGACATTGAATGAATGCGCTGAGCCAGGGTGTCCTTGCCGGTCCCCGTCTCTCCAGAAAGCAACAGGTCGACGCCAAGCAGTGAAGTACTTTGGGCGATGACCTTGATATCAGGCGCTTCGGCAATGTTGTCAGGTCCGCAGTAAAAGTAATCGCACACACCCATATAAACCCCGTGATCGGCACTACTTCATACGCCCTCCCGCTGCAAGCACGAGGCGAAGCATGGCCATAAGCTGCGCGATCATTAGTGATGATCGCAGGTCGGACAGACCCGTTACACCAAGCCTGACGACTGCACGCGCATAGCGCCTACAGTCTATTTATTGATCAAATGCCACGGCAGATCCAAAAGTGCGTGTGTGACGCGCGCTGCGATCAGTTATTCCATCGAGCGTAAGTGATATTTTTTGAAACAATTTGAATGGCCACTTGGCACTATCGTACCGACCCGTTTTCTCTGGTCGTTGTCAGTGCTTCTTCTTGAAAGCCATTCAATAACTGGTGCTTTAGGGCGGCAGAGAATACCGCTCGCCCAAACCCTGTCAATCGCCGACGCTCATTTTAATGGTATTACTTCACAGTTTGGATACAACGCGGTTTGACCGGAGCCCTCGAGAAAGTTCGATAAACATTTTACGTTTGACGTTATTTTTTAAAAAAACATGGAACCTGGTCGACGGCATGCGCCACTCAGTACTTGAGACAGTTCGACGCAATAAAAAGAACAACTGTTTCACCTTCTAACAGCTCAGAGAATAAAAAAATGAGTAATGAGCGCTACCATCGATTTGTTACAGATATCTGTCAGCTTTCTCAGATCCCTGTGGCTGCGATTGATTTAGATCGGGTTCAGCTAAACGTGAAAGGCATTGCCTTCAGTTTTGCCAACTTAGCCGATACCGTCATGATTCACGCAGACTTCGGCCCGTTACCGGATCGACGCAGAGATGCCGTCCTGCTTCAGCTTATGAATGTCAATTTTCATTTATTCAGCGCAGACCGTCCCTGTTGCTTTTCACACAACGACGACACGGGCCAAGTACAGTTCAGTTGCACAGTTGAGCTGACCCAGATCGGCGCACCACAGTTCGTGCAGTTGCTGGGGCATATCGCTGAGTATGCGCAATCATGGCAGCACAGCTACTTTCTCGATGAGAGCGCAAAACGCGCACCTTCAGCGCGCACGAGTCTGGGGGGTTTATGCTAGGTCCGACGCTACCGGCAGGAAATTTTTTTCCCTTCACCCCAACACGATCACAGTCCACACCGCGGACAGATATCGCATTGACGCCCATGCGCCCTCGCGCGCCCGTCAACAACCCAGCCCCCCAAGCTCATCAGTCGCCACAACCAGGACAGCCCTCCCCCGCGCTAGCCAGGGAGGCCGCGTTGTTGGCTCCCCAATTGGGGCGGTCCGGCTTTGACGCCGCGGTAGCCAAGCAGCGCATGGTTCTGGAAGGTAGATATCTGCAGGAGCACCCCGGTACTGCCTACGCTGACATAAATGACAAGCTATTTGCGAAAGCCAATGGGAAAGCGCCCGAATCCATGACCGGACGCTTACTGGCCGATGCCAAGCAAGCGCAACAGACGCTGATCCATGAGTTGGAAAAGCTGACTGAGGATCCACAACAACCACCGGATCTGGAGGCTTACCAAACGGTGCTGACACAGGCAGTGCGCGCACAAACTGATTTGCTTGGCGCACACGTCGCTCTCTACGAACAGGCATTGACCGATCCACAGCTGTCGGCTGCCGACCGACAGCACATAGAACGTAGCGAAAACGCCTTCGCGCTTCATGCCCAACAGACCGTGAACCTGATACCCGACGCGTTGAAAACGGCCTTGACCAAAGCGGACGCAACGGTCAGCGCGCTGAAGCAATTGAAGCAACCGTCAGAGGACTGGGAACGTATCAGCACGATGCTCAGTGACTTGGTCGAGCACACCTCAGTCGATGGCGAATTCAAAGATGCGCTGGATAACGCCAAACTTCCCGCCAAGCTTCAGCAGCTCCATCAGCACAACGACGGCTGGGGGGCGACTGCCAAGGCGGTCGTCGCGGGCGCCGTGCCACAAATGCTCGCATCGGGCCTGGCTTTCGGCTTTGCCCGCGCGGTCGTAGAGTCTGCGGTCCCGGACCTGAAGGCCCAGGCATTCGCTACCGCGCCCGTGATGGCGGCGGCACATGAAGTAGGCACCAACCTGCTCAAGCCCATGAGTCAGGAGATGATGGGGGGGTGGGCGCTTAAACCGGTGAAAGCGTCAGAGGTCATTCCAAACCCGAATCCCCGGGCTATTGTCGATGGCGAGCTCAAGCCCCTGACCGCAGAGCAAAAAGACGTCGCCATGCAGGAGGTTGATGAACTGCGCGGTCGCCATCTCAACGCCCAGCAAGCCAACAAGAATGGAACCGGCATTGGCGAGGCTGAAGCCTTCGGCGCGTTTGGCCTGGCACAAGGCATCCGGCAAGGGATAGGGTTAGCCCAGCCGCATATCCCAGTGGAGCAGTTTGGTCCCCGCACGCTGGCCTCCATGGCGGGTGGCTTGATCATGGGCGGCGTGCAATCGGGCGCGCAACTGCGCAGCACCGTTGCTGATCGACGCGGACGTGAATTGCCGACCCACACCTTCAAGGAAGTCGACAAACCTTTGGCCAATCGCCTGGCAAAAGCGGCTTCGGACGCGGTGTTGGCCAGCGACCCGAGCAATCCTGAGGTTCGTCAAAGCCTGTTCAGTAAAACCTACGGCTCACTTGCCGGGTTGGGCAGCGCCATGGGCGTCAGCTCAGCGGCACGGGCCTTTGGCTCAGACACGCCGGCGCAGCAGTTTGGCCAGGTGCTTTTGGCCGCATTGGGCTCGCCTGCTCTCCTTATTCCGGCCTATGCGAGCTTTCAGGCGGGCGCTGAAACCGAGGCTCGTCTGGCGGCGCTTGAAAAGGAGCGAAAAACGCAAGAGCTGCCCGGACCGGGCGCCCCCGCTCAAGTACCCACGTCCAACTTCCCACGCACACAAACGGCAATGCAGAACATCCGGTCGCCCGATCGGGCCGATCTACCGCACGGTTCCATGCCGGGAACCTGGGGCAGAACCGCGGAAAACACCTTTCACCGTATCCGAGGAGGGTTGCAAATAGCATCCCAGGCGCCGACCGAACTCACCGAGCTTGCAATCAAGCAGGTTACCGCTCGCGTGGGGAACAACGCTGATGACGTGGCGGACCCACAACCACCTGAGGCTGTGCCGCAGAAGTGAGCGGCTCGATAGCATCCGGATAGCTGAACACTCCAGCCTGCAGACATATCATCAGTGCTGCAGGTTGAAGTGTTATCGACGCACCCTGTTCACGCCTCCCACGGCGCCAGGCAATCCACATCGATGGCGTACCGGGCAATCGCTTCGACGCACACCTGCGGCGCCAGTGTCTGTGCTTGAACCAGCGCGGTCAGGGCGCTCAGAACGATCTGATGACGATCCACTTCGAAGAATCGACGCAGTTGAGCGCGGGTATCGCTTCGGCCGAAACCATCGGTGCCGAGCACCGTGTAGCGAGGCTCAATGTAGCTGGCTATCAGCGCTGGCACGGCCCGGACGTAATCGCTACAGGCGACGACGGGCGTCGCATTATTGAGCGACGCCTGTAGATGGTTTCTGCGCCCAAGCTGTTGAGGATGCAGTCGATTGTGGCGCTCGACCTCGCGCGCGTCCCGTGCCAGTTCGGTGAAACTGGTGACGCTCCAGACCTGACTGTCAACGTTCCAGTCGTTGGCGAGCAGTTCGGCGGCCGCGATCACTTCGCGCAGGATAGTGCCAGATCCGAGCAATTGGACGCTGCCACGAGGGTCTTGCAATTCGTTCCGGGCAAACAGATACATGCCTTTGAGAATGTCTTGCTCAACACCACCTGGAAGGTCGGGCTGCGGGTAGTTTTCATTCATCAGGGTGACGTAGTAGAACTCGTCGACCTGGCGCTCCAGCATCTGGCGCATGCCGTGATCCAGGATCACCGCAAACTCACCGGCGAACGCCGGATCATAGGCGCGGCAGTTGGGTACAGTCGCGGCCATCAAATGGCTGCTGCCGTCCTGATGCTGCAGGCCTTCGCCGCCCAGCGTCGTGCGACCGGCGGTTGCGCCGAGAAGAAAGCCGCGAGCACGTTGATCGGCCGCCGCCCAAATCAGATCGCCAATGCGCTGGAAGCCGAACATCGAGTAATAGATATAAAACGGCAACATCGGCAACCCATGCACCGAATAGCTCGTGGCGGCGGCCACCCAGGAGCTGATTGCCCCGGCCTCGCTGATGCCTTCTTCGAGAATCTGGCCATTCTGCGCTTCGCGATAGCTGAGGATAGACCCGATGTCTTCTGGCTCGTAGCGTTGTCCTACGCTGGAGTAGATACCGATCTGCTTGAACAGGCTGGCCATGCCGAATGTGCGTGCCTCATCCGCCACGATCGGCACAATGCGTGGACCCAGCGTGGTGTCCCGCAGCAGCCCGTTGAGCATGCGCACGAAGGCCATGGTCGTGGACATTTCCTTATTTCCGGCATTGATGGCGAAACTGGCGTAACGATCGATCTCGGGCACGGCAACCTTATCGTCGTCACACGACGAGTGCCGTGTCGGCAAGTAGCCGCCCAGCGCCCGACGGCGCTCATGGAGGTAGCGCATCTCCGCACTGTCGGCGTCGGGCTTGAAGAACGCCAGGGAGGTCGCCTGGTCGTCGGTCAGTGGCAGATTGAAGCGATTGCGGAAAGCGAGGAGCGCTTCACTGTCGAGCTTCTTCTGCTGGTGCCCGGTCATCTTGCCCTGCCCGGCCTCCCCCATGCCAAAACCCTTTTTCGTCTGCGCGAGAATCACCGTCGGCTTTGTGTCTTCGAGCGCGGCCCGGTGATAAGCGGAAAAAATTTTCACCATGTCGTGACCGCCGCGCTTGAGGCGATCAATATCCTCGTCGGTCAGGCCTCGAACCAATTGCGCCAGCGCTTCGCTCTGTCCGAAAAAATGCTCGCGATTAAACCGCCCGTCCTTGGCGGCAAACGTTTGAAACTGACCATCGACAGTATTCGACAATGCCTCAACCAGGGCGCCGTCGTGGTCGCGCGCAAATAGCGAATCCCAATCCGAGCCCCAGACCAACTTAATGACGTTCCAGCCGGCGCCTGCAAATAATGCCTCCAGCTCGTCGATGATTCGGCCGTTGCCTCGCACTGGACCATCGAGGCGCTGCAGATTGCAATTGACCACCCAGACCAGGTTGTCGAGCCTTTCACGCGCGGCGAGTGTGAGCGCCGACATGCTTTCCGGCTCATCCATTTCACCGTCGCCGAATACGCCCCAGACCGTCCGGCCGCGGGTGTTCTTCAGGCCGCGATGGTCCAGATAGCGCATGAAGCGAGCCTGGTAGATCGAACTGATCGGGCCGATCCCCATGGAACCGGTCGGGAACTGCCAGAAGTCCGGCATCAGCCAGGGATGCGGATAGCTGGACAAGCCCCTGGCGCCTTTTGCGCGAGCACCGATCTCCTGCCGATAATGCTGCAAGTCTGTTTCATCAAGGCGCCCCTCAAGGTAGGCCCGGGCATATACACCGGGCGCCGAGTGCGCCTGATAGAACACCAGATCGCCAGCGGAGTTTTCGTTGCGCGCCTTGAAGAAATGATTGAAGCCGACCTCGAATAGATCCGCTGCACTGGCATAACTGGCAATGTGTCCGCCCAGTTCTCCATACACCTGATTGGCCCGAGCCACCATTGCCAAAGCATTCCAGCGGATGATCGACGCCAGGCGCTCTTCGGTGGCCAGGTCTCCTGGAAACGCAGGTTGTTGCTCGACGCTTATGCTGTTGATGTAGGGTGTACCCAAGCGGGGCCGCCAGCCTAAATCAGCGCGACCAGCGACAGCGACGAGCAGGTCGAGCACCCGCCCCGCGTGGGCTTCCCCGCGGTGGGCGATGACCGAAAGCAAGGCATCGTGCCACTCGGCAAGTTCCT
Source organism: Pseudomonas rhizophila (assembly GCF_003033885.1). Taxonomy (NCBI): domain Bacteria; kingdom Pseudomonadati; phylum Pseudomonadota; class Gammaproteobacteria; order Pseudomonadales; family Pseudomonadaceae; genus Pseudomonas; species Pseudomonas rhizophila. Next base: position 3,621,594 of record NZ_CP024081.1, on the reverse strand, counting down.
GTGCATCTTCCTCGGCCTGGGCTGGCAAGGTGTTTTTAAGGACGAACGAGTTCATGAACTACTCCTGCGTGGTTCAGGGAGTGTTTCGAAGGCGTACCGATGACGCCCTAGGCTAGAGCACGCATCGCTCTTGCAGCAGGCACCGGGCCAGGGTTTGAGCTGCCGACAGAATCCGCTCGACGTGTTGGTCCATGTCCGTGCTGGACGGTCCGTCGATGCTCAACTCAAGGACTCGCAGCTTGTGACCACAGACCGACCCCAGCCAGGCGAGGCCTGGGACTGCTTCGACTTCGACATCCAACAAAAAGCAATTTGGACACACTGGACTGAGTAGCTGCTTGGCCTGACAGCGAGAAGTTGTTACCGACTGCATCGGCTTCGCCCCTGACTGCAGCCAGTCGAGCATCAACTCTGCCGGACGCTGGACCGCCAGATAGGCAACCTGGTCCCAGTCGTCTATTGCGACATGCACCTGATCAATGATGTATTTGGGTAACGACGCGCTGATGACAATAACCACCCCGACATCCGCCGAAGGCTCCTTGATCCAGGCTGCTGCTTGCGACATCGCATCCATTGCACTCACTCCCCGATAATCTGCACCCATTTGCACGACCTGATCCTGGAGAGCGAACCTGTCGCCAGGCTCGCTCCTCGATTGTCGTGCGCCGATACATCTCAACCGTTACGGAACAGGAAACTATAGGCATTGAGGGCAGACACTCCACCCAAATGCGCGTAAAGCACTTTTGCCCCCTCAGGGAACTCGCTACGAGTTGGATATCCAAACGCGCGCAGTGACTTCGATGAATAAATAGTAAGAAAAAAAACTAAAATATGTGTTGCAAGTTACTCGCCAATTAAAAAACATTATTTCGATTCAACCAGTATTTTCATTTTGTTATTGCTCCGCAGCCATCGCTAACACAATAAACAAACAACGAAAACCTGATACCTCCCGTGCCCTGCCCCGTGCAGCCTGATCGCACCGACCGCGCGATTATCAACCCCTTGCAGCGCGATGCATCCATCTCCAACGTTGCATTGACCGACACAGCGAAATTGAGCGCCCCGGCGTGCCTGAGACGTGCCGAACGGCTCAAGCAGGCTGGGCTGATCAGGGGGTTGGACAATTCATGGGGATGCGCCAGATGCCGTCTTCGCTCTGAATCAGATCAACCCCAGGCTCAGCGCCTTGAGTGTGGCCGCTGCACGAGTGGTGCATTGCAGTTTGCGGAACATGCTTTCGACGTGAGTGCGCACCGTACTCGGGCTGATGCCAAGCTGACGCGCCACTTCCTTGTTGCTGCCGCCCTCACTGATGCAGCGCAAGATTTGTGTTTCACGTTCGGAGAGTGGGCTGCTGCTTGCTCTGGAGACGGCCATGGCGCGCCTGCCCTTCTCGCTCAAGCCGGGTTGCCGCGGTGGCTGGCTGCGCAATGCTTGCAAGGTCAGTGTTGCAACCCGCAGCCGATAGCGGACCTGCACTGCATCACCTTCGAAGCCGCGGACGTAGCCGCGGCCATCGAGCCGCTCATAAGACTGCACCGCCCCCTGAGCTGCCAACGAGCACCCAACAGCCTGGCCACAGGCGCGCGATGTCCAATGAGGCACCCCCGCGTTCTTTTCAAAACCGTCGTCTGGAAGTGCTCCAGGAATGAGCCAGACATGATGAGCCGCCATGACGTGGCTCTCGGCATTGCTTGACAGGCAACTAAAACCGTTCAGGTCCATCATGCTCAGCTCCTGGTTATTTTATTCAGCTTGTTCGACAGGTCCGCTGCTTAATCTTAGGTAGATTCAATAAAAAGCGTGTTGCATCTTTTCAATAAAATACGAAACAATATTTTTCTAATGATCATAAAAACGATTTTTATTGCAAGTAAATTAGAAACCACGCAATAAAAATAACTTGGCGCCTGTCCAGGCTTTTTCCCACCCGCGCGCAAGTGAACCTGCCGAAATCAACGATGCTGCCAAGCGATTGAAACAAAAGACTTATTCGACTTAGCCTCCAATCCACCCCAGCGTCAGGGCTTTGAGGGTCGCAGCCGCGCCACCTGCCGACATGTCGTTTCCTCCGGGCATTCGATTGAACATTATTCACCGCCTCGGATAAATGACCGATACCTCAGCCGCCGAGTATTGCTGAAACTGCGCTCACCCCACACAGGAGATCGCATCATGTTCAAACCCAAGGCCCTTGCCCTCACACTCGCCATGACCTGTTCATTGTTCGGCGGCGCGGTCCATGCCGCGGCGCAGCAACCTTCTGTCGTCATCGTCCATGGCGCTTTCGCCGACGGATCCGATTGGGGCAAGGTCGTCCCGCTGCTGCAGGCGGAAGGCATCAAGGTCACCGTGGTACAAAACCCGCTGACCTCGCTGGCTGACGATGTCGCCGCCACGCAGCGTGTGCTGAACAACCAGGAGAACGATGTCGTATTGGTCGGCCACTCCTGGGGCGGTACCGTCATCAGCGAGGCTGGCACCGACAAGAAAGTACGCAGCCTGGTGTACGTCGCCGCGTTCGCTCCGGATGCCGGTCAAGCCAGTAAAGACCTGGGCAAGGACTACCCTGCTCCGTCCGGCGTGAAAGACATCGCCGCCGACAAAAACGGTTTCTTGTACATGACCGCCGAGGGCATGGCCACCGGTTTTGCCCAGGATCTTTCCGCAGAGCAAACCGCGGTAATGGCCGCGACGCAAGGGCCGATCCGCGCCTCGGCATTCGATGACAAAACCAGCGCCGCCGCCTGGAAAGGCAAGCCATCCTGGTACGTCGTGGCCAAGGAAGACCGGATGATCCAGCCTGATCTGCAGCGAGCTTTCGCCAAGAAGATCGGTGCCAAGGTCACCGAAATCGACGCCAGCCACGTGCCGCAACAGTCACGCCCGGCAGATGTTGCAAAAGTCATCATCCAGGCTGTTCAGAAGAGCCAATAATTTCAGGCCTCTTCTGCGCCGGGATCGAGGGAAGTGCTGTGTCAGGGTGGATTGCCACCGGTCTCAGGACAGGGTGGCGGAAGCTCGGACGCAACGCACTTCCCTCGCAACGGTCGTCACATCTGGCGAGATTGAGCTTCGCCTCCTGCTACCCAGCCGACGGCAAACATCCGTTGGAACCTTTTGCCCCCCTGCCGTCACTCATTGCCCAGCAAACAAAACGGCAGTCGATGGCCCCGTCATCGTGCCCGGCTTCCCCTATCAATACCCTAGCGAGATTCACCGCATGTTCTCCCCAGCAATGATTTTGCACCTCGATCTACGCTTGAACCTGGCGAGCGATACCACCCCGACCAAGGAACCTCGCTCATGCCTATGAATTGCGCGCGGAATAAACACCATTTCGATTTCATCGTCTGTGGCGCGGGAACCGCCGGCTCCGTCGTGGCCGGACGACTGGCCGAGAATCCCGAGGTGGAAGTGTTGCTCATCGAGGCGGGAGGCAGCGATGACCACCCCCACGTGCTGGAACCGGGGAACTGGCCGCTGAACCTGGGCACCGAGCGCGACTGGAACTTCGTGGGCGCCGCGAACCCTCATCTCAACGACCGGAAAATCCCATTGAATATGGGCCGCGGCTTGGGGGGCGGGTCCAGCGTCAATGTCATGCTGTGGGCCCGCGGCCATAAAAACGACTGGGAAGACTTCGCCGCACTCAGTGGCAACCCGGCGTGGAACTACGCGTCGGTCCTGAAAATTTATCAACGCGTGGAAGACTATCAGGGCACCTGCGATCCGGTGCGTCGCGGCAAGGGCGGACCGGTTCATGTCGCGCCTGTGCGAGACGCCCAACCGATTGCCAACGCCATGATCAGTGCGGCTGCCGGCATGGGTATACCGGTTTTCGAGAACCCGAACGGCGCCATGATGGAAGGCCGCGGAGGTGCAGCCTTGAACGACCTCATCGTCAAGGACGGCCGGCGTAATTCCATTTACCGCGCCTACGTCGCTCCACGCTGTGGTCAGCCCAACCTCACGGTCCTGACTGATACGCTTGTCAGTCGCGTACTCTTCAGGGACCAACGCGCCATCGGCGTAGAAACCATAAAAGATGGGCAGATCGAGTGCTTTTACGCCGATCACGAAGTCATTCTTTCGTTGGGGGCGGTCAACACGTCCAAGGTCCTGATGCAATCAGGCGTGGGGCCGGAGGAGGAACTGCAGCGCCATGGTATTCCGTTCGTCCAGCATCTCCCCGGCGTTGGCGCCAATCATCAGGACCACGTGTCCTTTGCCGTTATTTTCGAATACGCGGCTCCACAACCGGTGGGTTACGGCGGCTCGGAGGCGACGCTCTACTGGAGCAGCGAAAGCGCTTTGCATCTCCCCGATATGTTCCACTGCCAAGTTGAATTTCCAGTGCCCAGCGCAGAGAACGCCTCACTCGGCGTTCCCGCACATGGCTGGACAATGTTCGCAGGCCTTGCCCATCCGGAAAGTCGCGGCCGGGTCAAGCTCAGCGGCCCGAATGTGACCGATGCGCCGATCATCCAGCCCAACACCCTGTCGCATCCCACCGACCGGCGCAACGCGCTGGAAAACATCCGATTTGTCCAGGAACTGGGCGCGCAGGCGCCATTCAAGGGCTTGGTCAAACGTGAAAGCCTGCCTGGAAAACTCAACATCCAATCGCTCGAACATTACGCTCGCAACGCTGCCGTTACTTACTGGCACCAATGCGGTACGGCAAAAATGGGCCAGGACGCAATGTCCGTGGTCGATAGTCAACTGCGCGTCTACGGCGTCCAGGGACTGCGCATTGCCGATGCCTCCATCATGCCGCATATCACGAGCGGCAATACGATGGCACCGTGCGTCGTGATCGGCGAGCGGGCCGTTGAGGCTATACGGTCCGCTTACGAGCTTTGAGCGTCAGCAGGCGCCGGTGACTGTGTTCGAGCCGGCCACTCGCCGAGGGCTGCGCCGAACCCTGCGGGAGAACCGGGCCTTGCTTGAATTAACGCCTGTGCGTCAACCCACCCAATGAGTTTTACCACGGTCCTAATCATGATTTCAGATATGCAGAAAAAAACCGGCGTCGCGCACTGGACGGGCAGAGTCCTGGGCGCTCTGGTGGTGTTGGCATTACTTGCCGACGCCGGTGTGAATATTTTCGCGCCCCAAGTCCTCGCAAAAAACATGGAGCTGACCGGATTCCCCGATCACCTCTCCTCTGTCATTGGCAGCATCATCCTGGTTTGCACCGTGCTCTATGTGATTCCGAGAACCGCCGTGTTGGGCGCAATACTGGTGACAGGATTCCTGGGTGGCGCCATTTGCACCCATTTGCGCCTGGGTGAATTGGGCTCCGCCTCGCAGATCATCAGTGGGCTATTGGGCATTGCGGCCTGGGCTTCGCTTTACCTGCGCAGCGATGCCGTCCGTTCCCTGCTGCCGTTGGTTGAAAGCAAAGGGCGAATATCACGTTTCTGAGCGCCAGGCGTTTATGGGCACACCGCATGCGGTTGATTTGATTCGCCGATCAAGCAGCAGCGCAAGTCCAGTCATCAGCTCCTTTGGTTGGCCGCATCCAGCCAATTTTTAACGCGCGCCTTCGGGGCGCGTTTTTTTCGGTGCCATCACCCACGGTTTCCGGGACCAGAAGCATCACGCCGCATAACTATGAAGGCGACAAGCAGATGATCATGAATGCGTTAGGCGGTATTCAACTCGGCCGGCCCTAACCTCCAGGAGCAAATGCCCGAGGCGTGCGGAACCGACATGCCTGAAATCGCCACCTACTCGAGAACTAAATTCTGGAAGCGGATGGAATGAGTAGCTTAGGCCCGGTGCAATGGAACCAAACGTTCAGCTTTAACGCCGATAAAGCACCTGAGGCCGGGCATACCACAGCAGTTTCTGCCCGCCCGCTGACTGAGGTCGTCCGCGACGATATCGATAAAGTCAGCCAGCAAACAGGCATCTGTGCGCAGCACTTGCACCAGCTCCATGACATCGCTCGGAAGCATCGATGCATTATCGCTTTCCGCCCTGTTGATCCACACAACGCACAGCTGATAGGGATGGGCTATCCCACCAAGGGGCTTAATATAAAAGGGAAGAGTTCCATGGTCGGCCCGCTGTTCGGTTTTATTCCGGCAAATCAGCAGCTCAGTGGAAAAGGCAGCACGACACCGGCCGATATGGAGAAAGCGAATCTGCAAATCGAGCGGTGCGTGGAGAGCGGCCACGCGGTTAAGGTGCCTTTGGAACTGCCAGCAGCACGCATGGACTACCTGAAGCAACACAATTTGATAAGACCGCTTGTTCCGCCTGCGTTCGCAAGTACCAGGGAGGATGGGACCACGTTTAACTTCACTGCTGATAAAACCGCAAACGGCACCTATCGAATAGCCATAGACGGTCAGGCTGTTGAAGTGCTGGCACCGAACGTTCAACCTCACGGCAAGCCTGCTCTTCCCTTCACCGCCGACTACGACTTGCTGTTTTTGATGCCGCAGTGGGATGACGTCCCGCAACAGAGTCAACGACGAGGCTCGGCAAAACCAGCTGCGCCAAACGAGCAGCCCACCGATCTTGGTATCGCCTACATTCGATCGAAATATGAAAATGTCGCCGTCAAAGAGACGGCGGGTGCCGCCCCGACTGTTGATTATGTCACCCGCCTCGAGGAACGAGTCATTGACGACATCAACCACTCATTACGCGGCAAGTTGAAAACACATCTGAATGTTGATGATCCATCAGACTGGAACCTGGTTCATCATGGCTCGGACGAAGGCAACCCTAGTACAAACATGCACAGTAACCTTCCAGCTACCGTCATTGCTCCGCAAGCACTGGGCGAATTTGGCGCCATTGCGGTCATACCGGACAAGGTCAAGTTAAACGATTTCCTGGAGGAGGCACGTGATGCTCACGCAAGCGGTCATACAGGCTATGTGCTGGTCGGAAACAGGCGTTGGTTTGATGACGAATTAAAGACTAACGTCGCCAACCGCAGTCAAGAAATCGAGCGCAAGCTCAGTAGTCAGTCGTCGACTCTTTCGCCCCCTGAGACTCGTCGCGGGAGTATAGCGTCCGGCCAAGGCAGCCGGCGTGGCAGTCATATTTCCCAGTCTGATCTGGATTTATTGAAAGTGGTTGCCGAGCAGCGGCGAATTCAGTCCGGTGGATTGACCGGGTAAATCCTCGCCGACTTATACGGTGCAAATTTATCCAGCTGACGTGGGAACTGGCACAACACTATTGGCCACTCATTTGACCGAACCAATTTGCATAAGCGCATGAGGAGAGAAAGCAAATGATACCGGGTGCAAGCAGCTCTCCCGTGTTCCTTGGTCGCTTGCGGCATGGGCAAGCCATCGAGTCTGCCAAAACTTCGGCTCAAACCGAGCACGTCGATAAACTTTCACCCGCACATTTGAGTAAAAAGACCCTTGATGCTTTTAAGGAGACCTCCCCGGACATGATTCAGTCGGCCATTACCCATATGGCTGCCAACGCCATTGCCGATGGGACGCTGAACCTCTACTCAACTGAGCACAACGAGGCAACATTCAAGCTATTGCTACGTCAAGGCAATACCAGTCCGGGTGAATTGCTCGTGCATGCAAGAAAGAATGAGCAACAGCGCTACGACATTTTTGAACTCAAACATAAATCCTACGCATCGGGTCCCACCGAAACTGTCGTGCTCATGGAACGGTCGAAAGAAGCCAACCGTTCGACTGAACCTCATCATGCGGCAAAGGAAAAATCAAAAAAACTCAACCTTCTTTTCTCGAAGCCGGGTGTTGAATCCCGTAGACAGGACCTGCCCAGGCTGAGCGAATATGCTCGAGAGCAGATTGAGAAAATCGATGAACAGTTCGTTGGTCGAAAACTGGATAAACAAGACGTTCGCAAGCAATACCAACGTCTCGTGCAGGAAAACCAGCAATTGCCTGCCTCGGGAAAAAAATCAGAACCTGAGCTATGGAGAAGCGCGATACATGATGCCAAATTTTTAGAACGTTCTGCCCTATCCGCGCGCCATCAGATGGCCCTTCGTCAGGGCAAAGGTCCACTGGAGGCGAAAGCAATGGCCGCCTTGAGTGCGCTTTACACCCCTATCGGCATGGCACGTAAAGCCCTTAAGTCCAAACAAGAAAAAGTCGATCAGCAGGAACAAGATACCCGGCGCAAACTCGACGCATTACCGCCGCAGCGGACCGCTGGAATCGGCGCTTCGCGTCCTAAGCGAAGCAGCCTGGATTCGTTGGCGCTGACCGACATGTCATTGGAAACAGTCAACCGGGCTTCCGATACCAGACTGAGTCGCGTCGAACCCGGCGAACCCGATGATCCAGCGATCAAGGCCGGTGCCGAGGCTTATCAAGCGCTCAGCCCAAAGACCCGTGCGGCGCTCGACGCGATTTTGGAGCTGGTCGACAAGCATGGCGAAGCGGCGTTCTCGGATCTCTCCGAAGAAGCGCGACACTCCCTGGGCGAGTATCGCGATCTGTCCTTCAGACTTTCCTTAATAGACGCCGACGGTGGTGAGTCAAACGACTGGACATCGAACCCTGTGCCAACCCCATAGCCCTGTCACGGCTCCGTAGGGCCATCAAGCACCCACCGAACACTCGCTTTCATCACCGGATAAAACAGTGTCTGTCCAGAAATCGCACGTGCTCAAACCCGTGCTGCCTATCTCGTATGAGCAGATGGATCGCTTGGTCGCGTCGATACAGCCTACGCTTCTCGAAGAAGCGTTCAGTAGCATCATCGGTATATTGCGAGGTGGAGGCCCCTTAGCGCTGATGGTCTCGCATGCCACGGGCGTTGAACCGGCCTTTTTGCGCTATTACCGGGTCGATCGGAGCGTGATTTGGGACTCGTCGATCCCCCTTCCTCCACCAGGCAGCAAGGTGTTGCTCTGTGAAGACATCGCTGGCACCGGGCACACCCTGAAGGACTGCCTGGCATTCTTGCAGCGCAGGGGATTGATCGTGAGGGTTTTCACTGTCGGCTTTGACGACCTAAGCGGTATACGCCCCGATTACGGGCTGGACGGGCGAGGGTATTTCTTGCAGTTCCCTTGGGAGCGCCAAGCCCTTACCTGCGCCTATCGCGATCGCTGGATCGACACCGGTGGCGGGCGTACCGGCAGGATGGCCCATGACCATGATTACGACGTGTACGCCATCGACCTCGACGGAATACTGCTTCCAGATATCCCGCTCCAACGTTATGCGGCGGACTTGAGTGCGGCGCTTGGCGAACGCGACCGCCTCGAGCCCTTCAAGCAGCTGCCCCCTCTGGGGCGGGTGAAGGCGATTATCACCGGGCGCCCGGAGATGGATCGCGTTCGTACTCAAGCCTGGCTAAGCCAGCACGGCCATAGCGGGACACCGCTGATCATGAGAGATACCCGCTCGTGCAACGACAGCCCAGAACAGGTTGCCCTCTACAAAGCCCGGGCATGCGTACAGTTGGGGTGCACGCACTTCGTTGAAAGCGACCCGACACAAGCGATCCTGATCGCGCAGCAAGCGCCTTTGCTGCGGGTCATCTGGTGGGATGCCGGGTGCGGCCGGGGAAGATTGATCGGCGCGGCAGATTGGAAACACGGTACGCCTGGGGCGCCATCCTGAACGCGAAAATGGCGAACACGCCGCTGGTTATCACTGCGGGCCACGCTGGTTATCATCCACAGCAGCGCAACAAACAGAGCAGTGAACAGCTTTGATCGAGGCATCCGGGGTCCGTTTCCATGACAATTGCGAAGCTTTTCTCATCTCTTCGCTTCGGAGAAAATTTTTATTGCACGAGAATCGACGAACCCGGTCGCATAAATATCAGTGCTGTGACTCAGGTTCCACTCTCCGAGTGACGCCGTTTCGCCAGAAAGCCTCCACGCGTTGAACAGACGCAAACAAGGAACGCTCCATGCCCCCACGCTCCGGTCCCGCCTCCGCTTCGCCATTGCCTGAAGACACCGGTTTCGTCCGGGTGCGTGGCGCCCGCGAGCACAACCTCAAGAATGTCGACGTCGACATCCCTCGCGATGCCCTGGTGGTATTCACTGGCGTGTCGGGGTCGGGCAAGTCGTCGCTGGCCTTTTCCACGCTTTATGCCGAAGCCCAGCGCCGTTATTTCGAGTCAGTCGCGCCTTATGCCCGGCGCCTGATCGACCAGGTGGGCGTGCCGGACGTGGACAGTATCGAAGGTCTGCCGCCAGCGGTGGCCTTGCAACAGCAGCGCGGCACGCCCAGCGCGCGATCCTCGGTGGGCAGCGTCACCACCTTGTCGAGCCTGATCCGCATGCTCTACTCCCGAGCGGGTAGCTACCCGGCCGACCAACCGATGCTGTACGCCGAGGATTTCTCGCCCAACACGCCTCAGGGTGCCTGCCAGCAGTGCCACGGCCTGGGCCGGGTCTATGAAGTGACCGAAGCGTCCATGGTGCCGGACCCTTCGTTGACCATCCGCGAACGCGCCGTGGCGGCCTGGCCCATGGCATGGCAGGGCCAGAACCTGCGAGACATCCTGGTAACCCTGGGTTATGACGTCGACGTTCCTTGGCGCGACCTGCCCAAAAAACAGCGTGACTGGATTCTCTTCACCGAAGAGACCCCCACTGTCCCGGTGTACGCCGGGCTCACCCCGGCCCAGACCCGCGCAGCCCTCAAGCGCAAACTCGAGCCCAGCTATCAAGGCACGTTCAGCGGCGCCCGACGCTACCTGCTGCACACGTTCATGCACTCCCAAAGCGCCCAGATGCGCAAACGCGTGGCGCAATACATGCGCGCCAGCCCTTGCCCGGTGTGCGAAGGTAAACGCCTCAAGCGCCAGGCACTGACGGTGACCTTTGCCGGCCTGGACATCGCCGAACTGTCCCACCTGCCGTTGCTGGAACTGGCCGAGGTGCTCAAGGGCGTTGCCGCCCCCGATTATCTGGCGCAAGCCGAGGAACCGGGAACAACCCTCACCCACCAGCAAACCCGCGAGGCCCGCGAGCAACGCGCCGCTCGGGGTGAGAATCCCCATGCCGGCGGGCCTGATGCACGCCACACCCACAATCTGTCCCTGGAAAAACGCCTGGCCGCCCAACGCATCGCCACTGAATTGCTGGAGCGCATCGTCACCTTGATCGACCTGGGCCTCGGCTACCTGGCCCTGGAGCGCAGCACACCGACGCTGTCTTCCGGCGAGCTGCAACGCCTGCGCCTGGCAACCCAGCTCAACTCCCAGCTGTTCGGCGTGATCTATGTGCTGGATGAACCCTCTGCCGGCCTGCACCCGGCCGACAGCGAAGCGCTGTTCCAGGCCCTGCAACGCCTCAAGGCCTCGGGTAATTCGGTGTTTGTGGTCGAACACGACCTGGACACCATGCGCCGCGCCGACTGGCTCATCGACGTCGGCCCCGACGCGGGGGAACAAGGCGGAAAAATCCTCTACAGCGGCCCACCCGCGGGCCTGCGGCAGGTGCCGGAGTCACGCACCCGCGCCTACCTGTTTGCCCAGGACAGCGCTGCGGGGCGTACGCCTCGAACACCCAAGGATTGGCTACGCCTGGAAGGCATCACCCGCAACAATCTCGACAACCTCAGCGCCGCCTTTCCCTTGGGTTGCTTCAGCGCCGTGACCGGCATTTCCGGCTCGGGTAAATCCAGCCTCGTCAGCCAGGCCCTGCTGGACCTGGTGGGTGGCCATCTGGGCCAGGCCAGCCACAACGCCGAAGCCGACGAACAAAGCCTGGAAGATGAACCGCTGCAAACCAGCGGTGGCCACGTCACCGCCGGACTCGAGTCGGTCAAGCGGCTGGTCCAGGTGGACCAGAAACCCATCGGTCGCACCCCGCGCTCCAACCTCGCCACCTACACCGGGCTGTTCGATCACGTACGTAAATTGTTCGCCGCCACGCCTCAGGCGCAGGAACTGGGTTTCGATGCGGGACAGTTCTCCTTCAATGTCGCCAAAGGCCGTTGCGAAACCTGCGAGGGCGAGGGCTTCGTCAGCGTCGAGCTGTTGTTCATGCCCAGCGTGTATGCACCCTGCCCCACGTGCCACGGGGTTCGCTACAACCCCCAGACCCTTGAAGTGAACTGGCAGGGGCTGAATATCGCTCAGGTGTTGCAACTGACCGTGAACCAGGCGCTTGAGGTGTTTGCCGAGCAGGCGTCGGCAAAGCGCTCACTGCAAGTGCTGCAGGATATCGGGCTGGGTTATCTGCGCCTGGGTCAACCGGCCACGGAACTGTCCGGCGGCGAGGCCCAGCGCATCAAACTGGCCACCGAGCTGCAACGCAAAGCCCGGGGCGCCACTTTGTACGTGCTGGATGAGCCAACCAACGGCTTACATCCCCAGGACGTGGATCGCTTGCTGGTGCAATTAAATCGCCTGGTGGATGAAGGCCACAGCGTGGTTGTGGTGGAGCATGATATGCGCGTGGTGGCGCAGAGTGATTGGGTCATCGACATCGGCCCGGGCGCTGGGAACCAGGGCGGGAAAGTCGTGGTATGCGGGGCTCCGGCGAAGGTCGCGAAATGCCAGGAAAGTCGAACGGCGGCCTTTCTGGGCAGGGTGCTGCAGCCTGGAGGTTGAAGGGCAACCTGCCTGGCGCACGGCCTGTGGCGAGGGGGTTATCCCCGCTGGCTGCGCAGCCAGCGGGAACGGCCAGCTCTCGTCATAACGTCAAACCGTACGCGAATACTGGACCGTCTGGTCGACGCCCAGGTACGCGTCGAAAGCCATGGCCACGTTGCGCATCATCAATTGCCCCTGGGGCAGCAGCACCAGCGAGTCGGGGTGGATCTCCAGCAGTCCGTCGCGCACCAGTTCCTCAAGCCGGACCAGGGCATCGGCAAAGTACTCGTTGAAACCCACACCGTGACTGATCTGGATCCGGGTGAAATCGATCCGTCCATGGCACATCAATTCGCTGATGACCTCGCGGCGCAACCGGTCATCGTCGCTCAGGCGATAGCCGCGCTGCACCGGCAGCAGGCCTTGATCCAGGCGAGCGTAGTACTGAGAAAGCTCCTTGACGTTCTGACCATAGCTGTCACCGACCTTACCGATCGAAGACACACCCAGGCCGATCAAATCGCAATCGGCATGGGTGGAATACCCCTGGAAGTTGCGTTGCAGCGTGCCCTGGACCCGAGCGCGCACCAACTCGTCGTCCGGCAAGGCGAAATGGTCCATGCCGATGTAGACATAACCGGCTTCGGTCAGACGATTGATGGTCAGTTCCAGCAACTCCAGCTTGCGCTCCGGCGGCGGCATGTCTTCGGGTCGGATCATCCGTTGCGCCCGCACCCGTTGCGGCAGATGCGCATAGCTGTAGGCGGCGATCCGGTCGGGACGCAGGGCGATGATCTTGCTCAGGGTCACATCGAAACTGGCGATGGTTTGCAGCGGCAAGCCGTAGATCAGATCGACACTGACGGACTTGAAACGCGCCAGCCGGGCCGCCTCCACCAACTCGACGACCTGGGCCTCGCTCTGCACCCGATTGACCGCGGCTTGCACCTGGGCATCGAAATCCTGGACGCCGAAGCTCAGGCGATTGAACCCCAGCTGGCGCAGCCCCTGGATCTGTTGGGCATCGATGGTCCGCGGATCGACCTCGATGGAAAACTCATGGGCGTCACTGTCGTCCATGTCGAACGCCTGGTGCAGGCACTCCATCAGATCGGCCAGTTGCTCATGGGTCAGATAGGTCGGCGTGCCACCGCCCAGGTGCAGTTGCGTCAGTTTGCGCGAGCGGTCGAACAACGCCCCCTGCAGGCCGATCTCACGCTTGAGGTAAGTCAGGTATTCAGCGGCGCGATGAGTCTTGCGAGTAATGATTTTGTTGCACGCGCAGTAGTAGCAAAGGCTCTGGCAGAACGGAATATGGATGTAGACCGACAAGGGTTTGGGCACCGGGGCCTGGTTGCTCAGCTCGGCGGCCTGGCGGTACTCATCCATGGCAAAGGCCTGATGGAACTGCGGGGCCGTCGGATAGGAGGTGTAGCGCGGCCCCGGACGGTCGTACTTCTCGACCAGGGCGCGATTGAAAGCGGATACAGCATTCATGATGGGGTCAACCTGTCAAAGGGGCCGGTCAAAGTGCCTGCGTCGTCGGGAACTGGATCGAACAGATTGCAGATCGCATCCACACTCAGGCGCCCGGCGGGCAAGATACCGATAAAACGGCTGGTCAATTCGATCAAACCCTGGCTGCGCAATACCTCCAACTGCGGCCAGATGGACGCGAAATAATCGCGCAACACCACGCCGAAACGCGCTTCCATGGCCGGGATATCCAGCTCCAGGTCGCAGGCAAGTTGCTCGGTCACCGCGGCCCTGAGCAGGTCCTGCGCTTCACAGCGCCAGCCGCGACACACAGGCAACTGCCCGGCGTCCAGCTGCTGGCAGTACTCCAGCAGGTCATCGGTGTTCTGCACGTACAAGTGTTCGATCTGGGTGATGGCCGACAGGCCGAAACCCAAGTGGTCACAGCAACCGCGCCGAGTGAAACCCTGGCAATTGCGGTGCAGGCGCCCGTGCTCTTGGGCGACGGCCAGGTCATCGTCCGCCCTGACGAACTGCCCCAACCCGATGTAGTGATACCCCGCCCCGGTCAGTTGCTCGCAGCAGATTTGGCGCATGGTGTCTGTATCGGCCTGGCTGCTGAAGGCATCCGCCGCTTGGTGTTTTTTCGAACGATAACGATACGGCGCATGGGCGTAGTCGAACACATGCAGCCGGTCGGGCTCCAGTTCGATCAGCGTGGCCAGTTTGCGCGCGAAGCTGTGGGGCGTTTGCCAGGCATGGCCATAACCGAGATCGATGTTGATGGAACGGAAACCGAAGGTTCGCGCGGCATCGATCAGCGAATGAATCGGTGCCGGGTTCTGATAGCAATCCACGGACAAATCGCTGTCCAGGCCAATGTCTGGCACGCCGATGCTGACGTGGGTGAACCCTTGGTCGCGAATCAGCCCCATGGTGGACCAGTCGGTGTGATGCAGGTCGACCTCGATGCTGTGTTCGGCGCTGTCGTATTCACAGAACTCGAAACGTTTGCGCAGGTCATCCATCAGCCGCTGCAAATGGGCGATCACCGGCGTACCGCCAGTCAGGCAGAACGCCTCGACCCGACGCCCTGCGCCCAAGTGACAACCGACCAGTCCGATTTCATAGGTCAGGTGTTGCAGATAGCCCTCGATCTCGCCACACCGGCACACGCTCGCCAGGGGCGAACACGATGACAAACGCAAGCGCGAAGGCAGATGCACCGCCAGGGACAGCGGCCGCCGTTTATGGCGGCTGTCGCGCAACTCCCGAAGCAGATCGAGCGAGCCAACCCCCGTATGGAATTTGCGCGTACCGACCGGGCAATCGACATCAGCCACCGCCGGGGTACGGCGCGGGGCTCTATCACCGGGGGTGTGGAACAGGTCAAACATGACAATCTCCGAATGGCTGCGCAGGCACAGTGTCGGACTTGTCCCGGTGGGTCGCCTTGACCTGTATCAAGCGCCTTGCATACGTCCCGCAACCGCTCACCAGGTCAGGTAAAACATCCCCTTGGCCAACAGCACGATTGCCAGCAGATGAATGAACACGCTGGTATGGATGATCTGCACGTAACGGGCGTTCATGCGGGCGCTTCTGAACAGCCACATGGCCCAGAGGAAATGCCCGAGTACGCTGCCCGCCAAGGCTATTTTCAGGCCCAGCAGCAACCCGAAAGAAGACTCCCATGGCGCGGAAAGCGTCGGCCAGTACCGCAGCCAGACCATGGCAGCGCCGGCACCGAACAGCGTCAGCAACACCCAGGGCATCAACTGCCGGGCACGCCGGCTGATGCCCTGTTCCAGCAGCACCATGACTTTGGCGGGCAGCTGTTTGCGGATGCTCTCCAGGAACAGCACCTCGAAGAACACCGTGCCAATGAAAACCAGCGCGGCAAACAGGTGCAATGTCAGGAATAGCGGATAGCTCATGGGCTCCTCGGTCGCCCCTGAATCATCGGGCGATGGTTTAGTCGAGGTTATCCCGCGGCTTCGGATTGGGGGTTGATGCCAATCAAGGAAACCCGATACAACACCTGTGGGGGCGAGCCTGCTCGCGATAGCGTCGGTTCGGCTTGCATCTCATCGACTGACACACCGCTATCGCGAGCAGGCTCGCTTCCACAAGGGTTGTGTGAACCCAAAAGCGTCAACAGAACGTTACCTGTTGTTGAAGTCGTTCCGACCGTTGATCAGCCCGTTCGTTTTTTGACGCTTTGCCGATATGCGGTCACAACTTTTGCGCTCCTGCGGGTCATAACACGGTGGCCGCCGATGGAATATTGGCTTCTACCGTGGTTCCAGCCCGATACGGAGATAAGCTCATGATTTTCAACGTACAAAATTTTGGCGCCAAAGGAGATGGCATCACCGACGACACGGCGGCAATACAAAGTGCCATTGATGCGGCGGCTGCCGCAGGCGGCGGGCAGGTGTACATGCCGACCGGGACTTACATCGTTTCGGCCGGCGAGGAACCCTCCGACGGTTGCCTGATGCTCAAGAGCAACGTCTATTTGTACGGCGACGGCATGGGCGAAACCACCGTCAAGGTGGCCGACGGCTCCGACACCAAGATCACCGGCATCATCCGCTCGGCCTACGGTGAAGAAACCCACGATTTCGGCGTCAGCCATCTCACCATCGACGGCAATCGCGACAACACCACAGGCAAGATCGACGGCTGGTTCAACGGCTACATTCCCGGCGAAGAAGGCTACGACTCCAACGTCACCCTCGACAGCGTCGAGATCAAGGATTGCTCCGGGTACGGCTTCGACCCCCACGAGCAGACCGTCAACATGGTCATCAAGAACAGCGTGTCCCACGGCAACGGCCTGGACGGTTTTGTTGCTGACTTCCTCAGTGACAGCACCTTTGAAAACAACGTCGCCTACGACAATGACCGCCACGGTTTCAACGTCGTCACCAGCACCCACGACTTCACCCTCACCAATAACGTTGCCTACAACAACGGCGGCAACGGTATCGTGGTGCAGCGCGGCAGCGAGGACATCCCCTCCCCCAGCAACATCACCATCACCGGCGGCGAGGTGTATGGCAACGGCGGCGAAGGCGTACTGATCAAGCTGTCCAGCGACGTCACCGTCAGCGGCGTCGACATCCACGACAACGCCAGCGCCGGGATCCGCATCTACGGCAGCAACCACGTTGAAGTCATCGACAACACCCTCAACAACAACTCCCTGGGCAATCCGGTACCGGAAATCATCATCCAGTCCTACGACGACACCCTGGGCGTGTCCGGTCGCTACTTCAACGGCAGCGACAACCTGATCCAGGGCAACATCATCAGCGGCAGCGACCTGTCGACCTACGGCGTTGCCGAACGCAACGAAGACGGCACCGACCGCAATGCGATCATCGCCAACACCATCAGTCACACCAGTAAGGGCGCGACGCTGGTCTATGGCGACGGCAGCTATGTCAGCGCCACGGTACCGGTGACCACCGTGCAAGGTACCGCCGGCAACGACACCTTGCTGGGCAGCGCCGCCAACGAGATTTTCTACGGCGGTGCCGGCAATGACACCATCAATGGCGGCGCGGGTGACGACATCCTGGTGGGTGGCGCGGGCATCGACAGACTGACTGGCGGCACCGGCGCCGATACGTTTCGCTTCGCCAGCCAGTCCGACAGTTACCGCAACGCCACCACCAGCTTCGACGACACCATCACTGATTTCGACGTTACCCAGGACAAGATCGACCTCGCGGGCCTGGGCTTCACCGGCCTGGGCAATGGCCGTGGCGGCACATTGCAGATCAGCTACAGCGCCAGCAGCGACCGCACCTACATCAAGGATTACGATGCCGACGCCAGCGGCAATCGCTTCGAGCTGATTCTGTCGGGCAACCTGACCAGTACCCTGACCGCCAGCAACTTCATCTTCAATCGGGTGG
The DNA here is from genome assembly GCF_003033885.1 of Pseudomonas rhizophila. Lineage (NCBI taxonomy): Bacteria > Pseudomonadati > Pseudomonadota > Gammaproteobacteria > Pseudomonadales > Pseudomonadaceae > Pseudomonas > Pseudomonas rhizophila. The sequence goes on along the minus strand of NZ_CP024081.1, from coordinate 3,603,649 downwards.
TCACCGGCACCAGTGGCAGTGACTCGCTGATCGGCAGTGACTCGGCCGACACCCTGCTGGGTCTGGCGGGCAACGACAGCCTCAGTGGTGGCGCGGGCGACGACAAGCTCGACGGCGGGGCCGGCATGGACACCCTCACCGGTGGCACCGGGGCCGATACGTTTGTGTTTTCCAACCGTCTGGACAGCTACCGCAACTACAACACAGGCGGCGTCAACCTGGGCGATGTGATCACCGATTTCGATGTCAGCGCCGACAAGATCGATCTGTCGGCCATGGGCTTCACCGGCCTTGGTGACGGCAAGAACGACACCGTGTACGTGGTACTCAACAGCGCCGGGACCAAGACCTACATCAAATCCCTGACCGCCGACGCCAATGGCAACCGCTTCGAAGTGGCGCTGGAGGGCAACTACCTCGACACATTGACCAGCGCCAATTTTGTCTTCGCCACCGCCTCGCCCACCAATCAGGCACCGGTGTTGGCCACGCCGTTGCTGGATCAGAATGCGACCGAAAACACTCCGTTCAGCTACGTGGTGCCGGCCACCAGTTTTACCGACCCGGACAACGACAGCCTCAGCTATACCGCCACCCTCGCCAACGGCAGCGCCCTGCCCGGCTGGTTGGTGTTCGATGCCGCCAGCCGCACATTCAGCGGCACGCCAAGTGATACAGCATCAGGCACGTATTCCATACAGGTCACGGCGACCGACGGCAGCAACGCCACCGTCAGCGACAGCTTCACCCTGGCGGTGCAGGACGTGCCGGCCGCGCCCATCGTGATCAATGGCACGCCGAACAACGACACGTTGACCGGTACCGCGGCCAACGAACAACTGTATGGCGGCGCCGGTAACGACACCCTCAATGGCGGGGCTGGCAACGACATTCTGGTGGGCGGCACTGGCGTGGACAAACTCACCGGCGGCGCGGGTGCCGACGTGTTTCGCTATACCTCCAAACTCGACAGCTACCGCACCAGTTCCACCAGCGCCAGTGACCAGATCCTCGATTTCGACGTGGCCGCCGACAAGATCGATGTATCGGCCCTCGGCTACACCGGACTGGGCAATGGCCAGGGCGGCACACTGCAGGTGACTTACAGCAGCTCGACCAACCGCACCTACCTCAAAGACCTCACGGTCGATGCCAACGGCAACCGTTTCGAAGTGTCGCTGGCGGGTAACCTGGTCAGCAGCCTGACCGCCAGTCATTTCGTCTTCGCCGACGAGAACACCCCCAGCAATGTGCCGCCCGTGGTGGTTATCCCCCTGCTCGACCAGAACGCTACCGAAAGTACGCCGTTCACCTACACCGTGACCTCCGACAGCTTCAGCGACGCCAATCAGGATGTGCTGACCTACACCGCCACCTTGGCCGATGGCAGCGCCCTGCCCGCCTGGCTGAGCTTCAATGCCAACAATCTGACTTTCGCTGGCACACCCACCAGCACGGCGGCAGACAACTACAACGTACTGGTCAAGGCCACCGATCCGTCAGGTGCCTCGGTGAGCGACAGCTTCGCCCTGGCAGTGGCCGATGCGCCGGACAATACCATCACCGGAACCAACAACGCCGAATCCCTCACTGGCACCGCGGGCGCGGACTTGATCCTCGGCCTGGGCGGCAACGACACGATCAGGGCCGGCACTGGCGCGGACATTGTCGATGGTGGCGCCGGTCGCGACTCGTTGTACGGTGGCGACGGTGCCGACACCTTCCGCTACACCAACGTGCTCGACAGCTACCGCGACTACGACACCGGCGGGGTCACGGCCACGGACACGATCTATGACTTCACCGTGGGCGTCGACAAGATCGATGTCTCCGGCCTGGGCTATCTCGGCCTCGGCAATGGCAGCAACGGCACGCTGTACATGACCCTCAACTCGGCCGGCGACAAGACCTACATCAAATCCAGCGAAGCGGACGCCGACGGCAATCGCTTCGAAATCGCCCTCAGCGGTAACTACCTCAACACCCTGACCGCCGATGACTTCGTGTTCGGCGAGCGCGCCCAGCAGGACATCCTCTACCTGCCGACCCTCGGCCAGTCCAATGCGCGCCTGCTGCGCATGACCGAGGACGACGATCAGTCCGGTACGTCGATGCTGGTCAATGACCTGAGCAAGTACACCCCTTATGACGTACGCAGTCAGTTCGAGGATGCCGACGGCAATGGCATCGACATCGCGGTGGGTGGCAGTACGGTCAATGGCCTGTCGACCCTGGGCGCCGAGGAGCTCAAGTTGTGCTGGTGGCTGACCGACACCAACCAACCGGGGCCTGCGCTGTTGCGCGCCGTGGCGTTGTTGCAGGATCAGCTTGCCGAGCTCAGGGCCATCGACAACGTCACCATGGGCATCGTTTGGGGCCAAGGCGAGGAAGCGGCCCAGGAGATCGCCCGTGCCTCCGACAAGGAAGCTGCAGCGGCGGCCTACAAGACCGCAACGCTGGCCGTGTTTGATTACCTGCACGCCCAGTTCGGCAGTTTCAACGTCTACCTTATGGAGACCGGGCACTACCAACAGGACGCGGCGCGTGCCCGTGGCTATTCGGAAGAGAAGATCGCCGATATTGTCGAAGGTGTCGGTTATGTCCGCGCCACCCAGGAGGCCATCGCCGCCGAGCGCGCGGACGTGAAACTGGCCGTGGACTACACCGATCTGCCCTTGCGCTACGAAGTCGACCCACTGGTGTATCCCGACGACGTCTGGCACTTGCACGAGGAATCGGCGGAAATCGTCGGCCAGCGCCTGGCCGATTACATCGCCGATGACCTGGGTTTCCAGGGCAATCCTGATGACAACAACAGCGTGCAGGACATATTCGATGATGCCCAGAACGAAGGCGGGATGATTTCCGGTACCGACCAGGCAGATACGCTGGTGGGCAGCTCGGGCAACGACACCCTGGACGGAGACCTGGGCGCCGACAGCTTGACCGGCGGCGACGGCAACGACATCTATGTGGTCGACAACGCGTTCGACAGCGTGGTGGAAAGCAACACCTCGACCGCACAGATCGACACGGTGCAGGCCTCGGTCAGTTGGACGTTGGGCGATAACCTGGAGAATCTGGTGCTCACCGGCGTATCGGACATCAACGGCACCGGCAATGAACGGCGCAATTTCATCACCGGGAACGCCGCCAACAACGTGCTTGATGGCGCCGCCGGGGCCGACAGCATGAGCGGGGGCGATGGCAACGACACTTACTATGTCGACAACACCGGCGATACCGTGATCGAGACCAACAGCAACCCGGTGTCTGGCGGGATCGACAGCGTGCACAGCAGCTTGACGGCCTATACCCTCAACAACAACGTCGAAAACCTGTACATCGATACCCCCGACGCCGCCAATGGCACCGGTAATGCGTTGGACAACATACTGTTTGCCGGGGCCGGCAACAACGTGCTGGACGGCCGTGATGGCAATGACACGGTCTCGTTCGAACGGGCCATGGCCGGTGTCACGGCCACCCTGTCCACCTCCGCGCAACAGAACACCGTGGGTTCGGGCCTCGACACCTTCAAGTATGTCGAGAACCTGACCGGCAGTGCCTACGCCGACAACCTGACGGGTAACAGCGGCGCCAACGTGCTCAACGGTGGGGCGGGCAACGATACGCTGGTGGGTGGCTCGGGCGATGACCGGTTGATCGGCGGCGCAGGCACTGACAGCCTGAGCGGCGGTACGGGTGCAGACACATATGCATTCGAAGCACTGTCGGACATGGGCATCGGGGCGCTACGCGATGTCATCAGCGGCTTCAAGAGCACCGAGTTCGACCAACTGGACTTCACCGGGTTGGACGCCAATCCGCTGACCGCCGAGATCGACACCTTCACGTTCATTGGCAGCAATGCCTTTAGCGCCGATGCCACCGGTCAACTGCGCTTTGCCGATGGCATCCTCTACGGCAGTGTAAATGCCGACGCCAGCGCCGAGTTCGAATTCGAACTGGTGGGGGTCAAGGAGCTGCATGCCAGCGACTTCACGGCCTGACGGGAGCAGGCAGATCGATCAACCATCAGGAACCGGGGCTCTGGCGGAAACTCACCGCCAGCCGGTTCCAGCTGTTGATGGTGCTGATCGCCAGCGTGAGGTCGACCAGTTCCTCCTCGCTGAACACGGCGCGGGCCTGGGCAAAGACCTCATCCGGCACCTGGCTTTCGGCCAACAGCGTTACCGCCTCGGTCCAAGCCAGGGCGGCGCGTTCGCGGGGGGTGAAAAAGCCACTGTCGCGCCACACCGCCACGGCGAACAGGCGCCGCTCGCTCTCACCCAGGCGACGCGCATCCACCGAATGCATGTCGGTGCAAAACGCACAGCCGTTAAGCTGCGAGGCACGGATCTTGATCAGATGCAGCAATCCCGGCTCTATACTCAGGCGACTGCTTAGCGCCTCAAGGCCAATCATGGCTTTCATCGCCCCTGGGGACGCACTGTAGTAATCCAGACGCTGGCTCATGGCGCAATTCCGTGCTGATCGGTATCTCCACGGTAGGCCGTGAGCACGCTGCGCGACAGATCCAATGTGTCGAAAAAAACCGGACCAGTTCATAGCAGACCAATCAGCGCGATTTTCTCCACGCAACTTCTATGCATACGCACAATGCGGTTAATCTTGCGCCTTTGCGGGCTAGCGCCACACAATCGCCCAGGAGCGCGCGGGTATGGAACTTCATGTTGTCATCAACGGCCGCAAAGACCTGGCGGGCCAGTTGTATCAACAACTGCGCAGTGCCATCGAAAGTGGTCGCCTGGCCGCCGGCACGCAACTGCCGCCCAGCCGCTTGCTCGCTGAACAACTGGGCGTCTCACGCAAGACCGTGTCCGACACCTACGCCCAACTGACCTACGAAAACTTTCTCACCGGCATCATTGGCAAGGGCACCTATGTCAATGCGCGCCCGGCCCCAATCGTGCGCAAACAAAGCCACCGCGAGCTGGCCGGCGCCGATGTCGTCGAGACCTGGCGCAACATGCCGGACCTGATGCGCCATCCCCCCCTTGAAGGTGCGCTGCGTTATGACTTCATCGGCGGCGCCACCGGCAAAGGGCAGTTTCCCCTGGACGACTGGCGACGTTGTACCGCCCACGCCTTGCGCCAGATCGCCAGCGCCAAGGGCTTCTACAGCCAGCCCGAGGGTTTGCCGGCGCTGCGCAATGCCATTGCCCGGCATATTGCTTTTTCCCGCGGGGTCAATTGTCAGGACGATGACGTAGTGGTGTGCAACGGTGCACAACAGGCCCTGGATCTGATCTCGCGGGTCTTGACCCGGTCGGGCAGCCTGGTGGCTATGGAGGACCCGGGCTATCCGCCGGCACGCCTGCTGTTTGGCTCCCATGGCGCCACGGTGGTCGGGATACCGGTAGATGACCAGGGCATGCGGGTAGACCTCATTCCCGACGGCACAAGCCTGATTTATGTGACGCCGTCCCACCAGTTTCCTTTGGGTATGCCCATGAGCCAGGCCCGCCGCGAGGCCTTGCTGGCGCGGGCCTACGAGTTGGGGGCAATCATCATCGAGGATGATTACGACAGCGAATTTCGTTACGAAGGCCGGCCGGCCGACTCACTGCAAAGCATGGACGACCGCGGGATCGTGGCCTACGTCGGCACCTTCTCGAAAACGCTGTTGCCGGAGCTGCGCCTCGGTTACGCGATCCTGCCACCGGCGATCCTCGAAGCGGTGATCCTGGCCAAGCGCCTCACCGATCAACACACCTCCACCCTGCCCCAGTGGGCACTGGCCAAGTTCATCGCCGAGGGCTGCCTGCTGAAGCACATCCGCCGCTGCCACACGCTGTATGCCGGCCGCCGCGAGCGAATCCTGGCGCGCATGGCCGGGGACCTGTCGCCCTGGTTCGAGGCGGTTCCTACCACCGCAGGCTTCCACCTGGCCGTGCTGTGCAAGGTGCCCATCGATCTGGCACTGGTGATCGAACTGGCGAAAAAAGCCGAAGTCGGGCTGTACCGTCTCGATGGCTTTTTCAACGACGCCCCGGTGCGACCGGGTCTGTTTTTCGGTTTTGGCGCCATCGAAACCCTCGACATCGACACCGCCCTGGACCGTTTGCGGGACATTTTGCAGCAGGTCGCCTGAGCCATTGGACTGGACATTTATCCGCCCATTGGCTGTTTTAGCCTCGTAAATACAGGCCTATCCTGCAGGGGTCTCGTTGATTGTCGAGCCAATCCCGTCCGACTTGATTCAGGAGCCAGAACCATGACTCGCCAGGTGATCAATACCGTACAGGTCCAAGCCGCCGCCGGGCGCTCGGAAGAACTGGGCCGCCAGTTGCAGCAAATCGTCGAAACCCTGCGTGCACAACCGGGGTGCGATGCCTACATGGTCGACCGTTGCCCGGACGACGGTGACCGCTGGACCGTCAGCGCCCGCTGGCAATCGGAAGCGGCGATGCAAGCCCATTTCAACTGCCCTGAAGTGCAAGGGTTCATCGGCCTGATCGACAACCGTCTGGCTCGAAGCGTGGACTTCAACCGCTGACCTTTGTCTTGGAGTGGATCGCGGCATTGGTCTACCCGCCTTCCGAAAGATTGGACGTTTGTTTGCCCCTCCGTGGGGCTTAGGGTGAATCCATCGCTGCCACAGCGCGAACTCACTCAAACCCACGAAGGTCATTGCCATGAAAACCCTCTGCCTGATCGCTACCCTCAGCCTGCTGCCTCTGGCCCCGGTCTATGCCCACGAAACCGCACCCTCGGAAAAGGTCAACGTGCTGCAGGAGAAGATGCTGAAGAACCTGCCTGGTAAAAAAGCCATGATGCTGACCGTCGACTACGCCCCCGGCCAGTCGTCCGTCGCCCACAAACATGAAGGAACGGCCATGGCCTATGTGCTGGAAGGCGCCATCACCTCCCAGGTCAAAGGCGAGCCGGCGACCACCTACAAGGCCGGGGAGTTCTGGTACGAAGCCGCGGGTTCCGAGCATCTGGTTTCGAAAAACGCCAGCTCGACCGAGCCGGCGAAACTGTTGGTGTTCATGGTGATGGACAAGGATGAGGCGGTGTTGATTCCGCTGAAGAACTAACACCTTTGAGCCCCCTGTGGGAGCGAGCCWGCTCGCGATAGCTGGGTGTCAGTCAACATCAATGTCGCGGGTCAAACGCCATCGCGAGCAGGCTCGCTCCCACAGGGGCTCTGCGCTCCAACCAATCGCGTATTACAAACGCAAAAAAGCCCCGCATCTCTCAATGCGGGGCTTTTTCATTCAACGCCGGATCAGTTGGCCGGCAGGACCGGTTGACCACTCAACGCCAGGTCCAGCAGTTCGCGGTTGGCGACCGCGTACATGGCGTAGTCCGTGCCACTGGCGGCACGGATGTCCACCAGCATGGCGCGCCAGCGCTCGACCATGTCGTGATGCTGCTCCAGCCACAGCGCCAGGCGTGTTTCCACCTCCTGGGTGCCGTCGCCCTGCTGCAGGACCGAAATGGTGATCGCCCGTTGCTGCCAGTCGACGTCATCGCGGAACGCTTCACGGGCCAGGGCCTGCCAGTTGTTTTCTACCGGCAGCGCGCTGATCTGTTGCAAGTACCAGGTGATGTCCAGGGCACTGCCTACCGCGAAGTAGGCCTTGGCCACATCGGCGGCGTTCTGGCCAGTGACATCGGACGCTTCGATGATCGGCAGCAAGGTGTACAGGTGCGTAGTGCCTGCAACCATGCGCGCCAGCAGTTCCGGCACGCCGGCTGCTACGTAGGCCTGGTAGCGGGTCTGCCAGCCTTCGCGGGTCGGGCCTTCCAGCAGTTCGTCGAGCTTGAGGCCCAGCGCCGCCAGGTGCGGACCGAAGTGAGCAACGTCACGGGCAGCGTTCTGCTCGTTGCGGCGGCTGCGCAGGAACCAGCGCGTCGCACGACGACCCAGGCGCATCAGCTCGTCCATCAGCTCCAGTTGCACGTCAGCCGACACCTGGTGATCCAGGGCTTCAATCTGACGGAACCAGTGCGGGAGATGGAAGATGTCCCGCACGATCACGTAAGCGCCAGCCACGTTCGCCGGGCTCATGCCGGTGGACTCTTTGAGCCGTTGAACGAAGGTGATGCCCATGTGGTTGACCAGGTCGTTGGCGATCTGGGTGCTGACGATCTCGCGCTTGAGGCGATGGCGACGCATGGCTTCGGAGAACTTGCTCACCAGTGTCGGCGGGAACGCGGTCTCCATGTCACGGGTCAGGTAGTCGTCATCCGGTACCTGGGAGTTGAGCAGCGCTTCCTTGAGGTCGATCTTGCTGTAGGAGATCAGCACCGACAGTTCGGCACGGGTCAGGCCTTGGCCCGCCGCGACGCGTTCAGCCAGTTGCTCTTCGGCCGGCAGGAACTCGATGGCGCGATCCAGCTTGCCTCGTGCCTCCAGATCGTTCATCAGGCGCTTGTATTCGGCAATGCGCACGAATGCGCGGCGTGCCGCCAGGGACAGGGCCTGGGTCTGCTTGTAGTTGTTGCCCAACACCAGGCCACCGACTTCGTCGGTCATGCTGCCAAGCAACTGGTTACGTTGCTTCTCGGTCATGTCGCCGGCCTGCACCACTTCGTTGAGCAGGATCTTGATGTTCACTTCGTGGTCGGAGCAGTCCACACCACCGGCGTTGTCGATGAAGTCGGTGTTGGTGGCACCGCCATGCAGGCCGAACTCGACACGACCCAGTTGAGTCATGCCCAGGTTGCCACCCTCGCCCACCACTTTGCAGCGCAGTTCGTTGCCGTTCACGCGCAGCGCATCGTTGGCCTTGTCGCCCACATCGGCGTGGCTTTCGCTGCTGGCCTTGACGTAAGTACCGATACCGCCGTTCCACAACAGATCCACCGGCGCCTTGAGCAAGGCGTTGAGCAGCTCGGTCGGGGTCAGTTTGTCGGCCTTGATGTCGAAGCGTTCTTTCATCTGTGGCGAGATGGCGATGCTCTTGGCGCTACGCGAGAAGATACCGCCGCCTTCGGACATGATGCTGGTGTCGTAGTCGGTCCAGGCCGAACGCGGCAGGTCGAACAGACGCTTGCGCTCGGCGAAGCTGCTGGCAGGCTCCGGGTTCGGGTCGATGAAGATGTGCAGGTGGTTGAAGGCTGCCACCAGTTGCAACTTGTCAGACATCAACAGACCGTTACCGAACACGTCGCCGGCCATGTCGCCAACGCCCACCACGGTGATGCTGTCTTCCTGGACATTGATACCGCGCTCACGGAAGTGACGCTGTACGCCGACCCACGCGCCCTTGGCGGTAATGCCCATTTTCTTGTGGTCGTAGCCGGCAGAACCGCCGGAAGCGAACGCATCGCCGAGCCAGAAGCCGTAGTCGATGGCGATGCCGTTGGCGATGTCGGAGAAGGTTGCAGTGCCTTTGTCCGCAGCCACTACCAGGTACGGGTCATCGTCGTCATGACGCACAACATTGGTCGGCGGAACCAGTGCGCCTTCCTTGAGGTTGTCGGTGATGTCCAACAGGCCGGAAATGAAGATGCGATAGCACGCCACGCCTTCGGCGGCGATCTCGTCCCGGCCACCACCCAGCGGCAGGCGTCGCGGCAGGAAACCACCTTTGGCGCCGACTGGCACGATCACCGAGTTCTTCACTTGCTGGGCCTTGACCAGACCCAGCACTTCGGTGCGGTAGTCTTCTTCACGGTCGGACCAGCGCAGGCCACCGCGAGCAACGTTACCGAAGCGCAGGTGCACGCCTTCGACCCGAGGCGAATACACGAAGATCTCGAACTTGGGCACCGGTTTCGGCAGTTCCGGGATCAGGTGCGGGTTGAACTTGAAGCTGAAGTAGGACTTGTTCTGCCCGTTGGCGTCGGTCTGGTAGAAGTTGGTCCGCAGGGTGGCCTTGATCAGGTCCAGGTAGCGACGCAGGATGCGGTCTTCGTTGAGCACCTGAACGTCATCCAGTGCCGTGAGGATCGCCTGTTCCAGACGCAACTGCTTGTCTTCCAGGTCGTCGCCGCTGAGTTTGCGCGCCAGGTAGAAGCGGGTCTTGAACAACCGGGTCAGTTCACGAGCGATGTCGGTGTGGTTGTTCAGGGTACTGGCGATGTAACCCAGGTCGAAGCCCAGGCGGATCTGCTTCAGGTAACGGGCGTAGGCACGCAGCAGCGCCACGTCGCGCCATGGCAGGCCCGCGGTCAGCACCAGGCGGTTGAATGCATCGTTCTCGGCATCGCCACGCACGATGTGGACGAAGGCGTCCTGCAAGGTGTCGTTGAGCTGTTGGATGTCCAGGTCCAGGCCTTCGGCGGCGGTGAACGCGAAATCATGAATCCAGAACTCGCGGCCATTGGTGTGGCGCAGGCGATACGGGAACTCGCCCAGCACGCGCAGGCCGAGGTTTTCCAGGATCGGCAGCACGTCGGACAGCGCCAGCGGCGTGTCGGCGTGATACAGCTTGCAGTGCAGCTCGCGCTGACCGGACACCTGGCCCAGCGGCTGGTAGAAGCTCATGACCAACGGATTTTTTTCGTTCAGGCTCAGCAGGTGCTGCATGTCGACCACGGCCGAGTGCGCGGCAAAACGCTCGCGGTAGCCGGCCGGGAAGCCTTTCGGGAAATCGGACAGCACGTTGGTGCCATGGGCTTCGCCGAAGCTTTCGATCACCAGGCTGGCGTAGTCGTCCTTCCAGCTGCGGCAGGCCTGCACCACTTCTTTTTCCAGCAAGACCGGGTCGATGTCGAGACGGTTCTTCGGATCCACCCGCAGGATCAGCTGTACACGGGCCAGCACGGATTCGGAGAAGAAGGTCCAGAACTCGCAGTCCGAGGCCTTCAGGCGCTCCATCAGCACTTGCTGGATCTTCTGGCGCACTTCGGTGGAATAGATGTCGCGCGGCACGTAGGCCAGGCAGTAGCAGAAACGGCCATACGGGTCTTTGCGCAGGAATACGCGGATCTTGTTGCGTTCCTGGATCTGCACGATGGACATCACGGTGCTGAACAGCTCGTCCACCGGGGTCTGGAACAGATCGTCACGGGGCAGCACTTCGACCACCTGGGCCAGTTCCTTGCCCAGGTGCGCCTTGGCCTGGAAGCCCGAGCGACGTTCGATTTCCTCGACCTTGCGACGGATGTACGGGATGACGCGCACGCTTTCGCCATACACCGACGAGGTGTACAGGCCCATGAAGCGGCATTCCTTGATGACCTTGCCATCGGCGTCGATCTCACGGATCGATACGTAGTCCGGGTAAGCCGGACGGTGTACACGGCTCGGGTGTGCGGCCTTGGCGAACGACAGCGGGGTCGGTTCACGCAGGTAATTGACGGCGTAGTCTTCAATGCGCAGGTCATCGACCGTGAGGCCGGCACGCAACAGTTTTGTCAGGCCGAGGAACGAATCGGCGTCGTATTCGATATGGCCGCCATCGGCGTCATCACGAACCACGAACTCTTCGTAGCCAAGGAAGGTGAAGTGGTTACCCACCAGCCATTCCAGGAAACTCTTGATTTCACCTTTTTCGTCGGCATCGATGGCATAGGCGCTGTTGTCCAGGCTGGACAGAATATCCTGGACCTTGGCTTTCATCGGTTCGAAATCAGCCACCGCCACGCGCACTTCGCCCAGCACCTGCTCAAGTTCCTTGCTCAGGACGTTGAGTTCGGCGGCGTTGGCGCAGCGGTCGATTTCAAGATACATCAGGGATTCTTGGAGGATGCCATCGCCCTGGGTGCCTTTGGGCAGGATCTCCAGCAACTCGCCCTTGTTGCCGCGACGCACGCTCAACACGGTGGTTTGCAGGGTATGGATGCTGTAACCGCGACGGTTCAGTTCGGTGCGGACCGAATCCACCAGAAATGGCAGGTCGTGGTGCAACACTTCCACTGCCGTATGGGTCGACTGCCAGCCGTGGCGTTCGTAATCCGGGTTGTAGACGCGGACCTGCGGCTGCGCATGATCGAAGCGCTCAAGCAGGCGCCAGGCAGACAGGGTGCAGCCGGCGAGGTCGGACAACCGGCGCTGGGTAAGTTCATCGAGGGAAATGATGCCGAAGAATTGTTCAGCGAACAGCGCCACTTGTGGCAGTGCCTGTTCACTGATGTGCTGCGCCAGTGCCGCTTGCAGTTGGTGCTGGAAGTCGGCTTTGCTGGCTGCGGTGAAGAACGCCATCTGTGGTACTCCGCTTGGGCTTGTTATTGATGGAAGCGTCGCGTGCAGCCCTTTTTCAGGGCTGTCGGCCATCCTGTTCCTGATTCTCGGGCAGAGGAAACAGGACGACAGGTGGGTGAAGCTGGACGAGACCGGCAGGTCACATCCTTTTCCATGTAATTTCCATGTAATGGACACCTGCAAAAAGCCCTCGTGGTGCCCTTTGCAGGTGTACATCCGCCGTGCAGCTTAACGAGTGCGACAATGTGCCTGCTTGCAGCGCTGCGACATATTCGGTCAACGGCAAGCTAAACAGCCGGTTTGCATCGAACAACCGTAGCAGCCCAGCGAGCAAAACGGCACCTTGCGCTGTGAAATTGCGCGCATATTCTGCGTGTGACTGCAGTAATCCAGCAGAAAGTCGTTCGGGCTGGCAAAATCCACTTTATTTGCGCCCAGCAAGGCTCATCGAGCCAGGAGCCATCACCATGCAAATGACCACCGCCCTTCTGATCGCCAATCCATGCGACGAGGAAGAAGACAACATGGCCATGCTGTGCTGCCACAGCACCCAGGGCGAAATGTTCCTGATGACCCGCTACCCCGACGAAGACGAACTGGAAATCGCCCTGGAGGGTGAGCCTTCGACACTGGAAGGCGTCAAAGTGACCCTCAGCCCGACCCTGCTGAAAATCGAAATTGCCGCATCGGACGCCGATGTGCTGAACGGGGATGATGTGCTGGAGATTACCCACGACACCGATGCGGCGGATTTGGCGGAGGTGGAACTGACGTTGCAGAACATCCTCAAGGGGACGGGCACCTATATAAGCCAGCTCTGAACCTGAAGCGCGACTGACTCCCTGCGACGAGCATGCTTGCTCGCCACAAGGAACTTGGAGGCACCCCGCCTAACTTATTCCTGCGCCGGCACAAGATTGCCGTCCGCGTCATGGACCAGATACTCGTCAGGAACGATACCTGCGCTTTCCTGGGCTGAGGTAAACCACCGTCGGTCGTTCTTATGTCGCGTCGCTCTTGACGACCCGCTGGGTTCTGAGGTCTTCTGAAACCGGTTTCAAAGCCACTAACAAAAATAAGCAGGTTTCAATTGATGAACCCTTTTTCCGCCGCCCAGCGCAGCCGCGTGACCATGCTTGATGTCGCCGAACGCGCGGGGGTCTCCAAGGCCAGCGTCTCGCGCTTCATTGGCGAGGATCGCGCCCTGCTTTCCGAGGCCATCGCTCAACGCATCGAGCAAGCGATCAGCGAACTGGGCTACCGTCCGAATCAGATGGCCCGCGGCCTCAAGCGCGGACGCACACGCCTGATCGGCATGCTGGTGGCCGATATCCGCAACCCTTATTCAATTGCCGTGATGCACGGCGTGGAAACAGCCTGCCGTCGCCACGGCTACAGCCTGGTGGTGTGTAACACCGACCGCGACGATGAGCAGGAACGCCAGCATCTGGCCTTGTTGCGCGCCTATAACATCGAAGGGCTGATTGTTAACACCCTCGGCCACCACCGTGATGAATTGTTGGAACTGCGCAGTGAAATGCCCCTGGTGCTGGTCGATCGCAAGGTCGATCGACTGGAAAGCGACCTGGTGGGCCTGGACAATCCGGCGGCCGTCGAGATGGCGCTCGATCATCTCGAACAGCGGGGCTACCGCGATCTGTTGCTGGTGACCGAACCATTCGACGGCACCAGCTCGCGGATCGAACGGGTCGAGAGTTTCAAGGCCGGCATTCAACGACGGCCTGCCCTGGCCGGCACCGTTGTGGAAACCTGTGATCAGTTGACCACGCACATCAAGAACTTTCTTGCCCCGCCGGGACATAGCCCCAAAGCATTGTTCTGCGCCAATGGCATTGCCGCCCTGGCCGCCACGACGGTGCTGCGCGAACTGGGTTGCCACTTGTTCGACGATGTAGGCCTGATCGCCCTCGATGATCTGGATTGGTACCCGCTGGTGGGCAGCGGCATCACCGCCCTGGCCCAACCGACGGCCGAGATCGGCGCCAGCGCGTTCGAATGTTTGCTCAAGCGCTTGCGTGGCGATAACGGGCCGGTGCGAACCCTGGATTTTGCGGCGCGGTTGATCGAGCGTGGGTCCACGCGGGGAAATGGTCGGTGATAAAGCCCTACCGCGAGCAGGCTCGCTCCCACACTGGATCTGCATCGCACTGGAGTCCCCTGTGGGAGCGAGCCTGCTCGCGATAGGGCCCTCTCAAGCACAACTTTTTTTTGCACAAAACTGAAACCGGTTTCAGAGGTATAAAAACAATGCACAACCCACCCGTCTCCATCAGCCTTTCCAGCTACGGTGCCGATCTGGTACGGCAACAGGGCCAAGGCAGTTTTATCGATCTGCTGGCTGCCGCTGGCGCTTCACGGATCGAATGGCGCGAAGAACTGCTCACCACTGAACAGCCCGCTAAACTGGCCGCCGGTGCCTTGGCCAAAGGACTGCAAAGTATTTTTTCCTCTCCACTTGAGCTGTGGCTCGCCGGCAAGCCCAAGCCCAATCCCGCCCTGTCACTTGCCTTGCGACGTGCCGAGGCGTTTGGCTCGGCATGGCTGAAAGTCTCTCTCGGCTATTTCACCGACTCCCATGATCTGCCAGCCCTGGCGGATGCGCTGGCCGCCAGCCCGGTGCGATTGCTGGTGGAAAACGACCAGACCCTGCAAGGCGGGCGGATCGAACCATTACAGCGTTTTTTTGCTGCGACAGAGGAGCAAGCGCTGCCCATCGGTATGACCTTCGACATTGGCAACTGGCAATGGCAGGACCAATCGGCCGCTGTGGCCGCCCGACAGCTTGGGCGGTATGTGGCTTATGTGCATTGCAAGGCCGTGGCCCGGCGCGCCGACGGCAAACTGGTCGCGGTGCCTCCGGCGATGACAGACCTGCATCTGTGGGAACAACTGTTCAAACACATGCCCGCTGGTGTAATGCGCGCAGCCGAATATCCGCTGCAAGACGATGATTTGCTGCAGTTGACTGCGGGACATGTCGCCACCCTTGCCCGCCTAGGCCAATCATGCCGGGAGCCAGCCCATGCCTGAGTTCGATGTGTTGTCTTTCGGCGAAACCATGGCGATGCTGGTGGCCGACCAGCGCGGTGACCTGGCCAATGTCGAGCAGTTCCACAAGCGCGTCGCCGGGGCCGACAGTAACGTGGCCATCGGTCTGTCGCGACTGGGCTTCAAAGTGGCGTGGCTGAGCCGGGTGGGTGCTGACTCCCTAGGACGCTTCGTGGTGCAGACGCTGGAAAACGAAGGCCTGGATTGTCGCCACGTGACGGTCGATCCAGCCCACCCCACCGGGTTCCAGTTCAAATCCCGTAGCGACGATGGCAGCGACCCACAAGTCGAATATTTCCGTCGCGGCTCGGCGGCCAGTCATCTGTCGATCGACACCATCGCCCCCTCGCAGCTCGAAGCCCGCCACTTGCACGCCACCGGCATCGTCCCGGCCTTGTCGGTCACGGCCCGTGAGATGTCCTCTGAATTAATGATGCGGATGCGCGAGGCCGGCCGCAGCCTGTCCTTCGATCCCAACCTACGGCCGAGCCTGTGGGCTAGCGAGTCGATGATGATTCACGAAATCAATCGCCTCGCCGCCCTCGCCCACTGGGTCATGCCGGGGCTCGGCGAAGGTCGCTTGCTGACTGGTTTCGACGACCCGGCCGACATCGCCGCGTTCTATCTGGACCTGGGTGCCGAAATCGTCGTGATCAAGCTCGGCGCGGATGGCGCCTATTTCCGCACTCAGCTAGGCCAGGGCGTAGTTGCCGGCGTGCCGGTGGCCCAGGTGGTGGACACCGTGGGCGCCGGCGATGGCTTCGCGGTCGGCCTGATCAGTGCGTTACTCGAAGGCCGCGCCATCACCGAAGCCGTACAGCGCGCCAACTGGATTGGTAGCCGCGCAGTGCAGAGCCGTGGAGACATGGAGGGATTGCCGACGCGCATTGAGTTACTGGCTGAATTTAATGATGCCAATCGCCAGCAGGCTCGCTCCCACAGGGTCGACGCATCCTCATGCGGGAGCGAGCCTGCTCGCGATTAGAACCACCACAAAACACACCTGCTGCAACAAAAACAACAAGCTCAGGAGTCAACGACATGCAAACGCTCAACCTCGCCACCCGCCGCTGGTGGTACATCATGCCCATCGTCTTCATCACCTACAGCCTGGCTTACCTGGACCGGGCCAACTACGGCTTCGCCGCCGCCTCGGGCATGGCCGAGGATCTGATGATCACCCCGGGGCTGTCCTCATTGCTGGGCGCACTGTTTTTCCTTGGTTACTTTTTCTTCCAGGTACCGGGGGCGATCTACGCGCAGAGACACAGTGTAAAGAAGCTGATTTTTGTCAGCCTGATCCTCTGGGGCTCGCTGGCGACCCTGACGGGCGTGGTCTCCAATGCTTACTGGCTAATCGTGATCCGCTTCATGCTCGGCGTGGTCGAAGCTGCGGTCATGCCGGCCATGCTGGTGTATCTCTGCCACTGGTTCACCCGGGCCGAACGCTCACGTGCCAACACCTTCCTGATCCTTGGTAACCCGGTCACCATGCTGTGGATGTCCGTGGTGTCCGGCTATCTGGTGCAACAATTCGACTGGCGCTGGATGTTCATCATCGAAGGTCTGCCGGCGGTGCTCTGGGCCTTTATCTGGTGGCGCCTGGCTGATGATCGTCCGTCCCAGGCCAAGTGGCTCAGCAACCAGGAAAAACAAGACCTGGAAAGCGCGCTGGCGGCTGAACAGGTCGGTATCAAGGCCGTGAAAAACTATGCCGAAGCCTTCCGCTCACCCAAAGTCATCATCCTGGCACTGCAATTTTTCTGCTGGAGCATTGGGGTCTACGGGTTCGTGCTGTGGCTGCCGTCAATCCTCAAGGCTGGCCTGCAAATGAGCATTGTCGAGGCCGGTTGGCTGTCGTCGTTGCCATACCTGGCGGCAGTAGTCGCCATGCTGGTCGTGTCCTGGGCGTCGGACAAGGCGCAGAAGCGCAAACGTTTCGTCTGGCCGCCGCTGCTGATCGCGTCCGTCGCGTTTTACGCCTCCTATTTGCTGGGGCCTGAGCATTTCTGGTGGTCCTACAGTTTGTTGGTGGTTGCCGGGGCTTGCATGTACGCGCCGTACGGGCCGTTTTTTGCCATCGTTCCAGAGATCCTGCCGGCCAACGTCGCCGGCGGTGCCATGGCACTGATCAACAGCATGGGCGCGTTGGGTTCGTTCGGCGGCTCGTACCTGGTGGGCTATCTCAACGGCACCACCGGCTCTCCCGGTATGTCCTTTCTACTAATGAGTGGCGCCTTGCTGTTGTCGGTGGTACTGACCCTGGCCCTCAAGCCCGGCGCCAGCGACCGCGCCGTGTCTCAAACCGCGACGCCACACCCGGCGTCCGCACAGTCCTGAATCGAGCCCTCCATGAAAAAGCACGTAGTGTTGTACAAAGCGCTCTCGGCGCAACTGATGGACCGTCTGCAAGCTCAGGCCCAGGTCACCCTCATCGAGCACCTCGATGCGCCAGGCCTGGCCCAATTGCGCGACGCCTTGCCTGGCGCCCATGGCCTGTTGGGGGCCAGCCTGAAACTGGATGCGCCACTACTGGACTCAGCGCCGAACCTGCAAGCCATCGCCAGCGTCTCGGTGGGGGTCGACAACTACGACATCGACTATCTGACCGAACGCCGCATCCTGCTCACCAATACCCCGGACGTGCTGACCGAAACCACCGCGGACACCGGTTTTGCACTGATCCTGGCAACGGCTCGGCGCGTGGTGGAGTTGGCCAACCTGATCCGCTCAGGCCAGTGGCAACAGAGCATCGGCTCCAAACATTTCGGCACCGATGTCCATGGCAAGACCCTCGGCATAATAGGCATGGGCCGCATCGGCGAAGCCTTGGCCCAGCGCGGGCATTTCGGTTTCGGCATGCCGGTGCTCTACCACAGCCATTCGCCCAAGCCCGCGGTCGAGCAACGTTTCGGGGCCCGTTATTGCAACCTCGAGACGCTGTTGCGACAGGCGGATTTCATTTGTCTGACTTTGCCTCTGACGGCAGAAACCCAAGGGCTGATCGGTGCACAAGCGTTCGCGCAGATGCGTCCCGAAAGCATCTTCATCAATATCTCCCGAGGCAAGGTGGTGGACGAAGCCGCTCTGATCGACGCCCTGCGCAACGGACAGATCCGTGGCGCGGGGCTGGATGTGTTCGAGCGCGAACCCCTGAGTGCGGACTCACCGTTATTACAAATGGATAACGTAGTGGCAACGCCGCACATGGGTTCGGCCACCCACGAGACACGGGAGGCAATGGCGCGCTGTGCGGTGGATAATCTCCTGATGGCGTTGGCGGGAGAGCGACCGGTGAATCTGGTGAATCCGGAGGCGTGGGAGGGTTGATTCGTTCGTCCACGAGAATGAAGCCAAGCGCAGCTTTTTGGCGAGGGAATCTCTCCCCTCGCCACCGGTTCTGCCAGTACTGGATAGCCGACTGGCAACACCCCTCCTTTGAATCTTGCTCAATTACTCTAGCGGCACTTCATCCCGGGATGAATAAACCACTCAACCCATTGAGTAGATAGCCCAGAAAAGCAAACTTCAACAAAAAACCACCTTCCCTCAGGCACGTCCTACCGATCGCCAAGAACAGGCCTACACCAGCATCGGAAGTTGCATCCTAGCCCATCCAAAAGCCCAGTGTTATTAATTATGCACTTGCACAAAAACGCGCAAGTTAGGTGATCGCTAAGCGACACTGAATAATCAATAAAGGAGTATATGACATGGGTAGGAAGCGTTCTGAAATCAACACCTTTGATGTTCTGCCGCAGGCAATGGGCTTTTCCAAAGGGCTTCTGACAACCGAAGCCAACTTTTTTGCATCTCTGATCAACTGAAATCATTGATCGATTAAGTGCCTGTGAACAGGCGCCGAAAGGTTTCCACCTTTCGGCGCCTAAACCTAGAGGTTTCTATGCCAGAACGCGAACTAACATCTACCGAAGCTCTATTCAATATCATGTCCACCCTGCACACGCTCGGTTTTAGAGCCGAGGCCCGCTATACGACACCCTCCAGGCTAGTGGCAACGGCGGAGCTTTTTGATAGTGACAATCATTTTATTGAGTCAGGTGCGGGTAAAGGGCCGGACGCACTTATAGGTGCGCTGGCAGAAACCATCGAGCATGCCAGCTCTTTTCTAGCCCCTAATCATGAGTCGACATGGCACAGCACCGACAGTATTGCCAGTCAGAAAGCAGCTAAATACGACGGTTTCTTCACCCGCCTGCCATACAGCGACGAACCAATAGACTGCTTCACTCTCACATCGCTGGATAAAAAAGAACACCTGATTGCTCCAAGCGCTCTACTCTGCCCTGCTGCTGCCCGAAGCAACTCCAACGACACGCGTTCTACCATGCAATTCTTGGCACGTTACTCATCCAACTCAGGCATTGCTTTTGGCTGCACCGAAAATGAAGCTTTATTGCATGGCATTCAGGAAATAATCGAACGACATGTCTTATCTCTTTTTTTCATGGCGATATGCGGAATCGGCCCCAAGATGGACCTATACAAACCGTCGACGAGCTTGCTTAACAAGGCGCTCCTCAACGACCCTTCCGCCTTAGAACCCGCCAATAAACTGCAGATCATCATTATCAAAGATGTCTTATCTGTTTACTTTGCCGTTGCCTTTCCCAAAGCCGGCCCTGGAGACCAGCCTCTCTCAGCTATTGGCTCAGGCTGTTCGATGGACATTTGCACCGCCATTCAGAGAGCGGTGACTGAACAACTCCAATCCGAGAGTCTATATGATGTCTTTGAAGATTCCATGGATAGAAAAACTGTCAAGTTATTGTCGCACTCAAAAATCCTTAAAAATTTAATCGACTTGGCACCTGTTAGGGACCTGAACCTTCCTGAGCTTGAATGCCCACCACACGACTACAATGAAACTGTCCCGACACAATTAGACACGCTGCACAAAGCCACATCGAAGTCCGACAAAAAAATATTCTATAGAACTGTAGCGCGCTTCCCAAACAACAGCATCGTTACCCAGGCTTACATCCCTGGACTTGAACGCTTCAACATCATTAGAAATGGGCAACTCGTTGTACCTCAGCATGTATTACTCAGCAGTTGAAACCAGCCACCCATAAAACAATAACGGACGGTCGTATGCATCCTATGCAAACGCTCATTAGAACTGCCTGCAAAAAACATACGACTCTTCTGGCATCCACCATTGCAACAATCCTGGTGCTCAAGCTCATCGCACTCGCCCCACCTTTGCTCCTGGGGGCAATCGTCGACACCCTGTACGGCGAGAAACATGCAACCGTCAACCTAATGCTCACTCTTACGGCAGGCCTTGTGCTCGCTGGGTGCGTGCAGGCAATTATCAGCCCGCTACAGATCCATTTCCTATCCAAGCTTGTCCAGCAAATTATCATGGCCGCATCTATTGAATGGCTGGCAAACCTTATGCGCAAGGAATTTGCCCGGTTCAATTCATGGCGAATCGGTCACTTCATAAAGTCGGTGGAGCGTGGAATTACCGCTCACGAACAACTATTGACGTTTTTTGTTACCGTCGGACTGCCGCTGTGCCTGGAGTTCTTGATCGTTGGCGGCGCTTTTTTTTACATGGGTGGCATTGAAGTTTTTGTGAGCATGACGGGTCTAGGATTTATCTACCTGATTGTCAGCCACAAAATTATCAGATGGCGCAGGAAGCACATTGACGCTGTCAACGAGCAGGAAGATGAATTGAGCGCCCACCTATACAACACGCTCAATGCAGGCAAAGCAATAAAGCTGGAAAACGCCGAGTCAACCGCCACACAGCCGTTGAATGAGGCCTTCAAATGCTATGCCAATACTGCGGTGACCGCGGCAACCTCGGGTGGTTTCTTGAGCGCTGCCAAGATTCTGTTCGTCAGCCTCTCCACGGGCGGATTACTGGGATGGGGGGTTGTTGATCAACTGTCGAACCAGCCCAGTATCAGTGTCGGACAACTGGTGGCCATTTTTTCCATCGCCGGCAGTTACTTACTCAATATCGCCGCGTTAACGGAGGGCTATCGTGTGCTGGATCAGTTTCTTGCCGATCAGCGTCGACTTCAAAGCCTGCTTTTGCTCCCAAATTTTGACCATGGCAATCGGCAATCGGAAGTCAATTTTCGAGGGGCATCGACACTGATTCTGGATCCGTGCGTACTGACCGAAAATGGCGACGTTCGCTTGTCGATCACGCAAAGCCTGAGATTTACTCAAGGTCAATCCGTGGCGATCATCGGCCAGAGCGGTGCGGGCAAATCCACCTTGTTGGAAGTTCTCGCTGGTCTTGATCAAGAAACGCGAAATCAGTTGAGCATCGACGCAACTCCCGTTTCGCAACTGAATCCTCGCGCCCACTTGAGTGCATTGAGGTACTGCCCTCAGCAGCCCTGTTTTCTCGAAGGTCTCTTTGAAAGGTCCGTTCTGTTTGGCGTTAAAGCGTCGCCTCACCTCGACCAGGCAATACGACGACTGCAGCTACAGGACATTGTCTGTGAACGGAACATCAGTGAACACGCATCGAATATTTCTGGCGGTGAAGCCAAGCGTCTGTCACTGCTGCGTCTGATCAACAGGCCTGGGCGATTCAATTTGTTCGATGAACCCAGTGCATCAATCGAGCCCGGGTTGACCGACTCCCTATGGGACTTGCTGTTCGATACCTTCGCAGAACGCGGGCTAATTTGTGTCACTCATGATTTCGAGCATCTACAGCGCTTTGATCGGGTCATCGTCCTGCGCGACGGCGCGATTGTTGACGACGGGTGTTGGCAGGAGCTGGCCGACAGACCGGCAATCAAATTGTTGCTCAATGACTTTCAGGACACGGCACTAGCAGGCATACAGGAATAGATCTAAACGCCAGTCCCTGCGGGAGCCGATCAGGGGTGTTCATAGAGTCGGTGTTCACCTCAGATCCCACAATGAATCCAAACCGATCACAAATCCGCACACCAAACAAAATCCCGTTAGTCGCCACCCCCCGCCATGCATTAAAGTAACGCCCCCAGCCCCGACGTTATCCGAACGCCTGGGCCACCCTTTCCAGGAACAGTCACCGATGGAACATCGTGAAGCGCTGCTGGCGCTGCGAACCTTTCTTTCAACGCAGATCCTCGGCCAGGAAAAACTCATCGAGCGTCTGCTCATCGCCCTGCTCGCTGACGGCCACATGCTGGTGGAAGGCGCGCCGGGGCTGGCCAAGACCAAGGCCATCAAAGAGCTGGCCGAGGGCATTGAAGCGCAGTTCCATCGTATTCAGTTCACCCCCGACCTGCTGCCCGCCGACATTACCGGCACGGAAATCTACCGCCCGGAAACCGGCAGTTTCGTGTTCCAGCAGGGGCCGATCTTCCACAACCTGGTGCTGGCGGACGAAATCAACCGTGCCCCGGCCAAGGTCCAGTCGGCCTTGCTCGAAGCAATGGCCGAGCGCCAGGTCAGCGTCGGGCGCAGCACGTACGAGCTGTCGCCCCTGTTTTTGGTGATGGCCACGCAAAACCCGATCGAGCAGGAAGGCACCTACCCGCTGCCCGAGGCCCAGCTCGACCGCTTCCTGATGCACGTCAAGATCGGCTTCCCGGATGCCGCGGTGGAGCGTCGTATTCTGCAGCAGGCCCGAGGTGAAGCGCTGCACGGCGAAACCAAGCCCGAGCGCCGCGTGAGCCAGCAGGCTATTTTCTCCGCACGCAAGGAGATCCTCGGGTTGTACATGGCCGACGCCGTGGAGGAATACCTGGTGCAACTGGTCATGGCCACCCGTACGCCGGCCAAGTTCGACCCGGAAATGGCCGAATGGATCGCCTACGGCGCCAGCCCGCGAGGCTCCATTGCCCTGGACCGCTGCGCCCGTGCCCACGCCTGGCTCGCCGGCCGCGACTTCGTCAGCCCCGAAGACATCCAGGCCGTGCTGTTCGACGTGCTGCGCCATCGCATCATTCTGTCGTTCGAAGCCGAAGCTGCCGGTATTGACCAGGACCGCGTCGTGCAGCGGATTCTCGACGTCGTCGCCGTCGCTTGAGTAGCCAGCCATGAACAACCCACTGGCGCCCGTACCGGGCATCCGCGTCAGCCTTTCGGAGCTGATCGAGATGCGCCATCGCGTGCGTGAAGTGCAGTTGTTCTCGACGCCGGGCCAACGTAGCCCACTGATCGGCCTGCACCACTCCAAACTGCGCGGGCGCGGCGTGGATTTCGATCAGGTGCGGGTCTATCAGGCCGGCGACGACGTACGCACCATTGACTGGCGCGTGACCGCTCGTACTCAGGAGCCCCACACCAAGCTGTTTCATGAGGAGCGGGAGCGGCCGATCTTCATCATGATCGAGCAAAGCCATCGGCTGTTCTTCGGCTCGGGGCTGATGTTCAAGTCGGTGCTCGCGGCCCAGGCCGCCAGCCTGATCGGCTGGGCCGCGCTGGGGCACAACGACCGGGTCGGCGGGCTGGTGTTCGGAGATAACACCCATTACGAGGTCAAGCCTCGGCGCAGCAAACAGAGCCTTCTGCAACTGCTGAACCGCCTGGTGCGGGTCAATCAATCGCTGCATACCGAGGGCGAAGCGGACCGCGATTCGTTCGGCAACGCCTTGCGCCGGGCCCGGGAAGTATTGCGCCCTGGCAGCCTGGTGATCGTGATTTGCGATGAGCGCGCGCTGTCCGACAGCGCCGAGCAACAGTTGAGCCTGCTGTCACGCCATTGCGACCTGTTGCTGTTGCCGCTTTCGGATCCGCTGGATCACGCCCTGCCCGCCGCCGGATTGCTGCGTTTCGCCCAGCGCGGCGCGCAGTTGGAACTCGACACCCTGAATTTCGAACTGCGCCAGACCTATCGCGCCCAGGCCGAGGCGCGCCAGGAGCGCTGGGAATTGCTGGCCCAGAAGCTGCGGATTCTGCTCATGCCCCTGAGCACCCAGGGCGACATGGTCGAACAGCTACGCGAATACCTGAACCCCAAGCGGTCGGGGAAAAGCCGATGAGCAGTCTCGATCAACTGCAGCCACTGATCACGCCGCCACCCATCGGCTTCTGGCCTCCCGCGCCGGGCTGGTGGCTGCTGCTGGTGGTATTGCCGTTGCTGGGGCTTGGACTGTGGCAATTGCGCCGGTTCCTTCCCGCCAAGCGCTCCACCGTGCGCGCCGAGCAACCCCTGGACCCGGCGCGCCTGGCCGCGCTGGCGGAACTCGCCCAACTGCCCAAACCCTACGATGGCGCCCCTGCCGGCGCCTGGCTGCAACAGCTCAACGGGCTGCTCAAGCGCCTGTGTCGCAACCACTACCCGTACAGCCAGAGTCACACCCTCAACGGACGTAAATGGCTGGCTTTCCTGGATAACCGCTGCCCGGCGGCAGGCCTGACCCGCTGGATGGTGCTGGTGGAAGGCGCCTACAAGCCCGAATGCAAGCTCGATGACAAAGCCATTGCCGGCCTGACCCAGGCCGTCGAAATCTGGATTCGCAAACATGTTTGAGTTCGCCTGGCCGTGGATTTTCGCGCTGTTGCCGCTGCCCTGGCTGATGCGCCTGGTGCTGCCGGCGGCCGACAGTGGCGAGCCGGCCCTCAGGGTCAGTTTCCTGGGCGACCTCGAAGGTCTCGTGGGGCGCCGGGCCCGAAGCAATCTGCCGACCTGGCGTCAGCAGGCACCCTTCATCCTGCTCTGGCTGCTGTTGCTGATTGCCGCTGCCCGCCCGCAATGGTTGGGTGAGCCGTTGCCGATCGCTGCCAGCGGTCGTGACCTGTTGGTGGCGGTGGATGTCTCGGGGTCCATGGACTTTCCCGATATGCGCTGGCAAGACGAGGAAATCAGTCGCCTCGCGCTGGTCCAGCACCTGCTGGGAGATTTTCTCGAGAGCCGCGAAGGTGATCGGGTCGGCCTGATCCTGTTCGGCAGCCAGGCCTACCTCCAGGCACCGCTGACCTTCGACCGTCGCACCGTGCGGCTGTGGCTGGATGAAGCGCGCATCGGCATCGCCGGCAAGAACACCGCTATCGGCGACGCCATCGGCCTGGCGCTCAAGCGCCTGCGTCAACGTCCGGCAAACAGCCGCGTGCTGATCCTGGTGACCGATGGCGCCAACAACGGCGGGGAAATCGACCCGCTGACCGCCGCGCGGCTGGCCGCCGAAGAAGACGTGAAGATCTACCCGATTGGCATTGGCGCCGATCCGGAAGAAAGTGGCACAGCAGGGTTTGTCGGGGTCAACCCGAGCCTGGACCTCGACGAAGCGACACTCAGGGAAATTGCCCAAACCACGGGCGGCCAGTATTTCCGCGCCCAGGATGGCCAACAACTGTTGGCGATCAAGACCACCCTCGACCAGCTCGAACCGGTGACCCAACAGCCGACCCAGGCGCGCCCCGCCCAGGCACTTTACCAATGGCCCCTGGCCGTTGCGCTGCTGCTGAGCGTTTTGCTGGTAGCCCGGGAACGCTGGCCGGACAACCCTCTGCAGCGGCTGTTCACCCAGCCATTGTTCCAACCGGCAGAGCATTCCGAGTGGCGCCGTCGACTCAAGCGCATGCGCCTGGGGAAACGCCGATGATCGCTCTCTGGCCACACTGGTTGCGTCCCTGGTTCCTATTGCTGCTGCCTTTGTTGGGGTGGCTGCTGTGGCACCTGTGGCACCGGCAGAAACGCGTGGGCCGCTGGCAAATGATCCTGCCGCCGGCGTTTCATGCCGTGCTGCTCAGTGGCGGCAACGGCCGCGAAAGCAAACTCCCGTGGGTTGCCCTTGGCCTGGGCTGGCTGTTGGTGGTGCTTGCGCTGCTGGGCCCCAGTTGGGCACGGGTCGAACAGACCAGCCAAAAACCTGCCGATCCGCTGGTGGTGGTGCTGGAACTGACACCGCAAATGCTCGCCGCCGACGTCCCGCCCACGCGTCTGGAACAAGCCCGGCGCAAGGTGCTGGACTTGCTGCATAGCCGCAGCGATGCTCAGACCGCAATCATCGTCTATTCCGGCAGTGCCCATACGCTGGTGCCGCTGTCCGACGACCTGTCCACCAGCGCCAACCTCCTGGAAGCACTCACCCCCTCGATCATGCCCCAGAACGGCCATCGCGCCGACCTGGCGGTCAACAAGGCCATGGCCCTGCTGGATCAGAGCGGACTTGGTCACGGTCGGATCCTGCTGATAGGTTCATCGTTGAACGAACAGGAACGCGAGCATATCCGCCAGATCCTCGATGGATCTGCCACGCAATTGCTGATGCTGGGCATCGGAACACGCGAAGGCGCCCCGGTAACCCAGGAAGATGGCAGTTACCTCAAGGATGCCCAGGGCGCGATTCTGGTACCGCGCCTGGACAGCCCGAGCCTCAAGTCCTTCCTCAATGAGCTGGACGGCCGCTATCGCCCGGCGCGCCTGGACGATAGCGACCTGCGTGGCCTGGGGCTGCTGGACGGCCCTCGCCATTTGCGCAGCGACGGTCAGACGTTGCGCCTGGATACCTGGGCGGACCATGGCTACTGGCTGCTCCTGCCGCTGTTGTTGCTGGCCGCCTGCGCCGGACGGCGCGGCTGGCTGTTCTGCCTGCCGTGGGTGTTCATGGTGCCGCAAACCGGTCATGCCTTCGAACTCCAGGACCTGTGGCTGCGCCCCGATCAACAAGGCCAGCACCTGCTCAAGCAGAAGCGTCCGGCCGAGGCTGCCGTCCACTTCGAGGACCACCAATGGCAAGGTGTGGCCCTGTATGAAGCCGGTGCCTACAGCGAAGCCGCTCGCCGCTTTGCCGAGGGCAACGACGCCCGCGCCCACTACAACCGCGGCAACGCCCTGGCCAAAAGCGGCGAACTGGACGCCGCGCTGGATGCGTACGAGCAAGCGCTGGAGTTGCAACCGGACCTGCGTCCGGCCCAAACCAACAAAGCACTGGTGCAGAGCCTGCTCAAAGAGCAGACAGCAAAACCTGCCGAACCTGAACCCAGTGAAAGTGAGCAGCCAGGGCCCGCCGAGCAAGCACCGAACGCCAATGCCCAGGCACAAACTTCTGCGCCGGGACAGCCCTCCTCCGAAGCGACCGCGACACCGGAACAATCCCAGGGACCCCAGGCAGCGCAACCGCCTGGTGCCCAGGATGTGCCGGGCAGCGAGTTGCCTGATGAGCGGACCACGACCCCACCACTGCGCCCCGCGGCCGGCCAGCGCAACGACGAAGAACAGCGCCAGGCACTGGAACAATGGCTGCGCCAGATCCCGGATAATCCGGGCGAACTGCTCAGACGTAAATTCTGGTATGAACAGCAAAGCCATCAGGCCCAGGGAAAAACCCCATGACCCGCTTCACCGCCTACCTCCTCGTGTTGCTGCTCTGGGCATCTGGAACCCAGGCCGTACAGTTGACTGCCAGTGTGGATCGCGGGCGCCTGAATTCCGGGGAGACCGTGGAACTGACCCTGGAGTCCAATGACGCCACACTGTTCGGCAAACCCGACCTGAGCCCGCTCCAGGCGCTGTTCGAAGTGCGCGGCACCCGCCAGGTCAACCAACTGACGACTCTTGACGGCGAGAATCGCGCCACCACCCGCTGGATCGTCACCCTGCTGCCGCGCCAAAGTGGCACCGTGGTCATCCCGCCCCTGCAATTGGGCGAAGTGACCAGCCAGCCGATCACCCTGCAAGTGATCGAAAGCGAAACGCGCAATGAGCCGGGCAAACTGGCCCCGGTGTTCATCGAGGCCAGCCTCGACCAGACCGACGTCTATGTGCAGGCACAGGCGATCCTGACCTTGCGCATCTACCATTCGGTGTCGCTGTACGACGACAGCAGCCTGACACCGCTGCACATTCCCGATGCCCGTACCGAGCAACTGGGCGAATCACGCACCTACGAAAAGGTCATCAACAACGTACGCCACGGGGTGATCGAACTGCGCTACGGCATCTACCCCCAGCGCAGCGGCGAATTGATGATCCCGGCCCAGACCTTCAGCGCCACCCTGGTCGAGCCGGTGGCCCAGGGAACCGCGCCGTCGGGGCCCAAGCCCGGCCAGTTGATGCGTGTCAGTTCCGAGCAACTGCGCCTGACCGTCAACCCCAAGCCCGCCAGCTACCCGGCAGATGTGCCCTGGCTGCCGGCGCGCAGCCTTTCCTTGAGCGAGAGCTGGAGCCCGGAGCCAACCCACAGCCAGGTGGGTGACTCCCTGACCCGCAGCCTGACCCTGGAAGCCGAGGGCCTGGCCAGCGCCCAGCTACCGCCCCTGCCAGCCACTGAAATCAGCGGCCTGCGGCGCTACCCCGACCAACCGGTACTCAGCAGTCGCAGCAGCGAGCGCGGTTTGGTGGGCAGCCGTGAAGACCGCGAGGCCCTGGTGCCCAACCGCAGCGGGACCATTGAACTGCCGCCGGTGGAAGTGGTTTGGTGGAACACCCGGGAAGACCACCTGGACCGCACCAGCCTTCCAGCGCGGACCCTGCAAGTGGCGAACAATCCGAGCCTGATGGTGGACACGCCAACAAGCACACCTCAGATTGTGACGATCGTCGACAGCGACACCTTGCGGTATTGGCAATTGAGCACTTTCATCCTGGCCTGCACCACGCTGCTGGGCTTGGGCCTGTGGTGGCGCGCCCGTTCGCAGCCGGCCATCCTGCGCGCGACCCAGGCCGGGCCGAGCCCGCGGACCTTGCTGGACGACCTCAAGCGTGCCTGCCTGGCCAACGACTCCCACGCTACACGCCAGGCGCTGGACGCCTGGGCTCGCCAGCAACCGGAAACCCTGGCCGACATGGCTGCGCGCTTCGTGCCACTGTCCGACGCCCTGGACGGCCTCAACGGCGCGCTCTACAGCGAAACGGGTCAATATTGGCAGGGCGAAGATCTGTGGCGAGCCATTCGTACCATTCCCGCTGCGGAAGGCTTCCAGGACCCGGCCGGCGACAGTGGCTTGCCACCGCTCTACCCCAAGTGATCCCTTTGCGGGACATAGCGCTTCTGTGGCTAGCCACAGGAGTGGTGCCAACTCATTTGGAGAAGTTGCCCGGTTTCTCTCCTCTGTTTCCCAGTAAACTCTCCATCTTTTAGCCGCCTCTCTTCCCGCGGCCATCATCTGTTTTCTGGAGTTCATCTTGCGTCTGTTCCACACCTCCGACTGGCACCTTGGGCAAAACCTGCACGGTCAGGAACGCGACTTCGAACACGCCTGTTTCCTTGACTGGCTGCTGCGTCAGTTGACCAGTGAAAAGCCCGACGTGCTGCTGATTGCCGGGGATATCTTCGACACGGTGAACCCGCCGGTCAAAGCCCAGGAGCGGCTGTACGACTTCATCGTCAGTGCCCATGAACAAAACGCCAACCTGACCATTGTGATGATCGCCGGCAACCACGACTCCGGTTCGCGCATCGAACTGCCAGCGCCGCTGATGCGTCGGTTGCGCACCCATGCCCTGGGCCGGGTGTTGTGGCTGGACGACGGGCAATTGGACGTCGAGCGCTTGCTGCTGCCGTTGCCCGACGCCAAGGGCAAGGTCAAGGCCTGGTGCCTGGCCCTGCCATTCCTGCGGCCTGCCGAGGTGACCGGCGCACAACTGGGTGACGATTACCTGCGGGGCATCGGTCAGGTCCATGAATGGCTGATCGCCGCCGCCAACGACAAACGCAAGAAGGGCCAGGCGCTGATCGCCATCAGCCACGCTCACATGGCCGGCGGCTCGGTGTCCGAGGATTCCGAGCGCAGCCTGATCATTGGCAACGCCGAGGCCCTGCCCGCCAGCCTGTTCGGCCCGAGCATCAGCTACGTCGCCCTCGGCCATTTGCACAAACCACAAAAGGTCAACGGCGAAGAGCGCATCCGCTACAGCGGCTCGCCGATTCCATTGTCATTTTCGGAAATCGGTTATCAGCATCAGATTCTCGATATCACCCTGGAAGGCGAAACCCTGGTCAAAGTCGAGCCACGGCTGATTCCCCGGGCCGTCAATCTGCAGCGCCTGGGCCCGGCACCCCTGGCCGATATTCTGGTGCAACTCAAGGACCTGCCGGACATCGACCTGTTGGCCGATGTCCAGCGCCAGCCCTGGCTGGAGGTGCGGGTGCGCCTCGATGAGCCGCAGCCTGACCTGCGCCATCAAGTGGAAACCGCCCTGCAAGGCAAAGCCGTGCGCCTGGTGCGGATCGCCGCCGAATACGCCGGCAACGGCGGCAGCACAAACGTCGATGACGGCGCCGCGTTGGTGGAACTGGATCAGTTGAGCCCGCAGGAATTGTTCAGCCGCGCCTGGCAGGACACCTACGGCAACGAAGTGGACGAACAGACCCTCAAGGATTTTGCCGTGCTGTTGCAAGACGTGCAGATGGAGGGCGAGCAGCCATGAAAATTCTCGCGATCCGTCTCAAGAACCTCGCGTCCCTGGCCGGGCCCTTCGAAATAGACTTCACCGCCGAACCGCTTGCCAGTGCAGGCCTGTTCGCCATCACCGGCCCCACAGGCGCCGGTAAAAGCACCCTGCTCGACGCGTTGTGCCTGGCGCTGTTCGGCGCCGTGCCGCGCCTCAACAACACCGGGCGCGACGCCAAGGTGCCGGACGCCGACGGCGAAATCGCTACGGGCGATCCGCGTACGCTGCTGCGCCGTGGTACTGGCGATGGTTACGCCGAAGTGGATTTTCGCGGCATCGACGGCCGTCGCTACCGGGCGCGCTGGGAAGCCAATCGCGCCCGGGAAAAGGCCGGTGGCAAGCTGCAAGCCAGCCGCCAGAGCCTGCGGGATCTGGACAACGATCAGTTGCTGGCGAGTCAGAAAGGCGAATACAAGGCCCAGCTCGAAGCCGCCCTGGGCTTGAACTTTGAACAGTTCACTCGTGCCGTGTTGCTGGCCCAAAGCGAGTTCAGCGCATTTCTCAAGGCCGACGACAACGACCGCAGCGAGCTGCTGGAAAAGCTCACTGATACGGCCCTGTATACCCGATTGGGCCGGCGCGCCTTCGACAAGGCCAAGCAAGCCAAAGAGTCCCACAAGCAATTGCAGGACCAGGCCACGGGCGTCACACCCCTGGCCCCAGAGGCCCGCGCCGAACTGGACCAGCGCTTCAACGAAGCCCAGCAACAGCTCAAGACCCAACAGGCGCAACTCAAGCAACTGGAGCAGCAACACACCTGGCTCAAGGAACTGCGCCAGTTGCAAGAGCAACGGGCCAGCGCCGCCGAGCAACTGCAACAGGCCCAAGCTGACTGGGACGCCCTGGCCGACGAACGCCTGAAGCTGACCCGCCTGGAACAACTCGCGCCGCAACGGCATCAGTTCATCCGCCAGACGGAACTGACCCGGCAGCTCGAACCCCTGGCGGTACAGGTTCAGCAGCTCAACCAGCAACAGATCGATCTGCATGAACGCCAGGCCGAGCTGGAGAAAGGCCTGGGCGTTGCGCAACTGGCGCTGACCGCAGCCCGACAACAAAGCACCGACAGCGCCCCCTTGCTGCGCCAGGCCTTTGAAGAACAAGGCACCCTCGCCCGCCTCGACAAGGAGGCTCGCCAAAGCGCCGAACGCCAGGAGCAGGCACAACACGCCTGTAGCGAAGGCCAGCGCACCATCGACACGCTGCTTGAGCAGCAAAAACAGGTGGCCGAGCGCTTGCAGCGAATCGCCGGGGAGCTTGAACAAAGCACTCACCTGGCGCCGTTGAGCGACGCCTGGCAGGCCTATCGTGATCGCCTCCAACAGCTGATGCTGATTGGCAATCGCCTGAACCAGGGTCAGGTTGAACTCGCCACCCTGGAGCAAAATGCCGCCCACGCCGCCGAGCACCTGGCAACCCACCGGCAAAACCTCGAAGTGCTCTACAAGGAAGCCGACGCCGAACCGCAAGCGGTGGCCGAGCAGATCCAGTTGCTCGCTAATCTGCTGCAAGACAATCGCAAGCAACTGCGTGCATTCGAGGATCTGACGCGGCTCTGGGCCAGCCAGCAAGAGCTGGACAAGCGAGGTGCCGAGCTTGAACAGCGCCAGCAACAGGCGTTGCAGGAACGCGACCGATTGGTACGCGAAGGCAGCGAAGCCAAGGCCGAACTGGCGATTGCCGAACAGACCCTGAGCGTCACCCGCCAACTGCTGGAGCGTCAGCGCCTGGCCCGCAGCGAAAGCGTCGAACAATTGCGTGAACAGCTCAAGGATGACCAGCCATGCCCGGTGTGTGGCAGCGTCGAGCATCCTTACCATCAGCCCGAAGCCTTGCTGCAAAACCTGGGGCGTTTTGATGAAACCGAAGAGGCCAATGCACGCAAAGCCGTCGAGTCGCTCCATGAAAAAGTCATCGACCTGCGCGCGCAATACAGCGGCGTCATCGCCCAGCTCAAAGAACTCAAGCAGCAACAGGAACAGCTCGCCAGCCAGCATCAAAGTCTGGCGCCCGCCCTTGAAAGCCATCCGCTCTCGGTGCAACTGCTGGCCCAGGATGCGGCCAAACGCGACGCCTGGCTGGACCAGCAAAGCAGTCAGCTCAACCTGCGCATCAGTCAGGACGAACAACGCCAGGCCGCCCTGCTGACGCTGCAACAGGACGCCGCGCGCCTGGCGCAGCACTTGCGCGAGGCTGAAACTGCGCATCAGCAGGCATCATTGCACCTGAACAACCAACAGCAGGAGCTGGCCCGGGATCGCCAGCGCCTGGACGAGGAACTGAGCCACTTCCGTACGCTGTTGCCGGCAGACACACTACAGGCCCTGCGCACCGAGCCGGCCGCGACCTTCATGCAGCTTGACCAGCAGATCGCTCAACGCCTGGCGCACCTGGAACAGCAACGCGACGAACTCAGCGAGCAGCTTCAGCGTCAGCAGGCCCTGGAGAAAGAGCAGGATCGCCAGCATACCCGCCTCCAGCAGTTGGAGTTGGCGCAACGGCAACTGAGCGCCCTGACGGAACAACAGCAGGCCTGCCAGCAGCGGCTCAAGCAATTGCTGGGCGAACACACCAGCGCCGAACAATGGCAGCAGCAACTCGACCAGGCCCTGGAACAGGCCCACAGCGCCGAAACAGCGGCCAATCAACAACTGCAAGCGCTACGCCACAACCGAGTGGAACTGGCCGCCGAACTCAAGGCCCGCCAGGAACAGGCTCAAGCGCTGGACACTGAACACACGGCCTTGGCCGCTGGCATCGCACAATGGCGCACCAGCCACCCGGAACTGGATGATGCCTCTCTGGCCGCCTTGCTTGACCTGGACGAGCAAAGCGTCGGCCAACTGCGCCAACAACTGCTCAACAGCGAAAAAGCCATTGAGCAAGCCCGCGTGTTGCTTACTGAACGCGAGCAGCGCCTGCAACAGCATCAGGCCCAGCACAACGGCAATCTGGAATCTGAACAACTGGCCCAGGCCCTCACCGAACTTCAAAGCCAATTTACCGCCAGCGAGCAGCGCTGCGCCGAACTACGCGCCGAACAGGCCGAGGACCAGCGCAGGCAGAACGCCAACCAGGCCCTGGCCCAGCAGATCGAACAGGCTTATACCGAGTACCAGCGCTGGGCACGGCTCGATGCGCTGATCGGTTCGGCCACCGGCGACCGCTTCCGCAAGCTGGCGCAGGCGTACAACCTCGATTTGCTGGTGCATCACGCCAACGTGCAGCTACGACAATTGGTGCGCCGCTACCGGCTCAAACGCGGTGGCAGCATGTTGGGGCTTCTGGTGATGGACACAGAGATGGGCGATGAGCTGCGCTCGGTGCATTCGTTGTCCGGCGGTGAAACCTTCCTGGTTTCCCTGGCCTTGGCGCTGGGCCTGGCCTCGATGGCGTCCAGCACGCTGAAAATCGAATCGCTGTTCATTGACGAAGGCTTTGGCAGCCTGGACCCCGAATCGCTGCAACTGGCCATGGATGCTCTCGACGGTTTGCAAGCCCAGGGACGCAAGGTTGCGGTGATTTCCCACGTGCAGGAAATGCATGAGCGGATCCCGGTGCAGATCCAGGTTCGTCGTCAAGGGAATGGCTTGAGTACCGTGGAGGTGAAATGAGCCGCGCCACGCTCTACTCGTTCCGGCGTTGTCCCTACGCGATGCGAGCGCGCATGGCGTTGCGCTACAGCGCGGTCGATTTGAACATTGTCGAAGTCAGCCTCAAGGCCAAGCCGCCCGAAATGCTGGCGCTTTCCAGCAAGGGTACGGTGCCGGTGCTGCAGGTCGATGGCAAGGTGATTGATGAAAGCCTGGAGATCATGCACTGGGCCCTGGCGCAGCATGATCCGGATAATTGGAGATTGCTTGGCGACCTCGAAGGCCAGGCGTTGACAGCCGCGTTGATCGAGGAAAACGACCAGGTCTTCAAGCTTTATCTGAACCGCTACAAATACCCCGAGCGCCATCCCGAGTATCCATTGGAACATTATCGGACCGAGGGCGAGGTCTTCTTGCGCAGGCTGGAAGCGTTGCTTGAAACCCGAGCATTTCTGGCAGCGGCTCACCAGAGCCTGGCCGACGTGGCGGTGATGCCGTTCGTACGGCAGTTTGCTCATGTCGACCGGGAATGGTTTGCCGCAGCGCCCTACCCTCGCCTACAGCGTTGGCTGCAAGGCTTGCTGGATTCCGAGTTGTTCGTGGCGATCATGGCCAAGCAATCACCCACCCGGTGAACAGCTTTTGTGGCTTGCTTCAGGCAGCCACGCTGCACATGCGCACCACTGCACAATCGACCTGGAAAGGCCCGAAGACGGCAAGCCTGGGCTTGACCGGCGGATTCCCCACCAACGCCCCCAAAGCCTTGGCGGTCAGGATGTTGTGCGCGATGTTGTGGTTGCACTCGATGGTCCGCGCCAGAGATCCCGCCGAGGCTTGCCCCAGACCCAGCAATGAAAAACCATTGGTGATGAACGCCAGGAATGCGATCACCCAAAACTTGCTTCTGTTCATGCGCCGACCGCCCCTTTTGCGGCGCCATGCTCGAGCGCGGCGCGGGCAACCGGGGAACCATAATGAACAGAAGGCCGGGCGGCCTGGAGAGAGGTTTCGACAGAGCCTTGGTATTGGGCACCGAGGCTGACCACCAACACCATCGCCACGTACAGGCCGATGGCGATGTACGCGCCGTGTCTGGCAGAAGATAGGATTGCGCTGGCCATGGGGTTCTCCGTGGGCATGTTTCAGTGCCCACAGAATCAATCAACTAAACCGATTTTAATAGCGACAAATACGCATAGTGTCTATCAGTTTTATTGATTACTAATCCAAACAGATCAGTCCCTAAGCAGGCTCAATAATC
Organism: Pseudomonas rhizophila; assembly: GCF_003033885.1. Classification (NCBI taxonomy): domain Bacteria; kingdom Pseudomonadati; phylum Pseudomonadota; class Gammaproteobacteria; order Pseudomonadales; family Pseudomonadaceae; genus Pseudomonas; species Pseudomonas rhizophila. Next base: position 3,568,271 of record NZ_CP024081.1, on the reverse strand, counting down.
GCTCACGAGCAGCGTCCGGCTCGCCGGGGGTCGGCTGGGCGGCCGAAACAATGGGGGTGGAATAGAGAAACAGCAGCATCATTGCCAGACGCATCGCCATAGTGTCGATCTCTTGTTGGAGAAGGAGTCAATTTACTAGCGTCAAATTTAAACACATGGCCATGTGATATTACAGCGGGTTTTTCGTAGGAGCAGGCAAAGCCTGCGATTTTTTCTCTTTTTCAAAGATGAAAAGATCGCAGGCTTCAGTCTTCAGCGCGGTTCAGTGTTGGGTCTTGTGGTCCAGGGCGGCGTAGAAGTTGGCGCTCTGTTGCAGGTATTTTTCGGTATAGCTCTGGGTGCGATTTTTCTTGTCGCTGATTTCAATGTTGGCACTGGCTGGCAGCGCTACGGTGGCGGAGATAGCGGAAGCAGCGATCACGGAGAAGAGATTCAGATTCATGTCGATAGTCCTCGGATGAGTTGGCTTACCTGCCCGGTTGGGCCGTGAAGCAAACTTACGCGCCGAGGCGTCTCGCTTTGAAATGCTTTGCAACACTAGCGAATATCAGTCTTGTTGATACAGCGACGCAGGCCCCGAAAATCGGGGCCTGCGCTTTACTGAGGGAGCATGAACTTCAAGTCGCTCGGCGCATCCATCGCCAGCTTTTGCACGGTTTTACCCAGCAGGCCGGTCTTGGGGTCACGCTCGAGAACCACGATCTGGTTGCTCTTCTGATTGGCGATCAGCAGGAATTTCCCGCTCGGATCGAGGCTGAATTCCCGCGGATGATCCCCCTCCACGGAGCGGCGCTGAAGCTCTGTCAGCGTGCCGGCAGTCGGGTCGATGGCGAACACCAGCACTTCGTTGGTGGTGCCACGATTGCTGACGTACAGGAACTTGCCATCCTTGGAGGCATGCAGCGCTGCCGCCGCCCTACCGGGCTGTGGTTTGCCCGCTGCCAGGTCGACCAGTTGCCGCTGGGTCAAACGCCCATCCTGATAATCGAACACCGCCACCTGGGCGCTCATTTCCATGGTCAGCCACGCATGCTTGCCGTCGGCGCTGAACAGCAAATGACGCGGGCCGCTGCCGGGCGGCAACTGCACGAAGGCCGGATCGGCGGCGGTCAGTGGCAGTTCGGGGTTGGCCTTGGGGTCGTGGCGGTAGATGAACACCTTGTCCGCCCCCAGGTCGCTGGCGAACACGTACTTGCCATCGGGCGAAGACACGGCCGAGTGCACATGGGCGGACATCTGCCGCTCGGGATTGATCCGACTCGGTTGATGGCTGCTCAGTTGCACCACCGGCGACAGCTTACCGTCGGTTCCCACCGGCAACACCGCCAGGGTGCCTCCCGGGTCTTCCACCACCGAATAGTTGCTGACCAGCAAATGTCGACCATCGCCACTGAGGCTCGAATGAGTCGGTTCGTTGCCCAATGACTGCACCTGACTGATCAGGCTCAGCTCATGGGTCTTCGGGTCAATGGCGTAGCTGCTGACCTTGCCCACCGGGTCTTTTTGCCCCGGCCCGTTTTCATTCACCACGAACAGCCGGCTCATGTCCCTGGAAAGGGTCAGCCACGATGGGTTGTCGGTCTTGATCACTTGCAACGGCTGGGCATCGAGCTGGCCGTTGCGGCTGTCGAATTGCAGGCGGTAGATGCCCTGGCTCTGGCCGGCGGTATAGGAACCCACCAACAGTTGATGGCGCTCATCGGTCTCTGCCTGGACGCCCATGGCACCCACGCTACCGGCCATCAACAAGGGCCAGAAACTACGCATCCTCATGTGTGTCTTCCTCATCGTCGTGGCCGCTGGTCGCTTCCACGCACTCCAAGTGGTGGTCGCCCGAATCGCTGGTGATGATCCAGTGTTTCTTGACCACGTCGAACGTCGCGGCCTCCATCTGCGCAGGCGTGAAGCGCCAATGCTCGAGAGTGCGACCGTTCATGCACTCGACGTGCAACTGGTCTTGTTCGTCGAGGGAAAAATCGAATGCGTGCAGCCCGTCGATGATCAGCATGTCGCAGGTTTCGAGGGCGTGCAGCAGGGTGTCGGTCAAGGCAGTCATGGCGATCAGTCGGTCGTTGGGAAAGTGCTCATGATAACCCAATGTGGGAGTGGGCCTTGGGCCAAAAGGTTCGAAAGCACGGTCAACTGCCAGATCGCCATCGCGAGCAGGCTCGCTCCCACAATTGGATTTGCAGCGAACACACATCTTGTATTCACCACCCATCCACTGTGGGAGCGAGCCCGCTCGCGATAGCGGCAACCCATTGAACTTCAATGCAACTGCCTGACTGCGATCAGAGCGCCTCGCGCCCCGGCACCCCATCGACCAATCGCTGGATGCCCAGCGGATTGGCGTTTTTCAAAGGCTCGGGCAACAGGCTGTCGGGGTAGTTCTGGAAGCACACCGGGCGCAGGAAACGATCGATCGCCAGCGTACCCACCGAAGTCCCACGGGCATCGGACGTCGCCGGGTAAGGCCCGCCATGGACCATCGAGTCGCAAACCTCGACGCCGGTTGGATAACCGTTGAGCAGGATGCGACCGACTTTTTGCTCCAGCAACGGAGTCAATTCGCTGAACTGCTCGAAATCCGCTGGCTCCCCGATCATGGTTGCAGTCAACTGACCGTGCAGGCCGTTCAGCGCGGCAGTGAGCTCGGCTGGGTCCGCCACTTCGACAAACACCGTGGTCGGGCCGAACACTTCTTCTTGCAGCGCCTCGTCACCGTTGATCAACAAGCTGGCGTCAGCCTTGAACAACTGCGGCTGGGCCTGGTTGCCCTGTTGCGCACGTCCGGCCAGATGTTCGATGCCCGGGTGAGCCAGCAACTTCTGCAGGCCCTTGCCGTAGCTTTGCAGCGTGCCGGCATTGAGCATGGTTTGCGGGGCCTGATCGCCGATCAGCGCGGCCACTTGTTGGGTGAAGGCGCTGAATTGCGGCGAGCGGATACCGATCACCAAACCGGGGTTGGTACAGAACTGGCCACAACCCTGCACCACCGAAGCGGTCAAATCGCGGGCGACGCTGTCGGCACGCTTTTCCAACGCTTGCGGCAACACGATCACCGGGTTGATGCTCGACATCTCGGCGAATACCGGGATCGGCTGGGGCCGCGCGGCGGCCATGTCGCACAGGGCCCGGCCGCCCTTGAGGGAACCGGTGAAGCCTACCGCCTGGATCGCCGGATGCTTGACCAGCCATTCGCCAACACCACCGCCGTAGATCATGTTGAATACGCCGGCGGGCATCGAGGTTTTTTCAGCCGCGCGGATAATCGCATCAGCCACCCATTCGGCCGTTGCCATGTGGCCGCTGTGGGCCTTGAACACCACCGGGCAACCCGCGGCCAGGGCCGACGCGGTGTCGCCACCGGCTGTAGAAAATGCCAGAGGAAAGTTACTGGCGCCAAACACCGCAACCGGCCCCAGGCCGATGCGGTACTGACGCAAGTCCGGGCGCGGCAACGGTGTGCGTTCCGGTAAGGCACGGTCGATGCGCGCGCCGTAGAAATCGCCGCGACGCAGGACCTTGGCGAACAGACGCATCTGACCGCTGGTGCGACCGCGCTCACCCTGGATCCGCGCCGCCGGCAAGGCGGTTTCCCGGCAGACCACGGCCACGAACTCATCGCCCAAGCCATCCAGCTCATCGGCAATGGCTTCGAGGAACTCGGCCCGGCGCACTGCGCTCAAGCGGCGGTAGGCCGGATAAGCGGCAGCCGCAGCCTTGGCGGCAGCGTCAACTTCTTCGGCCGTCGCCTGGACGAACTCATGGGGCAAGGCTTCGCCGCTGCTGGCGTCAAGGCTCTGCAAGCGTGTCTGGCCGGCCGCGCTACGCGCGCCACCAATGTAGTTGTGGCCAAGGATCTGGTTCATCGAAAGTCTCCTTTAAAGTGTGCCGATAGTACCCGGGTTGAACACCGCGTCCACCGGGGCAATGCCGTTGACCAGCGGTGCGCCGAATTCGGCCTGGCTGATTTCGAACACGTCCCCCGGTTGCGTGCGGATGCCGTCGGCGAACGACAGGGTCGCGGTGCCGAAAAAATGCACGTGCACGTCACCCGGACGCAGGAACTGACTGTACTTGAAATGGTGGAACTCAAGGTTTTCGAGGCTGTGGCACATGTTCGCCTCGCCACTGAGAAATTCGTTCTGCCACAGTACTTGGCCGTTGCGCAGGATACGACTGGTCCCGGAAAGATGTTGAGGCAGTTCACCCAGGCGAAGTTCCGGGCCAAAGCTGCAGCTGCGCAATTTCGAATGGGCCAGGTACAGGTAATTCTTGCGTTCCATCACATGATCGGAAAACTCGTTACCCACCGCAAAGCCCAGTCTGTATGGCTTAGCGTCGTGGCCGATGACATACAACCCGCTGATTTCCGGCTCTTCGCCGGCATCTTCGGCAAACGGCGGCAGCGGGAACGGATGGCCCGGACGGACCACGATGCTGCCGTCGCCCTTGTAGAACCACTCCGGTTGCACACCGGCCTGTCCGCTCTGAGGCTTACCGCCCTCCACGCCCCACTTGAAGATGCGCATGGTGTCGGTCATGGCTGTTTCGTCGCCGGCCTGCTGATGCATCTTGTCCCGGGCCGAGGCACTGCCCAGGTGGGTCAGGCCGGTGCCGCTGACCAGCAGGTGCGCCGGGTCCGGGTGGTCCAGCGGGGGCAGAATGCGCAGTTCGCTGAGTAACTGCGGGTAGTCATGGGCGGTTCCCAGGCCCAGGCTGTTGACCTGCTGCTCAAGCTTCACACCCGCCTCAATGGCCGCCAGAGCCAGGTCGCGCACGGTCCGGGCGCCCTGCACTTCGCGCACTTGCTCGCCATCGACCACGCCGACGCGGCGTTCGCCGTTATTCAATTCGAACTGAACTAAACGCATATTTTTCTCCCTGCAAACAAAGCTTGAATAACACGCTGATCCCTGTGGGAGCGAGCCTGCTCGCGATAGCGTTGGGTCAGCAACATTGATGCGACTGACAGATCGCAATCGCGAGCAGGCTCGCTCCCACAGGGGATTTCAATCACCTCAGGTCCGCGTCGCCCCCCGGGCGCTGGCCGCGAACTGCTCCGCCGGCAGCACATGCTTGCGCTCCAGCAGGCGATACACCACGCCGGTCAACACCAGGCCGAACACCATCACGCAGGACAGGAAGTACAGCCCCGACGCCAGGTTGCCGGTGTATTCCTTCAGCGCACCGATCACGAACGGCCCGATGTAGCCACCCAGGTTGCCCACCGAGTTGATCAGCGCGATACCCGCCGCCGCACTGGCGCCGGCAAAGAAACGCCCCGGCAAGGTCCAGAACACCGCGGTGCAGGAAAACAGCGCGAACGCCACCAGGCACAGCGCCGCCAGTTGCAACACCGGCACCGTCAGCCAGGCACTGAGGAACAGACCGATGGCGCCCAGCACATAGAGCACGGCCAGATGACCGTAGCGATCGTTCAAGCGGTCGGAACTGCGAGGAATGATCAGCAAACCGATGATGCCGAAGATGTAGGGCACCGAGGACACGAAACCGGTCACCAGGTCGGTGCCGCCAAATTGCTTGATCAACGTGGGCAGCCACAGGCCCAGCCCGTAGATGCTCAGGGTCACCGGCAGATAGAACAGCGCCAGCAGCAGGACACGCTTGTCCTTCAAGGCGTGCAGCGGATTGCCGTGCCGGGTCTGGCCGTATTCCTCAAGGTCTTTTTTCAGTTCACCGGTCAGCCAGTCCTTTTCGGCCTGGTCCATCCACTTCACCTGTTGCGGACCATCCGGCAGATAACGCAGCACCGGCCAGGTCAGCAAGACCGCCGGCAGACCGATGACGATGAACAACCACTGCCAGCCGTGCAAGCCCAGGATGCCGTCCATGCCCAGCAAGCCGCCGGAGACGGGGCCGGTGATCATCATGGCGATGGGCTGAGACAAAATGAACAGGCCCAGGATCTTGCCGCGATGGCGGACCGGGAACCATTGGGTGATGTAGTACAGCACGCCGGGGAAGAATCCGGCTTCCGCCGCGCCGAGCAGAAAGCGCATCACATAGAAGCTGTAAGGCCCTTGCACAAACGCCATGCCGATGGTGATGGCGCCCCAGGTGATCATGATCCGCGCGAACCAGCGCCGGGCACCGAAGCGTTCCAGCATCAGGTTGCTGGGGATCTCAAGCAGGAAGTAGCCAATGAAAAACAACCCCGCGCCCAGGCCGTAGGCGGCGTCGCCGATGCCGATGTCGGCGCCCATGTGCAGCTTGGCGAAACCCACGGCTGAACGGTCCACGTAGGCGATCAGGTATAGCAGGATCAGGAAAGGAATCAGTTTCAGCGTGATGCGGCGAATCAGCCGCAATTCCTGGCTCATGGGACCGGTCTCCGATTGTTGTTGTTATAGAACCTTGGGGGATTTCTCTGACCAATGAGCGCCAGGACAATCCCTCCGTTGAATCGGACTATATAGTAATACTATTTACCCAACAACACTTCCAAACCGAGCAAATTGCGCTTATGTTAGGCGCAAGCTAAAACAATATAGTCATACAATAAGAGAATCGATCATGTCTGATAAGAAACCCTCCCTGCGCTCGGCCCAATGGTTTGGCACCGCCGACAAAAACGGCTTCATGTACCGCAGTTGGATGAAAAATCAGGGCATCGCCGACCATCAGTTTCATGGCAAGCCAATCATCGGCATCTGCAACACCTGGTCGGAGCTGACGCCATGCAACGCGCACTTCCGGCAGATCGCCGAACACGTCAAGCGCGGCGTGATCGAGGCCGGGGGCTTCCCGGTGGAGTTTCCGGTGTTCTCCAACGGCGAATCGAACCTGCGCCCGACTGCCATGCTGACGCGCAACCTGGCGAGCATGGATGTGGAGGAAGCCATTCGCGGCAATCCGATTGACGGCGTGGTGCTGCTCACCGGTTGCGACAAGACCACCCCAGCCTTGCTGATGGGGGCCGCCAGTTGTGACGTGCCGGCCATCGTCGTTACCGGCGGACCGATGCTCAACGGCAAGCACAAGGGCCAGGACATCGGGTCGGGCACGGTGGTCTGGCAGTTGAGCGAACAGGTCAAGGCCGGCACCATCACGATCGATGATTTCCTTGCGGCCGAGGGCGGCATGTCCCGCTCGGCCGGGACCTGCAACACCATGGGCACCGCCTCGACCATGGCCTGCATGGCCGAAGCCCTCGGCACGTCCCTGCCGCACAACGCCGCGATTCCGGCGGTGGACGCGCGCCGTTATGTGCTGGCCCACATGTCCGGCATGCGTGCGGTGGAAATGGTCCGTGAAGACTTGAAGCTGTCGAAGATCCTGACCAAGGAGGCTTTCGAGAACGCCATCCGGGTCAACGCAGCCATCGGCGGCTCGACCAACGCGGTGATCCACCTCAAGGCCATTGCCGGACGCATCGGCGTGCAACTGGACCTGGACGACTGGACCCGCATCGGTCGAGGCATGCCGACCATCGTCGACCTGCAGCCGTCCGGACGCTTCCTGATGGAGGAGTTCTATTACGCCGGTGGTTTGCCCGCCGTGCTGCGCCGTCTCGGCGAAGCCAACCTGATCCCTAACCCCGACGCGCTGACCGTCAACGGCAAGAGTCTTGGCGAGAACACCAAGGACGCACCGATCTATGGCCAGGACGAAGTCATTCGTACCCTGGACAACCCGATCCGGGCCGACGGCGGTATCTGCGTGCTGCGCGGTAACCTGGCCCCCCTCGGCGCGGTACTCAAACCCTCCGCCGCCACGCCCGAGCTGATGCAACATCGTGGTCGCGCGGTGGTGTTCGAGAACTTCGACGAGTACAAGGCGCGGATCAATGATCCGGAACTGGATGTCGATGCCAGCTCGATCCTGGTGATGAAGAACTGCGGGCCCAAGGGTTATCCGGGCATGGCCGAAGTGGGCAACATGGGCTTGCCGGCCAAGTTGCTGGCCCAGGGCGTGACCGACATGGTGCGTATCTCCGATGCGCGCATGAGCGGCACCGCCTACGGCACCGTGGTGCTGCATGTGGCTCCGGAAGCCGCAGCCGGCGGACCACTGGCGGCCGTGAAGGAAGGTGACTGGATCGAACTGGACTGCGCCAGCGGGCGTCTGCACCTGGACATTTGCGACGCCGAACTGGCCGCCCGCCTGGCCGACCTCCCGCCAGCGCAGAACCTGTTGGTGGGCGGCTACCGCCAGCTGTACATCGACCATGTGCTGCAAGCGGACCAGGGTTGTGACTTCGACTTCCTGGTCGGTTGCCGCGGCGCCGAGGTGCCGCGTCACTCCCACTGACCCCACTCATCCCCTTGCGCGAGCAAGCTTTTTGTGGGAGCTGAGCTTGCTCGCGATAGCGGTGTAACAGACAACAGAGATATTGACTGGCAGGGCCTCATCGCGAGCAAGCTCAGCTCCCACAAAGGCTCGCTCCCACAATGGGTTCGGGTGTACATCAAAATCGCACTAGCGACCCGCCCTCGCCGCGCCTGCTATCATGCGCAGCATCCCCTTCGCACAGGATCGCGCCACCCCCCATGGACTACCGTAAACCCTCCGACCGCAAAAGCATGCACGCGCGCATCGTCCAGGAACTGGGCATGCAGATCGTTTCCGGGCGGTTCAAACCCGACGATAAACTGCCCGCCGAAGCTTTGTTGTGCGAGGAGTATGCCGTCAGCCGTCCGGTGTTGCGCGAGGCCACGCGCGTGCTGGTAGCCAAGGGTCTGGTGTATTCGCGGCCACGGGTTGGCACGGTGGTCAAGGCGCGTCGGGAATGGCACATGCTCGACCCCGATGTGCTGCACTGGTTGATGCAAAGCAGCCCGCAGAATGAGTTCTTCAATCTGCTGACCAGCGTGCGCAGCATCATCGAGCCGGCCGCCGCGGCCCTCGCCGCACAGTTCGCCAACGATACCGACATCGCTGCCATCCGCGAGGCCTACCAGCGCATGGAGGCGGCACCGACCCCCGAAGCGGTGCTGCAACCGGACCTGGACTTCCACAGCCGCATCGCCGATGCCACCCACAACGACCTGCTCGCCAACCTGTGCAACATGTTGTCGGTGGCCATCGCCGAAGCCCTCAAGCACTCCAACCAGCGGCCCAACCTGCATGAACTGGCGATGCCGCGCCACAAGGCGATCCTCACCGCCATCGAGAACCGCGACGCCCTCGGCGCCCGCCATGCCACGCTGGTGCAGCTTGACGATGCCCGCAGCGCACTGAATGTGGTGCTGGGCGCAGATCCTTCCTGATCTTCCCTCCCGACGAGGCCAGGCATAACCCGCATTCGCCAGGGTGGTATTTATTTACCGCCCTCGCAGGAGCGGGATGTCGATACTTCCCTCGTCGTCACTCCCGGCGGCCATGAATTTATGAAAAGGATTTCATATGACCGCACCCGCTCCGGCCAATACGCTCCCCGCGTTGGCACAAAGGGTCAGCCTGCTATTTGCCAGCCGCCCGACCTTCGAAGAAATCGCGCAACGCATGCTCGAGCAAGCCATCAAGGAAAAATACCCCTCGCTGACCTTCGACCTGTCCAAGACCCGATTGGCCACACCGGACCCAGCCTCTCGCGGCTTTACGCTCCAACCGTTCATGCCCCGCGTCCTCGAATACCTGGCCCTCGGCACGCCCGTGGATTTCACGGAGCGCGGTGGGCGTCGCTGTTTTCTTTCCGACGCACCGCCCCGCGAGCTCTCACCAGACGACGGGAAGCTGGACATCAAGGTCATCGAAAAACTGCTGCTTGAACTGCCTTGGACCGTACCGATCGGGCTGGAGGATGCGCTGACCCGCTATTGGAACGCCGGAATCGACACAAGCAATAACCTCAGCCGCTGGCGCTGGCTCAGCGATGCACTGAAGAACACGCTGTCTATCCGCAGGCTGCGACAACCCGGCCTCACTGACCAGGCGCGCGAAGCCCTGGACCAGATCGTCCGCTGGCCGGAGCGCGAGCAGCGCTTTCGCCGCAACAACCCATCCCCCGTCTACGCTTACAGCCTGGAAACCAAGCTCATCCGAGACGGCTCCAACACCGTGCTGACCGGCAGCGAAATTCTCCTGGACCACTCCAAAAAGGGCGTCACCCTCCTCCTGCTATGCAGCCCTGGCGGCGCCGTGCAGTCGTTTGCATCCCTGGAAGCCTTCAATCACCATTGGGGCGCACTGATCGCCAGCCGGTATGTGGTCGACACGCTCACCTGTCAACGCAACGAGATCAGTGGCAATGTCTTCGACACCCAGGCGGCTATGGTGCTGGAGCAGCAACTGGCCGACCTGAACGCAGTGCAGTTGCCTTCGCGGATTGGCCTGCAAGACCTGTCGACGCTCTACCAGGAGCTGAGCGACCCTGCCCGTTATCTGCTTGACGCGCCGCGTCTGACGCCGGAAACGTCGGCACGGATCGAGCCGCTGTTGCCCGACTGGTTGAAAAAAGCTTCCATCGTCGATCAAACGAAATTCCAGCACTACAGCCTGACATTGGCCAGCGCGAAAAAACGCCACCAGGGCCGCACCTTTCTCAGCGACATTGAAGACATCAAGGCCTTTACCGCCGACGCCCTGCTCAAACAGATGCGGCAAACCAACGACAGCCACCCGGACAAGGCTCAACCCAGCCAATACCAGCCTGATGATATAGAACTGACCTTCAGCGTGGCGGCCGGTTATCCCGGGACCACAGGGATCATCGAAAAACGGACGATGAGCCTGACCGAGCTGGCCATCAACAACCTCATCGCCCGACCGAGTGCAAACCTGATCCTCAGCCATCGCTTGGGCCTGACGCTGCCCCGGTGGTTGACGCCGGACTTCATTACCCGCAAGAACGGGCTGATCGAACAGGTCGACATTGGTTCGGCCTATCCCCGCTACCTGCAACAACGGCTGTTGGACGATGTACCTCAAGCCCAGGAACGCCAGCGGATGTTTGCCGAACAGATTCCGGCACAGCTAACGCTTGAAGCCCTCCAGCAAATGCTCAACCACGAAAACGGTGTGACCCGCCAAGGACTGGGCCTGGTTGAAGCGCTCCTCAATCCCGACGCAGATAGCCAACAGGTCAGCGGCCAGTCGGTGGTCATCCGCCACCTGGCCTTCCTGCGCAAACCCGAGGCCCACCCCGACATCGTGAACAATATGTTCATTATCGAGCCGGAGAATGTCCAAACCGGACCACACCTGCTGTATCGCCCACTTTACGCGCCCTCGTTGCAAGAGTTCCCGACGCGCGAGGCACTGCTGAAGGCCGTCGTCACCCCAGGGGACCTGCAAAAAAGCATCCTGACCTGGATGACTGATGCCGCACGACCGATCTATGCCAATGGCGGCTTCCAGGAGCCGCACATCGTGCGGTTTTTCCAGGGCGATGAATTCAACCTCCCCGCCAAGCCCGCCCCTGCGACGCTGGCCATCGACGGTGCAAACGATGAACTGCGGCAGTTCCTGCGCAACGGCGAACTGATGCAGTATCTGTACGGCAGCAATGCCCGCGCCCTGATCTCCCAGGCCGACCGTGATTCAGTCTCCAACAGCGAGAGCCGCTGGGCCTTGCTCCTCAAGGGCGGCAGCCTGCTGTTCAATACGCTGCTGATGCCCTTACTGCGCGGTCCGGTGATGGTCACCTTCTGGCTGTGGAGCCTGATGGCCAGCGCCAGCCAGGATATCCCGGCCCTGAGCAGCGAAGACCCGGTGACCCGGGAACTGGCCGCTGTCGATCTGCTGCTCAACCTCGGCATGCTGGTACACCAGTTTCCCGCCATCAGCGCCTTGTCCCATGCACCGTTGCCCGATGCACTGAAGGAACAGGCGATGCGTCCTCCTGCGCCACGCACCATCCCTGAGCAATGGCCCGCGCCTGCGTCGCCCCGCATTCTCGAAGGGCCGGTGGGCTTGCCCGGCGAACACTTGCAGGGCGCCAGCAGGCACCTGGATCTCAGTTTCGCCAGTGCCCGCCAGCGCCTGACAGCGGAACAACGTAACCGGCTGCAGCGGCTACAGGTGCCACGTCCCACTTCAATGCCTGAACCGATCAAATATGGCCCCTACACAGGCTTGTACGTCATCCAGAACAAATGGCACGCACTGGTGGAAGACCTACTCTATCGGATCAGTCCGGAGCCGGACGGCAATACGGTGATCGTCGACCCGCAGGCTCCACGAGACTCGGCAAAAAATGGTCCGGTGTTGAAATCGGATACCCAAGGCAACTGGTCCATGGATCTACGCCTGCGTCTGCGCGGGGGTATGCCCCCAAAGCGGGTGGCCGAACTGCGCAAGCTCAGGGCCCAGCGGGGGATGGAACTGAGCCGGGAGCTGGCGAATTATCATGCACAGGAAGCCGATAAGCTAAAGGCCGTGCAAGTTGCCCAGGAAGTCATGAGCAGAACTCAGGAAGGCGCCTTTACCGAGGAGCAACGTGCGGCAAAACGTACGCAGTTTTATGAATTGCTCCAGGACCAGACTGACGACTATCTGCGGCTGCTGAACAAAGCAACCGAATATGCCGGCCTTGACATGACATTGCCCCCGGAAATGCTTCGCGCCCTGATGGAAAACGTGGTCAACAATGCCCGTAAAGCCTTTCTTGTCGTCGAGTTGGATTTATTGGCCCTGGATGCCGCCAATATCCAATTCATAAAAAACGGACCGGCGTTGAAGGAGGCTGTCGCCGACAACCCCGCAGGCTACTTTGCGTACCTCGACGCAATGAGCGTCATCAACGATCGTTCCATCTATTGGCTGGAACTCAAAGATCGACACCTGGACGCGCTATTGAACCTGGATGCCGAAGGCGCGCAGATATTCGAGCGGCTGACCAAGGACCGTCCCGAGGAAGAAAGAACGGCGCTGGCCACCAAGGCCGTGCAGTTACCCATACTCGGGGCCCTGCTGGTCAAAAACCCCGACTCCGACCTTCCCGCCAGTCTGCATAACCTCATCAAGTTCTTGCTGGAACAGGTGCGCTCCCACTCCGACCTGGGAACATATGACCTGCCCCCTTCGGAGCGGCTTGAAGTGCTGGAAAGTCTGACCGAAAACTATGGCGCTTCCCTTGATGCCATGCAGGGCATCAAGGCACTCAATGCCAGCGACATTGACCCATCCTATTTCGACAGGCTGTTCAAGCTGATCGAACAGCTCTATGACGACGCCTCCAAGACATTGTCCGCCGAGCTAAAACCGGCGCCGCAACCGCGCAAGCGTCCGCAAAAACGCACCAAAACGGCGAGCGGGCGTCCGCAAAAAAAGGTGATCAAAACCCGTAAGGGCGGCGTGTTGATTGGTGATCTGAAACCCGCCGGCACCTCCCTGCCGATTGAAGTCGTCGAGTTACGCTCCGAAGTCGATGACGAGTTACTCGCCACGTATTCACAGCACGATGACGTCTGGGACATCGTCGAAGTACAACGACCGGTTCCGCCACCACCGCGCACCAGAGCGATCAAAACGATCAAGAGCGAAGCGCGCAAGCTGCTGGATCAATTGGAAAACAGTTTACTGAGCGCAGAGCGGTATAAAACCCAGTGCCGCTTTCCTCAGGAAATCGAGGAGATCATGAACAATGAGGCGAGTCGCTACCGCAAACGCTGCGAAGAACTGGAAAGGGCCTTCACCGCCTCGACAAAACCGCGCACACCAGCAGATCAAACATTGATCGATGAACTGTCAAACGCAGCTTCCCGCCTGGCTACCCGGGGCAGCGCCCTGCGTACCGAACTGAGTTTCAAATTGCCGCCCACCGACAGCAACCTGCGCTACCTGTTCGAAAAGAACCTGATACAGGTTGCCCGGCTCGGCGAACGCAAAGCCTTGAAAAGCGAGCGCAAGGATTTCCTTCAGGAGTACGCCATCAATGACCGCGACGGTTGGCCGCTGTGGTATGCGCATTTTCACTACGAGGCGGCCGATACGCCGAAAGCGGATTTCAGCGTCGCGCATCTGAAAACCAAGGAGCAACGCCGGGAGCACTATCACTCGATGCTGGCCAAGGCGAAAAGCCCTTATGCGGTGGTGAATGTGCATCGAGGACAGATCGGCAGGCCGTTGGCGCAGAGCAAGTTCTTGCCGTTGGCGCCTTGATCTCTGTTCAAAGGCTGGCGTAATACATGTGGCGAGGGAGCAAGCTCCCTCGCCACATGTATTAATGGGCAAACAACGACTTACTCTTCTGCCCTGCCATTTTCTCAGGTTTGATCAGGAACCGCGCCAGCGCCGGCAGCAGCCACAGTGCCCCGAACATGTTCCACAACAACATGAACGTCAGCATCAGCCCCATGTCGGCCTGGAACTTGATGGCCGAGAAGATCCAGGTGCACACACCGATAGCCAGGCACAGGCCTGTGAACAACACGGCCTTACCGGTGGACTTCAGCGTCTGGTAGTACGCCTCTTGCAACGGCAAGCCGGCCCGCAGGAAGCTTTCCAGGCGACTGTAGATATAGATGCCGTAGTCCACGCCTATCCCCACGCCAAGCGCCACCACTGGCAGCGTCGCGACCTTCACACCGATACCCATGAAGGCCATCAGGGCGTTCCCCAACACCGAGGTCAGCACCAGCGGCAGCACGATGCACAGCGTCGCCGCCCAGGAACGGAAAGTGATCATGCACATGGTTGCCACACAGATGTACACCAGGACCAGGATGGTCAGTTCCGATTCCTTGATCACTTCGTTGGTTGCAGCCTCAATGCCAGCGTTGCCGGCGGCGAGGATGAACTCCAGGCCGTCGCGATTATTTTCCTTGGCAAACTCCTGCACCACCTTCACGGCGCGGTCCAGGGTCTCGGCCTTGTGGTCGTTGAGGAAAACCAACACCGGGGCCACGGAACAGTTGTTGTTGTACAGGCCATCGGCCCGGGCAATGGAGTTGTTCAACACGTCTGGGTTACGCGACAGGGTTTCCCATTTCAGGTTGCCCTCGTTCATGCCCTTGATCATTTGCTTGGACACGGTGACCAGGGAGATCGCCGACTGCACCCCCTCGGTGTTCTGCATTTTCCACATCAGCTCGTCGATGGGAGCCATGGCTTCATAGCGTGAGCAGCCTTCAGCCTTGGTCTTGACCATCACCACCAGGACATCGGAGCTGGTGGAATAGTTGCTGATGATGAAGTTGTTGTCCTGGTTGTAGCGCGAGTCCGGACGCAACTCCGGCGCGCCCTGGTCCAGGTCACCGATCTTCAGGTTCTGGCTGTACCAGAGGCCGCCACCAAAGGCGATCAAGGCCAGGATGATCGACACCGGCGCGACTTTGGCGCTGGCAAACTTCGACAGCAGGCGCCAGAACGGATGCTCCCGCGTCGCATCCTTTTTGCTGCGCTCGATGGCACGCTTGCTGATGCCGACATAGGAAATCGCCACCGGCAACAGGATCAGGTTGGTGAACACAATCACCGCCACGCCGATGGACGCACCGAAGGCCAGTTCCCGGATCACGCCGATGTCGATGATCAGCAAGGTGATGAAGCCGACGGCATCCGCCAGGATTGCGATCATCCCCGGCAGGAACAACTGGCGGAATGTGCGCCGCGCCGCCGTCAGGGCGTTGTCCGCTTCACTGGATTGCAAAGCGATACCGTTGATTTTCTGCACGCCGTGGGAGATACCAATGGCGAAGATCAGAAACGGCACCAGCATCGAATAAGGATCGAGCCCGAAACCGACGGCGTGCATCAGCCCCAACTGCCAGACCACGGCCACCAGGGTCGTGCTCAGCACTGCAATGGTGCTGCGCATGCAGTTCGTGAACCAGTACAGCAGCACCAGGGTAATGATGAAGGCCACGCCGAAGAACATCACCACCATGGTCAGGCCGTCGATCAAGTCACCGACCTTCTTGGCGAAGCCCACGATATGGATCTTTACGTTGGGGTTCTGGGCTTCAAACTTGTTGCGGATCTTGTCTTCGAGTTCGTGGGAGAACTTCTGATAATCCAGGGCCAGCAGCTTGCCCTGGTCCTGCGGGTCCGGATAGGACTCCAACAGCGGGATATCGATGATGCTCGATTTGAAATCGTTGGCTACCAGACGTCCGACCTGGCCGGACTTGAGCACGTTGTTGCGTAACAGGTCGAGGCTGTCTGCCGAGCCGTCATAGCTCTGGGGAATCACCTCACCACCGGCAAAGCCCTCCTCCGTCACCTCGGTCCAGCGCACGCTCGGGCTCCACAACGACTTGAGGCCGGAGCGGTCGACGCCGGAAATGTAGAACACCTCGTCGTGAATCTGGCGCAAGGTCTCCATGTAATCCTTGGAGAAAATGTCACCGTTGGTGGCCTCCACGGAAATCCGCACCGTGTTGCCCAGGTTCGCCAGGTCATTGCGGTGTTCGAGCATCTTCTCGATGAAGGGGTGCTCGAGGGGGATCATCTTTTCGAAACTGGTGGACGGCCGGATCAGCGTGGCCTGCCAGAACAGGAAAATACTGACCAACAGGCAAATGACGATCACTGCCGGGCGGTTGTTGAAAATCAGGCGCTCGAGGAACGTCGCCTTGTCTTGGTGATGACTGCTCATGGGGTCCGCCTTCTTGTTATTGTGCCCGCCGGATGTTTGCGGCTCATTTGCTCAATTCAGCGCCGGTGGGGGTGGTGGCATGAACGCCACCCTGTCCTGCCAGGATCAGATTGCCGTTGCCCGCCGCCGTGACAGCCGCCACGGAAATCCGATCCGGGCGGTTGAACACGCTGAAGGTCACGCCGTCATCACTGCTGCGCACCACACTGCCGCCATTGCCGACAATTACGATGGAGCCATCTGGCAAGAGCGTGGCCCCGGACAGGCCGAATTCCAGGGCACCGCGGGTGGCCTTGAGCTCGACCTGCTCCCAGGTGCTACCAAAATCGGTGGAGCGATAGAGGTTGCCGCGCAGGCCGTAGGCCAACAGCGTTGAAGGCTGAGCGGTGCCGATGACGCCGAACAGCGAACCTTCGTATGGGCCTTCGATCTTTTCCCAGGTCTGGCCCCAATCGCTGGAGCGGAACATGCTGCCAGCCTCACCGACGATGAACAGCCCGGCGTCTTTCACCGCAGCTATCGCGTTGAGGTGGAACTGGTCTTCGTTGTCGAGACGATCCCCGACCTCTTCCCAGTGCTTGCCGCCGTCGGTGGTTTCGAACAGCGCCCCGTAGGCGCCCACGGCAAAACCGTTGCTCGCGTCCTTGAACCAGACGTCCAGCAGCGGCGATTCACGGGGCAGGTCTTCGAATTGCTTGGTCCAGGTGCTGCCACCGTCTTCGCTGGCCAGTATCTGCGCGTCGTGCCCCACGGCCCAGCCGTGTTTGTCATCGACGAAAAATACTGCGGTGAGCAACTGGCGGGTCGGCACCTTGGCCTGAGTCCAGGAACCGCCCTGATCGTCCGAATAGACAATGTGCCCGCGATCACCGACCGCCACCAGGCGTTTGCCGGCATGGACCACATCGAGCATCAGGGTTTTGCTGGCCTTGGCCGACTCGACGGAATAGATGACATCGGATGTCGAAGCCGCTACGGCCATCACCGGTGCAGACAACACGGCAGAGCCCAGCAGCGAGAGCGCCGAGACCAGCAACGCGACTCTGCGCAGTACCGGCGGCCGGCAGCGGCCCACAGCCATGACAGGCTCATTCATAGACCTTTCCCCCATTATTATTGTTAGGTCATTCAACCCTTCAGGGCGCCGTAAGCGGGCTCATCGTGATTGACTGTTCTGGAGCATAGTCCTGAAACCTGCAATCTAGAGCCACTTCGGAAGCTGACCTATCCTATCGGGCTTTGGAAAGGTCTGACAATCGACGCCGCGTTATCTTTTGTTAACCGTGGCGCAGTGCGGTCGGGGGTGAATGAAGGGGTATTCGGGGAGGTTATGGCAGGCTATCGAGGCGGTTGTTGTGTAGACAGGTCTGACGCCATCGCGAGCAGGCTCGCTCCCACAAGGGATCAATGTTGAACACAAGATATATGCTCACTGAAGATCACCTGTGGGAGCGAGCCTGCTCGCGATGGGAACACCGCGGCCTGCAAGGCAGACCGCGGTGCCAAGGTCACGCCAGGCTCTTGCTCACCACTTCGAACACATCGGCCGACAGCCCGCCGGACGCCAGGATGCGCTCCAGCTCGGCTTTCATCAGCGCCTGGCGGGCACTGTCGTATTTGCGCCAGCGGGTCAGTGGCGCCAGTTGCCGTGCGGCGATCTGCGGGTTGAAGCCATTGAGCTGGATCACCAGATCCGCCAGGAAGCGATAACCTGAACCGTCAGCCGCGTGGAAGTTGATCAGGTTCTGCCCGGCAAACGCCCCCACCAAAGCGCGTACCTTGTTCGGGTTCTTGATATTGAACGCCGGATGTTCCATCAAGGCCTTGACCCGCGCCAGGCCGCCCGGCAACGGGCTGCCGGCCTGGACGCTGAACCATTGGTCCATGACCAGCGGGTTGCCTTTGAAGTTCTCCGCGAACACTTCCAGCGCCTTGGCCTTCTCGGCTTCGAACGGGGAATTGACCAGCACCGCCAGGGCCGTGAGACGCTCGGTCATATTGTCGGCGGTGTCGAACTGCTCCAGGGTGGCACTGAGCACTTCCGGCTTGTCGGTCAGCATCAGGTACGACAGCGCGATGTTCTGCAAGGCACGGCGGGCGAAATGCTCGGCCTCGGCCACGTACGGCGTGCGCTTGGACAGGTCACGGTTGGCCTCATAGCGCAGCCACAGGGCTTCGAACAGATTGTCCGCCAGTTGCTGACGGGCGAATTCCCGCGCGGCATGGATCGCCTCCACGTCGGCCACTTCGCTGATTTCCGTCAGATAAGCCTCGCTTGGCAGCGAGAGCATTTCCGCGACCATGGCCTGATCCAGGGATTCGTCCGACAGCACGCTACGCAAAGCGCTGACCAGACGCGGATCCAGCACCAGATTTTCGCCTTTCTGATGCTGGGCGATCAGTTCCTGCAGCACCTGCACCGACAACTGCTGGCCGGCATCCCAGCGGTTGAAGCCGTCGCTGTCGTGCTGCATCAGGAACATCAAGTGGTCCCGATCGTACGGGAAGCTCAGCTTCACCGGGGCCGAGAAGCCGCGCAACAACGAAGGCAACGGCTTTTCGGCGATGTCGACAAAGGTGACGGTCTGCTCGGCTTCGGTCACCGAGATCACCCGGGACGTGCCAGTTGCCGCCGCTTCGCCGGCCAGGCGCAGAGGGATTTCGTTGCCCTTGCTGTCCAGCAAACCCAGCTCCACGGGAATCACAAATGGCAGTTTTTCCATTTTGTCCGGGGTCGGTGGGCAGCTCTGGCTGAAGGTCAGGCTGTAGGTTCGGGCAGCAGCGTCGTAGGACTCGCTGACCGCCAGCCGTGGCGTACCCGCCTGGCTGTACCAGCGCTTGAACTGACTCAGGTCGACGCCGTTGGCATCCTCCATGGCCTTGATGAAGTCATCGCAGGTCACGGCCTGGCCGTCGTGGCGCTCGAAGTACAGGTCGCTGCCCTTGCGAAAGCCCTCGGCCCCCAGCAGGGTGTGGATCATGCCGACCACTTCCGACCCCTTTTCGTACACGGTCAGGGTGTAGAAGTTGGAAATTTCGATGAAGCTGTCCGGGCGCACCGGGTGGGCCATGGGACCTGCGTCTTCGGCAAACTGGTGAGTGCGCAGGTACGCCACGTCCTGGATACGCTTGACCGTGGCTGAGTTCATGTCGGCCGAAAAACCGGCGTCGCGGAACACAGTGAAGCCTTCCTTGAGGGACAACTGGAACCAGTCACGGCACGTCACGCGGTTACCCGACCAGTTATGGAAATACTCGTGGGCAACGATCGCTTCGACCCGCTGGTGCGCGGCATCGGTGGCGGTTTCGGCGCGGGCCAGCACTGCGCTGGAGTTGAAGATGTTCAGGCCCTTGTTTTCCATGGCGCCCATGTTGAAGTCGTTGACCGCGACGATCATGAAGATGTCCAGGTCATACTCACGGCCATAGACCTCTTCATCCCAGCGCATCGACTTCTTCAGGCTGGTCATGGCGTGCTGGCACTTATCGATGTTTTCCGGCTCGACATAGATGCGCAGCGCCACGGTGCGCTCGGTCATGGTGGTGAAGGTGTCTTCGACGCACCACAGGTCACCGGCCACCAGGGCAAACAGGTAGGCGGGTTTCTTGAACGGGTCTTCCCAGGTCGCCCAGTGCCGGCCATCTTCGCCGGGACCGCTGGCGATCGGGTTGCCGTTGGACAGCAACACCGGATAGCTGTGCTGCTCGGCCACCACCGTGGTGGTGAACGTACTCATCACATCCGGGCGGTCGAGGTAATAGGTGATCTTGCGGAAACCTTCGGCCTCGCACTGGGTGCAGAACATGCTGCCGGACTTGTACAAGCCTTCCAGGGCGGTGTTGGTTTCCGGGTGGATCCTGACAGTGGTGTCCACCGTGAAGGCCGGGGCCTTGGGTTGCAGGGTCAGGTGGCTGGCGTCCAGCTGATAGTCCAGCGGATTGAGGTCGGTGTCATCGAGCTTGATCGAGAGCAGTTCCAGCTGCTGGCCATCGAGCACCAGGGGCGGCAGGCCGGCACCGCGCTCGGGGTTACGGCGCATCACCAGTTGCGCATGGACCAGGCTGTGGTCCTCGAACAACTCGAAGGTCAGGTGCGTCTCGTCGATCAGGTACTCGGGCGCCTGATAGTCCTTCAGGTAAATCATCTTCGGTTGTTCGGTGCGCATGGGGCAAATCCTTCTACTGATGCACGGCGAGCTGATAAGCCGTGTATTTACGAATATTGATCACGCCAGTGTCGAAAATCAGGTATTGGCCCTTGATCCCCAGCAGCGTGCCTTCGGCAATCGGGTTCTTGTCCAGGTTGAAGCTGACGATCTTGGCCGGGTATTGCTCCACCGGATAACGGATCTCGACCGGCTCGACGTCCGCTATGGTCTGGATCGCTTGCAGGCCGAATCGTTCCTGCAAGCCTTGCAGTCCTTCGGCGCAGCTCTCGAACAGCGAATCGCGGATCTGCGGCAGGTCCACCGCCACGGCGTCGCCCTTGAGCAATGCGCGCCAGTTGGTCTTGTCCGCCACCTGGCTGCGGAACAGGTCTTCGACAAAGCCCGATTGCTGGCGAGTGGCGACCCGCAGGATCGGCAGCGCCTGGCTGGCGCCCTGGTCCAGCCAGCGGGTCGGCAGCTGCGTGGCGCGGGTGATGCCGACTTTCACGCCCGAGGAATTGGCCAGGTACACCACATGATCGGTCATGCAGAACTGTTCGCCCCAGGCCGGCTCGCGGCAGGTGCCCGCATCGAAGTGGCAGCGCTCAGGGCTCATGATGCACAGGTCGCACTGGGCCAGTTTAGTCATGCAGGGGTAGCAATAACCCTGGCTGAAGCTGGTCTTGGTCCTGCGTCCGCAATGGCTGCAGTGGATCGCACCGAGAAACTCCAGGCGCACCGTGCTGCCAATCAACGGGTTGACTGGCACCTCGGTATCGCCCAGGCGAAAGGCGTATTGAACGGTCGGCCCGTCAAGGCGTGCCGACATCTTGCTGATTGCACCGCGGCCAATCTCGATCAATGGATGGCATCCGACTTGAACAGGATGTTCGGCACTTCTGTGGCCTTCGACTGGCACTCCTGCGGGCCCATGTAGCCGGTGCGTTCCTCTTCGGGCAGATTCTGCATCTCCCAGGCGATCATCGCCTGCAGCGACAATTCGCGCTGTTCGGCGGTGAGCTTGTTGCCATCGGCCCATTTACCGATTTCCACCGCCAGCTTCAGGCTCTGATAGATCTCGGGGGTGATGTTTTTGATCATTTCGTTGAACGAGGACATGGGTTCTCCGCGCAATCGCGCATATTCAAATATTACAGGCGCCGTCAGAGGGCCATTTTACGACGAGCGAACAGCCCGCCCAACAAACCCGTGAAGCAACCGATGAGCAGCCCGCCGACGTGGGCCGCGTTGGCGATTTCGCCGAAACCGATCAGCGAGATCAGCCCGGACAGGCACAGCACCAGCCACACCAGCATCATCACCAGCACCCCACGGGGCAAGTGATAGGCCGGGTTCGGCGCCAGCAGTTGAAAGATCCAGCAGTGCCCCAACAGACCATAGAGCACGCCGGACAAGCCGCCGAACAAGGTCGGGCCGCTGAAGAAATATTGGGCGAAGTTGGACACGAGGCTGAACAGCAGTGTCAGCCCCAGCAGGTTGATGCCGCCCTGGCGCGCTTCAATCCGCCGTCCCAGTTCCCAGTACCACATGCCATTCATGGCGATGTGCAGGAAACCGAAATGGATCAGCATCGGCGTCACCAGGCGCCACCACTGCCCTGCCGCCAGGCTGTCGGCCAGGGGCGTGAAATGGATATAGTCGCCGACGACGCGAAACTCCAGGAATGTCAGCCAGCGCAAGGTCTCGAGATTTTCCCCCAGCAACGTCACGGCGCCGACGATCAGGCTCAGCAGCAACACCAGTGCTGTAACCGGGCTGCGGGTCAGTTGCTGGACGAAACCAGGCCGTCGCGACGTGCTGCCGGTGCCCGGCAACTCCAACTGGTGCTCGGGATCGCCGCTCGGGAAGCGTGCATACAACGAGCGCACGTCTTCGCAGATTTCATCGGGCACCCAGAGCACCTGCTCGCCCGCCTCCTCGCTGACCCGATGGGGCACCTGCATGCGTTGCAGCAATTTGACGAAGCCGCTCAGATCCTCGGCCAAGGGCAAGCGCAAGACCGCCACGACGCTCATCGCAGTTCCTCCGGCCGTTCGACATCGACCCAGACAAATTTATGCGGGTCCAGTCGGGTTTCTGCGTCGAGACGATAGGCCACCAGTTTTCCGTAAAGCACCGCGCTGTAATCCAGGCAGGCCAGGTTCGAGCGGATCGGCGCGGGTTTGCCGCTGCGCCAGTAATGACCGACGAACAGCATGGGTTCATGCACGCCATAGCGCAGCAGATTATTCTTTTCGTCGGGCGACAGCGGCGTGCGAGCCACCGGTTCGGGCAAGGCGTCGGGTTGGAACACGATGTCTCCATAGGTCTGAGGATCGTCTTCCCAGAACTTGGTGCGAAAGAACGAACGGGTCAGGCCGTCGCCGCCGGTGAGGGTCAGGCCATGGGGCAAGCGCATGTCGGTACCGCGCAGCAGGCGATCAAACACCGTGCAGGCGAAACTGCCCGGCTCCGCCGAGGCCTGGAGGAAGTGCTCGTCGATACAGCCGTCCGGGAACAAGCCTCGCAGCGGCTCGATCAGACCGTTGTCCCAGCAGGCGTGGACCACCCGAAAGCGCTGGGCATCGACAAACAGCGGCAACTCGTAAAACCACTTGAGAAAGTCATGCCAGTCGCCCGGATGCTGCTCGAACTGGGTCAGGGTTTCGTTGAGCAGACGGGCATGGCGCGGGGTGTGTTCGCGCACGTAGCGCTGGCCGCTGCCCGGCAACGCCGGCGTGCTCCAGCCCAGGGCGTTGAACTCGTGGTTGCCCATGATGCACAGCGCCTGACCGGCCACCACCATGTCGTGGACGATGTGCAGGGCTTCGCGGATCCGCGGACCACGGTCGATGATGTCCCCCAGGAACACGGCCATGCGCGACGGGTGCCGCCAGACGCCGCCCTGCTTGTGATAACCGAGGCGGTCCAGCAGGCGTTCCAGGGTCAGGGCGCATCCGTGCACGTCGCCGATCAGGTCGTAACTGCGCGCAGGATCGAGCATCAGTCGCCTCCACCCCCCAATCGACTGCCCCAGCCGAGCTTGGTCCGGCAGACTTCGTAGTAATTGTGATCCAGCGGGTGGATCAGGCGCAGCTTCTGCGCTTTTTTGCTGACGGTGATGGTGTCACCCGGCGCGCAGGTGAAATGGTTCTGGCCGTCACAGGACACTTGCGGGTAGATCTGCATATCCTTGGACACGACGATTTTCAGCTCACTATTGCCATCGACCACAATGGGTCGCCCAGACAAGGTATGGGGGTACATGGGCACAATCACAATAGCGTCGAGCTTGGGATGCATGATCGGGCCACCGGCGGAAAGCGCATAGGCCGTGGAGCCGGTGGGCGTGGCGACGATCAGGCCGTCGGCCTTCTGGCTGCAGACGAACTGACCGTCGATATACAGCTCGAATTCGATCATCCGCGTGGATTTGCCGGGGTGCAGCACCACATCGTTGAGGGCATCGCCCTGGCCGATGGCTTCGGCGTGACGGCGCACCTCGGCTTGCAGCAGGAAGCGATTCTCCACCAGATAGTGACCGTCCAATACCTCGGCCACTTTGGTTTCCAGCTCGTCGGGGCGGATATCGGTCAGAAACCCCAGGCTGCCCCGGTTGATGCCCAGTACCGGAATGTTGTGCCGCGCCAGGGCTCGGGCGGCCCCCAGCAGACTGCCATCGCCGCCGACCACGATCACCATGTCACAGACTTCGCCGAGCATCTTGCGCGACGAAGTCTGCAGGCCGTGACCAGGCAAGACTTCGGCGATGGTATCTTCGAGGATCACATGCAGGTGCCGCTCCAGGAGGAAACGTTTGAGTCGGCGAACAGTGTCCAGCACCTGCGAACTGCCCAGGCGACCGATGATGCCGATATTGCGAAATTGCTCCATGGGGCTCCTGCGAGGGTCTGCGTCGGGCGAAAAACACGATTATGGGCGAAAGCCGCCCATAGACAAAATTCTTTAAGCCTTCGACGCAGGCTATGCTCGCAAAATGATCCTGTTCCCCGAACTGCTCGACTTGCCCCGCCGCCTGCGCCATCCCGAAGTGCGCGACCTGGCGTGGGCGATCCTTGCCCCGCCGATGCTGATCGACACGCCCTGGCCCCAACGCCATCCCCTGACCGGCAGCGACTGGGTGCAACAGCCTCATCAACTGGAACAGTGGCTGCGACAACTGGACCGCGACAGCTATCCGTTACTGCATTGCCTGTCCCAGGGCAGAACCCGGCGCCTGGGTCTGTATTACGAACGGTTGTGGCAGTTTGCGGTGCAGCACGCGCCGGGCATTGAGCTGATCGCCGCCAACCTGCCGATCCGCCACCAGGGCCAGACCCTGGGTGAACTGGACCTGCTGCTGCGCGATGGCGACGGCATCCACCACCTGGAACTGGCGATCAAGTTGTACCTCGGGCCGCAAAACGGCCACGGGCAGGACACCGCACAATGGCTCGGCCCGGGCTGCCATGACCGGCTCGACCTTAAACTGGCGCATTTGCGCGAACACCAGCTACCAATCTCCGCTCGCCCGGAAAGCCGAGAGGCCCTGGCAACGCTGGGCATCGAACCCTCGGGCATCGAGCTGTTTCGCTCGGAACTCTGGCTAGGCGGCTATCTGCTTTACCCGTGGCCCGGCCAAGCCGAACCCCCAACCGGCGCCCATCCCAGGCATTTGCGCGGAAGGTGGCTGCATCAGCGGGACTGGCCGGCGTTCGTTGCCCAGCGTCCGCCGGGGCGCTGGCAACCCCTGCCCCGGGCTGGCTGGCTCGCCCCGGCCCATTATCCGGCGGACCAGACCTGGAGCGCCGGGCAACTGGATGCCTGGCGAATGGCCCTCGACCCCATGGCCCCCGCACAATTGATGGTGCGCCTGAGTGAAAATGCCGAGGGTGAGTGGGAAGAAACCGAGCGAGCGTTCCTGGTGGCGGATCGTTGGCCGGATGTGCCGGGGAATGGGTGAGATGGGCGGCGTCTGTCCGGGCCTCATCGCGAGCAGGCTCGCTCCCACAGTGACCGCGGCGTTTGCAACTTCAATGGCAACACTGCATCCATGTAGGAGCGAGCCTGCTCGCGATAAAGTCAACGCGGTCTAAATAGACAACCGCAACGCCAACGCCGCCAACGTCACCAACAACACCGGCACGGTCAGCACAATCCCGACCTTGAAGTAGTACCCCCAGCCAATCCGGATGTCCTTGCGCGCCAGCACGTGCAGCCAAAGCAAAGTCGCCAGGCTGCCGATCGGAGTGATTTTCGGGCCCAGGTCGCTGCCGATGACGTTGGCGTAGATCATCGCCTCCTTCACCACCCCGGTGGCCTGACTGGCATCGATGGACAAGGCACCGATCAGCACCGTCGGCAGGTTGTTCATGATCGACGAGAGCAAAGCCGTCAACAGTCCGGTGCCCATCGCCGCCCCCCACACACCATAGGCGGCGAAACCATCGAGCCATTGCGCCAGGTAGCCAGTCAGCCCCGCATTGCGCAGGCCATAGACCACCAGATACATGCCCAGGGAGAAGATCACGATCTGCCACGGCGCCTCCTTCATGACCCTGCGAGTGGAGATTTTGTGACCGCGGGCCGCGACGGCCAGCAATAACGCGGCGCAGACCGCCGAAATCGCGCTGATGGGAATGCCCAACGGCTCGAGGGCGAAGCAACCAAGCAGCAGAATCGCCAACACCGCCCAGCCCGCGAAGAAGGTGGCCCTGTCGTGGATGGCACTCGCCGGGGCATCCAGTTGATGCGGGTCATAGTCGCGCGGGATGTCGCGGCGAAAGAACCACAGCAATATCGCCAGGCTGGCCGCGACGCTGACCAGGTTCACCGGCACCATGACCGCCGCGTAACGGTTGAAGCCAATGCCGAAGAAGTCGGCTGAGACGATGTTCACCAGGTTCGACACCACCAGCGGCAGGCTCGCGCTATCGGCAATGAAGCCGGCGCCCATCACGAATGCCAGGGTTGCCGCCGGAGAAAAACGCAAGGCCAGCAGCATCGAAATTACGATGGGCGTCAGGATCAACGCCGCGCCGTCATTGGCGAACAAAGCCGACACCAGCGCGCCCAGCAGCACCATGAACGCAAACAGCTTGCGCCCGCTGCCTCGGCCCCAGCGGGCCACATGCAAGGCGGCCCAGGCGAAGAACCCAGCCTCGTCCAGCAACAGGCTGATGATGATCAGCGCGATAAACGTACCGGTGGCGTTCCAGATGATCTGCCACACCAGGGCAATGTCACCGACCTGCACCACCCCGCTCAACAACGCCAGCAGCGCACCGAGCGTTGCACTCCAGCCAACACCGAGGCCCTTGGGTTGCCAGATCACCAATGTAATGGTCAGCAGAAAAATCAACGACGCGAGGAGCATGCGCAACAGCCTTGAAAGAAGGGATTTAGTAGGGGGAAAAGAAGGGTCGCCTTGTGGCGAGGGGATAAACCCCTCACCCGCTATGCATGCCTGAAAATGCCGGGCATCAGGCCTTTTTGTGCTGTTCAACCCACTTGCCATAGGCATCAATGAATTTCTGCAGAAACGGCCTCACCGACTCAGACAGCTCGCCCTGCTCATCGAACGCGCTCCCCGCACCGGCCAGATAAGCCTCCGGCTGTTGCATGCAAGGCACATCGAGGAAAACCAGGGACTGGCGCAAATGATGATTGGCGCCGAAACCACCCATGGCTCCCGGCGAGGCACTGATCACCGCACCCGGTTTACCGCTCAGGCAGCTCTTGCCGTAAGGCCGCGAGCCGACGTCAATGGCATTTTTCATCGGGGCCGGAACCGAGCGGTTGTATTCAGGCGTGACAAACAGCAATGCGTCGGCCGCGCCAACCTGCTCACGGAAAGTGCTGTAGGCTGGTGGGGGTGTGACGTCAATATCTTCGTTGTAGAGCGGCAGGTCGCCTATCTCGATGATTTCCAGCTTCAGGTTGCTCGGCGCCAGATCCGCCAGGGCCAGAGCCAGCTTGCGATTGATCGAAGCCTTGCGCAGGCTCCCCACTAAAACGGCCACGGTGTAGACATTACTCATTGGACACTTCTCGACGATGGGTTCAAGGGAGCCCCATTTATAGATGATCGGGCGAACAATTGGACCAGCGGAGAACCGAAAACCTTCCGACTGGACTATTTTTTTCATGTAGGAAAACTTACCGCGCTTGACCAAGGTCTACAGAACCGCAAATCGAGTGATTTATTTCCAGAGGTTCTAAGCAATGGCAGCAGTACTTGTCGGACAATTTCATGCACGGGACGCCGAAGGTCGCGTCTATTCAGTGCATGAATACCAAGAATCGACCCCGTCGCCCGACGGTAACGGCAAGGAGCCTGTGACCACTTTCAAGCTGGCGATCGGAGATCGCGTCAACCAACTCGAAGACGGCAAATTCATGCTGGTGCAGTCCCAGATTGAATTAACCCGCGAACCGGAAACGCTACCGCCCGCTCAAACGCCCGCTGAAACGCTAATTGCTTCATAACCTGTTGTTATGAGCAGAAGTCATGCCCGGACTTGGGTTAGGATTCAGCCACTCAATGGCTCTCCCGCCCAACATGGACTGCTTGCATGCGTTTACGCCACATCGAAGTGATCCAGGCGCTGTTGCAGACCGGCCACCTCGGCACGGCGGCTGAATGGCTGCAATTACCGGTGGCAGAGGTGGAGGCGACGCTGCGCGATGCCGAGCTGCAGTTGGGTTTCATGCTGTTTGCCAGTGTGCGCGGGCGATTGCAGGCGACTCGCGAAGCCCTTGAGTTGCGCGACGGCATCACCCGCGTGTATGACACCCTCGAACCGGTGCAACGCCTGGCCAGCAGCCTGAAACACTATCAGGCGCCGCCCCTGCGCATCATTTGCACCCCACCGCTGGCCCAGCAGTTACTGCCTCAAAGTATCGCTGCCCTGCGTCGACGCCATCCGGACGCCCCTTGCACCCTGCTCAGCCAACCGACCCGAGACATTGTTCAGAGCCTTCTGCTGCGCGACAGTGACTTGGGCCTTAGTCTGCACGACCCCGAACACTCCGACATCCAGTGCCAGATGATCGCCCAGGGCAAACTGCAATTGCTGGCGCCCCACGGCTGGCTGCAACCGCGGCAAAAATACATTTCGGTTCAGGATCTGGCCGGCCAGTCGCTGGTGGGCCTGGATGGCCACGACCCGCTGAGCCCTGCGTTCGACCATAAGCTGGCGGCGCTACGCCCCGCGCCGGTCATCCAGATCCGCGTACAGACCCATCAGATGATGCGCGCCATGGTCGAGGCTGGTGAAGGGCTTGCCATCGTCGACCCCTTCACCGCTTCAGGTGCCAAGGACGGCGGGCTGGACGTATGCCCGGTATCGCCCGCCATTCCCATCTGCCTGTATGCGCTGAGTCTGAATGGCACGGCGACCTCTCCCACCCTCCAGTCGCTGCTGGAACTGATTACGGAACAAGCCGAGGCGCTGTTGGGCCACTGATCGCCATGCCCAGTGGATCGTCGAACAACCGGTACCAGAACAACGCCACCTCGGCGGTATGACGGTCAATGCCGCGATAGCGCAGGTGATCGATCCCGCCCAGCACGTAACCGCAACGCTCATAGAGCCGGCACGCGCCCAGGTTGTTGTTCTGGGTTTCGAGCATGATGCCCGGCAGTTTTTTCTTGCGGCTCCAGAAATGAGCGACGTCCAGCAATGCCCTGGCCACACCGTGGCGACGGGCCGGGGCATGCACGGCAAGCTCATCGATGTGGGCAAAACCGTTCCAGTTGGTACTCACCACCAGATGCCCTACCGGTTGGTCATCGAGGTAAGCCATGAAGATCTCGCTGTCCGGAGCGTCCCGGAAACTGCTGAATTCCTCAGGATCGATGCCATAGCATTTACGATAAGGGGCAATGGGCGTCACTGGCCATTGGCTCACCGGCCGACCCACCTGCGCCGTCCCATAGGCGCTGACCTCGAAACTGAAGTCGCTGCCCCAGATGTAGGCGGCAAAGCCGTCATCGACGACACGCACCGACAGGCCGGGGTGCTTGGGATTCATGACCGGCTGCATACTGGGAAAAGTCCTCATTCCTTGAGACAACCAACGGCGCTCTGCCATCCATTGCCCTTGCCTCTCGAAACTTCATACATCAAGCGGGTATCCGTAGCCTGCCCGTTACCTCAGGTTAGAAGGTACTGGCGATTGTGGCGAGAAATGAATGAAGACTGCCCTTGTGGGAGCGAGCCTGCTCGCGATGGGATCTCCATGGTCCAACAGACAGACCGAGCCGCCTGCATCGCGAGCAGGCTCGCTCCCACAAAGGGTACGACCGTGGCGCAAGATCAGTTCGCCGCGGCCTGGGATTCGACCAGTTGCGTCCACAGTGCCGGAGCACCGGCAGATTTGGCGATAGCTTCCAGACGCGCGGCATGTTCGGCGAGGTCGTTTTCGCTGGCGCGAAGGATCCGGCCTGGCGTGCGGTCAGCGGGCAAACGACGGATTTCCGTTGCCTGGTTACCTGAACCCTCACCCGTGCCATTGCCATCGGAGGCGTTGCCGGCCAGGGACAGGCTGGTCTGGCCACCCGTCATGGTCAGGTAGACGTCGGCGAGAATCTCCGAGTCGAGCAAGGCGCCGTGCAGTTCACGACCGGAGTTGTCGACGCCGTAGCGCTTGCACAAGGCATCGAGGCTGTTGCGCTGCCCCGGGTGCCGTTCCCGAGCCATCATCAAGGTATCGAGGATGGTGCAGTGCCGGGTGATATCGGCCCGGTCGTGCTGCCCCATCAGGGCAAACTCGTTGTTGATGAAGCCAACGTCGAACGCCGCGTTATGGATGATCAGCTGCGCACCCTGGATGAACTCGAAGAACTCATCGGCCACTTCAGCGAAGCGCGGCTTGCCCACCAGGAACTCGTTGGTGATGCCGTGGACGCCGATGGCGCCTTCATCACTTTCGCGGTCCGGTTGCAGGTAAACATGGAAATGGCGACCGGTCAGGCGTCGGCCGATCAGCTCGACACAGCCGATTTCGATAATCCGGTGACCATCGGTCACCGGCATGCCGGTGGTTTCGGTATCCAGTACAACAGATCTGTTGGCCATCAGTGTTCAGCTCTCAACGGGCATGCTTGCAAAAGCGGCGATGTTAACACGCTCCGGTAACGAGGGGACTTACCTGAAACCTGGCTTATGGGAGCGAAGCTGTGGGAGCAAAGCCCACTCGCCACAGATCATCCTGTTCAGGCCCCGACACCACTCGTATCAGGCCTGCTTGAAACCCCGCACCTCATCCACCCCACGGTTGGCCAACTGGTCGGCCCGTTCGTTTCCGTGATGGCCGATATGACCGCGCACCCATTTCCAGGTGACGTTGTGACGGTTGACCTGCTCGTCGAGCAGCTTCCACAGATCGGCGTTCTTCACCGGCTCTTTCGCAGCGGTTTTCCAGCCACGCTTCTTCCAGTTGGCCATCCACTCATTGATGCCTTTCATCACATATTGCGAGTCGGTCACCAGCAATACGTCGCAAGGCCGCTTAAGCTCTTCCAGACCCCGAATAGCGCCCATCAGCTCCATACGGTTGTTGGTGGTATTGGTTTCACCGCCCCAGAGTTCCTTCTCGACACCCTTGCATACCAGCAGCGCCCCCCAGCCACCCGGGCCGGGATTGCCCTTGCAGGCGCCGTCAGTGAAGAGTTCTACACTATCGCTCATGCCAATCCATCCAGAAAAAAATGCAAAGGCCTGCCGGACGGGAACGACAACGCCCGCAACCGAAATGCCGCCAGACCATCAGAAAAGGGTTAAGGCTCGATGTGGCGACGATTGACCTTGGCCATCGGCAAGGGAATCAGCTTACCCATCGGCTCGCGTCGCGCCTGACGAACCGGGCGCAGCCCGACCGCAATCTTGCGCGCCACCAATAAATAGAAGCCGCCGCCGGACAGTTGCCACTCACCGGCCTTGCGCTCCCAGCCGGCCAGACGGGCCTGCCACTTGGGCGACGCAAGCGGCGGACGATAGCATCCGAAGCGACGTTTCTCCAGCGCGAAGCCCAGCAGGTTGAGCCAGTCACCGACCCTTGACGCCGAGATGCAGCGAGCCTGACGCAAAGCATCGTGAGCGAACACGTGACGCAACCCCCAACTGCTCCAGGGATTGATGCCAATGATCAGCAGATGCCCGCCAGGACGGACGCTGCTGGCGGCTTCGCGCAGCAGCCCGTGCGGGGAGAGACAGAAATCCAGCCCGTGCTGCATCACCACCACATCGGCGGCATGCTCGCTCAACGGCCAGGCCTGCTCTTCGCAAACGATCTCCACGCCAGGCAATGGTGCCCCCAGGCGTACATTACGCTGAACCTGCGGCGCCGACGGCGGGGTCTGCGCCGAAGGCCCGTAGTGCACCAGATAGCCACCAAAGAACCGGCCCAGCTCGTCTTCGAGCATGCGCCGCTCCTCTTCCAGCAAAAATTGCCCGACAGGGCCGGACAGCCACTCACGAGCGGCGCTGATCAACGCAAGCCAGTCGGGATCAGCCTGAGCGAACGCTTCATCGGTCATTGCATTCTCCAACGCGTCAGGAAGTTCTAAGATGCGCCTTTGTTTTCTGCTTGGCGAATTCCGCGATGATACAGATCAGTGCCCTGCCCGCGTTCACCGATAACTACATCTGGTTGTTACAGGACCACGCCACTCAACGCTGCGCCGTCGTCGACCCCGGCGACGCCACGCCGGTGCAGGCCTGGCTCGACGCCCATCCAGGCTGGGTCCTGAGCGACATTCTGATCACCCACCATCATCACGACCATGTCGGCGGCGTCCAGGCACTGAAAAACGCGACACACGCCACCGTCTACGGCCCGGCCAGTGAAAACATCCCGGCGCGGGACGTGGCGCTGCAGGACAACGACCAGCTCAGCGTCCTCGGCTGGGACTTCGATGTCTACGCCGTACCCGGCCACACCCTGGGGCATATCGCGTATTACCATCATGGCTTGCTGTTCTGTGGCGACACCCTGTTTGCCGCCGGTTGTGGGCGACTCTTCGAAGGCACGCCTGCACAAATGCATCAGTCCCTCAGCCGCCTGGCCTCTCTGCCTGAGGATACGCTGGTCTACTGTACCCATGAATACACCCTCAGCAATCTTAGATTCGCCGCTGCGGTAGAGCCGGGCAACCTGGACGTTGCCGCGCGCCTGGAAAAAGTCAGCCAGCAACGCAACGCCGGCGTCATGACCCTGCCCTCGACCCTGGCACTTGAAAAGCTCACCAATCCGTTCCTGCGTACCGCTGAAACATCCGTTAAACAAAAAGCAGACGAACGGAACGGCCAGCGTAACCAGACGCCGAGTGAGGTTTTTGCGGCCTTGAGGGCGTGGAAAGATAAGTTCTAAGGCCGCTGGCGTTTGATACAAAAATTCTGAAAGGTTGACCTGTTGGGGTGCGCTT
The DNA here is from genome assembly GCF_003033885.1 of Pseudomonas rhizophila. NCBI lineage: Bacteria > Pseudomonadati > Pseudomonadota > Gammaproteobacteria > Pseudomonadales > Pseudomonadaceae > Pseudomonas > Pseudomonas rhizophila. The sequence continues at coordinate 3,535,186 of NZ_CP024081.1, read as the reverse complement.
CCTAGAATCGGCCGACATTTTTGCCCGGAACTTACTTCCAGCCAATGTCGTCATCTATACGTAAGTCCGTCCAGTCAGACACATTGACCCGCTTGGCTCAAGCTGTCGCAGTGGCTGTGTCCGCCACCCTGGCGGGCTGCCAGAGCACGAGCCAGGTGCCGCAGAGCGATGTGGCGCACACGCCGAACATCGCCGCTCGCGCCAAACAGAAGCCCATCTGGCTCACTGAAAAACCCGTCCCTCAAGTGCCTCAGGACGTCTGGGAGCGTATGCGCCAGGGCTTCCAGCTGCAGGAAACCGCCGGCGTCAACCCGCGTATCGAGCAGCAACGCCTGTGGTTCGCCAGCAATCCATCCTTTCTGGAAAACGCCGGCGAACGCGGCAGCCTGTACATTCATTACATCGTCGAACGCCTTGAAGAACGCAACATGCCCCTGGAGCTGGCGCTGCTGCCGGTGATCGAAAGCGCCTACAACCCCATGGCTTATTCCCGGGCCCATGCGGTGGGCCTGTGGCAGTTCATCCCGTCCACGGGGCGCTACTTCAACCTGCGCCAGACCCGCTTCTATGATGGGCGTCGCGACATCACGGCCTCTACCACGGCCGCGATGGATTACCTGACGCGCCTGCACGACATGTTCAACGGCGACTGGCTGTTGGCGCTGGCTGCCTACAACGCAGGCGAGGGAACGGTCAGCCGCGCCATCGAGCGCAACGAAAAACTTGGCCTGCCCACCGATTACTGGAACCTGCCGCTGCCCAGCGAAACCCAGGCCTATGTGCCGAAGTTGCTGGCATTGTCCCAGGTCGTGCTTTCTCCCGAGGCCTACGGCGTCAACCTCAACCCGATCGCCAACGAACCGTACTTCCAGGTCGTCGAGATCAACCAGCGCATGGACCTGTCCAAAGTCGCGGCGGTGGCTGACATCGACGAAGACGAGCTGTTCCAGCTCAACCCGGCTTTCAAGCAGCGCACCACCATCGATGGCCCGCAGCACCTGCTGGTGCCCACGTCCAAGGCCCAGTTGTTGACCGCCAGCCTGTCCACCATGCGTCCGGAAGAACTGATCAGCAAACGATCGCTCCAACCGGTTTTTGACTCAGCCGAAGAAAGCACGGTGGCGGGCGCCAAGCGCACCTATCGCGTCAAGCGTGGCGATAACCTGGGGCTGATCGCCAAGGCCAACAACGTTCAGATCAAAGACTTGCAACGCTGGAACAGATTGAGCGGCAACAAACTCAAGATCGGCCAGACCCTGGTCATGCAAGACACCCGCAAACGCGTCAACACGGTAGTCGCTGCCAGCAGCAAGAATAAAAAGAAACAAACCCAGTACAAGGTCAAGCAAGGCGACTCGCTGTACGTGGTCGCCAAACGCTTCAACGTGGAAATGCAGCACCTCAAGCGCTGGAATCCACGGGTAGGCAAGGCACTGAAGCCTGGGCAGATGCTGACGGTTTACTCTCCGCACTAAGCCTGACTGAAGAGAGGGCTGCTTCGCAGCCCAGCGGGAGCAAGCTCCCTCGCCACGGTTTCGGGTAATCCCTGAAGCTTTCGGCTCCCGCCTTTTTCCTGCCGATACAAGCTGTTACTGTACGGGCCATAAAGCCCAAGCCGCCTGGATCGGATCTCAGACTTGATACGTCCCCTCCTCCTGCTCCTGATCAGCCTGGCCTTGAGCTCTCCCGCCGGCGCAACCATTAGCGAAAGCCATGGTTATGCGCAGTTCGGCACGCTCAAGTACCCGGCCAGATTCACCCACTTCGACTGGGTCAACCCGCAAGCGCCCAAGGGCGGTATCTTGCGGGTCATGGCATTTGGCACCTTCGATACGCTCAATCCCTACACTTTCAAGGGCAGCAGCCCGGTTTCGACGCCCAACTTCTTGCAATACGGCATCAACGAGTTGAACGAACCGCTGATGGTTGGCACCGGTCAGTATGCGCCTTCCGGCGACGAGCCGACGTCGAGCTATGGCCTGATCGCCCGGTCAGTGGAATACAGCGAAGACCGCAGTTGGGTGGTGTTTAACCTCAGACCCGAAGCCCGTTTTCACGACGGCGTGCCGATTACCGCCTATGACGTGGCGTTCTCCTACAGAACGCTGCTCAAGGAAGGTCATCCGCAGTACCGCACCAACCTTCAGGAAGTGCTACGGGTCGACATCCTCAACCCGCTGAAAATCCGCTTTGTGTTCAAGCGTACGGGCAACCCGCTGCTGATCCTGCGCCTGGGTGAGTTACCGGTGCTGCCCCAGCATTACTGGAAAGACCGCGACTTCAAGGCCACCACCTTCGAACCGCCCTTGGGCAGCGGCCCTTACCGGATTACCAAAGTGCAGCCTGGTCGCCAGTTGGTGTTTGAGCGGGTCAAGAATTACTGGGGCAAGGACCTGCCGGTCAATCGCGGCAAATACAACTATGACCGGATGGACGTGGAGTTCTACCGCGACAGTGAAGTGGCTTTTGAAGCCTTCAAGGCCGGGGAATTCGACATCTACATTGAACACCAGGCCAAAAACTGGGCCAACGGCTACCGGTTCCCGGCGGTCAATCGCGGCGAGGTGATCAAGGCGCAGATTGCTCACCAGATCCCGACCCAGACCCAGGGTCTGTTCATGAATACCCGGCGCAGCACGTTCGCCCAGGTCAAGGTTCGTGAAGCCCTGGGGCTAATGTTCGACTTCGAGTGGACCAACCGCACGCTCTTCAGCGGTGCCTACAAGCGCACCCTCAGCTACTACCCCAACAGTGAATTCTCCGCCAGCGGTCTTCCGGTGGGCCACGAATGGCTGCTGCTCAAGCCGTACCGGGAACAACTACCGCCCGCATTGTTCACCCAACCCTTCAGCCTGCCCAAAACCGACGGGCGGGGCATCCCCCGGGAAACCCTGCGCAAAGCCCTGGGATTGCTGAAGGAAGCCGGGTGGACCATCCACGGCCAGCGCCTGCTCAACGCCGACAGCCAGCCCCTGCGCTTCGAGATCCTGCTGGTGAACCCGAACCTGGAGCGCATCCTGCAGCCCTACGTGGAAAACCTCGCCAGCATCGGCATCCAGGCCCGCCTGCGTACGGTGGATCGCGCTCAATACAAGCAGCGTCTGGACCAGTTCGACTTCGACATGATCCTGCTAACCCTGGGGCAAACCCTCAGCCCGGGTCTTGAGCAATGGCAGTACTTCCATTCCAGCCAGGCGGGGGTCAAGGGCAGCAAGAACTACGCCGGCATCAACAACCCGGTGGTCGATCACCTGCTGGAAAAGCTCCTGTCTGCCCGCACCCGTGACGAACAGGTCGCCGCCGGCAAAGCCCTGGACCGTGTGCTGCTGTGGCAGCACTACTGCATCCCTAACTGGTATCTCAATTATCATCGCCTGGCCTACCGTAACCGGTTTGCCTTTGTCACTACGCCGCCCTACACCCTGGGTTTGAGCGCATGGTGGCTGAAATCTTCGGAGAAAGATCAATGAAGCCTTTACGCGCCCTGCTCCTGCAGGCCAGCGGCCTGTTGTTCGCCGGACTGGCCTGTGCCGCACCGCAGCACGCCTTGACCTTGTACAACGAGCCGCCGAAATATCCGGCCGACTTCAAGCATTTCGATTATGTGAACCCTGACGCCCCCAAGGGCGGGATTTTTCGTCAGGGCGGGTTTGGTGGCTTCGACAGCCTCAACCCTTTTATCAGCAAGGGCGTCCCCGCCGATGACATCGGCCTGATCTACGACACCCTGGCCAAACAAGGCCTGGACGAACCCTTCACCGAATATGGCCTGATCGCCGAAAAAATCGAGAAGGCCCCGGACAATGCCTGGGTGCGCTTTTACCTGCGGCCCGAAGCCCGCTTCAACGACGGCCATCCCGTACGCGCCGAGGACGTGGTGTTCAGCTTCCAGACCTTGACCAAGGACGGCGCTCCGATGTTCCGCGGTTATTACAACGACGTGGCCGAAGTCATCGCCGAAGAACCGCTCAAGGTGCTGTTCAAGTTCAAGCACACCAATAACCGCGAATTGCCGCTGATCCTCGGCCAACTGCCGGTATTGCCCAAGCATTGGTGGGCCGGGCGCGAATTCAACAAGGGCAACCTGGAGATCCCCCTCGGCAGCGGTCCGTATAAGGTCGCCGAAGTGAAGGCTGGCCGTTCGATTCGCTATGAACGCGTGAAGGACTATTGGGGCAAGGACCTGCCGGTCAACCGCGGCTTCTACAACTTCGACGTGCTGACCACCGACTACTATCGCGACAACACCGTGGCGGTCGAGGCACTGAAGGCCGGGCAGTTCGATTTCTGGCTGGAAATGGCTGCCAAGAACTGGGCCAACGCCTACAACATCCCGGCCGTGACCGAAGGCCGGCTGATCAAGGAACAGATCCCCAACGGCAACCCCACCGGCATGCAGGGCTTTGTCTACAACTTGCGCCGCCCGGTCTTCCAGGACGTGCGGGTGCGCAAGGCCTTGAGCCTGCTGCTGGACTTCGAATGGACCAACAAACAACTGTTCCACGGTGCCTACGCCCGCACCCGCAGTTATTTCGAAAACTCGGAGATGGCCGCCACCGGCCTGCCCGGCGAAGACGAGCTGAAGATCCTCGAGCCGTTGCGTGGCAAGATCCCCGAGCAGGTGTTCACCCAGGCCTTCCAGCCTTCGGTATGCGACGGCAGCGGCATGATTCGTGACCAGCAGCGCAAGGCCTATCAATTGCTGCAAGAGGCCGGCTGGCGCATCGTCGACGACAAGATGGTCGATGCCCAGGGCAAACCCGTGGTGCTGGAGTTCCTGCTGGCCCAGACCGAATTCGAGCGGGTGCTGCTGCCGTTCAAGCGTAACCTCAGTGACCTGGGCATCGAACTGGTGATCCGCCGGGTCGACGTGTCCCAATACATCAATCGCGTGCGCTCGCGGGATTTCGACCTGATCGTGGGCAGCTTCCCGCAGTCCAGCTCGCCGGGTAACGAACAGCGCGAGTTCTGGATGTCGGCCGCCGCCGATAATCCCGGCAGCCGCAACACCATGGGCCTGAAGGACCCCGCCGTCGACCAACTGGTGGAGCAACTGATCAACGCCGACTCACGCAAGAGCCTGGTGGCCCACGCCCGGGCGCTGGACCGGGTGTTGCAATGGGGCTACTACGTGATCCCCAACTGGCACATCAAGACCTGGCGCGTAGCCTACTGGAACCACATCGGCCATCCAAAAATCACCCCGACCTACGACATCGGCACCACCACATGGTGGGTCAAGCCAGACGTCAAGCCTTCCATCGAGGTGGAAAAACAGGTCATCGAGCAAAAAATCGTCGCCCCGGCGAGTGTGGAGTAACCGATGCTGGCTTATATCTTTCGGCGTCTATTGCTCATCATCCCGACCCTGTTTGGCATCCTGCTGATCAACTTCGTGATCATCCAGGCCGCGCCCGGCGGGCCGGTGGAGCAGATGATCGCCAAACTCGAAGGTTTCGAAGGCGCCACCAGCCGCATTGCCGGTGGCGGTGCCGAAGTGTCGGTGGCCGGCTCCGCCTATCGCGGCGCTCAGGGGCTGGACCCGGCGCTGGTCAAGGAAATCGAGCGCATGTACGGCTTCGACAAGTCGGCGCCGGAACGCCTGTGGATCATGATCAAGAATTACGCTCGCCTGGATTTCGGTGACAGTTTTTTCCGAGACGCCAAGGTCATCGACCTGATCAAGGAAAAAATGCCGGTCTCCATCTCGCTAGGGCTGTGGAGTACGCTGATCATGTACCTGGTGTCGATCCCGCTGGGGATCGCCAAGGCGACGCGGCATGGCAGTCATTTCGACGTCTGGACGAGTTCGGCGATCATCGTCGGCTATGCCATCCCGGCGTTCCTGTTCGCCATCCTGCTGATCGTGGTGTTTGCCGGCGGCAGCTATTTCAACTGGTTCCCGCTACGGGGGCTGACGTCCAACGATTTCGACGAACTGAGCATGGGCGGCAAGATCCTCGACTATTTCTGGCACCTGGCCTTGCCCGTGACGGCCCTGGTGATCGGCAACTTTGCCACCATGACCCTGCTGACCAAGAACAGCTTCCTCGATGAAATCAACAAGCAGTACGTGGTCACCGCCAAGGCCAAGGGCCTGACCCGCAATCGGGTGCTCTATGGTCATGTGTTCCGCAACGCCATGCTGCTGGTGATTGCCGGCTTCCCTTCGGCGTTCATCGGAATCTTCTTCACCGGCTCGTTGCTGGTAGAGGTTATTTTTTCCCTTGATGGCCTCGGTTTGATGAGTTTCGAGGCGGCAATCAACCGTGACTACCCGGTGGTCTTCGGCACCCTGTTCATCTTCACCTTGCTGGGGCTGGTGGTGAAACTGATCGGTGACCTGACCTACACCTTTGTCGATCCACGCATCGACTTCGAAAGCCGGGAGCATTGAGATGAACCTGTCCCCCCTCAATCGCCGCCGTTTCGAATTGTTCAAGGCCAATAAGCGTGGCTGGTGGTCGCTGTGGCTGTTCCTGATCCTGTTCGGGCTCAGCCTGGGCGCCGAGTTGATCGCCAATGACAAGCCGCTGGTGGTGCACTACGACGACGGCTGGTACTTCCCGGCACTCAAGCGCTACCCGGAAACCACGTTCGGCGGCGAATTTCCGCTGGAAGCCAACTACAAGAGCCCATACATCCGCGAACTGCTGGCCGCCAAGGACGCGTGGGTGCTGTGGGCACCGATCCCGTTCAGCTACCAGAGCATCAATTACGACCTGAAGGTCCCCGCCCCGGCACCGCCCTCCTCGGTCAACTGGCTGGGCACCGACGACCAGGGCCGCGATGTGCTGGCCCGGGTGATCTATGGTTTCCGTGTTTCGGTGCTGTTCGCTCTGACACTGACCCTCCTCAGCTCGATCATCGGCGTGATCGCCGGCGCCTTGCAGGGCTTTTACGGCGGATGGGTCGACCTGGCCGGCCAGCGTTTCCTGGAGATCTGGTCGGGGCTGCCGGTGCTTTACCTGTTGATCATCCTGGCCAGCTTCGTGCAGCCGAACTTCTGGTGGTTGCTGGGCATCATGCTGCTGTTCTCCTGGATGAGCCTGGTGGACGTGGTCCGCGCCGAGTTCCTGCGCGGGCGCAACCTGGAATACGTGCGTGCCGCGCGGGCATTAGGCATGCAGAACGGCGCGATCATGTTCCGCCACATCCTGCCCAACGCCATGGTCTCGACCATGACGTTCATGCCGTTCATTCTCACCGGGGCCATCGGCACCCTCACGGCCCTGGATTTCCTCGGGTTTGGCTTGCCTCCGGGCGCTCCGTCCCTGGGTGAACTGGTGGCCCAAGGCAAATCCAACCTGCAGGCGCCGTGGCTTGGCATCAGCGCGTTCGCCGTACTGGCGATCATGCTGAGCCTGCTGGTGTTCATCGGCGAGTCAGCTCGCGATGCCTTCGATCCGAGGAAATGAAATGAATCAGGACAATCTGATCGAAGTGCGCGACTTGGCCGTGGAGTTCATCGTCGGCGAACGTCGGCAACGGGTGGTCGAAGGCGTCAGTTTTGACATCAAGCGTGGCGAAACCATGGCCCTGGTCGGCGAAAGCGGCTCAGGCAAGTCGGTGACCGCCCACTCAATCCTGCGGTTGCTGCCCTACCCGTTGGCCCACCATCCAAGCGGGACCATCCAGTACGCCGGCCAGGATTTGCTCGGGTTGAAAGAAAAGACTATCCGCCACATCCGGGGTAACCGGATCGCGATGATCTTTCAGGAGCCGATGACGTCCCTCAATCCGCTGCATTGCATCGAGAAGCAGATCAATGAAGTGCTGGGCATTCACAAGGGGCTGTCCGGTAAGGTCGCTACCCGTCGCACCTTGGAGTTGCTGGAACTGGTGGGCATCCCCGAGCCGCACAAGCGCCTCAAGGCCCTGCCCCACGAACTGTCCGGTGGCCAGCGCCAGCGAGTGATGATCGCCATGGCCCTGGCCAACGAACCAGAGCTGCTGATTGCCGACGAACCGACCACGGCACTGGACGTCACCGTCCAGCTGAAAATCCTCGAATTGCTCAAGGATTTGCAGGCGCGGCTGGGTATGTCGCTGCTGTTGATCAGCCACGATTTGAACCTGGTGCGAAGAATTGCTCATCGCGTATGTGTCATGCAGCGCGGTTGCATCGTCGAACAGGCATCGTGCGAAGAGCTGTTCCGCGCGCCGCAGCATCCGTACACTCGGGAACTGCTGGCCGCCGAGCCCAGCGGCAACCCGGCGACCAACGTGGTCGGCCCGCCGCTGTTGCAGGTCGAGGACCTGAAAGTCTGGTTCCCGATCAAGAAAGGCCTGTTCAAACGCACGGTGGACTACATCAAGGCCGTGGACGGTATCCGCTTCAGCCTGCCCCAGGGCCAGACCCTGGGTATCGTTGGCGAAAGCGGCTCCGGCAAGTCCACCCTGGGGCTGGCGATCTTGCGGTTGATCGGCAGCCAGGGGGGGATCCGCTTTGAAGGCAAGCAGCTGGACTGCCTGTCGCAGCAACAGGTCCGGCCACTGCGCCGGGAGATGCAAGTGGTGTTTCAGGACCCGTTCGGCAGCCTGAGCCCACGGATGTGTGTAAGCCAGATCGTCGGCGAAGGCCTGCGGATCCACAAGATCGGCACCGCAGCCGAGCAGGAACAAGCGATAATCGCGGCATTGAAGGAGGTAGGCCTGGATCCGGAGACTCGGAACCGCTACCCCCATGAATTTTCCGGAGGGCAGCGGCAGCGTATCGCCATTGCCCGGGCCCTGGTGCTCAAGCCGGCGTTGATTCTGCTGGATGAACCGACGTCGGCCCTGGACCGTACCGTGCAACGCCAGGTGGTGGAGCTGTTGCGGTCGCTGCAAACCAAGTACAACCTGACGTACCTGTTTATCAGCCATGACCTGGCTGTCGTCAAAGCGCTGAGCCACCAGTTGATGGTGGTCAAGCATGGCCAAGTGGTCGAACAAGGTGATGCCCGCAGCATATTCGCCGCGCCGCAACACCCCTATACACAGCAGTTGCTGGAGGCCGCTTTCCTGGCCCCAACAACTGCCGAATAACCTGAAAGAGGAGCAACACATGGGTTTTCTCGCCGGTAAGCGCGTACTGATCGTCGGTGTCGCCAGCAAGCTGTCCATCGCATCCGGCATCGCCGCCGCCATGCATCGCGAGGGCGCTGAGCTTGCCTTCACTTATCAGAACGACAAACTCAAGGGTCGCGTCGAAGAGTTCGCACAAGGCTGGGGCTCGAGCCCTGAGCTGTGCTTCCCGTGCGACGTGGCCAGCGATGAAGAAATCGCCAAGGTTTTCGAAGAACTGAGCAAGAAGTGGGACGGCCTGGACTGCATCGTGCACTCCGTGGGCTTCGCCCCGGGCGATCAACTGGACGGCGACTTCACCGAAGCCACCACCCGCGAAGGCTTCCGCATTGCCCACGACATCAGCGCCTACAGCTTTGTGGCCCTGGCCAAAGCCGGTCGTGAAATGATGAAAGGCCGCAACGGCAGCTTGCTGACCCTGTCGTACCTGGGCGCCGAGCGCACCATGCCGAACTACAACGTGATGGGTATGGCCAAGGCTTCCCTGGAAGCAGGCGTGCGTTACCTGGCCGGCTCCCTGGGCCCGGATGGCACCCGCGTCAACTGCGTATCGGCCGGTCCAATCCGTACCCTCGCCGCTTCCGGCATCAAGAACTTCCGCAAAATGCTGGCCGCCAACGAAGCGCAGACCCCGCTGCGTCGCAACGTCACCATCGAGGAAGTCGGCAACGCCGGCGCCTTCCTGTGCTCGGACCTGGCCTCGGGCATCAGCGGTGAAATCATGTACGTGGACGGCGGCTTCAACACCACCGCCATGGGTAACATCGAAGAGTAATCTTCACGTCACATCCGCTGCGTAAAAACGCCGCTTGTCCTGAAAAGGGACAAGCGGCGTTTTTTATTCCGCTCTGGTCATGGCGGCGGGTCAGCTTGCATTCGTGTTGAATGGGCCACCGCTATCGCGAGCAGGCTCGCTCCCACATTTTCCGAGTTGCTCATAGACTTCGGGCAAACCGCAAATCCCCTGTGGGAGCGAGCCTGCTCGCGATGACGATGGACCTGCACACATAAGGGCTTGATGTGAGGCCGTCAGCGCGAACCAGCCTGTTTTTGAATGTACATCGCATCATCAGCATCCGCCAAAAGGCTGTCGATGGACTGATGACGCTTCGGGTCATAGTCGATCTGGCCCACGCTGAAACGGATGTCATAGCCACGCTGCAACATCGCATTGCGCTCATCAAGGATTTCCCTGAGTCGCGCCATGATCGCCGAGGTTTCGACATGGGCAGAGCCGGTGAGCAGCGCCACGAACTCATCGCCACCCAAACGACCGATCACATCACTTTCGCGAAAGGCGATGCGTAGCACGTCGGCAAACGTTTTTAGTGCCGTATCGCCCTCGGCGTGTCCGAAGCGGTCGTTGATGAGCTTGAATTCGTTGAGGTCGAAGAACAGCAGTGTTGCCGGACGCGACAGGCGCTCGCAAACGCTCAGCGCATGCTGGGCCAACGTCTTGAAACCACGTCGATTGGACAGCAAGGTCAGTTCGTCCATGCTCGCCATCTGCACAGCAATCATTTCCTGCTCGGCCATGCTGGCCAAGTCGCGCAGCAGTTCGCGTTCTTCGTCATTGAGCTTGCGCGGCTTGGTGTCCAGCAAGCACAGGGTTCCAAGCTTGCTGCCGTCATCCAGTGCCAACGGCTGCCCGGCGTAGAAACGAATGCCGGGTTTATCGGTGACAAACGGGTTGTCGCGAAACCGCTCGTCCTGCTCCGCGTCGCAAACCTCCAGAATCTGATCCTGCAAAATGGCGTGTGCACAAAATGAAACGTCGCGTCCGGACTCACTGGCGTCCAGGCCCGCGTTGGACTTGAACCACTGACGGTTGGCATCCACCAGCGACACCAGCGCAATGGGCACATCGAACAAACGCCGGGCAAGGCGAGTCAGGCGGTCGAAGCGCTCCTCGGGCGCGGTGTCGAGCAGCTTGAGCGAGTGCAGATTCTTGAGGCGAACGGCTTCGTTATCCGGTTTACCTGGCGCAGGCATCGGGAACTCCATCGAGAGGGCTTGTTGAAGTCTAGCCCAGGCCCACTCCCCTTCAAACCAATGCGTCAAATCAAACAGGCATTTATCGACAGGGCCTAATACACTGCGACACAGGTTCAAGACGAGGACGCCGACCGATGAAGCCCGCCCCCCATGATGCCGCCCCACGTTTCTGGCGTGATGCAGCGCTGCCCTTCATCGAAGCCCGGGGCATCACCGATGGACGCAAGGTCTGCTATTCGCGTCATTCCCATGACCACTTTTCCATCGGGGCTATCACGGCCGGGCGCAGCACCTACCTTCATGAGCAATCGAATTTCCAGGTAGAGAGCGGTACGGTCGTATTGATGAACCCCGGCGATGTCCATGCGTGCAACCCGATCAATGATCAGCCATGGTCGTATGTAATGCTGTACGTCGACACCCAGTGGCTGACGGACTTGCAGCGCCGAATCGGCTTTGACGAGACCCTGGGTTTTCAGGGCTTCGCCACCACCCACAGCCGCGACATCGAGCTGTTTGCCGCCTTACAGGGTTTGTACGGCCAACTGGTGGATGAGCGGATCGACATCGCCCGCAAACACGCCGCCGCCGAAGCGTTTTTCATCGACCTGCAACACCGGCTCAACCCAGCCGGGCGCCCGGACCGTGGCAGCCACCCGGGATTGATGCGAGCGGCGCAGTTTATCCATGACCATTGCAGCGAGGCCTTGAAACTTGAAGACATCTGCGCCGCCGCACAACTTTCGCCGTCGTACCTGAGCCGGGCCTTCAAGCGCCATTACGGCATGACGCCCCATGCTTTCCTGGTCAATCGTCGGATCCAGTTCGCCCGTCGGCAGTTACGCGAAGGCAAGCTGATTGCCGATGTCGCACTGGACAGCGGGTTTGCCGACCAGGCGCATTTCCAGCGCGCCTTCAAACAACACCTGGCCGCCACCCCGGGCCAATATCGCGGTTGATACCCGATCCTGCTTTCGCGGGGATGGCTCAAGGCAACAACAAATACACCGCACTGACCACCAGCAACGCCGCCATCGTCCGATTGAACAGGCGCATGGTCGCCGGGTTGCCCAGCCAGACCCGCAGAAAACTGCCGGCATAGGCCCAGCAGCCTACCGAGAGATAACAGATCACCAGGTAGATAGCCGCAAACTGCCACACCAACCGCGCCTCACCATCGGCCACGAATGCTCCCATCCCGGCCACACAGGCCAGCCACGCCTTGGGGTTGAGCCACTGCATCAACGCGCCGTAAAACATCGACGGCGCCCGCTCCTCGTCTCCGGCGCCCAGCTGCCCGTTGTCCATCGCCAGTTTCCAGGCCATGAACAACAGAAAACCCACGCCCCCCAGTTGCACCACTCGCGTGAGGCCGGGCCAGCGCTGCAGCACTTCGTGCAACCCCAGCCCCATCAACACCAGCAGCAAGACAAACCCCAGGGTGGCCCCGGCCACGTGACGCAAGGTGGCACGAAAGCCGAATCGCGCCCCGGAACTGAGGGCGACTATATTGACCGGGCCGGGGGTGATGGACGCGACGAGTGCAAACGCCGCCATGGAAATAATCAGACTCATTGCATACCTTCTTCATGTCCGTGAGGTGGCGTTCAAGGTAAATTGCACGCCACTGGCGGTATTGAACAAAACTGCCCAATGACGACGACTCACCGCGCGCCGTGCGAACAGGTGCTGTTTCGGGCTTTTTTTTACGCAAACTTTACGCAGCGTCCGGTCAACGAAATCGATACTGGGCGGCTCATTCTTTCAGGCGTGTTTTATGTCCCTTGCGGCTGTGCGGTTTATCGGATTCATCCTCGGCATTTTCCTGATCACCCTGGCCGCGAGCATGGCAATCCCGCTTCTCACGCTGATGGTGTACGAGCGAAACGATGACCTCTCGGCGTTCTTGTGGTCGAGCCTGATCACCTTTGTCTGCGGCATCTTGCTGGTAGCACGTGGTCGGCCAGAGCACATACAACTGCGTCCGCGGGACATGTACCTGCTGACCACTGCCAGTTGGGTGGTTGTCTGCACCTTCGCCGCCTTGCCGATGGTGTTTATCCAGCACATCAGCTACACCGACGCATTCTTCGAGACGATGTCCGGCATCACCACCACCGGCTCGACCATCCTCACCGGCTTGGACAATGCCTCCCCGGGCCTGCTGATCTGGCGCTCGATGTTGCAGTGGCTCGGAGGGATCGGCTTCATCGGCATGGCAGTGGCCATCCTGCCGCTGCTGCGGGTCGGCGGCATGCGACTGTTCCAGACCGAATCATCGGACTGGTCGGAGAAAGTCACACCGCGCTCCCATGTGGCGGCGACCTACATCCTGTGGCTCTACTTAGGCTTGAGTGCCCTGGCCGCCCTGGCCTTGTGGCTGGCGGGCATGACACCTTTCGAAGCGATCAACCATGCGATGACCATGATTTCCACCGGAGGGTTCTCCACTTCGGATTCGTCCCTGGCCAACTGGTCTCAACCGGCCATCCACTGGATCTCGGTGATTATCATGATCGCCGGTGCACTGCCCTTCACCTTGTATGTCGCCACGTTGCGCGGGAACAAACGAGCGTTGCTCAGGGATCATCAGGTCCGTGGATTCCTCGGATTCCTGGTCATTACCTGGCTCGTGGTGGGCACCTGGCTGAGCCTGAACAGCGACTACGCCTGGCTGGACGCGGTGCGCATCGTAGCCGTCAACGTGACTTCGGTGGTCACCACCACCGGTGTGGCGCTGGGTGACTACTCGCTATGGGGCAGCTTTGCCCTGCTGCTATTTTTCTACCTGACGTTTGTCGGCGGTTGTTCGGGATCCACCTCCGGCGGGCTAAAGATTTTTCGTTTTCAGGTGGCCGGCGCCTTACTGATGGGCAGTTTGAAACAACTGATCCATCCGCGGGCGGTGATTCAGAAAAAATACAACAAGCACCCCATCGACGAAGAGATCGTCCGTTCGCTGCTGACGTTTTCTTTTTTCTTCACCATTACCATCGGCGCTATCGCCCTTGGGCTTGCGCTGATCGGCCTGGACTGGACGACGGCCCTCACCGGTGCCGCCACGGCCGTGTGCAACGTCGGGCCAGGGCTGGGCTCGATCATCGGACCGGCCGGCAACTTCTCCACCTTGCCGGATGCGGCCAAATGGCTGCTGACCATTGGCATGCTGCTGGGTCGTCTGGAGATTCTGACCGTGCTGGTGTTGTTCACGCCGGTGTTCTGGAAGTATTGAGGCGGATGAAAATTCACTGTCGATTTTCCGGTGGAGCCATCCCGGGCCTGGCTCTATGCTCCCCCCATGAACCTACACGACTCGCTGCTCCCACCCCATGCCGAGATGGTCCGCGCCATGCTCGAACGAGACACCGCCTACGAGGGGGTGTTCTTCACGGCGGTCAAGACCACCGGCATCTTCTGTCGCCCCAGCTGCACGGCGCGCAAGCCGAAGCCGGAAAACGTCGAATTTTTCGCCCACGCTGACGAAGCCATGTCGGCCGGCTACCGGGCCTGTCTGCGTTGCAAGCCGCTGGATGCCGCCGCCATCGCGCCCGCCTGGATCCAGGCGCTGCTCAAGGCCGTGGACGCCGAACCCGACCTGCGCTGGACCGATGCTTTGTTGCTGGAACAAGGCATTGAACCGCTGAAGCTGCGGCGCTGGTTCAAGCAGCATTTCGGCATGACTTTCCATGCGTACCTGCGCACTCGACGGCTGGGCATCGCCCTGGGGGGCATCAAAGAAGGGATTTCCATCGACAATGCGGCCTTTGACTCAGGCTACGAGTCCCTGAGCGGATTTCGTGACGCCTTCGTGAAGTCTTTCCACATCACACCGGGCCGCGCCGCCCACAGCGAACCCCTGCTGTTCACCCGCCTGACAACGCCACTGGGGCCGATGCTGGCCATGGCCGAACGGCGCGGCCTGGTGTTGCTGGAGTTCCTCGACCGCCCGGCCCTGACCCGGGAAATCGAAGAGTTGCAACAACGCTACGGCTATACCGTCGCCCCGGGGCACAATCCCCACTTGCAACAGATCGAAACCGAACTGGCCGACTATTTCGCTGGAAAGCTCACCTCGTTCAGCGTGCCGCTGCACATGCCCGGCAGCGCCTTCGCCGTCCGGGTCTGGGCTGAACTGGAAAAAATCCCCTACGGCGAAACCCGTAGCTACGGCAACATCGCCACTGCCCTCGGCAGTCCTGGTGCCAGCCGTGCGGTGGGACTGGCCAACGGCCAGAATCGCCTGGCCATCGTCATCCCCTGCCACCGGGTGATCGGTGCGGATGGCTCGTTGACCGGTTATGGTGGCGGGCAGCCACGCAAGGCTTTTCTGTTGCGGCTGGAAAAGGCCGCGGTGCAGGTGTCCCTGCCACTGGCATTCTGATCAGCCTGCCGAGTGAACACCTGATGCCTGTCCCGTACCACGATGCGAGCACCTTTCTGGCAAGCCTCGACGAAGACTGGTGCCGTCATGTCGAGATGATCGGCCCTTGCCTGCTGCAACCCAAACCGGCCCGCGACCCGTATGAAGCACTCGTCCGGGCGATTGCCTATCAACAATTGCATGCTAAAGCCGGCGATGCGATTCTCGGTCGCTTTCTGCGGCTGTTTCCGGGAGCGATATTCCCCAGGCCTGAGCAGATCCTGGCGACTGACTTCCAACAGATGCGCGACTGCGGATTTTCCGCCAGCAAGATCGCGACCATACAGGGCATCGCTCAAGCGACGCTGGACGAGGTGGTGCCGGACTACCCCGCGGCGCTGGCCATGGATGATGAGGCCTTGATCGAACGCTTGATCACCCTGCGCGGCGTCGGACGCTGGACCGTGGAGATGCTGCTGATCTACAGCCTGGAGCGACCCGACATCCTGCCGGCGGATGACTTTGGAGTGCGTGAGGGGTATCGGCGGCTCAAGGGTTTGGACGTCCAACCGACGCGCAAACAGATGGTTGGGATTGGACAGGCGTGGAGCCCACATCGGACGGTGGCGGCGTGGTATTTGTGGCGGGTGCCCGGTCGCTAGAGCGCGTCATCGTTCATCGCGAGCAGGCCGCTCCCACAGGGATTTCGGTGTTTGTGTTCACTGAAGATCAAATGTGGGAGCGAGCCTGCTCGCGATGGCTGCCGCATGGCCGGCCTGAATTCAGCTGTCAAAAAATGCCGACCGTCTAGGCTGTCCTGAGCCACTTCCCAATTGCCAACCGGAGGTTCTCATGCAGCTCGAAGGATCCTGCCATTGCGGCGCGGTGTCGTTCAGCCTCGACAGCGCCCACCCCTACCCTTATCAGCGCTGCTACTGCTCGATCTGTCGCAAGACCCAGGGTGGAGGCGGCTTTGCGATAAACCTGGGGGGCGATGCCCGGAGCTTGAAGGTACGCGGTCGCAAGCACATCTCGATCTATCATGCGCGGCTCAGGAATGACGGGGATAAACGCGCCCACCGCAGCAGCGCCGAACGGCATTTCTGTTCCCTTTGCGGTTCAGGCTTGTGGCTATTCAGCCCCGAATGGCCTGAGCTGATCCACCCGTTCGCCTCTACCATCGACACGCCGTTGCCGGTACCGCCTGAGCACACCCATCTGATGCTGGGCTCCAAGGCGCCGTGGGTGGAAGTCGAGGCGCACGCCGGCGATCAGCAGTTCGAGATCTATCCCCAGGAGTCCATTGCCCAATGGCATGAGCGCCTGGGTTTGAGCGATTAAGGATGTAGAGCTGCGTGAGGCCTCATCGCGAGCAGGCTCGCTCCCACAGGGATTTTCGGTGTACTCATTACTTGTGTTCACTGAAGATCAAATGTGGGAGCGAGCCTGCTCGCGATGGCGTCAGGGCAAACAGCCCTATACCGCAGGCACACCACTGTGGAAGCGAAACTCCACATCCGGCGATTCAATCAGCGCCTGCTCGGCGTCACGAACCTTGTCGATCACCTGGGCGATGTCCTTGGCGTCGCCATACTGGTAGGCCAGTTTCAGGTAGCCCTGGAAATGCCGGGCTTCGCTTTTGAGCAAACCGAAATAGAACTTGCCCAATTCTTCGTCCAGGTGCGGCACCAGGGCCTCGAAACGCTCGCAACTGCGGGCCTCGATGAAAGCGCCGACCACCAAAGTGTCCACCAGTTTGACCGGTTCGTGGCTGCGGACCACTTTGCGCAGCCCCGAGGCGTAACGCCCGGCAGAGAGCTGGCGCAAGCCGACCTTGCGTTTTTTCATCAGGCGCATCACCTGTTCGTGATGCACCAGTTCTTCCCGGGCCAGACGTGACATCAGGTTGATCAGGTCAACGTGGGAGTGGTACTTGGCGATCAGGCTCAGGGCGGTGCTGGCGGCCTTGAATTCGCAGTTCTTGTGGTCGATCAGCAGCGTCTCCTGGTCGGCCAGCGCCGCCTGGACCCAGGCATCGGGAGTGCGGCAACCAAGGAATTCATGAATTTCGGGAAGGATCATGGGGCTCACGGAAAAAGAGAGTCGAGCGAAGGGCGCCGATTATACCGGCCTGCCTCCAGACCACCAGCCACCGCCGTTGATATGCATCAAGTCGACGACTGCCATACAACAACTATAGTTGAGCAACGCCATGCCTTTTTATTGCTGGAGACGCCGATCATGCAAGCCATTCGCAGCATTCTGGTGGTCATCGACCCCGAACATTCGGAAAGCCTCGCGCTCAAGCGCGCCAAGCTGATTGCCGGTGTCACCCAGGCCCACCTGCATCTGCTGGTGTGTGACAAGAAGCATGACCATGCCGGCATGCTCAGCGTGCTGAAGGCCGCGTTGCTGGCCGACGGCTACAGTGTCACCACCGAACAGGCCTGGAACGAAAGCCTGTACGAAACCATTATCGACGTACAGCAGGCCGAAGGTTGCGGCCTGGTGATCAAGCAACACTTTCCCGACAGCCCGCTGAAAAAAGCCCTGCTCACCCCGGCGGACTGGAAATTGCTGCGCCATTGCCCGACTCCAGTGCTGCTGGTGAAAACCGCCGGTTCCTGGAAAGACAAAGTGATCTTGGCCGCCGTCGACGTGGGCAATGCCGACGGCGAGCACCGCCACCTGCACTCCACCATCATCGATCACGGCTACGACATTGCCATCCTGGCCAAGGCGCACCTGCACGTGATCAGCGCCCATCCCACACCGATGCTGTCCTCCGCCGATCCGACGTTCCAGCTCAAGGAAACCATCGAGGCCAAATACCGCGAACAATGCCGGGCGTTCCAGGCTGAGTTCGACATCGACGACCAACACCTGCACATCGAAGAAGGTCCGGCGGACGTCCTGATTCCATACATGGCACGCAAGCTGCAGGCAGCGGTGACAGTGATCGGCACCGTGGCGCGTTCCGGGTTGTCAGGGGTCTTGATCGGCAATACCGCCGAAGCGGTGCTCGACACGCTGGAAAGCGACGTGCTGGTGCTCAAACCGCAGGAGGTCGAGGATCATCTGGTGGAGCTGGCGGTCAAGGACTGACACCCCCCGCCACAAAAGCCATCTCCTTCAGCCGCCAATGGCATCCTTCAGGAAGCCCGGCGCGATGTAGCGCTGGTAATGGGCTTCGGACAGCAGGAAGAATTCCCGATCAATGGCGTCGCGCAGGTCCGGCAGGTCCCAGTCGCGAAATTCGGGCATCAGCACCATGCCGTAGGCTTCCAGGTTGTTGATCACCCGCGCGCCACGGGCGATCAATTGATAAGCCCAGCAATATTCCGACTGGTGCGGCACAAAACGAATCTTGCGTGTTTCCAGTTGCTGGCGCAGCAGCGCAGGATCAAAAACCTCCAGTTTGGCCACCATCACCTGGACCAGCAACTGCTCAAGCCGCATCCACACCGCGCGTTTTTCGTCCTCGTTATAGCCGTTCCAATGAATCACTTCATGGTGGAACCGCTTGCAGCCACGGCACACCAGGTCACCGTAGACAGTGGAGCAAAGGCCGACGCAGGGGGTCTTGATGAGCTGGTTGGGCATAAGGAAAAACACACGCAAAAGCAGGACAGGCCGGCATGTTAGCCCTTTGTCTAAGATTGATCACCCCTCAAACTTCAGGGGCCAACTTACGTTTATTTTTTTTTTGCCGTAGAATCAGCCAGCCTTTTAAGGCGCCAATGTCCGTTAGAAGCTGTTTTCAAAGCGTCACGAGCACAGTCGTTCCTTCAGAGCGGTGTTGGCCGAGGGTCTTTCCAGCGGGGAAAGCCCAACGCCAACCCTCATCAGCTCCCCGTTCTGCAGGCGTAAAACTTTGAAAGCAGCTTCTGTGAGGAACTCGCGGAAACTCTGGCGTGGTGGCTCAAAAAGCCTCCGACGCGCATGAGTACCGTGGGTTTCTGGATGAGCGTCCCGGACACCCATTTGGGACCACTGATGAGGGTAATAACTGTGCTTGAAGCCTACCGCAAACATATCGAAGAGCGTGCAGCACTGGGTATCGTTCCCCAGCCGCTTAACGCCGAACAAACCGCAGGCCTGATCGAGCTGCTGAAGAATCCTCCGGCTGGCGAAGAAGCTTTCCTCGTTGACCTGATCACCAATCGCGTTCCGCCTGGAGTCGACGAAGCCGCCTACGTGAAGGCCGGTTTCCTGTCCGCCCTGGCCAAAGGCGAAGCCCAATCCCCTCTGCTGGACAAGAAGCGCGCCGTTGAACTGCTCGGCACCATGCAGGGCGGCTACAACATCGTGACCCTGGTGGACCTGCTGGACGACGCCGAACTGGCGCCCGTAGCCGCCGAAGAACTCAAGCACACACTGCTGATGTTCGATGCCTTCCACGACGTGGCTGAAAAAGCCCGCAATGGCAACGTTCACGCCAAGGGCGTGCTGCAATCCTGGGCCGACGGCGAGTGGTTCAAGAACCGCCCCGTGCTGGCCGACAAGATCAGCCTTCGGGTGTTCAAGGTTACCGGCGAAACCAACACCGACGACCTCTCCCCGGCTCCTGACGCCTGGTCCCGCCCGGACATCCCACTGCACGCCCTGGCCATGCTGAAAATGGCCCGTGACGGTATCGTGCCGGATGAACAAGGCAAGACCGGCCCGATGAAGCAGATCGAAGAGATGCGCGGCCAGGGCTTCCCGATCGCCTACGTCGGTGACGTGGTCGGTACCGGTTCGTCACGTAAATCAGCCACCAACTCGGTGCTGTGGTTCTTCGGTGACGACGTGCCTTACGTGCCGAACAAGCGCGCCGGTGGTTTCTGCTTCGGCAGCAAGATCGCCCCGATTTTCTACAACACCATGGAAGACGCCGGCGCCCTGCCGATCGAATTCGATGTGTCCAACATGCACATGGGCGACGTGATCGACCTGTACCCGCATGCTGGCAAAGTCTGCAAGCACGGCACTGATGAAGTCCTGGCCACCTTCGAAATGAAGACCCCGGTCCTGTTGGACGAAGTGCGTGCCGGCGGCCGTATCCCGCTGATCATCGGTCGCGGCCTGACCGAGAAGGCACGTGCCGAGCTGGGCCTGCCCGCTTCGGACCTGTTCAAGAAGCCGGAAGCCCCGGCCGAAAGCACCAAGGGTTTCACCCTGGCGCAGAAAATGGTCGGCAAGGCCTGCGGCGTGACCGGCGTTCGTCCGGGCACCTACTGCGAGCCGAAGATGACCACCGTGGGTTCCCAGGACACCACTGGCCCGATGACCCGCGACGAATTGAAAGACCTGGCGTGCCTGGGCTTCTCGACCGATCTGGTGATGCAGTCCTTCTGCCACACCGCGGCCTATCCAAAGCCGATCGACGTGACCACCCACCACACCCTGCCTGACTTCATCATGACCCGTGGCGGCGTGTCCCTGCGTCCGGGCGACGGCATCATCCACAGCTGGCTGAACCGCATGCTGCTGCCGGACACCGTCGGCACCGGTGGCGACTCCCACACCCGTTTCCCGATCGGTATCTCGTTCCCGGCCGGTTCTGGCCTGGTGGCGTTCGCCGCCGCCACTGGCGTCATGCCGCTGGACATGCCGGAATCGATCCTGGTTCGCTTCAAGGGCAAGCTGCAACCAGGCGTCACCCTGCGTGACCTGGTTCACGCCATCCCTTACTACGCGATCCAGAAAGGTCTGTTGACCGTCGAGAAGAAAGGCAAGAAGAACGCCTTCTCCGGCCGCATCCTGGAAATCGAAGGCCTGGAAACCCTGACCGTCGAGCAAGCGTTCGAACTGTCCGACGCCTCGGCCGAACGTTCGGCTGCCGGTTGCACCATCAAGCTGTCCAAGGAATCGATTGCCGAATACCTGCAATCGAACATCACCCTGCTGCGCTGGATGATCGGCGAAGGCTACGGCGATGCCCGCACCCTGGAGCGTCGTGCCCAGGCGATGGAAGCCTGGCTGGCCAACCCGGAACTGCTGGAAGCCGACAAGGACGCCGAATACGCCGAAGTCATCGAGATCGACCTGGCCGACGTCAAGGAGCCTGTGCTCTGCGCGCCGAACGACCCGGACGATGCCCGCCTGCTCTCCAGCGTCGCTGGGCAGAAGATCGACGAAGTGTTCATCGGTTCGTGCATGACCAACATCGGCCACTTCCGCGCTGCCGGTAAGTTGCTGGAACAGGTCAAGGGTCAGTTGCCAACCCGTCTGTGGCTCTCGCCGCCGACCAAGATGGACGCTCACCAGCTCACCGAAGAAGGCTACTACGGCATCTACGGCAAGGCCGGTGCACGGATGGAAATGCCAGGCTGCTCGCTGTGCATGGGTAACCAGGCACGCGTGGAACCGAACTCCACTGTGGTATCGACTTCGACCCGTAACTTCCCGAACCGTCTGGGCGACGGCGCGAATGTCTACCTGGCTTCGGCCGAACTGGCATCCGTGGCGTCTATCCTGGGTCGCCTGCCGACCGTCGAGGAGTACATGGAATACGCCGGCAAGATCGACAGCATGGCAGCGGACGTGTACCGCTACCTGAGCTTCGACCAGATCGCCGAGTTCCGTGAAGCGGCTGCCAATGCCAACATCCCGGTCGTTCAAGCCTAAGGCTTCAACGCTCGACTAAAAACGCCGCCCTTCTTGCGAGGGGCGGCGTTTTTTTATGCCTGTTTTCGATGCAACCTGAACTGACGCCATCGCGAGCAGGCTCGCTCCCACAGAGACTTGTGGTGAATGACGAATCTATGAACACCCAAGACTCCATGTGGGAGCGAGCCTGCTCGCGAAGACGGCAGCACATCCAACATCAATGCAAGCTGACCCACCGCTTTCGCGAGCGCGCTCGCTCCCACAGGGAATCCGGTCAGGATGTCAGGGAATAGACCAGCGCGGTAATTGCCACCACCCCTACCAGCGTCACGAACACATTGGACGCCTGGCCGCGGTAACGGGCCATGGCCGGGACCTTTTGGATGGCGTACATCGGCATCAGGAACAGGATCGCCGCGATTACCGGGCCGCCCAGGGTTTCGATCATGCCCAGGATGCTCGGGTTAAGGGTGGCGACGATCCAGCACACTACCAGCATGAACGCTGCGGTCAGACGGTCCAGGGTCTTTGCCGCCGGACGTCGACCGCTCTTGACGATCAGGCCCTTGAGGCCTTCGCTGGCGCCAATGTAATGCCCCAGGAAGGACTTGGAGATCGCCACGAACGCAATCAATGGCGCGGCAAAAGCGATGGTCGGATTGCTGAAGTGGTTGGCCAGGTACGACAGGATCGACAGATTCTGCGCCTTGGCCTCGGCCAGTTGCGACGGGGAAAGCGTCAAAACACAACTGAACACAAAGAACAGCACCATCACCACCATCAGCACATGGGCGCGCGAGAGGATCTGCGAGCTGCGCACTTCGGCGTTATCGCCATGGCGACGCTTCTGATCCACCGCAAACGCCGAGATGATCGGCGAGTGGTTGAACGAGAACACCATCACCGGAATCGCCAGCCACAAGGTATGCAGCAGCGCCGAAGGTTCAGGCAGCGTGGACGCTGTGGTCAGGATGCCACCGTTCCAGTGCGGGATCAGAAACACCGCCAGGAACAGCAACGCTACGATAAACGGATAGACCATCAGGCTCATGGCCTTGACGATCGCCTGCTCCCCGCAGCGCACCACTGCCAGCAAACCCAGGATCAACACCAGCGATAGCACCACCCGAGGTGGCGGCTGGATATGCAGTTGATGCTCCAGGAAGCTGCCCACCGTATTGGTCAGCGCCACGCTGTAGATCAGCAGAATCGGGAAAATTGCAAAGAAATACAGCAACGTGATCAGTGCACCGGCCTTGATACCGAAATGCTCCTCCACCACGTCAGTGATGTCCGCGCCTTCACGGCCGGACAACACGAAACGGGTCAGCCCCCGGTGGGCGTAGAACGTCATGGGAAAGGCTAGCAACGCCAGGATCAACAACGGCCAGAAACCGCCGAGGCCGGCGTTGATGGGCAAAAACAAAGTACCTGCACCGATGGCGGTGCCAAACAGGCCCAACATCCAAGTAGTGTCATGCCGCCCCCACTGGCTGAGCGTAGCTGGGGCTGTCGTTTCAAAGCGTTCTTCGACGCTAGTGGCCTGATCATTCATCCGGTCGGATCTCCGCATTCCGGTCACATGCACCCGACCAGGACGAGTCGGAAAACCCCGACAGGCAGCGCCCTGGCCGAAACAGGGGCGCGATTGTCCGGGATTAACGAGCAGAAGCAAAGACTTAGCTGAGGAGCGGTTGTGAGGACGGTGCATCTGCGGCAAATAACGCCGGGGAATGAAGCCGCCGACCTATCGCCGTTTTGCGCCAACTCCTACACTCAGAACAGATGAAACAGTTACCAGCGCAGGATAAGCCATAATGCACAAAACCCTGTGGGAGCGAGCCTGCTCGCGATAGCGATGGAACAGCCAGCCATGGTATTTCCTGAGACACCGCTATCGCGAGCAGGCTCGCTCCCACAGGTTTTTCGTCAGTCCTATTGCCCACAGGAGCACAGCATGACCGCAACCGTTCTTGTACTGGTTGAAACCGTCAACGAATACCTGCCGATTCTTGAGCGCCAGGGCTATCACTTGGAGTTGGCGCCAACGCCTGCCGAGCGCAAGACGGCGATTCACGAACATGGAGAACGGTTCAGCGCGGTACTGACCCGCGGTCCCCTGGGTTTGACGGCCGAGGAAATTGCCGCCCTGCCCAACCTGAAAATCATCTGCGTGATCGGCGCCGGCTACGAGCAGGTGGACCTGCAGGCCGCCCATCAGCGCGGCATCGTGGTGACCAATGGCGCCGGGGTCAATGCGTCGTCGGTAGCCGACCATGCCATGGCGCTGTTGCTGGCGTTGGTGCGCGATATCCCCCATTGCGATGCCGCCCTGCGACGGGGCGAATGGCCGAGGAGCGCGCGCCCTTCCCTGGCCGGTAAGCGGCTGGGCGTGTTGGGCCTTGGCGCGGTGGGCATGGCGATCGCCAAACGGGCCGCCCTGGGCTTTGACATGAGTGTCAGCTATCACAATCGCCGGGTACGCAACGACGTGCCCTACACCTTCTGCGCCACGCCCACGGAACTGGCGCGGGTCTCGGACTTCCTGATCGTCGCCACGCCAGGCGGCCTGGATACCCGGCAGTTGATAAACAAGCAGAGCCTGGATGCGCTCGGTCCAAAAGGATTTCTGGTGAACGTCGCCAGGGCCAGCGTGGTTGCCACCGCCGACCTGATCAGCGCCCTGGAACAACGGCGAATTGCCGGAGCGGCCCTGGATGTGTTCGATCACGAGCCCGAAGTGCCGCAGGCGCTGAAGAACCTGCCCAACGTCGTCCTCACACCCCACGTGGCAGGCCTGTCGCCGGAAGCCACCCGCGCTATGGTGGAGTTGGTGGGCCAGAACCTGACCGCGTTCTTTTCCGGCAAACCGGTACTGACGCCGGTGCGCTTGCCCGACGAGGAGCGTTAGAGAACGCCCAATAGCGTCCACACGCGCCGGGATTCGGCATCGGCACTGATCAGTTCGCCCAGCAGCTCGTTCAACGGTTTGTTGCCCCACTCCACGCCGCGCCGGATCAAATAGGGCACCGGACTGTGGGGTTCGGTGCGAGCCAGGTAGCCGGCGATGACCAGCAACTGGCGATAGGCTTCCTCGCGGCTGGCCGGCTCCTGAAAAGCCAGGGTTGCCGCGGCGCCCACCTGCGCTGGGGCGGTTTGCGGCGTCACCGGCGGTGGTGCTTGCGCCGGCACGACGGTGGGTTGCTGTGGGTTCATCGCAATGAACTCCTCTATCAATGTCAGCAAGGCCTGTATCACGTCCTGCAGGGAGGAATAGCCTGGGGCCTGATCGCCCAGGTAGGCATCACTCCAGGCTTCGAGCCGTTGCAGGTGCTGCAGGCTCAGCATCAGGCTGCCCTGGCGATGCAGCCAGAACGACAATGGCGTGGTGCGAATCAGTTCGCTAAGTTTTTTCTGGTCGTTGCGCGCCGCTTCCGCCGAGGCCTTGGCGTTTTTACTGTCGTTGACCAACACCTGCTGGCGCTGCAAGCGTTGCCAGTCGGCCAGGCAGAAACCGTCGAAATCAGGGTCCCGGCCATCGAACAAGGGCACCCGTGTCAGTAACACTTCGCTGTAGCGACGGGCCAGCCACTCCAGCGGAATGACCCGCCACGACGGGTCACCGTCATCGGCCCGGGGATACAGCTGCTCGGGGTAGCGCTCACACAGACCCGCCACCAACGCCAGGCTGCCCGGCAGTCCTTCCAGCCCGGTCAGGTGTAACCAGGCCTCCCCCAGCCAGGCGCTGATCATCAAATCCTTGCTGCGCTCGAGCAGCAACACAGTGGCAAGTCTTTCCAGTTCCGGCCATTGGGCGCGCTTGATCGACGATTGCCACACACCTGTGGGCAGGCTGGTGTCGTCCTCCCGGCGCAACTCGCGCAACTGGTCGAACTCCGGCTCGTAGCGCAGATCCTGGCCACAGGGCGATTCGGCGCTGATCGGCTCAAGCAACCGGGGGATGAGTTCGGGCAAAGGGGATATCGGCAAACTCACAAGCCCTCCTCGCGGGTTGCGATGGCGGTGCTCGATGAGGTCGCCATGAAAGGTGAACGGGGGGCCTGGGTCGGCAGCGGCGCAATCGACAGCGGCAGCTTCGAACCCTGGCTCATCAGCGACAAACGCAGGAACATCTGGGTCTGTTGCGCCGTGGTCGCCTGGGTCTGGGCCGTCACGGGCAGTTGCAGGGTCAGCGGGAAATCGGTGTAGTCGGCGTTCGGCTGGCGCTGGCTCGACACCAGTGAGCGCATCAGGCGCAGCAACGCCCACGGCCCCTGGTACTCCCAGCCGGCTTCCAGATCGCGCACCACCAGGTCGGGTTGCAAGGGGTCGTTGGCCGGACGCTGGTAACCGTTACGGGCCCAGCGCAGGGTCAAACTCACCGGCTGGCCGACCATCCAGCGCAGGTTCTGCCCGGTTTCACCTGGGTAACTGATCTGTTGGTTGCCGGCGTTCAGCCCCCAGGCGATCACCTGATCCGCGCCGCGTTCCTGCTCGCGATCGGTTCGCCAGCGCACGTCCATTTCCACGCCGAGCAAGCCACTCTTGTCCCGCACGAACAGCGGCCCGAGCCAGGCACCGGCCTGTTTCAAACGGTTGAGAAAATCCTCCGCCGCCAATCGCTCCGGCGTCCGGCTCAACGCCAGTCCGGCCTGTGCCTGAGGCAGCCGCGTGTCGATCAGCTCCAGCAGGCGCTGGACCCGCGCCGGGTCGGCATCGCTGGCCCGCACGTCCTGGGAAAACGGAAAGCGCCCGGCCAGGTACTGATTGAAATAATTGGCCAGGTCATTCCAGGCGGTCGCCGCCTGGTTCTGTTGTAGATACAGGCAGCGCTGCAAGGCACTTTGTTGCAGCGTAACGGTGCGCACGGCCAGGTCGCCACGTCCGCCGGGCAGGCTGGACGTTTGCAGAATCTGCGCGCAGGACGTGGTGTCCATTTCGATGAAATCGCGACTTACCAATTGCTCCAGCTGGGCAGCCGCACTGGCCGGGTTCTGGTTTTTGTATTTGAGCAGTTCGTCGTTGAGCGCCATGAACCGGGCAACCTGATCGTGCTCCAGGGCCGACAGGTTGTCCTGCTGGACAATCAGCCATTCCAGCGCAGGCATACGATGCTCGGCGATCTGTAGCATGGCGCCGAACTGCTGGTTGAGGTTCAGCTTCAAGTCCTGAGGATCAGTGGCGCCGTACAACTGCAAGCCGAAGTTCTTCGAGCCGTTCCAGCGTTGGACATCGGCACGTTGAGTGAACAGTGGCTGGGCGTCGATTTCGTTCAGGCCGCTCTGGATCTGCGCCAACGCTCGGCGGTTGAGCAGGCGCTGAAAACGAATCGCCAGATCGCTGCGCTTCACATCCATGAAAGCTTTTTGCAGGGCAACGGCCTGGGAGGTCTGCACATTGAAACTCATGCCCGGTAGCGGTTGCTCGCTGTCATCCAGACTCAGCCACATGGCCCGCGCCGCCGCGCTTTCAGCAGCCTCCATCAGCGCCCCACGATAATCCGGCGGGATGCGCGGCAGTTCTTCATTGGCGTAGCTCTGGTAGCTGGCGAAGTAGTTCAAGGCAACGCTGAAATCGTCGCTGTCACCCCGGCCCATCGAGTCGGCGTTACTGTCCGACGGCGCCTTCTGCATGGCCAATGCCACGAAGTCACGCTTGAACAGCGCTTGTACCGCGCCGTCCAGCGCCGTGACATGCTCCTGCAGCACCAGCAAACCGCTGCCCTGCTGGACCAACAGATTGTCCCTGGAACCGGTCTGGACGATCCACTGGTCGCGAAAGCTCTGCTGCAATTTTGCCGCCTGGCTCTGCAGATCCTGCTCAAGATCCGGCCCCAGCAGCGTGCTGTGGCCCACCTTGTCCATCAACTGGGTGTAACCGGGCACCAGGTCCTGCCCCTTGCCCCGGCCCCAGGCCGAGTTGGTCAGGCTGACGAGCCTTTGCAGGTCATCGACCAACGCCATCAGCTCTTCGAGTTCGCTCAAGGAGTTGCCGCCGCCGGCCTCAAGCCGTTGCAGATGCAGCTTCAGGTAACCGGCCTGACGCACGAAGTTGTCCGCCAGAAAGTAATGATCCAGCCAGCGCTGCATCAGGCCCATGAAGTTATCGGCAATCACCGGGCGCGCGGCGTTCAGGTCCAGGCCTTTCAAATCGCTATTCTGGGCATCGAACAGCACCCGATTGTAAAAACGCGCCCGGCTCAAGGTCCCGGTGTTGAGGTTCAACGACAGGGCGTTGTTGCTCAGTTGCACCAGCTCGTCCAACGGTGCCTTGGGGTTGTTCACCGCCTGGCTGAACATCTGGTTGTGCTGTTCCAGGCGCACCGCACGCTCAACCAGGTCCTTGGCTTTCACGTAACTTTGCCATTGGGCCGGATCTTCGCTTTCCACGTTGCCGCGCCGCTCGGTATTGCGGATGCCCTTGAGTTGTTCGAGGTCCGAGACCAGCAGGTCACGCAGCGGCAATATCCAATGATGGCGGGCGGTCATGCGCAAGCCGTTGTCCAGTTGTACGTCCACGGCGGAGAACCAGGAAGTCGGAAACACCACCGAGACGAAACGCCAGCGCGGGGCTTTTTCCAGCACGTTCCAGTAGTTCTGCACGTTGTGCCGGGTCGGCTCCAGTTGCGGCTTGTCGGGGTCGACCACGACATGGTTTTTGTGCGCGCTGAGGACCAACCGCGACAAGCCCTCGGCTTGCTCGACCGAATCGTGCCAGACCCAGACCATGCTCCCCAGCCAGACCACGCCGACCACCAGCGCCACCCCACCGCCCAGCCGATGCCAGCGCTGGCGCAAGCGCAGCAGGCGTGGCACCGGCTGGGCCAGCCCCCGCTCGGCCACCAGCCGGCGCGACCACAATTGCCGGGCGAACACCGTTTGGCGCAAAACGCTGTCGCTGGCGGTCAACCCATCGCCAGTGACGGCGGGCGCCTGGCTGGCGGTGAAATACACGCCACGAAAGCGCGGTGCCTCGCCTTGCGCGTTGCCCTGGAAAACCGGTTCCAGCAGCAGCTGCATGGCGCGCCGCAACCCTTCGAAACGCTCCGGCAACCCATACAGATCGCTGCTCAACTGCCCCGACAGCGCGCCGATTTCGATGATCGACTGGGACAATGCGGCGTTGACCTGATCCAGCGCCTGATCGCTCCATTGCGATTGCCACGCCGCCTCGGGCGAATATGGCGACGACCAGCCCAGCGTCGATTCCCGCGCCTGGGCGGGCAAGGCGCTGACCAGTTCCTGGAACCCCGGCAGTTCTTCCATCCCGGTGATCACCACGTACACCGGCAAGCTCAGACCGAACCGTTGCAAGAGGTCGATGAAACAGCGCCGGACCTTGAGACTCAGCTCGGTCGTCTGCTCGATGTCATCGAGCTTGCCGAACGGCACAGTCCAGATCACCGCATCCAGCGGCCGTCTGCTGCGCAGGCGCAGAATCAATCCCAACAGGCGCCACCAGTTGCCCCGCTGCATGTTCATGCCCTCATCGGGCAAAAACAGCGCCTGGGGCACCACCAGCACCGCGCCTTCGGCATCCGACCACCAGCGGCCGAACCACGCCGCCTTGTCTGTCGGCTGCAAACGCCACTGGGCGCACAACTGCGCGCCATCGGCCTCGTTGCCCAGCATCAACAACCAGGGCATCTGATAGCGGTCCCGAGTGCCTTGCTCCTGCTCCATGTGGCGCACCGCGCCATAGAAGCTGCGGATAGCCGCGCCGCCCTGGGTGCGCAGCCACCAGATCGCCGCCGCAATCAGCAGCACCGCGACAATGGCGAGCAACACCAGGGCGACGATGCTCAAGAGGCTCATGAGTCCTGCTCCTGAACCACCGACTCGTTCAGTTGCAGCACCGGTTCAAGCTCTGATTGGATGTCACGCCAGAACACCTGCCCCAACCCGGTCAACAGCAACACCATCGCCAGGATCACCAGGCCCAGGCGCAAACCGTCCGGCAACGACTGTTGAACCGGGACACGTATCGGTGTGGCCGCCGCAGACATCGCCAGGCGCTGGCTGACATCGACATAATCGGGCTCGTGCTGCCAGGCGAACGTGAACAGCGCCACCCGCCATTTTTCGTGCTGGACCTGACCGGGCTCGCCCCGCAATCGGCCCTGAAAACCGAGAATCAGACACTGCAGGTACACGTTGGCCAGGTCACGGGTGCCGGGCATCTGCTCATCGAGCAGTTTCTTGATCGCAGCCGGCAACCGTTCGCCGGCCTGACGGCTGGAGTACATGCGCGACTCGAGGGGATGCTGCTGCCAGGCCAGTTGTCCCGGCCATGGGGTGAACAGCAAGGTCTCGTCCACCAGCGCCACGAAGGCGTAGACCAATGCCTTGACCTGCTCGGTGGCCGCATCGCCCACGGTGGCAAAGGCCACCCGCCACAACCGCTGGGCGCTTCGACCGGAAAACTCCACCACCCGGCTGACCAATACCGCGGGGTCGCTGTCCTTGGGCAAGTCCTGCCAGTCCTGGGACCACTTCAGCCAAGCCTGACGAAACGCACTGCTCAGCGGTGCCTCATGCAGACTCCGAACCGCCCCGCCACTTCCGTCAGGCATACGACTCCCCTTTTACGATCAGGCGCTTTCACCGGCTTGCGCCACAAACAACACCACTTGCCACGGACTGCTGGCCTGATGCGAGGCCGGCGCTACGATGTGCAACGGCAATTGCCCATCGAACCATTGCCCGCTGGCGGCCACCACGAACAACCGGGTGTCGTCACCCACGCTGTAGGCCACCTGTTCGTTGCGGCTCATGGCCTGATGGGGCAGACCGCTCATGCGTTGGCGACTCAACAACGGGATGTGCGGCGCCGACGCGATGATCGCCCCCCGCAACCACTCGGCGGCGGCTTGCTCACTGGCGCCGTTGGGCATACGCAGGCCGATCACCAGGCGCTGGTTCGGCTGGTCGTCGGGCAACTGGATCGAGAACACCTGGTCATCGCGCTCGAAGGCCAGGCTGCGATAACCGGCGCGGACCAGCTCCAGGGTGTTTTCCAACCAGTCCAGCAGCGGCTCATAGCCGCGTTGCAACTCAAGAAAATCCAATGGCGCAAAGGCCGGGACACCGGCCAGCGGATCGAGCGCCGACCAGCTACCAGCCAGCCCCAACAGCAGACCATGCAATGCCTGGGGCGTCGCCACCCGGGTGTTCAGCGCGCCTTCGACTTCCGGCAAACGCGCCCACAACGCAGTCAATTGACGGCGAATCTCCATGGCATCGTCCTGGTTACCGGCCGCCTGGGCCTGACGCAGGCGCCCGGCCAGGAACAGGCATTTCTCCCGGGCCCTGGCACACAGCCCGGCCACTCGCCGACCAAGAATCGATTCCGGCAACAGGATCGGCGTCGGCGGTGTGTAGGCCACCCGCAGGAAACCGCCGCCCTCCTTGCGGATGCGCAACAGCGGCAGGCAGATCGAGTCGGCCTTGCTCAGTTGTGTGCACAGCCGAGGGTTCGGCCGCCACACCGTGATGGACTCGGGGAACTCGCCGCTGGTGAGGTCCGGCAAGGCGTCACCCACTACCGATTGCAGCCGACCCTTGAGCGGCAGCAATTGCCCGGCGCGCCAGAGCGGACTGATGGCCAGGTACACGGTCACCGTCGCGTCGTCGGTCTTGTTCACCGCTTCGGTGATGTCCAGCTCCAGGGTCGGCCCGACCCCGGCCTGCACGTTGACCGGCAACCCGTCCGGCAAGGTGCCCTGCAGCTGCAACAGCCGGACCTGGCCGGCGCTGAGGGCCGAAGGGTCGACCTCCAACTGGCTGACACCCCAGAACCAGGGGTTGCAGGCGCCGGCAAAATGCGCGGCCAGGGCTTCGGCGCGCAGGCCTTGCAATTGGAAGTGCTGGGGCAGCAACTGCATGCCCTCGTGCCAGCAAACCGCGTCAGGTAACAGACTCATACGACTCCCTTCGACATCCCAATGACGCCGCCCCTGGGCGGCCCGCGGTCACTCAAGGCTGACTGGCAAGCTGGCCATCGTTCACCAGGGTCATCTCACGACTTTCGAACTTCAGCCAAGCCTGGCGCTGATCGTCCAGCCGAAGCCGGTGGGCTCCGGGAGTGTTATAGCTGGCGAAGACCAAAAGTCCAGCGGCGCGCCTGCCCTCCAGAGGGAAGGGTTGGCGGTCGATGAATTGCCCCGGCACCAGCTCCAGCCCCCACACCGACATGAGTTGACGATAGTCGCGCTGGAACTGTTCGCGCTCGGCAAACCACTGGCGTGCGCTGATTCCCGAAAGCTGCTTGAGCAGATCCGGGTCGTTCACGGCGACAAAATCCACTGCGATGGGTGTGTCGTCATTGGCTCGGGGCGCGACGTCCAGGGTCAGACTGTCGAGGTCGACACTGGGAGCAAACAGCGAACAACCGGTGAGCGCGACGCTCAAAAAAAATCCGGAAAAAAGAACACGCAAAATGAATCTTCCTTTTCTCAGCGGTCAAAAATTGTTTTTGCTTGCATTTTTATAGACCTGTTCTAGCGTCTTGGGTAGTTCGACCCACACAGTCGAATGCACCAGGTTCGTCAAGGGAATGACAGGTCTACTGCCCTCCATTTGCAACCTGCGGATCAGCAAGGGAATGCGATGAGCGGGCCCCCCGATGCATTGCTCCCTACATGCATCGGAGTCGGCCGCCATGGCAGAAAGTACCCAGCACAAGCTCGACAGAGTTCGTCCTCCCCGCGTCCAGATCACCTATGACGTGGAAATCGGCAATGCCATCGAAAAGAAAGAATTGCCACTGGTGGTCGGCATTCTGGCCGACCTCTCGGGCAAACCACTGGACCCGCTGCCCAAGCTCAACGAGCGGCGCTTCACCGAAATCGATCGCGACAATTTCAACGAGGTACTGGCCTCCATCTCCCCTCGCGCCACGCTCCAGGTGAATAACACCCTCAGCGGTGACGACAGCAAGCTCAACATCGAACTCAACTTCCGCCACATCGACGACTTCGACCCGGTCAAGGTTGTGGAGCAGGTCACGCCCCTGCGCCGGCTGTTCGAAGCCCGCCAGCGTCTGCGGGACCTGCTGACCAAGCTTGATGGCAACGACGACCTGGACAAGCTGCTGCGCGACGTGATCGCCAACACCGAAGGCCTGCAAGAGATCAAGTCAGCCCGCCCTCAGGATGCGCAAGACCTGCCGACCGAAGCCGCCAACGATGACCCAGCCCCGGCCGAACCACAGGCCTGATCGCGCTCATCACTCAAGGGAGATAAAGCCATGCCTGCTTCATCCAGCGCTCAAACCAGCGAGAGCACGACCCAGACCCTGTCCCTGCTGGACAAGATCATCGCCGAAGGCCGCATGGCCCACGACGACAGCCAGCAGGACTACGCCCGCGACATGCTGGCCGAATTCGCCACCCAGGTCCTCGACGAAGGCATGGCCATCGACAAGGACACCGTGGCCATGATCAACGACCGCATCAGCCAGATCGATCAGTTGATCAGCGCCCAGCTCAACGAAGTGCTGCACCACCCCGAACTGCAAAAACTCGAAGCCTCCTGGCGCGGCCTGCATCTGCTGGTGCAAAACACTGAAACCAGCACGCGACTTAAACTGCGCTTGCTCAACGTGACCCAGAAAGAACTGCAGAACGATCTGGAAAAAGCCGTCGAGTTCGACCAGAGCGCGCTGTTCAAGAAGATCTACGAGGAAGAATACGGCACCTTCGGCGGGCATCCGTTCAGCCTGCTGGTGGGCGACTACACGTTTGGACGCCACCCCCAGGACATCGGCCTGCTGGAAAAACTGTCGAACGTCGCCGCCGCCGCGCACGCGCCGTTCATTGCCGCCGCCAGCCCCCGGTTGTTCGACATGACCAGCTTCACCGAGCTGGCCGTGCCCCGTGACCTGTCGAAAATTTTCGAAAGCCAGGAGCTGATCAAGTGGCGCTCGTTCCGCGAAAGCGAGGATTCGCGCTACGTGTCCCTGGTGCTGCCGCACTTTCTGCTGCGCCTGCCCTACGGCCCGGACACACTGCCGGTGGAAGGCATCAACTACGTCGAGGACGTCAACGGCACCGACCACAGTAAATACCTGTGGGGCAACGCCGCCTGGGCGCTGTCGCAACGCATCACCGAAGCCTTCGCCAAATATGGCTGGTGCGCGGCGATTCGCGGGGCCGAAGGCGGTGGCGCGGTAGCAGGCCTGCCGGCCCATACCTTCCGCACCAGCTCCGGGGACCTGTCGCTCAAATGCCCGACCGAAGTGGCGATCACCGACCGGCGCGAAAAAGAACTCAACGACCTGGGCTTCATTTCCCTGTGCCACAAGAAAAACAGTGACGTGGCAGTGTTCTTCGGCGGCCAGACCACCAACAAGGCCAAGCTCTACAACACCAACGAGGCCAACGCCAACGCGCGAATCTCGGCGATGTTGCCGTATGTGCTCGCTGCCTCGCGTTTCGCCCATTACCTGAAGGTCATCATGCGCGACAAAGTCGGCAGCTTCATGACCCGCGACAACGTGCAGACCTACCTCAATAACTGGATCGCCGATTACGTGCTGATCAACGACAACGCGCCGCAAGAGATCAAGGCGCAGTACCCGTTGCGCGAAGCGCGGGTGGACGTCACGGAAGTGGCGGGCAAGCCAGGGGCCTACAAGGCCACGGTGTTCCTGCGGCCGCACTTCCAGTTGGAGGAGCTGACTGCTTCCATCCGCCTGGTGGCGACCCTGCCGCCGCCGGTAGCGGCCTGACGGCTATGTAGCTATGTGGCGAGGGAGCTTGCTCCCGCTGGACTGCACAGCAGTCCCACAAAAGAGGGGGCCGCTGCGCGACCCAGCGGGAGCAAGCTCCCTCGCCACAGGTTCGGCGTTCGTCTTTAACGGATCGGTATTGGGCACCCCCCATCTCGTCTTATTCAGGAGTTCCACACAATGGATGCGATCATTCTCGACCTCGGCGGCGACATCAAGGGCGACAGCCTGCTTGAGGGTTTCACGGACAAAATCGAAGTCATGTCCTACAGCCACAACGTGGCGATGCAAGTCACCAATGACGTCAGCAACTCGGAACGTACGTCCGGCAGGCCCCACATCGGCGAATTCACCCTGACCAAATTCGTCGACAGTTCTACCCCCACCCTCAACGAATATTGCTGCGCCGGTAAACCGATCCCCGAAGCCATCATCACCATCGGTCGCAACGCCGCCGAAGGCAGCGGCCAGATCATGCCGTTCATCGTCTACACCCTGACCAACGTCGTGCTGTCCAACGTCAGCGTCAGTGGCGGTACGGGCGGCAAACCGGTGGAAACCCTGTCGCTGAACTTCACCAAGATCAAATGGGAACTCACCGCGCAGAAAGACGACGGCACCAAGGAAGGCACGGCGGGCACAACGTGGGACCTGGCGGCCAACAAGATGACCAAGTAAGGAAGCCGCGCCCATGGCTGGTTTCGGGCTTCGCCCTCCCCTGTTCGACCGCCTGGCCAGCCCGGCGCAAGACCCTGAGCGGGCGTTCGACCGGCAGGCGCTGCAGGACTCGGTTCATGCCGAACTGCTGCGCCTGTTCAACACCCGACGCGGCCCGAAGGCGCTGACCGAACCGCCGAGCATTCTGGATTACGGCATCGCTGACTGGACGGCGCTACAACAGCAGCGCAGCGATGACCGTCGCCAACTGACCCGCGAGATCCGTCAGGCCATCAACCACTTCGAGCCGCGCCTGCGATTGGGCGAGGTCCAGGTCAACCCTGTGCCGGGTCATCCCCAGCAACTGAACATACGGCTATTGGGCGAGTTGCGCGGCGACCAGCACTCATGGCCCGTGGCATTTGTCATCGAGCCCGCCGGCGACGGCCTTGAGGTACGACATGAGCGACTCGATTGACCCGCAACTGCTGGATTATTACCAGCGTGAGCTGACCTGGCTGCGACATGCCGGGAGCCTGTTCGCCGAACGTTACCCCAAGGTCGCCAGGCGTCTGGAGCTGTCTCCCGGCGAATGCCCGGACCCGCATGTCGAGCGACTGCTGGAGGGCTTCGCACTGCTGGCCGCCCGCTTGCAGCGAAGACTGGACGACGACTACGCCGAGTTCAGCGATGCCTTGCTCGAACAGCTTTACCCTCTGGCCCTGCGTCCTCTGCCGTCCTGCGCCATCGTGCAGTTCGAGCCCGACCCGAGCAAAGGCAACCTCAATGAAGGCTACCCCCTGCCCCGGGACACGCCCTTGTTCGTCACCACCGACAAGGGGCAGAGCATTCATTTTCGCACCACGGCCGCCGTGCGCCTGTGGCCGATCGAAGTCAGTGAAGCGTTGCTGCTGGGCAGCGATGAGGCTCAGGCGCTGACGGGGGTGATGCAGGCGCGTTCCGCCTTGCGCCTGAACCTGCGTTGCCTGGGGGAAAGCCAATGGTCGACGCTGGGGATCGATTCTCTGCGGGTGCACCTGGCAGCCTCACCAATGATCAACGCCTGGCTGTATGACCTGCTCGGCGCCCATGCCGTGAAGGTCCTGGCCGGCCCACCGGGCAGCGTGCCGGAACCCCTGACCGGCCTGCCGGAGATCGTCGGTTTCGCCAGTGATCAAGCCTTGCTGCCGGACGAGGACGGGGTGCATCCCGGCATGCGCCTGCTGGCGGAGTACTTTGCCTTCCCCGACAAATTCGGCTTTTTCGACCTGCCACTGGCCGGAGCGTCCAGCGACAGCCAAGCGTTGTACCTGTACATCGTGTTCGACCGCGCGCCCGTCAGCCGCCTTCCGCTCCAGGCCAGCGACATCGCCCTGGGCTGCGCGCCAGTGATCAACTTGTTCCCCAGGACGTCCGAGCCGCTACGCCCGGACGGCACCCGCAGCGAATACCGCCTGGTGGCCGACAGTCATCGAGAGAACAGCGTCGAGATCCACAGCATCCGCGGCATGCGCGCAACGTCGAGCCAGGGGGTGCGCAAAGTCCCGGCCTATTACGGCAGCCAGCACGGCAACGACCAGGCCTATTACTGGCATGCGCGGCGAGTCAGCGGCATGAGCCCCAATCGCCTGGGCACCGATTTGATGGTCAGCCTGGTGGACACTCAGTTCGACCCGCTGGCTGACACGCGGGACTACAGCCTCACCGCCGAGTTGCTGTGCACCAACCGCCATCTGGCCCAGAGCCTGCCGTCCGGCACCGCGCTGGGTTTTGAGCGTCCCGGGCCGGTGGCCTGGGCTCGCCTGCGCAACCCGCCCAGCCCGCAGAGCCTGCCACGCCTGGATGGCGAATCGCGCTGGAGACTGGTGTCGCAATTGACCCTCAACCACCTGTCGCTGGTGGAAGGTCCCCAGGCTCTCGACGCGCTGCGGGAAATTCTCGAATTGCACAATCTGCGGGACGAGGCCAGCGCCCGGCGGCAGATCGCCGGGGTGCTGGAACTGGCTTGTGACCGGGTCATCGCCCATGTCGGCGAAGACGCCTGGCGCGGGTGGCGCAACGGGTTGCAAGTAAGCCTGCAACTGGACCCGCAACACTTCGTCGGCAGCAGTGCCGTGCTGTTCTCCGGGGTGCTGGCGCAGTTCTTTTCCCTCTATGCCACCGCCAATCGTTTCGTGCGCACCGTACTCGTTCAGTCGGACAGGGAGGTGAAAACATGGCAACCCCAAGCCGGCAAACCCCTGACGCTCTGAACCTGAGCGAACGTTTGCGGCGCGACCCGCATCGTTTCGAATGGCTTCAGGCATTGCTGGTGCTGGAGCGCGAACAGCCCCAGGCCGAAACCCTGGGCAGCGGCACCGCGCCCCACGCCGAAGCCCTGCGCCTGCGGGGACCGCTGACACCGCTGTTCGCCGCCAGTGAAGTCGAAAGCCTGAAGCAGGAGCCCGGCACGGCACCCATCCTGACCACGCCGATCTTTGGCCTCGGCGGCCCCGACGGCCCCTTGCCCTACGCCTATCAGGAATGGCTGCAACAACGGGCACGGGCGCGCGATCATGCGCCGGCGGAGTTTCTCGACCTGTTCCAGCATCGTCTGCTCAGCCTGCTCTACAAAGTGATGCGCAAACACCGCATCGCCCTGGGTTTTACCGCACCGGCGGCGTCTGCCGTGCAGGCGCAATTGCGTGCATTGACCGGCCTGCTGCCCAAGGCGTTGCAAGAACGCCAGGCCGCGCCCGATGCGGGCGTGCTGGCGTGTACCGCACTGTACGCCGATGGCCGGCGCTCCCTGGCCGGGTTTGCGGCCATCGTGCGCGAACAGTTCGGGCTGCCGGTGGAACTGACCGCCTACAAAGGTGGCTGGCGCGAAATTCCCCCCGCCAGCCGCAGCCGCTTGCAGCCCGGCGGGCGCAACTTGCGCTTGGGCCACAGCGCGGTCGCCGGCACTCGGGTCTGGGACGAACATGCCGGCGTGCGCCTGACCCTCGGCCCGCTGACCGCGGTTCAGGCCAATGCATTGCTGCCCACCGGCGAGACCCATCCGTTACTCGCCAGCCTTTACGCCTTGTACTTCGGTCCCGATCTGGATTGCAGTCTGGTGCTGCTGATCCGTGGCGCCGGGCCACTGCAACTGGTTCGCCAGGCGCCGCCGCGATTGAGCTGGAACGGTGGCCTGCAACGCCAGCCGAACCTTGCCGTACAACGGATCGAAACTCGCCTTCGTCAGCCGGAGATCGCCTGAAATGGAACTGGCCAGCCTGATCGGACGCCTCAACCCGGACAACCGTCGCGCCCTGGAACGCGCCGCGCAACGCTGCCTGCAACGCAGCCATCACTATGTGGAAATCGAGCACCTGCTGCTGGAACTGCTGGACATCGAAGGCGGTGACTTTGCCTGCCTGTTGCCGCGCTTTGGCCTGGAGCGCGACGCGGTGGCGGCAGAAATCAACAAGGCCCTGGAGCTGTTCAAATCCGGCAGTACCCGCACGCCGGCCCTGTCGACGCAAACCATCGGCCTGCTGGAAGATGCTGTGGTGCAGGCCAGCGTGCTGGGCCTGGACAGCATTCGTTCCGGCTTGTTGTTGCTGGCACTGCTGGACCGTGATGAGCGTCGCAGCCTGTTGCTCAACAGTGCCTCGTCGCTGCTGCGCATTCCCCGGGAGGCCTTGCGCGCCCATCTGTTGGAATGGACCGAAAGCTCGCGGGAACATGTCGGCGGCGTGCGCCCGGTAAAACCCGGTGAGGCACCACCGAAACAGGACCCGGTGCTCGACCAATATACCCAGGACCTGACCGCCGACGCTCGGGACGGACGCATCGATCCCATCGTCGGACGCGACGGTGAGATTCGTCAGTGCATCGATATCCTGCTCAGACGTCGGCAGAACAACCCGATCCTGGTGGGCGCGCCGGGCGTCGGCAAAACCGCCGTGGTGGAAGGGCTGGCCCTGCGCATTGCCGCAGGCGACGTGCCACCGTCGTTGCAGGAGGTCACTTTGCGCGTGCTGGATCTGGGCCTGTTGCAGGCCGGCGCGGGCGTCAAGGGCGAGTTCGAACAGCGTCTCAAAGGCGTGATTGACGCTGTACGCAGCGCTGAAAAACCGATCATTCTGTTTATCGACGAAGCCCACACCCTGATCGGTGCCGGCGGCGCTGAAGGTGGCAGCGATGCGGCCAACCTGCTCAAACCGGCCCTGGCCCGGGGTGAACTGCGCACCCTGGCCGCCACCACCTGGCTGGAATACAAAAAATACTTCGAGAAAGACCCGGCCCTCGCCCGCCGCTTCCAACTGGTGCAGGTCGAAGAACCGGACGAACTCACCGCCGTGGAAATGCTCCGTGGCGTAGCGACCAAACTGGAACAACACCACGGCGTACACGTGCTGGATGCGGCCATTCAGGAGGCGGTGAAGCTGTCCCACCGCTACATTTCCGGGCGACAGTTGCCGGACAAAGCCATCAGCGTGCTCGACACCGCCTGCGCGCGGGTCGCCCTCGGCCAACACGATGTGCCGCCGCCCCTGGAAAGCCTGCGCCATCGCCAGAACAGCCTCAAGGACGAAGTCGAACGCTTGCGCCGTGAACAGGCCACCGGACTGGATCACCGCGAGCGCATCACCCTGCTGGAAACCGAGTCGAGCGGCAACGTGCAGGCCATCCGCGAGCTGGAGACCCGCTGGGGTGAAGAGCGCGAAGCGGTGCGCGAACTGCTCGACACCCGCCGCGAGCTGCTGGCCTTGAGCGAGCGCGCCGACGGTGAAAAGCCCGACACCGAGATCGATAACCGCATCGACCACCTGGCTGCCGAACTGCTGCGTCTGGAGGCCGGCCTGGATGCCATTCGCCAGGACGATCCGCTGGTACCCGAACAGGTGGACAGCAAGACCGTCGCCGCCGTGATCGCCGGCTGGACCGGCATCCCGGTAGGCAAGATGCTCGCCGACGAAGCCCACGCCGTGCGCACCCTCGGTCAGCGCATGGGCCTGCGGGTTATGGGCCAGGACACCGCGTTGAACACCATCGCTCAGCGCCTGCAAGCCTACCGCGCCGGCCTGACCGATCCGCAGAAGCCGGTCGGCGTATTCCTGCTGGTGGGCCCCACCGGCGTGGGCAAGACCGAAACCGCCTACGCCCTGGCCGATGCCTTGTATGGCGGCGAACGCAACCTGATCAGCATCAACCTTTCGGAATACCAGGAAGCCCACACCGTCAGCCAACTCAAAGGCGCCCCGCCCGGCTATGTCGGCTACGGCAGCGGCGGTGTGCTCACCGAAGCGGTGCGGCGCAAACCCTACTCGGTGGTGTTGCTGGATGAAATCGAAAAGGCCCACCCGGATGTGCTCGAGGCCTTCTACAACGTCTTCGACAAAGGCCTGATGGAAGACGGCACCGGCCTGGTGGTGGACTTCAAGAACACGGTGATGCTCGCCACCAGCAACGTCGGCGCCGAACTGCTCCTGGACACGCCAGCCGCGCAACTGGGCAGCGACGCCTTCAACGAAGCCTTGCATAAAGTCTTGCTGCAAGCGTTTCGCCCCGCATTCCTGGCGCGCATGACGGTGGTGGCGTATCGGCCGCTGGAGGAGGCGACGCTGGAAGCCATTGTCCTGGCCAAGCTGGAGAAACTGCGTGGGCGGTATAAGGCCGCGACCGGCAAGCAGTTCGAGTTCGACGCAGGGATCGTCAAGGCCGTGTTGGCCAAGTGCAGCGCGGCAGGAGCAAGGGATGTGGAGAATGTGTTGATGACGCAGGTGACGGGGAAGTTGGCGGAGTGGGTGTTGGAGTGACAAACCGTCGTGGTTCATCGCCTGTTAAGACTTTCTGAGTTGGACCGGAGCCCTTATGAAGTTCTATCACTACACCACCCAGTCAGCGGCCAAATCCATCACTGATAATCAAATCGGCACCCCCGCCGTCCGGGAGTGGAAATGCACGATGAATCAACCTCAAAAGTGGGCCTGGTTCAAAAAGCAGCATGAAGAAGGTTTCTATTTAACGACCATACCACCGTCTGAAATACGAGAGAAAAAAGAAAAACTCGGCATTAGCAAACTGTCAGAAGTCTATGTTTTGTATTTCAACCTCGCATGGATAAAACCAAAACAGATGAAGAAAGTGGATGATTACGTAAATAGCGGATTCATCAAGATTAAAAAAGTTGGCGAGCCTGACAAAATTTGCGCTCAACGCATTGGGGTCAATACCAATCAACTGGACAATGTTCCTTTCCCGGTTGAGTCGTGTTTATGGGCAGGCCCGGTCGAAGGATTTCCTGACGATATTTAAAGGCGCTGAGGACAATCAATGCCCCGCTCCACCGACAGCAACACCACCCTCTCCCTCACCGCGGCCACGCTGTCGGCGCTGTATCCGGAATCGCTGTCCGGCGAAGAGAGCCTCAATGCGTTGGGCTCGCACATCCTCAACGGCATCAACGACGGCCCTTCGCTGACCCTCACCAGCGCTGTCGCCAGCCATGTCACCATGACCCTGCACAAGGACGCCTTGTTGCGCCCGCTGGACTGTCTGGTCGCGGAAATCCGCCAGCTCCCCGCCGACGCCACCGCCGAACGCTATCAACTTTTATTGCGCCCGTGGCTTTGGTGGCTGACCCTGGCGAGCAACAATCGGGTGTTTCAGAACCTCGCCACCTCGGACATCGTCACCACGATTTTCAAGGCCCATGGTTTCACCGATTTCCAGCTCAAACTCACCGGCAGCTACACACCACGCGAATACTGCGTGCAATACGGCGAAACCGATCTGGCCTTTGTTTCGCGCTTGATGGAAGAAGACGGGATTTTCTGGTTTTTCAGCCACGAGCAAGGCACGCACACGCTGGTGCTGGCTGACAACAATGATGCGTTCTTGCCGATCCCCAATGGCCCGACGGTGAATTATCTCGGGCAGAAAATAGGTGATCGGGAACTGCATGGCATCCGCTCAGGCCAGGTGTGCCTGCAAGCGGTGGCCGGGGTGTACCAGGCGACCGATTACCAATTCACCACCCCAACGACTTCGCTCTTCAGCCAGGCCGAAGCCGTCGCCGGGCCGAGTTCGATATACGAGCATCCGGGCGGCTATGACGCCAAGGGCCAGGGCGATGCGTTGACCAAACAACGGGTGGATGGCCTGCGCAGTCAGGAGAAGCGGTTTGTCGGCGAAAGCGACTGCCGTTGGCTGGTGCCGGGGTATTGGTTCACCCTCGCCGGCCATGAAGACTCGACGCTGAATATCGATTGGGTGGTGACCTCGGTCAGCCACGAAGCCAGCCACGATAGCTACCGAAACCGCTTCGAGGCGATTCCCAAGGCCACGACTTATCGACCGCCCCGCACCACGCAAAAACCCCGCATGCACACCCAGACGGCACTGGTGGTGGGCAAGGCCGGCGAAGAAATCTGGACCGACGAATACGGGCGGATCAAGTTGCAGTTCCCTTGGGACCGCACCGGCAAGAACGACGAGAGTTCATCCTGCTGGGTTCGTGTGGTTTTGCCCTGGAGCGGCAAGGGGTTTGGCATGCAGTTCGTGCCGCGCATCGGCCAGGAGGTCATCGTCACCTTCATCGACGGCGACCCCGACCGGCCGCTGGTGACCGGTTGTGTCTACAACGGCGACAACGCCCTGCCCTACGCGCTGCCGGCCAACCAGACCCAGTCCGGGATCAAGACCAACTCGTCCAAGGGCGGCGGCGGTTTCAACGAATTGCGCTTCGAGGACAAGAAGGACGCCGAGGAGGTTTTTCTCCAGGCCCAGAAAGACTTCAACATCAACGTGCTCAACGACACCACCGCCACGGTCGGTCACGATGAAACCCTCACGGTGCAGAACGCGCGCACTCGCACGGTCAAGGAAGGCGACGAAACCGTCACCCTGGAAAAGGGCAAACGCAGCGTGACCATCCAGACCGGCAGCGACAGCCTCGATGTGAAGGACACCCGCACCGTGACCGTGGGTTCGGACCAGAACCACAGCACCGGGGGCAACTACGCGCACAAGGTCACCGGTAACTATGAACTGACGGTGGACGGCAACCTGACCATCAAGGTCAGTGGCACCCTGACCCTGCAAAGCGGCGGCAGTTTCGCGATCAAGAGCGGTGCCGACCT
Organism: Pseudomonas rhizophila; assembly: GCF_003033885.1. Lineage (NCBI taxonomy): Bacteria > Pseudomonadati > Pseudomonadota > Gammaproteobacteria > Pseudomonadales > Pseudomonadaceae > Pseudomonas > Pseudomonas rhizophila. Next base: position 3,491,671 of record NZ_CP024081.1, on the reverse strand, counting down.
GGCGGCCCAGGCCAGCACGTCCATCAGCCAAAAGGCTGGAACCGCCCTGAGCAACCAGGCCGGTACGTCATTGGAAAACAAGGCCGGCACCACCCTGACCAACGACGCCGGCATCAGCCTGGTGAACAAGGCCGCCGCCGAACAGACCGTGGACGGCGGCGGCATGCTGACCATCAAGGGCGGCTTGGTGAAGGTCAACTGACGGGAGCGTGCCAATGACCTCGAAAAAACTCGACGTGGAGCGTGGCGACAGTCACCTGAGCGGGCAACTGGTCGACGGCCACCTCGACGGCCCGCTGCAGATTGAGGAGACCCAGCGCCCGCAAGCGAAACTCAACTATCAGCAAGGTGAGCTGCAAGGCACCAGCACGCTGTATCACCCCAACGGTAAAGTCTCGGCGGTGTTGCCCTTCGTCAAAGGCAAACTGCAGGGCGTGGCAAGCTTCTACGCCGCCGAAGGCGGGCTGCAGCGCCAGGCCGCTTATCGGGGTGGGTTGCTGCACGGTGAAGCGAACAACTATTTCCCCGATGGGCAACTGGCCGAGTCCGAGTTCTATCGTGACGGTGTGCGTGACGGTCGTTATCGACGCATGCACCCCAATGGCAACCCCGCCGTCGAGGCCCGCTACCTCAACGGCCAACTGCTGGAACCGGCACACGCTTATGCCGAAGACGGCCGACCACTGGACGCCGAGGGCAAGCCGATTTCCAGGGTGCGCTGGTGGTTCAGGCGCTGGAGTGATCCGGCGCAAGCATAATTATTATCTTTCCCCTTACCCATGTGGGAGCGAGCCTGCTCGCGATGACGGTGGTACAGCCAACATCTCCACCAACTGAACCGCCGCTATCGCGCGCAAGCTCGCTCCCACAGGAAATCATCCCTACCTGTAGGTCCGCACCAATCAGGGAATGAGCATCTGCACCTGCCCCGGCACGACGATCTTGATCACCCCGGCCCAGGTACACATCAGGGTGCTGTTGGCATCGATGGCCGGCATGTTGCCCAACAGCAAGGTCGGCGGGCCGCCGGGGATCCAGGGCGTAGCGGTGGCAGGAATGCACGGCATGGGTGTCAGCACGCCCAATGCCGCGGCAGTCGCAGCGGCGACGGTTGGGTTAGCCAGGCTTTGACACATACCGAAGCTGGTGATGTTCACCAGAGGAATGTGATCCATGATATTCGCCGCCGGCATCCCGCCGGTCAGCAGCCGATTGACCGGCAGCACATTGAGCACCGCCGGGGCGGCGCCGAAACTGCATTGCAAGGTTGCGGTGCCACAGACTTGCGGGCATCCCATCGCGATGGCTCCCTGAAAAGCGACAGACGCTGAAACCATAGCTCATCCACCCGGCATCAGGCCCGCTGATTATCCTGCAACACGCTAACCTATAAGACCCTGGCGTGCTTGTGACGCCTCTCACCTGCCATTAGATTAGCCAATGATCGATGGCCTCCAAAATAAGCAGAAGGGATAAGCATGGCGTTTACTGATCAGTCCACCCGTGTCCGCGACGGTGAAGAACTCGATGCCAGTCTGATCGACCCGTACCTCAAGGCCCACATTCCAGGCCTGACCGGTACGCCGCAGATCAGCCAGTTTCCCGGTGGCGCTTCGAACCTGACTTACCTGCTGGAATACCCTGAACAGGAATTCGTCCTGCGGCGCCCGCCGTTCGGCCATAAAGCCAAGTCCGCCCACGACATGGGCCGTGAGTTCCGCATCCTCAATCAGTTGCGCGAAGGTTTCCCCTATTGCCCGAAGGCTTACGTGCACTGCACCGACGAGTCGGTGATGGGCGCCGAGTTCTACGTGATGGAGCGGGTCAAGGGCATCATCCTGCGCTCCGACCTGCCGCCGGAACTGGGTTTTGACGCTGCCCGTACCGAAGCCCTGTGCAAGAGCTTCATCGACCGCCTCGTCGAACTGCATCAGGTTGACTACAAGGCCTGCGGCCTGGCCGACCTGGGCAAGCCCGAAGGCTACGTGGCCCGGCAGATCCGTGGCTGGAGCGACCGTTACGAAAAAGCCCTGACCCCGGACGCGCCGAAATGGGAGGTGGTCAAGGCTTGGCTCAACGAGAAGATGCCTGCCGACCACCCCACCTCCAGCATCGTGCACAACGACTACCGCTTCGACAACGTGATCCTCGACCCAGAGAACCCGATGCAGATCATCGGCGTGCTGGACTGGGAACTGACCACCATTGGCGACCCGCTGATGGACCTGGGCAACAGCCTCGCCTACTGGATCGAAGCCGGCGATCCGGCCCCGGTACAACTGATGCGCCGCCAGCCCAGCCATGCACCGGGCATGCTGACCCGTCGCGAGTTCGTCGATTACTACGCCGAACGCTCCGGGATCCGCATCGACAATTTCGACTTCTATTACACCTACGGCCTGTTCCGTCTGGCCGGCATCGTCCAACAGATCTACTACCGCTTCTTCCATGGCCAGACCCAGGACAAACGCTTCGCGCAGTTCGTTCAGATGAACAAACTGCTGGAGCAGATGAGCCTGCAGGTCATCAGCAAATCCACGCTCTGAGCGCATCTATAACAAGGAAACAGCATGTCCAAGACTCAGTTGTTCGACCTCGACGGTAAAATCGCTTTCGTTTCCGGCGCCAGCCGCGGCATCGGCGAGGCCATCGCCAAACTGCTGGCCCAGCAAGGCGCCCATGTGATCGTCTCGAGCCGCAAACTCGAGGGTTGCCAGCACGTGGCCGATGCCATCATCGCCGCTGGCGGCAAAGCGACCGCCATCGCCTGCCACATCGGTGAAATGGAACAGATCAGCCAGGTATTTGCCGGTATCCGCGAGCAGTTCGGGCGCCTGGACATCCTGGTGAACAACGCCGCCACCAACCCGCAGTTCTGCAACGTGCTGGACACTGACCTGGGGGCATTCCAGAAAACCGTCGACGTGAACATTCGCGGCTATTTCTTCATGTCGGTCGAAGCCGGCAAGCTGATGCGCGAAAACGGTGGCGGCAGCATCATCAACGTGGCGTCGATCAATGGCATCTCGCCGGGGATCTTCCAGGGCATCTACTCGGTGACCAAGGCCGCGGTCATCAACATGACCAAGGTGTTCGCCAAGGAATGCGCGCAATTCGGCATCCGCTGCAATGCCTTGCTGCCGGGCCTTACCGACACCAAGTTCGCCTCGGCGCTGGTCAAGAACGACGCGATCCTGAAAACCGCCCTGGCGCAGATCCCGCTCAAGCGCGTGGCCGATCCAAGCGAAATGGCCGGCGCGGTGCTGTACCTGGCCAGTGATGCGTCCAGCTATACCACCGGTGTGGCGCTGAATGTGGATGGGGGTTTCCTCTCCTGATGATGTTTCCCCTGTGGGAGCGAGCCTGCTCGCGATGACGTTGGATCAGCCAGCATTGATGTCACTGATCCACCGCTATCGCGAGCAGGCTCGCTCCCACAGGGGGTGGTGCAGTGAGCGCCAACAAAAGAATATTTATTCCAGTATTTGCAATATGCGAATATTTATTCCATAAAGAGCCCTTCTGAAAATAAAAACTCAAAGGGCTCTTTCTCATGCGCGAACTCGGCATCGGTCTGATTGGCACTGGCTTTATGGGCCGTGCCCATGCCTTGGCGTTTCACAATGCCAAAGCGGTGTTCGACCTCCCCCTGAACCTGACACTGGCGGCGCTGGCCGATGCCGATCCCCAGCGTGCCCGGCAGTGCGCCCAGAGCTGGGGGTTCGAGACGGCCCACAGCGACTGGCAACAACTGATCGACGACCCGAAGGTCGGCCTGATCGCCATCACCACGCCCAACCATTTGCACTTCCCGATGGCCATGGCTGCGCTGGCAGCGGGCAAGCCGGTTTATTGTGAAAAGCCCCTGGCCGTGTCGCTGGAACAGGCCGACCAGATGCAACGGGCAGCCAAGGCGGCCGGCGTGGTCACGCGGGTCGGCTACAACTACCAGCACAATCCAGTCATTCAACGGGCGCGTGACATGATCCGGCGCGGGGAACTGGGGCAGATCATCAGTTTCCAGGGCGAGTTCAGCGAAGACTTCATGGCCGATCCGACCTCACCATGGTCATGGCGCTGCGAAGCCGCCCACGCTGGCGGCGCATTGGCGGACCTGGGCAGTCACTTGCTGGCCATGGCCCGTCATTTATTGGGCGATGTCGAGGCCGTGTGTGCCGACAGCCAGACCGTACACAGCCAACGCCCCGCCAGTGCCGGCAACACTGAGCAGCGCACCATCGCCGTGGATGACCAGGTCCACGCCCTGCTGCGCTTCACCAGCGGCGCCCGAGGCACGGTCAGCAGCAGTTGGCTCAAGCACGGCTACAAGAATCACCTGAGTTTTGAGATCAGCGGCACGCTCGGCACCTTGGCGTTCGATCAGGAACGGCTGAATGAACTGCGCCTGTGCCGCGTCGGCCACGGGGGCTTCCAACGTCTGCTGGCCGGCCCGGATCTGCCGGGCTATGCCGCGTTCAGCCCAGCGGCCGGGCATCAGTTGGGGTACAACGAATTGAAGACCCTGGAAGTCCAGGAACTGATCATGGCCCTCGCTGGCCAAGGCGGCGACGGGACCGATTTTGCAGAAGCCTGGGAAGTGGAGCGGCTGGCGGCGGCGATTCGCCTGGCGGCGAGGGAACAGCGCTGGGTGACCGTGACTGGCTGACACACTGCCGATTTGTGCCGCCCTTTGTGGCGAGGGGATTTATCCCCGCTGGGTCGCGCAGCGGCCCCAAAAAATCTGCCTGATACACCGAGGCGTCAGCTTTAGGGGCGCTTCGCACCCCAGCGGGGATAAATCCCCTCGCCACGGGGGACAATGTTCAGGTTGATTGCAACTGAACCAACCGTGCCGCCAGCGCCTTGGCCTGGCTCGCCACATCGGTCACGGCGGTGCTTTCCCACCACATCCCGCGCAACGGTGGCCCCATGGCGAACAGACGACTGGCAGGCTCGCCCTGGGCATCCAGCACCGCGCCATCGGGACGGGCGGCGATGCCCAGGGCCAGCGGGCCGGGCTGGACCAATCCGCGAGCCAGCAGTTGTTGGGGCAACGGTCGTGCAACCCGGCGCCAATCGTATTCAATGCCACTGGAGTTGATCAGCGCAGCCCCCTGCACCACCGTCAGGTCTGCCTCGCCCCTTCGGCGAATGCGGATGTTCACCGCTCCCTCGGCAGACGGCGCCAGCCCCTTGAACGACGCTGCCTGGATCCGCAACCGCCCTTCCTCGTGCAACCGCGCCACCAGCTCAGCGCTCAAAGGCGGCGAACGATGATGATGGCTCTCCCACCAGGGTCGTACATGCCGCACGAATTGCCGGCGCTGCACCTCGCTGGCCTGGCTCCACAAGCGCCCGATGTGCGCACGCACCGTGTCCAGAGGGGCCTGCCAGTCGATGCCTTCGGCCTGGGCCTGACGGCATTGCTCACGCAGAGCGCGCATTAATTGGCGTGGCGAGCGGAGGCTGTGATCGGCGGCGAGAAAGTCCACCCACTCAGGCGGTTGTCGACGCACATGGGGCAGCAGGCCATGGCGGGAAAACACTTCGATAGGTCCGCGATGCCCGGCCTGCTCGAGGGACACCACGGCATCCACCATCGTCAGCCCTGAGCCAATGATCAACACCGTGGATTGCGGATCGAGCCGACGCATCGCCGCTACATCCCAAGGGTCCAGCGCGGCGGCATTCAAGCCGCTGGATTCGGTCTGCGGGGTGCGCGCCGCCGGGAACATGCCGGTGGCGAGCACCGCGCAACGTCCGCGCAACGTCTGGCCATCGTCAAGCGTCAGCAGCACGGCATCACCGGCGACCTGCAGATCCACGGCCTCCCCGCGCACATGCTCCGCCACAGAGCCATTGCGGGCTCCCAGCGCCCGGGCTTCGGCCAGACGCTGCTGCACATATAAACCAAAGATTCCCCGGGGCGGGAACAGCTCGCTGACCGGTACATGCTGCTGATCCGACTCGGGCCAACCACCGGCTTCGATGAATTCGGCGAGCCATTGAGTCAAGTCATCGGCGTTGTCCGGATCGACGCTCATTCGCGCGGCGTTGCCGTTCAAGGTGTGGCCCAGCTCCACGGCGCTGTAGGCCTCGCCCCGGCCCAACTCGCTGCGCGGCTCAACGATCAGCACGTTGCGCCGGCCAGGCAGGCGCAGTAGCTGCGCCGCCAGCATGGCTCCGCTCAGACCACCGCCGATGATCAGGACATCGGCCTCGCGGGTGATGCTGCTGCCAGGTCGATCCAGCGCTGTATGCATGTCGCTCTCCAGGAATCAAATCACCACGTTGCGTACGAATCTCGTCGCCACCGGACCCTCATTGCGATAGGCATGGGGCTGGTTGCTGGCAAACATGAAAAACTCACCGGCGCCTATCTGGTGCTCTGCGCTGCCCAGCGTCAGGGTCAGGCAGCCTTCGAACACATAGAGCTGCTCGCTCCAGCCATCGGCATCAGGTTCGGATGGGTAATGCTCACCGGGCTCCAGGCGCCATTCCCAAAGTTCGACTTCGCGACTGGCGGTGGCCTTGGCCAGCAGCACGGCTTTGCTGCCGGGGATGGTACCGGCCCAGGCCAGTTCGTTGATGCGACTCGGGTCGCGGGCATCGGGGGCCTGAATCAAGTCGCTAAAGGCCACGTCGAGGGCTTCGGCGACACGGTCAAGGGTGGTCAGGCTGACGTTCTTTTCGCCGGCCTCGATGGCCACCAACATGCGCCGGCTGACCCCTGAAAGTTCGGCCAGGGTTGTCTGACTGAGCTGCGCGGCGTGCCGCAGGCGGCGGACGTTCTGGCTGACGTGTTGCAGGACGGATGCCCGCTGGCCGTTTTCTTTGTGCACTATATTGCTCATCTGCTGGGGTTGCGCATTATACTGCCCACCTTCTTCGGGCGCATTGTGCGTCCGCCTCAAGTGGCGCGCAAGGTCATGGCATCGGTGAACTCCCCTCAAGCTTCCTCCCGTTTCTCAAGGTTCAGCAAGGCCGAATGCGTGCTGGTGCTGATCACCATGATCTGGGGCGGGACTTTCTTGCTGGTGCAACACGCCATGACGGTCAGCGGGCCGATGTTTTTCGTGGGCCTGCGGTTTGCCGCCGCTGCTGCCTTTGTCGCGCTGTTTTCGTGGCGGCATCTGCGGGACCTGACCCTGTTCGAACTCAAGGCCGGGAGCTTCATCGGCGTGGCGATCATGCTCGGCTATGGCTTGCAGACCGTCGGCCTGCAGACCATTCCCAGCAGCCAATCGGCGTTCATCACCGCACTTTACGTGCCGTTCGTGCCGCTGTTGCAGTGGCTGGTGCTGGGCCGTCGGCCCGGCTTGATGCCGAGCCTGGGCATCATGCTGGCCTTCACCGGGTTGATGCTGGTGTCGGGCCCGGCCGGGGCATCGTTGAATTTCAGCCCCGGTGAAATCGCCACGCTGATCAGCGCCATCGCCATTGCCGCCGAAATCATCCTGATCAGTGCCTACGCCGGCCAGGTCGATGTGCGCCGGGTAACCGTGGTGCAACTGGCAAGCACGGCGGTGCTGGCATTTTTGATGGTCGTGCCCACCCAGGAAAGAATTCCGGACTTTTCCTGGCTATTGCTGATCAGCGCCGTGGGCCTGGGGGCGGCCAGCGCGGCGATCCAGGTGGCGATGAACTGGGCGCAGAAAAGCGTCTCGCCCACCCGCGCCACGCTGATCTATGCCGGCGAGCCCGTGTGGGCCGGTATCGCCGGGCGCCTGGCCGGCGAGCGGTTGCCGGCGATTGCGCTGGTAGGTGCGGTGTTGATCGTGGCGGCGGTGATCGTCAGTGAACTGAAAACCCGCGGCAAAATTGTCAACGAGGCGGATGAGGTGCTCGAGCGCGAACGCTGAGGCAATCGAAAAACCTTTCGAGAAGTTTTGCCTCTAGGAAGATCGCCGTCTTCGGCGGCTCCTACCCCACGCAAAATAGGAAAACTCCACCGGCCTTGTAGGATTCTGCGACAGGCTGGCGGTTGGTGATCGGACGCTCGCCACGTATGATCCCTGACAAACTCCCGCCGAATAGAAGCCTATGTCACTGATAGTTCTATTGCTTTTGCCCTTCATCGGCAGCTGTGTCGCGGCGCTGCTGCCGCATAACGCCCGTAACGCCGAATCCTTGCTGGCAGGCCTCGTGGCCTTGGTCGGCACCGTTCAGGTGGCTTTGCTGTACCCGCAGATCGCCGACGGCGGTGTGATTCGTGAGGAGTACTTCTGGCTACCGAGCCTGGGCCTGAATGTCGTGCTGCGCCTGGACGGTTTCGCCTGGCTGTTCGCGATGCTGGTGCTGGGCATAGGCACGCTGGTGTCGCTGTATGCCCGCTACTACATGTCGCCGGACGATCCGGTACCGCGTTTCTTTGCGTTTTTCCTGGCCTTCATGGGCGCCATGCTTGGCCTGGTGATTTCCGGCAACCTGATCCAGATGGTGTTTTTCTGGGAACTGACCAGCCTGTTCTCATTCCTGCTGATCGGCTATTGGCATCACCGCGCCGATGCCCGACGCGGTGCCTACATGGCCTTGATGGTGACCGGGGCCGGCGGGCTGTGTCTGTTGGCCGGCGTGATGATCCTCGGCCATGTGGTGGGCAGCTATGACCTGGACAAGGTCCTGGCTGCCGGCAACGTGATCCGTGACCACGCCCTCTACCCCATCCTGCTGCCGCTGATCCTGATCGGCGCGCTGAGCAAAAGCGCGCAGTTCCCTTTCCACTTCTGGCTTCCCCATGCCATGGCCGCGCCCACTCCGGTATCGGCGTATCTGCATTCGGCCACCATGGTCAAGGCCGGCGTATTCCTGCTGGCGCGGTTGTGGCCGTCGCTGTCGGGCAGTGAACAATGGTTCTACATCGTCGGCGGCGCCGGGGCCTGTACGTTGTTGCTGGGCGCCTACTGCGCGATGTTTCAGAACGATCTCAAGGGCCTGCTGGCCTACTCCACCATCAGCCATCTGGGGTTGATCACCCTGCTGCTGGGCCTCAACAGTCCGCTGGCGGCGGTGGCGGCGGTGTTTCATATTCTTAACCACGCCACCTTCAAAGCCTCGCTGTTCATGGCCGCCGGGATCATCGACCACGAAAGCGGCACCCGCGATATTCGAAGGCTCAGCGGCCTGGTGCGGCTGATTCCGTTCACCGCCACCCTGGCCATGGTCGCCAGCGCGGCGATGGCCGGGGTGCCGCTGCTCAACGGGTTCCTGTCCAAGGAAATGTTCTTCGCCGAAACCGTGTTTATCTCCGCCACGGCCTGGGTCGAGCTGGCGCTACCCATCATCGCCACCATTGCCGGGACCTTCAGCGTCGCCTACTCCCTGCGCTTTACCGTGGACGTGTTCTTCGGCCCCCCGGCCACCGACCTGCCCCATACCCCCCATGAACCGCCACGCTGGATGCGAGCACCGGTGGAGTTGCTGGTGTTCGCCTGTCTGCTGGTGGGCATTTTCCCGGCCCAGGTGGTCGGCTCGTTGCTGGCCGCCGCTGCGTTGCCGGTGGTGGGCGGCCCGTTGCCCGAGTACAGCCTGGCGATCTGGCATGGCCTGAACGCGCCGATGATCATGAGCCTGGTGGCGATGTCCGGCGGCATCGTGCTTTATCTGCTGCTGCGCAATCAGTTCAAACTGGGCCACATCAAGCATCCACCGTTCATTGGCCGATTCAGCGGCAAGCGGCTGTTCGAGCGCTGCCTGGTGCTGATGATGCGCCAGGGCCGACGGCTGGAGCGCAAGATCAGCACCCGGCGCCTGCAAGCGCAGCTGTTCTGGCTGGTGCTGGCCGCCGTACTGGCCGGGCTGATCCCAATGCTCAACAGCACGCTGGTGTGGGGTGACCGGCCGAAGATCCCTGGCTCCATCGTGTTCGTGACCCTGTGGCTGCTGGCAATTGCCTGTGCCCTGGGCGCGGCCTGGCAAGCCAAGTATCACCGGCTCGCGGCCCTGACCATGGTCAGCGTCTGCGGCCTGATGACCTGCGTGACCTTCGTCTGGTTCTCGGCCCCCGATCTGGCCCTGACGCAACTGGCCGTGGAAGTGGTCACCACCGTGCTGATCCTGCTGGGCCTGCGCTGGTTGCCCCGGCGGATCGAGGATGCAGCGCCGCGACCCAACAGCGAACGACGCGCGCGCATCCGCCGCCTGCGGGACTTACTGCTGTCCATCGCCGTGGGTGGCGGCATGGCGCTGCTGTCCTACGCAATGCTGACCCGTCAGACACCCAACGATATTTCATCGTTTTACCTGAGCCGGGCCTTGCCCGAGGGCGGCGGCAGCAACGTGGTGAACGTGATGCTGGTGGATTTCCGTGGCTTCGACACCCTTGGCGAGGTCACGGTGCTGGTGGCGGTGGCTCTGGCGGTCTTCGCCCTGCTGCGACGTTTCCGGCCACCCAAGGAAAGCATGCAGCTACCGGCCCAACAGCGTCTGCTGGCGCCCGACGTGGTCACCGACCTGGTCAACCCGCGCCACGCCAGTGATACCGCGCTGGGGTTCATGATGGTGCCGTCGGTGCTGGTGCGTTTGCTGCTGCCGATCTCCCTGGTGGTGTCGTTCTACCTGTTCATGCGCGGACACAACCAACCCGGTGGCGGTTTCGTGGCCGGGCTGGTGATGTCGGTGGCGTTCATCCTGCAATACATGGTCGCCGGCACCCAATGGGTCGAAGCGCAAATGAGCCTGCGTCCGCTGCGCTGGATGGGCACGGGGCTGTTGTTCGCCACGGTCACGGGGCTTGGAGCGATGGCCGTGGGTTATCCATTCCTGACCACCCACACCTGGCATTTCGAGTTGCCGGTGCTGGGTGATATTCATTTGGCCAGCGCGCTGTTCTTCGACATCGGCGTCTACGCCGTGGTGGTCGGTTCGACCCTGTTGATTCTCACCGCTCTGGCTCACCAGTCGGTGCGGGCCCACAAGCCTGGCCTGCATCCAAAACCCATTGCACAACCGGTAGCGGGAGGCGCGGCCTGATGGAAGAAGTCATCGCAATAGCAATCGGCGTGCTGGCCGCCTCCGGGGTCTGGCTGGTGCTGCGACCACGGACGTTCCAAGTGGTCATGGGCCTGTGCCTGCTGTCCTATGGCGTCAATCTGTTCATCTTCAGCATGGGCAGCCTGTTCATCGGCAAGGAACCGATCATCAAGGACGGCATACCCCAGGACCTGCTGCATTACACCGACCCGCTGCCCCAGGCGCTGGTTCTCACTGCGATTGTGATCAGCTTCGCCATGACCGCGCTGTTCCTGGTGGTCCTGCTGGCCTCCCGGGGCTTGACCGGCACGGACCATGTGGACGGTCGGGAGCCCAAGGAATGACGTTGACGCCTCATTTGATCGCCGCGCCGATCCTGCTGCCGCTGCTGACCGCTGCGCTGATGCTCATGCTGGGCGAGAAGCATCGCCCGCTCAAAGCGCGGATCAATCTGTTTTCCAGCCTGCTGGGCCTGGGCATCGCCATGCTGTTGTTGCATTGGACCCAGGACCAGGCCCTGCCCGCCTCCATCGGCGTGTACCTGCCGGGCAACTGGCAGGCGCCGTTCGGCATCGTATTGGTGGTCGATCGTCTGTCGGCGTTGATGCTGGTGTTGACCGGCATCATCGGCGTCAGTGCCTTGCTGTTCGCCACAGCCCGCTGGGATCGCGCCGGCGCGAGTTTCCATGCGCTGTTCCAGATCCAGTTGATGGGCCTCTACGGGGCCTTCCTGACCGCGGATCTGTTCAATCTGTTTGTGTTCTTCGAGGTGCTGCTGGCAGCGTCGTACGGTTTGATGCTGCACGGCTCGGGCCGGGCGCGGGTGTCGTCGGGGTTGCACTACATTTCCATCAACCTGCTGGCCTCCTCGCTGTTCCTGATCGGCGCGGCGCTGATCTATGGCGTCACCGGCACGTTGAACATGGCTGACCTGGCGTTGAAGGTGCCCCTGGTACCGGAAGCCGACCGGGGCTTGCTGCACGCCGGGGCGGGCATCCTGGCGGTGGCGTTCCTGGCCAAGGCCGGCATGTGGCCGCTGAACTTCTGGCTGGTGCCGGCCTACAGCGCCGCCAGTGCGCCGGTGGCGGCCCTGTTCGCGATCATGACCAAGGTGGGCGTCTACACGATCCTGCGCCTGTGGACGTTGCTGTTCTCCGGCCAGGCCGGTGCCTCGGCATATTTCGGCGGCGACTGGCTGATCTACGGCGGCATGGCGACGATCATCTGTGCCGCCATCGCCATTCTTGCGGCCCAGCGCCTGGAGCGCATGGCCAGCCTGAGTATCCTGGTGTCCGCCGGAATCCTGTTGTCGGCCATCGGCTTTGCCCAGCCAAACCTGGTGGGTGCGGCGCTGTTTTATCTGGTGAGCTCGACCCTGGCACTCTGTGCGTTGTTCTTGCTGGCCGAGCTGATCGAACGCTCGCGCTCGGCCAATGAACCGTCGCTGGAGGACGATCTCGATGTCCTGCCTCGGCCACTGGAATCCTTGCAACCGCCCAAGGGCATCAACCTCGATGACGAACAGAAAGCCGTCATCGGGCAAGTCATTCCCTGGACCATGGCCTTCCTCGGCTTGAGTTTCATCGCCTGCACGCTGTTGGTGGTGGGCATGCCGCCACTTTCGGGGTTCATCGGCAAGCTGGGGCTCATGAGCGCATTGCTCAATCCTCAGGGGCTTGGGGACAGTGTGGAACCGGTGTCGAACCAGGCGTGGGGCTTGTTGGCGCTGTTGATCCTGTCGGGGCTGGCGTCGTTGATCGCTTTCTCGCGCCTGGGTATCCAGCGTTTCTGGACGCCGCAAGAACGACCGTCCCCCTTGTTGCGACCTTCCGAATGCCTGCCGATCATCGTGCTCCTGGGGTTGGGCATCGCGCTGACCTTCAAGGCCGAGCCACTGCTGCGCTACACCCAGGAGGCGGCCGCCGGGCTGAACACCCCCGAACATTATGTGATGTCGGTGCTCGCTACCCGCCCCGTCCCCGGCCCGAAAGCGGACAGCACACTGACAGAGGTGCAACCATGAAACGTCTGTTTCCTGCTCCGTGGTTGTCCCTGGCACTCTGGTTGCTCTGGCTGCTGTTGAACCTGTCCCTCAGTGCAGGGCATCTGCTGCTGGGAGCGGCACTGGGCGTGCTGGCACCTTTAATGATGCGCCCGTTGCGCCCCAGGCCCATCCATATTCGGCGGCCCTGGGCAGTGCTGCGGTTGTTCCTGCTGGTGGGTCGCGAAGTGCTGGTGTCCAATCTGGCCGTGGCCTGGAGTGTGATCAACGCTGGACACCACCCACCTCGCTCGCGGTTCATCAAGGTGCCGCTGGACCTGCACGATGCCAATGGCCTGGCGGCGCTGTCGATGATCACCACAGTGATTCCCGGCACGGTCTGGTCGGAACTGGCCCTGGATCGCAGCGTCCTGCTGCTGCACGTGTTCGATCTGGAAGACGAAGCGGCATTCATTACGCACTTCAAGACCACCTTCGAGCGGCCGCTGATGGAGATTTTCGAATGAGCCCATTGCTGTCCAACGCGATCCTGTTGAGCCTGTTCCTGTTCTCCCTGACGATGGTGCTGACCTTGCTGCGCCTGTTCAAGGGACCGTCAGCGCAAGACCGGGTACTGGCCCTGGACTATCTGTACATCGTGGCGATGCTGATGATGCTGGTGCTGGGCATTCGTTACGCCAGTGACACCTATTTCGAGGCGGCGCTGATGATCGCCCTGTTCGGCTTTGTCGGCTCGTTCGCCCTGGCCAAGTTCCTGTTGCGCGGCGAGGTGATTGAATGAGCGGCGAACTGTCGATGTGGGTCGAAATTCCCGTGGCGATCCTGCTGGTGCTCAGCAGCCTGTTCGCCCTGGCCGGAGCGATCGGTCTGGTGCGTTTGAAGGATTATTTCCAGCGCATGCACCCGCCGGCCCTGGCTTCAACATTGGGCGCCTGGTGCGTGGCGCTGGCCTCGATCATCTATTTTTCAGCGCTCAAGTCCGCGCCGGTTCTGCATGCCTGGCTGATACCGATCCTGCTGTCCATCACGGTACCGGTGACCACCCTGTTGCTGGCCCGCGCCGCGTTGTTTCGCAAACGCATGGCCGGGGATGACGTACCGGCGGAAGTCAGCAGCCGCAGGACCGAGCACGGCGGCTGACCAATTCCTGCGGCGTGTCCGTGGCGGCATTGAAGGCAAAGACAGACATGCGCTGTGCGCCTTCACCTACGCATGCCGCCAGAATTTCACCCGATGCATCTTACGAAAATGTCCGGTTCGGAACCGAATCAAGGACATGCCGCCGTCGCGCTTCGCTGCGCTTTTTCAGCGTCAAGAAATCGAAATTTGACTCCATAAAGCCGTCTTCTATCGTTCCCCCCGAGACCGTACCCAGGGACCGGGTGGCCCGGACGCCCTTTGAGGGCGCGGTCGTCGATGTCACTACGATCAAGGAGCAACAAAATGTCTGGAGCGACCCAAACAATTGATGTGCTTGTCACGATTGATGCCGATTACCTGATCGCCCATCCTGGCGATGTCGGCGGCGCAGTGGCCATGCTGGTGAGCCGCGATGCGGTCGACAAGCAAGCCAGCGGCAACACCGGCGAAGGTGGCGACGAGTTGTGGATCGACGTGAACCCCGGCGACAACATCCGCTGGCGCGCAACGACCCTGTCGCGCAACTTCGACCGCGTCGCACTGATCACCAACGTCCAGCAAGGCAATCCTCACCAGGGCGGTGATTACCCAGGTTCCATGTCGACCCCGATCTCCTACAACATCCCGAATATCCCGGTGCCGTACCTGGACAAGGGCGCCCCCCACGGCATCGCCAAAACTGACGTGACCTACACCTTCTGGCAGTCCACGGCCCTGAACGCAGGAAAACTCTGGTACACCGTTACCTTCGTTCTGCTGGACCGGAACCTGAACCAGATTGGTCCGAACTACAGCTGGGACCCCTACATCACTGTCAACTGACAGATCCCTGAGTTGACCACAGCCCTGATCGGTTTTGTCATACGTCTTCGACGATGAACCGGCCAGGGCTGTGCCCGTTCCCGCCATCGCAGGCCCCGCTAGACCGCCCCCTCTGTCGTTTCCGTCAGTGCCGCCAGCACCAAAGGATGCAGTACTGCGCCTGGATGCTCGGTTTGCCAAGCACTCAACTGGCGACGCATGGCCGGCGTCCAGAAGTTCTTCATGTGTTGGCGCACGCCGTTCACCGCCTGTGCGTGATCCGGTTCACTGGCGAAGTACTGCGCGATCTGGTTGGCCATCTTGATCAGGCTTTCGGAACTCATCGCCGCACCTCGGCTTTCTCGGCATGGCGACGCTCTCTGAGCAGACGTCCCTGTTCATCACTGAAGGCCTGGTAGCGCTTCTGCCATTCGGAAGGCTGGCTGACCCGCACGATCTCGACCGCCGTCACTTTGTATTCCGGGCAGTTGGTGGCCCAGTCGGAGTTGTCGGTGGTGATGACGTTGGCGCCCGATTCGGGGAAGTGGAAGGTGGTGTAGACCACCCCTGGCGCCACCCGCTCGGTGACTTTCGCACGCAGCACGGTCTGCCCGGCGCGACTGCCGATACCGACCCAGTCGCCCTCGACGATACCGCGGTTTTCGGCGTCAGTCGGATGAATTTCCAGCCGGTCTTCCTCGTGCCAGGCCACGTTGTCGGTGCGTCGGGTCTGGGCGCCGACGTTGTACTGGCTAAGGATCCGCCCGGTGGTCAGTAGCAACGGATAACGGCTGTTGACCTTCTCCTCGGTGGGTACATAGCCGGTGAGCATGAAGCGTCCCTTGCCACGCACGAACTGCTCGATGTGCATGGTCGGCGTGCCGTCGGGCGCGGCGTCGTTACACGGCCATTGCAGGCTGCCGTGACGATCCAGTTCGGCGTAGCTGACGCGGCTGAAGGTGGGGGTCAGGCGAGCGATCTCGTCCATGATCTGCGAAGGATGGTTGTAGTGCATCTTGTAGCCCAAGGCATCGGCCAGGGCCACGGTGGCTTCCCAGTCGGCCTTACCGGCCAGCGGTTCCATCACCTTGCGCACCCGGGAAATGCGGCGCTCGGCGTTGGTGAAGGTGCCGTCCTTCTCAAGGAACGAGCTGCCCGGCAGGAACACATGGGCGAACTTGGCCGTCTCGTTGAGGAAGATATCCTGCACCACCACGCATTCCATGGCCGACAGGGCCGCGGTCACGTGCTGGGTGTTCGGGTCGCTCTGGGCGATATCCTCGCCCTGGCAGTAAAGCGCCTTGAAGGTCCCGTCCAGGGCCGCTTCGAACATATTGGGAATGCGCAGCCCCGGATCGGGTTGCAGGGTCACGTTCCAGGCCTGTTCGAACTGGGCGCGTACCGTTTCGTTGGAAATGTGCCGATAGCCGGGCAGCTCGTGGGGGAAAGAACCCATGTCGCAGGAACCCTGGACGTTGTTCTGCCCGCGCAGCGGATTCACCCCAACCCCTTCACGGCCAATATTGCCGGTGACCATGGCCAGGTTGGCGATACCCATCACCGAGGTGCTGCCCTGACTGTGTTCGGTGACACCGAGGCCGTAGTAGATAGCGGCATTGTCAACGCTGGCGTACAGCCGCGCGGCGGCGCGGATCTGCTCGGCGGGCACGCCACACACCGGTCCGAGGACTTCGGGCGAGTTTTCCGGCTGGCTGACGAAGTCGCGCCACCGGGCGAAGTCCGCCGCCTCGCAGCGCTCCTCGACAAAAGGCTGGTTGACCAGCCCCTCAGTGACAATCACATGGGCCAGCGCATTGAGCATGGCCACGTTGGTCCCCGGACGCAGTTGCAAGTGCAGTTCGGCACGGGCATGGGGGGAGTCCACCAGATCGATACGACGCGGGTCGATGACGATCAGCCGTGCGCCCTGGCGCAAGCGACGCTTGAGCTGGGAGCCGAACACCGGGTGAGCGTCGGTGGGGTTGGCACCCATCACCAGGATCACGTCGGCCTTCATCACCGAGTCGAAATTCTGGGTGCCGGCGGATTCGCCCAAGGTCTGCTTGAGGCCATAACCGGTGGGCGAATGGCAGACCCGGGCGCACGTGTCGACGTTGTTGTTGCCGAAAGCGGTGCGCACCAGTTTCTGCACCAGGTAGGTTTCTTCGTTGGTGCAGCGGCTGGAGGTGATGCCACCGATGGAGTCGCGCCCGTATTTGAGCTGGATACGCCGTAATTCGCTGGCCGCGTAGTTGACCGCCTCTTCCCAGCTGACTTCCTGCCACGGGTCGCTGATGTGCTTGCGGATCATCGGTTTGGTGATGCGGTCTGGGTGGGTGGCGTAACCCCAGGCGAAACGGCCCTTGACGCAGGAGTGGCCATGGTTGGCCTGGCCGTTCTTGTCCGGGACCATGCGCACCAGTTGCTCGCCTTTCATTTCGGCGCGGAAGGAGCAGCCTACACCGCAATAGGCACAGGTGGTGATGACGCTGCGCTCCGGCTGGCCGATCTCCACAACGCTCTTGTCGATCAGGGTCGCCGTCGGGCAGGCCTGGACACAGGCGCCGCAGGAGACGCATTCGGAGTCGAGGAAGTTGTCACCGCCGGCCGCTGCCACGCGGGAATCGAAGCCGCGTCCGGTGATGGTCAGGGCAAACGTGCCCTGGATTTCCTCACAGGCGCGCACACAACGGTTACAGACGATGCATTTGCTCGGGTCATACTCGAAATAAGGGTTGGAGACGTCCTTGGCTTCGGCCAGGTGATTGGCACCCTCGTAGCCGTAGCGCACCTCGCGCAGGCCCACCTGCCCCGCCACCGTCTGCAATTCACAGTTGCCGTTGGCGGCGCACGTCAGGCAGTCCAGCGGGTGATCGGAAATGTACATTTCCATCACGTTGCGCCGCAGATCGGCCAGTCTGGACGTTTGGGTGCGCACCACCATGCCTTGTGTCACCGGCGTGGTGCAGGAGGCCGGGTAGCCGCGCATACCGTCGATCTCCACCAGGCACATGCGGCAGGAGCCGAAGGCTTCCAGGCTGTCGGTGGCGCAGAGTTTTGGAATGGTGGTGCCGAGCATGGCCGCCGCGCGCATCACCGAGGTGCCAGAGGCGACGCTGATTTCGCGGCCATCAATGGTCAGGCTGACCTGCACGTCGCTTTCACGCGCCGGGGTGCCGAGGTCGATATCGCTGCTTGGGTCGAAGATATTGATCATTGGTCGGCCTCCGTGGTCGCCAGACCGAAGTCGGCGGGAAAATGCTTGAGGGCGCTGCCGACGGGAAAGGAAGTCATCCCACCCAGGGCGCAGAGCGAGCCGTACTGCATGGTGTCGCAAAGGTCTTGCAGCAGCCGTGCCTGCTCCTGGCGCGCAGCGGCATCGGTGCTGGCGATCAAGCGGTCCACCACTTCCACGCCACGGGTGGAACCGATCCGGCACGGCGTGCACTTGCCGCAGGATTCCTCGGCGCAGAACTGCAAGGCAAAACGGGCCATCCGGGCCATGTCCAGGCTGTCGTCGGCAACCACCACACCACCGTGGCCGAGCATGGCGCCCATGGCGGCGAATGCCTCGTAGTCCAGCGGCGTGTCGAACTGCGAAGGCGGCACCCAGGCACCCAACGGCCCGCCCACTTGCGCGGCCTTGAGCGGCCGCCCACTGGCGGTACCGCCCCCATAACCTTCCACCAGCTCACGCAGGCTCAAACCGAAGGCGCGCTCTACCAGGCCGCCGTGACGGATGTTGCCCGCCAGTTGAAAAGGCATCGTGCCCAAGGAACGGCCCATGCCGAAATCACGGTAAAACTGTGCGCCCTTCTCCAGGATCACGGGCACCGAGGCCAGGGTCAGCACGTTGTGGACCAGTGTCGGCAGCCCGAACAAACCTTGCAGCGCCGGCAATGGCGGTTTGGCGCGAACGGTGCCGCGCTTGCCCTCCAGCGATTCCAGCAAGGCGGTTTCCTCACCACAGATGTAGGCCCCCGCGCCCACCCGGACTTCCAGCTCGAACGCGCGACCGCTGCCGCCCACGTTCGTCCCCAGATAACCTGCCTGGCGAGCGATGCCCAGGGCGGCATTGAGGGTGGCTACCGCGTCCGGGTATTCCGAACGCACATAGATGTAGCCCATGGTCGCGCCGACAGCGATGCCCGCGATAATCATGCCTTCGATCAAAAGGAACGGATCGCCCTCCATCAGCATGCGGTCGGCAAACGTGCCGGAGTCGCCCTCATCGGCGTTACACACCACATACTTCTGTGCGCCTACCGCATCTCGAACGGTGCGCCACTTGATGCCCGCCGGGAACGCCGCGCCACCGCGGCCGCGCAGGCCGGAATCGAGCACGCTGGCGACCACGTCGGCGCCGTCCATCTGGATCGCCCGCGCAAGCCCGAGAAAACCACCTTGGGCACGGTAATCGTCCAGGGACAGCGGTTGAGTGATGCCGGCACGCGCAAACAGCAGACGCTGCTGGCTTTTGAGGTACGGGATTTCCTCGACCAGCCCCAAGGCCAACGGATGACTGGCGGGATCTCCTGCAAGGGCATCAAGCAGGCTCGGCACGTCTTGCGGCGTGATCGGGCCAAAGCCCAGCCGGCCCTCGGCGGTTTCAAGCTCCAGCATTGGCTCCAACCAATAGAGCCCACGGGAGCTGGTGCGGCGCAGTTCAAGCGGCAGTTGTCGACGCTCGGCTTCACTCACCAGCGCCACGGCGACCTTGTCCGCCCCCACGACACGGGCCACTGAATCACGGGGGATACAGAGCTTCAGCATGCGCCCTCCTCCAGACAACCCTTCACCAGCTCGCGCAAGCGCTCGGGGGTTAACCGTGCATGCAGCTCGCCGTCTAGTTCCAGAGCAGGTGAACAGACGCAGGCACCCAGGCAATAGACGGGACGCAGGCTGATGCTGCCATCGGCACTGGTGCCATGGTCATCCAGCGCCAATTGCTCACGCAACTGCGCAGCCAGACCTTCGGCCCCCATGCTCTGACAGGACTCGGCCCGGCACAGACGTAGCGTGTGGCGCGCCGGCGGCGAGGTACGGAAGTCGTGGTAGAAGCTGATTACGCCGCGCACTTCAGCCTGGCTGAGGTTCAAGGCATGGGCAATCTCCGGGACGGCGGCGTCGGGAACGTACCCGCAGCCTTCCTGGATGGCGTGGAGAATCGGCAGCAAGGCACCGGGAGTGTCCTTTTCGCGCTGCAACACGCTATGAATCAGAGGCAGGTGAAGCGTCTCATCAGGCATAAACGTACCTCGGCATCTCGAACGATACCGCCGCAACGCGACGACCGTCCGGAGTCTTGGCTGCGGTGCCGGGCCACGTCACGGACGCGTGGCTGATCCAGTCACCATTCTCGCTCTCCGGCCAAGTGTCTAGGCGCACCAGGTCCGGGGCATCGTTACAGCTTGCCACTCCCGGGGGCCGGCGATTGCACACAGACGACTTAACGTGTCCTGAAAGCGACTTGAGCCGGGAGGCGGTCAGCCCTCATAGCTTAATTCACTATTGGGTATTGGCCAGCCGATGCTACCGGTGGTGGTTTTTGGGGGGCTACATATCCTTGCGCTTAGGCGAGTTGCTCGAAAGTTGTCTTGTCGAGGTGAAAATACTTATGACTCGCGATATTTCAATGGATGAGCTCCTGAGCGGTGGCTGCCAATTGACGACCAACCCGATCCTTTAACGTGTCGATGAAGCGGGTGATTTTTGCATCGACAAACTGTCGTGAGTTGTAGATGGCATAGACGTTGCGCTCATACGTATGGAAGTCAGGCAGAACCCGCACCAGCTTCCCGGAGCGCAAATCCTCGACGGCCGTAAACCCGGCCAGCAACCCAATTCCAGCCCCCTCCCGAATAGCCACCGCCATCGCATCCATATCGTTCACGCTGAAACTTGGCCCGGCAGGGACAAATGTCGCGTCGCCCGCCTTGCTCTTCAGTTGCCACTCATCCCTGACATAGTCCACGGTGCCCAGCAGCAGACACTGGTGATCATCGAGATCCTTCGGCGTCACGGGCGGCGCATGTCGAGCCAGATAGTCTGGTGACGCCACCAGAACGCAATGGCTGACACCGATCTTTTGGCTGACATACGCCGAATCAGGCAGCGTTCGGGCAATCAGAATCGAGACATCGAGCTGGTCTTCAAGCAGGTTAGGCATGCGCTGGGAAAGCAATAGATCCACAGTGACATCCGGAAAATGTTTGCGGTATTCCAGCACGGCCCCCGTGACCAGATGCCGAGCCAGTCCGGGTACACAATGCACACGGAGTGTTCCCCTGGGCTGCAAGGCCGCGTTGCTTGCTTCGGCTTCCGCACTCTCAAGATCAGCCAGAATTTTCGTGCACCGCTCATAGAACCGCCGCCCCGCATCAGTGACCGACAGGCGCCGGGTCGAGCGTTGCAACAGACGCGCATCGAGCACATTTTCGAGCGCAGAAACAGCACGCGATACGTTACCTACTGTGGAGTCCAGATGATTTGCCACGGCAGTGAAACTGCCCATCTCGACAACCTTTATGTAGACCGACATGTTCGAAAGCTTATCCATTGCGACCTTCCTTCAGATCTGACGCATACCCGTGACAACACGCATTTTTCCATGATGCTACACGCTCGACCCGATGCTCGATATTACCTCTGCTGACAACAATGATTCCCTCTGGGCCGACTAAATCAACGGTGTCGCCTTCCATAGACTTGGTTGCACAGGCCGCCTCAACAGGCCTGCGGCAAAGCCACTCAGGCGCCGAGCGTCATACCAAACCCTGACAACCAAATGAAGGCCACATCATGAACACTCCCTACGACCCGCTTTATCTTTTCATCGGTGGTGAATGGATCAGTGACCAAGGGCGCGACACTGCTGCTGTCGTTAACCCGGCAACCGGACGGATGATCGGGCGCGTCCCCCTCGCCACCGCAGGTGACCTTGATAACGCCCTTGAGGTGGCTCGACTGAGCTTCGAGCAATGGCGCCAGACCGTACCTGACAAACGCGCAAAAATCCTCAAGCGGGCCGCCGACCTGATCATTGAACGAGCACCGCACATCGCCGCGCAAATGACACTGGAAGAAGGCAAGCCGCTGGGTGAAAGCATGGATGAAGTGATACGTGCGGCGGAATACTTCGAGTGGTTCGCCGAGAGTGCCCGGCGTATTGATGGCCGCGTGGTACCGGCCAACCGTCCTGGCGTACTGCAACTGGTCAAACGCCAGGCCATCGGCCCAGTGGCAGCGTTCACACCCTGGAACTTCCCGGCCATTACTCCAGCCCGCAAGCTCTCGGCAGCCTTGGCCGCCGGGTGCAGCGTTATCCTCAAGCCAGGTGAAGAAAGTCCTTCCACAGCGCTGGCCCTGGCTCGTGCGCTCGACGACGCAGGCTTGCCCAAAGGGGTGCTGCAGGTGGTCTTCGGCGTACCGGATCAAGTGTCCAGCCATCTGATCGCCTCACCGATCATTCGCAAAGTCACCTTTACCGGCTCAATGCCCATCGGTCGCCTGCTATCTGCCCGAGCTGCCGAAGGCGTTAAGCCCATCACCCTTGAGTTGGGTGGGCACGGCCCCGTGCTCGTATTCGCAGATGCAGATATTGAAAAGGCTGCAACCGAAGGTGTCGCGAATCGGTTTCGCGGGACCGGACAGGTGTGCATTTCATCCACTCGTTTTCTGATCCAGCGCGGTGCCTATCAAGCTTTTGTCGATCATTTTGTCGCTGCAACCAAAGCCCTGAGAATCGGTGATGGCCTGCATCCAGACACTCAAGTGGGCCCTTTGGCCAACCCAAGGCAATTGGCAAAGATGGAAGAACTGGTGGCCGATGCCGTCGAGAAAGGTGCTCGGGTATTGGTCGGGGGCGAAGCCTTGTCACGTGAAGGCTTCTTCTTCCAGCCCACCGTTCTGGCGGATGTGCCGCTGAACGCCCGAGTCATGCACGAAGAACCCTTTGGCCCGATCGCAGTGCTGATGCCGTTCGATGAATTGGCGGATGGACTGAAAGAAGCAAACCGCCTGCCCTACGGGCTCTCAGCGTACGCATTCACATCCAGTGCGCGAACCGCCATTGACGTCGCTGACGGATTGGAGGCCGGAATGATCGGGATCAACCAATACCGCATCGTCGCCACCGAGCTTCCGTTCGGCGGCATGAAAGAAAGCGGTCATGGCTCGGAAGGCGGCATTGAAGGCATCGAGCACTATCTGACCCACAAATTCATCAGCCAGGTTTAAGGGTAATTCCCATGTCCAAGATCAATTTCAGCAGTCCCCGCGAGGCGGCGCGCGCATTCACTCCCAAGCTGTCGCAGTTCGTCGACTCAACGCTTTATCCGCAGATCTGGAGCGATCCGGCATTGTCCCCCCGCGACCGCAGCCTGATCACCGTGGCCGCATTGATCGCCGGGGGCCACTCGGAAGAATTGCCCGCTCATTTACGCCGGGCGGTGGGCAATGGCGTTAACCATGACGAAATTGCAGCGGCGATCACGCACCTGGCTTTCTACGTGGGATTCCCTGGCGCCATTACCGCGTCTGCTATCGCCAACGCCACGTTTACCGAATCGGAGAACAACCAAGCATGAAAGCCATCAACATCAGAGAATTTGGTGCCGCAGACGTTCTGGAACTCGCAGAGGTTGCCACTCCTGAAGTGCGTCCTACCGACCTGCTAGTGCGTGTCTATGCCGCGGGGGTAAACCGTGCGGATCTGACTCATCGAACGGGTGGCTATGGCCATCCTAATTTCGGCGACTCCCTGATCATCGGGCTGGAGATCGCCGGAGAGGTGATCGATGCAGGCAGTGAGGTGATCGGATTTGAGGTGGGTGATCGAGTGATGGGCGTTGTTGGAGGCGGCGCCTATGCCGAACTGGCTCGAATCGACTACCGCATGGCCATGCACATCCCTGCCCAACTGGACTATGTGCACGCGGCAGCAATTCCGGAGGTCTTCGTCACCGCCCATGAAGCGATGATGCATCTGGCTCGGCTCAAGGCCAGCGACTCGGTGCTGATTCACGCTGCTGCTGGAGGCGTTGGGTCTGCCGCCGTGCAGCTGGCTTACGCCACAGGCGCCACGGTGTATGCGACAACTGAAGGCAGCAAGTTGTCTCGCGTCGAACACTTGGGGGCAGATGTCGCGATTGACTACAAGACACAGGACTTCGCCGAAGTCATTGCCGATAAAACCAACGGTCGAGGCGTCGATATCGTCATCGACTTCGTCGGCGAGCCCTACTTCGCACGCAACGTCGCGTCCCTTGCGCATGGCGGCCGCCTGATTCAGGTTGGCATCCTCGGCGGTGGCGGCAAAGTAACTATAGAGCTGGAGCATATCCTCTACCGTCACTTGCAAATCATTGGCACGGTCATGAAGTCCCGCACGCAGCTGGAGAAGCACGACATGATCAGGCGCTTCCGTGAGCATTGGCTTGATCGCTTCGATGGCGCTGCAAGCCTCGAGCCTGTCGTTGACAGCACGTTCCCGTTATCACGTGCCGCCGATGCACATCGCCGGATGGAATCTTGCAAGAACGTCGGGAAAATCATTTTGACCATGCAGCCTGAAGACTTGGCTTGAGTCTGGCGTCTTGCGATAGAACTGAAACGGTGCCCCTGGTGGGCACCCTTCAGGATGAAAAAACCATCTTCACAGGACTAGGCCCGTTGTTCCATGGCTTCTCAGGTACTACGGTCGTATTCGCCTTCTCAGTAACTCGGATAACAGCATCGGCATCCCGGACTCCTGATTACCCGGCTCATTTCCTGGCCCATAGGTTTCCCCTGTTGTCGCTGCCGCCCACTGTTTCATGCCCTCTGGCAGCGGCGCCCCTTTTGTTCGTCGTTGCTTTAACGGTATGTTTAAGTCCTCAACTCGAGGACGACCTATGGCCATCCACGCACCCACCGTCACGCAAAAACACTTGGCAGTGTTAATCGACGCCGACAACGCCGCGGCGGCAATTGTTGAAGGTTTATTCGAAGAAATCGCCAAGTATGGTGTCGCCAACGTCAAGCGGATCTATGGCGACTGGACTGGCCCTCAGTTGGGCGGATGGAAAAAGGTGCTGCTCGACCATTCGATTCAGCCTATTCAACAGTTCGCGTATACCAAAGGTAAGAACGCAACAGACAGTGCGTTGATCATCGACGCAATGGACCTGCTATACACCCGCCGCTTCGACGGTTTCTGCCTGGTCTCGAGCGACAGTGACTTCACCCGGCTCGCATCGCGGTTACGAGAAGAAGGTTTGACGGTCTACGGGTTTGGTGAAGAAAAAACCCCGAGACCGTTCGTGTCGGCCTGCGACAAGTTTATCTATACCGAATTGTTGCGCGGTGAAGCGCTTGTTGCTGCAAGCAATGGACATGATCGCCCCGAACCCGAGCCACTCGCCGAAATTGAGACCGTCAATGTCGCCAGTACGCCCGAGGCGAAAAAACTACCCAAGGCACCCGTAAGTTTTATTGCAAAGATATTGGATGACATTGCCGACGAGGATGGCTGGGTTCACCTGGGTGCGCTAGGCACCAACATCAGCAAATTGAGACCTGAATTCGACCCTCGCACCCATGGTTACAAAAAGCTCAGTGAACTGATCAAGGGGTATCCGGATACGTTTGAACTGCAAGCTAGAGGAACGTCCGGAGTGGGTGGTTCAATTCTCTATGCCCGGCATCGACAGCCCGGTTTGTAGCCCCCAAAACCAATGACCGCTCTTGGCCCAGAGTGTGTGGAAACGCCGTCATTGGAGAAATTTTACCAAGCGATGATGTATTGCCGGTCGCCAGGACTAGATCGATTCCAAAGGGACGAAAATGACATTGACTGTCGAAAGGTTGGTCAGGATAGCAATGGCCAATCCAATAAATGCGGAAATCACCTCACGCTTACCTTCACTCGGTTTGAATCAATGCATGCTCACTGCAGGCTGCCTGTTCCAAGCCGTCTGGAATCATCAGTCACAGCTGCCGCCCGCCTGGGGGGTGAAGGATTACGACGTTTTTTACTTCGACAGTGATCTGTCCTGGGACGCTGAGAATGAGGTCATCAACTCAGCTCAGCGTCTCTTCCAAGACCTTGAAGTGAACGTTGAGATCAAGAATCAGGCTCGCGTTCACCTGTGGTACCGCCAGCGGTTTGGAGCGGACTATCCCCAGCTTCAGTCGGCTAAAGACGGAGTTGATCGCTACCTGGTTTCGGGTACCTGCATTGGTTTGGATATAGAAACTGGCGAAGTTTATGCCCCCAACGGCCTGACCGACACCGAGCAAGGGTTCCTTCGCATCAACCCAAAGAATCCCAAGCCGGATCTGTTCGATCAGAAGGCGAAAAGTTATCAGGCTCGCTGGCCTTGGCTCAGGATCGTGGAAACACAAAGTTGAATCGGAGCGCTTGGCGTATCCCGGCCAAGCAAAAGGCGCATACCCTCTCACCTTCCCAGCGTGAGACATATCGATATTGATGACTTTACTGGCTGCCCAAGCAGTCATTCAAGGCGTCTACAAATAGCGGGGTCGATTCAGCTGGATGCGTTTTTGATTTCAACCCTTTGCGCGGGACCATAGATTACTTATTGAACATTTCGTAAAAAAGCGTAACATTGCCGCCCATGATACTCGAACAGCTCAAAGCCCTGGGCAATGACACTCGCATGCAAATGATGGAGTGGCTCAAAGACCCACTCAGTAATTTCCCCCCACAGGATCATGGCGATCCTGCGATAGGCGTGTGCGTCACCCATTTGCAGCACAAGGCGGGGCTTTCACCTTCTACTGCGTCTGCACATTTAGCTATCTTGCAACGTGCAGGCTTCGTGCTGACCACCCGCATCGGAAAATGGACTTACTACCGGCGCAATGAGCAGGCGATTAATGACTTTGCGGCTAGGCTGATCATCGAATTGTAATTTTTAAACATTCATTTCGTTATTTCGCGTAATGAGAAAACATGAGGGAACCCCTATGAGCAGCAAAACTATCTTCGTTGAACCCGGTGGCGGCTATGAAAAGGTTGTGGTTGGCAGCAGCGAAGTCCGAGCCGCAGCGCGTGGCGAAATCACCGTACGTCTTCATGCAAACTCGCTCAACTACCACGACTTCGCGGTGGTCAGCGGTATGTGGGGCCCTAGCGAAAAACGCATCCCCATGGCCGATGGTGCAGGTGAAGTCATTGCTGTCGGCCCAGATGTCACTGAATTCAAGGTAGGTGACTCGGTCGTCAGCACCTTCTTCCCGGAATGGATCAACGGTACGCCACTGGTTGAAGGCTTTGTCAGCGTGCCAGGTGATGGCATTGACGGCTACGCTCGTGAGCAAGTAACGGCCAACGCCACATCGTTCACCCTCGCGCCTATTGGCTACAGCCATGCTGAAGCGTCGACGCTTACCACCGCTGGCCTGACTGCATGGCGCGCCCTGATGGCCGATGACTCACTCAAGCCGGGCGACACCGTGCTCGTCCAAGGCACTGGTGGCGTTTCAATTTTCGCCCTGCAGTTCGCTAAAATGGCCGGCGCTACCGTTATTGCGACCTCTTCAAGCGACGAAAAACTTGAACGTCTGAAAGCGCTAGGCGCTGATCATGTGATCAATTACCGCAAAGACCTCAACTGGGGCGAAACTGCACGCGCGCTAACGGGTGGCCGTGGTGTTGACCACATCATCGAAGTCGGCGGCCCTGCGACGCTTGAGCAATCGATGAGTGCAATTCGGGTTGCTGGTCACATCTCCGTCATCGGCATATTGAGTGGCGTAAGCGGTGCAATGAATTTTGTACCGGCACTGATCAAGCAAGTGCGTCTGCAGGGTGTATTGGTGGGTAGCCGCAGCCAGCAGCAGGACATGATCCGAGCCATCAATGCTAATGGCATGCGCCCGATTATTGATCGTCATTTCCCTATGAGCGAGATTGTCGAAGCGTTCAAGTATCAGGAAACCAACCAGCATTTCGGCAAAATTTGCCTGGATATCTAAGCACGCATGCATGGGCATGATCCGTATGCCTATCTCAAAGATCTGCTGCCACGGCTGCCGACGCAGCGCACGAGAGAGATTGGCCCCTTGCTGCCTGTCACAACCGGCAGCAAGGGGTCCAGGCTGTGTGAAAACACCGCCGAGCAGTTCAAGACCTGCGGTTTAAAACAGTATGAGTCGATAGTGGACTTTCACGACCGGCAGTCTGCATCGCCCCAAAGTGAGTAAACGCTTTTGCCACCCCTTGCCATGATTTCTGAGGATTTCATCGCAAGGATTGCCCATGAAGCGGTCTATCCATCAGATTAATTCTTGAGCTCGTCTTGGTTGTCGCTGATCCAGAATATGAACCATCAGGCAGGCGTACAGCGTCACGAGAATGAACAGTCCCATGCGTACGGCAAACGCCGTGTAGACGTCCTTGCCTGCAATGCTGTCTTGAACCGACTGGCCCAGCAGAATAATCAGGGTGATCAGGCTGTTGAGCCAGAACCCTGGGCTTAACCGTGTAGGGCTTAGCCCATATAGCTTGCGCGCCAGCACGAGGCCGAACAGCAGCATCCAAAGGAAGAACATCCATAGATGTACAAAGAGGCTCAGTGCACACCAGAACAATACCGCCAGTAGGCCTCCCAACAAGGTCGAGCCAATCAGTTCTCGAGCGGCATTGCGCGACGTCGTTGTCGAACTCTGCTGACCCAGGCTGACCGCTTTCAAGACAATGGGCAGGTAAGTGGCCGGATCAATCAGGGCCACCAGAAACGCCGGCAATACAATCAGCGCTGCCCGTAGCGCAACCCTGTCGACGTCTTCCGCCCGCAAGGCCGGGGCCGCGGGTGGTGACGGAGTATTGGCTGACTCGGGAAACAGCCAATGACTTATCGCCAGCACGATGACAGCGAGGATCAAGCCTTTAACCAATGCACCGATGATCATCATCGCCAAGTCAAAATCGACGAAGCCAGCTGAGGAGATCATGGTCAGGCCGATCACCAGAAACGTGACGATCAGGTTATTGCCGCCACGCAGACCCAATCGAAAAACCAGGAACAGGCTCACGCCGACCAGGAGAACGCCGCTGAACGGGTAGTAGCGCAGGATTGGGATAAGCAATAGGCCTACACCGGAGGTCAACATCGCGACCAGGGCCAGTGTCAGTCCGGCCTTGAGTTGCAACGGACGATTGAGGGTGGAAATCAAAAGTACCGCAAGCACGGGCGCGATAAAGGGAATCGGCAAGGCCATGCCGAAGCTGACCGCAAGGCACAGCGCGGTGCCTGTAGCCAGGCGCAACGCCCGCTGAGTCCTCGGCGTCCGCTTAGTAGACATAAGACAGCCAACTCATCAGCCTCAGAAATATGCGGCCCAGTGGATTCAGCGGGTTGCCTTGAGCGGGGAAAGCCATGACCTCGGCTTGGCCACCGGCACGTATCGCGCGAGTGTCACGCAGCCTGGCCATTGAATCCTCGGAAAATTCGATGATCACCGGAAAACGCTGTGCCGGACGAAGCCAGTCCCGGCTGTTCTGCACAGTTGGCAATGTACCGGGCGCTGTCGTCGGCCCCACGCTGACGCCGTAGCCGACACTGCGTACACGCCCGTCGAACACTTCGCCTGGCAATGCATCCAGGACGATCGCCACCGGTGTCTGGGGCTTGACCAGACCGAGGTTGTTTTCGGTCATGTCTGCACTGATCCACACATCATGGATGGCGATCAGGGTCATGACTGGGCTGCCGATGGCTGCGAACTGCCCCGCGTCGGTGCGTAGATCGGTGATCAAACCTGCCGAACGTGCGCGAATCTGTGTATTAGCCAGGTCGAGTTCAGCTTTCGACAACGCGGTGGCGGCGCTGCGCAGCAAAGCGTTGTTTTCCGCACTGCCACCTTCTTGCTCGCGCGCGCGCTGGACCTCGGCACGGGCGGCGGCGACCTGGCTGAGCGCTTGTTGGTAGTTGGCGCGCGATACTTCGAGCAAGCGTACGGAAATGGTGCCTGGGTCTTCGCGGTACAAACCCTCGAGCCGCTGGTTGTCCTGCCGCGCCTTGAGTTCATTCGCCTGGGCCGCTCGCAAATTGGCTTGTGCCGCGGCTATGCCAGCGGTGCTGGCACCGATCTGTCGACGGGTGGACTCAAGATCTGCATGCGCACGGTCCACGGCAATCTGATATGGCTGAGGATCCACTTCGAACAGCACGTCTCCCGCCTTGACGTCCTGATTGTTACGCACGTTGACGCGGATGACTCGACCAGCCACTTCCGCAGCCACCGGTATCACAAAGGCACCGACTCGAGCCTGTTGCGTATAAGGCGTAAAGCGGTCCGCCAACAAGTACCAGACCAGACTCAGTGTGATCAAGATCAGTACCCACTTGATGCCTTTTGAGCCGGATTCAACTGGCGGTTCTGGCGCCTCGGGGGAAGAGGCATCGGTGGAAGACTGCGCGGCTTCACTCATGATTGTTGACCTTTTTCGGTTCCGCTGCTGAAGGCTCATCCAGCAAGTTGCCCCAGTCCGTGCGCCCTTCCATTTGCTGGCGGGTGGCCGGGGCGACTTTCGGTTGGACGCTGTACCAACCGCCGCCCAACGCTTTGTATAGGGCAATCACATTGCTGACGGCATTGCTTCGGCTGACCAGGTAATTGTCCTGTTGCTCCAGCAGTGCGCGTTGCGAGTCGAGCACCCGCTGGAAGTCCGAGTACCCTTCCCGATACAGGGCGTTGGCCAGCACCAGTGATCGCTTGGCGGCGACTTCGGCCTCACGCAGGATTGCTTCGCGCTCCAAGGACTTGATCAGTCCATTGGCTGCGTCATCTGCCTCGCGTGCCGCTTGGCGCACCTTTTCGCGGTACCCTTCGATCAGTTGCTGCAACCGCGCATCCTGCACGCGCACGTTATTACTGATCTGGCCATGGTCGAACAGATTCCAGCGCAGACTCGGGCCACCGATCAGGTCCAGACTCCTGGGGGTGCCATTGAGCGTATCAGTCGTCCAAACGATGCTGCCCAGCAAGGTCAGCGACGGATAGAAATCGGTTTCGGCCACGCCGATCAGGGCCGACTGGGCCGCGACATTGAGTTCTGCGGCACGCACGTCGGGCCTGCGCAGCAGCAGGTTGGCCGGTACATCCTGCAGCACGGTACGGTCCACCAGCGGAATCCATCCTTCATTTTCGACCAGTTGCGGCAGAGCGCCGGGCGGCCGTCCAATCAGTACCGCCAACGAATTACGGGTACGCAGAACCTGATCCTCGAAGTTGGGGATGGTACTGAGGGTGCCCAGGTATTGGGTTCTGGCTTGTTGCAGGTCGAGCTCTGCATTCTGGCCGCTCTTGAACAGCTTCTCGGTTATCTCGAAGTTGCGCTTTTGCTGCTTGGCGTTTTCCTTGGCCACGCGCAAACGTGCTTCGGTGGTACGCAGCGAAAAGTAAGTACTGGCTAGTTGGGCGCGCAGCAGAACCAGCCCGTCTTCGAAATTGGCCTGGGCGGCGAAGTAACTGGCATCGGATGATTCAATGGCGCGACTGAAGCGCCCCCAGAAGTCCAGTTCCCAACCAATGTCGAACCCCGCACTGTATTGCCAGAAATGACTGTTTTGCGGACTACTTCCGCCGGATTGCTGACGGTTGAAGTACAGACTGTCGGCGCTGGCTTGCTGCAGTTGGGGGTAACGCCCGCTTTGGGCAATACCCAGCTGGGCCCGCGCCTCAATCACCCGCAGACCGGCAACTTTAAGGTCTGAATTGTTGGCATCCGCCTCGGCAATCAGACGATTGAGGACCGGGTCGCCGAAAACTTGCCACCATTGACGAAAGTCCGGGGCCCGGCTGCGTTGGCTGACTTGCTCAAGGGCAGGAGTAGTCCAGTGTCCTGGCCACGCCTCCCTCGGTGACTGAAAGTCTGGCCCCAGGCGCACGCAGCCGCTCAAGCCGAGCACTCCAAACACTAGCAGTTGGCCCGATCGCGTCAGATGCATGCGTTTTTTCCAGTCAAGGAAGATTACAGGAGCATAGACGCCCTGATCGCCCGCAGACTGCTAAGCTTTTCAGCATCGTTATATTTGATAAGACCCGTCAAAAAGGTACGGCAGCCATGAACTCCCCCCATACCGCTAAATGGCGCTTCAAACTGGGTATAGCCATCATTTGTCTGATGCTAGGCTCCTGGCTGATGGTGCCAGTCGCGGCGGCGCTCGATGTGCCTGGATCAAAGATCGCAGCGCTGACTGGGGTCCTGTTTATCAGCAACAAAGTCCTGCTGATTCTCGTCATCGCCGTCATGGGCAAGGCCGGCTTCCAGCAGTTGAAGGGCAGCTTGGTCGGTTACGTGTCCGGGCTTGTGCCTTCCATGAAGGACGAAGTTGGCCCGGTTCGTCATCGAATCGGCATCGTGATGTTCTGCTTGCCGTTGATCTCCTCATTCCTCGAGCCTTACGTCGATGCCTTCTGGCCAGGTCTCAGACCGAACCTCTGGCAGGCCCAATTGCTGGGTGACGTCATGCTGATTGGCAGCTTTTTTGTACTCGGGGGGAATTTCTGGGAGAAGGTGCACGCGTTATTTGTGCGAACTGCACGTGTCTCGGACTCAAGTGCGACGTGAGTCGACGATAGAAACGAAGGCTTTCAACCCTAGCGGACGTTAGCTGCCCAGCGTCAATCAGGACCGGCGCCCCCGATCGCTGGCACGTCCAGCGGTGCGACTTCGCAAGCCAGTCCTTGGCTTCCCAAACCCCAACGACACATGAACATTGAGCACGGTAAGTAGTCCGCAAAAAACCCTAACTCGCCCCACCCATACGCAAAACATCTGAACTCAGTACATAACATATATTTTCAATTCCCTCGCACCGGTGACTAGCATTCGCCCGGACGCTGCGTGGCCTTCTATCTGCGGCGTCTACCTCCAATAAAAATAATCAGGAGACATCAATGCACAGGTCATCGAAGCCGCTCGCCGCGGCAATTGCGACCGCTACGCTGGGCGCGAGTTTGCCGGGCGTGGTCATGGCCGACTTTCTTGCGGACAGCAAGGCATCGCTGGAACTGCGCAATTTCTACTTCAACGCCGATTACCGACAGGAAGACGCCAACCAGTCGAAACGCGAAGAATGGGCGCAGGGCTTTCTATTGAACTACGAGTCCGGATTCACCGAAGGGCCGGTGGGGTTCGGTATCGATGCGATTGGCCTGCTGGGGGTAAAGCTCGACTCGGGGCCGGACCGGCAGAACTCTGGCCTGTTGCCGGTCGGCGATGACAAGGCACCGGATGAGTACAGCCAGCTGGGCGTGACAGCCAAGGCGCGTTATTCGAAAAGCACGCTGTACGCCGGCACGTTGGTGCCGAAGCTGCCGACCGTGCTGCCCAACGACTCGCGCCTGCTGCCGCAGACTTTTCGCGGCGGGATGCTGACCTCGCGGGAAATCAGCGGGCTGACGCTGAACGCGGGGCGCCTGACCCAGAACAGCCTGCGCAACTCCCCCGCTAATGAGGACATGCTGGTGGCCGGCAAGGGCATCAGCGGCGGTCAGGCCAGTGACCGGTTCGATTTCGCCAGCGCCAGTTATCGTTGGACGCCCAAACTGACCACGGGCTATCACTACGGCCATCTGGATCAGAACTACAAGCAGCACATCTTCAACCTGGCGCACGTGCTGGCGCTGGGCGAGGACCAGGCGTTCAAGAGCGATCTGCGCTTCGCCCGTTCCACCGAGGCCGGAAACACCAACGTCGACAACGATGCCTTTGGCGCCAAGTTCACCTATGAGCTTGGCGGTCACGCGTTCGGGGCGGCGTACCAGAAGATGAGTGGCGAGACGGGTTTTCCGCATATCAATGGCACCAATTCGTATCTGGTGAACTACGTGATGATCTCGCCGGACTTCGCCAGCCCCGGCGAGAAGTCCTGGCAGTTGCGCTACGACTACGACTTCGCGGCCGTGGGCATGCCTGGGTTGAGCTTCATGACCCGCTATGTGCGGGGCGACGATTTCGACGGCCCTGGCGGACGTGACGGCCGTGAGTGGGAACGCAATACCGATATCGGCTACGTGTTCCAGCAAGGCGCGCTGAAGAACTTCGGCGTGAAGCTGCGCAACGGCACCTACCGAAGCACGGGCAATGACATCGATCAGACCCGCTTCATCCTCAGCTACACATTGTCGCTGCTCTAACGCCCGCCCACACCGCACCGTTGCCCGAGCGGGCAACGGTTTTGCTGAACAGGATATTGATCATGACTTTGCGAAAAACACTGCTTTGCCTGGCCGTGGCGTGCGCCCTGGCCACCACCCAGCTGAGCGCACAGGCGGCAGACACTGCCGACCTGCCC
The DNA here is from genome assembly GCF_003033885.1 of Pseudomonas rhizophila. NCBI lineage: Bacteria > Pseudomonadati > Pseudomonadota > Gammaproteobacteria > Pseudomonadales > Pseudomonadaceae > Pseudomonas > Pseudomonas rhizophila. Next base: position 3,457,447 of record NZ_CP024081.1, on the reverse strand, counting down.
TGCCGCACCACAGCCGAATGCGCGGCCGAGGCGGCGAAGATTGGCGCGACGGTCGATCGTGCTGGTGCCAAGCACAGCAAGCACGACAACCAGTTCACCTGGGTCAACCGGATCAACAAGGCGTCCATCGTCATGCTGACTGAAGAAGACATCGTCAGCCGCCAACAAGGGCAAGAGATCGCCCGCGGCGTTCAGTACGTGATTGATCAGGCCGGCAAACCCGACGGCAAGAAGCCCAGCGACGTGCTACAGATCGAGCGCATCATGATCGACAAGATCGGCCCGCAGGCCTCGCTGATTCACTCCGGCCGCAGTCGCCAGGACATGTACGCCACCTACCGTCTCGCGACCTTGCGCAGCCAACTGCTGGATTACACCGACGCAATGAATGACACTCGCGCGCAACTGCTGAAGCTGGCGAAGGACAATGTCGATACGCTGATCCCCGCCTACACCAATGGCGTGCAGGCGCAGCCGATCACCTACGCCCATTACCTGCTGGCTTATGAGGCCGCGTTCGAGCGCGACGCCCAGCGTATACGCGAGCTGTATGAGCGTCTGAATCTCAGCCCTATGGGCACGGCGGTGCTGGCCAATTCCGGCTGGCCACTCAACCGTGAACGCCTGGCCGAATTGCTCGGTTTCGATGGCGTCCGGGAAAACTCGCTGGATGCCGGACAGGTCTCGACCTATGACATTCCTATTGAGGCGGCCGGGATTGCCTCATCCTCGGCGATTCGTATCGGCGCGATGCTGGGCGACATCCATACGCAATATCATCAGATTCGGCCCTGGCTGTTGCTTGAGGAAGGCGCCACCTACACCAGCAGCGCCATGCCGCAGAAGCGCAACCCGGGCCTGATCATGCGCGCGCGGGAATCGGCCACTGATGTGGTCGGTCTTGCCCAGACCGTCACTCTGCGTGCGCACAACGTGACCACCGGCATGACCGACTACAAGTTCGCCTTCGACGCACTCGGGCTGTTCGATAATGCGCAGCAGATGTTCGTCCGCACGCGCCAGGTCCTGGATGCGCTGGTGATCAATCCGCAGCGTGCGCTGGAGGAACTGGAAGGCGAATGGACCACCTCGATGGAGCTGGCCGACACCCTGGAGCGCGAGCACAAGGTGCCCTTCCGTATCGGTCACAGTTTCGCCTCGCTGGTGGTAGGCCATGCGCGCAAGGAAGGTTTCGTGCCGGCCAACTTCCCCTACGCCGAGGCGCAGCAACTGTTCACCAAAGCGGCGCAGAAGTACAACTGGAAGACCCGCACCCTGCCGCTGACTGAGCCAGCTTTCCGGGCCACTTTGTCGCCGCAGAACATGGTCAAGACCCGCGTCGGCACGGGCGGCCCGCAACCGGCCGAAGTCAAGCGCATGCTCAAGGAAGCGAACGACGCGCTGGCCGGTGATCAGCACTGGGCCAATGGTCGCCGTGAGCGGCTGGCGAAGGCCGAGACCAGCCTGGACAATGCCTTTGGCGCACTGCTGAAGAACTGAGCCCTAGCGCTTCCCGGCCACAGCGTCGGGAAGCGTCGCCTTCCTCCCGGGCATCAGCGCCTCGCGCAGGGCCAAGCGGTCAAGCGCACCACTCCAGGCCGAGATCACCACACACGCCAGGCTGTTGCCGATCACGTTGGTCAGTGATCGGCATTTCATCAATCGCTCGACACCGAGCAGGAGCCCGAGGTTTTCCAGCGGCACCAGATTCAGGCCGGCCACCGTGGCGGCAAGCGTCAAAAAGGCAGAGCCAGCCGCGCTGGTCGAGCCCATCGAGGTCACAAGCGTCACCAACAACAGCATTACCAGAAGCGGTCCATCCAGCACTACCCCAGCGGCCTGGGCGAGAAACACCAGGGCACAGGTCAGGTAGATATTCGAGCCGGTGAGATTGAAGGTGTAGCCAGTGCTGAGCACCAGCCGCACCACCCGCTGATCGCATCCGGCCCGCTCGAGCTTTTCGATCAGCCCTGGCACCGCCGCCACCGAAGCGCCGGTAAAGGCCACCAGACAAAGTTCGGCCTTGATATAGACGATGAGACGCCATAACCCCAGGCCGGTGCACCGCGCCGTCAGGCCCAGCACCAGGGTGACAAACAACAAACAGGCGCAGTAGACAGTGCCCACGAACTTGAGCAGCGACCAAGCGGATGCTGGCCCATAGCGCCCCACCGTGAAGGCCATCGCCCCGAAGGCGGCCAGTGGCGCGAATCTGAGCACCTTGCGCAGCGCCCACAGCAGCCAGCCGACCAGCGCATCCAGCCTGCGCCGCAGCGGCTCGCCCGCATCACCGGCATAGCCAAGCCCCAGGCCGAACACCAATGCAGCCAACAACACGGGAAGAATGACGGTATGAGCCATTATCTGAGCCAGGCTGGTCATCACCGCCGAGGGCAGATCGCTGATCGGCCGCGCGATGGAAGCCGGGAGCGACTCACCGCCGACGCCAGGTGCCAGCAATATCGCCAGTGCCGCCCCGGTGATCAGCGACAGCACGGTCATCAGCAGGAAGTAAGCCAGCACGCGGCTGGCACACCGCGTCTTTTGCCCGCGCTCGCCGAAGCCCGCCACCGCAGAAGACACCAGCACGAACATTACCAGGGGTACCGCATGGCCGATCACGCCGAGAAAAACATCGCTCAGCGGCTTCATCCGCGTCGCCCATTGCGGCTGCACGACACCAAGCGATATGCCCAGGGCAATCGCGATCAGGATCAGCAGGGTATCGTTGCGGTATAGCTTGGCTAAAATCATGGGCCGTCGCGCAATATTGTTGTTTTAGTCGCTTCAGTGCCCCGTATCCTAACCGATCAAGAGCCGCAGTTGCGCCACCGGTCTGCTCCCGCCCCACCAGGACTCCCGTTTATATGGAACTTCGCCATCTCCGCTATTTCGTCATGGTCGCCGAAGAAGGGCATTTCACCCGCGCCGCCGCGCGCCTGAACATGCAACAACCCCCGCTGAGCCAACAGATCCGCGCGCTGGAAACCGAACTCGGATTCGAATTGTTCAAACGCCATCCCAAGGGCGCTGACCTGACCACCGGTGGCGCAATATTTCTGGAGGAGGCCAAGGCCATCCTGGCCCGCGTGCAGGACGGTTCGCGTCGGGCTGCAAGGGTGGCCAAGGGCGTGGAAGGCACATTAGCAATTGGTTTCACCTCATCAGCCGCGGCACACCCGCTGATCCCGCGCATCATCCGTGCCTTTCGCGAACAGTACCCGGCGGTGGCAATCACGCTCGCCGAAGGCAACGCCGGTCGCTTGACCGAACGTGCCAGCGCCGGCCAGTTGGACGTGAGCATCCTTCGTGCGCCGGTCAGCCGACCAGACGGGATCGAGTTCCATCGCCTGCTGGTGGAGGAATTATTGATGGTGTTGCCGGTGGGCCACCCCGCATTGGCCGAGCACCCCGATGCCGTAGACCTGCGGGCCATACGTGACGAGCCCTTTATCCTGGTTCGTCGGCCCGGCGCGCCGGGGATGTACGCCAATCTGTTGCGCGCCTGCGAGGCGGTCGGCTTCGAACCGCGAGTCGCTTTCGAAGTGGAAAGAATGCTGACCAATGTCAGCCTGGTTGCGGCTGGTGAGGGTGTCTCGGTCGTGCCGGCCTCGATGCGCGACATTCACCGGGAAAGTGTCGTCTACCGTCGCATCCTGGGCGCCCGCCCCCGCCTTGTCGCACCGCTGACGCTGGTCTGCCGCCAGGACAACGAATCGCCCGCATTGCGCAATTTCGTCGTGCTGGCTCGGGACCTGGCGAAGGGATATCGCAAGCAGGCCGTAGGGTGATCGTGTGGAGCGCTATAGCGCCCTATAAATCAGTGATTGTCGTCCCTGCAATCGTCTCGGCGAAACCGACACCGAACATCCGGCCCGGGGTTTCAAAGCCTGCCCGCCGCTCACCGTCCAGCACCCGCCGCGCCGCCTCCACAGCCGCCAGGGGGGTGTAGGTGTAGCCGTTGACGGTCTCGATCATTGAACGCGCTACCGTGCCGTCAGCTCCTGTGACTTCTGCCACGGCGCGGGCGCGGTTGGCCTCACGTTGTTCAACGCTTGGGCCGTCGGAAAGTTGTGACAGGTCGCCTTCGGGAAAGGCATCACCGGTGATATTCACGAACATGGCGATATTCGGGACTGCGGTGGAATGCCACCCGGTGATCAGATCACCGAAGGACAGCGGTGCGCACAGTGCCGGGCCATCGCCAAAATCGAAATGCCGGGGCTGCGCGTCGGGGGTTGCAACCAGCAATCCGTCCACCCGCGCCAAGAGCCCTGCGCCGATGATCTCGCTGACGCTCAAAGCCGATCCCCGTGACATGGAGCCTGCGACCTGCAGCGCCATCTTCAGCGACTGCGGATCCTGTACACGACGGGCGACATGCATGGCCAGGCAGTCTGTCGGCACCACGTCCCAGCCGACGCCGGGCAGCAACATGACACCCGCTTGGACGGCCTGTGCGCCAAGCTGTTCGGCCTGCCGATAGACGTTGATCTCGGCAGTGATATCCAGGTAGTCGACCCCAGCCTTGATGCAGGTCTGCATCAGGGCGGGCGCTGTCTGTGCAAAAGGCCCGGCGAAGTTCAGCAGCACGCTGATGCCTTCCAGGGATTGTGCTGCGTGTCTATCCGGGCTGAACACTCGGTACGTGACGTTCAGTTGAGCAGCCAGAGCCTGCAACCTTTCGCCATTGCGTCCGGCGATGACAAATTCCAGCCCCAACGCTTTGGCATGCTCGGCAGCCATGCGCCCGGTGTAGCCCGTCGCGCCGTAGATCATTAATTTTTTCATTGATTGTGCTGCCAGTTCTTGTAGACGAATTCGAGGCTGTAGCCATCCGGGTCAAGGACATTGGCTGCGTAGTAATCGGGGTCGTAATGCAGACGTGCGCCGGGGGCGCCGTTGTCGCGGCCGCCACTGGCCATGGCCTCCGCATACGCCGCGTTGACCTCGGCCTTGCTGCTCGCCACGAAACCGACATGCACGGCTCGCCCCTCGACCACGCCCTCGCGCAACCAGAAGAACATCCGCCCATTGGCGCCGAAGCCCTTGAGATCCGGGTGGCCTGGCGGTCCGTCCTTGCCGTCGTAATCAAGTCGCACGGTAATGCCCAGCGGGGTCAGTGTCGCGGTGTAGAAACGGATGGAACGCTCAATGTCGCTGACTGAGATAAAAATATGATCAAGCATGCGCTAGCCTCGCTATTCAGATGTTGTAGCTGCCCGCGACTTCGATCGTCTGAGCATTGATCCAGCGTCCTTCTTCGGACAGCAGCATGGCGATCACGCTCATTCGCTGCGCCACTGTCACTGAGTTGAGTCACCACAGTAACCATCGCCTTGGTAGCGAGCGCAGCCGTTCCTGCTCGAATCCTGCCTGTTTCTACTTTTTGCTTGCGTGGACGCATCCGCCTGCGTTCAGATGGCCCCATGACCAACCCACTCAATGAACTGCGCGCCCTGGCTGCTCGGGCCGAGAACCGCCGCACGGAAACGGGCATACCGCGCCTGGCCATGGTCCAGGGTGAAATCCCGGCGCATTTGCTGGCCGCCGTTTACGAACCGATGATCAATCTGATTCTGCAAGGCAGTAAGTCAATGACCATCGGCGACCGTACGCTGGACTATGACCCTGCGACCTATTTCGTCATGTCCATCGAATTGCCAGCGGTCGGCCAAGTCCATCCCGCTGCGTCCGGCGAACCTTACCTGGCGGTCAGCCTGACACTCGACCCGACGGTCCTGGCAACTTTGCTCGCCGACCTGCCAAAGCCTGTCGGCCAATACGAAAAGGATGCGGGCTTTTCGGTAGCCTCAGTCACGCCCGAGTTGATGGATGCCTGGGTCCGCATGCTGCGGTTGATGAACCGGCCTGAAGACATTGCGGCCCTTGCCCCAGTTTACGAACGAGAGATCCTCTACCGGGTGTTACAAGGCCCTCACGGCTGGATGCTGCGTGATATCGCAGCACCCGATAGCGCCATGGCTCGGGTCAGCCTCGCGATCCAGTACATTCGCCGGGAATTTGCCGAGTCCATTCGCGTGGAAGCGCTGGCACAACGGGCTGCGATGAGCGTTTCGGCCTTTCACCGTCACTTCAAAGCCGTGACCGCGCTGAGCCCTCTGCAGTACCAAAAAAGAGTGCGTTTGCTTCAGGCTCGGACACTCCTGGTCGCCCATGCCAAAAGCGTTACCAGCGCGGCATTGGAGGTCGGTTACGAAAGCGCTACACAGTTCAGTCGCGATTACGCACGAGTATTCGGACTGCCCCCAGCACGCGATGCGGCAAGAATTCAGGGTGAAATCCTCGGCGAGCAGATCAGATGAAACGGTTTTTTCCCCGGATGCTGTGAGTCAGTCACCGTTGCTGTTCGCGCTGAACGAAACAGGCCACGGGGCAGTCGGAACACCAGGCCCCTCGGCAAAGAAACCTGACTCATGTCCTTACGATCTGCTGTCCTCGCTACGTTGCTCACGTTGGCCGCCAGCACGGCGGCCGCCGCACAAGAACCGCTGCGTCTGGAACGCCTGGACCGCTGCGGTGACCTGCTGCAGAGCCAGCATCAGGACTGGTGCCTGACGGTGCATGGCTTGGATACTCAAACGCCACAACTGAAACTCGGTGAAAAAACGCTACCCGCGCTCATTGTCCAACGCGAAGGGCAAAACCTGCGCGTGCGCCTGGACAGCGCCGCCTATCAGAGCGGCCCTATTTGGCTGGAAGACGGGCAGCGCGTCAGCAATGCAGCCTGGCTGAGCCTGCGCAACAGTCACGTATTGGCCGCCGGGCCGGACGAAGTCGCCAAGAACATGGACGGCTTGAGCACCTACGTCGATCTGGTGAGCCTGTTGATCGAGGAAAATCACGATGGGCGCCAGGAAGCTGAGCGTCTCGCCCAAAAATACGGCGCCAAGGTCGTCGGCAGTATTGCTCCCCTGAACCTGTATCAGCTTCGGCTACCTGCCAAGGATCTGGTGCAGCGCGACGCGCTGGTGCTACGGATGGGCAGCGAGACCAGTGTCGATGCCGTGGTGATCGAGGAGTCGGCGGCAGAAGAGGCCGAGCAAGCCAGCGCTCACCCCGAAGAGCCGAAGAAGCCGGCCCTGGACTCCGATGAATGGGCCGCCAACCGTTTTCTCGACGCGGTGAACTACTACCAGCGGCGCATTCCTGCGCGGCAACCGCCCCCCCCGCCGCAACCGGTGCGCATTGGCCTGATCGAACGTAACGTGGATTTCGACACCGCCGATTTCGCCGACTACCTCGGCGGCTGCTCGATGCCGCGCACCTGCGTCTATGCGCGCGATGCGAGTACGCCAGACAACCACGGCACCACCGTCGCCGGCATTCTCGCCGCGCGCTGGGATGACGGTGGAAACACCGGTTTTCTCCGGGGTCTGGACAGAGCCAGCGGTGGTTTCGAAGTCATTGTCGAGCGCAACTCCGATGCCGGGATCACCGCCAACATCGCCGCCTCGGTCAATCTTGTGGAGGACGGCGTGCGGGTGCTCAACTGGAGCTGGGGCATTCACCGCGTTGGCGCGAAAAACGTCAAAGGCGATGAAGTCGACTCGCTGTTGCGCTCAGGCATCGCCATGAGCGGTTACGAGGAACTGCTGGAAGAGTTTTTCCTGTGGCTGCGCAAGGAGCATCCCGACGTGGTGGTGGTGAACTCCGCCGGCAATGGGTCTTCGTTCTCGGGCACCGATGAATACCGCCTGCCCTCGTCGTTCATCACCGAACAACTGCTGGTGGTCGGCGGGCACCAGCGCAACGAGCGCGCCGGGGTTGCCGTCGATGACCCGGGCTATGCGGTCAAGCGCAGCTCCTCGAATATCGACATGCGCGTGGACATCACCGCCGCCGCTTGCGCCCACGCCTCGACCACCAGCGCCGGCGAAAACGGCGCAGTGCATTGCGGCACATCCTATGCCACGCCCATGGTCGCGGGCTTGCTGGCGGCGATGCTGTCCATCAACCCGCAACTTCAGCCCGAGCAGCTACGCATGCTGCTCCGGCGCAGCGCCATGACCATTGGTGAAAACCACGACTTCGAACGGATGGATGGCGAGGACCTCACCGCGCCCATCCTGCCGTCGGAGCGCAGCTATCAGCTAAACGACAAGGACGTGGGGCGTTCGGCTCGATTGGACATGCAAAAAGCGCTGGACCTGGCGGAGCAGAGCCGCACGCGCGTGCGCTGAACCTGGCACTGGGTGTGGGATTAAAAAGTATTGGCAGCAGCGACATCCATAGTTTGACCCTCCTCGAAGTGAGCGATGCCTCAGGTGCATAACCTGTGAGCCCACATGGAGGAGATGGCAATGAAACCCACCCGCTTTTTTGGAAAGACCGTACTGACCTGCACATTCATCCTGGCAATGATCGGATGGGGGGTCGGTTTCTATGGGCCGCCAATCTATATGCAGGCCGTGATGGATCGCACCGGCTGGCCGGTGGCCCAGGTGTCGGCGGCCGTTACGTTGCACTTTCTCAGCGGCACCCTGGTCATCGCCAACCTGCCAAGGCTCTACGCGCGCTTCGGTGTACCGGCCGTTACCCTGCTGGGCAGCGTGGTGCTGGGGGTCGGGGTGAATATCTGGGCTCAGGCCAGCCAATTATGGGTGCTGTATGCCGGGGCCATCTGCTCGGGCATCGGTTGGGTGACATTAGGCGCCGCTGCCGTTAACACCCTGATCGCGCCCTGGTATATCAAGGAGCGGCCCAAAGCCTTGGGCAAGGCTTACAACGGCGCCAGCATGGGTGGGGTGATTTTCTCGCCGTTGTGGGTGTTGCTGATCGAGCGTTTTGGCTTTGCCACGGCGGCGCTGGTGATCAGCCTCGCAGCCGTGGTGCTGCTCGGCTGCTTCGCCTTTCTGGTGTTCAATAAAAGCCCTCAAAGCCTCGGCCAACATCCGGACAATGCCGACCAACCAGAACCGATAGCGACTGGCACGAGCGCCACACCCTGGACTGCGGCGCAAACCCTCAAATCGGCCAGTTTCCGTTCCTTGGCAGCGGGCATGTCCCTGGGGTTGTTCGCCCAAATAGGCTTGATCGCCCACCTGTATTCGATTCTGGCGGGACGCATGGGCGCCCATGACGCCTCATTCGCCATGGGCCTGGCCACCGCCAGCGCCATGGGCGGGCGTTACGTGGCCGCACGCCTGATGACCCAAGGCGTCAACCGCCGTCAACTGGCCTGCCTGGGTTATGGGATTCAGATGCTTGGAACACTGATGCTCCTGGGCCTGGATATCCATCCGGCGGTCGCCTGGGTGGCGGTGGTGTTGATCGGTTCGGGAATCGGCAACGCCACTTCATTGCCGCCGTTGATCGCCCAGACTGAGTTCAGCCGCGAACAGACCGCCAGGGTGATTGCGCTGATGGTCGCAATCAGTCAAGCCACCTATGCCTTCGCTCCAGCATTCTTCGGCCTAGTCCGTTCAGTCTTTGCCGAACCGAGCCAGGCCATCGTCGCTATCGTGATTGCCGCTGTCGTGGTGCAAGGCCTCGCGATCCTGGCGTTTTACACGGGCGTGGTCACCCGCCCTTTCAAGAAAACCGTGTACTGACTCGCTACCTACGTCAGGATCGGGCCAGCGCTAGCCCCCTGCACGGATGCGCTCGACCAGACGTGCCTGCAGCACTTTGAGCTCCTCGGGGTCGGCCTTGCCCCGCCCATGTATGCCCGCCTCCTCGCCCTCCCAGCGAGGGACGATGTGTACATGAATGTGGTAGACCGTCTGCCCGGCCGGAGCCCCGTTGAACTGCGCGATTTGCACACCATCGGGCTTCAGCTCGTCCACGATGACCCGTGTGAGCCGCTGCACGGCAGACATCATCGCGCCGAGGGCCGCAGGCTCGACATCAAGAATATTCCGGGCCTGGGACGCTTTGGGAATCACCAGGACGTGGCCGCGCGATTGAGGAAAGATATCCAGAAAAGCCAGTACATCGGCGTCTTCGTAAATCTTGTAGCACGGCGCGTCGCCACGAAGGATTAGCGCGAAGATGTTCTGCGGATCGTAATCGCCGTGCAGGCTCATGATCATTCCCTTAAGCGGTTGTCAGGACAGTTGACTGCCAGCAAGCCGGCATCGAACGATCAGAAGGTTTAGCACAATCAACTGGCTGTTTTCCATAAAACGGGCAAAAGCCCCGGTACTTTGCAGTGCCGGGGCCTGACGTTGCGTGGCGTCACGCGCGGTTTTTCAACGTGTCATAGGCTTCAAGCGAACGCAGCGAGTAGATGTACGCGGCGCCTGCATTCAGCGAGATCGCGGTTGCCAGGGCGGCGGCCACTTCCTCGCGGCTCGCCCCAGCCTTGATCGCCGAGTCCGTGTGCGCGGCGATACAGCCATCGCAGCGGGTGGTCACCGCGACGGCAATCGAAATCAGCTCGCGGGTCTTGGCATCGAGTACGTCGTTTTCGCTGGCGGCCTCCCCAAGGGCCATGTAGGCCTTGACCATTTTCGGATTGCTCTTGCCCAGCGCGCCAAAGGCTTTTTGAATGGTGGGCAACATTTCAGACCAGTTATTGAACATGGCATTAACTCCTGAGTGGGTTGGGTGTACTGTTTCGACGCCCTCAGTTTTTCACTCCGGCGCGGGTCGATTTTGTTCAATCCGCTCAGTTTTTTTGGCGATGCTCTCAAATGAATGCGATCGATCGACTCATCAGCCTGGCCAATGTGCGCGGCAGTCTGGATCTACGCTGTCAGTTCCAGGGTGACTGGGCTCTGGATCATGAACAGCAAGCCCTGGGCAGAGCGCCCTATCACATCGTGTTGGCGGGAGAGTGCCGGGTGGAGTTTCCCGATGGGCAGCGTTTGCCCATGCGCGCAGGTGACATCCTGCTTCTGCCCCGTGGTGCGCGACACCTGATGCACAGCCCTGGGAAAACAGTGGCGCCAACTTCACCGAAACTCGTCACAGGTGGCGCGCTGCCGGTCCATCGTATTGGCAACGCCAGTGCAGAACTGGACATGCTGTGTGGCGACTTTCACTTCAATCGGGCCTCACTGCTGTTTGCCTCCCTGCCCGAATACCTGGTCATCCCCAGCGGCGCGTTGTCGGCCAACGGTCCGCTACCCGCGCTGGTGGAAGTCATTCGTGCGGAAGCCGATGAGGCCAAGGTCGGTGCCCGTTTTCTGCTCGATGCGCTTTCCCAGGCATTGTTCACGCTTATTCTGCGTGCGCATCTGGCAAATCACGGCCAGGACAGCGGCTCGCTGGCGCTGTTGGGCGATAAACGTCTGGGCCGAGCCTGGCAGGCGATGCTCGCAGATCCGGCCTACGAGTGGACGATCCAGGGCCTGGCGGACCTCGCGAACATGTCCCGCGCGAACTTCATGCGAACCTTCGTTCGCGTGGCCGGGGTATCGCCTTGGGTGTTGTTGACGCAAATACGCATGGAGTTGGCGTTCAGTCTGCTCAGCCATTCACATTTGGGCTTGAGCGATATTGCCGTGCAGGTCGGTTACCAATCCCAGGCGGCGTTCAGCAAGAAGTTCAAGGAGATTTATGGGCAAGCACCAGGAAAAGTGCGACGTACGATCTAGCCTGTGGCAAGGGCGCTGGGCTGGGCGATTGGAGCCAGAGATTCGATCGTTCCCACGCTCCTGCGTGGGAATGTCGCCAGGGACGCTCCGCGTTCCGCTTCTGGAAGGTGACGCAGAGCGTCACGGGATGCATTCCCACGCAGAGCGTGGGAACGATCAAAAAGCTGCTCTTTTGGCGAGGGTGTAGCACCTGCTCAAACGTCCAGAACCACGGTCTCACTCCCCTGTGCCGGTACTGCGCAACAGATCAGTACCTCATCTTCGGCAACCGGCTCGGCCGGACTGTTCAGATAATGCACCTGCCCCTGGCTTAGCCGGGTTTTACAGGTGCCGCACGAACCGCCGCGGCAGCTGAACTCAGGGCTCAGGCCCCGGGCTTCGGCAAGCTCCAGCAGGGTCCCGCTGCCCGGTTCCCAGCGGGCCTCCTTGCCGGAGCTGGCGAACAGGATCTTCACCGACTCGCTCGATGCAGGCACTTGCGGGGCCGCTGGCACGCTGACTTCGGCGTCGCGTACCAGTGTGGATGGGCCGAAGGTTTCGGCATGAATGCGATCGTCTGGAATGCGCAATTTGCGCAACCCGTCATACAGCGACTGGGTGAAGCTGCCGGGCCCGCACAGGTAGTAGTCGTAGTCATCGAGCGCCAGCAGTTGCTTGAGCAGTTCCACATCGATCCTGCCCGTCGCGTCGTAGCCTTGCCCCACACCTTCCGTAGGCGGCTGGCTGACCAGGCGCAGTACCTTTACCTTGCCTGCGGCACGCTTGACCAGCTCATCGATTTCCTCGCGAAATGCCAGGTCGGCAACCGTGCGCGCGCTTTGCACCAACCAGACCGGACGCATCCGACTCATGCGCAGGCCCTGATAAACCACCTCGCGCAACATCGACAACAGCGGCGTCACACCCACGCCCGCCGCCAGCAGCACCAAGGGCCGCCGCTCAGCGGCCTGAACGGTGAAATGCCCTTGGGGCGCTCGCGCCTCGATCTGCTGCGCCACCTCAATCCGGTCATGCAGATGCGAGGAGACCAAGCCCTCGCGCTTGACGCTAATGCGCAGGAAATCATCCGACGGTGCGCTGGACACGCTGTAGGTACGAATCGAGGGTGTTTTCTGCCCCTCCAGCGAAATCCGCACGGGCAAGTGCTGGCCAGCGTCAAACCGGGGCACGCCCGCTCCGTCGGCTGCTTGCAGGTAGAAGGAGCGAATGTTGTGGCTCTCATCCACCACACGAACCACGCGCAATGGGCGCCATTGGGTCCGCAGGGCTTCGGCCTGCAAGCGCTCGGCGGCCTGCTCCCAACTGCCAGTCATCAATGAATTGGGCGAGTCACCCGCGCTCTGGTCCTTCCAGCGCAACGGGATCGCGGCCTGGCGGTAAACCACGCGCTGCGGCTTGAAGCGCAGCAGCCGCTCGGCGCCCTGGAACGCGGCAATTTCGGGATCGTCCAGCAATACTTGGGCGGAACCGGTCATTTGCAGAAGATCGCCGGTCTTGAAATCGACGAAGATCAGGCCTGCGCGGGGATTGAGCAGGATGTTGCCCAGGGTGTTGAAGAACAGATTTCCGGAGAAGTCCGGGATGGTCAGCGTGCCGTCCTCGTCCATGCGCACAAAACCTGGCTTGCCGCCGCGGTGGGACGCATCGACCTGCCGTTCGCCGTCGCGCTCCACATAGGTGGCGATGTAGAACGAATCAGCCGCCGTGATCAGGCGACGAGCCAATGGGTCCGTTGCCACCAGGTGCCGAACGTCACCGGCCTGTTCGCGGACAAAGGAATATTGGCGCAGGTTGATATAGCGAGGGCAATTGCCATAGGCCTGGCTGACGGAAATCTCCAGCCCGTGATCGAGCAAACGGCGAATGTTGCCGTTCATGCGATTGCGCCGACGGGTGTGCAACTCGATACCCAGCATGCCGATGGCAGCCCCCTCGCCCATGCCCTCCTGGGCCGGATCGCTGGGTTGTGGCTTGAGATTGATCTGCAAGGTTTGCGGATCAGGTGAGCTCATGAAACCGGGTTTGCCGGTGCGCAAGGTCGCCCACACGTCACCTTGCCGATCCACGGCGCCCAATACCACGAAAGGCAACTGTGCGTAGAACTCCCGGTGCTGGTCCGGCATCCAGTTGCGCGCCAATTGTCGCTGGCCGACGCTGGTCATCATGTCGACCGCACCGACCGAGCGTTGCAAGGTCAGTTCGCCTTCATGCCAGGGTGAGGATTGTGGTTTCGCGGCTTCGTCCATCAGCTACTCCTCGCGCCCGCAGCCTTGCAGGCTGCGTTAAGACGCTACGGTCAGGGGGACTGCGCTACGCCTCTTGCCGAGGGTGCATTGCAGGTGGGGTTATCTTCTTCCCAAAGGGATTGGGGAGGAATACGCACGAACTGCAATCCACTGTTTCATAAACTGGAATGAACACGTCCAGGGCGCCTGCGGGGAATCACCAGGGCCGGACAGCGTGCCCGCTCATCGCTGAAGGTCAGCGCCCCAGCGCAAGAGCGATTTTCAGTTGCAACTCGTTTTCGGAGAATGGCTTGTGCAACACAGGACGATGGGCGAACTCATTCGGCAGCCCGCTGGCACCGTATCCGGTGCTGAATAAAAACGGAATCTGGCGCGCCTGGAGAATTTCGGCAACCGGAAAAACCCGCTCGCCGGCCAGGTTGACATCGAGAATGGCCAGGTCAATTGCCACCCGGTTCGCCACTTCGCACGCCGTAGCGAGCCGTGCCACTGACGCCACCACCACGCATTCGAGCTCTTCCAGCATTTGCTCGACCAGCATGGCGATGGTGCCTTCGTCCTCAACCAGCAGCACCCTGACTCCGGGGAACGAACTCATGGGCTGGACGCCCGGATCAGAAACGAGATTCGGCAGCAAACGCCCTTCGGGTCGAAGGTCAGATCAAATGTCCCGCCCAAATCGCGCTCGATGCAGCGCTTCATCAAACGCGAACCCAACCCTTCCCGCTTGGGTTGGGCCACCCGTGGCCCGCCCTGCTCGCGCCAGTCCAGGGTCAGTAGCATTCCATCGGATTGTGGTTGCACAACCCACTTCACTGAAAGCGTGCCCGTCTCTACTGACATCGCGCCGTATTTCAGTGCATTGATCGCCAGTTCATTGAGGGTCATGGTGAGGTTGAGCGCAACGCGGGTGCCGACATCGACAGGGTCGCCCTCAACCACGATTCGACTGGGTTCCTGGCCAAATATCGGCATCAGCACTTCATGGGCAAGGGACCCCAGGGGGGTATGGCCCCAATGGCGCCGGGTCAACAGATCGTGTGCCCGGGACAACGCAAGCAGCCTGGCTTCGAAACGCCTGTAACCGTCGTTCGCATCCTCGGCATTGCGCGCCGTTTGTGCCGCCAGGGATTGCACGGTGGCCAGGGTGTTCTTGACCCGATGATTGAGTTCGTCGATCAGGGTCTTCTGCCGGTTCTGCGCCTGATTTCGCTCGGTGATGTCCACCAGCATGTTGATAGCGCCCACCAGGTTGCCATCGGCGTCATGCAGCGGTGTGGGATACGGCGCAAACGGCACACGAGTGCCATCCGGCCGTTCGGCAATGGCCTCGACACCACGTATCGGGCGGTTTTCCTTCAAGGCCACCGCCATCGGGCACTGGTCGTGGGGAAGCGCGCTTCCATCGGTATTGAATATTTTCCAGGTCACGCACCACATGTCCCCCAACTGTGGGGTTCGGCCAGACAATTCGACAGCCGCCCGATTGAAGAAGGTGATGCGCCCTTGTGCATCGGTTGTATAAACCGCAGCGGGCAGAGCCTCGAGAAGATTGCGCATATGCCGTTCGCTTTCGCGAATCTGGCTTTCCATTTGCTGGGCGAGCGTGACGTCGATGGTGAAACAGCGTGTGTGAAAGAGCTTACCGTCCTCGAAACGCCCATTGGAGGTAATCGCTACATGCCGGATCGTGCCGTCTTTGGCCCTCAACCGCGCCGGGTAGCTGTCCAGGCTTTCGCCGCTGCCCAGTTTATTGAGGATGTCACCAATAACGGGCTCATCCACATGAAACTCCGTAATGTGGCGGCCGATATATTCGTCAGCCGTATAGCCCAGCATGTTCAGCTCGGCCTTGTTCGCACGCTGGATGATGCCCGCGTTGCTGACAATGTGAAGCCCCACCGCGCTGTTTTCAAAAAAATCCTCGAGGTCGGCACTCTTGCGACGAAGCTCTTCGGCCATCGCATGACGCGCCGAGACATCCTGAAAACAGTTGATCGCCCCTTGAATGGCCCCGCGCCGATCCCTGAGGGCCCGGATGTTCACCAGCGCCATAAGCCGCGTTCCATCCGAACGCTCAATGATCACTTCCTGATTGCGTGTCGCAGCGCCGGTAATAAGCACCGAAGCCATGGGGCAGTCTTCGAAAGCCAGCGGCGTGCCATCCGGTAAAAAAAGCCGGTGCGAGCCGCAGAAGCGGTCACCGTTTTTCCCGATAATGGGCGTCCTGCCCCATAGCTCGGCCGCTTCACTGTTGTACCTGACGAGCCAACCCTCGTGATCACAGAGGTATACCGCCCCCGGTATGGCGTCGAGCGCGCTCGCGCCCAGGGTGAGCAGGCTCTGGTACTCGCTCGGAGCGCAAACCTCCACGGCAAGCTCTTCAATGTTCGACATCTGGTAATCCTCAATCCGCCTGGCTGAAACGCCCACGCTCTCCATCGCCCCCGGTTTATGGCCGGAGTCGGTGATTCCAGCTCGGATAATCCTTCTGAATGCGGGTTCGGATATGTTTCATAGAGCCGTTATGTTGGAGGTCTAGATCCCTATTCACCGCGCTAGTTCATGAAAGTTCAACAGGTTCGGTGTTTGAACCTGGACAGGGATCTTTTCTAGCGCGCTAAAGAGCAGCAATTGAGTGTAGTCGGCCTCGTGTTTGTCGAACCATTCGCTTCAGGACCTGTGCTTGCAGATTGAAACATGACAGCCGGTCTATCTATATACGACAAAGAACAGGCGCAACGGATTTGATCTTCTATGATTGCTCCAGCAAAGGAGTTTATTCCGATGAGCGAATCAGAAGCACGACTTCTGCGCGTGCATTCCCTTAAAACCGCTTGCTCCAACTGCAGCGTGCTTGAGCTGTGCCTGCCTATCGGGCTGACGGGCGGCGAAGTCGAGCGTCTGGACACCTTGATCTCCCAGCGAGTCAAGGTCAAAAAAGGCACGGCGCTGTACCGCACCGGCGATCCGCTGCGCTCGTTGTATGCAGTGCGGCTGGGTTTCTTCAAGACCAGCGTATTGTCGATAGACGGTCGCGAGCAAATCACCGGTTTCCAGATGCAAGGCGAAATGCTCGGTCTGGACGCCATCAGCACCGATCATTACGCCTGCAATGCAATAGCGCTGGAAGACAGCGAAGTTTGCCCGATTCCTTTCAGCAACCTGGAAAAACTTGCCCACGATTTGCCCTCTTTACAGCACAACCTCAACAAGCTCCTGAGCCAGGAGATCGTGCGCGACCACAGCATGCTGCTGTTGCTTGGCAACATGAATGCCGATGAACGTCTTGCGGCGTTTCTGCTGAACCTGTCTCAGCGACTTAACATGCGCGGTTACTCCTCCAGGGAATTCGTCTTGCGCATGAGCCGCGAGGCTATCGGCTCTTATCTGGGCCTGCGGCTGGAAACGATCTGCCGGGGTATCGCGCACCTGCGAGAAGAGGAACTGGTAGAAATGCATGGACGCAACGTCACCATCCTGGACCTGCCCGGCCTCAAGCAAAAAGTGGCTGGTTGCCATCGTCATTCAGAGCGGTGAAACCCTCTCGAGGCGCTTGCATCACTGATCACCTGCCCGTCGCCTGATCGCCCGCCCCGCTGACACGGTCGACCGCCCTGCTGACTTTCATCAAATCACAGGCTGTTGCCCCGACAGCGCGTTGACCCACTTACACCCTTGTTGATTTAGCTCAATGTGTCGGCATCACCCAGGCGTAGAAAAAGCAGACCGGGCCCTGATAGCCCCGCCCGCTTCGCATTACCTGGAGGACGCCACGATGAGCGACTTGACCCTGCGCAAGACCATTCTGGAAGAACTGGAATTCCAACCCGACCTCAATGCAGCCCATATTGGCGTGGCCGTGGACAATGGCGTCGTCACCCTTTCCGGTCATGTCGGCAGTTATGCAGAAAAGATCAGCGCCGAACGCGCCGTCAAAAGCATCGAGGGCGTGCGCGCCGTAGCTGAGGAAATCCAGGTCCGATTGAATAAAAACGCCGGCACCGCAGACGACACCATTGCCAATCGCGCCTTGAAGATCATCAACTGGAGCTGCGACGTTCCTGAAGGCGACATAAAAGTCATCGTGCAGAACGGCTGGGTCAGCCTGGAAGGCGAAGTGGAATGGCAATACCAGAAAGAAAGCGTGGAGCGGTCCGTGTTCAAGCTGTCCGGCGTGGTGGGCGTGAACAATCGGCTAACCCTGCGCCCTCGAGTGGACGCGGGCAACATCCAGCGTCGTATCGAAGAGGCCCTTAAACGCAATGCCGAAGTGGATGCCAAGGCAATTCACGTCAAGGTCGATGGGGATGTGGTGAGGCTCGAAGGCAAAGTCCATTTATGGCGCCAGCGTAAAATCGCGGAACGGGCGGCCTGGTCGGTGCCGGGGGTCAGAGAGGTGGACGATCACCTGTTGCTTGTCTGAGTCGCAGGCCCGTTCGCAGTCCCGCCGCTCTACCCCTGAGACGCGGCGGTCGACTCCCGTTGCCAGGCCCGCTGCAGCAAATCGATGACGATTTCATCGGATGTCTGAGGGAAGTCCTTGTACCAATAGCCTATGGAAACCAGCCAGTCAGGAATAAGCGGACAAATCACCTCATCCACTTCGCTGCGTAGCGCCTCCACTGTTTCAAGCGGCCCAACCGGCACGGCGACCACAACGCGCGAAGGCCCTTGCGTGCGGACCGCGTGGATCGCTGCCATCATCGAGGCCCCCGTCGCCAGACCGTCATCAATCAGGATGACCACCTGGTCCTTGAGTTGTACAGGCTCACGAGTGCCTCGATACGCCTGCTCACGACGCAACAGCTCCCGGGTTTCCCGGGCAACCACGGCGTCGAAACTGGGCTGATCAATCGGATGGGCACGAAGAGCGTCGTCATTGAGGATCTGTATGCCACCACTGGCAATGGCGCCCATCGCGAACTCAGGGTTGGACGGCACACCCAGTTTGCGAACCAGCATCAGATCAAGGCGCACGTGCAGAGCGGTGACCACTTCATAAGCCACTGGAACTCCGCCACGGGGCAAGGCCAGGACGATGACATCGGGTCGATGGGCGTATTTGAACAAATGTTCCACCAGCCCTTGCCCCGCTGCGCTGCGGTCCTTCCACACTGTTTGCATTGAGGGACTCTGACTCATTGGAAAACCTCCACAGGCTGTTGCGCCCCGTCGTTCAGCGTCAATCCAGCGTCCTCTGATAGAGCGGCCTCGGCGTTGATTTATGTCAATTTCCCTGCAAGGCAGCTCGGCCCTTTTCCTATGAAATTCACGCATGCACGCCCTGCATAACCTCTGATCTAAATCAATGCTCCCCAGCCTCTTCACGCAGAGATTAATAACCCGCGCTAGAACCTTCGCTTCGGCGAAGGTCGTCGACCCCTTCGTCTCGTGGAGGCTTCAATCATGGCAACGCACCTGCAAGGCACTGAGCCGGTCATCCCGGCCGTCAAACCTCATCCTTTGGCCGGCAGTTTGCGAAAGGTCGAACCCAAACGCCTGTCATTGAGCCTGCTGGTTGCGCTGGTGGTGGGTTCGATGATCGGCAGCGGCATTTTCAGCCTGCCCCAGAACATGGCCTCCAGCGCGGGTGCCGGGGCTATCCTGATCGGCTGGCTGATCACTGGCGTGGGTATGCTGTCACTGGCCCTGGTCTATCAGACCCTCTCCAACCGTCAACCGGAACTCGATAATGGCGTGTTCGCCTACGCTCGTGCGCTTGGGGGTGAGTTCCTGGGCTTCAATTCGGCGTGGGGCTACTGGATCAGTGCGTGGATTGGCAACGTCAGTTATCTGGTGATTCTGTTCGCGGCACTCAGTTACTTTTTTCCCTTGTTCGGCGAAGGCAATAACAAGGCCGCGATTGCCGGTGCGTCGGTGGTGCTGTGGTCGTTGCATTGGATGATCCTGCGCGGGATGCGCACAGCGGCCAAGGCCAACGCCCTGACCACCGTGGCCAAAGTCGTGCCCTTGCTGCTGTTCATCGGCCTGGTGATCGCCGGATTTTCCAAAGACACCTTCATGGTCGACTTTTGGGGCACGCCGGCATTGGGTAGTACCCTGGATCAGGTCAAGAGCACCATGCTGGTGACGGTCTGGGTCTTTATCGGCATTGAAGGTGCCAACGTGTTTTCCGCCCGTGCCGCCGACCGGGCGGATGTGGGCAGGGCCACGGTGATCGGTTTCGTCCTGACATTGCTGCTGCTGATTGCCGTGTCGCTCCTGTCTCTGGGGATCCTCAGACAACCTGAACTGGCTGCCCTGAAGAACCCATCCATGGCGGGTGTTCTGGAGGCGGTGGCCGGTCCTTGGGGTGCGGTGTTGATCAGTATCGGCCTGATTGTGTCGGTCGGTGGTGCGCTGCTGGCCTGGACCCTGCTGGCAGCGGAATCGGTGTTCACGCCGGCCAGGGAAAAGGTCATGCCCCGCGCGCTGGCCTCGGAAAACCAGCACGGCGCGCCGGCCAACGCGCTGTGGATCACCAACGGCTGCATTCAGCTGTTCCTGTTGTTGACGCTGTATTCGAGCGCCAGCTACCTGGCCCTGATCTCGCTCGCCACCTCGATGATCCTGCTGCCTTATCTGTTCAGCGGCCTGTACGCGCTGAAGATGACCTGGCAAGGCCAGACCTACGCCGGGCACCGCGCCCTGCAATTGCGCGACATGGCCATCGCCTTGGTCGCCACCACCTATTGCATTTGGCTGCTCTACGCCGCTGGCCCTCGCTACATGCTGCTCAGCGCCCTGCTCTATGCCCCCGGTTCGCTGATTTACCTCAGCGCGCAACGGGCCAGGACCGGGCATGCGCTCAATGGTTTCGGCTGGGGGTTGCTGCTGGTGATCTGGGTGGCGGCGATTTTCGCCGGCTGGATGCTCTGGTCCGGCCAGCTCTCGTTGTAAGGCTTGCAAGCGTGCATTGACCCGTCCGGAACCGGTCCCTGGCAATGATGCCAAGTCCCGCCCGGACATCACCAAAGAGGAAAATCAAATGTCCAATTCAGTGAAAAAAATGCCGGTCGATACCCAAGACAACACTCAACATCCGGCCAAGAATGACCTTTGGCATCCACTGGAAAAGCTCCGTCAGCAGGTGGATCACCTGTTCGATGACTTCAACCGGGGTACAGGTCTTTCTCCTTTCAGTCGCGGACTGTTCGATGTCGAGCCATTCTGGCGCAGGGAGTTCTCCACGAGCCTGCCGGCCGTGGACATCAGCGAGAAGGAAAAGAGCTTTGAAATCACAGCCGAATTGCCCGGCATGGATCAGAAAGACATCGAAATCCGGCTCGCCAATGGCAACCTGATCATCAAGGGCGAGAAGAAAGAAGCCAAGGAAGAAAAGAAAAAAGGTTATCACCTGTCCGAACGCCATTACGGCTCCTTCGAACGGGTTTTCAACCTGCCAAAAGGCATCGATAGCGACAAGATCGAAGCTCAGTTCAGCAAAGGCGTGCTGACCCTGACGCTGCCTAAAAAACCGGAAGCGCTGAAAGCGGAAAAAGTCGTGCCGATCAAGGCTGACTGACGCTGTGCACCCTGCCCCTCGCCGGCCAACGACGAGGGGCTTTTTTTTGCCTGTGCATTTAGATGTGTTGTTGAAGCTGATGGGCCGCTTCGCGAGCAGGCTGAACTGGTCAAGTAATTCTGGACACCAGTTAAGGTTTCACGCCGCCAGTTTCTCCATGGCTACCGGCGACCGGTAGTCGTTGTAGCTATGGAGCCTGACGTTGTTGTATCGCATCACATAACGTTGCACATCCACGCGGGCTTCATGCTCCGAGCTGTAGCCATCGTCTGGCACCCACTCTGATTTCAGGCTCCCAAAGAAACGCTCCATCGGGGCGTTGTCCCAGCACTCACCTTTACGACTCATGCTGTGCAGGAGTCCATGCTTGCGCATCTCATTCCTGAATCCCGCTATCGCGAGCAAGCCCGCTCCAACAGGGGATCTGCGGTGGATGTGAATCTTGCGGTCACCCCAAAAAAACTGTGGGAGCGAGCCTGCTCGCGATGGCGACGGCACTGTCAAAATCCCCGCTGACTGACACTCCGCTATCGCGAGCAAGCTCGCTCCCACAGGGGATCTGCGGTGGATGTGAATCTTGCAGCCACCCCAAAAACTGTGGGAGCGAGCCTGCTCGCGATGGCGACGGCACGGTCAAAAACCCCGGTGGCTGACACCCCGCTATCGCGAGCAAGCCCGCTCCCACAGGGGATCTGCGGTGGATGTGAATCTTGCAGCCACCCCAAAAACTGTGGGAGCGAGCCTGCTCGCGATGGCGACGSCACYGTCAAAATCCCCGSTGYCTGACACRCCGCTATCGCGAGCAAGCCCGCTCCAACAGGGGATCTGCGGTGGATGTGAATCTTGCGGTCACCCCAAAAAAACTGTGGGAGCGAGCCTGCTCGCGATGGCGACGGCACTGTCAAAATCCCCGCTGGCTGACACTCCGCTATCGCGAGCAAGCTCGCTCCCACAGGGAATCTGCGGTGGATATGAATCTTGCAGCCACCCCAAAAACAGTGGGAGCGAGCCTGCTCGCGATGGCGACGGCACTGTCAAAATCCCCGGTGACTGACCCTCCGCTATCGCGAGCAAGCTCGCTCCCACAGGGGATCTGCGGTGGATGTGAATCGTGCAGCCACCCCGAAAAAACTGTGGGAGCGAGCCTGCTCGCGATGGCGACGGCACTGTCAAAATCCCCGGTGACTGACCCTCCGCTATCGCGAGCAAGCTCGCTCCCACAGGGGATTTTGAGTTTTGCGATCGAACTCCAAAAAAAGCCCGCAGTGTGAGCGGGCAAAAAGGTGTCACAGGTTAGTAAAGCGTCAAAGCGCCGCAACGATGGCCCTGCCGACATCCTGGGTCGAGCCCTGTCCGCCCAGGTCGGGGGTGATCGGCCCTTGGGCAATCACTTGTTCAATGGCCTTGAGAATCCCGTCATGGGCGGCGCGATAACGTTCATCACCATTGCCCAGGAAATCGAGCATCAACGCCCCTGACCAGATCATCGCAATCGGGTTGGCGATGTTCTGTCCATAAATATCCGGCGCCGAGCCATGCACCGGTTCGAACAACGACGGGAAGCGTCGCTGCGGATCGAGGTTGGCCGACGGCGCGATGCCGATGGTGCCGGCGCAGGCCGGGCCGAGGTCGGAGAGGATGTCGCCGAACAGGTTTGACGCCACCACCACATCAAAACGGTCCGGCTGCAGAACGAAACGCGCACACAGGATATCGATGTGCTGTTTGTCCCATTGCACATCCGGATACTGCTCGGCCATCAACGCCGTGCGCTCGTCCCAATACGGCATGCTGATGGAGATCCCGTTGGACTTGGTCGCCGCGGTCAAGCGCTTGCGCGGTCGGGTCTGGGCCAGATCGAAGGCGAACTTGAGAATCCGATCGACGCCGCGCCGGGTGAACACCGACTCCTGGAGCACGAACTCATGCTCGGTGCCTTCAAACATCTTGCCGCCCACGGAGGAGTATTCGCCTTCGGTGTTCTCACGGATCACCACGAAATCGATATCCCCCGCTTCTCGCCCGGCCAAGGGGCACGGCACGCCCGGGAACAGTCGCACCGGGCGAATGTTCACGTACTGGTCGAAGTCGCGGCGGAACTTGAGCAGCGAGCCCCACAGGGAAATGTGATCCGGCACTTTGTCCGGCCAGCCCACGGCGCCGAAGTAGATCGCATCGAAGCCCTTGAGTTGCTCGAACCAGTCAGCGGGCATCATCTGCCCGTGTTCCAGGTAGTAGTCGCAGTGGGCCCAATCGAGCACTTCGATGCTCAACGACAACTGCCATTTTTTCGCGGCCTGCTCCAGTACCCGAAGCCCTTCAGGCAGGACTTCCTTGCCGATGCCATCGCCGGCGATGGCAGCGATTCGAAATGGTTTGCTCATCAATCGTGGCTCCCTGGTAGGTGTGCAAACAATGGACACATCACAGCCCACCGATGTGGAAGGCCTTGATTTCAAGGTATTCATCCAGGCCGTATTTGCTGCCCTCACGGCCCAGGCCCGACTGTTTGACACCACCGAAGGGCGCGACTTCCATGGAAATGAGTCCTGTGTTAAGACCGATCATGCCGAACTCCAGTCCCTCGCCGAACCGCCATGAGCGGCGCAGATCCTGGGTAAAGAAATAAGCCCCCAAGCCATACGGTGTGGCGTTAGCCAGCGCCAGCGCCTCTTCCTCGGTGGAAAAACGCATCAGCGGCGCAACCGGGCCAAACGTTTCCTCACTGGCCAGCAACATGCCAGCGTGGGCCTCGCCAAGCACCGTGGGCTGGACGAACTGGCTGTCACCCTCGGGAATGCCGCCACAGAGCAGACGCGCGCCCTGACTCAACGCATCATCGATATGCCGAGCGACTTTGCTCACCGCCGCCATGTTGATCAGCGGACCGATCATCACGTCGGCCTCCAGGCCATTGCCGACCTTGAGCTTGCCCACTTCTTGCACCAGGCGCTCGGCGAAGCGCTGGTAAATACCGTCCTGCACCAGGATGCGGTTGGCGCAGACGCAGGTCTGGCCAGCGTTGCGAAACTTGCTGAGCATGATCCCGGCCACGGCCTGCTCCAGGTCCGCGTCGTCAAACACAATGAACGGCGCGTTGCCGCCCAGCTCCAGGCTCAGGCGCTTGATGTGTTCGGCGCTCTGGCGCATCAGCAGGCGACCGACCGCCGTGGACCCGGTGAAGGAAATCTTGCGCACCGTCGGGTTGCCGGTCAGTTCTTCGCCGATGCCCGCCGGCATGCCGGTCACCACGTTGAACACTCCCGCCGGAATCCCGACCCGCTCGGCCAGCACCGCCAGGGCCAGGGCCGACAAAGGTGTCAGGTCCGACGGTTTGACGATCACCGGGCACCCCGCCGCCAAGGCTGGCGCGCATTTGCGGGTGATCATCGCGTTGGGGAAATTCCACGGAGTGATCGCCGCGCAGACACCCACTGGCTGCTTGAGGGTGAGCAGACGACGGTCGCCGCTGGGGGCCGGGATGGTTTCGCCATAAACCCGGCGAGCCTCTTCGGCAAACCATTTGGCGAAGCCGGCGCCGTAGCGGATTTCGCCTTTGGCTTCGTTCAGCGGCTTGCCCTGTTCAAACGTCATGATCAGCGCCAGATCGTCCAGGTTGTCGATCATGGCCTGATACCAACGCTCCAGCAGCACCGCGCGCTCCGCCGCCGGGCGCGCACGCCAGGCCGGCCAGGCACGCTCGGCGGCGTCGATGGCACGCCGGGTTTCCACTCCCTGCATGGCCGGCACCCGAGCGAGCACTTTGCCCGTGGCCGGGTTGATGACGTCGAGCGTGGCGGCGTCATCGGCACCGATCCACTGCCCGTCGACGTAGGCGAATTCTGCTAAAAGGCTGGGGTCTTTCAATTGATTCTTGAGCATGATCGCGTCCTGTTCCGAGGTATTTCCAGTCTAGGGAGATGCCGCGGATGAGGATGCTGAAAGCGGGTTTTGGGCAGTGTTGGATGCTGAAGTTTCGAGGTGGGACGGCAGGCTCTACCGAAGCCCCAGGCTAAACACCGAAACCTGTGGGAGCAAAGCTTGCTCGCGATTGCGGTGGATCAGACACTGATCAAGACCATGTCATCGTTCATCGCGAGCAAGCTGTGCTCCCACACGAGTACTCCCACATTTTGTTCTGTGTATGGCTTAGATTTTCAAGGAGCCCAGCAACCCTTCCAGAAACCGCTCCCCCGCTTCCATCTGGCTGATTTCAATGAACTCGTCGGGCTTGTGCGCCTGCTCGATGGAGCCCGGGCCGCAGACCACCACCGGCACATCCAGGCGCTGCTTGAACAGCCCTCCCTCGGTGCCGAAGGAAACCTTGGCGGTGCCGGTGTCCGCTGCGGCGAAGTTCTTCAGAAAGCGCACCGCCTCAACGCTCGGATGAGTATCCAGCCCCGGATAGACGTTCAGGGTTTCGATCTCGATGTCCGCCACGCTGGAGAGTTTCCTGGCCTCGCGCACGATCACTTCGGCGTGCTCGCGCAGTTGCTCGAGGAACTGATCCAGATCGTCGGCCGGCAGGTTGCGCACTTCGAAATCCAGGGTGCACAGGTTTGGCACGATGTTCAGCGCCTTGCCACCGACAATCTGCCCGACGTGCACGGTGCTGTAGGGCACGTCGTAATCGGCGTCCCGGGCGCCCTGCTCTTGCAGCTGCTGCTGGCTCTGGCGCAACGCGGCGATGAAATCGCAGGCCACATGAATCGCATTGACCGAACGCGGCGCCAGGGACGAGTGCGCCTCCAGGCCACGGCAGTAAGTGCGATAAGAGCCTTTGCCCTTGTGCCCGAGCACGAACTGCATGTTGGTCGGCTCGCCGATCACGCACAAAAACGGCCGCACCGGTGCCAGGTGCAGCACGTCAAGCAAGCGGCGTACACCCACGCAACCGATTTCCTCGTCATGGGAGAGCGCCAGTTGCAGCGGTCGGTTCAGGGGATGGTCGGCGGCATCGAGCATGGCATCGATGGCCAAGGCGATGAACCCTTTCATGTCGCAACTGCCACGACCGTACACCCGCCCGTCCCGCACCGTCGCCTGGAACGCCGGAACGGTCCAGGCCTGCCCCGCCGCTGGCACCACGTCGGTATGTCCGGACAGCAGAATCCCCGGCAACTCCCGTGGGCCGATGCTGGCGAAGAGGTTGGCCTTCTTGCCGCTTTCATCCTTGACGATCAGCGACTCGATGCCCTTGCTCAGCAGCAGCTCGCGCACGTACTCGATCAGGGCCATGTTCGACTCTGAAGAGACCGTTTCAAACGCCAGCAGGCGTTCGAAAATAGCTAGCACGCGAGGTTTCATGAGGCTTTGCTCCGTTGCTCGGCAGTGGGGGCGAATCGGCGAATGGAGAACGGTTCGATCGAGGTGCTGGTACTGCCGGTGCTGATCAGCTCGGCCATGACGTCGCCAACCCCTGGCCCGAGCTGAAAGCCGTGGCCGCAGAAACCGAACGCATAATACAAGCCGTCCACGTTGCCGCTGGGGCCCATCACCGGCAGGGAATCGGGCAGATAACCTTCGATGCCGCTCCACACGCGAATGATGTTCAGGTTGCCGACGCCTGGGAGCAAGCGACGCATCTGGTCAAGCTGGTTGAGAATGCTGCGCGGCTCGACATAGGCCCGGCGGTTGAGCATGTCCGGCTTGCTGCGATAGCCGCCACCGATGACGATGTTGCCCCTGGGAATCTGCCGGAAATAGATCACTTCCTCAGGAATTTTGGTGTACACGCCGATCACCGTCGGCAAGGCATAAGGCACCGGTTCGGTGACGGCCATCTGTGGGCCGTTAGTGTCCAGCGGCACCGGCTCACCAAACTGCGCCGAGAGTTTCTGCCCCCAGGCACCCGCCGTAATCAGCAGTTGAGCGGCGCTGAACTGACGGCCATCGGTGGTTGTGACACTGAAATCACCATTGGCCTTCTGCACTTCAGCCACTTCTGTCCGCTCCTCGATGCGTGCGCCGAGTCGCCGCGCCGCCCTGGCAAACGCCGGGGCCGCCAGACGTGGGTTGGCGTGACCGTCGTGCGGCGCATAGGAGCCGCCCTTGACGTCTGGCCCGAGGAACGCAAAACGCTCGTGCAGCTCAGCGCCACGAAAGATCTTCAAGTCCAACTGCTCTGCCTCAGGGGCGTCGGCATAGGCTTGCAGTTCGGCGATCTCCTCTTCGCGATAACACACGCGCATATGCCCGCTGGCGATGAACTCCAGGTCGTCGTCGATCAGTTCCGGCAGGCGCTTCCACAGCGCCCAGGAACGATTCGCCAGTTCCAGCTGGCCAAGAAAACGCCCCTGGCGCCGCACGTTGCCGAAGTTCACGCCACTGGCGTACTGACCGATCTGGTCACGCTCCAGCAGGATCACCGACTGGCCCCGCTGACGCAGGAAAAATGCCGCCGCCGAGCCCATCAAACCACCGCCGACGATGACCACATCAGCTTTATTGACCGTCATGGCGTCACCTCCCGAGTGAGCATCGAAAGCGGTTTGACCGGCGCCTGTCCGCGTTGCCGGCCCACTTCCTGAACGTGGACACCGGCGGCTGCGGCAATGACCTCGGCCCCGGCCTGAGAGCAATAACGCCCTTGGCAGCGGCCCATGCCCACCCGACTGAAGGCCTTGGCCCGGTTGACTTCACAGGCGCCCTTTTCACTGACGGTACGGCGCAATTCGCCGGCGCTGATCATCTCGCAGCGGCAGACAATGGCCTCATCCGGCAAGGCTTTGGCTTGCGCGGCGGGCCAGGGAAACGCCTGGGCCAGACCGAGACGAAATTGATCCATGACGTTGAGCGCCTGACGCTGCGCGGCGACCTGCGCGACGTCCACCGGTTGCTGCAAATCGCTCAACAACGCCAGGGCGACCAGGCGCCCGGCATGCTCGGCGGCATCAGCACCACGGATCTTCGACCCATCTCCGGCGGCATAAACACCGCTGACCGAGGTCCGGCCGTCTTCGTCCGTGTCCAGCCACCATTGGCCTGAAGCCTCGTCAAAACGCAGAGCACAACCGGCCAGGTCGGCCAGCTGGGTTTCCGGGCGCAGGTGATAACCCAGCGCCACCGCGTCGCAATCCACGGTCAAGGTTTCACCGGCCGCCGTGCGTACCCGCACGCCACTGACGCCGGAAGTCGCCTCACCCAACACTTGCAACGGAGAGACACCCAGGTGCACCGGGATTTTCGCCCGATACAATTGAGCCAACAGCTTCATGCCGGTAAACAGCAATCCGGGGCGCGCCATGAGTTTGGGCAAGGCTTTGATGCGCAGGCCCAGCGGCGCGGTGTCCAGCACCGCCGCCACGTTGGCACCGGCCTTGAGGTATTGGCTGGCAACCAGATACAGCAGCGGCCCGCTGCCCATGAACACCACGCGGTGGCCGATGGACACCGCCTGGGCCTTCAAGGCTATCTGCGCTCCACCGAGGCTGTAGGTGCCGCCCAACTGCCAGCCCTCGATCGGCATCAAGCGGTCAGTGGCGCCGGTGCAAAGAATCAATGCATCGTAATCCACCGTCGAATGCAGGCCCTGGCTGACGCAGCACAGTTGCCCGGGCGTGAGGTTCCACACCAGCGTGTCCGGACGATAGTCAATCTGTGGGCGCAAACGGTCGAAGCTTTCGTGCAAGTCCCGGGCTTTGTCCGCCTCGGTGCCGTAAAGCGTGGCGTAGTTACGAGTGAAGCCTTCAGGCTGGCGCCGGTAGATCTGTCCGCCGTCACGACGGTTTTCGTCGATCAGGACCGGCTTGAAGCCCGCCGCGACCAGGGTTTGGGCGCAACGGATGCCGGCAGGCCCGGCGCCGACAATGACGACTCGATGATTGCTCAGCCGCGCAGTGGCCATATCGCCTCCGGTTGCTTGGTGATGATGTCCAGCCCTTCGCGCACTTCATTGGAACAGGCACGCAGCCGTTCACCGCTGCGGGTCCAGACCCAGCAATCCTGGCAGGCGCCCATCAGGCAGAAACCGGCCCGGCTGCCAGGATCGAACTCCGACTGGCGCAACGCCGGGCCCCGAGTCAGCAATGCGACCATGAGTGTGTCCCCCTGCAAGGCTTCGATGGGTTCGCCATCGACTTTCAAATGGACGATGGGCCGGCCCTGCTCGGCCAACCTCACGAAACGAGCGTTCATGCGTAGGCTCCCATGATCATGCTGTTGGCATCCTGTTGGCTCTTGAGCAGCTCGGCGCTGTCGTGATGGCAGAGGACTTCACTGCCGCCGTCGATGATTCGCCGGGGTGGCGCGGTGTGGTTGCACAGGCCATCGACCCGCACCGGGCAGCGATTGAGGAACGTGCAGAGCCCCGGCTCAGTGGCCTTTGCTCCCAAAGCGGGCAGCGTGCCGCAGGTGGTGGTGCCACAGTTTTCCAGCCAGCCCTGGCGCAATTCCGGCACCGAATGGATCAGCAGGTCGGTGTAAGGATGAAAGGGTGGCTGGGCGAACGATTGCCGGGTGCCCTCTTGAACCTTGTGGCCGCTGTACATCACCACAATGTCGTCGCACAGCGCCCGCACCGTGGAGATGTCGTGACTGATGAACAGGTACGAAACCCCCAATTGCTGGCGCAGGTCGCGCAGCAGCTCGAGGATGGCCGCGCCGACCACCGTATCGAGTGCCGAGGTCACTTCATCGCACAGGATCAGATCCGGCTTGGCCGCCAGCGCCCGAGCCAAATTGACCCGCTGTTTTTGCCCGCCTGAGAGTTCGCTCGGGCGGCGTTCGGCCAGGTCCCGAGGCAGACGCACCAGGTCCAGCAACTCGCCGATACGTTCACGTAGCGCCGCGCCCTTGAGGCCGAAATACATCTTCAGTGGCCGGCTCAGAATGTTGCTGACGCTGTGCATCGGGTTGAGCGCGGTGTCGGCGTTCTGGAAGACCATCTGGATGCGCCGGAATTGCTCGTCAGTGCGCTCGGACAGGCTGCCGCCCAAGGGTTGACCGTCAAACGTCAACCCGCCGAGGGCCGGGGTCAACAGCCCCGCCACCACCCGGGCCAGGGTTGATTTGCCCGAGCCCGATTCGCCGATCACACCGATGGCCTGGCCCCGGCGCACGGTCAGGTCGATGTCTTCCAGCACCCGGATCGACGGCATGCCCTGTTGATTCTTGTTGCCGTAGCCAGCGGTCAAGCCCTGGATAGTCAGCAGCGGCGCATCGCCAGCCACGCCGCAGGGCGGACGGATCGTCGTATCCGGCCGCGCCGCCGCCAGCAGGCTGCGGGTGTAGGCGTGCGCCGGGCCTTTGAGCAGTGGCGCGGTGGCGCTCTGCTCGAAGATCTGCCCGCCGTTGAGCACCACGATCTGATCGGCCATCTGCGCGACGACCGCCAGGTCGTGAGACACATAGACCGCCGTCGCGCCCCGCTCGCGCACAACGCGCTTGAAAGCGCGCAACACGTCGATCTGGGTGGTCACGTCCAGGGCTGTAGTCGGTTCATCGAGCACCACCAGCAGCGGATCGCTGATCAGCGCCATGGCCGCCATCACCCGTTGCAGTTGCCCGCCGGAGACTTGATGGGGATAGCGTTGGCCGATGCGCTCGGGATCGGGCAGCGCCAGGTCGCGGAACAGTTCGATGGCCTTGGCTTCCAGTACGGGCCGGCTGCCCAGGCCATGAATCAACGCCCCTTCCACCACCTGGTCGATGAGTTTTTTCGCCGGGTTGAACGCCGCGGCGGCGCTTTGGGCGATATAGGACACACGATTGCCGCGCAGACTTTGCAGCTCGCCTTCGCTCAACGCCAGCATGTCATGTTCGCCAATCTGCACCACGCCACCGGCCAGGCGACAGCCGCGCCGGGCATAGCCGAGCAACGCCAGGGCTATGGTGGTCTTGCCGGAACCGGACTCGCCGATCAGCGCCAGCACCTCACCTTTCTCCAGCGAGAAGCTCACGCCCTTGACGATCTCCACCTCACTGCGCTCGCCGCAAGCGACTACCCGCAGGTTTTCGACTCGGATCAATTCGCTCATTTCAATGACCTCCCGTACGTCGACTACGTCGCGAAGACAGGCGGTCGATAAACAGATTGACGCCAATGGTCAGGGTGCCGATGGCCAGGGCCGGAATCACGATGGCCGGCGCTCCCTGATTGAGCCCGCCAATGTTTTCGCGCACCAGCGAGCCCAGGTCGGCATCCGGTGGTTGCACACCCAGGCCGAGGAAGCTCATGCCGCTGAGCAGCAGCACGATGAAGCCGAAACGCAAGCCCAAGTCAGCCAGCACCGGGTTGAGCATGTTGGGCAGGATCTCCACGCAAGCGATGTACAGTCGACGTTCGCCACGGGTGCGGGCCACTTGCACGTACTCCAGCGCCTCGATGTTCACCGCCATGCTGCGGGCAATACGGAACGCGCCCGGCGAGTAGCTCAGCACCGCCGTACACACCAGCAAAGTCACCGACGAGCCAAATGCCGAGACCATGATCAACGCCAGCATCTTGCTCGGGATCGAAATAAAGGCGTCCATCAGGCGACTGATCAGCTCATCCAGCCACTTGGGTGATACCACCGACAGCAGTGCGCAACTGGTCCCCAGCCCACTGGCCAGGACCGCAGCCACCAGCGCAAGGCCCACGGTGAACTGTGCGCCGACCAGCACCCGACTGAGCATGTCGCGGCCCAGGTAATCGGTGCCTAACGGATAAGCGACACTGAGGCTGTCGAAAACATTGTCAGAGACCACTTCCCCCACCGGGTGCGGTGCCAGCCACGGACCGAAGATCGCCACCAACAACCAGAAAACACACATCGCGGCGCCCACCAGTCCCAGCCAGGACGTGGCGTGAGCGTCTTTGCCCAACGCCAGAGCGACCGCCGCGGTCGGGGATTTTCCAATGAGATTGTTCATTGATTTCTCAGCCTCGGGTTGGAAAGGATCGCGCACAGATCAGCAATCAACACCAATGTCAGGTACGCGGTACAAAACAACATGGTGCAGGCCTGGACCAACGCCATATCACGGTTGGTCACGGCATCGACCATCAGGCTGGCAATGCCGGGATAGTTGAAAATTGTCTCGACGATCACCACCCCGCCCAGCAGGTAGGACAGACTCAAGGCGATGGCATTGGCGATAGGCCCGATGGCGTTGGGCAACGCATGACGCAGTACCACCCGCACCGGGCTCACACCTTTGAGACGGGCCATCTCCACGTAGGGGCTGTCGAGTTGATCGATCACCGCCGCCCGGGTCATGCGCGCCATTTGCGCGATGATCACGCAACACAGGGTCATGACCGGCAAGGCGTAGGTGCGCATGAATTGCCACGGTGAGGTGATCTCGCTGGAATAGGACAACGCCGAGAGCCAACCCAGGTTCACCGCGAAAATCAACACTGCCAGGGTGGCGACCAGAAACTCCGGTACCGCCACCATCATCAAGGTAAAAAAGCTGATGAAGCTGTCGACGCGACCACCACGCCCCATCGCCGAACCTATGCCCAGGGTCAGTGCCACTGGCACCGATACCAGCGCTGTGGCGGCCGCGAGCATCAGGGTGTTGGGCACCCGTCCGGCCATCAGTTCCGTGACCGGCACGGCGTTGGACACCGACACGCCCATGTCGCCGCTGAGCAGGCTCGTCAGCCAATGCAGGTAACGCAACACACCCGGCTGATCGAGGCCCATTTTCACCCTCAGGGCCGCCACCTGCTCCGGCGTGGCGAACTGTCCCAGGGCCTGTTGCGCCGCGTCTCCCGGCAACACCGCCGTGATGGCGAACACCACCATCGAGACGATCAACAACGTCACGATCGCGGCGCCCATGCGCCGGCCGATCAACCAAAGTGTGCTGCTATTCATCCGCCTGCCCTCCTGCCCTGTCACCCAGCCAATACCCGGCGTTCATCAGGCGTCCAGCCAGACTTGCTCGGAGAACATGTAGCCCATGAAACCGCCCAGCGGGTTGGTGCCATAGCCTTTGACGCGCTGATCGACACCGTCGATGTTGCTGATAAACACCGGGATGCCGATGCCGCAGTGGTCATGCACCAGGGTCTGCATGTCGGCGTACATCTTGCCGCGCTTGACCTCATCAGTTTCGCCGCGGGCCTGGACCAATAGCTGATCGAACTGCGGGTTCTTCCAGGCGGACTCATTCCACGGCGCCGTGGACTGGAAGAACTGCGAGAACAGCATGTCGGCGTTGGGCCGCGGGTTGATATTGCCGAAGCTGATCGGGTGCTTGGCCCAGTGGTTGGACCAGTAGCCATCGCTCGGCAGGCGGTTGACATTGAGCTTGAGCCCGGCCTCCTTGGCCGATTGCTGCAGCAACACGGCAACGTCCACCGAGCCGGTGGCAGCCGGCGAGCACATCACCGGCATGGTGATACTTTCCATGCCCGCCTTCTTCAGCAGGAAACGCGCTTTTTCCGGGTCATAGGTCCGCTGTGGCAGGTCAGCATTGAAGAACCGTGCGCCGGGGGCGATCGGATGATCGTTGCCGACCCTGGCGTAGCCACGGAAGATTGCCGACTTGATCTGTTCACGGTCCAACAGCAACTTCATCGCCTGAGTGAACTCCGGGCTCTGGCCCGGCATCTGGTCCTGACGAATGATCAAGTCAGTGTAGTTACCCGACGGCGAGTCCACGACCCGATGGCCAGCACTGTTCTTGATACGAGTGGTGGAACGCGGGTTGACCTCGTTGACAATCTGCACATCGCCCGATAGCAGCGCGTTGATCCGCGATGGCTCGTCGGGAATGCCGATGAACTCGATCTCGTCCAGATACGGCAGGCCGGGTTTCCAGTAATTGGTATTGCGCGCACCGATGGAACGCACTCCCGGCTTGAATTCCTTGACCTTGAACGGACCGGTACCGATGCCCTGGCTGAAATCGCTGGTGCCTTCAGGCACGATCAACAGATGGGAGATGGCCAGGACCGATGGCAGCTCGGCATTCGGGCCGCTCAGACGTATCTGTACTTCATGGCTGCCGATGGCCTTGACCTCGGCGAACTGCGACGCCAGCGGCAAGACCTTGGATCCCGTGATCGGATCCTTGTGTCGCAACAGGGAAAACACCACGTCAGCGGCGGTCAGCCCCTTGCCATTGTGGAAAGTCACTTCCTTGCGCAGGGTAATCACCCAGAGCGTGGCGTCTGTCGTGTCGATGCGCTCGGCCAGTTCGAGTTGCGGCACCATGTGACTGTCGAAGCGCGTCAGGCCGTTGTAGAACATGTAATGACGCACGTAGTCGGTGGACGATGAGCCTTTGGCCGGGTCCAGGGTGTCGGCGGTGGAACTGGAGATGCCGGCGACGCGGATACGCCCGCCCGGCTTGCCTTTGCCCGGGCTTGCCGCTTCTTCGGCGAACAGCTTGCCGGCGGCGCCGAAGAGGCTGCCTGCACCTGCTGCGGCCACACCTGCCAACCCCAGCATCTGCAATGCATTGCGGCGAGACATGCCGCGATTGAGCCCTTCGAAAACACGCAGACTTTCTGTACCGGTGATCAACTGGTCTTCAATGCCATTTTTGTTGTCAGTCATGTCAGTTCTACCTTTCGGAAAATGATAGGGCTCGATTGCGCACGATTAACGCAACGTGGTTGAAACGCCAAACAACGCCATGAAACTCAGTGCAGGTAGTCCTGCAGGCGGTAATACGCGCCTACCAGCGGCAGGAACCAGGGTTTGCCGAAATGCCCGGGAATGGCCGGCCAATCCAGCTCGCGCCAAGGGTTGGCCTCGACCTCGCCGGCCATGACCTGGGCCATGACCTGCCCCATGTGCACCGACATCTGCACGCCGTGGCCGCTGTAGCCCATGGAGTGATACACCCCCCCATGCTGGCCGGCCCGGGGTAAACGGTCGGACGTCATGTCCACCAACCCGCCCCAGCAATAGTCGATCCTGACGTGGGCCAACTGCGGGAACATCTGCACCATCGCCGCTTGCAGCACCTTGCCGCTCTTGGCGTCGGAAACGCTGTCAGACATGGCAAACCGCGCCCGACCGCCAAACAACAGCCGGTTGTCCGGCGTCAGGCGAAAGTAGTTACCGATCATGCGGCTGGTGACGTAGGAGCGACGCGCCGGCAGCAAGCTGTCGATCAGCGCCTGGGGCAACACTTCGGTGGCGATGACGAAGCTGCCCACCGGTACGATTCGTCGCCGGTACCAGCCCAATCCACCTTGCTGACAGGTGCCAGTGGCCAGCAGGATCTGCGAGGCCTGCAGCGCGCCCTTGCTGGTGTTGACCTGATAGCCGCCTGTGTTCGCCTTCCAGTCCTTCACCGACACGCCCTGGAACACCAACGCCCCGTGACGGGCCGCCGCCTCGGCCAGGCCGACACCGAAGCGCCCGACATGCATCTGCACGCCGTTGCGCTGCAGCAGGCCACCGTGGAACTGGGTCGAATTGACCTCCGCCCGCACCGCTTGGGCAGACAGCAACTCGACGTCGGCATCGACTTCCTTGCGGATCAACTCACAGGTGCGCGCCAGTCCTTCGTAGTGCAACGCTTTGGCGGCCAGTTTGAGCTTGCCATGGCGAGTGAGATCGCAGGCAATCGCTTCCTGCTCCACCAGCGAAACCACACTCTGTACGGCGCTTTCATAGGCCAGGTAATAAGCCCGCGCTTTATCGGCGCCAAGGCTGGCGGTGAGTGACGCGTAGTCCTGGGCAACGCCGGTGTTGCACTGACCGCCATTGCGCCCCGACGCTTCGCCAATCACCCTGCCGGCTTCCAGCACCGCCACGCTGGCCCCCTTCAAGGCCAGGGCCCGGGCCGCCGCCAGACCGGTGAAACCGCCACCGACAATGGCCACGTCTACCCGCCCGGGCAATCCGCCGAGCTGGGCACCGGTGAAGGCCGGTGCGGTATCGAGCCAATAAGACTCACTGCCCATGTCTAACCCCTTTTCACCTTGAAGAGTGCGCTCAACTCAGAGCCCGACCAGACCGGCCAAACCGCCGATGTCCGGGATTTGGTGGTAGCCATACACAGCGTTCGCCGGCTGCTCATGACCGCGGGCGACGAAGGCTTTGTTCTTGATCTTCATGTCGTGGGCCGACATCAGGTCGTAGCGAAAGCTGGACGAGACATGCAGCACATCCTCCGGCCCGCAGCCGAGGTTATCGAGCATGAATTCGAAGGCCGCCAGGCGCGGCTTGTAGGCCTGGGCCTGCTGGGCGGTAAAGACTTTATGGAAAGGCGCGCCAAGCTTGTCGACGTTGGACATGATCTGTTCGTCCATCGCGTTGGAAAAAATCACCAGGGGAATCTTGTCGGCGATTTTCGACAGACCCGCCGGTACATCGGCGTGAGGGCCCCACGTGGGCACGGCGTCGTAATAGAGCTGGCCTTCGCCCCGATATTCGACACCCCAGCGCTTGCAGACCCGCATCAGGGACGTCTTGATGATTTCATCATAGGGCCGCCACTCGCCCATCACCTGATCCAGACGATAAGCGGAGAAATCCTTGACGAACTGGTCCATCTGCCCGGCATCGACACGATCGGCGAACAGCTCGCGGGTCATGGTGCCCATTTGGAAGTTGGTCAACGTGCCGTAGCAGTCGAAGGTGATGTACTTGGGTCGAAGAAAGCTCATGAGTGCGGTCCTGGATTTGTTGTTTAAGGCAATGCCGAGGCAAACATTGATGCCGTTCGTGAAGCACCGGTACAACGCTGCATCACGTTTTTATTACAACACCATGAGACCGTGGATAAACGGTTAAAAATACCGGCCGCTTGGTACAAACCACCGTTTTGCAGGGCTCGCTCAGCAGACTTTGCGGGATGCTCCAGACACGGGCGTTGCACCCGTGTTTCTGTGGGTTTGCGGACAGTTATGGTGCGTCTGGCGACGCAGTGAAGGCCGCTTTGCGGCAGAATCTACGCCTGCAGCGGGCCGTTCCAGCATCCAGGTTGAACGGGCCGCCGCTATCGCGAGCAGGCTCGCTCCCACAGGGTTTTGATGGGGCAGCCACCTTTGTGTTTGCCACAGATTCATTGCCGGAGTGAGCCTGCTCGCGATGACGTCAGGCTTTCAACTCAGCCTCAAGAAAACTCACCAACGCCTGCACCCGAGCGCTGCGAACTTTGCGCGACGGCACCAGCAGGTTGATCGGTGCGCTGTCGAATTGCCAATCGGCGAGCACCCGGACCAGGTTGCCCTCGGCGATGGCTCTGCTGACATCCCATTGCGAGCGCAGCACCAGGCCCAGCCCCTCTTCGGCCCAGCGTCGGGCCACGCTGCCGTCGTTGCTCAGCAATGCTGGCTGGATGCGCAGGGTCTTGCGTTCCTGCTCATTGCGCAGATGCCACAGCGTGACGTCCTCATCGTTTTCGCGAATGCAAATACAGCGGTGCTCAGCCAGTTGCTCCGGTGAAGACGGCGTGCCGTGCCGCTCCAGGTAGGCGGGGCTGGCGCATAACCAGCGGGCATTGTGGCTCAGGGGCCGGGCGACCCACTGGCTGTCACTGAGGTTGCCGATGTGAATCACCGCATCACTGTCGTGACGATCGGGCCAGGGCGTTTCCCGTAGATCCAGGTGCAGGCACAACTGTGGATGCAACCTGGCAAAACGCGCCAGCAACGGCGCGATGCGTTGCCGTCCATAGCCGAACGGCGCCGCCAGCCTGAGGGTGCCGGCCAGTTGATTGTCCGGCTGTTTGAACGACTCGGGAAGCGCCTCCAGTTGCTCCAGCAACAGCGCGCTCTGGCGGGAGAGCGCTCGCCATCGGCGGTGAGGCTCAAGCGCCGAGCATCGCGGTTGGCCAGGGTCAGGCCGAGCAGTGTCTCCAGTTTGCGTAAGCGCATGGACAACGCAGGTGGCGAGACATTGAGGGCCCTGGCCGCTGCGCTCAACGACTCGGAGCGCGCCAGCGTCACGGCCATGCGCAGGTCTTCGATGCTAATCATTCAGTTCAACTTAATGATTGATGACACAGCATTGAACCACGACTTCACGATTCCTGAGTAGAGTCGCCCTGTCCCTATCCCACCGAGTGCTGCTCATGACCGCCTCAATTCCCCTCCTTGATACCCCTGTCGCGCTCATCGATGTACCGCGCATGCAGCGCAACATCCAGCGCATGCAGCAACGCATGGACACCTTGGGTGTGCGTCTACGGCCCCACATCAAGACCAGTAAATGCCTGCCCGTGATTCAGGCGCAGATCGCCGCGGGCGCCAACGGTGTCACCGTGTCTACCTTGAAGGAGGCGCAACATTGTTTCGCAGCCGGCATCCAGGACATTTTCTACGCCGTGGCCATGGCGCCCGGCAAACTGGCCCAAGCCCTGACGCTCAGGCGCCAAGGCTGTCGCTTGAGCATCCTCACGGACAGCCTGACGGCGGCCCGGGCCATCGTCGATTTCGGCCAGCAGCACGATGAGCGGTTCGAGGTCTGGATCGAGATCGATTGCGACGGCCATCGGTCCGGCGTGCGGGTCGAGGACGATTCACTCGTGGGCATCGCCCGGCTACTTGATGAAGGCGGCATGCAGCTTTGCGGCGTGATGACCCACGCCGGCTCCAGCTACGAACTCGATACGCCAGACGCGCTGCAAGCCTTGGCCGAACAGGAACGCAACCTCTGCGTTCGTGCAGCCCAACGCATTCGCGAGGCCGGGCTGGCCTGCCCTGAGGTGAGCATCGGCTCCACACCCACGGCGCTGTCGGCACAGAACCTGGAAGGCGTCACCGAGGTTCGCGCAGGCGTCTATGTATTCTTCGACCTGGTGATGCACAACGTCGGCGTCTGCCAGGCAGGCGAACTGGCGCTGAGCGTGCTGACCACCGTCATCGGTCATCAACAGGAAAAAGGCTGGATCATCACCGATGCCGGCTGGATGGCCATGAGTCGTGACCGGGGTACGCAGCGCCAGTCACGGGACTTCGGCTATGGACAAGTGTGTAGCGAAACCGGCGACTGGATCGACGGCGCGCTGCTCACCAGCGCCAATCAGGAGCACGGCATCATCACCCTGACGAACGCCGAGCACGTGGATATCACCGCGCGGTTTCCCATCGGCAGCCGCCTGCGCATCCTGCCCAACCATGCTTGTGCCACTGGCGCACAGTTCCCTCATTACCTCGCCTGTGATGCCACGGGCCAAGTGCACAACTGGAGCCGTCTGCATGGCTGGTGAAATCGGGTTTATCCATACCACTCACGCCGCAGCGCCGGGTGGACATTACGCCCAGGCGCTGTCGTACCAGGGCGTCCTGTATGTGTCCGGGCAATTGCCGGTACGCGCCGATGGCAGCCACAGCGTCGACCAGCCCTTCGAGGTCCAGGCCGCCATCGCCCTGGAAAACCTGCTGGCGATTCTCGACGCCGCTGGCCGGGGACCGAGGGATCTGGTGAAGGTGACGGTCTATGTCGCCGGCATCGAACACTGGCCGGCCTTCGACCGAATCTATGCCCGCTATCTGGGCGAGCACCGCCCCGCACGCGCCGTGGTGCCCGTCCCGGCGCTGCATCATGGCTACCTGATTGAAGTCCAAGCGCTGGCGCGCGACGCAAGCCATTCCTAAGGGAAGTGGATGCCCCTGTGGAGCGGGATCGAAAGCCAATGCCTGAATCGGCCAGCGTCGCCAGCACTGGCAAGCTTGTCTGAACCCAAGGGCTACGCCCTGAAACGGATGCCGCTACGTTTTTGCCAAGTTAGCGCGCCAGATACAGCAGATTCTCCTTTGCCAAGGTCGAGAACGGCACAATTGATCAGGGCCGCTTTGTTAGTTTATTGAGCAGACACGGCATAGCGACCTGCTGCAGGCCATGCCATAAACGCTCTATGGGAGCCCGTTGGATGACAACCCGATCTTCGAACAGCTACACCCTTGATCCGCACACAACCAGACAGCTTTATATCAATGGTGACTGGTCGTCCCCGGCACATGCGGCCACCTTGCCGGTGATCAACCCGGCCACCGAAGAGGTTGTTGCCCAAGTCGCCCAAGGGTCGTGTGAGGATGTTGATCGGGCGGTCGCGGCGGCGCGTGCGGCCTTCCCCGGCTGGTCCTCGACTTCGCCAGCTTCGCGCGCGCTGGTGATCGGCAGAATCCATGAACTGATCCTTGAACGAAAGGAGGCGCTGGCCCAGGCGCTCTCTCTGGAAATGGGCGCGGCCATCGGTTTTGCCCGGGCGATGCAAGTGCCACTGGCGGCCGAGCACGTGCGCGTGGCCCGCGATGTGCTGTCCAGCTATTGTTTCCAGAAGGTCGAAGGCGGCACAGCCATTACCCGCGAACCCATCGGCGTCTGCGGTCTCATTACGCCGTGGAACTGGCCGCTGTATCAGATCACCGCAAAAGTCGCTCCGGCCATTGCGGCGGGTTGCACGGTCGTTCTCAAACCCAGCGAACTGTCGCCCCTGAGCGCCCTGCTCTTCGCGCAACTGGTGCATGACGCGGGCCTTCCTCCCGGTGTCTTCAACCTGGTGAACGGCAGCGGTGCCGAGGTCGGTGCGGCCATGGCGGCGCATCCCGATATCGACATGATCTCCATCACCGGCTCGAACCGCGCAGGCGCGTTGGTGGCCCAGGCGGCCGCCCCGACGGTGAAACGCGTGACCCAGGAGTTGGGCGGCAAGTCACCGAACGTGCTGCTGCCAGACGCTGACTTCGACAAAGCCGTGCCACCGGGGGTGATGTCGGCGTTTCGCAATGTCGGCCAGTCATGCAGCGCACCAACCCGCATGATCGTGCCAAGAAACAGGTTAGCGGAGGTCGAAGCCCTGGCTGCCGCCACCGCCAATGCGATCATCGTCGGTGATCCGCAATCGGAAGAAACCATCCTCGGTCCCATCGCCAATCAAGCCCAGTTCAAGCGCGTGCAGGCCATGATCGAAGTGGGCCTGAACGAGGGTGCAAAACTGCTGTGTGGTGGGCCAGGCCGCGTGCAGGGTTTTGCAAAAGGCTTCTACACGCGCCCCACTGTGTTCTCCGAGGTGGACAGCGCCATGCGCATCGCCCAGGAAGAAATCTTTGGCCCGGTGCTGTGCATCATCCCCTATGACACGGTGGATGAAGCGGTCGCCATCGCCAACGACACCGTCTATGGGCTAGGCGCTCACGTTCAGGGTCAGGACCTTGAACAGGCGCGCAGCGTTGCCTCGCGTATCCGCGCAGGGCAAGTGCTGTTGAACTATCCGGCGTGGAATCCGATGGCGCCGTTCGGTGGCTACAAGCGTTCCGGCAATGGCCGTGAGTATGGTCTCCATGGGTTTGAGGAGTACCTGGAGATCAAGGCGATTGTGGGCTTTGGCTAAGACCCGCTACCGCGCCTACTCCTCGGAGCGCCCCTTACCCTCACGATCATGCGGGTAGTGCCTGGTGAACGGAAACGCCGGCAACCAGGACTCACGGCGCACGGTCCAGCTTTCGTAGGTGGGCATCAGTTGATCCGGGGCATCCAGCGTTCCCAGGTTCACTTCCACCTCGTCGCCGCTACGGGCAAACACCGACGAGCCGCAGCGCGGGCAGAAGAAGCGCCCGGCGTAGTCCCGGGTTTCGCCCTCGATCGTCACGGCATCCTGGGGAAACACGGCGGAGGCGTAGAAGAGCGCCCCGTGATGCTTGCGGCAGTCGAGGCAGTGGCAAAGACCAACCCGGTACGGGCGCCCCGAGGCTTGGATGCGAACGTTGCCGCACAGGCAACCGCCGGTGAATTGGTCCATGGTACGTCTCCTCTGCAGTCATGTGGTCGGGTTTCATGACCCGGATCGGTCGAGAACAGGCGCATGCTGTGCCATCAACTCCACCACCCATTCAATGAACACCCGCAACTTGGCGCTGATGTGTCGGTTAGGAGGATAGGCCACGTAGAGCGGCATCGGGTCGAGGCGCCAGTCTTCGAACAGGCGCACCAACTCACCTCGCGCCTGGTGGGATCTGGACATGTACTCGGGTAGCCAGAGCACACCCAACCCCGCCAGGCCGGCCGCGAGGTAGGCGTTGCCATCATCGACGGCCAGTGCGTAGCGTCCTTTGATGTGCAAATGCTCGCCGTGGTTGTGCATGGCGTAAGGGAGCGGTTTGCCGGTGCGCGCCCAGAGGAAGCCGACGATGCGATGCTGGGAATCTTCCAGTTCTCGCGGATGCGCAGGCGTGCCCACGCGCTGCAGATAGCTCGGTGCGGCAAACACGCCAAGAGCCAGGTCGCCGACGCGCCGGGCGATCAGCGACTGATCCGTCAGCTCGCCGCCGCGCACCACGCAATCGACGTTTTCATCGAGCATGTCGACGATGCGGTCGCTTGCGCCCATGTCGATCTGAATGTCCGGGTATCGCGCGTAAAATTGCGGCAATGCCGGCATCAGGATCATGGTCGCCAACGGGCTTGGCACGTCCACTCGCAATCGCCCTCTGGGCAGTGCCTGAGCGCCGGACAGGCTGGTCTCGGCATCGTCCATGTCGGCCAGCAGGCGAATCACCCGCTCGTAATAAGCGGCGCCGTCAGCGGTGACGTTGACCTTGCGCGTGGTGCGGTTAAGCAACTTGACGCGCAGCCGGGCCTCCAGTTGCTGCACCAGTTGGGTCACGGTGGTCTTGCTCATGTGCAGTGTTTCGGCGGCCTTGGTAAAGCTGCCCGCCTCCACCACTCGAACGAATGCTTGCATCGCGTCGAAACGATCCATTGCTGCCCCGGGTGTTCGTCAGATTGTTTGGATTTTACAAACAGTGATCGCCAAGGTTGCTCGTTTATCGTCCGCGCACAAGCCCCTAGAGTGTTTTCAACATTGAATCCGACCCTTTGATGGAGGCACCCATGACACAGCGCGATGTAGTTTTCCCCGCCGGACGCCAGGCACTTTATGAGCGTAATCGCTATTCGCCGGCGATTCGTTCCAATGGCTTTTTGTTCGTATCGGGGCAAGTCGGCAGCACCGAAGACGGCTCGCCAGAGCCTGAACTGGAGGACCAGGTTCGGCGGGCGTTCAACAACCTGAAGGCGATTCTCGCCGCCGCCGATTGCACCTTTGATGATGTGGTTGACGTCACCGTGTTCATCGTCGACCCCAAATCGACATTCGAAACGATCTGGAAAGTGGTGCCCGAATTCTGGGGCAGCGCACCGCACCCGACGCTCACGGCGGTGGGGGTGACCTGGTTGTATGGTTTTCAGTTCGAGATCAAGGTGATTGCCAGGTTGCCTGAAACCGCCCAGGGGTGAGCTGACTGGCGGTGGGTCAGGTTGCGGCTGTTGAATGTCCCGCCGTCTTCGCGAGCAGGCTCGCTCCCACAGGGGATTGTGTTGACCCACCCATCGAGACCGACACAGATCCAATGTGGGAGCGAGCCTGCTCGCGATAGCGGACTGTCAGCCTGCGCCGCTCAACCTTTCAACGCTGCTTCGATGGCCGCGATGTCGATCTTTGTCATCTCCATCATGGCTTCGAACGCGCGCTTGGCCGCTGCCTGATCGGGATTGGCTATCGCGGCGGTCAGCACGCGCGGGGTGATCTGCCAGGACAGGCCCCACTTGTCCTTGCACCAGCCGCAGGCACTGGCCTGGCCGCCATTGCCGATAATCGCATCCCACAAGCGGTCCGTTTCGGCCTGGTCATCAGTCGCGACCTGGAACGAAAAAGCCTCGGTATGCTGGAACGCCGGGCCTCCGTTCAGCCCCAGGCAGGGAATGCCCATTACCGTGAACTCGACCGTCAGCACATCGCCCTGCTTGCCCATCGGGTAGTCACCGGGGGCGTGATGAACAGCCTGCACCGCACTGTCCGGGAACGTCGCGGCGTAGAACTGCGCAGCCTCCAGCGCAGCACCGTCGTACCAGAGACAAATCGTGTTTTTGTTATTCATCCGATCTCTCCGAGAGATAACTGGACGGTAAAGTCTAGCAGTCTCTGCGTTGGCGCAAGGCTAGCGGACCAGTGGACTCATCCGCTCCCCATGACTGACCATCCAGCGAATCATGCTCGCCAGAGGCACCCGGTAATTCTGGATGTCGCACGCGCCAACCTGGTCATGGCTGTACAACTCCAGGTAACGGCTGAGCAGTAAATGTCGGCCATCCTCCGTCAACTGCAACTCGATCTCCCGGCAATGCAGAATGCCTTGCTCAAGGTTTTTCACTCGCCGGTGCAGAACCAATACAGGGTTACTCATCCACGGTCTCTCCCTCCGGGCAGGCGTCGTCCCCCGCCACCGCGCCCAACTTGCCCTGGGCGACAAAATCGGCGCGCCGCTGCGCTACCGCGTCACGAAGCGCCACGTAGTAATCCGGCCGGGCCCGCAACTTGTCCGTCAGCGGGAGCGCCTCGGCACGACCATCAACGACCCCACCTACGGTATTGATCGTGCCTAACGTATCGACCGTATCGCTGTTGCTGCCGAACGGATCGACCGTAGAACTCAGCAGTTTGCCGGTTGCGTCGCGCAGGTTGGACGTTCCCAGCAACGGCAGTTCGACGATCGGCCCGGGAGCGATGTTCCAGACGCCGAACGTCTGGCCGAAATCGGCCTTGTGGCGCTCGATACCCAGTTTGCCCGACACATCGATCAGCCCGACGATGCCTGCGGTGGTGTTGATGACGAAGCGACCCAGGGTGTTGACC
This sequence comes from Pseudomonas rhizophila, assembly GCF_003033885.1. Classification (NCBI taxonomy): domain Bacteria; kingdom Pseudomonadati; phylum Pseudomonadota; class Gammaproteobacteria; order Pseudomonadales; family Pseudomonadaceae; genus Pseudomonas; species Pseudomonas rhizophila. The sequence goes on along the minus strand of NZ_CP024081.1, from coordinate 3,412,577 downwards.
GAGCGTTGAGCGTTGCCTTGCAGCAGATCGTTGATGAAGACCTTGGGCTCACCGAAGTTCGCCACGAAGTTATGCACCCCCGTCTGCACCACGTCCGGAAGCTTGAGATAACCACGGGCAACCGGGGCCAGCGCATAGTCATCGACAGTCCGGTTGAAGGCGAAGATACCCCGGTTGACGGGCTCTGCCGGATCATCGACGGTGTAGCTCGCACGTTCACAACTGCCAGGGGTTGCAGCGGGCGTGCTGGTGCAGCCGCTGGCGAATGCCACGAGTCCTACGACAACAGTGCAACGAACAAACAGCGGAGCGGGCTTGGTGATCGGCATACAAGGCTATCTCGGCGAGGAATTGGGGCGATACCGGTCAGTTTGGGAAGACACCGCCGTACACAGCTCTGGTGGCGAGGGTTGTGTTGGGTTGGCCGTCGTTTAACTGACTGACATCGGGTGATCCTGCCCCTGATTCTTTGCCTGAAGATTTCCACAACATTGCTCGTCGGCAACTTTATTACCGAGTTGAAATATATGACGCAGGCCCCGGATTGACCCTAGTATCCCCTTCTGTATTCATTGCCCTGCGTGCCCACTGTGAGCCATCTATTACTGGTGGACGACGACCTCGAAGTCCTCGCCCTCTTGCGCAAATTCCTCGAGCAACATGGCTATAGCGTCGAAGTGGCCGCCGACGGTGCTGCCCTGTGGCAGGCGGTGGCGCGTCGCTTGCCGGACCTGATCATCCTCGATGTCATGTTGCCGGGAGACAGTGGACTGGTGCTCTGCCAGCGACTGCGGGCCGAGCATACGGTCGGCATCATCATGCTCACGGCCATGGGTGAGCTGAGTGATCGCGTCGTCGGTCTTGAGTTGGGGGCGGATGATTACCTGACCAAGCCGTTCGATGCGCGCGAGCTGCTGGCCAGGGTGCGCGCCGTGCTCAGGCGCACCGGCGAAGCCAGGGGCACATTGAACAACAACTCGCGCCTGATTCTGGAGTTCGAAAACTGGCAATTGGACGTCGCCCGCCGCGAGTTGCGCTCACCGGACAAAGTCATGATCCCGCTGTCCACCGGCGAGTTTGAGTTGCTGCTGGTCTTTGCCGAACACCCGCGCCGGGTCCTCACTCGCCAGCAATTGCTGGACCTGGCCCGCGGCGAAACATACGACGCCTTCGATCGCAGCATCGACGTCCAGGTCAGCCGGCTGCGCCGCAAGCTGGAGAGCGATATCACTGGCCCATCGATGATCCGCACCATTCGCAACAGCGGCTACCTTTTCAGCCCCCATGTGGTGAAGCGATGAAGCCCCGGCACTCAGCTTTCCATCGGCCACGCGATACGGTAGCCCGCTGGATTGCCCTGACCACCATGCTCGCCATGCTGACTTTACTGGCCCTGAACGAGCTGTTCGGCCTGTTGGCTGGGACCTGGGCACGCCCTCCCCTGATGGAAACCGGCCTGATGGAGAAAGCCGCCGCCATCACTCGTATCATCGACTCGGTGGCGCCCGGACAACGGCCCGATATCGCCAGGGCAGCCAGCGACCAGGCGTTCACCGCACAATGGTTGCCCCGTCGTGAAGACGCACGAGTGCCGGTGATCGACGACCCACAGTTCAGTGAGGGGGCGACGTTCCTGCGCAAGCAACTGGGCAGGCCCGAGGCCAGGATAGAGGCCTTCGAGCCCGGCGATTGGCCCGCCGACCAGCCAGACAGGCGCTACGCGGTCCTCATCCAATTGGCCGACGATTCCTGGGTGGAATTTTCCGTAGCCTCTCGCAGTTGGGGCCTGAAAGAGTGGATGCGCAACCTGATCATTATCGGGCTGATTCTTCTATCGACGTTTATCGTCGCCCTGATTGCTACACGGCATCTGGCGACACCGCTGGAACGCTTTGCCGAAGGCGCCAGGCGCTTTGGCGTGGACTTCAGGGCGCCGCCCATCCCGGTGGTCGGGCCTCACGAAATCCGTCAGGCGATCCTCGCGTTCAATGCCATGCAGGCCCAGCTGCAACACTTCGTCCAGGACCGCACGCAGATGCTCGCAGCCATCTCCCACGACCTGCGCGCCCCCCTGACCCGCATGCGCCTGCGTGGAGAGTTCATCGACGACGCCGAACAGCAATCGAGGCTGTTCAGGGACGTGGATGAAATGCAGGCGATGGTCAATAGTGCGCTGGAATTCTTCCGCGACGAAGCTCGGCTCGAACACGCCACCGCGTTCGACCTGGCCGAACTGCTGCACACGGTCGTCGACGACTTCAAGGATGCCGGCACCGAGGTTTCATTCGAGGGCGCTCCTCGTTTCGTTTACATGGGCCGGCCCATCGGGATCAAGCGAGCCCTGGTCAACCTGATCGACAATGCGAGCAAATATGGCAGCGAGCCGGGCGTTCAGCTCAAGGCGTTCATGGACCGTGTCGAAATTCGCGTCCACGACCGCGGGCCTGGTATCGCCCCGCAGTTCCACGAGCAAGTCTTCGCGCCCTTCTTTCGCATCGAAGGCTCGCGCAACAAGCACACCGGCGGTGTCGGGCTGGGGCTGTCGGCAGCGCGGGCGACGGTGCTGGAGCATGGCGGGACGCTGACCCTCAGGAATCGGCGGGGCGGCGGCCTGGAGGTCAAGGTCTCGCTGCCGCTCAATTGACCCCGGCACCATACGCCGGCAAACAATGTTCTAAACAACACGCGCCTTCCTCGGTAGGATGTCCGACCTTTTGACCAGGACCGGCCTACCGGAATTGCCCTGATGATTCTGATCATTTACGCCCACCCCTACCCTGACCAATCACGGGTCAACCAGCAAATGCTCCAGCGGGCATCCAGCCATCCGGACGTGGTCATACGGTCTCTCTACGATCTTTATCCGGACTTCGACATCGACGTCGAGGCCGAACAACGCGCCATCGAACAGTGCCAACTGCTCGTCCTCCAACACCCGATGTATTGGTACAGCATGCCGCCGCTGCTGAAATTGTGGATCGATAAAGTGTTCACCCATGGCTGGGCCTATGGCAGAGACGCCACAGCCCTCAAAGACAAGCCCCTGCTGTGGGCCGTCTCCACGGGTGGCAACCACGATCATTTCCAGATCGGCGCCTACCCGGGCTTCCAGGTGCTGGCCCAGCCCCTCCACGCAACGGCCGTCTACTGCCACATGCGCTGGCTGGAGCCGGTCGTGGTACACGGCGCGTATGCCGGCGCGTCCGAAACCCTGGATGCACAAATCGAACACTACAGCGCACGCCTGGCCTCCTGGAAGGAAGATTGATATGGAGACTCACAGCCTGATTGAACTGCTTATCTACCTGGGTTCGGCAGTGTTGATCGTGCCGATTGCCGTCAGGTTGGGCCTGGGCCCGGTGTTGGGTTATCTGCTGGCCGGGTGCGTGATCGGCCCGTGGGGACTCAAGCTCGTTACTGACGTAAAGGCGATTCTGGAATTCGCCGAAATCGGCGTCGTCCTGATGCTGTTCGTCATCGGGCTCGAGCTCGATCCCAAGCGGCTCTGGGCGTTGCGCAGGATGGTGTTCGGTGGCGGTGCCTTGCAGATGCTCGCCTGTGGCGGGGCAATCGCGGTGTTCTGTGCGGCCCTGGGGCTGAATTGGACGGCCGCGCTGCTGGTCGGCCTGACCCTGAGCCTGTCCTCCACGGCCATCGCCATGCAAGCCATGAACGAGCGCAACCTGACGTCGACCGCCGTCGGGCGCAGCAGCTTCGCCGTCCTGCTGTTCCAGGACATCGCGGCCATTCCGCTGGTTGCCATGATTCCGTTGTTGGCGGCCCACGGCGACACGCCGTCCGGCACCGCTCTGGTGCTTTCGATTATCAAGATCGTCGTGGCCATCAGCATCGTCGTGCTGTTGGGACGCTACGTGACGCGCCCGCTGCTGCGCTTCGCCGCGCGCTCGGGTCTGCGTGAGATCTTCAGCGCCGTGGCGCTGTTTCTAGTGTTCGGCTTCGGGTTTCTGCTGGAAGAGGCCGGCTTGTCGATGGCCATGGGCGCGTTCCTCGCCGGGGTGCTGCTGGCCAGTTCTGAATACCGCCATGCCCTGGAAAGCGACATCGAACCGTTCAAAGGCTTACTGCTGGGGTTGTTTTTTATCGGTGTCGGCATGTCGATCGATTTCGGCACGCTGATCAATGCACCGCTGAAGGTCATGACCCTGACCCTGGGTTTCATTCTGATCAAATTGCTGGTGATCAAGGCCGTCAGCCGTTTGCTGAACGTCCCTGCCGGCCAACGCTCATGGCAAGCGGTGTTGCTCGGCCAGGGCAGCGAGTTCGCCTTCGTGGTGTTCGGCGCCGCCACGCTGGCCGGCATTCTGACCGACCAGTGGGGCAAGAGCCTGACGCTGGCGGTGGCCCTGTCCATGTGCCTGACGCCTTTGCTGATCCTGCTGCTGGATCGAATAGAGTCCGCCACCAAGAAAGACCGCCAGGAATCCGACCTCGTCGATCAGCAGAACCCACGGGTGATCATCGCCGGGTTCGGCCGCTTCGGACAGATCGCCGGGCGTCTCTTGATGTCCTGCGGCGTCGAGGTGGTGGTGTTGGACCATGACCCCGACAACATCGAGACGCTGCGCAAATTCGGCGTAAAAGTGTTCTACGGCGACGCCACTCGCCTCGATCTGCTCCACGCGGCCGGCGCCGGCCAGGCGGTGGTGCTGATCAATGCGATTGACGACCAGCAGGACAACCTGACGCTGACCCGACTGGCCCAGGAGCACTTCCCCGCGTTGAAACTGATCGTCCGTGCGCGGGACATGGGGCACCTGATCACCCTGCGGCAGATGGGCGTAGAGACCGCCGAGCGGGAAACCTTCGAGAGCGCGCTGGCATTGGGCCGAAATGCGCTGGTGCAGATGGGCGTCGGGGCTTACGAAGCGCGCGAGCGCGCGGATCAGTTCCGTCGTTTGAATCTGCAGATGCTGGAGGAAATCGTCGCCCAGCCGGAAGACGACCTCAAGTTCAGGCACGACGCCTACCAGCGCACCAACGCGTTGCTCACCGAAATGTTCAACGAAGACCGTGCGCGCCCCGTCGACAGTTGGCCTGACCATCATCGAAACGAAACGGATGAGGCGCGCAGCTGATCCGTCCCCTTAACCCTTTCCTGAACAAGAGGCTTTCATGGCAAACCAAGACATCACGTTCATCCCCGACCCGGACGCGGACTCCATCTCTTCCGACGTCGCCGGCTTCGGCGGCCTGCTGGTTTCTACCCAGATCCCCACTCGCCCTGACGGCAGCCTGGAACTGGGTGACATCACCTTGCAAAGCGAATGCACATTGCAGGCGCTCAAGACAGCCCTGGAAGGCGCCGGCAGCTCCATGGACCGGGTCTTGCACCTGACCATCTACCTCACCGACATGGCCGACCGCGCGGCCTTCAACGAGGTGTATCAGCGTTTCTTCGCCAAACCCTGGCCGGTACGCGCCGCAGTGGGCGTGGCGGCGCTGGCGGTTGAAGGAATGCGAGTGGAAGTGACTGCGATGGCGGCCAAAGGCTGAGGTTGTGCCTTTGTTGATCGTTCCCACGCTCTGCGTGGGAATGCATCCCGTGACGCTCTGCGTCACCTTCCAGAAGCGGAACGCGGAGCGTCCCTGGCGACGTTCCTACGCAGGAGCGTGGGAACGATCGATAATCCAAAGTGCCCTTTATGGCGAGGGAGCTTGCTCCCGCTCGGCGGCGCAGCCGTCGCAAACTCAGGTTCCTGATGAGTTCAAACCCGCCGGACATGTCCCAAATGCGCGATTTCCACGAAAACAGTCATTTGCGCACCTAGCCCAGGCCTCGGCGCCTGTCTAAAGTGCGGCGTTTTCCACCCTCGCGGGCGTATTTATGAATCTCTGGTTCCGACTGTTGCTCATGCTGTTTCGTCGTCCCTGGCGCAAGCCGACCGGCCCCCTGGATACCACCGTGGTGCGCATGCGGGTGTGGCCGTTGGACCTGGACCTCAACCGCCATGTCACCAACGGCCGCTATTTCACCCTTGCCGACGTAGGGCGTATGGATTACGTGCTGCGCAGCGGCGCCTACAAAGTGGCCTTGCGCAACCGGGCAGTGCCGATCGTGGGGGATGTGTGGGGTAAGTTTCGCCGGGAGCTGAAGCTGTTCGAAGCGTTCGAAGTGCACACCCGCCTGCTGGGCTGGGACGAGAAGTGGACCTTCATGGAACACCGCTTCCTGAGCCAGGGGCGCGTGGTGGGCGTGGTGATGATGCGCGGCCTGTTCCGTTCGGCCCAAGGCACGATTGCACCGGGAGAGTTTATTCGCGCACTGGGGTTGGCCGAACACTCACCGGCCATGCCCGAATGGCTCAGCGCCTGGTCGCAAAGCTGCGATGACATGAGCCTTGGGCTTCGGGAGGAGGAAAGTGCTCGTACTGTTGACTAGCAGTGTTTGGATCAGATCGATCCGCGCCAGCCGGCACTGCACATCCCTCCCCCACAACAGCGTGAGTCTTACTGAACGGTTTTCAGCTTGACCACATCACCGGACACCTTGGTGGTGTAACCGGTCAGGACCCAGGCCCAGAACCAGTCTTCCTGCACCTGGGTGTTGATCATGGCATCGCCGCCCTTGGCCAGGATCGCGGCATTCTGAGCGCGCACGAAACGGTTGTTCTGGCGGATCGGGATCATGCCGAACAGCAGCAGGCCGGTGGCCTTCGCTTCACTGTGGCCGACCACGGTGTATTGGCTGCTGTCGTACTGCTTGGTTTTCATCGGGGTGCCGGTGCAACCCGCCAGGGCCAGGCCAACCAGTGCGCAGGCGACAATTTTGCTGAGGTGGTTCATTGAATACTCCATGAGAAAACGCCCGGGATCCATCTCTCGGGCGGCGCGTACTCTAACCGATCAGCGTCAAATTGACATCACTGCGCTCAACCGGCCGCAAGGCTCAGCGCAGAGCCATTCGTCAGTTGCCTCTGCAGCTAAACAGGCCCCCGTCGATACCATGGACACTGTGCCACGGAAGGTAATCTTGCCCATTCCGGCTGATGAGTAATGGCCGGTTCCGTCGGAGCATTGACCATGATCGATTTGACTGTCTGGAACATCACCCTGCCCGTGCAGACCCCGGCGCAGGTCGTGGCGACCAAGGCCATGCCGACGCTGCAGAACAAGTATTTCAACCGCTCCGGCGAGCGGATTGTCTTCTGGGCGCCGGTAACCGGCTCCCACACCGGTAAAAGTGACTATCCGCGCTCCGAATTGCGCGAAACCACCAAAGACGGCAAGTTGCGCAACTGGCGTTACAACAGCGGCGTCAATACCCTCAAAGGTACTTTGGCGGTGAACCAGGTCCCTTCCCAGGGCCGTGTAGTCGTGGCGCAGATCCACGCCAAGGATGCCCCTACGCCGCTGTTGAAGCTGGTGTATCGCTACGCCAAGGGCACCGGCAACATCGATGTGGAATATCGGGTAAAACCCAAGGACAAGAAGAGCCCGGTGATCTATACCGTGCCGAAAGTGGCACTGAACAAAACCTTCAGCTACTCCCTGCAAATGGACAAGCAAGGCAAGCTCACGGTGCTGATCAACAACGTTGGCAAGCAGGTGAAGCTGGACCGCGCCTGGCATGGCTACAACTTTTACTTCAAGGCCGGCGTCTACACCCTGGACAACGTCGGTTCTTCCAGCGAAGGCGGGAAAGTGACCTACACCAAACTGGACGTCAGCCATAAATGACTGACGTCCAGCACCTCAGGCCTTAGAAGCGGCCACGACCGCCTGCCGGCCGTTGAAGGTAAACAGGAAGCAGACAAACACCAGCAGCGCAAAACCGGCCGGGAACAACCAGATGCTCCTCCACTCATGGCCGCCGTCCACGGCATAGTGATCGGTCACCTGCCCCGCCACCCAGAAGCCGATCAGCATGCCCACGCCATAGGTCGCCAACGTAATCAGCCCCTGGGCCGAGCTGCGAAAACGCTCCGGCGCCTTGGCATCGGTGTAGATCTGCCCCGAGACAAAAAAGAAGTCATAGCAGATGCCGTGCAGGGCAATGCCGGTGAAGAGCATGAACGCCAGGTCGCCGTTATTGCCGTAGGCGAACAGCACGTAACGCAGCGCCCAGGCCAGCATGCCTACCAGCAGCGCCAACTTGATGCCGAAGCGCTGGATGAACAGCGGCAACAGCAACATGAACAGCACTTCGGAGACTTGCCCGATGGCCATTTTCGCCGTGGGGTTGGTCATGCCGGTTTCGGCCAGGAACGGGTTGGCGTTCTGGTAATAGAAGGCCAGGGGGATGCAGATCAGGATCGAGGCGATGAAGAACACCAGGTAGCTGCGATCCTTCAACAGGCCCAAGGCATCCAGGCCCAGCAGCTGTTTGACGCCACCTGCGCTCGCTTGCGCCTTGAGCGGTGCGGTGGCCGGCAACGTGAAGCTGTAGAGTCCCAAGACCAGCGAGGCGATGCCGGCCATCAGGAAGGTATTGCGCAAGCCGCCCGCCGAGATCGCTTCGCGCGAATCCCAGGCAAACACAAAGCTGATCACCACGCCGGCGACGATCCAGCCGATCGTGCCCCACACCCGGATACGGGAGAACTCCAGCGCCGGGTCGCGCATCTGGCGGAACGCCACGGAATTGACCAGGGCCAGGGTCGGCATGTAGATCACCATGTACGCCAGCACGTACGGGTAGAACACGTTGAAATCCGCCGCCGCATACAGCTGATACAACAACACCGCGCCCAACAGATGCAGCACCGCCAGGATGCGTTCGGCATTGAAGTAGCGGTCGGCGATCAGGCCGATCACGAAGGGGGCAATGATCGCTCCCCAGGACTGGGTGGAGAACGCCATGCCGATCTGCCCACCGCTGGCGCCCAGGGTGCTGGACAAAAAGGTCCCCAGGGTGACGAACCAGCCACCCCAGATAAAGAACTGCAGAAACATCATCACGCTCAAGCGTGCGTTCATCGTGGTCATGACAGTCACCGTTTTATTGTTGTTCTTGTGAAGAAAAATGCTCAGAAGTGCTGTTGTGGCGAGCCGCTGTGGGAGCAAGGCTGGCCCGCGATGGCCGCGCCGCGGTCCAACCGTTGAATCGCGTTTTCGTTCATCGCGGGCCAGCCTTGCTCCCACAATGAGTTTGCTCGCCATAGGGTTTTGGGTTGGGCCGGTTACCTCAACAGGCCCAACAACCTCCGGTTGGAATCTTCATCGGCCGTTACCCCGGCAAAATCGTCAAACGCCTTTCGGGTCTTGCTGATCATGTGTCGCTCAATGAACGCCGCGCCTTCTGCGGCGCCCTGTTGCGAGTCCTTCAGGCAACACTCCCACTCCAACACCGCCCAGCCGCTGAAATCGTATTGGGTCAGTTTGCTGAAGATCGATTTGAAATCGATCTGGCCATCGCCCAGCGAACGGAACCGCCCAGGACGATCAACCCAGCCCTGATAGCCGCCGTACACGCCGGAACGAGCGTCGGGCCGGAACTCGGCGTCCTTGACGTGGAACATGCGGATGCGCTCGTGATAGCGATCGATGAAGCCCAGGTAGTCCATCTGCTGCAGGAGCAGATGGCTGGGGTCGTAGAGGATCGCTGCCCGAGGGTGATGATCGACGGCCTGCAAAAAGCGCTCGAACGAGGCGCCGTCGTGCAGGTCTTCACCCGGATGGATCTCGTAGCACAGGTCCACGCCGGCTGCGTCGAAGCAGTCCAGAATGGGCAACCAGCGTCGGGCCAGTTCGGCGAATCCCTGCTCCACCAGGCCAGAGGGGCGTTGCGGCCACGGGTACAGGTACGGCCACAACAGCGCACCGGAAAACGTCGCATGGGCGGTGAGGCCCAGTCGCTGGCTGGCGCGGGCGGCGAGCTTCAATTGCTCTATCGCCCATTCGGTCCGAGCCTGGGGCTGACCGCGCAGATGGGCCGGGGCGAAGTCGTCGAACAGTGCGTCGAACGCCGGATGCACCGCCACCAACTGGCCTTGCAGGTGCGTCGACAACTCACTGATCTGGACACCGGCCTGGGCGCAAATGGCCTTGAGTTCGTCGCAGTATTCCTGGCTCTCGGCGGCGCGGGCCAGGTCGATGTATTGCGTGCCCGACGTCGGCAGCTGGATGGCCTTGTAACCTTGTGCGGCCGCCCATTGGGCGATGTTCGCCAGGGTGTCGAACGGCGCGTCGGCGGACATGAACTGCGCCAGGAAAATACCCGGGCCACGCAGGCCTGTCGGTGTTTGGGCAATGAGATTCACGGCGGGGCTCTCCTGATTCATTGTGTGCAGGCCAGTGCGGTCCACTTGGTATCGCCGCGATGGTTGGCAATGGCCGCTTCGATAAAGGCCATGCCCCGCAGACCGGTTTCGATGCCGGGTACGCCGGGGGCGTCTGGCCCTGGCGCGGCGGCCCGTATGGCACGGGCAAAATCGCCATAGAGGTTGGCCATGGCTTCCAGATAACCTTCAGGATGCCCGGCCGGCAGCCGCATCCGCTGGCGGGCGGCCTCACACAGCCAGGACTGGCCCACACCGGACCGCAAGACTCGCAGGGGTTGGTCGAGGGGACGATGGATCAGGCTGGCCGGTTCTTCCTGGCGCCATTCCAAGCCACCCTTATCGCCATACAGACGGATTTTCAGCGGGTTCTCTTCACCTGCGCAGACCTGACTGGCAATCAGCACGCCGCTGGCACCACCGGCCATGCGCAACAGCATCGCCGCGTCGTCGTCCAGTTGCCGACCCGGGATGTGGGTGCCCAACGCCGCGCATATCTGCTCGATGGGTTGGTCGGCGACGAACTCCGCCAGGGAAAACGCATGGGTGCCGATGTCGCCAATGCAACCACCCAACCCTGACTGTTGAGGATCGTCGCGCCAGCCGGCCTGTTTGTTGCCTTGCCCGGCGACGTCCTGACTGAGCCAGCCCTGGGGGTATTCGACCAGCACTTTGCGCACCGCACCGATCACGCCGGTGCGCACCATCTCCCGGGCCTGCCAGACCATCGGATAACCCAGGTAGGTGTGAGCCAGGCCGTAGAGCCGGCCGCTGCTTTGAAGCACTTGCTTGAGGGCCAGCAACTCACGCAGGTTCATAGCGGCGGGCTTTTCACTGAACACATGAAAACCCGCCTGCAGCGCCTGGTTGGCGATGGGGGCGTGCAGATGATTGGGGGTGACGATGACCAGCAGTTCCATGCGCAGATGGGCCGGCAGCGCCGCTTCGCTGTCGAGCATGCCTTGCCAATCGCTGTAACAACGGGACGCGGCCAGCCCCAGGGCCGCGCCAGTCTGCTGATTGTTGTGCGCATCACGGCTGAACGCACCGCACACCAGTTCAAAACCACCGTCCAGACCCGCGGCCTGACGGTGGGCCTGGCCAATGAAAGCGCCCTCTCCACCGCCGACAAAGCCCATTCTTATTTTGGCTGCTACAGGATTCATCGCGACTCTCTTATGCTGGGACTGACGACAATGTAACCGGTTACATCATGGCGGAAATCTAGGCTCAGTTTTGCGGCATGTCAAACCCGTTGGCACATGCATGAGCATTTGTGCGACGCGCAACCTGCGGTAAGCTCCCCAACCGTGCCGGCATTCCTGGCGCCGAATCGAGGTGATTTTGTCCAATATCCGTGAAGTAGCCCGGCTGGCCGGAGTTTCGGTGGCCACGGTTTCCAGAACGCTGAAATCTCCCGAACGGGTGCTGCCCCAGACTCGCGACAAGGTTAACGCGGCGGTGGAACAGGCCGGTTATCGGCCCAACCTGATGGCCGTGCAGTTTCGCTCCCGGAGAACCGGCAACCTGGTGATTCTGGTCCCGACCATCGCCAACACCTTTTTCGCCCGGGTCATCAGCGGGGCCCAGCAGGCTGCGCAGGTGGCCGGTTATCGACTGCTGTTGTGCGACACCCAGGGTCAGGAAGAGATCGAGCGCGAATTTGCCGCCCTCGTCTACGCGCACCAAGCCGACGGGGTGATCCAGTTGCGCGCGAGCAACCCTTTCGAATCGCTTCCCGCGGGCGCCGAATCCTTGCCGCTGGTCAACGCCTGCGAAGTGGTCAAAGGCGCCCCCTACCCGACCATCAGCCTCGACAACCGGGCCGCCGCCCAGGCCATGACCGAACACCTGATCGGGCTCGGCCACCGGCGCATCGGCATCATCAAAGGGCCCCGAAGCAGTCCCCTGACCCTGGACCGCGTAGCCGGTTATCAGGATGCACTGCACCAAGCCGGTATCGCCGCAAACCCTGGCCTGATCTGTCACGGCGACTTCACGTTGAAGGCCGGTTACGACGGGGCCGGCGCGATGCTGGAGCTGGCCGAGCGCCCCAGCGCGCTGTTTTGTGAAAACGACGAGATGGCCATTGGCGCGCTCAAGCGCATCAAGCAAATGGGGTTGCGGGTGCCCGAGGACATTTCACTGGTGGGTTTTGATGACATTCCTTTCGCCGCCTACTGTGATCCGCCGCTGACCACTCTCTCACAACCTGCCGAAACCTTCGGCCAGCGGGCGGTGCAAATGCTGATCGCCCTGATCGAGAAAACACCGCTTGCCGAACGGCATGTCGTGCTGCCGTTCGAGTTGACCGTGCGCGGCAGCAGCGCTGCGCCAGGCCCGGCGTTTAACAAAGATGCTTGAAAAAAACGACGCCCGTCACCTTTTGATGCGCTATTGACTCGCCACCTGCCGGTCCGTTTCGACTACAGTGGCACTACTCTGCATAAAGCCATAACAAGACGGAGAGTTTCCCATGCGAGTCAACAAGCGCTTCACCCTTCTGGCCGCCGCGGCAGCACTGGTGGTCACGACCACAGCCCAGGCAGCACCGGTGTACATCAACATCCTGACGGGGGGCACCAGCGGGGTTTATTACCCGATCGGGGTCGGCCTGTCGCAGATTTACAGCAACGGGATCGAAGGCTCCAAGACGTCGGTACAGGCCACCAAGGCCTCGGTGGAAAACCTCAACCTGCTGCAGGCCGGTCGCGGTGAGCTGGCGCTGGCGCTGGGCGACTCGGTGGCGGACGCCAAGAACGGCGTGGAAGATGCCGGTTTCAAAGCCCCTCTGACCAAACTGCGGGCCATCGCCGGCGCCTACCCCAACTACATCCAGATCGTTGCCAGCCAGGAGTCGGGCATCAAGACCCTGGCCGACCTCAAGGGTAAATCCATCTCCGTGGGGGCGGCCAAATCCGGTACCGAGCTCAATGCGCGGGCCATCCTCAAGGCCGCAGGGTTGAGCTACAGCGACATGAAGGTCCAGTACCTGCCGTTCGCCGAATCGGTAGACCTGATCAAGAACCGCCAACTGGATGCCACGCTCCAGTCCTCCGGGCTTGGGATGGCGGCCATTCGTGACCTGGCCTCGACCATGGCGCTCAACTACGTGTCGATCCCGGCAGACGTGGTGGCGAAGATCGGCAACCCGGCCTACCAGAGCGCAAATATCCCGGCCAATACCTACGACGGCCAGGCCGAAGCCGTGCCGACCGTGGCCATCACCAACATCCTGGTTACCCGCGCTGACGTCTCGGACGAGGTGGCCTACCAGATGACCAAGCTGATGTTCGATAACCTCACCCGCCTGGGCAACGCCCATTCGGCGGCCAAGGACATCAAGCTGGAAAATGCCGCGAAGAACCTGCCTATCCCGCTGCATCCCGGTGCCGAGCGCTACTACAAGGAAGTCGGCGCGCTGTAGACCGACCCGGTGCAGCGGCGATGATCGCCGTTGCACCCTCCTGGTTCGCACCTTCGATGTAGACAAGAGGCTTTCAGTTAATGAGTGAAATTCAGCACGGTCTTCCCTCCGACCCACGAGACTGGCCCAAGACGCTGTTCTACGTGGCCCTGCTGTTTTCTGTATTCCAGATCATCACCGCCGCCTTCTCCCCCATTTCCAGCCAGGTGCTGCGTGCCGTGCACGTGGGTTTCCTGTTGTGGGTGGTGTTCCTCAGTTACCCCGCCTATGGCGCAAGCCGCCCCTGGCAGCCCCTGGCATGGCTGTTATCCCTGGCCGGCGTGGCGACGGCGGTGTATCAGTGGGTGTTCGAAGCCGACCTGATCCAGCGCTCCGGTGACCTGACGTCCACGGACCTCATCATCGGTATCATTTTGATCGTGCTGGTGTTCGAAGCGGCCCGACGGGTGATGGGGATTGCCCTGCCGCTGATTTGCGGGCTGTTCCTGGCCTATGGGCTGTTCGGAGAATACCTGCCAGGCGACCTGGCCCATCGCGGTTACGGCTTCGATCAGATCGTCAATCAATTATCCTTCGGCACCGAAGGCCTGTACGGCACGCCCACCTACGTATCGGCCACCTACATTTTCCTGTTCATTCTGTTCGGTTCCTTTCTTGAAAAGGCCGGAATGATCAAGCTGTTCACCGACTTTGCCATGGGCCTGTTCGGCCACAAGCTCGGCGGCCCGGCCAAAGTGGCGGTTGCCTCCTCTGCCTTGATGGGCACCATTACCGGTTCGGGCATCGCCAACGTGGTGACCACCGGGCAATTCACCATCCCGCTGATGAAACGCTTCGGCTACAAGGCCGCGTTTGCCGGCGGCGTGGAAGCCACCTCGAGCATGGGCAGTCAGTTGATGCCGCCGATCATGGGCGCCGTGGCGTTCATCATGGCCGAGACCATCAACGTGCCATTTGTTGAAATCGCCAAAGCGGCGTTGATTCCCGCGTGCCTGTACTTCGGCTCGGTGTTCTGGATGGTTCACCTGGAAGCCAAGCGCTCCAACCTCAAGGGCTTGCCCAAAGACCAATGCCCCAGCGCGCTGGGCGCCGTCAAAGAAAACTGGTACCTGCTGATCCCACTCGCCGTGCTGATCTACCTGCTGTTCTCCGGTCGCACGCCGCTCTTTTCCGGCATGGTCGGACTGGCACTCACCGCCATCGTGATTCTCGGTTCGGCGATCATTTTGCGGGTGTCGAGCTTTGCAATGCGCTGCGCTTTCTGGATCGCCCTGGGCATCTTGTGCGTGGGCTTTTTCCAGTTAGGCATTGGCGTCATATTCGCGGTGATCGCGGTGTTGGTGGCGATCTGCTGGTTCATCAAAGGCGCGCGGGAAACCCTGACGGTTTGCCTGCACGCACTGGTGGACGGCGCACGACATGCGGTGCCGGTGGGGATTGCCTGCGCCCTGGTAGGGATCATCATCGGCGTGGTGTCGTTGACCGGTGTGGCGTCAACCTTCGCCGGCTACATCCTGGCCATCGGCAAGGACAACCTGCTGCTGTCGCTGATCCTGACCATGCTCACCTGCCTGGTACTGGGCATGGGCATTCCGACCATTCCCAATTACATCATCACCAGTTCGATCGCCGCGCCCGCCCTGCTGGAACTGGGCGTGCCACTGATCGTGTCGCACATGTTCGTGTTCTATTTCGGCATCCTCGCCGACCTGACGCCACCGGTCGCGCTGGCCTGCTTCGCCGCTGCGCCCATTGCCAGGGAAACGGGGCTGAAAATCAGCTTCTGGGCGGTGCGCATCGCCCTTGCCGGTTTCGTCATTCCATTCATGGCGGTCTATAACCCGGCGCTGATGCTCCAGGGCGACAGCCTATGGATGACTGCTTACATGCTGATCAAGACGATGCTCGCGGTCGGGCTGTGGGGCATGGCGTCCACCGGCTACCTGCAACAGAAAATGCCGATCTGGGAACGCCTGATGTGCTTTGCCGCCGGGGCTTTGCTGGTCGTGGCGCTGCCGCTGACCGATGAGATCGGCTTCGTGCTGGGGGCTCTGCTGATCTTTCAACACGTATGGCGCTCGCGGCGCACCGGACGGGCCTTGGCGTGATCGGTTTGTGCCTGGGCCTGGCCGGTGCGGTCTGGGCCCAGCTTCCTGTCACGGATTTCACCCTGGCGTGGAATCACACCATCGAGAAAATCCGCTGGGAGGAAGATTACCGCGTGACTGAACAAGGCCTGGTTCTGGGCGAAGCCAGGGTCAAGGGCAACGGCGCCGGCATGGAAGTTCCGGACGGTGCCCGGTTGAAAAACGGCAGCTGGCACTATCAGCGCCAGTTGCCGCCCCTGCAACCGCTGAAACTGGGGCGAACACCCGAAGCGGGTGATTACCAGTTGTGCGTCGACGGGGCTTGCCAGCCGATGAGCCATTGGCTCGGACCGCCCAAGGCAAGTCAGCCAACGGTGGAGTTGTGGAGTTGCGGATAACCAGGTCCCCTGGTCCAAACAGAACTCTGTGGCGAGGTTTTTTTGTGGGAGCAAGCCTTGCTCCCACAACTGCCCCCCTCACCACAATCAAACCCAGGGCCTGAAGGTCAGTCACTCAGGCAAACGTCGCCCCACGGGTATTCACAAACAGTGCATACAACGAGTGGCTGCCGGCCATGAACAGGCGATTACCCTCCCGTCCGCCGAAGCAGACGTTAGGGCAACGCTCCGGCAGGGAGATGTGGCCGATAGCCTTGCCCTCGGGGTTGAACACTCGCACACCGTCGAGCTTTTCCAGGTCGGCCTTGGGATCGCCATTACCGCCCCACCCGCACCAGAGGTTGCCACTCTCGTCGCATTTGAGCCCATCGATGGCCGCGTAATCCAAGCCTTCGATGTGCTTGCGCCGTTCGCCCAGGGTGCCATCGTCCTTGACCGTGATCGCCCACACCAGGCGGTTCGGCTTGGCCCGGCCTTCGACCACGTAGAGGATCTTCTCGTCTGGCGAAAAGCACAGGCCGTTGGGCCCTGCCATGTCGTCGATCACTCGCGTGACCTTGCCGGTTTCACCGTCGATGCGATACACCGCGTGGGGCTGGGCAGGGGCGACTTTATGCCCTTCGTAATTGTTGCCGGTCTGGAACGGTGGATCGGTGAACCAGACAGAACCGTCGCGCTTGCAGACGATGTCGTTGGGCGAGTTGAAAGGCTTGCCCTCGAAACTGTCCGCCAGCACGGTGATGGTGCCGTTGTGCTCGGTGCGGGTGACGCGCCGGCCTTCAGTCGACGTGGTGGAGCCTTCGCAGACCAGCAAGCGCCCTTGGCGATCGCGGCACAGGCCGTTGGAAAAGTTGGAGTTCTCGCGGTAAACCGACAGGCTGTCGGTGACTTCATCCCAGCGCATGATGCGGTTGTTGGGAATGTCACTGACCAGCAAATAACGACCGTCGCCCACCCACACCGGCCCTTCCGCCCAGCGCAGGCCGCTGGCGAGCTTTTCAACACTGGCGTTGAACAGCCGCAGGTCCATGAAGCTGGGGTCGAGGATCTTGATCAGCGGGTCAGGGTAGCGCTGGCTCAAGGGTTCTGCCTGAGTCAGCCCGGGCAGGTTGCCCAGGGTTGCGGCGGCGGCCGAAACCACCAAGGATTTTTTCAGGAATACCCGGCGGCCCTGATGGGCAGTCGTTGCAGGTTGCGAAGCATCCATCGTGCGTCTCCGTTAATTATTATTGGACGGCGACGACAGTTTTACTCCGTGATAGGACATCGTACAAGTATGCGCTCTGCCCTGTGCAAGAAAAAATTCAGCTGGCGTGGAGCGGGATCCGTACGGTGAAGGTGGTGCCCGATCTGGCCTTGGAATGAACCTCGATAGTGCCCTTATGGGCGGATACGATGGCGGACGCGATGTGCAGGCCCAGCCCGAGCCCAGCCGCAGAGCCATACTGCATATCACCGCTGCGCAATTGCCGGACCATCGGGTTGAAGATGCTGGCAATGGCGTCCTTCTCGATAAGCTTGCCCTGGTTGTTGATGGCAATCACCGCCGTATCCTCTTCGGTACTCAATGAAACAGTAATCGGCGCACCCTCGCTGCCATGCTGGACGGCATTGCCAATCAGGTTGGCGAACACTTGCTCCATACGCGCCTGGTCAAACAGGCCTTCAAGGGCGCCCGTCGTTTCAAAGATGATTCTGCTTTCCGGATGATAGGCCCGCGCCTCTTCCACCATGCCCTCGCAGGCCGCTACCAGGTCACCGTTGAAGCGCTGCACCGGAATGCCCGCCCCCAGTTGGGTACGGGTAAAGTCCAGCAGATCGCCGACAATCTTGTTGGCCCGTTTGACGCTGGTGTAGATGCGCGAAGAGATCTTGGTGGCTTTGGCGGGCAGGTCGCCTGCCCGCAGCAGCACTTCGGAACTCAGCAGGATCGCGCCCAGGGGGCTGCGCAGGTCATGCCCCAAAATCCCGAGGAAGATATTGCGACCCGCATCGACGGCGCCCGAATAGCTGACCACGGACTCCGCCAGGGCCTGGTCTACGGCCTCGTTGAAGCGGATCACGTCGGACACCACTTGCTCGTGGTCCAGTTGGGTCTGCGGCATCCAGAGCATCAGCACGCTGGTGCGCAGCGCCCGGTATTCCGAAACCATCTGCTCCACCGTAAACCCCGAGGACTGGCGAATGACCGCATGGGTTTCGGCTGCAGTTTCAGCCTCTGCCGCCGGCGCATCGCCCTGGGACTTGGCGATCTGCTCCTTGACGGTTTGCGAAGTGCGCAGGTCAGCGGCAATGGTGCGCAGCATCTGCTCGGCGTGATCGCGCAGAGCCACCGAATCCATGCCATGGGAGGCGGGTGTGATGGTTTTGGCGAAGTCTTCCCACGCCTGAAGAATCGGCTCGATATTGTCGAGGATGAAATCAGCCAGGCGCATGGGTTGCTCCGCACAAAGGGATTATCGAGGGTCAGTGACGCAACAACGCATGGGCTGCCGGCCTCGGTTCCATTGTTGTACAGCAAACCGAGGGGGCTTTGTGATTCATCGTGGCGCGCGCGCAGCTGACGCCACACCGCGTAGGCGCTTGAATGAACAGCCTTGCGCCAAAATAGGGCACTTGTCTCTTGCAACGCTATACGGTACAAATCCCTTTTGATGTTGTACGACAACCCATAACTATATTAGCCGTTCCGAAGCGTCTTGCTTCGGCGGCCTCCCTTTGAGACCCCCTGCCATGACCCGCTCCACGGCTGTACCTGACACCCCCACTCCGCTCCCTCGGCACCTCGCCGTGCTGGTTCTGCTGTGCATGGGATGTGCCTTCGCCGGCAACCATGTCGCTGCCAGGGCAGCATTTGATGACGGTGCCGGGGTCTTGCTGGCGATCCTGCTGCGCTCGGGCGGCACCTTGCTGGTGCTGGCCGCAATGGTGCTCTGGCAACGCCAGAACCTGCGCCTGCCGCAGGGGGTCTGGCGCTGGCAATTGGCTCTGGGGCTGTTGATTGCCGCCCAGAGTCTGTGCCTGTATTCCGCCGTGGCTCGGGTGCCGGTCGCCCTGGCGCTGTTGGTGGGCAATGTCTTTCCGATCCTCTTGGCGTTGCTGACCTGGGCACTCGGCGGGCCACGTCCGACCGCGCGCACTGCCGCGTTGATGGGCATGATTCTGGTTGGCCTGGTGTTCGTGCTGGAAGTACCGGCCCGGCTGTCGTCGCAAGAAAGCGTCGGCCCGCAATGGTTGCTCGGCGTGGGCCTGGCCTTCTGTGCCGCCTGCGTGTTCGCCTGCGCGCTATGGATCACCGATCACAAACTGTCCCAGGTGCGCGGTTCGGTCCGCAGCCTGCTGACCATTTTCATCGTGTTCAGCAGCGTCAACCTCGCCGGCCTGACCGGCGCCCTTCCCGGTGGCTTCGACCTGCCGGCCAGCAGCACCGGCTGGTTTGCCCTGGCGACCCTGGTGGTGCTCTATGGCACCGGGTTTATCGTGCTATTCATTTCCGTGCCCCGCCTGGACATGCCGCGCAACGCCCCGGTGATGAACATCGAACCGCTGGCGACCCTGCTGATAGGCTGGCTGGTGCTGGACCAGATGCTCAACCCGGGCCAGGTGATTGGCGGCGCGATTGTGGTCACCGGCATCGTGTTGCTGACTTATCGCAAGGTCGAGCGCATCAAAGCGCCGGTTGCCGAAGCCGCTGGACGCAGCTGAAACACATCAGCATCCATCGTCGCTGTGTGGGAGCAAAAGCTGCTCCCACACACGCTTCAGGCCGGCCGACGCACCGCCCTCACCTTCGCGCTATTGCCACCGCCGCAAAAGAACCGCTCGCCGCCGTCTGACTCAAGCCCCGACACGCCAATCCCCGGCGGCATGGTCACGCTTTCCAGCACTTCTGCGGTTTGCGGGTCGATGCGCCGCAGATCGCTTTCATCGTTTTCCCAGGTGCCGTGCCAGAGTTCGCCGTCGACCCAGGTCACGCCCGTGACGAAGCGGTTGGATTCGAGGGTGCGCAGGATCTTGCCAGTGGAGGGATCGATCTGGAGGATTTTGCGCGCCTTGTACTGGCCGACCCAGAGTGATCCTTCGGCCCAGGCCAGTCCTGAATCATCACCACTATTGGGCGCCGCAATGGTCGCCAGTACCTGGCCGTTGCGCGGGTCGATCTTGCGAATGGTGTCTCCGGCGATCTGGAACAGGTGTTCACCGTCAAAAGCCGTTCCGGCGTTTGCCGGAACGTCCAGCGAACGCAACGTCTGGCCGCTGGCCGGATCGAGGGCATGCAGCTTGTCGCCGGAAGCGAACCAGACGAGCTCGCCGTCATGACTGACACCATGCACGCAATCGACGCCGGGAAAAGGGCCGTATTCACGCAGGATCTGCGCATCTGAACGTTTCATCTTGCAAGCCTCCTCGTTGGGGTGTGACTGCATCCTAACCATCGGGCAGCAGCGCGGTGAGTAACAATACCGTCGTGAATCCGGGCAGCGGTGGCGCCAGCCAGCGACAGGCCCGCCCACGCCCGACCGACTGCACCTTGCCCGACGCGGCCAGCGTATCGAGGGCCCGTTGCACGGTGCGCTGGCTGGCATCCAGGGCCAGCGCCAGGGCGGAACTGGACCAGGATTGGCCATCGGCCAGCAACGCCAGCACTGCGGCGTGGGGCTCTTCTACAGGACGCGCCAGCACCACCACTTCGCCCTCCCTGCGCGGCACCAGGGCAAACCCACGCGGGGTCGCCGTCACCTCGGCCAGCGGGCGCAGCGCCACGCGCAAGCGCCCGACTTCAACACGCAGTCGGGCGCGATGGGAATCATCCGTCAGTTTCAAGCCAAAGGCCTGGGCAACGAGGGTTTCCCTGGACACATCGGCAGGCCAGGCTTGAGCCAATTGCCTGGCGAGGGTGAACAACACCGGGCGCCTGGCAAGAGAGATCCGCAGGCTCGCCCTGTTCACGCCATTGCGACATGCGTCCACCACCAACGCGTCGCTGGACAGGAGTGCTTCAACCTCCTCAAGGGTCAGCAAGCGCTCCTCGCCCCCTGCAATCAGACGCGCCGCCGGAGCCTGCAGGACGCGCCAGGCGCTTTCGACTTCGGCAGTCAGCGCGCCAATGCCGGCTTGTCGCGCAGCCTGGGTGGCACGTTCAAGTGCCGCCCGTGCGGTTTTCGTTCGTAACCGCCGCATGGCGATGCCCGCCACCACCAGTTCGCAAGCGGCTCTGGACGGCGGTGGAAGACAGCCCGGGTCAAGGTCAACCAGCCTCGCCTCGGCCTCGTCGAGATGGCCTAGCAGCAGTAAGCGGCGGATTTCGATTGAGCGTGCGTGGGCGACGTTCGTCCGGTCGCCCTGGCGTTCAAGCACCGCCCGCGCAGCCTCCAGGCGCTTCACCGGCCAAGCCAGATCACGGGACGCCAGGGCGATCTCCCCTTCGGCCACCACGCACCGCGCCTGTGCCACGGCCTCCCGGGGCCCGAAGGCCCGAGCCGCCCGCCGCATCAGCACCCTGGCCCGCTCCAGCTCGCCCAACTGCGCCATGGCAATGCCGCGAAGCGCCAAGGCCGGCGCATCGTCACGCAGGGAAACGCGATTGAGCGCGGCCACCGGATCCCCCGCCGCCAGTGCTCGTGCTGCGGCGCTGATCAACGCATCCGATGCCATCGTCCGGTTTCCCTCGCCACAGGTTTGGGTGTCGCGGTCAGAGACGGATTTCCCCCGCCGGCAGCACATCGATCCGCGACACCGCGCTGCTCAGGCGTCCCAGCCGGTTGTTGTGGTTGGCAATGATCTGCTCGGCCGCCATGCTGCCGTTGTCCACGGTGGAATGGGCGTCCGCGGCCAGCACCACGTCGTAACCCAGGGCATGGGCCTGACGTACGGTGGCGTTGACGCAATAGTCGGTTTGCAACCCGCAGATCACCACGCGATCAATCATCCGCGCTTGCAGCAGCGACAGCAGATCGGTCTGGTAGAAGGCGTCCGGCGTGGTCTTGCGTACTCGCAAGTCATCCGGTGCGGTCAACAGGCCGTCGGCCAGTTGCCAGGCGCTGGAACCATAAGTCAGCGCCCCCTCCAGCTCTTCGTGCTGGATCAGGATCACCGGCAAGCCGACGGCCCTGGCCCTGGCGCTGAGCTCGTTGATTGTCCGGATCATGCGTGGGCTGTCGAAACACTCCTCTTGGCCGCTGCACAGCGCGCTCTGGACATCGATGATCAGCAATGCGGTGTTCATGACGTTCCTCTTCAAAACGTGTTGGATCCCGACAACAGATTAACAACCTGGCGATCATTCCCTGTCGCGGATCGCGTCAAAACACTAGGCAGTATGGCCCGGTTTGCGTAGTACGCCTGTTCGCCGTCGCTTGGGTGACGCAAAAGCCAGGTTTGGGATAGGCTCGTGCGGCTCATCCCCCACCGCACAAGGACATTGCCGATGACGCTACGAATCGAACGTACGGACACCCCCACCGCAGAAGACCGCGAGGCGATCCTCGTCCCGCTGCGCGCCTACAACACGGCCAAGACCGGCGGGACGGTGCCTGAGTTGGTCGCCTGGCTGGTGCGCGACGAACACAGCGGCGAAACCGTGGGCGGGCTCTACGGTCGAGTGTTCTTTCAATGGTTTTATATCGAGTTGCTGGTGGTGCCGGAACAGGCCCGTGGCCAGGGCACTGGTTCGACGTTGATGCAGATGGCCGAAGACTTTGCCCGAGAGAAAAACTGCGTGGGCATGTGGCTGGACACCTTCGACTTCCAGGCGCCCGCGTTCTACAGGCAACTGGGCTTCACGGAAATCGGCCAGATCGACGATTACCCGCCGGGCCACCAGCGCTTCTTCTTCCAGAAGCGCCTGAGCCAGACCGAGTGAAATACAGGCTCTTGTGGACTTACTCGCGATAGCGGTGGGTCAACTGCGGTGATGTGGGCTGTGCCGGCCTCATCGCGAGCAGGCTCGCTCCCATATGGGTTGCGAGTGTTCACAGGATCTGCAAACGACACAAAAACCTGTGGGAGCGAGCCTGCTCGCGATAGCAGTGCAAGTGGTCTACAGACAAGTCGCCAACGCCGCCAACCGACGCTTGGCAACAAAGTCGTCATGCCGGGCGTAGTAGTTCAGCGCCGTGCCGGAAGCGCTGGTTTGCAGATCCACAAACGACTCGGCCGAGCGGGTGTACACGGTCATGCCACCCGTCTTGCCGGGTTGCAGATAGGCACCGGCATCGACGCCAAACACAGCTTCGTCCTGCCAGGAAAACTGCACGCACTCGGCCACCACCTGCTGCGGCTTGTCCGAAGTCAATGTCTTATAGGGTGCTTGAGTACGGGCCTGGTTCATCGCCGAACCCGCGCAGCCAACCAGCAACGTTGCGGCCACGGCCACCATCAGCATTCGCATTGCGTTCACTCATAGAGAAAAAAACCGACTGTAGCACTGCGGCCTGGGCCTTCATGCTGCTTTACTGAAATTTATACGCGACACCGGGCGATGATTCGCGCAACCTGTCGCGCCATTGCCACTTGCCCGCGCGGAACAACCCATGACACCCAATGCCGAGTTCTACAAACCCAGCACCGAATACGCTGACAAACTGATCAGCCAGATCGGCCAGACCCCGGCCTGGATCGCCAAGCGAATCGGCGTCACCGACAAGCGGATTCGCTACATCCTCGACGGCGAACGCACCGTCAAGGGCGAAACCACGCCGATACAGATGACCTACACCGAACAGTTCGCCCTCGAATGCCTGGCCGCTGCGGCCAAGGCCAGCAAGAAACAACCCCCGGCACCCAAGGAGTGACCATGGCGGCAACCGAACAGCAACACGAACGAGCGCTGGAAAAATTTCTCGATGCACGCCCCGACCTGCGCGTCGAGCTGGACAACCTCAACCCGCTGTTGGCCCAGGCCAAGGGCGAAACCGCCGCGCAATATCGCGCCGAGCGCTTGCATGAAGCATTCGAAGCCGAGGCTGAGCACCAGGGCCTGTTCGCTTGGGAACTGACCCTGCAACTGACCGCCACCTCGCCCCAGGACTATGAAAACCAGCGCATGGAAGTCCACAAGGAGGTGGCGCAGATGGCGGGGATGGAGTGGGCGGAGTATTGCGAGTTGAATGGTCTCAAAAACCAAGGCTGAGCACTTCCTGTGGCAGTCGCCCCTTTCCTGGCAATCGCCCCCCCGTCCATAAAGCTTTATCATGGCCACAGTTTTGCTGATCGGGTCTGTCATGAAGTTTGCCATCGCGTTGTTTTCCGCCGCCCATGCGCCCTCCTCGCGCCGCGCCCTGTTGTTTGCCCAGGCCGCGCTGGCCGGTGGGCATGAAATCGTGCGGCTGTTCTTCTATCAGGATGGCGTCTATAACGCTGCCGACAGCCTCGTAACGCCCCAGGATGAACAAGATCTGCCCCGACAGTGGCGCGCCTTTGTCAGCGACAACCAGCTCGACGGCGTGGTTTGCATCGCAGCGGCGTTGCGCCGTGGCGTGCTGAACGATGAAGAGGCCCAGCGCTACCAGCGTTCGGCGGTCAGCGTCAGTGCGCCCTGGGCCTTGTCCGGCCTGGGCCAGTTGCATGATGCGATCCAGGACGCCGACCGCTTGATCTGTTTTGGAGGCGCGTAATGGCCAAATCCTTGTTACTCATCAGCCGCCAGGCTCCCTGGTCGGGCCCCGGGGCCCGGGAAGCGCTGGACATCGTGCTGGCCGGCGGCGCGTTCGACCTGCCCATCGGCCTGCTGTTCCTCGACGACGGCGTCTTTCAGCTCGCCAACGGCCAGAACGCCAAGGCGCTCCAGCAAAAGGACCTGAGCGCGAACTTGCAGGCGTTGCCCATGTTTGGCGTCGAGGACCTCTACGTCTGCGCCGACAGTGCCGCCGAACGTGGCGTCGCAACCGCTGCCCTGGCGCTGGACGAGCTGAAAATACTCAGCGCGCCGCAGATCGCCGAGCTCATTGATCGTTATGACCAGGTGATCACCCTCTGATGTCGACTTTGCATGTGTTGTCTCATTCCCCCTTCGGCGATAGCCGCTTCGCCAGTTGCCTGCGGGTACTGGGCGAGCAGGACGCACTGCTGCTGTGCGGCGACGCGACATACGCCTTGCGAGCCGCCACGGTGCCGTTTGCAGAACTGCAGCGCAGAGGCCTGAAGCTTTTCGTGCTTGGCGAAGACGCACAAGCCCGGGCCCTGGACATTCCGCAATGGGCCGAGGCCATCGACTACCCGGCGTTCGTCGCGCTGTCGCTCCACCATGACAAGGTCAACACCTGGTTATGAACGTGCTGAACGTGGGCCAACGCGCCATTGCGCTGGACAAGGACGGCTACCTGGCCGATCTCAATGACTGGTCGGCCGAAGTCGCCACAGCCCTGGCGGCCGCCGAAGACATCCAGTTGAGCCCCGAACACTGGGAAGTCCTCGAACTGCTGCGCGGCTTCTACGACGAATTCCAGCTCTCCCCCGCGACCCGGCCGCTGATCAAGTACACGGCGCTGAAACTGGGCACCGACAAGGGCAACAGCCTGCACCTGAACCGATTGTTCAAAGGCACCCCCGCCAAACTCGCCGCCAAGCTGGCGGGCCTGCCCAAACCGACGAACTGCTTATGACCGACTTCCCATCGCTGACCCTTGAAACCCCGGCCGAACATCCGTTCGCCCAATTCGTGCGCATCCTCGGCAAAGGCAAGCGCGGCGCCCGTGACCTGACCCGCGAAGAAGCGCGGCAAGCCATGGGCATGGTGCTGGACGAGCAGGTTGAGGACACCCAACTCGGCGCCTTCCTGATGCTATTGCGGCACAAGGAAGAAAGCTCCGAAGAAATGGCCGGTTTCACCCAAGCCTTGCGTGAGCGCCTGCAGACCCCGGCGTTGGCGGTGGATCTGGACTGGCCGACCTACGCCGGCAAGAAGCGTCATTTACCGTGGTACCTGCTGGCGGCCAAATGCCTCGGGCAGAACGGTGTGCGGATTTTCATGCATGGCGGCGGCGCGCATACGGCGGGCCGGCTCTACACCGAGCAACTGCTTGGCTTCCTGAACATCCCTCTGTGCCGCGACTGGCAGCAAGTTGGCGCAGCGCTGGACGACGGTGGCCTGGCCTTCATGCCATTGGTGGACTGGGCACCGCAGATGCAACGGATGATCGACCTGCGCAACACCCTGGGCTTGCGTTCGCCGATCCATTCCCTGGCGCGGATCCTCAACCCCCTGGGCGCCCGTTGCGGGCTGCAAAGCATTTTCCATCCGGGCTACCAGGCGGTCCACCGCGATGCCAGCGGTTTGCTGGGAGACACCACCATCGTGATCAAGGGCGACGGTGGCGAGGTCGAGATCAACCCGGACGCCGACAGCCACCTGTATGGCACCCGCGACGGTGTGAGCTGGGATGAGGAATGGCCGCGACTGGCCGAACAGCGCCACGTCAAACCGCAAAGCCTCGACCCTGAGCACCTCAAAGCCATCTGGCGAGGCGATGTGGAAGACAGCTACCCGCAACTGGCGCTGATCGCCACCATGGCCCTGGCCTTGCGCGGCCTGGGTCTGGCTCGGGAAGACGCGTTAGAGCAAGCCCGCCAATACTGGGCCGCGCGGGATCGATCGATTTAACCGATCATCAACGCCCAACCTTTGCGCTTTTTGTTCGAACCTATGGGAATAGACTCCTCTCCAACGTTTATTGGTAGAGGAGATCGAGATGGGTTTGTTAGTCGAAGGTCGCTGGCAGGACCAGTGGTATGAAAGCAAAGACGGCACCTTCCAGCGTGAACAGGCGCAACGCCGCCATTGGATCACCGCCGACGGCAGCGCCGGCCCCACGGGCGACAGCGGATTTGCCGCCGAGTCCGGGCGCTACCATTTGTATGTATCCCTGGCCTGCCCCTGGGCCCACCGGACGCTGATCTATCGCAAGCTCAAAGGCCTGCAAGACCTGATCGATGTCTCGGTGGTCAGCTACCTGATGCTGGAAAACGGCTGGACCTTCGACAAGCGCCATGGCTCCACTGGCGACAAACTCGATCACCTGGATTTCCTGCACCAGCGCTACACCGCCGATACGCCGCACTACACCGGTCGCGTCACCGTGCCAGCGCTGTGGGACAAACGGCAACAACGCATCGTCAACAACGAATCAGCGGAAATCATCCGCATGTTCAACAGCGCCTTCGACGGCTTGACCGGAAACGACCTGGACCTCTACCCCGAGCACCTGCGCAACGATATCGATGCATTGAACGAACGCATTTATCCGGCAGTGAACAATGGCGTGTACCGCGCCGGGTTCGCCACCACTCAGGCGGCCTACGAAGAAGCGTTCGATGGTTTGTTCACTGAGCTGGACCGCTTGGAAGCATTGCTGCAAACCCGACGCTACCTGGCCGGTGAATACCTGACCGAAGCCGATATCCGCCTGTTCACCACCATCATCCGCTTTGACGCGGTGTATTTCGGCCATTTCAAATGCAACCTGCGGCGCATTGCGGATTATCCGAACCTGTCGAACTGGTTGCGGGAGTTGTACCAGTGGCCGGGGATTGCCGAGACTGTGGACTTCACCCATATCCAGCGCCATTACTACGGCAGCCACAAGACCATCAACCCCAACGGAATCGTGCCCAAGGGGCCGGAGCAGGACTTCAGGGTTGCCCATGATCGGGAGCGGTTGAGTGGGAAAGGGATTTGGCGGGGGGTTGAGAACTGATCCAGGATCTTTGTTGATTCTGAAGGCCAATCGCGAGCAGGCTCGCTCCCATATGTGATCGTTGTTCAACCATGAATCTGCGGTTGTACACGATCACGGTGGGAGCGAGCCTGCTCGCGATTGGAGCGACACGGTCTGTCTAGACCTGCCCCTGAGCCCCTTCAAACCACGCCAGTTTCTCGCGCAGTTGCACCACTTCCCCAACGATCACCAGGGTCGGTGCATGAACCTCATGCTCAGCCACCAGTTTCGGCAAATCTGCCAAGGTGCCGGTAAACACCCGCTGGTTGGAGGTGGTGCCCTGCTGGATCAGCGCCGCCGGTGTGTCCGCCGCGCGACCGTGCTTGATCAACTCGTCGCAGATGATCGGCAGCCCCACCAACCCCATGTAGAACACCAACGTCTGCGCCGGCGACACCAAGTCCGCCCACGGCAAGTCACTGGTGCCGTCCTTCAGATGACCGGTGATGAATCGCACCGACTGGGCATAATCGCGATGGGTCAGCGGGATCCCGGCGTAGGCCGCGCAGCCGCTGGCGGCGGTGATGCCCGGAACCACCTGGAACGGGATGCCATGGGCCGCCAGTTCTTCGATTTCTTCACCGCCACGGCCAAAGATGAACGGATCACCGCCCTTCAATCGCACCACACGTTTGCCTTGCCGGGCCAGATCGACCAATTGCTGGTTGATCTGCTCCTGGGGCACCGCGTGCTCTGAGCGACGCTTGCCGACGTAGATCCGCTCGGCGTCACGCCGGCACAGCTCAAGGATCGCCGGAGCCACCAGACGGTCGTAAAGCACCACGTCCGCCTGCTGCATCAGACGCAAGGCACGGAAGGTCAGCAGGTCCGGATCACCAGGGCCAGCGCCCACCAGATAGACTTCACCCGGTGCATTCGGCGCCTGGCCTGCAATCTTTTCACGCAACAGGCGCTCGGCCTCGGCGCCCTGCCCGGCCAACTGTCGATCAGCGATCGGCCCCTGGAACACCTCTTCCCAGAACGCCCGGCGTTGCTGCACATCCGGGAACAGCCCTTTGACCTGGCTGCGAAAACGCGCCGCCAGCCCGGCCAGTTGTCCGTAGGTCGAAGGAATCCAGGTTTCCAGCTTGGCCCGGATCAACCGCGCCAGCACCGGCGCATCGCCGCCGCTGGACACCGCGATCACCAGCGGCGAGCGGTCGACAATCGCCGGGAAGATCACGCTGCACAGGGCCGGCGCATCCACCACGTTGACCGGCACGCAACGCTTGTGGGCGTCGGCCGACACCTGGGCGTTGAGCGATTCGTCGTCGGTGGCGGCGATGATCAGGCCACAGCCGTCCAGGTCCGCTTCCACGTAGCCACGCAGGATGCATTCACCGCCGCTGCCACTGACCAGTTCCCGCAACTGCGGTTCGATATCGGGTGCGACCACCCGCAACAACGCGCCGGCATCGGCCAGCAGGCGAGACTTGCGCAAGGCAATCTCTCCGCCGCCGACCACCAGCACGCGGCTGCCGCGCAGGTTGTGGAACAGTGGCAAATAGTCCATTTAGCCGATGACCTCGATGCCGCCCATGTAGGGCTTCAACACCTCGGGCACACGGATCGAACCGTCGGCCTGCTGGTAGTTTTCCAGTACCGCCACCAGGGTGCGGCCCACGGCCAGGCCGGAGCCATTGAGAGTGTGGACCAGTTCCGGCTTGCCGGTTTCCGGGTTGCGGAAACGCGCCTGCATGCGGCGGGCCTGGAAATCGCCACAGTTGGAGCACGAAGAAATCTCGCGGTACTTGTCCTGGCTCGGGATCCAGACTTCCAGGTCGTAAGTCTTCACCGCACTGAAGCCCATGTCGCCGGTGCACAGCGCCAGGGTGCGATATGGCAGCTCCAGCAGTTGCAAGACTTTCTCGGCGTTGGCGGTCAGGCTTTCCAGCGCTTGCATGGACACCGAGGGCTCGACGATCTGCACCATCTCGACCTTGTCGAACTGATGCTGACGGATCATGCCCCGGGTATCACGGCCCGATGCCCCGGCTTCACTGCGGAAACACGGTGTGTGGGCGACGAACTTGATGGGCAGTTGCTTGGCGTCGACGATCTCGCCAGCGACGATGTTGGTCAGCGACACTTCGGCGGTAGGGATCAGGTACAGGTCGGCCTCGCCTTCGCGGCTGATCTTGAACAGGTCTTCCTCGAACTTCGGCAACTGGCCAGTGCCCTGCAAGGCTGGCGCCTGAACCAGGTAAGGCGTGTAGGCTTCTTCGTAGCCGTGCTCGGTGACGTGCAGGTTGATCATGAACTGCGCCAGGGCGCGATGCAGACGGGCAATCGGCCCGCGCAACAAGGCAAAACGGGCGCCCGACAGCTTGGCGGCGGTTTCGAAATCGAGCCAGCCGAACTTCTCGCCCAGGGCGACGTGATCCTGCACCGGGAAATCGAAGACTTTGGGCGTGCCCCAACGGCGCACTTCGACGTTGCCGTCTTCGTCTTCACCGACCGGGACCGATTCATGCGGCAGGTTGGGGATACCCAGCAGGATCGAATCCAGTTCGGTCTGGATCGCGTCCAGCTCGACCTTGCCGGCACTCAACTCACCCGCCATGCGCTCGACATCGGCCATCAGCGGTGCGATGTCTTCGCCGCGCTGCTTGGCCTGACCGATGGATTTGGAGCGCGCGTTACGTTCAGCCTGCAGGGCTTCGGTGCGGGTCTGGACGGTCTTGCGCTGTTCTTCCAGCGCTTCGATGCGCGCGACGTCCAGGGCGAAGCCACGGGATGCCAGGCGGTCCGCTACGTCCTGAAGGTTGCTACGTAACAGTTTGGAATCGAGCATGTCGGTCTCTCGTTATCAAAGTTTGGTCAGGGACAGGCCAGCCCAGGTGGCGAGCAGCCCGCCGAATACGCTGATAGCCGCGTAGCCCAGGGCCAGCGGCACCTGCCCGCTTTCCAGCAGGCGCACCGTATCCAGTGAAAAGGATGAAAAAGTCGTCAGGCCGCCAAGAAAGCCGACCAACAGCCCCGCGCGCACCTCGATGGGCACCTCGGGGCGAATCAAAAACAGACCGTATAGAACGCCGATCAGCAGACAGCCCACGATATTAACGGCCAGCGTGGCGGTATAGAAGTGCCGCGGCCAATTTGCGTTGACCCAATTGCCAGTCGCAAAGCGCAACAACGTGCCGGCAACGCCACCAGCGGAGACTGCGAGGATCAAGGGGATCAAGGTTTTCTCCGCTGCCTTGGACTCAGACGGTCCAGTTGTGCCAAATGATTGAGTTTCTCGCCGATCTTCAGTTCAAGGCCACGGGGCACCGGCTGATAGAACGGCTGGGGTTCGAGTTCTTCGGGAAAATAGTCTTCACCGGCGGCATAGGCGTCCGGTTCGTCGTGAGCGTAACGGTATTCATCGCCATAGCCCAATTGCTTCATCAGTTTGGTCGGCGCGTTGCGCAGGTGCAGCGGCACTTCCAGGGAGCCATGCTCGGTGGCGCTGCGCATCGCGGCCTTGAAGCCCATGTACACCGCATTGCTCTTTGGCGCGCAAGCCAGGTAGGTGATGGCCTGGGCCACGGCGAGTTCGCCTTCCGGGCTGCCGAGGCGCTCCTGCACATCCCAGGCGGCCAGGCACAGGCTCAGGGCGCGGGGATCGGCATTGCCGATGTCTTCGCTGGCCATGCGTACCACTCGACGCGCCAGGTACAGCGGATCGCAGCCGCCGTCGATCATGCGCGCAAACCAGTACAAGGCCGCGTCGGGGTTGGAGCCACGGATGGATTTGTGCAGCGCCGAAATCTGGTCGTAGAACGCCTCACCGCCCTTGTCGAAGCGTCTACGGGTATCGCCCAACAGGCTTTGCAGCAGTTCGACGCCAATCTCGCTGTTGTCTTCGGCCAGGTCCGAGGCGTTTTCCAGCAGGTTGAGCAAGCGCCGGCCATCGCCATCGGCGGCCGAAAACAGGATCTGGAAGCCTTCGTCGCTGAGGCTCAACTGGCGTTTGCCCAGGCCGCGTTCCTCGGTCAGCGCCCGGTGCACCAACTTGCGCATCGCCGCCTCGTCGAGGCTCTTGAGCACATAGACCCGCGCCCGGGACAGCAAGGCGTTATTGAGTTCGAACGAAGGGTTTTCGGTGGTCGCGCCAATGAAGATCAGCGTCCCGTCTTCGACGTAGGGCAGGAACGCGTCCTGCTGCGACTTGTTGAAACGGTGCACTTCATCGACAAACAGGATGGTGCGCTTGCCGTATTGCCCGGCCTGCTGCTTGGCGACTTCCACCGCCTGGCGGATTTCCTTGACCCCGGCCAGCACCGCCGAAACCGTTTCGAAATGGGCATCCGAGACTTCGGCCAGCAACCGCGCCAGGGTGGTCTTGCCCACGCCCGGCGGGCCCCAGAAAATCATCGAGTGCAACACACCCTGCTCCAAGGCCTCGCGCAGAGGCTTGCCGCGGGCGAGCACATGTTCCTGGCCGACGTACTCATCCAGGTTGGTCGCGCGCAGGCGGGCGGCCAATGGCTGGGCAATCGGGGCGCTTCGAAACAGGTCCATCACTACTTATGCAACCTCCGCTGGGTCCTGGTGCCGATCCTCTCTACCGGAGCAGATCTGTGGGAGCATCTGTGGGAGCAAGGCTTGCCCGCGATACAGACACCTCGGTGCGTCTGGTAGACCGAGGCGATGCAATCGCGGGCAAGCCTTGCTCCCACAAGCCTTGCTCCCACAGGCCATTTCCGACAGGGGCTTTATGTTTACTCCTGGATCACGTCCGCACCCTTGGGGATGTCGAACTTGAACTTGGACGCAGCGATCGGCTCGTTGGCCTTGACCCCGGTGAACAGGATATTGGTGCGCTGACCGACACTGTCGATCAGTTGCATGTCGTTGACCAGACCGTTGCGAAAGGACAGGCGCAGGCTGTCGAACAGGCTGTCCCGGGTCTTGGGCTTGAGGGTGAAGTCAATCACGCCACCGGCCTCTTTGGAGCTTATGTCGAAACTCTGGCTGATCTTGGAAACATCGCCGGAGAGCAGCAACGCCGGCGTCTGGGTCAGGCGCTGATCCAGGGTCTTGATGGTGACCTGTTCCAGGTCCGGGTCCCACAGCGAGACTTTCTTGCCATCGGAAACCATCAGTTGTTCAGCCGGTGCATCGGTGTGCCAATAGAACAGGCCCGGACGCTGCAAGGCCATCTCACCGGCGGTTTCCTGCAACTGGGTACCACTGCCGTCGAGGGTCAGTTGGGAGAAGCGAGCGGTCAGGGTCTGGGAACGTTCCAGCAACTGGGTCAGGCGGGCCACGTCCTTTTCATCGGCATGGGCCGACAAGGTGGTCAGGGCCAGTACGGGCAACAGCAACATGCGAATCAGGCGCATGGGAGTCCTCTTGAAGTCGTGGGAGGTCGAGCGGCGTGTCGCCAGGCCGCTCAGGTCATTAATCGCGCATCGGGCCCGGCGCCAGTACTTCGCGCGAGCCGTTGGTGTTCATCGCCGTCACGACCCCGGCCATTTCCATGGCCTCGATCATGCGTGCGGCACGGTTGTAGCCGATCTTGAGCTTGCGCTGAACGGCGGAAATCGAGGCCCGGCGGCTTTCCAGGACAAACTGCACCGCTTCGTCATAGAGCGCATCGGTTTCGGCATCGTCATCGCCACCACCGCTGCTGCCCTCAAAGCCGCTGCCGGCCTCCTCGACACCATTGAGGATGTCGTCGTTGTATTCAGGGGCGCCACGCAGTTTCCAGGCTTCAACGACCCGGTGCACTTCATCGTCGGACACGAACGCACCGTGCACACGAATCGGCAGGCTGGTGCCCGGCGGCATGTAGAGCATGTCACCGTGGCCCAGCAACTGCTCGGCGCCACCCTGGTCGATGATGGTCCGCGAGTCGATCTTGCTCGACACCTGGAACGCCATGCGGGTCGGAATGTTGGCCTTGATCAGGCCGGTGATCACGTCCACCGACGGCCGCTGCGTCGCGAGAATCAGGTGGATACCAGCGGCACGGGCCTTCTGGGCGATCCGGGCGATCAGTTCTTCGACCTTTTTGCCGACGATCATCATCATGTCGGCGAATTCGTCCACCACCACCACGATGGTCGGCAGCTTGTGCAGCAGCGGCGCTTCGTCGTGGATGTTCTCGCGGTGGTACAGCGGGTCGCTCAACGGCGTACCGGCCTCTTCGGCCTCCTTGACCTTGGCATTGAAGCCCGACAGGTTACGCACGCCCATCTTTGCCATCAGCTTGTAGCGGCGCTCCATCTCGGCAACGCTCCAGCGCAGGGCGTTGGCGGCGTCCTTCATGTCGGTCACCACCGGGCACAGCAGGTGCGGAATGCCTTCATAGATCGACAGCTCGAGCATTTTCGGGTCGATCATGATCAGCTTGGCGTCTTCCGGGCCGGACTTGAACAGGATCGACAGGATCATCGCGTTCACACCCACCGACTTACCGGAACCGGTGGTACCGGCCACCAGCAGGTGCGGCATTTTCGCCAGGTCAGTGATGACAGGCTTGCCGCCGATGTCATGGCCCAGGGCCAGGGTGACCGGCGACTTGTGGTTGTCGTATTCAGGGGTGGAGAGCACTTCGGAGAAGCGCACGATCTGCCGGTCTTCGTTGGGAATCTCGATGCCCACGGTGGTCTTGCCGGGAATCACTTCCACTACCCGCACGCTGGTCACGGCCAGAGAACGTGCCAGGTCCTTGGCCAGGTTGGCGATACGGCTGACCTTCACGCCGGCGGCCGGCTGGATTTCGTAACGGGTAATCACCGGGCCCGGGTGGATCGAATCCACCGAAACCTCGACGCCGAACTCCTTGAGCTTGATTTCCAGCAGGTGACCGACGGCCGCCAGGGATTCGGGGGAATAGTTGAGCTGTTTCTTTTCGGCCGGATCCAGGATCGAGATCGGCGGCAAGGTGCCTTCCACTGCACTGTCGACGAACAGCGGCGCCTGTTTCTCTTTCTGCACGCGCTTGCTCTGCTCCGGCGCCTTGGCCGGAGCCATGGTGATGACCGGCGGCACCTGTTTCTCGCGCTCGGACATGTGCTTGCTCAGGGCCTGTTCACGTTCGATCAGGCGTTCCTTGACCTTGGCCTGCTCGCGCTTGTCCGTGACGGTCGGGGCCACCACGTCGTGGACGCGGTCATCCACCTCGCGCAGTTGCGCCACCAGTTGCTTGCGCTCGGTGCGCGCCGCCCACCAGCGATTCATCGCTCCCTGGATCAGCTCGATCAGGTCCAGGGTGATCTTGCCGGTGACATCCATCACCTTGAACCATGACAAATCGGTGAACACCGTCAGGCCGAACAGGAACAGGGCGATGAACAGCAGCGTACTGCCCTGGATGTTCAGGGCGTTTTTGGCCAGCTCGCCAAGACTTTCCCCCAGCGCACCGCCCGCTCCGGCCGGCAGGCCGGTGGGTGCGTGAAAATGGATATGGGCCAGCGCGGCGCCCGACAGCACCAGGAACACCAGGCCGATCAGGCGCCAGGAAAACAGCCAGCCACTCCACTGCCAGGGCTCGTGGCGTTGACGGAAAATCTGATAGGCCTTGATCGCCAGCAAAAGCGGAAAGATGTAGGCGAAATAGCCCAGCACCATGAACAGGATGTCAGCGCTGTAGGAACCGGCCGGACCGCCGAAATTCTGCACATCGTCGATCTTGCTGTTGTGGCTCCAGCCCGGATCGTCCTTGCCATAGGTCAGCAAGGCCATCATCAGGAACAGGCACAAGGCGCCGATGGCGATCAACGCACCTTCCTTGAGCCGGTAGTGCAATTGCTGGCGCCAGAGCGGAACGACTGTTTTAGGTGCTGCGGTGGATTTCTTCAAAACGCTTCTTTTCCTGCGCCAAAGGCGCGTCCATCTGTTGAATGACTATAAAAAACTGCTCATCACGAGCAGGCAAAAAAGTGAATGTGCACAACCGGTACTACTTTTACCACTGTGACGTGCATCCAGAAAACCGCAGGTGTTGCCGAAGATTTTGATCTTTTGCCTCTCCTGCGTTCAAAACTCAAGCATTGTACGGGTTTGTCAGCCCCAAGGCATTGCCCGCACGATGGGCTACAGCATAGCCAAAAACCAGCTGTGTTGGCGTCAATTGGAGCATGCATTCTCTTTCGTGACAAAGGCTTATGAGGTGTTTTTATGAG
Organism: Pseudomonas rhizophila; assembly: GCF_003033885.1. Classification (NCBI taxonomy): domain Bacteria; kingdom Pseudomonadati; phylum Pseudomonadota; class Gammaproteobacteria; order Pseudomonadales; family Pseudomonadaceae; genus Pseudomonas; species Pseudomonas rhizophila. The sequence continues at coordinate 3,376,596 of NZ_CP024081.1, read as the reverse complement.
CGAAGTGAAGCATTCACGCCTGATCATTCTCGGTTCCGGCCCTGCGGGATACAGCGCCGCTGTCTATGCCGCCCGTGCCAACCTCAAACCCGTTGTCATTACTGGCCTGCAGGCCGGTGGCCAGCTCACTACCACCGTCGAAGTCGACAACTGGCCCGGCGATGTCACGGACTTGACCGGTCCGGTGCTGATGGAACGCATGCAACGCCACGCCGAGCGCTTCGACACGCAGATCGTCTACGACCATATCCACACCGCCAAGTTGCAACAGCGCCCTTTCGAACTCATCGGCGACAGCGGCACCTACACCTGCGACGCGCTGATCATCGCCACCGGCGCTTCAGCCCAATACCTGGGCCTGGCCTCAGAGCAGACCTTCGCCGGCAGGGGCGTTTCCGCCTGCGCAACCTGCGACGGATTCTTTTACCGCAATCAGGTAGTGGCGGTGGTCGGTGGTGGCAATACGGCGGTTGAGGAGGCTTTGTACCTGTCCAACATCGCCCGCGAGGTACACCTGATTCACCGCCGGGACAAACTGCGCGCAGAGAAAATACTGCAGGACAAGCTGTTCGAAAAAGCCCGCCACGGCAATGTGAAACTGCACTGGAAGCAGAATCTGGATGAAGTGCTGGGTGACGCCAGCGGCGTCACCGGCGCGCGTCTGCGCCAAAGTGAGACCGGCCAGACCAGCACCTTGTCCCTGGCCGGCGTGTTTATCGCTATCGGCCATCAACCCAACACCGAGCTGTTCCAGGGCCAACTGACAATGCGCGACGGCTACCTGATCGTCCGCGGCGGCAGCGAGGGCAATGCCACTGCAACCGATATCGAAGGCGTGTTCGCCGCCGGCGACGTGGCCGATCACGTGTATCGACAGGCCATTACATCGGCCGGCGCCGGTTGCATGGCCGCACTCGACGCCGAGAAGTATCTCGATGACATTCCGGTGGTTTGACGGTTAACCTTTAGGCGGCCTCTTGTCTGCGCACAAGACCCGCCCTCCCCTTCTGCAAGCCCGGATGACCATGCTGACTTGGCTACAACGCAACACGTTCGATTTTCCGCCACTGGCCAAAGCCCTGAGCGACCCCAATGGCTTGCTGGCCGCCGGTGGCGACCTGTCCGCCGATCGGCTGATCCGGGCCTATCGCCACGGCTGTTTCCCGTGGTTCTCCGAAGGCCAGCCGATCTTGTGGTGGTCACCGGATCCACGCACCGTATTGTTTCCCGACGAACTGCATGTATCGCGCAGCCTCGGCAAGCTCCTGCGCAAGCAACGCTATGCCGTGACGTTCGACAAGGACTTTGCCGCTGTCATCGAGGCCTGCGCCGCGCCCCGGGACTATGCTGACGGCACCTGGATCACCGAGGCCATGCAAACCGCCTATCTGGAGCTGCATCGACGCGGTTTCGCCCATTCAGTGGAGGTATGGGACCAGGGTATATTGGTGGGCGGCCTGTATGGCCTGGCCATGGGGCAGCTGTTTTTTGGCGAGTCCATGTTCAGTCGGGCCGATAACGCCTCGAAATTCGGCTTCGCCACCCTGGTCCAACATCTCAAAGCGGCCGGTTTCGTGCTGATCGACTGCCAAATGCCCACCGAACACCTGCACAGCCTCGGCGCCCGGTCGATCCCAAGGGCTGAGTTTGCCGGCTACCTCAAGGCGCATCTGGACCAGCCCAACCACGCAACCTGGGTTTGCTGAGCGACAATGGCGCTCCTGGCTTACACTTAATCCAAAGCTTACTCCCGAGGGTTGATCATGACCGAGTTGGCGCGCTTGAAGTTCTATGCCACTCAACCCCACTCTTGCAGTTACCTGCCCGAGGAGCAGGCCACGACGCTGTTCCTCGACCCTAGCCAGCCCATGGATGTGCATGTCTACGCAGATCTGTCGGAGATGGGCTTCCGTCGCAGCGGCGATCATCTCTACCGGCCCCATTGCCAACATTGCAATGCGTGCGTGCCGGCGCGCATTCCCGTGGCTCAGTTTGTACCCAATCGCCAGCAGAAGCGGATTTTCAAGCGCAACGCCGACCTACAGGTCCGGCCAGCCAAGCCGCAGTTCAGCGAGGAGTATTTCGATCTGTACCAGCGCTACATCGAGCAGCGCCACGCCGACGGCGACATGTACCCGCCCAGTCGTGATCAGTTTTCGACCTTTCTGGTCCGCGACCTGCCCTTTTCCCGCTTCTATGAGTTCCGCCTCGAAGGGCGACTGGTGGCCATCGCCGTCACAGACCTGCTGCCCAACGGGCTTTCGGCGGTGTACACCTTCTATGAGCCCGACGAAGAACGGCGCAGTCTGGGGCGTTTTGCCATCCTCTGGCAGATCAACGAAGCCCGGCGCCTCGGGCTGGAAGCGGTGTACTTGGGCTACTGGATCAAAAACTGCAAAAAAATGAATTACAAGACCCAATATCGCCCCATCGAATTGCTGATTAACCAGAGATGGGTCGTCCTCAGTTAGAACCCCTTGGCTTAAACCCCCTTTTTCGGGCACAATGCACGCCGCTTTTGCCTGGCGCAGTTGCACCGGGCCATTCACTGGATACCGAGGGCTTTACTGCATGTCGAAAGAAGACAGCTTCGAAATGGAAGGCACTGTCGTCGACACCCTGCCCAACACCATGTTTCGTGTGGAGTTGGAAAATGGGCACGTCGTAACCGCGCACATCTCCGGCAAGATGCGCAAGAACTACATTCGTATTCTTACCGGTGACAAAGTGCGCGTCGAGCTGACGCCCTATGACTTGAGCAAAGGGCGCATCACTTACCGCGCTCGCTAACAAGTCAATACAAAACGCCCGGCTGATGCCGGGCGTTTTTGTTTGTCCGCGCCAATAATCACCTCACAACCCTGTGGGAGCGAGCCTGCTCGCGATGAGGCCGGCGCATTCGACATTACAGCCAACTGACCCACCGCTTTCGCGAGCAGGCTCGCTCCCACAGGAAATTTGTGGCGGATACAAATCCTGCAGTTATCCAGACCCGGAGGGGCCAGGTGTTTCTGAAGTCAGCAAAAAGGCGCCTTTCGGCGCCTTTTGCTTTTCCTGCGTGTAACGATCAGGCCATTTCAGCCGTGGTTTCGAAGTCGAAGGTCAGCTCGCCGTCCTTGATGTCGATGTGGACCACACCGCCATGTTCGGCCAGTTCGCCAAAGAGGATCTCCTCCGCCAGTGGACGCTTGATCTTGTCCTGGATCAGGCGAGCCATCGGCCGTGCCCCCATCGTCACATCGTAACCACCGGCCGCCAGCCAACTGCGGGCCGCATCGGTGACTTCCAGCAGCACACGCTTGTCTTCGAGCTGCGCCTGAAGTTCGGTAAGGAACTTGTCCACCACACTCTTGATGACCTCATGGCTGAGGCGACCAAACTGGATAATGGTGTCCAGGCGGTTGCGGAATTCAGGCGTGAAGCTCTTCTTGATCACTTCCATCGCATCGGACGAATGGTCCTGATGGGTGAAACCGATCGAAGCGCGAGCCGCGGTTTCGGCGCCGGCGTTGGTGGTCATGATGATGATCACATTGCGGAAATCCGCCTTGCGCCCGTTGTTGTCGGTCAGCGTACCGTGATCCATGACCTGCAGGAGCAGGTTGAAGACTTCCGGATGCGCCTTCTCGATTTCATCGAGCAAGAGCACGCAATGCGGCTGCTTGGTGATGGCCTCGGTCAGCAGGCCGCCCTGGTCGAAACCGACATATCCCGGAGGCGCACCAATCAGACGCGATACGGTGTGACGCTCCATGTACTCGGACATGTCGAAGCGAACCAGCTCGATCCCCATCGCCTTGGCCAATTGCCGTGCGGCCTCGGTCTTGCCGACACCGGTGGGACCTGCGAACAGGAAAGAACCCACTGGTTTGTCCGGCGACTTGAGTCCGGCGCGAGACAACTTGATGGCGGTGGACAGCGAATCGATGGCTGCATCCTGACCGAACACGGTCAGCTTCAGGTCACGCTCCAGATTACGCAGCAGCTCCTTGTCGGAACTGGTGACGTGCTTGGGCGGAATCCGCGCGATTTTCGCCACGATGTCTTCGACCTGTGGCACTTCGATGCGCTTGACGCGCTTCTCCACTGGCTGAAGCCGCTGATAGGCACCCGCCTCGTCGATAACATCAATGGCCTTGTCCGGCATATGCCGGTCATTGATATAGCGCGAGGCCAGCTCAGCAGCGGCGCGCAGGGCTTCATCGCTGTATTCGATATTGTGGTGCAGTTCGAAACGCCCCTTCAGCCCACGCAGGATACCGATGGTGTCTTCCACCGAAGGCTCCGACACATCGACTTTCTGGAAACGCCGGGCCAGGGCACGGTCTTTTTCGAAGATCCCGCGAAATTCCTGGAACGTGGTCGAACCGATGCAACGGATATCACCCGAAGACAGCAGCGGCTTGAGCAGGTTCGAGGCATCCATGACCCCACCGGACGCGGCACCGGCACCAATGATGGTGTGGATTTCGTCGATGAACAGGATCGCCTGCGGACGCTTTTTCAGCTCGCCCAGCAATGCCTTGAAGCGCTTCTCGAAATCACCGCGGTACTTGGTGCCCGCCAGCAAGGCCCCCAGATCGAGGGAATACACCACACTGTTGGCGAGCAGGTCCGGCACCTGGTTATCAACGATGCGCTTGGCCAGGCCTTCGGCGATCGCAGTCTTGCCCACGCCCGCCTCGCCCACCAGCAGCGGATTGTTCTTGCGGCGTCGGGCCAGGATCTGCGCGACCCGCTCGACTTCCGCCTCGCGTCCGACCAGTGGATCGATACGCCCCTGGCGCGCCAGTTCATTCAGATTGCTGGCATAGGCGTCCAGCGGATTGCCCGAAGAAGAAGACTCACCGCCCTCGTCATCCTGCATATCCTGTTCACCTTCGGAGTGATCGCCGTGCCCAGGTACCTTGGAAATGCCATGGGCGATGTAATTGACGACATCGATGCGCGCAACACTCTGCTGCTTGAGCAGAAAAACCGCCTGGCTTTCCTGTTCGCTGAAGATGGCGACCAGCACGTTGGCGCCGGTCACTTCACGCTTACCCGAGCTCTGTACATGAAAGACAGCACGCTGCAGGACACGCTGGAAGCCCAGGGTTGGCTGGGTTTCGCGATCCTCGTCATGAACGGGGATCAATGGCGTGGTGGAGTCGATGAACTCCTGCAAATCATGCTTGAGTTTATCGAGGTTTGCGCCGCAGGCACGCAAAACGGTGGCGGCAGCCTCGTTATCCAATAGGGCCAGCAGCAGGTGCTCGACGGTCATGAATTCATGACGCTTCGAACGAGCCTCCTTGAAGGCAAGATTGAGGGTGACTTCGAGCTCGCGGTTTAACATAGCTTCACCTCATACCCAAGTGGTCGGCGTTAACCGTCCTTCTCGATTTCACAGAGTAGCGGATGCTGGCTTTCCCGGGCGTACTGGTTGACCTGCATGGCCTTCGTCTCGGCGATGTCGCGGGTAAACACTCCACATACTGCCCGTCCCTCTGTATGGACGGCCAGCATGACCTTGGTCGCCAGCTCGCGATTCAGGTTAAAAAACACCTCGAGCACTTCGACGACGAAATCCATCGGTGTGTAGTCATCGTTGAACAAAACCACCTTGTACATCGGTGGCGCCTGTAATGCAGGCTTTGCTTCCTGAACAGCAATGCCTGCGGAATCGTCGTCATGTAGATCCGGGCGATCCTGATTGAATGTTAGTCGAATCTGGCTGATTGCATGCATGGAAAGAAAGGTTCGTTTAGTTGGCAAATACAGTGATGGGGGCGCTTGTAGGCGATTTCAACCACGTTCGCCGGGTCACCTTGACTATCGGGAAAACGGTGTTACAACCAATAGAGCCCATCGTGGGTTAAAAAGGTCCGTGGAATCGATCCTGTTTTCCAAGATTAGCCTGCGGATGGATTGGATGATACTCCACTGACGGAGTGTGTTGCAGAGGGATATGGCCTATGTCGGTCGTCAAGATGAGTGGCAAAGTCAAATGGTTCAACAATGCCAAGGGCTACGGTTTCATTATCGCAAACGGCAGGGATGAAGACCTTTTCGCCCATTACTCGGCGATTCAGATGGATGGCTATAAAACCCTGAGAGCCGGACAACGCGTCACGTTCGAAGTCATCCAGGGGCCCAAGGGCCTGCACGCGGTCAATATTGCACCCGACACCGTCGAAGATACCTCTTGCGCTACCCCCGTCAATGTCATGACCACTGAAGCCCATTGATCGGCACAAGCCTCCCCTGACAACAACAATGCCCGACTCGATCACTCGAGCCGGGCATTTTTTTGCTGACTGCCGATCCGCTTACATGTGCGAGATCAGTGCATCACCGAAGGCCGAGGAAGACAACAGCGTGGCGCCGTCCATCAGGCGCTCGAAGTCATAGGTCACGGTCTTGGCGGAAATCGCGCCATTGGTGCCCTTGATGATCAGGTCGGCCGCTTCGGTCCAGCCCATGTGCCGCAGCATCATTTCCGCCGACAGGATCAGCGAACCCGGGTTGACCTGGTCCTTGCCGGCATACTTGGGTGCCGTGCCGTGGGTGGCTTCGAACATCGCCACGGTGTCGGACAGGTTGGCGCCCGGCGCAATACCAATGCCCCCCACTTCCGCCGCCAGGGCGTCGGAGAGGTAGTCGCCGTTGAGGTTCAGGGTCGCGATCACGTCGTATTCGGCCGGGCGCAGCAGGATTTGCTGGAGCATGGCATCGGCGATGGCGTCCTTGACGATGACGTTCTTGCCGGTTCTCGGGTTCTTGAACTGCATCCAAGGCCCACCGTCGAGCAAGGTCGCGCCGAATTCCTCGGCCGCCACTTCGTAGGCCCACTCCTTGAAGGCACCTTCGGTGAACTTCATGATGTTGCCTTTATGCACGATGGTCAGCGAATCGCGATCGTTATCCACTACATATTGCAAGGCCTTGCGGGCCAGACGCTGAGTGCCCTGCTTGGAAACCGGCTTGACGCCGATGCCGCAATTCTCGTCGAAACGGATCTTGGTAACGCCCATTTCTTCTTTCAGGAACTTGATGACCTTGGTGGCTTCGGGCGAACCGGCTTTCCACTCGATACCGGCGTAGATGTCTTCGGAGTTCTCACGGAAGATCGTCATGTCCACGTCGCCAGGCTTCTTGACCGGGCTTGGCACGCCTTCGAACCAGCGCACCGGACGCAGGCATACATATAAATCGAGCTGCTGGCGCAGGGCGACGTTCAGCGAGCGAATACCACCACCGACCGGCGTGGTCAGCGGGCCCTTGATGGAAACCACGTAGTCTTTGACCGCGTCCAGGGTTTCCTGGGGCAGCCAGGTGTCCTGGTCGTAAACCTGAGTTGCTTTCTCACCGGCGTAGACTTCCATCCAGGAAATCTTGCGCTTGCCGCCATAGGCCTTCTGAACCGCAGCGTCCACCACCTTGATCATGACCGGGCTGATATCGACGCCAATGCCGTCGCCTTCAATGAAGGGGATGATCGGGTTGTCGGGAACATTAAGAGAATGGTCTGCATTGACGGTGATTTTGTCACCGACGGCTGGAACCTGAATCTTTTGATACCCCATGCTGAACTCCATTGCTTGGATTGAACATCTGGCTGCGTTCGAGCGTACCCCAGTTGTATCGGCGCGCAAACCCTACGTTAGGCTCATCCGGGGAAAAGCGTTGCAGTTCGCGGTGTACAACCCTGAAAAACAAGGGAAAAGCGCCAAACGTGAGCATAGTCTGCTCCTCTAGCACTGCGACGTTTAGACCAATGGACGAGTACGCAAGTATATGAACCATCGGCAGATCGCCAGCTACCTATGTATAATGCCGCCGCTGACCACAGGGTCACGACGGCTGATGGCTCTATCACAAGACTTTCGGCCCGTTGAAAGCCGGACCGTTACCGCGGCCCGACCGCTTGACGCTCGACTGATGCACCCAACATCACCGCGAAGAAACCTCGACATTCGACTCACGGATGACTTTGAACGAACGCGCTTACCCGGCGCCCCTCGAGTTTCTGCGCATGCTTTAGCAAAGAAGAGAGTTAATCCGAATATGCCCACCCGCTCGAAGATCATCTACACCTTCACCGACGAAGCTCCCGCCCTCGCCACCTATTCGCTGCTGCCGATCGTCGAAGCCTTTACCGCCTCGGCCGACATCGCCGTGGAAACCCGCGATATCTCCCTTGCAGGGCGCATCCTGGCCAGCTTCCCCGAGCAACTGGGTGACAAAGCCGTCGCCGACCACCTCGCCGAACTGGGCGACCTGGCCGTGACGCCTGAAGCTAACATCATCAAGCTGCCGAACATCAGCGCCTCGGTGCCGCAACTGCAGGCCGCGATCAAGGAATTGCAGGCCCAGGGCTATGCACTGCCGGACTACCCGGAAACTGTGACCAGCGACGCCGAGAAAGACGCACGCGCCCGCTACGACAAGGTCAAGGGCAGCGCCGTGAACCCGGTCCTGCGTGAAGGCAACTCCGACCGCCGCGCACCGCTGTCGGTCAAGAACTACGCGCGCAAGCACCCGCACAAAATGGGCGCCTGGGCAGCCGACTCCAAGTCTCATGTGGCCCACATGAGCACCGGTGATTTCTACGGCAGCGAAAAAGCCGCCCTGATCGACGCCGCCGGCAGCGTGAAAATCGAGCTGATCGCTCAGGACGGCACTGCCACTGTCCTGAAAGAAAAAACCACCGTACAAGCCGGTGAGATCCTCGACTGCGCCGTGATGAGCAAGAACGCCCTGCGCGACTTCATCGCCGCTGAAATCGAAGACGCCAAGCAAAAAGGCGTCCTGCTGTCGGTCCACCTCAAGGCCACCATGATGAAGGTCTCCGACCCGATCATGTTCGGTCAGATCGTCGCCGAGTTCTACAAAGACGCCCTGGCCAAGCACGCACAAGTGCTGGAGCAGATCGGCTTCAACCTGAACAACGGCATCGGCGACCTGTACGCCCGCATCAAGGCCTTGCCGGCCGAGCAGCAGGCGCAGATCGAAGCCGACATCCAGGCGGTCTACGCGGCGCGCCCATCCCTGGCGATGGTCAACTCCGATAAAGGCATCACCAACCTGCACGTACCGAGCGACGTCATCGTCGACGCCTCGATGCCGGCCATGATCCGTGACTCCGGCAAGATGTGGGGCACCGACGGCCAGTTGCACGACACCAAGGCCGTGATCCCGGATCGCTGCTACGCCACCATCTACCAGGCGGTGATCGAAGACTGCAAGCAACACGGTGCCTTCGATCCGACCACCATGGGCAGCGTGCCGAACGTCGGCCTGATGGCCAAGAAAGCCGAAGAATACGGTTCCCACGACAAGACCTTCCAGATCAAGGCCGACGGCGTGGTCCGTGTTTCGGACAATACCGGTCGCACCCTGCTGGAGCAGAACGTCGAGGCGGGCGATATCTTCCGCATGTGCCAGACCAAGGACGCGCCGATCCAGGATTGGGTCAAGCTGGCCGTCAACCGTGCCCGCGCCAGCAGCACCCCGGCGATTTTCTGGCTGGACCCGATGCGCGCCCATGACGGCGTGGTGATCGAGAAAGTCCAGGCCTACCTGAAGAACCACGACACTGCCGGCCTGGACATCCGCATCATGTCGCCGGTCGACGCGATGAAATTCACCCTGGCCCGCACCCGCGAAGGCAAGGACACCATTTCGGTGACCGGCAACGTGCTGCGCGACTACCTGACCGACCTGTTCCCGATCATGGAACTGGGCACCAGCGCCAAGATGCTGTCCATCGTGCCGCTGATGAACGGCGGTGGCCTGTTCGAAACCGGCGCCGGCGGTTCGGCACCCAAGCACGTTCAGCAGTTGCTGGAAGAAAACTTCCTGCGCTGGGATTCCCTGGGCGAGTTCCTGGCCCTGGCCGCGTCCCTCGAACACCTGGGCGTGACCTACAACAACCCTAAAGCCCTGGTGCTGGCCAAGACCCTGGATCAGGCCACCGGTGAGTTCCTGGACCGCAACAAGTCGCCTTCGCGCAAGGTCGGCGGCATCGACAACCGCGGCAGCCACTTCTACCTGACCCTGTTCTGGGCCCAGGCATTGGCCGCGCAAAACGACGACGCAGCCCTCAAGGCCCAGTTCACTGCCCTGGCCAAGACACTGACCGACAACGAAGAAAAAATCGTTGCCGAGCTCAATGCCGTCCAAGGCAAACCGGTGGACATCGGCGGTTACTACTTCGCCAACCCGGAGCTGACCAGCAAGGCCATGCGCCCAAGCAACACCTTCAACGCGGCGATTGCTGCGCTGGTGTAAGGTTGTAAAGGAACACCACAAACCCCGGCCCTGGTGCCGGGGTTTGTGTTTCCAGACACAACGCATCCCCCCGTGGGAGCGAGCCTGCTCGCGATAGCGGTATAACATTCAACACTGACGCTGACTGACACACCGCTATCGCGAGCAGGCTCGCTCCCACATTTGACCGTGTTCAACCTTTGAATCGAGAACGCTTCATGGACTGGAACCCCCACATCACCGTCGCCACCATCGTCGAAGACAACGGCCGTTTCCTGATGGTGGAAGAATCCAAGGGCGGACGAGCGGTGCTCAACCAGCCTGCAGGCCACCTGGACCCGAACGAAACCCTGATCGAAGCCGCCGTGCGCGAAACCCTGGAAGAAACCGGCTGGGACGTCGAACCTACCAGCGTGGTGGGCATTTACCTGTACACCGCCCCCAGTAATGGCGTGACCTACCAACGGGTCTGTTTCGCCGCCAAGGCCTTGAACCACCGTCCGGACTATCCACTGGATGATGGCATCCTGGGCGCCAAGTGGCTGACCCGCAACGAGTTGCTCGAACAGCGTGAACACTGGCGCAGCGAGCTGATCATCCGTTGCATCGACGATTATCTGGCCGGTCATCGCCACAGTCTGACGCTGATCCGTCCTTCTCTTTAGCCTTGCGCGTCCGGGCCTGATAGAATCGCGTCCTTTTTCAAGACACTCATTGAACTGCTATGCGTGATCCAGCCCCTTCTGACACCACCAACAAGCGCGTCATTGTCGGCATGTCCGGCGGCGTGGACTCTTCCGTTTCCGCCCTTCTGCTGATCGAGCAGGGTTATGAGGTGGAAGGCCTGTTCATGAAGAACTGGGAAGAAGACGACGGAACCGAATACTGCACCGCCATGGACGACCTGGCGGACGCCCAGGCCGTCTGCGACAGGATCGGCATCAAGCTGCACACCGCCAACTTCGCCGCCGAGTACTGGGACAACGTGTTCGAGCACTTCCTGGCCGAATACAAGGCCGGCCGTACGCCGAACCCGGACATCCTCTGCAACCGCGAAATCAAGTTCAAGGCGTTCCTCGACTACGCCATGATGCTCGGCGCTGACCTGATCGCTACCGGTCACTATGTGCGCCGCCGCGACATCGACGGCCGCACCGAACTGCTCAAGGGCCTGGACCCGAACAAGGACCAGAGCTACTTCCTGCACGCCGTCGGCGGCGAGCAGATCGCCAAGACCCTGTTCCCGGTGGGCGAGCTGGAAAAGCCGCAAGTGCGCGCGATCGCCGAAAAACACGCCCTGGCCACCGCCAAGAAGAAAGATTCCACCGGCATCTGCTTTATCGGCGAGCGGCGTTTCAGCGACTTCCTCAAGCAGTACCTGCCGGCCCAGCCAGGCGAAATCAAGACCACCGAAGGCGAAGTCATCGGCCGCCATCATGGCCTGATGTACCACACCATCGGCCAGCGCCAGGGCCTGGGCATCGGCGGGCTGAAGGACGCCGGTGAAGAGCCGTGGTACGTACTGGTCAAGGACTTGGAGCACAACGAGCTGATCGTCGGCCAGGGCAACGACCATCCGTGGTTGTTCTCCCGCGCCCTGCTCGCCTCCGACATCTATTGGGTCAACCCGATCGACCTCAGCCAACCGCGCCGTCTGACGGCCAAGGTTCGCTACCGCCAGAGTGATCAGCCCTGCATGCTGGAAAAAACCGCCACGGGCTATCGCGCGACGTTCGATGACCCACAACGAGCAGTCACACCCGGCCAGTCCGTGGTGTTCTACGACGGGGAAATCTGCCTGGGCGGCGGCGTGATCGAAGTCGCAGAGCCCTGGAGCAGCAAGGCATGAGCCCGACCCAGGAGCAACTGACGGCATTGGGCGGTGTGTTTCTCGCCGCCGTGCTGGTGGATCGGATCGCCAAGACCGGCCAGGCAACCGAAGCGGGCCTGAGCTGCATGCTCGGCAGCCTGCTGATTCGTGACCCCAAGGACACACTTGAAGTCTATGGCGGCGATGACCTGAACCTGCGCGAGGGTTATCGCGCACTGATCGGTGCCCTGGAGCGCGACCCCAGCACTCTGCAACGCGAGCCGCTGCGCTACGCCCTGTCGATGCTGGGCCTGGAACGTCAATTGGCCAAGCGCGACGACCTGCTGGATACCATCGGCAATCGCCTGCCGCAGATTCAGTCACAGGTTGAACACTTCGGTTCCGCCCACGAAAACGTCATCGCCGCTTGCGGTGCGCTGTACCAGGACACCCTGAGCACCTTGCGCCAGCGCATCCAGGTACACGGCGACATGCGCAATCTGCAACAACCGAGCAATGCCTCGAAGATCCGCGCCCTGTTACTGGCCGGAATTCGCTCGGCGCGGCTGTGGCGGCAGTTGGGTGGTCATCGCTGGCAGCTGGTGATCAGCCGACGCAAATTGCTGAAAGAGCTTTACCCGTTGATGCGCAACGAATAAGTCGCCTCAACCCGCTTTTTTATATCGTTACGCGTAATACGCCGGTCAGTTGGCGACGGACCGGCGATTGTTTTCATGTATGATACGCGCCCCATTTCGTTGCCCGACTGTCCGAGAACACCCCATGCAGCTTTCTTCGCTCACTGCGGTTTCCCCTGTTGACGGCCGCTACGCCGGCAAAACCCAGGCCCTGCGCCCGATTTTCAGCGAGTACGGCCTGATCCGCGCTCGCGTCCTGGTTGAAGTGCGCTGGCTCCAGCGCCTTGCCGCTCACCCTGGCATTGCCGAAGTCCCGGCGTTTTCCGCGCAAGCCAACGCGGTGCTGAACGCCCTGGCTGAAAACTTTGTGCTGGAGCACGCCGAGCGCGTCAAAGAGATCGAGCGCACCACCAACCACGACGTCAAAGCCATTGAATACCTGCTCAAGGAGCAGGCGGCCAAGCTGCCGGAACTGGCCAACGTCAGCGAATTCATCCACTTTGCCTGCACCAGCGAGGACATCAACAACCTGTCCCACGCCCTGATGCTGCGCGAAGGCCGTGATGACGTGATGCTGCCGCTGATGCGCCAGACCGCCCAGGCCATCCGCGAGTTGGCAATCCGCTTCGCCGACGTTCCGATGCTATCGCGCACCCATGGTCAACCGGCTTCGCCGACCACCCTGGGCAAGGAACTGGCGAACGTGGTGTACCGCCTGGAGCGCCAGATCGCCCAGGTCGCCGCCGTGCCACTGCTGGGCAAGATCAACGGCGCCGTGGGCAACTACAACGCCCACCTGTCGGCCTACCCGGACATCGACTGGGAAGCCAACGCCCGCGCCTTCATCGAAGACGAGCTGGGCCTGAGCTTCAACCCGTACACCACCCAGATCGAGCCGCACGACTACATCGCCGAGCTGTTCGATGCGATCGCCCGTTTCAACACCATCCTGATCGACTTCGACCGTGACATCTGGGGCTACATCTCCCTGGGTTATTTCAAGCAGCGCACCATTGCCGGCGAAATCGGTTCCTCGACCATGCCGCACAAGGTCAACCCGATCGACTTCGAAAACTCCGAAGGCAACCTGGGCATCGCCAACGCGCTGTTCCAGCACCTGGCGAGCAAACTGCCGATCTCCCGCTGGCAGCGCGACCTGACCGACTCCACCGTGCTGCGCAACCTGGGCGTGGGCTTTGCCCACAGCGTCATTGCCTATGAAGCCAGCCTCAAGGGCATCAGCAAGCTGGAACTCAACGAGCAGAAAATCGCCGCCGACCTGGACGCCTGCTGGGAAGTCCTGGCCGAGCCGATCCAGACCGTGATGCGTCGCTACAACATCGAAAACCCGTATGAAAAGCTCAAAGAACTGACCCGTGGCAAGGGCATCAGTCCTGAAGCGTTGCAGACTTTCATTGATGGCCTGGACATGCCTGCCGAGGCCCGCGCCGAGCTGAAAAAGCTCACGCCGGCCAACTACATCGGCAACGCAGTGGCACAAGCCAAGCGCATCTGATCCACCGTTTTGCCCTGAGACGCCCGGCCGCGCCGGGCGTTTTTATTCGCGTCTGAAAAGTATATTTTTTCAATAGGTTACACATGAATCCTGATATTCCTCTGCAACTCCTGGGCGGCATCACGGCACGGGAGTTCCTGCGCGACTACTGGCAGAAAAAACCACTGCTGATCCGCCAGGCGATTCCAGACTTCCAAAGCCCGATCGATGCCGACGAACTGGCCGGCCTGGCCCTGGAAGAAGAAGTCGAATCGCGCTTGGTCATCGAGCACGGCGAACGTCCCTGGGAATTGCGTCGCGGCCCGTTTGCCGAAGACGAATTCAGCAAATTGCCGGAGCGCGAGTGGACCCTGCTGGTGCAGGCTGTCGATCAGTTCGTACCCGAAGTCAGCGAACTGCTGGAAAACTTCCGTTTCCTGCCGAGCTGGCGCATCGACGATGTGATGATCAGCTTCGCCGCCCCGGGTGGCAGCGTCGGCCCGCATTTCGACAATTACGATGTGTTCCTGCTGCAGGGCCATGGCCAGCGCAACTGGAAAATCGGCCAGATGTGCGACTCCGAGAGCCCGCTGCTGCAACACGCCGACCTGCGCATCCTCGCCGACTTCGAAGCCACCGACGAGTGGACCCTGGAACCGGGCGACATGCTTTACCTGCCGCCGCGCCTGGCGCACTGCGGCGTGGCCGTGGATGACTGCATGACCTACTCGGTAGGCTTCCGCGCGCCGAGCGCCGCCGAAGTGCTGACCCACTTCACCGACTTCCTCAGCCAGTTCCTGCCGGACGAAGAACGCTACACCGACGCCGATGCGCGCCCGGTGGCCGACCCGCACCAGATCCAGCACGACGCCCTCGATCGCCTCAAGGGCCTGCTGGCCGAGCACATGAGCGACGAGCGCCTGCTGCTGACCTGGTTCGGCCAGTTCATGACCGAGCCGCGCTACCCGGAGCTGGTGGTAGGCCCGGAACTGGAAGAAGACGACCTGCTGGCCGGCCTGGAACAGGGCGCAGTGATCATCCGCAACCCAAGCGCCCGCCTGGCCTGGTCGGAAGTCGATGATGACCTGCTGCTGTTTGCCAGCGGCCAGAGCCGTTATCTGCCGGGCAAGCTGCGCGACCTGCTGAAAATGATCTGCGCCGCCGATGCCCTGCACAGCGAAAACCTCGGCCCGTGGCTGGCCGACGAAGACGGTCGCGGCCTGATCTGCGAGTTGGTCAAGCAAGGCAGCCTGGGGTTCGCTGATGAATAAAATCCACGTTCGTGTCGCAGACTGGCAAAAGGATAACGCCGAGATCCGGCGCATTCGTGAGACTGTGTTCATTGCCGAGCAATCCGTCCCGCCTGAACTGGAATGGGATGCCGATGACCAGAGCGCGGTGCATTTTCTGGCGTTTGAAGGCGACTTCCCCATCGGCACCGCGCGCCTGTTGACTGACGGCCATATCGGTCGCGTCTCGGTCCTCAAGGACTGGCGCGGCCTGAAGGTGGGTGACGCGCTGATGCACGCCGTGATCGCCGAAGCCGAGAAGCGTGGGCTCAAGCAGCAGATGCTCAGCGCCCAGGTGCATGCCACGCCGTTCTACGAGCGATTGGGCTTTGCGGTGGTCAGCGAGGAGTTCCTGGAAGCCGGGATTCCGCATGTGGACATGGTGCGTCACTCGGGCTGAAACCAAACCCTGTGGCGAGGGGATTTATCCCCGCTGGGCTGCTCCGCAGCCCCCAAATCAATCACTGCGGTGTGTCAGGTTGATGTAATCGGCTTCATTGGGGCTGCTGCGCAGCCCAGCGGGGATAAATCCCCTCGCCACAAGAGCATCATGCAACCACAAAACGCCCCGCCATCCACCGATGCCGGGGCGTTTTGCCGTCTAACATTCAACTTGCCCCACCCCAGGCCGACAAACTGGCAATATCAAGCCTTTGTCTCGCGGAGAATGGACATGTCCTTACGCACCCTGCTCGCCACCCTGCTGCTCGGCTGCAGCCTGTCGGTGATGGCCGCTACTGAAATCGTCCCGCTGAACTACCGAACCAGCGCCGACCTATTGCCGGTGGCGCAGAATTTCATCGGCAAGGACGGCCAGGTCAGCGCCTATGGCAACCAACTGATCGTCAATGCCGAGCCCAGTAAAATCGAGGAGCTCAAGGCATTTCTCGCCCAACTGGACACCGCCCCCAAGCGCCTGCTGATCACGGTCGACACCAACGAAAACAACTTGCAGGGCGACCAGGGCTATTCGATCAACGGCGCCGCTCCCAGCCAGACCCGCATCATCAACCGCAGCACCGCCAGCCGCGAAGGCGGCGTGCAGCAGGTACAAGCCAGCGAAGGCCAGCCGGCGCTGATTCAGGTCGGCCAGAGCGTGCCGTTCACCAGCACCCAGACCGACACCTACGGCCGCCTGCAAAGCCAGACCGAATACCGCAACGTCACCCAAGGCTTTTATGTCACGGCCAGCGTCACCGGCGAGACCGTTCATCTGAACATCAGTACCAACCGTGACCGTATGAGCCAGGAACGTCCCGATGTAGTGAACGTTCAAAGTACCGACACAACGGTCAGCGGCCGCTTGGGTGAATGGATCACCCTGGCCGGGGTCAATCGCCAGACTCAGGCCGATAAACAGGGGCTGAGCCGCAGCTACTCGACCCAAGGCCGGGACGACATGATTCTGCGGGTCAAGGTGGATACCCTGAACTGAAGCACCAAAAACTGACTGACGAGTCGTATTAGACCAAAGATGTAGTGCTATAAAAAAAGCACTACAAAACGTTTGACGAGCCAAAAAACCGAAGGCATGATGGCCTCGCTCCCGCTAATCAGGGGCCCTGGCAAGGGCCTTCGGGTCGACGCTTGCAACTACCCTGCGAGCCGATTCGTGTCTGTACCGCCCACAAGGTGTGTTTGACGAGGTTGCGACTGGAACGAAGTTGTCCCGAGGGACGGAAGCGTAACTAGGTAACCCGGCATCACTCTGAGTTCGTATAAAGGCCCACGACGCCCGAATGCGCCCGCAGTTCGCCTCTACCTGCTCACTTTCCCCTCGAGCCCATCGTTCATCCCGTCGCCTCCCCGCCTGAACCGACTTGACCGTCCAACCCCTGGTCGGCAGGAGCAGGAATTTTCCACCCCAGACCTATGCGACGAGGTTTATCTCCATGGCACTGACACGCGAACAGCAAATTGCAGCCCTTGAAAAAGATTGGGCTGAAAACCCGCGCTGGAAAGGCGTGAAGCGCAATTACTCCGCTGCTGACGTCGTCCGTCTGCGTGGCTCGGTTCAACCTGAGCACACTTTTGCGAAAATGGGCGCCGAGAAACTGTGGAACCTGGTCACCCAGGGCGCCAAGCCAGCCTTCCGTCCCGAGAAAGATTTCGTCAACTGCATGGGCGCCCTGACCGGCGGCCAGGCTGTACAGCAAGTCAAGGCCGGTATCCAGGCGATCTACCTGTCGGGCTGGCAAGTGGCTGCGGACAACAACTCCGCCGAGTCGATGTACCCGGACCAGTCGCTGTACCCGGTGGATTCGGTTCCAACCGTGGTCAAGCGCATCAACAACTCGTTCCGTCGTGCCGACCAGATCCAGTGGAAAGCCGGCAAGAACCCAGGCGACGAAGGCTACATCGACTACTTCGCGCCAATCGTGGCCGACGCTGAAGCCGGTTTCGGCGGTGTACTGAACGCCTACGAGCTGATGAAGAGCATGATCGAAGCAGGCGCCGCCGGCGTTCACTTCGAAGACCAACTGGCTTCGGTGAAGAAATGCGGCCACATGGGCGGCAAAGTATTGGTGCCGACCCAGGAAGCCGTGCAGAAGCTCACCGCTGCCCGCCTGGCCGCCGACGTTGCCGGCGTACCGACCATCATCCTGGCCCGTACCGACGCCAACGCCGCTGACCTGCTGACTTCCGACTGCGACCCGTACGACCAGCCGTTCGTGACCGGCACCCGCACCCAGGAAGGCTTCTACAAGGTTCGCGCCGGTCTCGACCAGGCGATCGCCCGTGGCCTGGCCTACGCGCCGTACGCCGACCTGATCTGGTGCGAAACCGCCAAGCCGGACCTGGACGAGGCGCGTCGCTTCGCCGAAGCGATCAAGAAGGAATACCCGGACCAACTGCTGTCGTACAACTGCTCGCCTTCCTTCAACTGGAAGAAAAACCTGGACGACGCGACCATCGCCAAGTTCCAGCGCGAACTGTCCGCCATGGGCTACAAGCACCAGTTCATCACCCTGGCCGGCATTCACAACATGTGGCACAGCATGTTCAACCTGGCGCACGACTACGCCCGCAACGACATGACCGCCTACGTGAAGCTGCAAGAGCAGGAGTTCGCTGACGCCGCCAAGGGCTACACCTTCGTGGCTCACCAGCAGGAAGTGGGCACTGGCTACTTCGACGACATGACCACCGTGATCCAGGGCGGCACCTCCTCGGTAACCGCGCTGACCGGCTCCACCGAAGAAGAGCAGTTCCACTGATCCTCGGCATGCCTTGAGTCAACGGCCCTTGCGGACCGAATAAAAGCTAACCGCAAAGCCGACGTTCTACAGCCCCGACTGGTTCGGGGCTTTTTTTCGCCGTTTTTCCAGCTTTCACCAACCGTTGATCGTCAAGGCCATGCGGGTTTTTGGTATGAGTGGGGATCGGAACGACCATTGCTGGAATTACCAGTTGGGGCATGGCCGCCAGAGCCCCCCCCCTTTCACACCTTGAAGTGACTGACCAACTGCTGCAACTGGTTACCCAGGCGCGCCAATTCGATGCTGGAGGCTGCGGTTTCTTCGCTGGCTGAGGCGGTCTGTTCGGATACATCGCGCACACTCAGGACACTGCGACTGATTTCCTCGGCCACCGAGCTTTGTTGCACCGCGGCGGCGGCAATCTGTTGGTTCATGGCCTGAATGCCAGAAACCGCCTGGGTGATGTTGCCCAGGGATGTGCCGGCCTTGCATGCCAATTCCACGCTGCTGTCGGTCAGTTCACGGCTGCTCTGCATAATGCTCGATACCTGACGCGTGCCGCTCTGCAAGCCCGCCACCAGGCTCTCAATCTCTTCGGTGGAATGCTGGGTACGCTGGGCCAGCCCACGTACTTCGTCGGCGACCACGGCAAAACCGCGCCCGGCGTCACCCGCGCGAGCGGCCTCAATGGCGGCGTTAAGGGCCAGCAAGTTGGTCTGCTCAGCCACCGCCCTGATCACGTCCATGATCTTGCCGATGCGACCGCTTTCTTGCTCCAGCTCGTTCATGGCGTCGACTGAGCGCCCGACCTCGCTGGCCAAGCGCTCGATCTGAACGATGGCTTGCGCGACCACCTGGTCGCCAATACGGGCTTGCGCATCGGCCTCTGAGGCGGCTGCGCGAGCCTGTTCGGCATTACGCGCGACTTCATGCACGGTAACCGACATTTCGTGCATGGCGGTCGCCACCTGATCGGTCTCGATCTTCTGACTATTGACCCCGGCACTGGTCTGCTCAGTAACAGCCGATAGCTCTTCGGCGGCACTGGCGATTTGGGTGACACCATCGCGGATGCCACCGATCAGGTCGCGCAAGGTGCTGCCCATACGCTGAATACCCTGCTGCAAGACACCCAGCTCATCACGACGAGTCACGATCATGTGTTGCGTGAGGTCGCCTGCCGCAATGCGATCGACCACAGCCAATGTGTCTTGCAACGGCCGTGTAATCTGGCGGGTGATGATCAGGGCGGCGAAAATCCCCAACAACATCGCCAAGGCAGTACAGCTCAGCTGCAGAATGCGAGCCTGGGCGCTGTCTTCGTCACGGGAAACCAGTTGGCTGGCATACATTTCGTCAGACAGACGGGTGATGGTTTCACCCAAATCGGTGGTGTCCTGCACAGCCTTGCCTATGGCCTGATTACTGGCCGTGAAGTCCTGTACCGAACGACGGTAAGCAATCAGCGCGGTTTCCAACTGCTTGATGGTGTCGGCATAGGTTGGGCCGAAAGCGCTGTTGAGCGCTTCGATGCTCTTGAACGCATTTTCGAGCTGGCGGGTGGCGGCTTGTTCGGTGGCGCTATTGGGGTTGCCGGTATAGCCACGCACTTCATAACGCACCAGCGCCACGTCCTCTTTGGCCTTGAGAATAAGCTTGTAAAGGTCAAAGCGGCGCTCATCCGAGGCGGGCAGTGCTTCCACGTCAGCGATGACCCTGGCAATCAGCGCGGCGCCCTTGACCGCATTGACGCCCATTTCCTTACGCATGGCTGCGTCATTGCGATAAGCCTCGCGCATCGTATTGAGTGCCACTTGATACTGCGTGCTGGCCTGCTCGATCAGGGCAAGTTTCTTCAGGTTTTCCGGTTTTCTCAGTTCTTTGGCGAGGCTTTTCTGCTGGGCGACAAACTGCTCCAGCGACGCTTGGATCAATGCACCTTTTTGTTCATCACCCCGGTCCAACTGGTACTGCAAGCGAGCTCTGCGCAGGTGATCAAGGCGGTTACCCAGTTCGGTAATGCTGGTCATTCGATCCGTGCGCTCGATCATTTTTCCCAGGCTGAACCAGCCGGTCGCGGCGAGAATAGCGGTCAGAAGCAGCACAACAGCAAAGCCCAAAGCCAGCTTGAGCATAACGCTCATATTCGCGATCCAAGAGTTCATGACTTTCCTTTGGTATCAGCCACGAACGATGAAACTGACGCGGCTATCTAAGAAGGGGCCGAAAATCTAACCAGTATTGATATAGATGATTAGATGAATGAAGCATAAAGATAGCCATTTGATATCACCTCTTCAAGACCTTAAACCCAACCTCGTGCCGTTTTTTGCTCGCACGACGCTGGTCGCTTAAACACGAAATACCCTGGCCATAGGATCTGCGCGGGGCTAGCTGAGCGACATTGATCGGACGCCCACGGCTTTTTTGAGCCGTTTTTTTTCAAGCAATCTACTCTGTAGGAGCTAGCCTGCATCTGTGGGTGCCAAGCTTGCCCGTAATGAACGATTGCGCAGTCTGCCTCGGGACAGCGTTGCCGGCATCGCGAGCAAGCTTGGCTCCCACAGGAGCAGTCCCCATGCAGATCCAACCTTCACCGAGCCCGCCCCCCAAAAAAACTGCGGCGCACGGTTAGAAAAATTGATCGAACGCAGTATTGGGCAGTCCGAAAAGGAGTAAAACGTCCGACGCTGACAATTGCAGTAGCGGCAATGTAAGGCTGCCCCTCGGACACAACACTAAGTGCGTAGCAGAAAGGCCGCCACAGATAATAATAATTATCATTTGAAAGCCATTATCATTGTTGCATTCCGCACGAAATATTATTGATCAACAGCCGGCCAACGCCCACGGGGCCGGGGCCGCAGGGTCCTGGAGGTACGCTATGTGCTTATTCCAATAAATAATTTCGCTATAGGAATTTTACTTGCCCGGTGTTTAGCCATAAAATCACCGCGATTGATTGCTGCGACATATCGTCACTGCGTTATTTCTTTTCAAGCTCAGAGACCTTTGCTCTCTGTTAAGGATTTCCAGCATGCCCGAAGCGACAGGACTCATGGCCCACAACTGGGGCTTTGCCATTTTCCTTCTGGGCGTTGTCGGCCTGTGTGCCTTCATGCTCGGCGTGTCGAGCCTGCTCGGGTCAAAAGCCTGGGGCCGCAGCAAAAATGAACCGTTCGAGTCCGGCATGCTGCCTACCGGTGGCGCCCGCTTGCGGCTCTCAGCCAAATTCTATCTGGTCGCGATGCTCTTCGTGATCTTCGATATCGAAGCCCTCTTTCTCTTTGCATGGTCTGTGTCCGTCCGCGAAAGCGGCTGGACCGGATTCGTCGAAGCTCTCGTTTTCATAGCAATTCTGTTGGCAGGTCTTGTCTACCTTTGGCGGGTGGGGGCTCTTGATTGGGCTCCGGAAGGTCGTCGTAAGCGGCAAGCGAAGCTGAAACAATGAGGCTTTGGCAATGCAATACAATCTCACCAGGATCGACCCCGATGCTCCTAACGAGCAGTATCCGATTGGCGAGCGGGAAACCGTTTCCGATCCGTTAGAAGATCAAGTCCACAAAAACATCTTCATGGGCAAGCTCGAAGACGTGCTGAACAGCACGGTCAACTGGGGTCGCAAGAACTCCCTGTGGCCGTACAACTTCGGCCTTTCGTGCTGCTACGTGGAAATGACCACCGCCTTCACGGCGCCCCACGACATCGCGCGCTTTGGCGCCGAGGTGATCCGGGCATCGCCGCGCCAGGCGGATTTCATGGTTATTGCCGGGACCTGCTTCATCAAGATGGCGCCGATCATCCAGCGTCTCTACGAGCAAATGCTCGAACCGAAGTGGGTTATCTCCATGGGTTCGTGCGCCAACTCCGGTGGCATGTACGACATCTATTCCGTCGTTCAAGGGGTGGACAAGTTCCTGCCCGTGGACGTCTACGTGCCTGGCTGCCCGCCTCGCCCTGAAGCTTTCCTGCAAGGCTTGATGCTGTTGCAGGAGTCGATTGGCCAGGAGCGTCGCCCACTGTCCTGGGTCGTTGGTGATCAAGGCGTCTATCGCGCCGAGATGCCATCGCAAAAGGAACAGCGTCGCGAACAGCGTATCGCAGTCACCAACCTGCGCAGCCCCGACGAAGTCTGATCCAGCTCTGCTCTGCATAAGAAACGAGAACCTGGCTTCATTCTTTACGTTGACCGAAAGCGATAAATAACCATGACTACAGGCAGTGCTCTGTACATCCCGCCTTACAAGGCAGACGACCAGGATGTGGTCGTCGAACTGAACAACCGTTTTGGCCCCGAGGCGTTCACCGCCCAGCCGACCCGCACCGGCATGCCGGTGCTTTGGGTTGCCCGCGCCAAACTCGTCGAAGTCCTGACTTTCCTGCGCAACCTGCCCAAGCCGTACGTCATGCTCTATGACTTGCATGGCGTGGATGAGCGTCTGCGCACCAAGCGTCAAGGGCTGCCCGACGGCGTCGATTTCACCGTGTTCTATCACCTGATGTCGATCGAGCGTAATAGTGACGTGATGATCAAGGTCGCCTTGTCCGAGAGCGACCTCAGCGTGCCGACCGTGACCGGTATCTGGCCGAACGCCAACTGGTACGAACGTGAAGTGTGGGACATGTTCGGGATCGATTTCCCCGGCCACCCGCACCTGACGCGCATCATGATGCCGCCGACCTGGGAAGGTCACCCGCTGCGCAAGGACTTCCCGGCCCGCGCCACCGAGTTCGATCCGTTCAGCCTGTCCCTGGCCAAGCAACAGCTCGAGGAAGAAGCCGCGCGCTTCAAGCCGGAAGACTGGGGCATGAAACGCTCCGGGGCGAACGAGGACTACATGTTCCTCAACCTGGGCCCGAACCACCCTTCGGCCCACGGTGCATTCCGCATCATCCTGCAGCTGGACGGCGAAGAGATCGTCGACTGCGTCCCGGACATCGGCTACCACCACCGTGGCGCCGAGAAAATGGGCGAGCGCCAGTCCTGGCACAGCTACATTCCCTACACCGACCGCATCGATTACCTCGGCGGCGTGATGAACAACCTGCCGTACGTGCTTTCGGTCGAGAAACTGGCCGGGATCAAGGTGCCGGAAAAGGTCGACGTCATCCGCATCATGATGGCCGAGTTCTTCCGGATCACCAGCCACCTGCTGTTCCTGGGTACCTACATCCAGGACGTTGGCGCCATGACCCCGGTGTTCTTCACCTTCACCGACCGCCAGAAGGCCTACACGGTGATCGAAGCCATCACCGGTTTCCGCCTGCACCCGGCCTGGTACCGCATCGGTGGGGTTGCCCACGACCTGCCGCGGGGCTGGGAAAAGCTGGTCAAGGATTTCGTCGAATGGATGCCCAAGCGCCTGGACGAATACACCAAGGCCGCCTTGCAGAACAGCATCCTCAAGGGCCGTACCATCGGGGTCGCCGCCTACAACACCAAAGAGGCCCTGGAATGGGGTGTCACCGGTGCGGGCCTGCGTTCCACCGGTTGCGACTTCGACCTGCGCAAGGCGCGTCCTTACTCCGGCTATGAAAACTTCGAATTCGAAGTACCGCTGGCAGTCAATGGTGATGCCTATGACCGCTGCATGGTTCGCGTCGAGGAGATGCGCCAGAGCATCAAGATCATCGACCAGTGCATGCGCAACATGCCGGAAGGCCCGTACAAGGCGGATCACCCGCTGACCACGCCGCCGCCCAAAGAGCGCACGCTGCAACACATCGAGACCCTGATCACGCACTTCCTGCAGGTTTCGTGGGGCCCGGTCATGCCGGCCAACGAGTCCTTCCAGATGATCGAAGCGACCAAGGGCATCAACAGTTATTACCTGACGAGCGACGGCGGCACCATGAGCTACCGCACCCGGATTCGCACCCCAAGCTTCCCACACCTGCAGCAGATCCCTTCGGTGATCAAAGGCAGCATGGTCGCGGATATGATTGCGTACCTGGGTAGTATCGATTTCGTTATGGCCGACGTGGACCGCTAAGCATGAATAGCACGCTTATCCAGACAGACCGTTTCGCCCTGAGCGAAACCGAGCGCTCGGCCATCGAGCACGAGCTGCATCACTACGAAGACCCGCGCGCGGCGTCGATCGAAGCCCTGAAGATCGTTCAGAAGGAGCGTGGCTGGGTGCCTGACGGCGCGCTCTACGCCATCGGCGAGATCCTCGGCATCCCGGCCAGCGACGTCGAAGGTGTTGCCACCTTCTATAGCCAGATCTTCCGCCAGCCAGTGGGTCGCCACATCATTCGCGTCTGCGACAGCATGGTCTGCTACATCGGCGGCCACGAGTCCGTGGTCGGCGAGATCCAGAACAAGCTGGGCATCGGCCTGGGCCAGACCACCGCAGACGGGCGCTTCACCCTGCTGCCGGTGTGCTGCCTGGGCAACTGCGACAAGGCCCCGGCGCTGATGATCGACGACGACACCTTCGGTGACGTCCAGCCTGACGGCGTCGCCAAACTGCTGGAGGGCTACGTATGACCCTGACTTCCTTCGGGCCCGCCAACCGCATCCAGCGTTCGGCCGAAACCCATCCCCTGACCTGGCGTCTGCGTGACGACGGCGAAGCGGTGTGGCTGGACGAATACCAGGCCAAGAATGGCTACGCCGCCGCGCGCAAGGCATTCACCGACATGGCCCAGGACGACATCGTCCAGACCGTCAAAGACTCCGGCCTCAAGGGTCGCGGCGGTGCCGGCTTCCCCACTGGCGTGAAGTGGGGCCTGATGCCCAAGGACGAGTCCATCAACATCCGCTACCTGCTGTGCAACGCGGATGAAATGGAGCCCAACACCTGGAAAGACCGCATGCTGATGGAGCAACTGCCCCATCTGCTGATCGAAGGCATGCTGATCAGTGCCCGTGCGTTGAAAACCTACCGTGGCTACATCTTCCTGCGCGGCGAATACACCACCGCCGCCAAGCACCTGAACCGTGCCGTGGAAGAAGCCAAGGCCGCTGGCCTCTTGGGCAAGAACATCCTGGGTTCGGGCTTTGATTTCGAGCTGTTCGTCCACACCGGTGCCGGGCGCTACATCTGCGGTGAAGAAACCGCACTGATCAACTCCCTGGAAGGCCGCCGCGCCAACCCGCGCTCCAAGCCGCCCTTCCCTGCCGCCGTCGGCGTGTGGGGCAAGCCGACCTGCGTGAACAACGTCGAGACCCTGTGCAACGTGCCGGCGATCATTGCCGACGGCGTCGACTGGTACAAATCCCTGGCCCGCGACGGCAGCGAAGACATGGGCACCAAGCTCATGGGCTTCTCCGGCAAGGTCAAGAACCCTGGCCTGTGGGAACTGCCATTCGGCGTGACCGGCCGCGAGCTGTTCGAAGACTACGCCGGCGGCATGCGCGACGGTTACAAGCTCAAGTGCTGGCAGCCCGGCGGCGCCGGCACCGGCTTCCTGTTGCCGGAACACCTGGACGCACAAATGTACGCCGGCGGCATCGCCAAAGTCGGCACCCGTATGGGTACCGGTCTGGCCATGGCGGTGGACGACAGCGTCAACATGGTTTCCCTGCTGCGCAACATGGAAGAATTCTTCTCCCGTGAATCGTGCGGTTTCTGCACCCCTTGCCGCGATGGCCTGCCGTGGAGCGTCAAGCTGCTGCGCGCCATTGAAAACGGCGAAGGCCAGGCCGGCGACATCGAGACCCTGCTGGGTCTGGTGGGTTTCCTCGGCCCGGGCAAGACCTTCTGTGCTCATGCACCGGGTGCCGTGGAGCCGTTGGGCAGCGCGATCAAATACTTCCGCTCTGAATTCGAGGCCGGCATCGCGCCAACGCGCGCAGGCGATCTCAATCAGGTGGTCACGCCGACCATGGTCGGCGCGTAACGACGCTTTAAAAGGCGAAGGGTCCGTGCCCTTCGCCTTTCGTCCGATGACGCCTTTGAAAGGCTGTTTGGATTCGGACGAATAACAAGATTCCATTAGCCACGCCCGCTGACACCGGGCCAACGAAGAACTTTGAACCATGGCCACTATCCACGTAGACGGCAAAGAGCTCGAAGTCGATGGCGCAGACAACCTGTTACAGGCATGTCTGTCCCTGGGCCTCGACATCCCTTATTTCTGCTGGCACCCCGCCCTTGGCAGCGTAGGCGCCTGTCGCCAATGCGCGGTCAAGCAGTACACCGACGAAAACGACAAGCGTGGTCGGATCGTCATGTCCTGCATGACCCCCGCCACCGACGGCAGCTGGATCTCCATCGACGACGAAGAAGCGAAAGTGTTTCGCGCCAGCGTCGTCGAATGGCTGATGACCAACCACCCTCACGACTGCCCGGTCTGTGAGGAAGGCGGCCACTGCCACCTGCAAGACATGACGGTGATGACCGGCCACAACGAGCGCCGTTATCGCTTCACCAAGCGCACCCACCAGAACCAGCAACTGGGCCCGTTCATCTCCCACGAGATGAACCGCTGCATCGCCTGCTACCGCTGCGTGCGTTTCTACAAGGACTATGCCGGCGGCACCGACCTGGGCGTGTTCGGCGCCCACGACAACGTGTACTTCGGTCGCGTTGAAGACGGCACCCTGGAAAGCGAGTTCTCCGGCAACCTCACCGAGGTCTGCCCGACCGGTGTGTTCACCGACAAGACTCACTCCGAGCGCTACAACCGCAAGTGGGACATGCAGTTTTCGCCGAGCATCTGCCATGGCTGCTCCAGCGGTTGCAACATATCCCCGGGCGAACGCTACGGCGAACTGCGTCGCATCGAGAACCGCTTCAACGGTTCGGTGAACCAGTACTTCCTGTGCGACCGTGGCCGTTTCGGCTATGGCTACGTCAACCGCAAGGATCGTCCGCGCCAGCCATTGCTCGCCAACGGCGCCAAGCTGAGCCTGGACGAAGCGCTGGACAAGGCCGCCGAACTGCTGCGCGGGCGCAACATCGTCGGTATCGGTTCGCCACGGGCCAGCCTGGAAAGCAACTACGCCCTGCGTGAACTGGTCGGCGCCGAGCACTTCTACAGTGGCATCGAAGCCGGTGAGCTGGAACGCATCCGCCTGGTCCTGCAAGTGCTCAAGGACAGCCCGCTGCCCGTGCCGACGATGCGTGACATCGAAGACCACGATGCGGTGTTCGTCCTGGGTGAAGACCTGACCCAGACCGCCGCGCGCATGGCCCTGGCCCTGCGCCAGTCGGTCAAGGGCAAGGCTGAAGACATGGCCGACGCCATGCGCGTACAGCCATGGCTCGATGCCGCCGTGAAGAACATCGGCCAGCACGCGCTGAACCCGCTGTTCATTGCCAGCCTGGCTGAAACCAAGCTCGACGACGTCGCCGAAGAATGCGTCCACGCAGCACCGGATGACCTGGCGCGCATCGGTTTTGCCGTGGCCCACGCCCTGGACGCCAGTGCCCCGGCCGTCGAAGGTTTGGACAGTGAAGCGGCCGCGCTGGCCCAGCGTATCGCCGACGCCCTGCTCGCGGCCAAACGCCCACTGATCATCGCCGGCACCTCGTTGGGTTCCAAGGCACTGATCGAAGCCGCCGCCAACATCGCCAAGGCGCTGAAGCTGCGCGAGAAGAACGGTTCCATCAGCCTGATCGTGCCGGAAGCCAACAGCCTCGGCCTGGCCATGCTCGGTGGCGAGTCGCTGGACGCGGCCCTGCAAGCGGTGATCGACGGCAGCGCCGACGCCATCGTGGTGCTGGAAAACGACCTGTACACCCGCACCGACAAGGCCCGGGTGGACGCTGCCCTGAATGCCGCGAAAGTGCTGATCGTTGCCGACCACCAGAAAACCGCCACCACCGACCGCGCCCACCTGGTGCTGCCGGCGGCGAGCTTCGCTGAAGGCGACGGTACGCTGGTCAGCCAGGAAGGTCGCGCCCAGCGCTTCTTCCAGGTGTTCGACCCGACTTACCTGGACGCCAGCATCCTGGTCCATGAAGGCTGGCGCTGGCTGCATGCCCTGCGCGCCACCTTGCTGAACCAGCCGATCGACTGGACGCAACTGGACCATGTCACCGCCGCCGTCGCTTCGAGCAGCCCGCAACTGGCTCGCATCGTCGATGCCGCGCCATCGGCCGCGTTCCGCATCAAGGGCCTGAAGCTGGCCCGCGAACCGCTGCGCTACTCCGGTCGCACCGCGATGCGCGCCGACATCAGCGTCCACGAACCACGGACCTCCCAGGACAACGACACTGCGTTCTCGTTCTCCATGGAAGGTTACTCGGGCTCCGCCGAACCGCGCTCGCAAGTGCCGTTCGCCTGGTCGCCGGGCTGGAACTCGCCGCAAGCCTGGAACAAGTTCCAGGACGAAGTCGGCGGTCACCTGCGTGCCGGTGACCCGGGCACTCGCCTGATCGAAAGCCAGGGCGATGGCCTGAGCTGGTTCGCCAGCGTGCCGCGCGCCTTCAACCCGGCACCGGGCACCTGGCAGGTCGTACCGTTCCATCACCTGTTCGGCAGTGAAGAGAACTCTTCCAAAGCCGCTCCGGTCCAGGAACGCATCCCGGCCGCCTACGTGTCGCTGGCCAAGTCCGAAGCCGATCGCCTGGGCGTCAACGACGGTGCCCTGCTGAGCCTGAACGTCGCGGGCCAGACCTTGCGTCTGCCGCTGCGCATCAATGAAGAACTGGGCGCCGGCCTGGTGGCCCTGCCGGCTGGCCTGGCGGGTATTCCACCGGCGATATTCGGCAAAACCGTCGACGGTCTGCAGGAGGCAGCGCAATGAGCTGGTTTACCCCTGAAGTGATCGACGTGATCCTGACGGTTCTCAAGGCCATCGTGATTCTGCTGGCCGTGGTGGTCTGCGGTGCGCTGCTGAGTTTCGTCGAACGTCGCCTGCTGGGCTGGTGGCAGGACCGCTACGGTCCGAACCGCGTCGGCCCGTTCGGCATGTTCCAGATCGCCGCCGACATGATCAAGATGTTCTTCAAGGAAGACTGGACGCCGCCGTTTGCCGACAAGGTGATCTTCACCCTGGCACCGGTCGTGGCCATGAGCGCCTTGCTGATCGCCTTCGCGATCATCCCGATCACCCCGACCTGGGGCGTGGCGGACCTGAACATCGGCCTGCTGTTCTTCTTCGCCATGGCGGGTCTGTCGGTGTACGCGGTGCTGTTCGCCGGCTGGTCGAGCAACAACAAGTTCGCCCTGCTGGGCAGCCTGCGGGCCTCGGCCCAGACCGTGTCCTACGAAGTGTTCATGGGCCTGGCGCTCATGGGCGTGGTGGTCCAGGCCGGCTCGTTCAACATGCGCGACATCGTCGAGTACCAGGCCCAGAACCTGTGGTTCATCATTCCGCAGTTCTTCGGTTTCTGTACCTTCTTCGTGGCCGGCGTGGCCGTGACTCACCGTCACCCCTTCGACCAACCGGAAGCGGAACAGGAACTGGCCGACGGCTATCACATCGAATATGCCGGCATGAAATGGGGCATGTTTTTCGTCGGTGAATACATCGGCATCATCCTGATCTCGGCACTGCTGGTGACGTTGTTCTTCGGTGGCTGGCACGGTCCGTTCGGCATCCTGCCGCAACTGTCCTTCGTCTGGTTCGCCCTGAAGACCGCGTTCTTCATCATGCTGTTCGTCCTGCTGCGCGCCTCGATCCCGCGCCCGCGCTACGACCAGGTGATGGACTTCAGCTGGAAATTCTGCCTGCCGCTGACCCTGATCAATTTGCTGGTGACCGCTGCGATCGTGTTGATGAACACGCCTGCGGCCGCGGTTCAGTGAGGATTTGACCCATGTTCAAATATATTGGCGACATCGTTAAGGGTACCGGTACCCAACTGCGAAGCCTGGTCATGATCTTCGGCCATGGCTTTCGCAAGCGCGACACCCTGCAATACCCTGAAGAAGCGGTCTACCTGCCGCCGCGTTATCGCGGCCGCATCGTCCTGACCCGCGATCCCGACGGCGAAGAACGCTGCGTGGCCTGCAACCTGTGCGCCGTGGCGTGCCCGGTGGGCTGCATCTCGTTGCAGAAAGCCGAAACCGAAGACGGTCGCTGGTACCCGGACTTCTTCCGTATCAACTTCTCGCGCTGCATTTTCTGCGGCCTCTGCGAGGAAGCGTGCCCGACCACCGCGATCCAGCTCACGCCGGATTTCGAAATGGCCGAGTTCAAACGTCAGGACCTGGTGTACGAGAAAGAAGATCTGCTGATTTCCGGTCCCGGTAAAAACCCTGATTACAACTTCTATCGTGTTGCAGGTATGGCCATTGCCGGTAAGCCAAAAGGCGCCGCGCAAAATGAAGCCGAACCGATCAACGTGAAGAGCTTGCTGCCTTAAGGAAGAAAGATGGAATTCGCTTTCTATTTCGCATCGGGTATCGCGGTGGTCTCCACGCTTCGAGTGGTCACCAACACCAACCCTGTGCACGCCCTGCTCTACCTGATCATCTCGCTGATCGCCGTGGCCATGACCTTCTTCAGCCTCGGTGCGCCGTTTGCCGGTGCGCTGGAAGTGATCGCCTACGCCGGCGCCATCATGGTGCTGTTCGTGTTCGTGGTGATGATGCTGAACCTGGGCCCGGCCTCGGTGCAGCAAGAACGTTCCTGGCTCAAGCCGGGCATCTGGGCGGGGCCGGTGATTCTCGCCGCGCTGCTGCTGGGTGAACTGCTGTATGTACTGTTCGCTCACCAGAGCGGCCAGGCCATCGGCCACACCACCGTAGACGCCAAGGCCGTGGGCATCAGCCTGTTCGGTCCGTACCTGCTGGTGGTCGAACTCGCCTCGATGCTGCTGCTTGCCGCAGCCGTCACGGCGTTCCATTTGGGCCGTAACGAGGCGAAGGAGTAATCACATGCCTGCTATCCCTCTCGAGCATGGTCTGGCGGTTG
The DNA here is from genome assembly GCF_003033885.1 of Pseudomonas rhizophila. Lineage (NCBI taxonomy): Bacteria > Pseudomonadati > Pseudomonadota > Gammaproteobacteria > Pseudomonadales > Pseudomonadaceae > Pseudomonas > Pseudomonas rhizophila. The sequence goes on along the minus strand of NZ_CP024081.1, from coordinate 3,345,093 downwards.
CCGGCATCCTGTTCTGCCTCGGTCTGGTCGGCCTGATGGTCCGCCGCAACATTCTGTTCGTGCTGATGAGCCTGGAGGTCATGATGAATGCCTCCGCCCTGGCCTTCATCGTCGCGGGCGCTCGCTGGGCGCAGCCGGATGGACAAGTCATGTTCATCCTGGTGATCAGCCTGGCAGCCGCTGAGGCCAGTATCGGCCTGGCGATTCTGTTGCAGCTGTATCGCCGCTTCCACACTCTCGATATCGACGCTGCCAGCGAGATGCGCGGATGAACCTACTCTTTCTGACTTTCGTATTTCCCCTCATCGGTTTCCTGCTGCTGTCGTTCTCTCGTGGACGCTGGTCGGAAAACCTTTCGGCGCTGGTTGGCGTGGGGTCCATCGGCCTGTCTGCCATCGTCACGGCCTACGTGATCTGGCAGTTCAACGTCGCCCCGCCTGAAGGTGGCGCGTACGTGCAGGTGCTGTGGCAGTGGATGGCGGTGGAAGGCTTCACGCCGAACTTCGCCCTGTACCTGGATGGCCTGTCGGTGACCATGCTGGGCGTGGTGGTCGGCGTGGGTTTCCTGATCCACCTGTTCGCCTCCTGGTACATGCGCGGCGAAGCCGGTTACTCGCGCTTCTTCGCCTACACCAACCTGTTCATCGCCAGCATGCTGTTCCTGGTGCTCGGCGATAACCTGCTGTTCCTGTACTTCGGCTGGGAAGGCGTGGGCCTGTGCTCGTACCTGCTGATCGGTTTCTACTACAGCAACCGCAACAACGGTAACGCGGCGCTCAAGGCGTTCATCGTGACCCGGATCGGCGACGTGTTCATGGCCATCGGCCTGTTCATCCTGTTCCAGCAACTGGGCACCCTGAACATCCAGGAGCTGCTGGTACGTGCTCCGCAGCACTTCCAGGCCGGCGACTTCTGGATCGTCCTGGCGACCCTGATGCTGCTGGGCGGCGCTGTCGGTAAATCCGCGCAACTGCCGTTGCAGACCTGGCTGGCGGATGCGATGGCTGGCCCTACCCCGGTTTCGGCACTGATCCACGCCGCAACCATGGTGACCGCCGGTGTCTACCTGATCGCCCGTACCCACGGCCTGTTCGCCCTGGCGCCAGACATCCTGCACCTGGTCGGCATCGTCGGCGGCGTGACATTGGTGCTGGCCGGTTTCGCAGCCCTGGTCCAGACCGACATCAAGCGTATCCTCGCCTACTCGACCATGAGCCAGATCGGCTACATGTTCCTGGCCCTGGGCGTCGGCGCCTGGGAAGGCGCGATCTTCCACCTGATGACCCACGCCTTCTTCAAGGCGCTGCTGTTCCTTGCTTCCGGTGCGGTGATCGTTGCCTGCCACCACGAGCAGAACATCTTCAAGATGGGCGGCCTGTGGAAGAAACTGCCACTGGCCTACGCCAGCTTCATCGTCGGCGGCGCGGCCCTGGCGGCCCTGCCACTGGTCACCGCCGGTTTCTACTCCAAGGACGAGATCCTCTGGGAAGCGTTCGCCAGCGGTAACCAGGGTCTGCTCTATGCCGGCCTGGTGGGTGCGTTCATGACCTCGCTGTACACCTTCCGCCTGATCTTCATCGCGTTCCACGGTGAAGCCAAGACCGAAGCCCACGCTGGCCACGGCATTGCCCACTGGCTGCCACTGTCGGTGCTGATCGTGCTGTCGACCTTCGTCGGCGCAATGATCACGCCACCGCTGGCCGATGTCCTGCCGCAAAGCGTCGGCCATGCCGGCGGCGACGCCAAGCACAGCCTGGAAATCGCTTCGGGCGCCATTGCCCTGGCCGGTATCCTGCTGGCCGCCCTGCTGTTCCTGGGCAAGCGTCGCTTCGTCACGGCGATCGCCAACAGCGGCATCGGGCGATTCCTTTCGGCCTGGTGGTTCGCTGCCTGGGGCTTCGACTGGATCTACGACAAACTGTTCGTCAAGCCATACCTTGCGATCAGCCACATTCTGCGCAAAGACCCGCTCGACCAGACCATTGGCCTGATCCCGCGCATGGCCAAGGGCGGCCACACTGCCCTGAGCCGTACCGAGACCGGTCAACTGCGTTGGTATGCGGCTTCCATGGCGGCTGGCGCCGTGCTGGTTATCGGCGCCATCGTGCTGGTAGCGGTCTGATATGAACCTTGCGAACTTGCGAAAGGAAACGAGCCCGTCATGATTCTGCCCTGGCTAATCCTGATCCCCTTCATCGGCGGCCTGCTGTGCTGGATGGCGGAGCGTTCAAGCTCCACCCTCCCGCGCTGGATTGCGCTGCTGACCATGTCCCTGGAACTCGCACTCGGCCTCTGGCTCTGGGCGACCGGCGACTATTCATTTGCTCCGGCCCCTGGCGCCGATCCGACCTGGGCGCTTGAGTTCAAGCACATCTGGATCGAACGCTTCGGTATCAGCGTGCATCTGGCTCTCGACGGCCTGTCGCTGCTGATGATCCTGCTGACCGGCCTGCTGGGTATCCTCTCGGTCCTGTGCTCCTGGAAAGAGATCCAGCGTCACGTCGGTTTCTTCCACCTGAACCTGATGTGGATCTTGGGCGGTGTTGTCGGCGTGTTCCTGGCGCTGGACCTGTTCATGTTCTTCTTCTTCTGGGAAATGATGCTGGTGCCGATGTACTTCCTCATCGCGCTCTGGGGTCACAGTTCTTCGGACGGCAAGAAAACCCGGATCTACGCGGCGACCAAGTTCTTCATCTTCACCCAGGCTTCCGGCCTGATCATGCTGGTGGCGATCCTTGGCCTGGTGCTGGTCAACTTCAACAACACCGGCGTGATTACCTTCAACTACGCCGACCTGTTGAAAGTGCAGATGTCGCGCACCACCGAGTACGTGCTGATGCTGGGCTTCTTCATTGCCTTCGCGGTGAAGCTGCCGGTGGTGCCGTTCCACTCCTGGCTGCCGGACGCCCACGCCCAGGCGCCGACCGCAGGTTCCGTGGACCTGGCCGGTATCCTGCTCAAAACCGCCGCCTACGGCCTGCTGCGTTTCGCCCTGCCGCTGTTCCCCAATGCCTCGGCCGAGTTCGCGCCGATTGCCATGACCCTGGGTCTGATCGGGATTTTCTACGGTGCGTTCCTGGCGTTCGCCCAGACCGACATCAAGCGCCTGATCGCCTTCTCCAGTGTTTCGCACATGGGCTTTGTGCTGATCGGGATCTACTCCGGCAGCCAGTTGGCCCTGCAAGGCGCGGTGATCCAGATGCTGGCCCACGGCCTGTCGGCTGCGGCACTGTTTATCCTCAGCGGCCAGTTGTACGAGCGTCTGCACACTCGGGACATGCGTGAGATGGGCGGTATCTGGTCGCGCATCGCTTACCTGCCGGCCATCAGTCTGTTCTTCGCCGCGGCGTCCCTGGGCCTGCCGGGCACCGGTAACTTCGTCGGCGAGTTCCTGATCCTGATCGGCTCGTTCGTCAGCGCTCCGTGGATCACCGCCATCGCCACCTCTGGCCTGGTGTTCGGTTCGGTCTACTCGCTGATCATGATCCACCGCGCCTACTTCGGCCCGACCAAGTCGGATGAAGTGCTGCGCGGCATGGACGGTCGCGAACTGATCATGGTGCTCGGCCTTGCGGTGCTGCTGGTTTACCTCGGCGTCTACCCGCAACCGTTCCTCGACACCTCTGCCGCCACGATGCATGGCGTGCAGCAGTGGCTCGGCACCGCCTTCTCTCAACTCGCTTCGGCCCGGTAAGAGCGCTATGGAATTCACGATTCAACACTTTATCGCGCTTGCGCCGCTGTTGATCACCAGCGCCACGATCATCGTGGTGATGCTGGCGATCGCCTGGCGGCGCAATCACTCACAGACCTTCCTGCTGTCGGTGGCGGGGCTGAACCTGGCCCTGCTGTCGATTCTGCCGGCCCTGAAAGTCGCGCCGCTGGCGGTCACCCCGCTGTTGCAGATCGACAGCTTCGCCTGCCTGTACATGGCGCTGATCCTGGTCGCCACCCTCGCCTGCGTCACCCTCGCCCACGCCTACCTCGGCGATGGCGGTACGGGTTACCCGGGCAACCGTGAAGAACTGTACCTGCTGATCCTGATGGCCGCCGCCGGTGGCCTGGTCCTGGTCAGCGCGCAGCACCTGGCCAGCCTGTTCATCGGTCTGGAGCTGCTGTCGGTGCCGGTCTACGGTCTGGTGGCCTATGCCTTCTTCAACAAGCGCTCCCTGGAAGCGGGCATCAAGTACATGGTGCTGTCGGCCGCCGGTTCCGCGTTCCTGTTGTTCGGCATGGCCCTGCTCTACGCCGAAGCCGGCACCCTGAGCTTCGTCGGCATCGGTCAGGCCCTGGCGGCCACCGGCCTGCCTAGCCCGATCGCGCAACTGGGCCTGGGCATGATGCTGATCGGCCTGGCGTTCAAGCTGTCGCTGGTGCCTTTCCACCTCTGGACCCCGGACGTCTACGAAGGCGCCCCGGCACCGGTGGCGGCGTTCCTGGCCACCGCGTCGAAAGTCGCAGTGTTCGCGGTGATGGTGCGGTTGTTCCAGATCTCGCCAGTGGCCAGCAGCGGTGTGCTGAGCGACGTGCTGACCATCATTGCCATCGCGTCGATTCTGTTCGGTAACCTGCTGGCGCTGACCCAGAGCAACCTCAAGCGTCTGCTGGGTTACTCGTCCATCGCCCACTTCGGTTACCTGCTGATCGCGCTGATCGCCAGCAAGGGCCTGGCGGTGGAAGCCATCGGCGTGTACCTGGTCACCTACGTGATCACCAGCCTTGGCGCGTTCGGCGTGATCACCCTGATGTCCTCGCCGTACAACGGCCGTGACGCCGACGCACTGTACGAATACCGCGGCCTGTTCTGGCGCCGTCCGTACCTGACCGCCGTGCTGACCGTGATGATGCTGTCCCTGGCCGGCATCCCGCTGACCGCCGGCTTCATCGGCAAGTTCTACATCATCGCCACCGGCGTCGAGGCTCACCAATGGTGGCTGGTCGGCTCCCTGGTGCTGGGCAGTGCCATCGGCGTGTTCTACTACCTGCGCGTCATGGTCACCCTGTACCTGATGGAACCGAACCTGCGTCGCCACGATGCCGAGTTGCACTGGGAACAGAAGGCAGGCGGCGTGATGCTGCTGGCTATCGCCGTACTGGCGTTCTTCCTCGGTGTGTACCCGCAGCCGTTGCTGACCCTGGTTCAGCAGGCCGGCCTGACGGGTTGATCACCCGAACGCTGTAGCATCAAAAAATGCCCGTATCGCTTGATACGGGCATTAATGAGATGGTCACCCCCACACCTTGCGAGGGCTACGCTTTCGCAGGGTGTTTTGTTTTCGGAGGCCATCATTATGAGCGAGTCAGCGCTGATCGGGATCGATCTCGGTAAACACAGTTTCCACCTGCACGGCCAAGACAAATTGGGCCGAGAGGTGTTTCGCAAGAAGTTCTCGCGTCAACAGATGATGACGCTCTTCGGCAATCTGCCGGCCTGTACCGTGGTGGCTGCCATCCAGATGCTGGACCGTGACCTGCCCGTCCTCGCCCCAGGTGTAGCGGCTGTCCATCTGCGCAAACGAGGCCCAGTGCCGCACGCAGCGGGCTGCGCGGCCTGCCCCTTGCCACTCCCAGAAGAAACTCGCACCGCCGGCCAGTTGCCGTTGCAGGATGACGTGCTGGTCGTCGTAGTCGTAGCGTTCGCTTTCACCGGCGGCGTTGGTGGTCTCGATCAGCCGCCAGCGGGCGTCATAGCGGTAAGCCACCAGGGTCTGTTCGGTGCGCCAGGCGTCGTCCAGGGTCAGGGCCGGGTGGAAGCTCTGGTAGTCGATGGCGACCAGATGGCGCTGTTCGTAACGCAGGTGCAGGGACCGCCCGGCGCCGTTGTCCAGGCGACTGATGTCGCCATGGATGTTGCGCTTGATCGTCAGGCGGTTGTCGTACCGATCACTGAGGGCGGTCAGATGGCCGTCGCGAAAATGTAGGAACAGCGCACCTTCGCCGGACTGGGCGATGATCAGTTCGTCCGGTTCCACTCCGAGGTAAATCGCCGCGCGGGCCAGGCTGTTGTGGATCGCCGGGCGTTGCTCGGTGGGCAGCGGAAACGTCGTACGGCGGTTTTCCTGGTCGATCCAGATGACCTGCTCGCCCTCAAGCAACAGGCGATGCGCAAGGGCATGGCTCCAGCCGCGGCCCAGGCCGATGTCCAGGTCCACCGCGCTGGTGCGGTACAAGCGGGTGAAGACAAACGGCAGCCGGCCATCGAGGGTGCCGTCATCCAGGGTCAGCAGTTCTTCGCCGGTGACCATCGACACCGGGCAGCCGCTGGTCTGGGTCAGGGCCGCGGTGTCGGCGCTGTCACCGTTGGGGTTTTTCGATTGGCTGGGGGCGTCGTCGTGGGGTTCGTGTTCGCTCAGGCGTGTAGAAGGCTGGGATTTTTCCCGCGCCACGGCGGCCGGATTGCTCACGGACACTGGCGCAGATTTCTCGAGGGTAATGTGCAAAGGTCCGACAGGCGTCGGTTTTAAAGGCGCACGCTGACTGACCACCAATGGTTTGAGCACATCGGCATGTTGATCGAGCCGGTCGGGGGTGAGTTGGCCCAACCTCAGGCTCGACGCCAGCAACCACTCCCGGGCCCGCTCCGAGCGGACCCGGCCCAGCACCTTACCGCTCATGCGCAGACCCAGGCCCAGCCCCCCGGTCAAACGCATCAGCAGGAAGTTGATCAGCACCGAGGCGCGCATCTCGCCCACGACTTCAGCGACGTGCTGGGGCGGCAACATCCGTAGCCAACTGGCGAAGGCCGCCATATGCACGAAGAGCAACGGCTCGTCGCTCAACACCATCAACCCTTTGGCGATTGCCTCGGAGGACGCCTTCAGTAGCTGCTCAAGCTCGGCTTGAGTCAGGTACTCCAACAACTTCTCGCTGTTGGCCTGCAGGTCCGCCAGCAGTTCGAAGACCTGTTTGACGTCGTCCCACAACTGATGCAGGGCGTCTGTGAACCCGCGCCAATCAGCTTGCTGCAATGCGCTGTAGCGCTCGAGAAATCCGCTGTCGGAAAACTCTACCCATTGCGGTTGAAATTCATCCCACTCCGCTTGCAGCCAACCTTCCAGTTGAGCAATCACGTCACGGTAGGACGCGTACAGCGCCTTGACATGCTCGGCCGTCACATGGGGAAAAAAGGTGATGCGATAACGCTGGCCCCGCCAGCAGTCGGGGACTTCCAGAATGCCGCTGGGGCCGATCACGTGATGAACCGGTTCGCCGAAGGTTTCTTTCCCCGGCTCGCCCCCGGTGATCGGTTCCAGCATCACCGGTGTGTCGCCAATCGGCACGAAGCGCGCCGCCTGGAACATGTGCACCAGCATCAGCGGCCCCTCCGCCGGACAAGCGACCACCGTGGCGCTGACAGGTTGATCAAGGTCCTTCGGTGCCGCCAGGGACACTTCGTTGCCGACCTTGAACACCTGCTCGATATCCAGCGCCCAGCCGGTCCAGAAACTTTCAGCCCAGGCGTCGTAGTCGTTCAGGCAAGTGCGGAAGTCCGCCAGCACCGCTTCGATGTCCGGCTGCTCGGGGTCCATGGCCGCAATCACCAGCGAGCCGATGACGTTGTTCAAAGCCAGGAGTTTGTCGGGGGCGAACATGCGGGAATCTCGCGGTGCGGGGACGGACGCGAGACTTTGCCGAGGACGGCAGGGAAAATAAGTCAGAGGAGGAGACGGCAGGTGTAAGGCGATTCTTTAAATACAAAACCCAAATGAACGCGTCACGAAACTCGCACGCCCCATTCTTAAATCCGCAACATCCTGTCGCTAACATTCGCCCTACCTCCTGGCAGGAGGCACTTACAGTGCACGGAATCGGTCGGTATCGAACCAAAGGGCGCCAGAAGACTCTGAGCAATGCCCCGAGAAATCGAAGCGGCATCACGACAAGGAAAACACCGGAAGCCAAAAACTTCCTGGTGCCCAGGTTTGTCAGCCTGACTTGAGAGAGCCGAAGAATATTATTCAATGATGAACCCACTGAATTTCGCCAAACGCTTCAAGCGCCGACCGTGGCTGATGTTGCCTACGCTGCTTGTCGCTTGTGGCCTGGCGCTGTTGCTGGAGTCGAGCGTCAGTCGCGCCCAACCGGCCGACGGTATCCAGACCTTGGTGTTCCTGCGCCACGCCGAGAAACCCGCCGGCGGCCTGGGCCAGCTCAATTGCCAGGGGCTGAATCGCGCCATCGACCTGGCCACCCTGCTACCGGAGAAATTCGGCAAGGCCGACTATGTGTTCGCGGCCAACCCTACCCGCAACGTCGAAGAGGGCGAGCTGGACAATTCCTACAGCTACATCCGCCCACTGATGACCATAAGCCCCAGTGCCATCAAGCTCGGGCTGCCGGTGAACATCGAGTATTCAGCCAATGACACCAGCGACCTGGCTGACGAACTGCTGCACGACAAGTACCACAACTCGACCATCTACACCGCTTGGTCGCACGGCTACCTGCCGGAGCTGATCAACCAGGTCGCCAGCGACGCGATGGGCAAGAAGCAGACGATTACCGATGATTGGGAATCGGGGGATTTCGATTCGCTGTACGTGCTGACCCTGACGTGGCACAACGGCAAGGCCAGTCTCACCAGCCAGAACTACAAGCAAGGCCTGGACAACGGGCAGGAAACTTGTCCGACATAGGCTGCGGACATTACTTTCGACAATACTTTCTCAATCACCGCCACTGATCCCCACCGTTATCGCGAGCAGGCTCGCTCCCACAGGGGATTGGCGGTGGGCAGCGATCACCCTTTGCGAGCCGCTCGCTCACGCAGATACTCCAGCACCGCCACCTGCTCACCCGCAAACTCGATCCGCCCGCCCTTCTTCTCGCGCTGGAACACGTACATCGGGTCGTAATACTCACGCAACAGGCCTTCGATCCAGCCGCGATGCAAGTCGACGGCGCCGCTGGTCGCCTGCTCGGCCAGGGCCGCTTCCATGATTTGGAGCAAACGTCGATGGCGGTCGCCACCCAGGCGCTTATGGATGTTATTGAGGCTTGCCAGCAACCGCTCGCAAAACAGCGAGAATCCTTCATCGCCATGGACTGCGACAAATTCGCCGCACAGGTTGATGACGTAATCGCGCAGGATCCGCTCGACCCGCCGCTCCAGGCTGTCCTCAAGCCAGACCATCGGAACCTGTTGCATGCGCTGGTACAAAGACAGCGGCAAGGCGCAACTGCCGACCATGCGGCTTTCATCTTCCAGCACGAACTGTTCGATACCAGCGGCACGTTTTTTCAGCACATCCACGGCCAGCAGGTTCTCGAAATCGATATTGGAAGGCTGCCCGGTGGCGCGCTTGCCGAAGCTCGAACCGCGATGGTTGGCGTAACCTTCCAGATCCAGGCTGTTGCCCAGTTGAGTCAGCACTTCTGTCTTGCCGGTGCCGGTCATGCCGCCCAGCAACACCAAGTCGCATTGGGCAACCGCCTGCTCGACGGTGTCGAGCAGGAATGTACGCATGGCCTTGTAGCCGCCGCCGACCCTGGGATAGTCGATGCCCGCCTCGTCCTTGAGCCACTGCTGGACGATCTGTGAGCGCAAGCCTCCCCTGAAGCAATACAACACACCATCAGGATGGGCCGTTGCGAACTCGGCCCAGGCCTGGATGCGTTGCGCCTTGGTGTCGCCGGACACCAATTGATGCCCCAGGACAATGGCCGCCTGTTGGCCCTGCTGCTTGTAGCAAGTACCGACCCGTTGCCGTTCGATGTCGGTCATCAACGGCAGATTGACCACGCCGGGGAATGCGCCCTTGAGAAATTCGACGGGGGCACGGGTGTCCATCATCGGTCGGTCATTGAGAAAAATGTCGCGGTAATCGGTGATGTCATGGGTCATCAAGACACCTCGACCGCGTAGGTCTGTCGCTCGACCAGTTCACCGATCGGCTCCAGTGCAAACCCCAGTTCAGCGGCGACCGCCAGAAACGCTTCGTTGCCCTCGGGCGTGACGGCGATCAGCAGTCCGCCGCTGGTCTGCGGGTCGCACAGCACTCGCTTGTGCAGTTCCTGCACGCGCCCAACCTTGCTGGCGTAGCTGTCGTAGTTGCGCAACGTACCGCCCGGCACGCAGCCTTGGTCGAGGTAATACTCGACGCCCGGCAGACGCGGCACCGCGTCGTAGCGGATACGCGCCGTCAACTGGCTGCCATCGGCCATTTCCACCAAATGCCCGAGCAGGCCGAAACCGGTGACGTCGGTCATCGCCGCCACGCCGTCGAGCTTGCCGAAGCGGCTGCCCGGCTTGTTGAGGGTGCACATCCAGTCGCGGGCCAGGCCAACATCGGCGGCGCGCAGCTTGCCTTTCTTTTCCGCGGTGGTGAGGATGCCGATGCCCAAGGGCTTGGTCAGGTACAGGCGGCAACCGGCGGTGGCGGTGTCGTTGCGCTTCATATGACGCTTTTGCACCAGGCCCGTGACCGCCAGGCCGAAAATCGGCTCGGGCGCGTCGATCGAATGGCCGCCCGCCAGGGGAATGCCTGCTTCGTCACATACCGAACGACCGCCGCGAATCACTTCGCGAGCGATTTCCGGGGCCAGTACATTGACCGGCCAGCCGAGAATCGCAATCGCCATCAACGGATCACCGCCCATGGCGTAGATGTCGCTGATGGCATTGGTGGCGGCGATGCGACCGAAATCAAAAGGATCGTCGACAATCGGCATGAAGAAATCGGTGGTAGAGACCACCCCGCGCTCTTCGTCGATGGCATAAACCGCGGCGTCGTCCCGGGAGGCATTGCCAACCCACAACTTGGGGTCAAGGTTCTGCGCACCGCTGCCGGCCAGGATCACTTCCAGCACCTGTGGCGAAATCTTGCAGCCGCAACCGGCGCCGTGGCTGTACTGGGTCAGGCGAATCGGCTCGCTCATGGGCATACCTCTCGTAAGTCAAGGTGGGCGATTCTAGCAGCAACGCCGCCGGTTCAGTGCCGGCGCGAACCCATTGAATTTTCCCCCACCAGAGGAATCACTAGAAGACCAGCCGAGCATTCATCCCAGGAGACCGCCGATGTCCCTCGCCCCCGCTGCCGACGACAGCACCGACCTCAAGTATGGCCTCGACACGCTGTTTGGTCGCCAGACCCAAAGCATCGATTGCCGCTACGATGTCCAACGCTTGGATGACGGTGAACCGGTGTGGTTCGCCCTGCACGTTCAGCCACCGCTGCCGGATGATCTGGAAAAAGCCCAGATCGTGGTCTTCAGCACCGAAGGCCGGCACATTGGCGGTATTGTCCGGCTTGCCAAGCGTCTGGACGATGGCAGTCTGCGACTGGAAGTCGAGCCCGACTGAGGTTCTCAGGCCTGCCGTGCACTGCTGCGATACATGAATACCAGCGCCAGTGCCAGGCAGGCCATCGCCAGCACCCGACTCCCGGACAACTCAATAGCGGGGTTGCCCAACCAGCCGAAATTGTCGATCAGCATGCCCATGGCCAACTGCCCGAGGATCACCGCCACGGTCGCCACGGCGGTGCCGACCCTTGGCACCGCGCCGACCATGACCATCATGTACACCACACCAAACAAGGCACCGCCAAGTTGCCATTTCGGCACGTCCAGCAGGCTGACGGCGTGAGCGGGTTCAAAAAACACGATCAGTAACCCGGTGACCACCGTGCCCACCACGAATGTCAGCAGACTGCTGCGCAGCACACCGACCGTCTGGCCCAGGCGACCGTTGATGGCCGCCTGCACGCTCAACACCGCACCGGCCCCAACGACCAGCAGCAATAGCAAAAACAGATTCATATTCAACCTCGGGCAATCAGGACAAGGGCTACGACGATCAGCGCCAAGGCGAGCCAGCGCTCGCCGTTGACCCGCTTGCGGGTTGCACCGAACCAGCCGAAGTGGTCGATCAGCACGCTTTTACCCACTTGCCCGGAAAGGATTGCGACCATGGTCATGGCAATGCCGATGTGGGGCGTGGCAAGCGTCAGCACGACCACGTAGATCGGCCCCAGGAAACCGCCGATCAATTGCCAGCGCGGCAACTCATTCAAGGCGGGGCCTTGTTGCGGACCACTGAGCAGCAACAGCAGAAACAGAATCGCCGAACCGACGCCGAATATGCTCAGGGTTGCCCAGAGATGCCCCACTTGAACCCCCAGCGGCCCCAGCAGACCGGCCTCTACCGACAGGCCCATGCCAGCCAGGATCACCAGGGGCAGCAACAGCCAGCGCAAAAGCGCTCGTGGTTTGGAGGCAGCCGCCGGGGCGGCGGCGTTGAGTGAAGACGCTTGCATGATCAGAACCTCTGAGAAGAACAATGAGCGGGATTATCGGCTGGCGCAGCTGTGCGATAAATGGGAGCATCCAGACAACACTTTTGCGCAACTCGCACAGCGGAGCAGTCCATGCACGGTCTCAATGAACTCGGCTTCAAGGCCCTGCGGTTGTTTGTCGCCGTGCTCGACCACGGCAGCTTCTCGGAGGTGGCCCGGCGCGAAGGCCTGGCGCCGTCGTCGATTTCCCGGCAGATCCAGTTGATGGAACAGGCCCTCAACCAGCAGTTGTTGTATCGACACACCCGCGCTGTTTCGCCCACTGAAGCCGGCCGCCTGCTGGGTCATCATGCACGCCTGTTGCTGGTGCAACTCGAAGAAGCCGAACAGGCGCTGCAGGAACAACACAGTGAGCCGGCTGGACTGGTGCGGATCAATGCCCCGGTGGTGTTCGGCCAGCGCCATCTGACGCCGTGGCTGGGGTCATTGTGTGAGCGCTACCCGAAGCTGCAACTGGACATCCAGCAAACCGACAGCTACGTCGACCCGCTGCAGGAAGGCGCGGACCTGCTGTTTCGCATCGGCCCGCTGCACGATTCAGGCATGCAGGCGCGAATCCTCGCCCCGCACCGCTTTCAGATCGCCGCCAGCCCCGCGTACCTGGCGCGTTGCGGCACACCGCTCAAACCCCAGGATCTGGCGAACCATCAGTGTCTGGCCTACAAGGGCGTGGCCGGCCAGCAACGCTGGTTTTTCCGCCGTCCGGGTCAGGCCTGGACACCCTACAGCGTCAAAGGGCCGATCACCGGCAACCATGCCGACACCCTGACCCAGGCGGCCGAACAAGGCCTGGGGCTGGTGATGTTTCCGTCGTGGCTGATCGGCGAAGCCGTGCGCAACGGCACCCTGGTGCCGGTGTTGCGCGACTACGAAGCCTCCAACAGCCTAGAGCCCCAGCAGATCGCCATTCTCTGGCCGGGCAGCCGACGTCTGTCGGTGAAAGTGCGTACCGTGATCGACTTTTTTCTACAGTGTTTTGGCGAAGTACCTTACTGGGATCGCTGAAACTGCGAGGTCGGTGCTAACGTGTCGACCCGTCGCCTGACAAGGATAACCCCGTGCTGCTCCTCAAATTATTGGTGATTCCCGCTTTCCTGCTGCTGATTTCCCTGGCGGGCCGGCGTTGGGGACCGAGCGTGGCCGGTTGGCTGTCGGGGTTGCCGGTGGTGGTGGGTCCGATTCTGTTGTTCCTGGCCCTGGAACAGGGCGAGGCGTTTGCCGCTCAGTCGGCGACAGCGGCGCTGTCGGCCATGTTTGCAATGATTGCATTCTGTGTGGTGTACGCCCGGGTCGCCCAGCATCGTGACTGGCCTTGGGCGCTGGGTATCGCGTTGGGCGTCTGGGCGCTGGTGGCGATGGTGCTGTCCTGGTTGCCGGCCTCGCTGCCGCTGTCGAGCGTGATCGCCATTGTGGCATTGCTGGCCGCGCCCTATCTGTTCCCGACAGTTCGACCGGTGATGAGCGGCCCGGCTCCCAAATCCGACAAGCTGCTGCTACGCATGGTCGCCGGCGCGCTGTTGACCCTGGCGGTGACGCTGCTGGCCAGCACCGTGGGTGAACGCTGGAGCGGGCTACTGGCGGTGTTCCCGGTGCTGGGCAGCGTCATGGCAGTGTTCTCCCAGCAAACCCGGGGCGCGGCCTTCACCGCCGCGTTGCTGCGGGCCACGGCCACTGGCATGTATTGCTTCACCGCGTTCTGCCTGACCCTGGCCCTCACCCTGCCGCTGCTCGGCATGCCGGCCTTTGTCGTGAGTGTCGCGGTGTCGGTGGTCATGCTGCTGGTGACCCGCCGCCTGCTGGTGCGCGCCTCTGCCCCACGGGCCAATGATGTGGCGCACTCGTGACCGGCGCTGGAGCCGGTTGGACGCCCATGGGATGATCGCGCTCAAGCACACCCCTCTGTGGAGCGTTTCAATGTCATTGGTAAGTAAACAAGCCGCTGCCCTGATGCTGACGGTCATCGCCAGTCTGGTGGTGGTGCCTGCTTATGCCGCCCAGCCCAAAACCGGCGGCGCAGCACAGGTACAAAAGGTTTCCCTGCTGGGAAGCAAGTTCAACTTCACCCTGCCCAAGGGCTTCACTGCGACACCGCTTCCGGCCGGCGATGCCGCTCAGGGCACGGCGGGGGCGAAGGGGACGATGTACAGCAATGCCACCAGCAAAACCGTGGTGATCACGGCTGAAAACACCATCATCGATGGCTCGAATGTGAAAGACGACGACAGCACATTCCTCGATGCCACCATGGCCGACTTCGCCGTCCAGAAAATCAAGGCCCTGCCGGATGCCAAGATCCTGAGCGAGAAAAGCCTGACCCAAAAAGGTACCGGCCTGGGTCTGCGCCAGCTCGATACCAAGGCGACCCAAGGCGGTGGGCCGACCCTCGATACCACGTTGCTGGGCGCCTCAGGCATGCGCATGGCAGTGGTACAGATCATTTCCCGGGCCAGCGACAAGGCCGGGCATGAGGCGCTGGTGAAGCAGATCGTCGCTGGTCAGTGACTTGATGGACCGGGTGGTTTTCATCGCGAGCAGGCTCGCTCCCACAGAGATTCTGGGGCGACATGAATCTTGATATCCAATCTGCTATTCATCGCGAGCAATCTTTGCCCCCACAGGACTGGAGGCAATCCCGTTTCTGGGAGCAACTCGGGAAAAAGGTGGGAGCGAGCCGGCTCGCGATGACGGCGGCACACTCAACACCTCTGTCACTGAATCAGGGATTAAGCCGCTCCAGCCAGGCGCGCAGATCCCGCACCTGCATGGCACTGACGCTGTGGCCAACGCCCGGATAGGCATGGAATTCGGGCTCCAGGG
The DNA here is from genome assembly GCF_003033885.1 of Pseudomonas rhizophila. Classification (NCBI taxonomy): domain Bacteria; kingdom Pseudomonadati; phylum Pseudomonadota; class Gammaproteobacteria; order Pseudomonadales; family Pseudomonadaceae; genus Pseudomonas; species Pseudomonas rhizophila. Next base: position 3,329,980 of record NZ_CP024081.1, on the reverse strand, counting down.
CCAGGGTCTTGAGGAAGCTGTCCGCCTCGGTGCCGTCGTGGTATGGGATCACCGAGTCCGCCGTACCATGACCGATAAATACCGCCAGCGTCCGGCGCGACTCGTCGGGTGTCAGTTCGGCCCGCAGTACCGACAGCACCCGCCCGCCCAGCGCGGCAATGCCACCGACGGCCTCGGGATGGCGCAGGGCGACCTCGTAACTCATCATCGCGCCCTGGCTGAAACCGACCAGGTATACGTTGCTCGCATCGGTCGGGTACTTGACCCGGGCCTTCTCGATGAAATCCAACAGCATCTGGCCGCTGGCCTTCAGGTCCGCGGTATCACCGTCGTAGGCGCCCTCGCCCTTCTTGGCAAACCATTGATACTGGCCCCGCTCCACGGTCTTGGGCGCTCGTACCGATAGGTAGTTGTAGTCACTGGGCAACTCATCCTTGAGGTCGAACAGGTCTTGCTCACTGCCGCCGGAGCCATGCAGGAAGATCACCAGCGGCCGGTTTCTGGCCTGCTCATCGGCATGGGCCAGGTAATTGAGGGGCAAATCGGTGTGCAGCGCAGGCTGAGCCTGCAAACCGCAAGACACTACCAACAGCAACAGGGCGAGCGCTTTGAACATCAGTCTTCCTCCATCATTCGATAGCCGCACGGCAACGCGCGTGCGCTGAGATAGACAGCAGTTATCAGTCGTTGATCAATTTCCCCGCGCGAATCGGCGCTCGCCCGGCCACTTTCGCCTGCCAGATTCCAGGCTGGGTATAGCGCCCACGGTCCAGCGCAAACAACACGCCGCTGGTGCCGGCCCGAACAGTAGTAACCCGATCGTTCAACGGATCGACCACTTCGAACAACGGATCGCCCTGCTCCACCCACTCACCGGCCTCGCGCAGGAAGCTCACCACCCCATGATGCGGCGCGAACAGGTACTCAGTGCCTTCGAACGGAAAACCTTCACAACAGTGCGCTGGCACGGGCGGCCAGTCACCACCGATGAAACCCTGCTCGGCCAGGAACCCGAGAATGGCTTCGCAATTGGCCTGGGCCTGATCCACCCGGGTGTCGCCCATGCTGCCCAGTTCCAGCGTGGTCGCCAGGTTGGCCGGCGGGATCGCGGCCTCGGGGAAGGTCTTGGCCAGGCGCAACCAGGGCGAGGAACAGGACTCGTCGAACGAACTGCCGCCAGAGTCTTCGCACAGCAACGCCACGCCCGCCTTCAACCGCGCGGCCAGGGAGCGCCACTGCGGCCAGTGTTGCGGCAAGGCGTAGAGGTGAATCGCCGCCTCGAAGTCGCAATGCAGGTCCAGGGTGACATCGGCGTCGCAGGCATGGCGCAGCAGCAGGCGATGCAGGGCCTCGAGTTGTGAGGGCGGCGCCGGCAAATCGTCCAGCACCTGAACCATGGTCTGGCGGATCAGCGTGATATTGGCGGCCGGGTCGTCGCCCAGGCGATCACCGATGCGTTGGGCCACCGGCGCGCTGAGTTCCACGAAAGACCGATTGAAGTTCTTGCCGCTGCCCAGCTCGAAACGCCCCAGGTGCGCGCTCTGCAGATGCTGGTCCAGGCCGATGGGGTTGGCCACGGGCACCAGTTCAATCACGCCGTTGAGCAAGCCTTGGGTCTCAAGCTCGTTGAGTCGTTGTTTCAGCTCCCATGCCGTGCGCATGCCGGGCAATTCATCGGCGTGCAGGCTGGCCTGGATATACGCCTTGCGTGGACCGTGGCCGTAACGAAACACACTGAGCCGGCGCTCGGTGCCCAGGTGGCTCCATGGCAGGGTATGGTCGATGCGTTGCATGAGGAACTCCCAATAACGGTATTTCGACGGGCGCTGGGGTAAAACACTCGCCCATGAAAAAGGTGGCCGACCGGGTCAACGGCGGGCCACCTTGGTTTCAGCGATTAATGCCCGTAGACATCAAAAGCGAAGTACTTGTCCTGCACTTTCTTGTACGTGCCGTTGGCGCGGATTTGCGTGATGGCGTCGTTGAATTTCTCGGCCAGGGCCTTATCCCCCTTGCGCACCGCAATGCCGGCGCCGCCACCGAAGTATTTGGCATCTTCATAGGTCGGGCCCACGAAGGCAAAACCTTTTCCGGCGTCCGTTTTCAGGAAGCCGTCGTCGAGGTTGACCGAGTCGGCGAGCATGGCGTCGAGACGACCGGCGACCATGTCTAGGTTGGCTTCTTGCTGGGAGCTGTAACGCACCAGATTGATACCGGCGGGCACCAGCACCTCGGTGGCGAAACGGTCGTGGGTACTGGCACGCAGCACACCGACTTTCTTGCCCTTGAGTTCGGTCAGCGGGTCCTTGACGTCGCTGCCTTCCTTCATCACGAAACGCGCCGGGGTGTGGTAGTACTTGATGGTGAAGTCGACGTTTTTCTTACGATCATCGGTGATGGTCATGGACGACAGGATCGCGTCGATTTTCTTCACTTTCAGCGCTGGGATCAGGCCGTCAAATTCCTGCTCGACCCAAGTGCACTTGACCTTCATCTGTTTGCACAGCGCGTCGCCGATATCAACATCGAAACCCGTCAGCTTGCCGTCGGGGGTTTTCATCGAGAACGGCGGGTAACCGGCTTCGATTCCGAGGCGGATCGGCTTGGCGTCCTCGGCCACGGCCGACAAGGACAACACGGACAGTGCCAAGGCACCAAACATTGCTAGCTTGTTCATTTTTGCTCCTGAGTGCGCAGGTTTTTTATTAGCGGGTTATCGGCAGATTCTTAGGCAGCGTTCGGTCATTAAAAACCGAAGTGGCCGGCAGTCTAGAGGGGCACTCAGGAGGCGAATTGTGTTGAGGCGACAAATATTTATAGAAACAACCAAGCCACAGGGTTTGCACCCTGCTGGCTGGAAAGGATCAGCAGTCGCAGCCGACAGCCTGGTCCGCCGCGCATTGCACTGCGCCAGTCAGCCGGAAGCCTTCGTCCAGCCAGCCCATGACACCGCCAATCATTTCCTTGACCGGATAACCCAAGGTCGCCAGACGCACTGCCGCTTTGTTCGCGCCATTGCAATGCGGGCCCGCGCAATAGACCACAAACAGCGCGGTCTTGGGATAAGCCGCCAGCGCCTGGGCGGTCAGCGAGCGGGTTGGCAGGTTGATCGCCCCGGGCACATGCCCGCGCTCGAAAGCCAGTGGCCCGCGCACGTCCACCAGGACGAAATCGACTTCTCCAGCCTGTTGGCTGGCGTGAACGTCGGAGCAATCAGTTTCGAACGTCAGACGCCGGCTGAAATGTTGCAGGGCTAGGTCGGACGGGGCAGCAGGCACTTGGCGAACCAGGCTGGTCATGAGTGTGTACTCCACAGACAAATGAGGGGGTGAGCAGACTTTATCCGGCCGATGCTTACCGCTACAGTGGCGCACAAGACACTCTGTGGGAATTTTCCGCCATATGCAGCCCAATCCCGGTCTGGTCGCCATCCTCGCCTACGACGGCCTGTGCACCTTCGAATTCGGCATCGCCATCGAGATATTCGGCCTTGCCCGACCTGAGTTCGATTTCCTTTGGTACAAACATCGGATCGTTGCCGTCGATGACGGCCCGATGCGGGCCATGGGCGGCTTCCAGATCCTGGCCGATGGCGGCATGGAATTATTGCAAACGGCGCAAACCATCGTGGTGCCCGGCTGGCACAGTCGCGACGAACCACCGCCGCCGGCGCTGCTTGAGGCATTGCGCTGCGCCCATGCCCGGGGCGCGCGCCTGCTGTCAATCTGCTCCGGAGCTTTCGTGCTGGCCGCCGCCGGCTTGCTCGATGGGCTGGGCGCTACCACTCACTGGCGCTACACCGATGAACTGGCCAAAAGTTTTCCCGCCATCCTGGTAGACCCGGATGTGCTGTACGTGGATTCGGGGCAAGTCATTACTTCGGCCGGCAGCGCCGCGGGCATTGATGCCTGCCTGCACCTGGTGGCGCGGGATTTCGGCACCCAGGTTGCCAACGCCGTGGCGCGGCGACTGGTGATGTCACCACAACGCACGGGCGGCCAGGCGCAGTTCATTCCTTCACCGGTCAGCCGCACGCCACGCAGCGATTTGTCCGGCGTCATGCACTGGGCCCGCGAACGCCTGCACGAACCGCTCGGTGTGCGCGAACTGGCCAGCCAGGCGGCCATGAGCGAGCGAACCTTCCTGCGGCACTTCACCCAGGCCTGCGGCCTGTCGCCCAAGGCCTGGCTGCAACATGAGCGCCTGGCCCGGGCTCGCGAGTTGCTGGAAAGCACCGAAGACAACACCGACAACATCGCCCAGCTGTGCGGCTACCGCTCGGTGGAAAGCTTTCGCGTGGCATTTCGCAGTGTGGTGGGGCTGGCGCCGTCGGTGTACCGGGAGCGGTTTGGACGTGGGGCGAAGGCGGTCAGTTGACGTGGAAACTGTCGAACATTGGGGTCTGACGTATCAAGGTTTGAGTTATCAAGGTTTGCGCAACAAATAAGTATCCATGATCCATCCGTTCGCCTGCCGTGCGGCCTTGCGGGTGCGTTCGATGCTTTCAGCCACCTCCTCCAGCCGACCGGCGATCAGGATCTGATCCGGTGTGCCCACATAGGCCCCCCAGTAGATGTGCGTATCCGGATCGGATACCTGGCGATACGCATCTTCAGCATCGAGCATCACCACCACGCTTGCCGAGTCACCGACCTGCCCTGCCGCCAGCCGGCGGCCCGTGGTGATCTCCAGCGAACCGCCAATGCTGTTCAATGGCACCTTATGTTGCGCCGCGAGGGCCTGGACGCTGGTGATGCCCGCAATCACCTCGAATTCGAAGGCGCAGCGACCCGCGTCGAGAATCGACTGCAAGATACGCACGGTGCTGTCGTACAACGACGGATCGCCCCAGACCAGGAAACCGCCGCACTGCCCGTCAGACAACTGCTCTTCGATCAACCGCTCGAAGGTAGCCTGCTTCGCCCGGTTCAGATCTTCGACACTGGCGGCGTAGTCCACGTCGCCGCGTTGTCGCTCGGGGCTGTAGGCTTCGACGAAACGGTAGGTACGATCAACGATGTAGCGTTGGCAGATTTCCCGCCGCAGATCCACTAACGCCTGCTTGGCAGGCCCCTTGTCCATGAGAAAGAACACATCCACCCGATTCAAGGCTTTCACTGCCTGGATCGTCAGGTAATCCGGATCGCCGGCACCAATACCGATGACTGACAGTTTTTTCATTCGAGTGACTCCTGGCCGGGACCCTCGGTGCGCAATCGCCACACACCGTTGAAACGCAACTCGACAGTCGACAGCGGTTCGATGTCGAGACGGTTGAAGGCAGCTGCCGGACAGCCCAATACGGTCACCACGGCCGCGCGGATCACGAACGGATGAGTGACGGCCAACACATGCCCTGGCCGGCCTTCCAGGCTGGCCAACCAGTCGCTGACACGATGGTACAAGCGGGTGACGGATTCGCCGCCATGGGGAGCCGCATCGGGATCGTCGAGCCAGGCTTGCAGGGGTTGCGGTTCGACCTTGAGCAACTGGTCGATGGACAAGCCACGCCAGCGACCCAGATCGCAATCGGCCAGGTCAGCGACCACCTGGGCGTCGTCGCCGAACAGGGCGGCAGTCTGCCGGGTGCGCAACTCCGGCCCGCAGAGCAACTGCCGGACATTTCGGTAGCCGTGGCCCGGCTCCGGGCGTTTGCCCAGCCAGTCGGCATCCAGCGGTTCATCCAGGCCAAAACGCGCCTGCTTCTGGGCGACGGTGCGGGCATGGCAGATCAGGGTCAGGCGAGTGGCTTGCACACACGGTACTCAGACAGTCGAACGGGTTTCATGGAGGTGATACTCCGGCTTTTTCTTGTACAGCACCTTATATGAAATCAAATAACTGAGACAAAAAGGCGTTATGTCTTACACCGACAGAGGCATCAACTGACATATCGGATCTATGCGATTCAAGTCCCCGTCCTACAAGGCTTTCGCACTACTTTCGTGCATTTTAAACAGAACGTAAAAACCACTGGACATGTAGTACCCGCTACATAAATACTATTTTCAGGAGTTATGAAAGAAATCCAACACCCATCCAGGCAAGGAGCACGGATGCCGCCTCTTCGAGACCTGATTACCGATCCGGGCTTGGTTTTGACGCCGTCGGAACGCAAGGTCGTACGGGCCCTGCTCGATCATTACCCGCGCAACGGCCTCGGGCCGATGTCGCGCCTGGCCGATCATGCCGGGGTCAGCGACCCGACTATCGTGCGGCTGGTGAAAAAACTCGGATTTGGCGGTTATGCCGAATTCCAGGATGCGCTGCTCAGTGACATGGACCATCGCCTGCGCTCCCCTCGCACCCTGTTGCAACCGCGGGCCAAATTGCAGCAAGGCGACACCTGGAGCCAGTACCTGGCAACCAGCCAGCGCATCCTCACCGACACCCAGGCCCTGACTCAACCCGAAGACGTGCGTATTCTCGTGCAATGGCTGCTCGACAGCCGGCATCAGGTGCATTGTTTTGGCGGGCGCTTCAGCAGCTTCCTCGCCCAATACCTGCTCAACCACTTGCGCTTGCTGCGTGCGGGTTGTTTTGCCCTGGAAGACAACGCCCAGTTACCCGACCGGTTGTTCGACGTGCAGCGCCAGGATGTGGTGCTGATCTTCGATTATCGTCGCTACCAGGCCCAGGCCCAACGCGTGGCCAGCGCGGCCAAGGAGCGCCACGCGCGGGTCGTACTGTTCAGCGACGTCTACACCTCACCGCTACGGGAACTGGCCGACCTGATCATCAGCGCTCCGGTGGAATCGATCTCGGCCTTCGACAGCCTGGTGCCGGCGCTGGCCCAGGTCGAAGCGCTTATCGCCTGCCTGACCTTGCAATGCCCTGATCTGGCCGAGCGCCTGGAAGGTATCGACACCTTGCGCACGGCGTTCAACACGCACCTGCTGGAGGAAAAATAAGGATGTTCTCGCTCCCTCACCACTCCCCTCGGGATTTGCCATTCACCTGCGACCATACCGCCTTGCTGCTGGTGGACATGCAACGCGCCTGGCTGGAACCGCAATTCGATGCCCACCTGGCCACGCCCGAGGCCGACTATTTCATCCGCCGTGCCCGCCAACAGGTGATCCCCAATCAGCAGCGCCTGCTCGAAGCGGTGCGGGCGGCGCAGCAAAACGTGTTGCACACCCACATCCAGAGCCTGACTGCCGATGGTCGCGATCGCTCGCTGGACCACAAGCTGTCGGACATGCATTTGCCCAAAGACAGCCCGCAAGCCCAGATCATCGCCGAGCTGGCGCCGCGGGAAAACGAGATCGTGCTGCCCAAGACGTCTTCGGGGGTCTTCAACTCCACCAACATCGACTACGTGCTGCGCAATCTGCAGACCCGTCATCTGATCATCGCCGGCATCGTCACCGACCAGTGTGTCGACATGGCCGTGCGTGACGCCGCCGACCGCGGCTACCTGGTCACGCTGGTGGAAGATGCCTGCGCCACTTACAGCGAACAACGTCATCTGGCCTGCCTGAACGCGATCAAAGGTTATTGCTGGATCACCGATACCGACACCGTGCTCGGTCGGTTGCAGGAGATGCAGCCGTGAGCCGTCTCGATGCCGCAACGCCGCTGGCCCCGCTGCCCGTGTCCACGCTGGTCTGCACCGACCTGATCGGCGTGACCCGCGGCCGCTCGTTCCCCAGTGATGAACTGCCCCACTACGTCGACGCCGGTTGTGGCTGGGTGCCGGCCAACAGTGCGCTGACGCCCCAGGACATCATTGCATCGGTCAACCCTTGGGGGGCCTATGGCGACCTGCGACTGATCCCGGACCTGGCCAGCCGGGTCACTGTCGACAATGGCCCGGATGCCCAGGCGCCTGCCCTGGATTTCATTCATTGCGATGTGCGGGAAACCGATGGTCGGCCCTGGGCCGCTTGCCCTCGCACCTTGCTGCATGACGAAGTGCAACGTTATCGCGCCGAGCTGGGCTTGCAGGTGTTCGCCGCGTTCGAGCATGAATTCAGCCTCGATACCCCTCAACCCCAACCGGATCGCCTGGCCTTCAGCCTCCAGGCCCAGCGCCAGCAGGCCGGGTTCGCCGGATGGTTGCTCAGCGCATTGCGGGCAGGCGGCGTGGAACCGGAAATGTTCCTGCCGGAATACGGCAAGCATCAGTATGAAATCACCTGCCGCCCGACCCTGGGCGTGGCCGCCGCCGACCGTGCGGTGAACGTGCGGGAAATCACCCGGGAGATCGCCCGGCAGATGGGCCTGGATGTGAGTTTCGCCCCCAAGACTTCGGAACATGCCGTGTGCAACGGCGTGCATTTGCACATGAGCCTGCAAGACCTGGACGGCGTCCCCGTGCTGCATGATGCTGGCGGCGCCAACGGGCTGTCGGACCTGGGCCAGCACTGGGCCGCCGGGGTGCTGCACTATCTGCCCGCCCTGTGCGCGATCACCGCGCCGACACCGGTGTCCTATGAACGCCTGCAACCCCATCACTGGAGCGCGTCCTACGCCTGCCTGGGGCAACGTAACCGCGAAGCGGCGCTGCGCATCTGCCCGACGGTGAGCGTGAGCGGCAAACCGGTGGCGACCCAGTACAACCTGGAATTTCGCGCCATGGATGCCACCGCTTCGCCGCACCTGGCGCTGGCGGCGCTGTTGATCGCCGGGCGACTGGGCATCGAGCAACGGCTGGCGCTCACGGCGGTCACCGATGAAATACCCGATGAATTGAACGAAGAACACCGTCGTGCCCGTGGCATTATCGCCCTGCCGACGACCCTGGCCCAGGCGCTGGATTGCCTGCGCCACAGCGGGGCGCTGTTCGAAGCCCTGCCCGGCCCGCTGGTCGAAACCTATTTCGCCTTGAAGGCCCAGGAGCTGGCCTTGACCCAGGCGCTGTCACCTGCCGAGCTGTGTGAGCACTATGCGCGAATCTATTGAATGTGCTGAATCGGGCCTTTATACCGGGCCGGCTTATCGCCTGATCCGGGAAGACGCCGAACACCCGTTGATCCTGGTGTGTGAACACGCCGACCGCTTTATCCCCGCCGCGTTGAACGACCTTGGCCTGGATGAGACGGCGGCCCAGGAGCACATTGCCTGGGATATAGGTGCCCTGGCGCTGGCCGAACAACTGTCCGAAACCCTTGGAGCGACCTTGCTCGCGGCCAACTATTCACGGCTGCTGATCGACCTGAACCGTCCCCTTCACGTCGCCGACAGCATCCCGCACCAGAGCGAGATCTACCAGATTCCGGGCAACCAGTCCCTGGATGAGGCCACCCGTGAATATCGCCAGCGGTGCCTGTTCCATCCCTTCCATGATCGACTGCGAGCGTTGATCGACCAGCGCCTGGCCGACAACCGGACGGTGCGGGTGGTGGGCATCCACAGTTTTACGCCGGTGTTCTACGGCCAACCGCGCGCCCTGGAAGCGGGCGTGCTGTTCGGCGAGGCCAAGGACTATGCCCAGCGCATCGTCGACGGGCTAAGCCGGCACTCGCTACGGGTAGCCGGCAACCAGCCGTACAAGATCAACCCTTCGACCGATATGACGGTTCCGGTACATGGCGATGGACGCGGCCTGGATTCGGTGTTGATCGAAGTGCGCAACGACCTGCTACGCAGCCCGACAGCGGTGCAGGCCTGGAGCGCTTACCTGGCGCCATTGTTGTAGGAAAGCAGCGGCAAGGTTCGAGCGGCAAGCGACAAGCAAGAGCACACCCACACAGCTGAGAAGGAGAACGGCTTATGAGTATCGAGGCATTTGGCTATAAACAGGAATTGAAGCGCAGCCTGTCGCTGACGGACCTGGTGGTGTACGGGATGATTTTCATGATCCCCATCGCACCGTTCGGCGTGTATGGCTACGTTAACGCCGAGGCGCCGGGGATGGTGCCGTTGGCGTATATCATCGGCATGGTGGCGATGCTCTTCACGGCCTTGAGCTACGGCAGCATGGCCAGAGCTTTTCCGGTGGCCGGCTCCGTCTATTCCTATGCGCAACGGGGCCTTAACCCACACGTGGGCTTCATCGCCGGTTGGCTGATGCTGCTGGACTACCTGCTGATCCCGCCCCTGCTCTATGTCTACGCCGCCATGGCGCTGAACCATCTGTACCCGGACGTTCCCAAGGTCGGTTTCATTCTGGCATTCCTGGTCAGCGCGACCTTCGTCAACCTGCGGGGCATCACCTTCACCGCACGGATGAATATCATTTTCCTGCTGGCGCAACTAATGGTGCTGGCCATTTTCCTGTTCTACGCCTGGAATGCCTTGCAGGGGGGCGCCGGTAACGGCCAACTGACCCTGGCGCCGCTGTACAGCCCGGAACGTTTTGATTTCGCGCTGTTGATGCAGGCCGTGTCTATCGCCGTGTTGTCGTTCCTGGGCTTCGATGCCATTTCCACCCTGGCCGAAGAAATCAAGAATGATCCGGGGCGCAGCGTGGGCAAGGCGGCGTTGATCACACTGCTGGTGATGGGGGTGATTTTCGTCGTGCAGACCTGGATTGCCACCGACCTGGCGGCCGGCATGGGCTTCAAGTCCGCCGATACCGCGTTTTATGAAATCGCCGAATTGGCGGCCGGCAGTTGGCTGGCCACTTTGACCGCCGTCGCCACGGCGCTGGCCTGGGGCGTGGCTGTGGCGATTACCTCGCAAGCAGCAGTGTCGCGCCTGTTGTTCGGCATGGCCCGGGACGGCAAGCTCCCCAAGGTGCTGGCCAAGGTCCATCCGAAACACAACACCCCATACTTGAGCATCTATCTGGTAGCGGTGCTGTCGCTGTTGATCTGCTACCTGTTCATCGATGCCGTGGACACCCTGACTTCCCTGGTCAATTTCGGCGCCTTGAGCGGCTTCATGTTGTTGCATATCACCGTGATCAACCATCACTGGCGCCGCCAGCGGTCCGGCCAAGTGATTCGCCACCTGATCTGCCCTTTGATCGGCTTCGCCATCGTCGCGGCCATCATGTACAACATGGGCGTGGATGCGCAGAAGCTCGGCTTGATATGGATTGCCGCAGGCCTGGTCTATCTGGCCGTGCTCAATAAGTTCGGCACCGATACTGCCCTGCCTGACCCTGCGGGACAGTGAGGATCGGCGGTCGAAGGGGTTCGACCAGCCGTCGTCACAATGCGTGGACATCGACAGTGATCGTCAAGCCCGGTGCATGTCACCGGGCTCTTTGGAAAAGGAGTGCAATCCATGCTGGCCTTACGTCCAGTTCAATTAAGCGACCTGCCGCAACTGCAGCAACTGGCCCGTGACAGTCTGGTGGGCGTCACATCGCTTCCCGACGATACCGAACGCCTGAGGGACAAAATCCTCGATTCATGTGCCTCGTTCGAGACCGACGTGCAGAGCCCTGGCGCAGAGAATTATTTCTTCGTCCTGGAGGACCTGGCATCCGGGCAATTGACCGGCTGTTCCGAGATTCTCGCCAGCACCGGCTGCAATGAGCCGTTCTACAGCCTGCGGCATCGCCCGTTTACCAGCGAGTCCCGGGAACTGAACATCCAGCACGGCGTACCTGCGCTGTCGCTTTGCCAGGACCTCAATGGCCAGACGCTGCTGCGCGGTTTTCATATCGACGCCGGACGGGTACGCACGCCGGAATCGGAGTTGCTGTCCCGCGCGCGGCTGATGTTCATCGCCGCCCATCCGCAACGCTTTGCCGAATCAGTGATCACCGAGATCGTTGGTTTCAGCAGCGATGACGGTCAGTCGCCGTTCTGGGATGCCGTCGGCCAGCATTTTTTCGACCTGCCCTACGCCGAAGCCGAACGCTTGTGCGGTCTGCAGAGCCGCACCTTTCTCGCCGAACTGATGCCGCAATACCCGATTTATGTACCCATGCTGTCCCAGGCGGCCCAAGCCTGTATCGGCCGGGTGCATCCCGACGGCCAGGAAGCCTTCGACATCCTGGAACGCGAGGGTTTCGAAACCAACAGCTACGTGGATATCTTCGACGGCGGGCCGACACTGCATGCTCGTGTGGCGAACATCCGCTCGATCACCCAAAGCCGTATAGCCACGGCCCGACAATGCTCAGACATTGACCTCGGCGGCCGCTTCCTGCTGAGCAACGACGGCCTGGAGAATTACCGGGCCATCGTGGCCGAGCTTGACGTCAGTGCCGAGGGCACCGTGTCCCTGACACCGCAGATGCTGGCAGCACTGGGTATCACCGACGGCGAGCGGGCCCGGGTGGTTGCGTTATGAACCTGACGCGATTCCTCACCTGGCATCAGCGCCCCGATTGGCACGATGAAGGAGCTGCATCATGATTGTGCGCCCGGTCGCTCTGACGGATCTGCCCGCCTTGCTGGACCTGGCCCATTGCGCGGGCCCCGGGTTCACCAGCCTGCCGGCCAACGAAGAACGCCTGGCCCATCGAGTGCGCTGGGCCCAGCGCACCTTTGCCGGACAAGTCGAACGCGCCGATGCCGATTACCTGTTCGTGCTCGAGGACGATGACCGGCAAGTAGTCGGTATCAGCGCCCTGACCGGTGCGGTCGGGCTGCGTGAGCCCTGGTACAACTATCGAGTCGGGGTCACCGTCAGCTCCGCGCCTGAACTGGGCATCCAGCGGCAGATACCCACACTATTCCTCAACAATGAGATGACCGGGCAATCGGAGATCTGCTCCTTGTTTCTGCATCCCGAACACCGCCGCGGCCATAACGGACGCCTGCTGTCCCTGGCGCGCTTGCTGTTCGTGGCCGAGTTTTCCCAGCTGTTCGGTGAAAAACTGATCGCCGAATTGCGAGGACACGCCGACGAGCACGGCTGTTCACCGTTCTGGGACAGCCTGGGCCGGCACTTCTTCCAGAAAGACTTCAGCTACGCCGACCAATTGTCCGGCATGGGCAACAAATCCTTCATCGCCGAGCTGATGCCGCGCCAACCCCTGTACACCTGCCTGCTCACCGAACAGGCCCAGGCGGCTATCGGCAGGGCCCACCCGAATACCGAGCCGGCCCTGAAAATCCTCGGCGCCGAGGGTTTTGCCCATAAAGGCTACATCGACATTTTCGATGGCGGTCCGGTGATCGAAGCGCCAGTGGCGAAAATCCGGACCGTGCGCGACAGCCAGTCGCTGACCCTGGCCATCGGTATGCCGGACGAACAGGCACCGGTCTGGCTGATCCACAACCGACGGCTGGCGAGTTGCCGCGTTACCAGTGCCCGAGCCCACCAGCACGGTCACAGCCTGCTGGTGGACCGTCTCACGGCCAAACGTCTGCAAATGCAACCAGGTGACACGGTGCGCGCCGTGGCGTTGCTTCAACAGGGGCGGCAAGCGGTGGCGGCGTAGGCTGGGTTCGAGCACAAATACCTCATCCACTGACACGCATTAGCCTCCGCCCCCTTTGCCTGCACCTTGGTCAGCTCGATCATCGCTGACAGCCTGTCGGGATCCTCTGCAATCCGGCACACACATAGCCCATGCACATTCGTCATCATCTTTAAGCCTTGCGCGTGATAGCCTTTGGATCTTTCGGCGTTGACACTTTTGCTCAAGCCTTTCCATTCCAATGGTGGAACTCATATGCCCAGGCTTTCCCATCAAGACTTGCGTCGCAACTTTCGCCAACTGCTGGCGAGCGAAACCTGCTACCACACCGCCTCGGTGTTTGATCCGATGTCAGCGCGCATCGCCGCCGACCTGGGTTTTGAAGTAGGGATACTGGGAGGTTCGGTCGCGTCGCTGCAAGTGTTGGGGGCGCCGGACTTTGCCCTCATCACACTCAGCGAATTCGCCGAGCAGGCCACGCGCATTGGCCGCGTAGCCCAACTGCCGGTAATTGCCGACGCCGATCACGGCTATGGCAACGCCCTGAACGTGATGCGCACCATCATCGAACTCGAACGCGCCGGTGTGGCGGCCCTGACCATCGAAGACACGCTGCTGCCGGCCCAGTTCGGCCGCAAATCCACCGACCTGATCGGCGTCGCCGAAGGTGTCGGCAAGATTCGCGCAGCACTGGAAGCCCGGGTCGACCCGGAAATGGCGATCATTGCCCGCACCAACGCCGGGATCCTACCGGTCCAGGAAATCATCAGTCGGACCCAGCAATACGAACGTGCCGGCGCCGACGGGATTTGCATGGTGGGGGTGCAGGACTTCGACCATCTGGCGCAGATCAGCGAAAACCTGAGCGTGCCGTTGATGCTCGTCACCTATGGCAATCCGTTGCTGCGTGACGACAAACGCCTGGCGGAACTCGGCGTGCGCGTCACCATCGATGGTCACGGTGCCTACTTCGCCGCGATCAAGGCCACCTATGACAGCCTGCGCGAACAGCGGCAGATCTTCACCCAGGCGTCAGACCTGAGCGCCACCGAGCTGACCCACACTTACACCCAGCCCGAGGATTACATCCGCTGGGCCGAGGAATATATGAGCGTCAAGGAGTAAGCGAGCTCACCCCCACAAGATGAGCCTGTGGAAGCAAGCTTTGCTCCTACAAAGGCTCGTAGTGGGCTAACTTCCTAGCGCCCGCTGCGCAACATCTCCTTGGGCACGTACTTGCCGATTTCGAACTTGCCGATAGCGGCGCGGTGCACTTCATCCGGGCCGTCGGCCAGGCGCAAGGTGCGTTGCATGGCGTACATGTAGGCCAGCGGGAAATCGTTGGAAACCCCGGCGCCGCCGTGGATCTGGATGGCCCGGTCGATAACCTTCAAGGCCACGTTCGGCGCAACGACCTTGATCTGGGCGATCTCACTCTTGGCGACCTTATTACCGACGGTGTCCATCATGTACGCCGCTTTCAAGGTCAGCAGGCGCGCCATGTCGATTTCCATCCGTGAATCGGCGATCTTGTCGACGTTGCCGCCCAGGCGCGCCAACGGCTGGCCGAAGGCGGTGCGGCTGACGGCACGTTTGCACATCAACTCCAATGCACGCTCGGCCATGCCGATGGAACGCATGCAGTGGTGGATCCGGCCCGGGCCGAGGCGACCCTGGGCAATTTCAAAACCGCGCCCTTCGCCCAGCAAGACGTTTTCGTACGGCACCCGCACATTGTCGAACAGCACTTCGGCGTGGCCGTGAGGCGCATCGTCGTAGCCGAATACCGGCAGCGGACGTACGATTTTTACCCCTGGCGTGTCCACCGGCACCAGAATCATCGAGTGCTGGGCATGACGCGGCGCGTCGGGGTTGCTCAGGCCCATGAAGATCAGAATCTTGCAGCGCGGATCACAGGCCCCGGAGGTCCACCACTTCTTGCCGTTGATCACCCACTCGTCGCCATCGCGCTCGGCGCGGGCGGCCATGTTGGTGGCGTCCGAAGAAGCAACGTCCGGCTCGGTCATGGCGAAGGCCGAGCGGATCTCGCCGCGCAGCAGCGGTTCCAGCCAGCGTTGTTTCTGTTCTTCATTGGCGTAACGCACCAGCACTTCCATGTTGCCCGTGTCCGGCGCCGAGCAGTTGAACGGCTCCGGCCCCAGCAACGAACGGCCCATGATCTCTGCCAACGGCGCGTATTCGAGGTTGGTCAGGCCAGCGCCCAGCTCAGACTCGGGCAGGAACAGATTCCACAGCCCTTCGGCTTTGGCCTTGGCCTTGAGCTCTTCCATGATGGCGGTGGGCTGCCAGCGGTCGCCTTCGGCCACTTGTCGTTCGAACACTGCTTCAGCCGGGTATACGTAGGCGTCCATGAACGCGGTGACACGTTCACGCAGTTCCTGAACCTTGGGGGAATACGCAAAATCCATGAGAAGCACCTTCTTGGCAGAGGTTGTTTTTAGGTCATGAAATCGATGCTAGTTCAGCTACGAAAATTTACCTAACCTATTCTCGGCGTGTATTAACATTCATCACCGATATATGGTTCACTGATTTTCATCGCCACCCGGCACCTCACAACAAGCCCAAGAACAAGAGTGCAGCGCCATGAATCTGAGCAAGGTCGACCTCAACCTTTTTATCGTTTTTGACGCGATCTACACCGAAGCCAACCTGACCCGCGCTGGACAGATCGTCGGCATCACTCAGCCGGCGGTGTCCAATGCCCTGGCGCGTTTGCGTGAGACCTTCAATGACCCGCTGTTCGTGCGCACGGCCCAGGGCATGGTGCCCACGCCCATGGCCCAGAACATCATTGGCCCGGTGCGCAATGCCTTATCGTTGCTGCGAGTGTCGGTGCAGGAAAGCCGGATTTTCAATCCGCTGCAGGCGGTCAAGACCTACCGCATCAGCATGACCGACCTCACCGAAGGCGTGATCCTGCCTCTGTTGTTCCAGCGCCTGCGACGCCTGGCGCCGACCGTGGCCATCGAGAGCTTCCTGTCCAAGCGCCGTGAAACCACCAAGGAACTGGCCGCCGGTCGCCTCGACTTCGCCGTCGACGCGCCACTCAATACCGACCCGCAAGTGCGCCACGTCAAGCTGATGGAAGACCGGTACGTGTGCGCCATGCGCAAGGGGCACCCACTGGCGGGCAAGGAAAAAATCAGCCTCGATGATTACCTGGCACAGACTCATGTGCATATTTCCAGCCGCCGTAACGGTCTGGGTTATGTCGACCTGGCCCTGGGCAAGATGGGCATCCAGCGCAAGATCGCCCTACGCTCCCAGCATTACTTGATGGCGTCCCAGGTGTTGCAACAGACCGACATGGTCATGACCGTCCCCGAGCGCTTTGCCCGTCGTCACGATCTGCATGCCTTCGTGTTGCCGGTCAACGATGTGCCCCCCGTGGAAACCCATCTCTACTGGCATGAAAGCACCGACCAGGACCCGGCCAATCGCTGGATGCGCGAACAGATGATCGAGCTGTGCCAGCAGGTGACGGCGCATGAGAAGAAGCTCGACAAGGTTTAGGCGATCAAAATTGTGGGAGCGAGCCTGCTCGCGATGGCGCCGGGTCAGTCAACATTAATGCTGACAGGTATACCGCTATCGCGAGCAGGCTCGCTCCCACAAGGGGTGTGTCTGCATTGGGATCTGATTGCTTGACGTGAACGTCAACCTGCCATTAGCTTAGCGCCAGCCCCTTTCGTTTCGAGCGCTTCCATGAGCAGCCAGACCTACAGCATCTCCGACCTCGCCCGCGAACTGGATATCACCACCCGGGCCATCCGCTTCTATGAAGAGCAAGGCCTGCTGAGCCCGGAGCGACGTGGCCAGGAACGCATTTATTCGCCTCGGGACAAGGTCAGCCTGAAGCTGATCCTGCGGGGCAAGCGCATCGGTTTTTCCCTGGCCGAGTGCCGTGAACTGATCGAACTCTACGACCCCACCAGCGGCAACCAGAAACAACTGCACAGCATGCTGGCGAAGATCACCGAACGTCGGGAACAGCTCGAACAGCAACTGCTGGACATCGAACAGATGAAGCTGGAACTCGACACCGCCGAAGAACGCTGCATCCAGGCCCTGGAGCAGACGATCAAAGGTCAGGAAACCGTGCAGTAATCATTGTCATCCTCTTGATACTGGCAGCCCACTACAGGTCAATCCCCATGTCCCTTCCCTCCTTTGTACGCCTGATTGAAGTTGGCCCTCGCGACGGCCTGCAGAATGAAGCACAACCCATCAGTGTCGCCGACAAGGTGCACCTGGTGGACGCCCTGAGCGCCGCCGGCCTGGGTTATATCGAAGCCGGCAGTTTTGTCTCGCCCAAGTGGGTGCCGCAAATGGCCGGCTCCGCCGAGGTGTTCGCGCAGATACAGCGCAAACCCGGCGTCACCTATGGCGCCCTGGCGCCGAACCTGCGGGGTTTTGAAGACGCGCTGGCGGCCGGCGTGAAAGAGGTCGCCGTGTTCGCCGCCGCGTCCGAAGCATTCTCCCAGCGCAACATCAACTGTTCCATCAAGGAAAGCCTTGAGCGCTTTGCGCCGATCATGGAAGCCGCCCGGCAGAACGGTGTCAGCGTGCGCGGTTACGTCTCCTGCGTGCTGGGCTGCCCGTACGAAGGCGCGGTCAAGCCCGAACAAGTGGCGTGGGTCGCCCGCGAACTGTACGCAATGGGCTGCTACGAGGTGTCCTTGGGGGACACCATCGGCACCGGCACCGCTGGCGCCACACGCAAGATGTTCGAGGTGGTTTCGGCTGAAGTGCCCAGGGACAAGCTCGCCGGGCACTTCCACGATACCTACGGCCAAGCCATGGCCAACGTCTACGCCAGTCTGCTGGAAGGCATCGCCGTGTTCGACAGTTCTGTCGCAGGCCTGGGCGGTTGCCCGTATGCCAAGGGCGCCAGCGGTAACGTTGCCACCGAAGACGTGTTGTACCTGCTCAATGGCCTGGGCATTGAAACCGGCGTCGACCTGGACGCACTGATAGGTGCCGGCCGGCAGATCTGTGACGTGCTGGGTCGCCCTACCGGTTCGCGGGTAGCCAAGGCGCGCGCCGCACAGTGAGGTGTTACCGCTCCCGGTGTAACAGCTACGAAACGAGTAACACGGAAACAATTTGTCAGGTCTGGACGGGCGGATATTTCCGACAAAAAACCCAAATCATTGATTTATAAAGCATTTATAAAAGTTGGCACGCACCCTGCTATACCTTTTGCATAACAAAAATAAAAAATGCGATACACCCAATAAAAACAAGACGAAACGACTCTGACATAACAAAAACAACACGACAGAGGCGCAGCTAACAGATTTTTTTGGAGAGGATGGGCTTTTCAGGGTGCTTTCAGGAGCAACCCGCAACCGGGCAGAGAACAATAAAACTACCTTCAGGTAGCCCCCGAATCGGTTGGATCGCGAAGCGAAAAAGCAGGTCAGCGCTCAAAAAAATACGTTTGCTCTTGATCCCGGATGGGGATCACCAAAACAGCGGTAAAGGGTCACGGCTACTAAAAACAACAACAGGCCGCCCCTCAATAATAAAAAAAAGAGCACGTAACGACAAAATTAAAGGGGAGCTTCGGCTCCCCTTTGTGCTATCTGGGATTTGGGTTTTCCGGGGCGATGTGTCAGCCATATCACCTTGGTTGACACACCGCATTCGTGAGCAAGCCCGCTCCCACAGGGGATTTTTCTCAGCTTTCCTTTTCGCGCAGTTCTTCAATGCTGATTTCGCGCATGCGGAACTTCTGGATCTTGCCGGTCACGGTCATCGGGAACTCCTCGACGAACTTGAAATGACGTGGCGTCTTGAAGTGGGCAATGTGCTCTTTGCACCAGGCCTGCAAGGCTTGCTCGGTGGCGCTGTGGCCGGGATGGAACTTGATCCAGGCGACGATTTCTTCACCGTAGCGCGAGCACGGAATGCCGATCACTTGCACATCAGCCACTGCGGGGTGGGTGAAGAAAAATTCTTCCAGCTCACGCGGATAAATGTTCTCGCCGCCTCGGATGATCATGTCCTTGTTGCGTCCGACGATGCAGACATAACCCTCTTCGTTCATGGTCGCCAGGTCGCCAGTGTGCATCCAGCCGTCCTGATCGATGGCGTCAGCAGTGCCGCTAGGGTTGTCCCAGTAGCCGAGCATCACGCTGTAGCCACGGGTACACAACTCGCCGATGGTGCCACGGGCAACGATATTGCCGGCCTCGTCGACGATCTTGCTCTCCAACTGCGGCTGGGTACGGCCAACGGTGGTCACGCGCAATTCCAGTTCGTCTGAAGGACCGGTCTGCAACGACACAGGACTGGTTTCCGTCATGCCGTAGGCAATCTGCACTTCGGCCATGTGCATCTCGTTGATGACCCGGCGCATCACCTCAATAGGGCAAGTGGCCCCGGCCATGATCCCGGTGCGCAGGCTGGACAAATCAAAATCGCCTCGTTGCGGCTGGTCCAGCATGGCGATGAACATGGTGGGCACGCCATACAGCGCCGTGGCTTTTTCTTCGGCCACGGTACGCAGGGTCAGCAACGGATCGAAGGCGTCGTTGGGGTAGATCATGGTGCTGCCGTGGGTCATGCAGCCCAGATTGCCCATGACCATGCCGAAACAATGGTAGAGCGGTACCGGGATCACCAGCCGGTCGCTCGCCGTCAGACCCAGGCTTTCGCCGACCATGTAACCATTGTTGAGGATGTTGTGATGGCTGAGGGTCGCGCCCTTGGGGAACCCGGTGGTGCCGGAGGTGTACTGGATATTCACCGGGTCATCATGATGCAGGCTGGCCTGGCGCTCGACCAGTTGCTCAGGCAAAACCGCAGCGCCAAGGGCTGCCAGTTGTGACCAGGGTAAAAAGCCTGACGGTGGTTGGGCGTCCAGACTGATCACGCCTCGTAGCAGCGGCAGACGCTCGCTGTGCAACTGGCCTATCGATTGCTCCGCCAGTTCAGGCGCGAGCGCTTGCACCATGGCGTGATAATCCGAAGTTTTGAACGCTGCGGCGCAGACCAGCCATTGGCAACCTGACTGCTTGAGCACGTATTCGAGTTCGGAACTGCGATACGCCGGGTTGATGTTGACCAGAATGACACCGATCTTCGCACTGGCGAACTGGCTGATGCACCACTGAGCACAGTTGGGGGCCCACACGCCAAGACGGTCGCCGGCTTTCAAGCCCAGCGCCAACAGGGCTCGGGCATGCAAGTCGACGGCTTCGGCCAGTTGCCGCCAGGTATAACGCAGCGATTGATGGCGAACCACCAACGCCTCGCCATCGGGATACCGGGCCACAGTCTGATCAAAGGCCTCGCCGATGGTGTGCGCCAGCAGAGTCTTGTCCTGGGAGCCGCGGGTGTAGCTGAGCTGCGATTGCGAACCGGGTTGATCCATGATGACCCCTCTTGTCTTTATTAGTGGGTGTATCGGTGAACCTGCTGACTCAAGCGCACTTACTTTGGCGTAAGTTGACGTTAACGTAAAGGGTGATTGACAGCCATTCGTCACAGGCTTACGTTAACGTAAAGGTGAGAGCCAATCCCCCCTCTCCACACCCGACAAAAAAGCCAAAAGGTGTCCCATGAGCTACCCATCCCTGAACTTTGCCCTCGGCGAAACCATCGACATGCTCCGTGATCAGGTGCAGGCCTTCGTCAAAGCCGAGCTAGCGCCACGGGCCGCCCAGATAGACATCGACAACCTGTTCCCTGCCGACATGTGGCGCAAATTCGGCGACATGGGCCTGCTGGGCATCACCGTCCCGGAAGAATATGGCGGCGCTGGCCTGGGTTATCTGGCCCACGTGGTGACAATGGAAGAAATCAGCCGCGGCTCGGCCTCGGTCGCCCTCTCCTACGGCGCCCACTCCAACCTCTGCGTCAACCAGATCAACCGCAACGGCAATCACGAACAGAAAACCAAGTACCTGCCCAAGCTGATCAGCGGCGAACACATCGGCGCACTGGCCATGAGCGAACCCAACGCCGGCTCTGACGTGGTGTCGATGAAGTTGCGGGCCGACAAGCGCGGCGACCACTACGTGCTCAACGGCAGCAAGACCTGGATCACCAACGGTCCCGACGCCAACACCTACGTGATCTACGCCAAGACTGACCTGGAAAAAGGCCCCCACGGTATTACTGCTTTCATCGTCGAGCGCGACTGGAAGGGCTTCAGTCGCAGCAACAAATTCGACAAGCTCGGCATGCGCGGCTCCAACACCTGCGAGTTGTTTTTCGATGACGTCGAAGTCCCGGAAGAGAACATCCTCGGGGTGCTCAATGGTGGCGTGAAGGTACTGATGAGCGGCCTCGATTACGAGCGTGTCGTGCTGTCGGGCGGCCCTACCGGGATCATGCAGGCCTGCATGGACCTGATCGTGCCGTACATCCACGACCGCAAGCAGTTCGGCCAGAGCATCGGCGAATTCCAGTTGATCCAGGGCAAAGTCGCGGACATGTACACCCAGCTCAACGCCAGCCGAGCCTATCTCTATGCCGTGGCCCAAGCCTGCGAGCGCGGCGAAACCACCCGCAAGGACGCCGCCGGGGTCATCCTCTACAGCGCCGAACGCGCCACGCAGATGGCCCTCGACGCGATCCAGATTCTGGGGGGTAACGGCTACATCAATGAATTCCCCGCCGGTCGCCTGCTGCGTGACGCCAAGCTGTACGAAATCGGTGCTGGTACCAGTGAGATTCGCCGGATGTTGATCGGTCGTGAACTGTTCAACGAAACCCGCTAAACGGAGCTGTCCATGGCCACGCTGCATACCCAGCTCAATCCGCGCTCAGCGGAATTTATTGCCAACCGCGAGGCGATGCTCAAACAGGTCGACGCTTTGCACACCCTGCTCGCTCAGGTTCAACAAGGTGGCGGCCCCAAGGCGCAGGAGCGCCACACCTCGCGGGGCAAACTGCTGCCCCGTGAGCGCATCAATCGCTTGCTCGATCCGGGTTCGCCGTTTCTCGAGATCAGCCAATTGGCAGCTTACGAGGTGTATGGCGAAGACGTGCCGGCCGCTGGCGTGATTGCCGGGGTCGGCCGGGTGGAAGGCGTCGAGTGCATGATTGTCGCCAACGATGCCACCGTAAAAGGTGGTTCGTATTACCCGCTGACCGTGAAAAAGCACCTGCGCGCGCAGACCATCGCTCAACAGAACCGTTTGCCGTGCATATACCTGGTGGACTCCGGCGGCGCCAACCTGCCGCGCCAGGACGAAGTGTTTCCCGACCGTGAGCACTTCGGGCGGATCTTCTTCAATCAGGCGAACATGAGCGCCATGGGCATTCCACAAATTGCCGTGGTCATGGGCTCCTGCACCGCCGGTGGCGCCTATGTGCCGGCGATGGCCGACGAAGCGATCATGGTTCGCCAGCAAGCCACGATCTTCCTGGCCGGCCCACCGCTGGTGAAAGCGGCCACCGGAGAGGTGGTCAGTGCTGAAGACCTGGGCGGTGCCGATGTGCACTGCAAGATCTCCGGCGTCGCCGATCACTACGCCGACAGCGATGAACACGCCCTGGCCATTGCCCGCCGCAGCATTGCCAACCTCAACTGGCACAAGCTCGGCGAAGTGCAGCAACGTGCCCCCATCGCCCCGCTGTATTCGAGCGACGAGCTGTACGGCGTGGTTTCGGCGGACGCCAAGCAGCCGTTTGACGTGCGTGAAGTGATTGCGCGGCTGGTGGACGGTTCGGTGTTCGATGAGTTCAAGGCGCTGTTCGGGACGACGCTGGTCTGCGGTTTTGCTCACTTGCACGGCTACCCGATCGCGATTCTCGCCAACAATGGCATCCTCTTCGCCGAAGCCGCGCAAAAAGGCGCGCACTTTATCGAGCTGGCCTGTCAACGCGGTATCCCGCTGCTGTTCCTGCAAAACATCACGGGGTTCATGGTCGGGCAGAAATACGAAGCCGGCGGCATTGCCAAACACGGCGCGAAGCTGGTGACGGCGGTGGCCTGCGCCAAGGTGCCGAAATTCACGGTCATCATCGGCGGTAGCTTTGGTGCCGGCAACTATGGCATGTGCGGCCGCGCCTACGACCCACGGTTCCTGTGGATGTGGCCGAATGCGCGGATTGGCGTGATGGGTGCCGAACAGGCCGCCGGCGTACTGGTGCAGGTCAAGCGCGAACAGGCCGAACGTAGCGGCCATCCGTTCAGCGCCGCCCAGGAAGCTGAAATCAAACAACCGATTCTCGATCAGTACGAAGAGCAGGGCCACCCCTACTATTCCAGCGCGAGGCTGTGGGACGACGGGGTCATCGACCCGGCCCAGACCCGCGATGTACTGGGCCTGGCCTTGTCCGCGTCATTGAACGCGCCCATCGAACCGAGCCGCTTCGGCGTGTTCCGGATGTAAACGGGGAATGCACATGGATAACTTCAACACCCTCGAACTGCTCAGCGACCCCCGCGGCTTTGCGACCTTGTGGCTCAGCCGTGAGCAGAAAAACAACGCGTTCAACGCCGAAATGATCCGCGAGCTGATCCTTGCCCTGGACCATGTCAGCAGTGATCCGAACCTGCGTTTTCTGCTGATCCGTGGTCGCGGTAAACACTTCAGCGCCGGTGCCGACCTGGCCTGGATGCAGCAGTCGGCCGAACTCGATTACCACACCAACCTGGACGACGCCCGGGAACTGGCGGAGCTGATGTACAACCTCGCCAAGTTGAAAATTCCTACCGTGGCGGTGGTCCAGGGCGCAGCGTTTGGCGGTGCGCTGGGGCTGATCAGCGCCTGCGACATGGCCATTGGCGCTGATCAAGCGCAGTTCTGTCTGTCGGAAGTACGCATTGGCCTGGCGCCGGCGGTGATCAGCCCGTTCGTGGTGCAAGCCATCGGAGAGCGGGCCGCGCGGCGTTACGCCCTGACCGCGGAACGCTTCGACGGACAACGGGCAAAAGAAATCGGTCTGCTGTCGGAAAGTTACCCGGCCGAAACACTGGACCAGCAGGTCGAACAATGGGTCGACAACCTGTTGCTCAACAGTCCGGCGGCCATGCGCGCCAGCAAGGAACTGTTGCGTGAAGTCGGCAACGGCGCCCTCACACCTGCATTGCGGCGCTACACCGAAAACGCCATCGCCCGCATCCGCGTCAGTGCGCAAGGCCAGGAAGGTTTACGAGCGTTCCTGCAAAAGCGCTCGCCCAGCTGGCAGGCCGAATCGAACAACAAGGAGCCGCGTTGATGAGCGTCCCCATCCTCACCACGTTGCTGGTGGCCAACCGTGGTGAAATCGCTTGTCGCGTGATGCGCACCGCCAAGGCCATGGGGCTGACCACAGTGGCCGTCCACAGCGCCACCGACCGCGATGCCCGTCACAGCCGTGAAGCCGATATCCGCGTTGACCTGGGCGGTAGCAAGGCCGCTGACAGCTATTTGCAAATCGACAAACTGATCGACGCGGCCAAGACCAGCGGCGCCCAGGCCATCCATCCCGGGTATGGTTTTCTTTCGGAAAATGCCGGGTTCGCCCGGGCCATCGAAAACGCCGGCTTGATCTTCCTCGGCCCGCCCGCCTCGGCCATTGATGCCATGGGCAGCAAGTCCGCCGCCAAAGCCCTCATGGAAACCGCCGGTGTGCCTCTGGTGCCCGGTTATCACGGCGAAGCCCAGGACCTGGAGACCTTCCGCGACGCCTGCGAACGCATTGGCTATCCGGTACTGCTCAAGGCCACTGCCGGTGGCGGCGGCAAAGGCATGAAAGTGGTCGAGGACGTCAGCCAACTGGCCGAAGCCCTGGCTTCGGCCCAGCGTGAAGCGCAATCGTCGTTTGGCGATTCGCGGATGCTGGTGGAAAAATATCTGCTCAAGCCACGGCACGTGGAAATCCAGATTTTTGCCGATCAGCACGGCAACTGTCTGTACCTCAATGAGCGTGATTGCTCGATCCAGCGTCGGCATCAGAAAGTGGTGGAAGAAGCCCCTGCCCCCGGCCTCACCCCACAACTGCGGCGTGCCATGGGTGAAGCCGCCGTGCGCTCGGCTCAAGCCATCGGTTATGTCGGTGCCGGTACCGTGGAGTTTTTGCTGGATGCACGCGGTGAGTTCTTCTTCATGGAGATGAACACGCGCCTGCAAGTCGAACACCCGGTCACCGAAGCCATTACCGGCCTCGATCTGGTGGCATGGCAGATTCGCGTGGCACGTGGCGAGCGGCTTCCCATGACACAGGAGCAAGTGCCACTGCGGGGCCACGCTATCGAAGTGCGCCTGTACGCCGAAGACCCGGCCAACGACTTCCTGCCGGCTACCGGGCGCCTGGCGTTGTATCGCGAGTCGAGTGCGGCACCGGGTCGTCGGGTCGACAGCGGCGTGGAGGAAGGCGATGAGATTTCACCGTTCTACGACCCGATGCTCGGCAAGCTGATTGCCTGGGGCGAGGATCGTGAACAGGCGCGGTTGCGGCTTTTGAGCATGCTCGATGAGTTTGCCATCGGCGGGCTGAAAACCAACATCGGATTTCTACGACGCATCGTGGCCCACCCCGCCTTTGCGGCGGCGGAGCTGGACACTGGATTTATCCCACGTTACCAGACGCAACTATTGCCAGAGCCCGGCGAATTGGATGACGACTTCTGGCTCGCGGCGGCCCATGGCTTCGCCTTGAGTCTGACGCCGCATGCACGGTCCGATGACGCCAACTCACCTTGGGCCAACACCGCCGGACTGCGTCTGGGGCTGCCAAGACAGACCACTGTGCACCTTAGCTGTGAGGGCCAGGATCGAGCATTGACCCTGGACGTCACGGCTGGTCGTACAGAATTCCGGGGTGAGCAACTGGTGACCGAGCACAATGGCCTGCGGCGCAGGCATCGCGCCATTCGCCAGGGCGACAGCCTGTATCTGCAATGGGAAGGTGACCTGCACCGAGTCGACGTGTACGACCCGCTGGCCGCCGCCGAAGCCAGCCACAGCCACCAAGGCGGCCTGACCGCCCCCATGAACGGCAGTATCGTTCGGGTGCTGGTGAGCGCCGGTCAGACGGTGGAAGCCGGGGCGCAACTGGTGGTATTGGAGGCGATGAAAATGGAGCACAGCATTCGCGCGCCCCAAGCCGGTGTGATCAAGGCACTGTATTGCCAGGAAGGTGAAATGGTCAGCGAGGGCTGCGCGTTGGTGGAGTTCGAAGAGTAAGTATCGGCCCGCTCCCACGGGCCGATCCAGTCAGAACCTGATGGTGGCCTGCACGACCACACCGATGATGCGGCATTGCTCGGTGTACAGGGTTTTCGGGTAGGTGGGATTGAGCGGGACCAGGTAACGCTGCCCGCTCTCTTCAATCAACTTGCGAAAGGTGGCGTCACTGCTGTCAGGCAATTGGGCAACCACCAGTTTGCCTGGCACCGCGTCAATGGCCGGGTCCACCAGGATCGACATACCCTCGGGAATGCTCAACCCGCTGGGTGACGTCATCGCATCTCCCACCACCACGAGCCAGAATGCGTCCCCCTGAGCGTGATAGTCCGTCAGCTCATAGCGCGCCTGGCTGTAGGACGCCAGATCGCCTTCGCGAATCCCGCCTACCTCGCTCCAATCACTTACCGGGTAGCGGAAGTACGGATTGTACTTCTGAGCCAGGGCCATGCCTTCCTCGGTGGAGGTGTCCGGCTCGCGGATCACCATCGCCACTTCCAGAAACTCCAGCCCCAGCTCCCGCAGGACCCGGTTCATGTCGTCGACACTGGGTTGCCGGCGCTTGGTCAGCCAATGGCCGACGCCGCCCTGGGACATTCCCAAACGTTCTGCGAGCACCACTTGCGTGATGCGCAGCTCCTTCATCTTGGCCTTGACCAACTCTATCCATTTATCCATGAGCGGCACGATACTTGGCTGGCTCCGACCATCAAAACACAAAATGTAGTATTTAAATTATCGTCACAATTACGATAGGTACTATTCTGGATTCAGGATTTCAGCCCCTACACGGAGAATCTAGACACCATGGACAGACTCAACAACGATGAGCCCACCCGCCCTTTCGACAGTACACTCACCTCGCTGAAGGACTGCCCGGCGGCCCAACGCGCTCTGGACTACTACTTGAAACCGGGTATGTCGGAAGCGCCTGCAGAACATCGCTTCTTCGACGTAAACCGCAACATCAGCGCAGAAGAGGCCTTGGTTCATGCTTGCGACCTGCTGCGCTGTGCGGCCGCCACCGCCCAGGAATCCGCCAGCCGACTACAAGGGTCGAGCCGCGACCTGGCTTTTTCAGTGGTGCATATGATTGATCTGGTCAAGGTGATGCTTGACCGGTCACTGGATGGCTACCCTACTCGCTAGGCGTAGCACTTGGGAATGGCACCGCGAATGCGGGACCAGGAAAATATTTTCCAATAGGCAGGATAAAAACATTTGACTTGCAAATGATAATGATTATTATTGCATCAGCTGGTCGCGAGATCAGTCGATAGGCCAGAAGACCTTAGGTCGGACTTCTGGAATATCTCCTCATCAGGCTAATCACGGTTTTTGACCCGGCTTTTTGCCGGGTCTTTTTTTGCCGATTTTTCGGCTTATGGCTTCAGGCTAATGAAGTCTTTTGGGTGTCGCTCATTCGATGGCGGCGATGATAGCAAATGAATATCCCTTTTCAAGCACTCCACGCCATACCGACGAAAACTATCGACAGGCAGCACTTGAGAATCAATCGCGGACTCACTAAGCTCCAATAGCGTCCAGGGAGGACGCCCCCTCTTTTCTGTCACGCAATCGTCCCGACATCCTCCTCCTTGCGTGTAAAGTAACGGTCATAAAATCCATCACAGGAATCGTGACCGTGGCTAAATCTTCCTTTGATATCAGCGCCAATTTCGACAGCGGCAACATCGAGATCGTCGACATCAGCAATCCTTTGCAATCACTGCTGAAGATCAGACCCGACACCCGTAGCGCCCACTTCCAGTGGTTCCACTTCAAGGCCAGTGGCTTGCATGTCGGCCAGGAATATTCCTTTCGTTTGCTCAATGCCAGTCAATCGTCCTACAACAAGGCATGGACGGGTTACCAGGCCGTTGCCTCTTATGATCACGTCAACTGGTTCCGTATTCCCACACAGTTCGAAGGCGACGCCCTGCGCTTTCACCTGGAAGCCGAACAGTCCCATGCCTGGTTTGCCTATTTCGAACCCTACAGCCGTGGTCGTCACGACTGGTTGATCGAGCAGGCTCTGCACAAGGCCGGGACCGAACTGCTGGCCGTCGGCAAAAGCGTGGAAGGCCGCGACATTCAACTACTGCGCAAGGGCAGCGGTGCCGAAGGTCGACGCAAAGTCTGGATCATCGCCCAGCAGCATCCCGGCGAGCACATGGCCGAGTGGTTCATGGAGGGCGTGATCGAACGCCTGCAGCATCAGGACGACACGCGCTTGAACCGACTGCTTGCCAAGGCCGATCTGTATCTGGTGCCCAACATGAATCCTGACGGTGCCTTCCACGGCCATCTGCGTACCAATGCCATGGGGCAGGATCTCAACCGCGCTTGGCAGAACGCCAGTCCGGAAATCAGTCCTGAGGTATTTTTCGTACAGCAGCAAATGGAAAAATACGGCGTAGATTTGTTCCTGGACGTTCACGGTGACGAGGAAATCCCTCACGTCTTCACTGCCGGTTGCGAAGGCAACCCCGGCTACACGCCACGCATTGCCGAACTCGAAGAGCGCTTTCGCAGCGATCTCAAGCACCAGACCAAAGACTTTCAGACCGCTCACGGCTACACCCGCGACGCACCGGGCCTGGCCAACATGACCCTGGCTTGTAACGCGGTCGGCCAGAAATACGACTGCCTGTCCCTGACCCTGGAGATGCCGTTCAAGGATCATGACGACCACCCGGATCCTCGCACCGGCTGGTCCGGCAAGCGTTCGATGCAATTGGGCAAGGATGTATTGAGCACCATAGCGGACATGGTCGACGAGCTGCGCTAACGCTCCATCATCCAACGCCCTCCCCGTGGTGGGCACTCGGTGGCGAGGGATTCATTCCCTCGCCACAAGTTATCGTTTGTCGACAGGTGGCGGGGACTTCAATCCCGTCCTCGCAACATACTGTCCAACACCTCATCCCGACGCACCCAACCATGAAACAGTGCCGCCGCCAGATGCACCAGCACGGTCAGGAACAATAGATAAGCCAGGTAGCCGTGGGCCTTGCGCAACAGTGCGAAAGTCTGGGCATCCGCCGGTACGATGGAAGGCAATTGCAGGGAGCTGCTGAGCATCACCGGGTCTCCCGCCGCTGAAATCATGCCCCAGCCCAACAGGGGCAGAATCAACATCAAGGCATACAACAGAGCATGGGACGCCTTGGCCGCCAACGCCTGCCAGCCTGGCAGATCGGCCGGCAATGGTGGTTGGCGTGTCGTAAAACGCACCACCAGGCGTACGATCACCAGCAGCAAAATCGCGATGCCCAAGGGTTTGTGCAACTGAAGCAGCCATTCATGGCGCTCGGACACCGAGGCCACCATGCCCGCGCCGATAAAGAGCATGGCAATGACCATCAATGCCATCAACCAGTGCAGCAGTCGAGCCAGCGGTGCGAAGTGTCGAGGGGCGCTCATGGGCGGGACTCCTGGTTGGCGGGCAATTGACTGACTTCGCTGGTGCGCCGCAAGTACGAACTGGCATACGCGGCAGAGCGCGCCGCCAAAAGCGGGTCATCTGAACCTTCGATGCCGCTCGGCAGAATCAGCGGGTCATAGTTGATGTCGCGGCATTCGCCGTCGTCCTGTGACTGGGTGCGCTCCAGCACCAGCGTACCGGCGTTGAGCACCGTTCGATCTTCGGGCCAGGCTTTGCTGGCATCGTTCACCGGATCGCCCGGATTGGCCAACGTGATATTCAGCTGCCAGCGCAACGGCCCCGCAGCCAGGCGCTTGACCAGATCCTGTTCCAGAAAGTCAGCGCCCTGGGGTGGCGTCACGTCCGTGCCATCCGAAGCCACTGGCACCACGCCCCACCGCACCGCCTGGCGTTGTCCCGCAGGATTGACCAGATAGAACGCATTGATGCCGTTGTAGGTTTCGGTGGCATAGCTGGCCGATGGCCTGGCCGTCTTGATCCATTGCAGGAACGGTTTGGCTTCCGGGTGCGCGGCAAAGAAGGCGGGTACGGCCGCAGGGTTGGGTTTGCCCGTGGCCGGATCCGGCGATTGTGCCTGTTGCAACTGATAGAACGCTTCGGGCGTGCCCACCGGAAACACCGGCATGCTGTTCATGCCGGTACGCCACTGCTGCCCGTTGGCTTGGGTGAAGCGCAGCGCCAGGCTGCGGATCGGCACGCTGTTGTCCGGCGCGTAGGGGTTGCCGCTGGGCAAGGCAAACCGCCCGACGACCGGCGTGCGCGCCTCCAGGAAGACTTGGGCACTGGAATAGGGGCGAGCCTCACCGCTGCTTTGGAAATAGCCCGCAACGCAAACCCCTTTGGAGTGATTGCGACGAAAGCCCGGGTGCACACCGTTGTTCTTTTCCAGCACGTTGACCAGCGCATTCGGTGTCAGGCGTTGTGGGTCAAGGGTTCCGTTGACGTAGGCAAATGTCCCGGCCAACGCGGCAACAATCACAGCAATGCCGGTCAGGCGCAGCGCCAGGCTGGCGGCACTCAACGGCGGCCGGCTCGGTTCAAAGGAAGGGTCAACCATGACGAAGCTCCAAGGCCCAAGGCCGTTTGTACTAAAGGACCCGTCAGACGAAAGCCAGAGGGTTTTATTCCCACACTTCGTATTTATTTTTCCCAGGCTGGAATAATCTCGTTCGCGAGTCGTCTTTCCACTCCCGGCGCAGTGACTGCCAAAGAAGCACAGCCATGAACGAACTCGACGAACAGTTGCGCACGCTCATCCCCCGACTACGGCGTTTTGCCGTGTCGTTGACGCGCAACCCCAGCAATGCTGACGACCTGGTGCAAGCGTGCCTGGAGCGGGCATTGTCAAAATGGAATGACAAACGGGCCGATGGTGACCTTCGGGCCTGGCTGTTTTCGATTCTTTATCGACAGTTTCTCGATAGCCATCGTCGTTCCCGACGCTATGCACGCATGCTGGAATTTTTCACCGGTCGCGATGATGCTCACCCTTCAGCCGAGCGCAGCGTGATCGCCCAATCGTCCCTCGAGGCTTTCGATCGACTGACGACCGAACAACGTGCGCTGTTGCTGTGGGTGTCGGTGGAAGGCTTGAGCTACCAACAAGTGGCCGACATCCTCGACGTGCCGACCGGCACCGTGATGTCGCGCCTATCCCGCGCCCGCCAGGCCCTGCGCCAACTCAGCGACGGCGAAATCACCCGCCCTGCCCTGCGGATACTCAAATGATCAGCATGCCCCCCAGCGACAACGACTTGCACGCCTTCGTCGATCGTCAACTGAGCGAAGCCGACCAGCGTCTGATGGAAAACTACTTGGCCAATCACCCGGAAGTCGCCGCCCGGGTCCAGGCCTGGCAACAGGACGCACAACACTTGCGCGCGGCTCTGAACGCAGGCCTGCAACACGCGCCTAATCCGGACCTCGACCCGACAGCGATCCGCCAACGCCTGAAACATCGGTTCCATCGCCATCTGGCCAGCGCGGCAGTGTTGGTGTTGGCCGTCAGTGTCGGCGGTTTGAGCGGCTGGAAGGCCCGGGAGATGACGCTCGTCAGCGCTATGCTGCCCATGAGCGACGCCTTGCAGGCGTATCGATTGTTTGCCCAGCAAGGCATCCTGCCGGCCGATTACCAAGGCGGCGATGAGAGCACCATGCAAGGCTGGCTCGACCGTTACTTCACGCGGGCCGACCGCCTGCCAGATCTGTCGGCGGCAGGATTCAAGCCGGTCAGCGGGCGATTGCTGAGCACCGAGCAAGGCGCGGCGGCGATGGTGGTTTATCAGGACCCGAGCGGCCAGAAGATCAGCTTCTACGTGCGTCCACCAGGCCCGAAAAATTTCCTGCTACCGCGCGGCAGCCGTCGTGACGGCGAGTTGCAAGCCGAGTATTGGTCCGGACCGGGATACAACTATGCGATGGTCATACCCAGTGATACGCCAGCGGCGCAAAAGCTCAAGCAAACCCTGAATTTCTGAGCGCTGCAGCCCGCTCCCACAGAGGTCGGGGATGCCCGTGAAATTCAACCCTGCCCAAACACCTGCGAAGGTCTGCGCAGCAGCGGGTCGAACGGGTTGACTCGCGGTCCGATCAGGGCGGCCTCGCGCTTGAGCATTTCCACCACCGTCGGCAGCCGGTCGGGCCCCAGTCGATCACTCACGGTCGCCACGCTCAACGCCGCCACGGCGCGGCCCTCCCGGTCCAGGATTGGCACAGCCACCCCGGCCATGCCTTGCAACACCCCGGTGTTGCGTCCGGCGTAACCCAGCGCACGCACGCTCTCCACTTCCGTGCGCAGGAAGACTTCATCGTACAAATGAAAATCCTTGAGCCGTGGCAGGTTGTACTGGATCACCGTGTCGCGCTCTTCTTCCGGCAGGAATGCCAGGATCGCCAGGCTGCCCTGCCCCACGCCCAACGCCACGCGACCGCCTATGTCGCCGGTGAATGTGCGGATCGGGAAAGGACCTTCACTGCGGTCCAGACAGATCGCATCGAAACCACTGCGCGCCAGCAGAAACAACGAATCCCCCAGGGACGCCGACAGCCGCAGCATGGCAGGGCGCGTCAACTCACGCAGGTTGCCGGTGTTCCCGGCACGCGCGGCCAAGGCAAAAAAGTCCAGGCTCAGGCGATAGCGTTTGCTGCGCGCATCCTGCTCGACCATGCCCTCGTCCATCAGGCTGCGCAGCATGCGATGTGTGGTGGGTTGAGACAGACCGATGCGCTGAGCCAGTTGCGTGACCCGCTCCCCGCCCTCGACGGTGTCACCCAGGCTGCGCAACACGGCAAACAGTCGAGAGACCGCGCCGACCCCGACTTCGTTTTTTTCGATATTCCGATCAGTGGAATCAGACATGAAGTTTCTCGCTGGTTAAATTTACTGACTGAAGGAAAATGAAAATAGTCATCGTCTCAGTGAAATAGTCCATTGAGCCCATCCTATTCTTCGTCCTACTCTGCGTCCATACAGGGGCGATTCGAACAACAGCGGCAGCCGACTTGACGTCGAGCGCCAACGCACCCCGCAGCATCCCTTCGTATCTGCCCATACAAAAAAGCGCGCCTTGTGGCGACGCATAACAATCTCAGGTGGAGCGCAATCATGGCTTTTGTGCAACTTGAAGGACTTGGCAAACGTTACGGCGCCATCGATGCCGTGGTGGACACCCATCTCTCGGTGGAAAAAGGCGAATTCGTCTCGCTGCTGGGCCCCTCCGGCTGCGGCAAAACCACCACTTTGCAAATGATCGCCGGCTTCGTCGAAGTCAGCAGTGGGCGCATCCTGCTGGACGGTCGCGATATCACCCATGCCAAGCCCGCCAGTCGGGGCCTGGGCGTCGTGTTCCAAAGCTATGCGCTGTTCCCCCACATGACCGTCAAGGACAACGTCGCTTTCGGCCTGCGCATGCGCAAAGTGCCCGGCGCCGAGCTGCAACAACGGGTGGATCGGGTGCTGAAGCTGGTGCGTCTGGACCAGCACGCCGAGCGCTACCCGCGGGAACTCTCGGGCGGCCAGCGCCAGCGCGTGGCACTGGCCCGGGCGCTGGTGATCGAACCACCAGTGCTGCTGCTCGACGAACCGCTGTCCAATCTCGACGCCAACCTGCGCGAGGAGATGCAGTACGAAATCCGCCGCATTCAGCGGGAAGTCGGCATCACCACATTGATGGTGACCCACGACCAATCCGAAGCACTGTCCATCAGTGACCGAGTCGTGGTGATGCAGGCCGGGCGAATCACTCAGATCGACGCGCCGTACACCCTCTACGAACACCCGCGCACCGAGTTCATTTCCGGCTTCGTCGGCAAAGCCAACCTGCTGCCCGGCGAGCGCGACGGCCAGGGCAATGTTCAAGCTTGCAGCCAGGGCCACGGCCCACTGGTCTTGAGCCTGCGTCCAGAGAAAATCGATCTGTGCCAAGCCGGCTCGGGTCGGTTGCAAGGCGTCATCGTCAGCCGCTTCTTTCTCGGCAGCCAATGGCTGTACGGCGTCTCGACCAACCTGGGCGAGCTCAGCGTGGTGCGCCGCAACGACGGCTGCGCGCCGATGACCGAAGGCACGGCGGTAGGTCTTGACTGGGATCCGGCGCTGCTGCGGGTGCTGAGCGTGGACGAGGTGCCGGCATGAAGCTGATCGATGGAATGCGCCGGGGAAGGCAAGGCTATCTGATGTCCGCGCCCGCCCTGGCCTGGTACCTGGGTCTGCTGGTCATTCCCTTGGGGCTGACGTTGGTGCTGTCGTTCAATGTCTTCGACTACGGCACGGGCATCGACGGGGACGCCTACACCCTCGACCACTACGCCAGCCTGCTGAGCGACCCGTACTATTACGAGATTTTCTTGCGCACATTCTGGATCAGCGCACTCACCACTATTTTGTGCGTGCTGATCGGCGTGCCCGAGGCTTATATCCTCAGCCGCATGGGCGCGCCGTGGCGCTCGATCTTCCTCATTCTGATTCTCACGCCGCTGCTGATTTCGGTGGTGGTGCGGGCCTTCGGCTGGAGCCTGCTGCTGGGTGCCGACGGGCTGGTCAACCAGACGCTGCAAGCCTTCGGCGGCTCACCGATGAAGCTGCTCTATACGCCGTTTGCCGTGGTCATCGCCCTGGTGCATGTGATGCTGCCATTCATGATCATCCCGGTCTGGACCTCGCTGCAAAAGCTCGATCCGGCCGCCGAACAGGCCGCGCTGTCCTTGGGCGCGAGCCAGTTGACGGTGATGCGCAAGGTCGTGCTGCCGCAGATCATGCCCGGCGTCTTGTCCGGCACCCTCATCGTGTTCGGCCTCGCCGCCAGTTCCTTCGCCATTCCCGGCCTGCTCGGTGGGCGCCGCCTGAAAATGGTCGCCACGCTGATCTACGACCAGTACCTGTCGGAGCTGAACTGGCCGATGGGCGCGGCCATTGCCGTCGCGCTGCTGCTGCTCAACCTGCTGATCATGCTGTCGTGGAACCGCATGATCGAAGGCCGCTACAAGAAGTCATTGGGGTAACTCGTCATGTCCAGGAACGGTCCTTTCGCCCTGTTGTTTCATGCCCTGGTGGTGGTGTTCATGATGGCGCCGCTGGTGGTGGTCTGTCTTGTTGCTTTCACCCCGGAAAATACCCTGAGCCTGCCGACCACGGCGTTTTCCCTGCGCTGGTTCCGTGCGGTGTTCGAACGCGCCGACTTTATCGATGCGTTCTACAACAGCCTGATCCTGGCATTCAGTGCGGCGTCGTTGGCGACGTTGATCGCGGTGCCGGCGGCGCTGGCGATCACACGGCTCGAATTCCCTGGCCGGGATTTTTTCAATGGCCTGTTCCTGTCGCCGATCATCATTCCACACCTGGTACTGGGTGTGGCGTTGCTGCGGCTGTTTGCGCTGATGGGCGTGAACGGCAGCTTCACCTGGCTGATCTTCGCCCATGTGCTGGTGATTACACCGTATGTACTGCGTCTGGTGCTGGCCTCGGCCATCGGCCTGGACCGCAGCGCCGAGCAGGCCGCGCAATCGCTAGGGGCCGGGCGCTTCACGCTGTTTCGGCAAATCACCTTGCCGATGATCCTGCCCGGGGTAGCAGGAGGCTGGTTGCTGGCGTTCATCAACAGCTTCGACGAGGTAACCTTGTCGATATTCGTCACTTCACCGGCCACGCAAACCCTGCCGGTGCGCATGTATGTCTACGCCACCGAATCCATCGACCCGATGATGGCGGCGGTGTCGGCGCTGGTCATCGCGCTCACGGCGCTGACCATGATTCTGCTCGACCGGGTCTATGGCCTGGATCGGGTTCTGGTGGGCAAACAATGAGGGCACCATGGCTCTGTTGAAACGACTGGCCGAAGGCGACCGCCCGGCATTGGACTTTATCCTCGACGGCAAACCGGCCATCGGTCTGCTGGGCGATACCCTGCTTACCGCTGTGCTGACCTGCAGTGAACACTTGCGCGGCAGCGACTTCAGCGCCGAGCCCCGGGCCGGTTTCTGCCTGATGGGCGCCTGCCAGGATTGCTGGGTCCGCTTGGGCGACGGCCGTCGCGTGCGCGCCTGCTCGACGCTACTTGAAGCCGGCCAGCAGATCACCCGCGAACCGGGGCGCCAGCCATGAACAATGCCGTCTGGAATGGCCCCATCGCGAACAGACTCGCTGCCACAGGGGACTTGCAGCAAGCATCACCACCGTCCCCCTGTGGCAGCGAACCTGCTCGCGATGGCGGCGGCGATAGCAGCATAAATCCCACAGCATCGCCTGCGAGGTGGCTATGAAACCGGTAGTCATCATCGGGGCCGGGCCGGCGGGTATCCGCGCCGCCCAGACCTTGGTCGCCCACGGCGTATACCCCGTCCTGCTGGATGAAGCCGCACGCGGTGGCGGACAGATCTATCGGCAACAACCGGCCAACTTCAAGCGCTCGCCGGCCAAGCTGTATGGCTTTGAGGCGCACAAAGCCAGCGCCCTGCACCAAACCTTCGACGCGTTGCGCGAACAGCTCGATTACCGGCCAGACACACTGGTGTGGAACGCCGAGTCGGGCCTGCTGGATACCTTGCATGAAGGCCGCGCCGCGCGCCTGGAGTACGCCAGCGTGATCGTCGCAACGGGCGCCACTGACCGAATCCTTCCCGCTCCGGGATGGACTCTGCCAGGTGTGTACAGCCTGGGCGCGGCGCAGATCGCCCTGAAGTTCCAGGGTTGCGCCATCGGCGAACGGGTGGTGTTCGCCGGCAGCGGCCCTTTGCTTTATCTGGTGGCTTATCAATACGCCAAGGCCGGCGCCAAGGTGGTCGCGGTACTCGACAGCTCGCCCTTGAGCGCCCAGGCCCGCGCCCTGCCCGGCCTGCTGGCTCAACCGGCCACACTGGCCAAGGGGCTCTACTATCGCGCCTGGCTGAGCAGCCACGGCATCGCTGTGCATCAGGGTGCGAGCCTGTCGCGTATCGACGGAGAACGACGCGTCCAGTCATTGCAGTGGCGCAATGCAAAAGGCTTGCAATCGCTCGACTGCGACGCGGTGGCCTTCGCCCACGGCTTGCGCAGCGAAACCCAACTGGCTGACCTGCTGGGCTGCGAATTTTCCTGGAGCCCCC
Source organism: Pseudomonas rhizophila (assembly GCF_003033885.1). Lineage (NCBI taxonomy): Bacteria > Pseudomonadati > Pseudomonadota > Gammaproteobacteria > Pseudomonadales > Pseudomonadaceae > Pseudomonas > Pseudomonas rhizophila. Next base: position 3,292,533 of record NZ_CP024081.1, on the reverse strand, counting down.
TAAACCGTGCCTGGCTGCCGCAGCGTGACCCTGCCGGTCGCAGCAGCGTGCCGGGGATCTACCTGGCAGGCGACGGGGCCGGAATCATGGGTGCCGACGCCGCGGAAATCGCCGGCGAACGTGCGGCCCTGGCCTTGCTCGAAGACCTCGGCTACCTGGTCGACCCGCAGCGTTGCGCCCAACTGGAACAATCCCTGAAACGCATCGGCCGTTTCCGACAGGGCCTGGAGCACGCCTTTGTCTTTCCCACGGATTGGGCCGCCCACGCCGCTGACGACCTGATGATCTGCCGCTGCGAAGAAGTCAGCGCAGGCGAGATCCGCCAGGTAGTGGGTGAAGGCCATTGGGAAATCAACCGGGTCAAGGCCCATTGCCGGGTCGGCATGGGGCGTTGCCAAGGGAGAATGTGCGGCGCGGCAGCGGCGGAAATCATTGCCAGCGAGAGCGGGCGTCCGGTCGGCGAAATCGGCCGGATGCGGGCACAGGCACCGGTCAAACCCGTACCGTTTGGCCTGGAGGTCGAGCCATGATCGAAGTGGATGTCGTGATCATTGGCGGCGGTATCGTCGGGGCCTCGGCCGCGCTGTTCCTGAGCAAGGCCGGACGCCGGGTGGCATTGCTGGAGCGAGACTTCTGCGGTTCGCACTCCAGCGGCGTCAACTACGGCGGCGTGCGGCGCCAGGGTCGACCGTTGTCACAACTGCCGTTGTCGCAACGGGCCCATGAAATCTGGAGCCAGTTGCCGCAGTTGATCGGCATCGACGGGGAGTACCAGCGCAGCGGTCACCTGAAATTGGCCCGCAGCCCCGACGACTTGCGAGCCCTGCACGACTATGCCGCCAACAGCCAGGGCTTCGGCCTTGATCTGCAACTGCTGGACCGTGACCAGTTGCGCGCCCGCTTCCCATGGGTCGGTGCAGTTGCAGTCGGAGCATCCCTCTGCCCGGACGACGGCCACGCCAATCCGCGACTGGTGTCCCCGGCATTTGCCCAGGCGGCCCGCAGGCATGGCGCACAGGTCTTTGAACAATGCGCAGTCAGCCATGTGCAGCATGACGGTCAGCACTTTAGTGTGCGTACCGAAACGGGCCTGGTGCTTCAGGCCCCCTGGCTGCTGAACTGCGCGGGCGCCTGGGCGAGCCATTTTGCCGCGCAATTTGGCGAAGCGGTGCCGATGCACGCCGGGCATCCAGCGATGCTGGTCACTGAGCCATTACCCTTGGTGATGGATGCCAGCACTGGCGTGGAGGGCGGCGGTATCTACGCCCGCCAGGTCGCCCGTGGCAATTGCGTGCTGGGGGGCGGCCAAGGTTTCGCCCTGGACAATGCCCGCGCCCGCCCCGGCCAGAACGCAGTGATCGACATCCTGCGCCAAGCCGTCGAGCTCTACCCTTTTTTGAAAGGTGCCCAGGCGATTCGCACCTGGAGCGGCACCGAAGGTTACCTGCCCGATCGCCAACCGGTGATCAGTCACAGCAGCACCCAACCCGGCCTGTTGCATGCGTTCGGCTTTGCCGGCGCAGGTTTTCAGATCGGTCCCGCGGTGGGCCAGGCGCTCACCGAGATCATCTGCTGCGGCGCGTCAAAAACGTCGCTGGATGCGTTTTCAATCACCCGGTTTCACTCCATCTCCGTTGCTTGATAGAGGAAGGTCGCGCCAATGAATAACGTCAAACGCAGTGCACTGTTCGGTTTCTGCTCGCTGGGTTTCTCCTGCCTGGGCGCCCTGCTCCCCGTCAGCCAGGCGATGGCCGAGCCGACGCTTTATCTGGGCATGAACGGTGGGACCATGGAGCGGCTTTACGCCGACAAGGTCTTGCCGGCCTTCGAAAAAGCCAACAACGTCAAAGTGGTGATCGTGCCCGGCACCTCCGCCGACATCCTGGCGAAAGTCCAGGCCAGTAAAGGCAACCCGCAAATGCACGTGATGTTCCTCGACGACGGCATCATGTACCGCGCCATCGCCATGGGGCTGTGCGACAAGCTCGAAGACAGCCCACCCCTGGCCCAGATTCCGGCCAAGGGCCGCATCAAGGATCAAGCCGTGGCCGTCAGCCTCGGTGTTACGGGACTTGCCTACAACACACGGTTGTTCAAGGAAAATGGCTGGAGTGCGCCCACCTCCTGGATGGACATGGCCGATCCACGCTTCAAGGACAAACTGGTGTTCCAGTCCCTGGCTTCCTCGACCTTCGGCCTGCACGGTTTTCTGATGTTCAACCGGATCCAGGGCGGCAGCGAAACTGACGTCGAACCGGGCTTCAAGGCCTGGCCAAACACCGTCGGACGCAACGTGCTGGAATACATCCCCAGCTCAGCGAAGATCTCCGAAATGCTGCAAACCGACGAAGCCGCGCTGTTCCCGTTGACGCCGACCCAAGTGACCGCGCTCAAACTCAAGGGCATGCCGGTCGAGTACGCGCAACCCAAAGAAGGCGCGGTGGTGCTCAATGTCGCTGAGTGCGCCATTGCCCAGAACACCCAGCCTGAATTGGCGCAAAAGCTCGCCGCCTTCCTGCTGACGCCCGAAGCCCAGGCCATCGCCCTGGAAGAAGGCGACCAGATCCCGTCCAACCCCACCACACCGACCACTGACAAAACCCGCGGCCAGGTAGAGGCAATGAAGCAGTACCTGGAAACGGCGATTGCAGTGGATTGGGACCAGGTCAACGAGCAACGCCCGGCCTGGAACGCACGATGGAACCGCAGCGTCGAGCGCTAGACACCTTCGACGCTGGCGAGGGGGCCTTGTGGGGGCAAGTCTTGCTCCCACAGATAAAACCTTCGCCACAGGGTGTTGTGTTGAACTGATTATTGGTTAACTGTGCGGCTTCGGGCTTGATGCCCGCCCCTTGATCAGCAGCGAACCTCTCATGCACACCCTCGCTCAACTGCGCGCCGGCCAGCTGTCGGGCATCAAACGGCTGGATCTGTCCTGCGGCCTGACACAGTTCCCCCGGGAAATCTTCGACCTGGCCGACTCGCTCGAAGTCCTCAATCTCAGCGGCAACCAGTTGACTGCGCTGCCCGATGATCTGCATCGGTTGCCCCACCTGCGGGTGTTGTTCTGCTCGGACAACCACTTCATTGAATTGCCCGAATGCCTGGGCCGCTGCGCGGCATTGACCATGGTCGGTTTCAAGGCTAACCGCATCGAACGCGTGCCCGGCACTGCCCTGCCGCCACTATTGCGTTGGCTGATCCTGACGGACAACCGCATCAGTCAGTTGCCGCAAGAGCTCGGCCAACGCCCGCACTTGCAAAAGCTCATGCTGGCCGGCAACCGATTACAGCAGTTGCCCACGAGCCTGGGGCAGTGCCATCGTCTCGAACTGCTGCGCATCGCCGCCAACCAATTGACCGAGCTGCCGCAATGGTTGCTCGAGTTGCCAAGCCTGAGCTGGCTGGCCTATGCCGGCAACCCGCTGGAAACCCAGGCCAACGCCGACCTCCTGGCGAGGACGACGCCCATCGACTGGTCGCAACTGAACGTGCATCAACAATTAGGCGAAGGCGCTTCGGGGGTGATTCATCAGGCGCTATGGCAACCACCGGGTCAGGTCGCGCGACACGTCGCGCTCAAACTGTACAAAGGCCAGATGACCAGCGACGGCTCGCCATTGCATGAAATGCACGCCTGCATCACCGCAGGTCGTCATCCGAACCTTATCGACGTGCTGGGCCAGATCAACGGGCACCCCGAGCAACAGGCCGGACTGGTGATGGACCTGATCGCGCCCAGCTACCGCAACCTGGCGGGGCTGCCGAGCCTGGAGTCCTGCACCCGCGACGTGTATGCCGACGCACTGCGTTTAAGCGCTCCCGTGGCCTTGCGCATCGCCCTGGGCATCGCCTCGGTGGCGGCGCACCTGCACCGCCAGGGCATTACCCACGGTGATTTGTACGGGCACAATATTTTGTGCAATGACCAGGGCGACTGTCTGTTGGGCGACTTTGGCGCGGCGTCGTTCCATGCCACTGCCGACACGGTGCAAACCCGTGCGTTACAACGCATCGAAGTGCGGGCGTTCGGGATTTTGCTGGGGGAACTGCTGGCGCGGATCGAACCGGGGCTCAGTGCTGAGGAACTGGCAACGTTGCAGGATCTGCAGGCGCGCTGCTGTCAGCCGCAGGTGCTGGGGCGGCCGGGGTTTGAGGAGATTGAAGGCTTACTGCGCGACTGTGGCGAAGGAGCTTGCTCCCTCGCCACAGGGGGTTGTGGTGCTTAACCGGCCAACCCGACAAACATGTCCTGCACGTCGTCGTGATTGTCCAGGCCCTCAAGGAACGCCTCGACTTCGGCCATCTGCTCGTCCGTCAGGCCACTGACGGGGTTTTTCGGCTGGTAGCCGAGCTTGGCGGACAGCACAGTGAAACCTTGCTCCGGCAGCGCCTTCTGCACCGCATCCAGGTCGGAAGGATCAGTGAGGAACAGCGTCGCGCCGTCTTCGCCCGGTTCGAAATCCTGGGCGCCGGCCTCGATGGCGGCCATTTCCGGATCAGCGTCGGGGCTGTCCGGGGCGGCTTCGATCATGCCGACATGGTTGAAGTCCCACGCGACCGAACCCGAGGCGCCCAGTTGGCCCTTGCGAAACGCAACGCGAATCTCGGCGACGGTACGGTTGATGTTATCGGTCACGCATTCGACGATCAGCGGCACCTGATGCGGTGCGAAGCCTTCGTAGGTCACACGATGGTACTGCACGGTTTCGCCGAGCTGGCCGGAGCCTTTCTTGATCGCGCGCTCCAGGGTCTCGCGGGGCATCGAGGCCTTTTTCGCCTGCTCGACCACCAGTCGCAGATGCGCATTGGTGGCAGTGTCAGCGCCGTTGCGCGCGGCAATGGTGATTTCCTTCACCAGCTTGCCGAAGATCTTGCCCTTGGCGTTGGCAGCCGCTTCTTTGTGTTTAACCTTCCACTGTGCGCCCATTACTCACTCTCTTGTCTGTCGCGCCGAGACATCTGCTGGCCGGCGCTGTGGCGCAAGTTTATACGGCCTAAACCGGCTGATCGACCAAAAAATCACCGCCGATGAATCAACATTTCCCCGACGTGCTGTAGGGAGTTTCTGAAATGGCGATTTGGGGCCCCCTTTCCTCCTGCGGTTTCGTACTCTCGTGAACTTATCTTCCCAGCCAGTAAGAACCGCGATGCGCAACGAATCGGAAAGTCCTTTCAGCCTGACCCTCACGCAAAGCGATTTGCGCCTGCAAGTCCTGAGGTTTAACGGTCGCGAAGCGCTTAATCAGCCATACCGTTTCGACCTTGAATTGATCGGGCTGTCGCCGCCGATCAATCCCGACACGTTGCTGGACCAGCCTGCCTTCCTGCGCCTCGATGGCGAATGCGGTGTGCATGGCGTTGTGCACAGCGTCGGCGTGACGAGCCATGCCCCACAGCGCATCGGCTATCGCTTGACGCTGGTGCCGTACCTCCAGCGCCTGGAACAGGGCCCACGGCGACGGGTGTTCTACCGGCTTAGCGCTGTGCAGATCCTGCATCGACTGCTGGAAGACAATGCGCTGCCGGCCCACAGCTACCGCTTTGAACTGCCCCATGGGCAGTACCCGTGCCGCCCGTTCTGTATCCAGTACGAGGAGAGCGATCTGGAGTTGCTGCACCGGTTGTGTGAAGAAGAAGGCATTCATTACCAATTCGAACACACCGTTCATGGCCATGTCCTGGTGTTCGCCGAAGACCCGAAAAGTTTTCCCGCCCGTCCGATCGAACTGAACCTGCGCCCTGATCCCGGCCAGCAACCAGCCATCAGGCAGGTGTACCAGCGACACTGCGCAATGACCCATGGCCTGCCGGCCGGCTTCAGTGATCGCGACACAAGCCAAGCCGGGGACAGCGCGGCCAATCACGCCTTCGAAGGTGAAAATCACGAGACGATACGCAGCAGTCCGACGTTGGCTCATCGCTACCAGGCCGGCCGCCGCAGACTTGAGCGGCTGCGCTGTCGACAGCGGGAAATCCAGGGCCAGAGCCACCAGCCCTTCCTGCGCAGCGGCCATATCGTGCAGATCAGTGAACACCCGGAGTCCACTTTCAACGACCAGTGGCTGATCACCGATATCCAGCATCGCGGGCGGCAATTTTCCATCCTTGAAACCAACCTGTCGCCCATACCGGCGACCCGCGATTACCGTAACCGGTTTTCGGCCATCCCATGGTCCACCGTATTCAGGCCTGCCCTCAAGCATCCAAGACCCTGCATCCCCGGCTATCACCTCGCGTACGTACTCGACCCTGGCGATCAGCCGACACGCCCCGATCAACGCGGCCGTGTCACGGTCAGCCTGTGGACCCCGGATAACGAAGGCATCACGCTGCCGGTGTCACGCCTGACGCTGAATGAACGGCCCGTCCTGAGGATCGGCAGCGTAGTGCTGGTGAGCTTTCTCGATGGTGACCCCGACCGACCGGTGCTGTGCCTGGGGGTAGGCGATGTCGGCGGTGGGCAGCCCGCCATACAAACGAAACCGGTGCAGGGTCAAAATGACACAAGGCTGCTATTGGACTGGCTCCTGAATCCGCCAGACCTGACACCCTGACCTCCTTGCGTGACCAGGGCGCTTACTCCCGCGCAGCGGCGCAACAGCCGCCATCCTGTGAATGCATTGATCGGGGTTGTCCATACTGGCGAAACTGATCTGGCTCAAGCGAACCCGAAAAAACGGGCTTACAGTAGGAGCACTACGCCGCATAAGACGGTGCTCTACCTGATGACTGGAGATACCTGCATGCCCTGGAAAAGCTCGGAAAACCGCTACAGTACCGTCACGGTCTCCCTGCATTGGCTGATGCTGATTCTACTGGCCGTGGTTTATGCCTGCATCGAACTGCGAGGGATATTCCCCAAAGGCAGTGACGGCCGGACCCTGATCAAAGAAGCTCACTTCATGCTCGGCCTGACCGTGTTTGTGCTGGTCTGGCTACGCCTGTTCGCCCGCAGCATGGGGAAGGCTCCAGCCATCTTTCCCGCCTCGCCTGCCTGGCAGACCTTCCTTGCCCACCTGATGCACTGGGCGTTGTACCTGTTCATGATCGCCATGCCATTGCTGGGGTGGCTGATCACCAGTGCCGAAGGGCATCAGGTGATGTTCTATGGTTTCGATTTGCCACTGCTGATCGATCAGGACAAAGACTTTGCCAAACAACTGGAGGGCTGGCATGAGTTGGGAGGCACCATCGGCTACTGGCTGATTGGCCTGCATGCCCTGGCGGGGCTGTACCACCACTACATCGTGCGCGATAACACCCTGCTGCGGATGATGCCCAAACGCGGCTGACGCTGGTTATTCAAACCCTCGGCGGCCTTGCAAGCCGCCGGTGTGAACGAAAATCAAGCGGGTGCCACGGGCAAACTGTCCGGCCTCGACCCGCGCCTTGAGCAGCATCAACGCCTTGCCGGTATACAGCGGCTCCAGTTCGATGGCGCCAGTGGCGTGGATGAAGGCGACGAGTTCGGCGTCGACCCGGGCGAAGCCGCCACGGCTGCCGTCGAACAACTCATAACGCGGGTTGCAGAGACCTGCTTGCCCCACGATGCTTTCGACCTGCTGCGCCACGCCGTGATCCGCAGGCACAGCCAACACGCCGTAGACCGGGTGCTCCCCCGCTTCAGCCAACACCAGCCCCGCCAGGGAGGTCCCGGTACCGCAGGCCAGCCACCAGCCGTGATAATCCACCCAGCCCAACGCCGCCAATTGTTCACGCGCCCCGGCCACCCAATCCATGCAACCCTGCGCGCCGGACAACCCTGAACCGCCCTCAGGCACCGGATGCAGCTGCGGGTATTGCGCCTGCCAGGGTTGCCAGAAGTCCGCGGCGTGCCGCCCTCGGTATCCGCCATAACCCAGCCAGTGCAGATCCATGTCGAACGCTTTGAGGTCAAGGACCGTCGGCGTTTCCTGGGGATTGCCGCGCAGCAGCCCGACCGTTGGGAACCCGAAGCGCTTGCCAGCCGTCGCCAGCGCATGCAGATGGTTGGAATAGACACCGCCCAGGCTCATGATCCCCTTGGCACCGGCCTCATGGGCAGCGCGCACATGGTGAACCAGCTTGAACCACTTGTTGCCGCTGATCAGGGGGTCAATCTGGTCCAGACGCAGCACCGCCACTTCAACTCCGGCACGGGCGAGCCAGTCCAGATGAAGGAGTTCCAGGCGGGGTTGGGGGTGCCAGTCGAGGCAGGAAAGCAACATTGCAGCAGGCCGAATCGGGACGAGCCGCAAGTTTAACAGCTAGGTCGCGGATGACCTCAGTGCCTGTGTTCATTGCAACCCCTTGTGGGAGCGAGCCTGCTCGCGATGGCGGTGGGTCAGTAAACACTCATGCAACTGACTCATCGCTATCGCGAGCAGGCTCGCTCCCACAGTGGATCCAGGCGCCCACAGATTCGGTGTCTTACAACTGCGCCGCCAATCGCGAACCCTGATTGATCGCCCGCTTGGCATCCAGTTCTGCCGCTACGTCGGCACCGCCAATGAGGTGGACGGTTTGCCCTGCGGCTTCCAGGCCTTGCTGCAACTCACGCAACGGATCCTGGCCGGCGCAGATCACGATGTTATCCACGGCCAGCACCTGCGGCTCGCCGGTTTCACCGATGCGGATGTGCAAGCCTTCGTCATCGATTTTCAGGTACTCGACGCTGTTGAGCATCTGCACCTGCTTGTTCTTCAGGCCCGTGCGGTGAATCCAGCCGGTGGTCTTGCCCAGGCCGTCGCCCACCTTGGATTTCTTGCGCTGCAACAGGAATACTTGCCGCGCCGGGGCATGGGGCTCGGCTTTGATACCCGCCACACCGCCGCGCGCCTGGAGCAGGGTATCGATCCCCCATTCTTTCCAGAACGCTTCACGGTCCTGGCTGGTGGCAACCCCTTGGTGGACCAGGAACTCCGACACGTCGAAGCCGATACCGCCGGCCCCGATCACCGCGACGCTGCGGCCCACTGGCTTGCGCTCCAGAATCACATCCAGGTAGCTGAGGACCTTGGCATGCTCCACCCCGGGAATCGCCGGCACTCGCGGTGCGATACCGGTGGCCAGGATGATCTCGTCAAAACCGCCCGCGACCAATTGCGCGACATCCACCCGCGTGTTGAGGCACAGCTCGACGTGGCTGGTCTGCAACTTGCGCTTGAAATAACGCAGGGTTTCGAAGAACTCTTCCTTGCCCGGCACCCGCTTGGCGATATTGAACTGGCCACCAATTTCGCTGGCCGAATCGAACAGCGTCACCTGATGACCCCGTTCGGCCGCCACGGTAGCAGCGGACAAACCGGCCGGACCGGCACCGACCACAGCGATTTTTTTCACCTCGGTGACCGGCAAGTAATTGAGCTCGGTTTCATGGCACGCCCGCGGGTTCACCAGGCAACTGGTGAGCTTGCCGCCAAAGGTATGGTCCAGACAGGCCTGGTTACAGCCGATGCAGGTATTGATTTCATCCGCGCGCCCGGCGGCAGCCTTGTTGACGAACTCCGGATCGGCCAGGAAAGGCCGCGCCATGGACACCATATCGGCGTCGCCTTCGGCCAGGATCTGCTCGGCCACTTCCGGGGTGTTGATGCGGTTGGTGGTGATCAGCGGAATACTCACTGAGCCGCGCAGTTTGGCTGTGACCTTGCTGAACGCCGCCCGCGGAACCTTGGTGGCGATGGTAGGAATCCGCGCCTCGTGCCAGCCGATACCGGTGTTGATGATCGTCGCCCCGGCCTGCTCGATGGCTTTGGCCAACTGAACGATTTCATCCCAACTGCTGCCACCTTCCACCAGGTCGAGCATCGACAGGCGAAAGATAATGATGAAGTTGGGGCCGACCGCCTCACGCACCCGACGCACGATTTCCACCGGCAGGCGCATGCGGTTTTCATAGCTGCCGCCCCAGCGATCGGTGCGGTGGTTGGTATGGGCCGCCAGGAACTGGTTAATGAAATAACCTTCCGAGCCCATGATCTCGACACCGTCGTACTCGGCTTTCTGGGCCAGGACCGAACAGGTGACAAAATCACTGATCTGCTTTTCGATGCCCTCTTCGTCCAGCTCCTTGGGCTTGAACGGGTTGATCGGTGCCTGGATCGCGCTCGGCGCCACCTGCTTGGGGCTGTAGGCATAGCGCCCGGCGTGGAGAATCTGCATGCAGATCTTGCCGCCGGCCTCATGTACGGCACGGGTCACAATCTGGTGCTTGAGGGCTTCTTCCTCGGTGGTCAGCTTGGCCGCGCCGGAGTAAACGCCGCCCTCGTCATTCGGCCCGATTCCGCCGGTGACCATCAGCCCCACGCCGCCACGAGCGCGCTCGGCAAAATACGCCGCCATGCGCTCGAAACCACCGGGCTTTTCTTCAAGACCCGTGTGCATCGACCCCATCAGGGTGCGATTGCGCAACGTGGTAAAACCCAGGTCCAGCGGGGCCAGCAGGTGCGGGTAATGAGGGGTGGTCATCGATAACTCCACAACGGGCGATCACGGAAAAAATGCGGAGGCTCTGCGGCTTCCATCAGTCATGCCAGACAGCCTAAGAGCGGGAAGCTGCGTGCTCAATGGCCGTAACTGACAACTTAATGATCCAAATGCGCAACGCCCCTTGGCAACACCCCATCGTGGGCCCTACCCTAGTCAGTGAATCCGCACACGGCCGCTGACTGTTCCCCATGCGCAAATTTCTGTACTTGCTGTTGTCACTGGCCTTGATTGCCGCCCTGATCACCTACGCACTGTGGACGGTGGATCGTCCGGCGGGTCATTACCTGTCAGACCTTCGCATCAACCTGGCGGTGAACCAGGGCACCCCTGCCGATCAAGGCAACTTGCTGGGCATCCAGCCCGAACTGTTCCCCACCGACTACCAGAGCCCCGAACGCCTGCACCGCAAACTGGCGGCCTATTTGCAAACCGCTCGTGACCTGGGCTTGCTCAATGACAAAACCGTGGTGGTCTTGCCCGAGCACATTGGCACCTGGTTGATGATCGCCGGGGAAAAAGACGAGTTGTATCAGGCCGCCACGTTGAAGGAAGCGATGAACTGGCTGGCGGTCAGCAACCCGCTGGCGTTCATCCAGGCGCTGGTCAGCGCAAAAGGTGACAACCGGCTGGACGATGCTTACCTGCGCATGAAAGCCGACACCATGGCCCGTGACTACCAGGCACTGTTCGGCGGACTCGCCAAGGAGTTCGGCGTGACTCTGGTGGCCGGCTCCATCGTGCTGCCCGAGCCAAGCGTCAGCGATGGCCAACTGAAAGTTGGCCGGGGCCCGTTGTACAACAGTAGCGTGGTGTTCGGCCGCGACGGTCGGCCGCTGGGCCAGCCACAGCGCCAACAGCACCCCATGTTCGAGCAACAGGGCGTGCTGGGGCCAGACCATCCGGACACAATCAGCGTCGTCGACACCCCTGCCGGTCGCCTGGGCGTGCTGATCGGCAGCGACAGTTGGTACCCGGTTCATTATCGGCAGTTGAATGAACAGGGGGCGCAATTGGTGGCAGTGCCTGCCTTTGTCAACGGTCGCCATACCTGGGAAAAACCCTGGGGTGGCTATAGGGGCCTGTCCACACCGAGCGAAGTCAGCCTCAAGCCTGGGGAAGTGAGTGAAGGCCAGGCCTGGCATCGCCTGACACTGACCAGCCAGCCGCCCAGCAGCCAGGCCAGGGGCGGCGTCAGTGTCTTCCTGCGAGGTCAGTTCTGGGACAACGGTAACGCCGGGCAGAGTTTCATCAGCCATGACGGCGAGCATTTTCCCGACGGTGAAGCTCGTGGCGCCCGTCTGCTGAACCTGTGGCTGTAACACCATGAAACCGCAACCGATGCGACTGGGAGACTTGTCAGTCAGCTTCGTCCATAGCCTGGCCGACGCGGTTGCCAGCCATGGCCACGACCCCCAGCCTTTGCTTGAACAATACGGTCTGGATGCGGCACGCCTGGCCGAGCCCGGTGCTCGTCTGTCGATCCCGCGCTACATGCGCCTGGGGCACGCCGCCATCCAACAGACCCAGGACCCTGCCTTGGGTTTGCGCATGGGCCAACTTAGCCGCTTGAGCCAGGCCGGGCTGGCAGGCGTGACGGCGGCCCAGGCACCGACGGTGCGCGAAGCCGCGCGGTGCATGATCCGCTTCGAGCCGCTGTACGGCTCCAACTATCGCGGTCAGTCGAGTTTTCATGAAGATGCCCGAGGCGCGTGGCTGCGGTTCTATTCCATCAGCCCCTATAACGCCTACAACCGCTTCGTCGTGGATTCGATCATCGCCGGCTGGCTGGCGCAGCTGTCCTGCGTGAGTGCTGTCGCGTTGAGGGCTGAACGGGTGGAAATCGAGTTCGAAGCACCGGCATACCTGGAGGCCTATCGCGCGCTCGGTGACTGCCCGATCCAGTTCGGTGCCGAACATAATCAGCTACGCCTGGGACTCGACAGTCTCGCCCAACGCAACCCCCAACATTGCCCCGGCACCTGGCGACACCTGGTTCAGTTGTGTGAACGGGAGCTGGAGCAATTGACGCGCACCCGCAGCCTGCGCGAGCGCATCATCCAACTGCTGGGGCCCTTGCTCAACGGCGGTCGGGAACCCGACCTGGAAGAAGTGGCGGCGCGTCTGAAGCTGCCGACCTGGACACTGCGTCGCAAACTGGCCGAAGAAGGCACGCAATTTCGCGCAATCCTCAACGACACTCGCCGCGACCTGGCCATGACCTACATTCGCGACACTGAACTGGCGTTCGGTGAAATCGCGTACCTGCTGGGGTTCGCCTCAGCGGAAGCCTTTCAACGCGCCTTCAAGCGCTGGAACAACCAGACTCCGGGCGAGTTTCGGCGCAGTCGTAGAAGCAGTTAAGCTGCAAACCTGCCGCTGATAACGTGCCGTTTTTAGCGGATTTACAGCTCTGTCGCATCCTCGGCGGGTTCCAGGGGATCAAGCTCATACGCCTGATATTCCAGCAGCTCTTCCTGATAATCATCCATCTTGAATCCTTCCCATAACGTAACGTTGAAACCGATGCCTGATGGCGCTGGAATCAGCATAAAGCCGCTTTATGAACAAAACATGAAGCAAAAGCTTCATGAATTAAACGTAGCACAGCGCTGGGAAATTACTGCGTGCAGGTGTGGCAAGGGATTTCCACCCTTGCCACTGAGCATCAAGAGGCGGGAAGCGGCTGGATCGGCTCGGAGGGGGCCGGCAAGGCGCTGGAGGGTGGCGGTGTAATGGCTTGCGTCGACGACTCAGGCTCTGATAGTTGAGGCTCGCTGGGTGCGATGGGCGCGGGCTCTGCCGGCGGCGCGACCGGCTCCGAACTGGCCGGAGAAGTCTCGGCAGGCGCGGGCGTGGCCTCCTCCACCGGCGCGACTGGCGCTGGTGCCGGTTCGGGAGCCGATTCGGGAGCCGGCTCCGGCTCTGGAGCAAGAGCAGGTACAGGAATCGGTGCCGGCTCTGGTGCAGGAACAGGCATCGGTGTCGGCTCCGGAGTAGAAACCGGTGACAACGCCGCCGGCTCGACCTGGGGTTCCGGAACGCCAAGCTCAGCCTTGGGTTTTTCGGTTTCTTCCACGGGTTTCTTCGCCTCGGGAGGCAGGAACAACTCCACGAGGGCAAAGAAACGCTCATAGAACTTCGCCGACGACACGGTTTCGCTGGCGACCTTGACCATCGAATCATCGGACGAGCCGATCGGCATCGACACCGATCCCAGCACCCCCACGCCCAAGCTGGCGGAGTTGTTGGTTTTTTTCAGCGCATAACGGTCCTGCAAGGCGTTGGCAAACATGGTCGCACGGTGTCCGGGACCACTGTCTTGCGCACAGACCAGATTGAAGCTGATCTCCATATGGGTTTCGCCGGTCTGCTGAAAACTCTTGTGACCGCTGACCAGCTTCGGATCGCTACTGGTAATGATGTAGCCCTGGCTGAGCAATGCCCGGCGCCCGGCTTCGCAGGTCGCCGCATCATTCACTGAATAGGAACGCGAGAACGTACCGGAGTCATCGAAGTTTTCATGCTCGTAGATAGCGGTTTTCTTCGACGAGCAACCGGCTGCAGCGGCCAGCACCAGTGCCAGCCCGACGGTGCGCATAGGGAATGATTTGAACATTGAACATCCTGAGGAAAACGATCCGGGGCGTATTGTGCAACAGAACGCTGCCAGGCCGCGTGGCTAATCTTGTCTCAAACGGGTTACAAGTCTACTGGGGGTTATTTGCGGGAAAAAGACGCGAATTCGGTGGAGCGACGAAGATACTGCCCGATGCAACAAGCAGACACAAAAAACCCGGCCTTTCGGCCGGGTCGTTGTGGGGCAAACCATCAGAGCACTTAGAAGCGCTCGATGTCCGCCTCACTCTCCAACTGCTTGCGATAGGCAGCGAAGTCCTGCTGGCCGACACGAGAAGCGAGATAACGGCGGTATTGCGCCTTCTCCTCATCGCTCGGTGCCGCCGCTTCGTTCACGCCGTTCAAACGCACGATGACCAGACTGCCATCGGGCAACGTCACACTGCTGAACGTCGGCTTGTCTTTCGATTCGGGTTTAGGCATCCGGAACAATGCCTGCAACACCGCCGGATCAATCCCTTCCTGGCTTCGAGTCGCCGCCTCGATGACCTTCCATTTCTGACCGTCGACAGGTTGATCCAGGGCCGTCTTGCCATCGCGCAAACCGGCAATCAACTCCTCGGCCCGGGTCTTGGCCGCGGCACTGGCATGTTCCTTCGCCAGTTGAGCGCGAATGGCCCCGTCCACGCTTTCCAGTGGCATTTGCTCGGGCTTGCGGTGCTCCTTGGCACGCAGCACCACCACGGTTTCCGGGTCCAGCTCGATGGCGGTGCTGTTTGCACCCTCATCCAGTACCTCCGGGCTGAACGCGGCGGTCACCACGGCGCGGTTGGCCGCGATCCCCTCCCCACCCTCACGGCCGAACGGCGCCGAAGTGTGGACGGTCAATTTCAGGTCCTGAGCCGGCTGTGCCAGGTCGGAGGCTTCGAAAGAGGCATCCTCCAGTTGCTTGGTCGCCTCCACGAAACGCTGCTCAACCTGCTGGGTTTTCAGCTCGCGAACAAGCTTGTCCTTGAGGCTGGCAAACGTTGGCACTTCAGGCGCTTCGACTCCCAACAACTTGATCAGGTGAAAACCGAAATCGGTACGCACCGGTGCCGATACCTGATCCTTGCTCAACGCATACAGAGCCTTTTCGAACTCCGGATCGTAGACACCCGGACCGGCATAACCGAGATCGCCGCCGCTGTTCGCCGAACCTGGGTCCTGGGAGAACTCCTTGGCCAACGCCTCAAACGATTCGCCTTTGGCCAAACGAGCCTGAATCTCTTCGATCTTCGCCTTGGCCTGGGCTTCGGTGACCTTGTCGTTCACTTCGATCAGGATGTGCGCAGCACGACGCTGTTCGGACAGGTTCGCGATTTCTTTCTGATAGGCCGCTTGCAGGTCTTCATCCTTGACGCTGACCTGATCGAAGAAAGAAGCCTTCTTCAGCTCAAGGTAGTCGATGACCACCTGGTCGGGCGTCATGAATTCCTTGGCATGCTTATCGTAGTAAGCCTTGACCTCATCATCGGTCAGTTTGACCGTCGACGAGTCGGCCTGGATATTCAAGGTGGCGAAATCCCGGGTCTGTTTTTCCAGACGGGCGAAGGCCAACACCTGGGCGTCGGTGACAAAACCACTCCCCGCCAGACCTGCGCGCAACTGGCCGATCAGCATCTCCTGAGCCAGCATCTGACGAAATTGCATGCGGCTGTAACCCAGCTGGCGGATCACCTGATCGAAACGCTCGGCGCTGAATTTGCCATCGACCTGAAACTCAGGCGTTTGCAGGATCACTTGATCCAGCGCGGCTTCGGAGAAAGCGAATTTCGAATCTTGCGCGCCTTGCAGCAACAGCTTGCGATCGATCAGGCCTTTGAGCGCTGAGTCGCGCAGCATTTTTTCGTCCAGCAACGAAGCGTCGAAATCCTTGCCCAGCTGTTGCATGAGCTGGCGGCGTTGCATGTCGACCGCCTGGCTCAGCTCGTTCTGGCTGATCTCTTCGCCGTTGACCTTGGCTGCGTCATTACTGTTGGTGGTAGCTTGAAAAATGGCATCGAAACCGGTCAACGCCATCAATACGACGATGACCCCGATGATGGTTTTGGCAATCCAGCCTTGTGAATTGTCCCTGATATTCTGCAGCATGCGTCCCCCAGAAACGGTTGAACTTCAAATTTAGGCAACCGTGGAGCGTGGGTAGAATCCGGATAGAAGAAAGGCGCATCCGAGGATGCGCCTTCTCGTAACTGGCGGAGCGGACCGGACTCAAACCCGCGAGTCCTGGCGTGACACACCGGCTACAAACCGGCTGTATGACCGCTCCGCTGCCAAGCCAGGCATGACCCCGACCCGGATAAACTCGGTGAAACCTTAGTCGTTAACAGCTTCTTTCAATGCCTTGCCAGCTTTGAAACCAGGCTTTTTGGCAGCAGGGATTTCCAGCGTTTGGCCGGTCTGCGGGTTGCGGCCGGTACGCGCTGGGCGATCAGTCACGGAGAAGGTGCCGAAACCAACCAGAACTACGGAGTCGCCGGCCTTGAGAGCGCCAGTGACGGATTCGATTACAGCGTCCAGCGCACGGCCAGCAGCAGCTTTCGGGATATCAGCGGATGCAGCGATAGCATCAATCAGTTCCGACTTGTTCACTCTAAGTCCCCTTATATCTATTTGAGATGATTCTAAGTTTTTTTGGTGAAAGCAAAAACGAGTGCTGAATGGCCTACAGACACTTAAGAGCCGCTTTATAACAAGGGCTCTAAAAAACTGTCAAGGAAGCCCCCCAGGCAAATGCGTATTAATGCGTGCTAATTCTTTCCTTAGAGTCAGACTCTCGCTTGTCATCCTTCGCGACTATCTCCGGAGCCACATCCGGCAAGGGCTCCGGCGCGTATTGCAGCGCAATTTGCAGGACCTCGTCAATCCATTTAACCGGTTTGATCTGAAGATCCTGCTTAATGTTGTCAGGAATCTCCTTCAAATCGCGGACATTCTCCTCGGGAATGATCACGATCTTGATCCCGCCACGGTGAGCCGCCAGCAGTTTTTCCTTCAGACCGCCGATGGCCAATACCTGGCCACGCAGGGTGATTTCACCCGTCATAGCGACGTCGGCGCGCACAGGAATGCCGGTCAGCGCGGATACCAGGGCCGTGCACATGCCTACGCCGGCGCTCGGGCCGTCCTTGGGCGTAGCCCCTTCAGGCATGTGGATATGGGTGTCGCGCTTCTCGTGGAAGTCCAGGGGGATGCCCAGGCTCCGGGCGCGGCTGCGCACGACCGTCAGCGCCGCGGTGATCGACTCGACCATCACATCGCCCAGCGAACCGGTCTTGATCAGTTGCCCCTTGCCCGGTACCACGGCCGCTTCGATAGTCAGTAACTCGCCACCGACCTGAGTCCACGCAAGGCCAGTCACCTGACCAATCTGATCCTGCTGTTCGGCGAGGCCGTAGCGGAACTTGCGAACACCCAGGAAGTGCTCCAGCAGGTCCGAAGTAACCTTGACCGCGAAGCGTTTTTCCAGCGCATGCTCTTTGACCGCCTTGCGGCAGACCTTGGCAATTTGCCGCTCCAGACCACGCACACCCGCCTCGCGAGTGTAGTAGCGGATAATGTCGCGAATCGCTTCCTCGTCAAATTCCAGCTCGCCTTTTTTCAGGCCGTTGGCCTGGATCTGCTTGGGCGAAAGGTATTTGACGGCGATGTTGATCTTCTCGTCTTCGGTGTAGCCCGGCAGACGGATCACCTCCATCCGGTCCAGCAGTGCTGGCGGAATGTTCATGGAGTTGGAGGTGCAGAGGAACATCACGTCCGACAGGTCGTAGTCGACCTCCAGATAGTGATCGTTGAAATTGTGATTCTGCTCCGGATCGAGCACTTCGAGCAGCGCAGAAGCGGGATCGCCGCGCATATCGCTGCCCATCTTGTCGATTTCATCCAAAAGAAACAGCGGATTGCGCACGCCAACCTTAGTCATCTTTTGAATCAATCTTCCTGGCATCGACCCGATATAAGTGCGGCGATGCCCCCGAATTTCCGCTTCATCGCGCACGCCACCGAGGGCCATGCGCACGAATTTACGATTGGTAGCGTGGGCAATCGACTCTGCCAGCGATGTTTTACCGACCCCGGGAGGCCCCACCAGGCACAGTACCGGCCCGCGAATTTTCTTCACGCGTTTTTGCACGGCGAGGTATTCGAGGATACGTTCCTTGACCTCTTCCAGACCGTAATGGTCGGCATCGAGAATATCTTCGGCGCGGGCCAGGTCCAGACGGACCTTGCTTTGCGCCTTCCAAGGCACCTGAACCAGCCAGTCGATATAGGAGCGCACCACAGTGGCTTCGGCAGACATAGGCGACATTTGCTTGAGCTTGTTCAGCTCGGCCTGGGCCTTGGCAAGTGCATCCTTGGGCAGGCCCGCAGCATCGATGCGCTTTTTCAGCTCTTCGATTTCGTTGTGCCCTTCGTCACCATCGCCAAGTTCCTTCTGAATGGCCTTCATCTGCTCATTCAGGTAGTACTCGCGCTGGCTACGCTCCATCTGTTTCTTGACGCGACCACGAATGCGCTTCTCGACCTGCAGTAGGTCGATTTCGCCATCCAGCAGTGCCAGCACGTGTTCGACACGGGCAGACAAATCGATGATTTCGAGAATTTCCTGCTTCTGCTCGATCTTGAGGGCCATGTGGGCCGCCATCGTATCGACCAGCCGCCCAGGTTCGTCGATGCTGTTAAGCGACGACAGGACCTCAGCAGGCACCTTCTTGCCCAACTGCACGTATTGTTCGAACTGCGACAGAAGACTGCGGACAAACACCTCAGACTCACGCTCGGGCGCGTCCACTTCGTCGATCAGCGACACTTCGGCCCGGCAATGGCCGTCCACTTCGCTGAAACGCTCGACCGTGCCACGCTGCTCACCTTCGACCAGGACCTTGACGGTGCCGTCGGGCAGCTTGAGCAGCTGCAGAACTGTTGCAATTGTGCCTACGCGATAAAGTGCGTCTTCGCCGGGATCATCGTCAGCAGGATTTCTCTGCGCCAACAGAAGAATCTGCTTGTCACCCGTCATCGCAGCCTCGAGGGCTTCGATAGACTTCTCGCGCCCCACGAACAGCGGGATAACCATGTGCGGATAAACCACGACATCACGCAATGGCAGGAGAGGCAATTCGATGGTTGTCTTCATGATTTCGCCTCTACGGCGGCCACAAGGCCGGAAACAGATGGAAGTAAGCTTGAAACCAAGATGGGGGCAGCCTTGAAAAAAAACAAGCGCAAAGACACGTCTAAAACGCGCAAAAAGCAAAGGGGCCCGAAGGCCCCTTCTTTATTCCGGCACCGGGACGCTTAAGCGTCCGGCGCGGCCTTGGCAGCCGGCTCTTTGTTTTCGTAGATATACAAAGGCTTGGACTTACCTTCTATAACGCTTTCATCGATCACGACTTTACTCACCTCAGACTGCGAGGGGATCTCATACATCGTGTCGAGCAATACGCCTTCCAGAATCGAGCGCAACCCACGGGCACCGGTTTTACGCTCCAGGGCTCGTTTGGCAACCGATTTCAGCGCGTCGGAACGGAACTCCAGGTCTACACCTTCCATTTCGAACAGCTTGGCATATTGCTTGGTCAGGGCATTCTTCGGCTCGGTCAGAATCTGCATCAGTGCAGCTTCATCCAACTCGTCCAGTGTCGCCAGGACCGGCAAGCGACCCACGAATTCCGGGATCAGACCGAACTTGACCAAATCATCAGGTTCGACTTCACGCAGGGATTCACCGACCTTCTTACCCTCTTCCTTACTGCGCACTTCGGCGTTGAAACCAATGCCGCCACGGGTGGAACGGTTTTGAATAACCTTTTCCAGGCCGGAGAACGCGCCACCGCAGATGAACAGAATGTTACGCGTGTCGACCTGCAGGAACTCCTGCTGCGGATGCTTGCGACCACCCTGAGGCGGAACGGAAGCCACGGTACCTTCGATCAGCTTGAGCAAGGCCTGCTGCACGCCCTCGCCGGAAACATCCCGGGTGATGGACGGGTTGTCGGACTTGCGGGAAATCTTGTCGATTTCGTCGATGTAGACGATACCCATCTGGGCCTTTTCCACATCGTAATCGCACTTCTGCAGCAGTTTCTGAATGATGTTCTCGACATCCTCACCCACATAACCCGCCTCGGTAAGGGTGGTTGCGTCGGCGATGGTGAACGGAACGTTCAGCAAACGGGCCAGGGTTTCGGCAAGCAGGGTTTTACCCGAGCCTGTCGGGCCGATCAGCAGGATGTTGCTCTTGCCGAGCTCGACCTCGTCATTCTTTTTGTCACGTTGGTTCAGGCGCTTGTAGTGGTTGTACACCGCTACGGCCAGTACCTTTTTCGCGCGCTCCTGACCAATGACATATTGATCAAGGATGCCGCTGATTTCTTTAGGCGAAGGCAACTTATGCGCGCTGCTTTCGGCCTGGGCTTCCTGCACCTCCTCGCGGATGATGTCATTGCACAGGTCGACGCACTCGTCGCAAATGAAGACCGAGGGGCCGGCAATCAATTTGCGTACTTCATGCTGGCTTTTGCCACAGAAGGAGCAATAAAGCAGTTTGCCGTTGTCCTCGCCGTTGCGGGTGTCAGTCATTCGATCGATCCAAATCCGATAGGCTTGCAACACAAGATGAAGGCAATTGCGGGCTTTTTCAAGCCCGCAGGCGGCCGGTCATCCCAACCACCTGCATTTTGAGCGGCTTAGGCAGGCATTTGACGCTTGTTGATCACGGAGTCGATCAGGCCATATTCGGCCGCACGCTCAGCGCTCATGAAGTTGTCACGCTCGGTGTCACGCTCAATGGTTTCGAGGCTTTGGCCGGTGTGATGGGCCAGCAGCGAGTTCAGGCGCGAACGAATGTGGAGGATTTCCTTGGCATGGATGTCGATATCCGACGCCTGCCCCTGGAAACCACCCAACGGCTGGTGAATCATCATGCGCGAATTAGGCAGGCAGTGACGCTTGCCCGCTGCGCCACCGGCGAGCAGGAATGCGCCCATGCTGCAGGCCTGGCCGATGCAGATGGTGGAAACGTCAGGCTTGATGAACTGCATGGTGTCGTAGATCGACATGCCTGCTGTCACCGAGCCACCAGGTGAGTTGATGTACAGATGGATATCCTTGTCCGGGTTTTCCGCTTCAAGGAACAGCAGTTGCGCCGCAACCAGGTTGGCCATGTAGTCTTCAACGGGGCCGATCAGGAAGATGACGCGTTCCTTGAGCAGACGCGAGTAGATGTCATAGGCACGTTCGCCACGGGCAGACTGCTCGATAACCATCGGGACCAGGCCGCCTGCGGCTTGGATGTCAGAGCTCTGCTGATAAAAAGAATTGCGGGACATGTCTCGCAGTCACTCCCAAATAGTTATGTCTTGAATACGCATAAGCCAGCGCGAAGGCTGGCTTATGGGTGTGTATTTCTTACCGCAGAACGATCAATCGGCTTGTGGAGCTTCCACCGGCTTGACCGCTTCTTCGTAAGAGACCGCTTTATCGGTCACGCTAGCTTTCTGCAGAACAGTATCCACAACTTGTTCTTCCAGCACAACCGAACGGACTTCGTTCAGTTGCTGGTCGTTCTTGTAGTACCAGGACACGACTTGCTCAGGCTCCTGATAGGCCGAAGCCATTTCCTGGATCAGCTCGCGAACGCGGGCTTCGTCAGGCTTGAGTTCGAACTGCTTGACCACTTCAGCAACGATCAGGCCCAGCACAACGCGGCGCTTGGCTTGCTCTTCGAACAGCTCAGCGGGCAGTTGATCCGGCTTGATGTTGCCGCCGAACTGTTGAACAGCCTGTACACGCAGACGGTTCACTTCGTTGTCCAGCAGAGCCTTTGGCACTTCGATCGGGTTGGAGGCCAGCAGACCGTCCATGACCTGGTTCTTGACCTTGGACTTGATGGCCTGACGCAGCTCACGCTCCATGTTCTTGCGAACTTCGGCGCGGAAACCTTCCAGACCGGTTTCCTTGATGCCGAACTGGGCGAAGAACTCTTCGTTCAGCTCTGGCAGTTTCGGCTCGGAAACGCTGTTGACGGTCACGGTGAACTCGGCGGATTTACCAGCCAGGTCCAGGTTCTGATAATCCTCAGGGAAGGTCAGGTTCAGAACGCGCTCTTCACCGGCCTTGGCGCCAACCAGGCCATCTTCGAAGCCAGGGATCATGCGGCCAGAGCCCAGCACCAGCTGAGTAGCCTTGGCGGAACCACCGGCGAACACTTCACCGTCGACCTTGCCGACGAAATCGATGTTCAGTTGATCTTCGTTCTGGGCAGCACGATCGGCCACTTCGAAACGGGTGTTCTGCTTGCGCAGGATGTCCAGCATCTTGTCCAGGTCGGCATCCGAAACATCGGCGCTCAGACGCTCGACGGAGATGGACTCGAAACCGGCAACCGTGAACTCAGGGAACACTTCGAACGTGGCGATGAACTCCAGGTCCTTGCCCTTTTCCAGCACTTTAGGCTCGACGGACGGAGCACCGGCCGGGTTCAGCTTCTGCTCGACGACCGCTTCGTAGAACGAAGACTGGATCACATCGCCCACGGCTTCCTGACGTGCGTCAGCTTCATAACGCTGACGGATCACGCTCATTGGCACTTTGCCTGGGCGGAAACCTGGGATTTTGGCCTTTTGGGCAGTCTGCTGCAGACGCTTGTTGACCTGAGTCTCGATGCGCTCAGCCGGCACGGTGATGCTCATGCGGCGCTCAAGAGCAGAAGTATTTTCAACAGAAACTTGCATGGATATTCCTCGTTGCACAGACGTTGGCCGGGCGTTTCCGACCCCAGAATCAAGGGCATGCATTCTAGTAGGTCAAACTCAAGAAGTCACCCTACTGAAAAAGGGCTGGAAACAGGCGCCGAATTTAGGAGCGGACATACGGTCATGCCTCACCCGGATTGCAAATACAGTCGATCACTGCAAGGCTCTGGGTCAATGCTTCTATATATAGGAGCAGCAAACCCGCGCGCCCGGCATCCGGTCTCGCGAGGAGACCAACGGGCATGCCGCGCATCATCAGGAAACACAATCGTGACGACCCGGGCACCCCGCACAACCCTGAACCAGGATCGGCGACAAAAAACCATGAATACAAAAACGGCGCAGCCCTCTTCAGGTACTGCGCCGTTCTCTGCTATTTAAATAGCGACTTGTATGGTGCGGACGGAGAGACTCGAACTCTCACACCTTGCGGCGCTGGAACCTAAATCCAGTGTGTCTACCAATTCCACCACATCCGCGTATCAAGCTTTTAAAGCAAAGGCGCCAGACTGTTAATCTGGCGCCTTTCTAGAATATGGGGTGGACGATGGGGATCGAACCCACGACAACGGGAGTCACAATCCCGTGCTCTACCAACTGAGCTACGCCCACCATATTGCCTTGTTGCCTTGTTGCCTTACTTGTGCCAAAGCTGCCTAATTGGCGCACCCGGCAGGACTCGAACCTGCGACCATCCGCTTAGAAGGCGGATGCTCTATCCAGCTGAGCTACGGGCGCCTTTTTAATCTGTATTCTTGGACGATTACAAACTAAGTGCTTTCAGTGTTACCGAGTTAAAACAACCAACTCTGCTCCACCTTCTTAACCAGTGCTAGGCTGTGCCCGACAAGTGCGACGAATGTTATAGACGGCCTGATAGGTCGTCAACTCTTTTTTAAAAAAAATTCATTTAATTAAAGGGGTTAGGGGAATTTGCAGACCAAGCGCCTTTGCCCTCACGCCTCGGCATGCGAGAATGCGTTCTCTTTTTTTCCCCTCTCGATGGTTAACCACGCGCAATGACTGCACAACTTATCGACGGCAAATCGATCGCCGCCAGCCTGCGCCAGCAGATCGCCCAACGAGTCACCGAACGTCGCCAGCAAGGCCTGCGCACGCCCGGCCTTGCGGTGATCCTGGTCGGCAGCGATCCTGCCTCTCAGGTTTATGTCTCGCACAAGCGTAAAGACTGTGAAGAGGTCGGCTTCCTTTCCCAGGCCTACGACCTGCCTTCCGAAACCACTCAGCAAGCATTGGCTGATCTGATTGATCGCCTGAACGACGACCCGAACATCGACGGCGTTCTGCTCCAACTGCCCCTGCCTGAACACCTCGACGCCTCCAAACTGCTGGAGCGCATCCGCCCGGACAAAGATGTCGACGGCTTCCATCCTTATAATGTCGGTCGCCTGGCCCAGCGTATCCCGCTGCTGCGCCCCTGCACCCCCAAAGGCATCATGACGTTGCTGGAAAGCACCGGCGTGGACCTGTACGGTCTCGATGCCGTGGTGGTTGGCGCGTCCAACATCGTTGGCCGTCCGATGGCCATGGAGTTGCTGCTGGCCGGCTGCACCGTCACCGTAACCCATCGCTTTACCAAGGACCTGGCTGGACACGTCGGCCGCGCCGACCTGGTGGTCGTTGCCGCTGGCAAGCCTGGCCTGGTGAAGGGCGAGTGGATCAAGGAAGGCGCCATCGTCATCGACGTGGGCATCAACCGCCAGGACGATGGCAAGCTGGTCGGCGACGTGATCTACGAAACCGCCCTGCCCCGTGCAGGCTGGATCACTCCAGTCCCTGGCGGCGTAGGTCCGATGACCCGTGCCTGTCTGCTGGAAAACACCTTGTATGCGGCGGAAACGCTGCATAGCTGATACGCCTTTTCAGCGCAGTTCCAATCCCTGTGGGAGCGAGCCTGCTCGCGATAGCTTTGTCTCAGCCTTCATCCATGCTGACTGACACACAGCTATCGCAAGCAGGCTCGCTCCCACAGGAGTTTTTGCGCCCTTCATTAAACTTTATTTAATCGCAAGCCCCGGCGGTACAGGCATATGGCGCTGTCGTCGCCCATACTCATAAAATGCAGCGCTTTTTTAACAAGCCATTGCTGCACGGCACCTTCAACTCTATCGAGTCTACTCGCGTGAAAATCCGTCTTTCTATCCTCAGCCTGTTCTTCGCTTTCACAGGTACCTTTATCACGCAGAATGTCGAGGCGCAGGAAACCATCGCCACCCCGCGAGACACCTCAAAACTGCAAGTCGCCTCGGGCAGCGCGATACTGCTGGACTTGCAGACGAATAAAGTCGTTTATGCCAGCAATCCCGACGTAGTGGTGCCCATCGCTTCGGTGACCAAATTGATGACCGGACTGATCGTGCTGGATGCCAAGCAGGATCTGAATGAATACATCTCCATGACCATCGCCAATACACCGGAGATGAAGGGAGTATTTTCCCGGGTCAAGCTCAACAGCGAACTGTCACGCCGGGACGTGTTGCTGATTGCCCTGATGTCGTCGGAGAACCGCGCCGCCGCCAGCCTCGCCCACCACTACCCGGGCGGGTACGCAGCGTTCATCGCGGCCATGAACGCCAAGGCAAAGGCGCTGGGCATGAGCAGCACCCACTATGTCGAGCCCACAGGCCTGTCGATTCACAACGTATCCACCGCCCGGGACCTGACCAAACTGCTGATCGCGGCACGCAAATATCCATTGCTGAGCGAACTGAGTACCACCAAGGAAAAGACCGTAACCTTCCGCAAACCGGTTTATAGCCTGGGCTTTCGCAATACCGACCACTTGGTCCATAAGGCTGGCTGGGACATCCAGCTGACCAAGACCGGCTTCACCAATCAGGCCGGCCACTGCCTGGTACTGGTGACGAAAATGAGCAATCGACCGATGGCCCTGGTGGTGCTGGATGCGTTTGGGAAATACACCCACTTCGCCGATGCCAGCCGGATCCGTAGCTGGGTGGAAACCGGCAAAAGCGCCAGCGTCCCTGCCGCGGCCCTTCAATACAAGGCGGCTAAGAACCTCAAGAGCCGCCAAACCGGTGTAGTCGAAGCGTCGAATTAATTAACCAGGCAAACAAAGCCCCGACTCATCGGGGCTTTGTTTTATTCAAGGTTTTAGATCACCCAACGGGTCATACGCTCTGGAACCGGGCTCCTCCTGCTCATCCTCTTCGTCCAGAGGCGCCTTGGCGGGGCCTATCGGATCGACTTGAGGATCGCCGAGATCCGGCGAGTCGGGATCAAACCCCAAATCATCGCCAGAAGAATGTTCGGAAGAATGTGGCCCCGTAGGTGTTTTCGACTGTGCCATGCTTTTCTCCTCGCAAGCATGGGCCGGATATTCCGGCCCTGAGGTTAGGAGCCTCTGGCATGGCGGGTGGTGCCCGACAAGTGACGAACGGGGGTGAGATCAGTGTGCGCCGCTCAGGGCTTGAGTCGCCCGGGCCGCTGCCTGCTCCTGCCCTGCCCCGGCCAGTTCGCCCGCAGCTTTCAGCCAGCGCTGAGAGTCTACCTTGGCCGGGAGCTGCGTAGGTCGCTGGACCAATACCGCCCAGCCTCCAGCATCCTTGAGAGCCGACTCAAACCCACTGAAGCTCATCAGCAGCCGCCGGTTCATCCCTGATCGCAGCAAGACCGTCTGCTTTTGGCGGTCATAACCGACGAGAATGCCGTACCTGGGCCCAGACCAGAAAGCCGACCCCTCCGTATAGCGCACCAACACGGGATAACCTGCCGCGACTTGCTCCAACAGTGCCGGCAGTTCGCTGTCGAGGGGGTACACCACCAGCCCATACTCTCGCGCCAGGGTCTGCAGGTTCTGCTGCAAATGAGCCTCGCCTTCCGGCAGATGCAGAGGCTTCTCCAGCAGCCCCGGGGTGATTACCGTGCCTTGCAGCGTCAAGAGGCTGGCCAGCGACTGGGGGCCACCCTGGTACATCTCACCGCGAAAAAACGGCACGCTGTTGAGTTCCACCCGCTCGGGCAGGCGCTGAATCTGCGGCGACACACTGCCTGCGCAACCCGCCAGGGCCGCCAGGCAGGCCGTCACCAGTACCAGTGATCGAAAAGAGGAAATTACCGGAAACATTAGGACTCTCTTGTTAAGGCACCCGACATCGGGCCAGGCAAGGGCCGTCGATCATAAGGTGCAGACAGACGTGGGTATAGCCTTAAACAGCAGTCCCATCGCGGCGATAGAACGAAGCGGTCCGTTTGTCATCAATACCGATCGATTCCCTGCAACACTTTAGCGACTAGACTGTCCATTGTAACGAGTGCGTCGCCCTGAACTTGGGCAGAAGGAGGCACAGATGAGCCTGACCACAACAATCCTGATGCTGATATTCGGCTGGTTAAGCGTCGCCACAGCCATGCTGTGGGGCGTTTTGCGCATTGCACGCCGCCATCATCCTGCGCCACGACCAGCGCGGGCGGAAAAAGCACCAAAACCGGCCAGGCGCCACGCCGCCGCACACTGACCGGCCCGCCGCCCTTCAAAAATCCAAAAAAAAAGCCGCCCGGGCATGGACCCGGGCGGCTTTTGAGTGCCTGTAATCAGGCTTTGTCAGCCAACGCCCTTTGCTGACGACGACGCGACATCATGTTCAACACCTCGATCGCTGCCGAGAACGCCATGGCTGCGTAGATATAGCCCTTGGGCACATGAGCACCAAAGCCTTCGGCGATCAACGTCATGCCGATCATGATCAGGAAGCCCAGCGCCAACATGACCACTGTCGGGTTGTCGTTGATGAACTTGGCCAGCGGCTCGGCCGCCAGCAACATCACCAACACCGAGATCACGACGGCGATGATCATGATCGGCAGATGCTCGGTCATGCCCACGGCGGTAATGATGCTGTCGATGGAAAATACCAGGTCCAGCATCAGGATCTGACCGATCGCAGCGGCAAATCCGAGGGTCACGCCGGAGGTGGCGGATTTCGGATCATTCGGTGCCGGGTCCATGCTGTGGTGGATCTCGGTGGTGGCTTTCCACAGCAGGAACAGGCCGCCGGCGATCAGGATCATGTCCTTCCAGGAGAATGCCTGACCGAGGATTTCGATAACCGGCTCAGTCAACTGCACGATGAAAGCAATGGTACTCAACAAGCCCAGGCGCAGGATCAGCGCCATGCCAATGCCGATACGCCGCGCCTTGGCGCGGTGCTGTTCGGGCAGTTTATTGGTCAGGATCGAAATGAAGATCAGGTTATCGATGCCAAGCACGATTTCCATGACGACCAGAGTCGCCAGCGCGATCCATGCAGTGGGGCTGGCAGCGAGTTGTAAAAGATAATCCATGGGTCAGTCCTGACTCGATATGACGGGGTTAAATGGTTTGGGTGGAGGTTTCGGATTCTTCAGCCTCATCCGCCGGCTTCTTCTTGGGGCTGATCAACCCGCCAGTGGCCTCGCTGATCGCCTGTTCCGCAGCCTTATGGGTGTCATCGATTGCCTGCTTGGCCGTTTCCGCGGCTTGCCCCATCAACTGCTGGGCACTTTTTTCGGCCTGTTCGCAGCCAACGAGGGCGATTGAAGACACTGCCAACAAGGCCGCCAAACCCAGGGTTTTGTACGTCATGGATAAATGCCTCTCAGGGTTAAACAGAGCACCAAAGGTGGCTCACCGATGGCCCGGCATTCTAGAGAGGTGAATACTTCAGGAAAATTCGTATTTTCAGCGGTTATACTTCGGCTTTTACGAATCGGCGTGCCTTATGCTCAATTACCGACAGCTGCATTACTTCTGGGTGGTGGCCAAAACCGGCAGCATCGTGCGGGCCTGCGAGCAACTGAACCTGACACCACAAACCATCAGCGGGCAGATTTCGCTGCTTGAGCAAACCTTTAACATCAAGTTGTTTCGCCGCGTCGGGAGACAGTTGGAACTGACCGAGGCTGGCCGCCAGACGCTGCCCTATGCCGAACACATGTTCCAGTTGGGTGGCGAACTGGAGCTTATGCTCCGGGCCCAACCCAATGAGCAGCAGACGCTGTTCCGGGTCGGGGTGGCGGACGTGGTGCCCAAGTCCATTGTCTATCGGCTGCTGGCGCCGACCATGGAGCTGAGTGAGCCGCTGCGCATCACCTGCCGCGAAGACAAACTCGAGCGGCTGTTGGCGGACCTGGCGATCCAGCGCCTGGACCTGGTGATTTCCGACAGCCCGATGCCGACCCACCTGGACATCAAGGGTTATAGCCAGAAGTTGGGAGAGTGCGGGATCAGCTTCTTTGCCACCGCTGCGCTGGCCGAGCGCTATGGGCAGGATTTCCCCCGCAGCCTGCATGACGCCCCGCTGCTGATTCCAGGTGCCGAAACCGTGGTACGCAGCCGCTTGCAACGCTGGTTCGCCGAGCAACAGATCCAGCCGCGCATCGTCGGCGAATTCGACGACAGCGCGCTGATGCAGGCCTTCGGGCAATCAGGCAGCGGAATTTTCATCGGCCCGAGCGTGATCGCCGAAGAAGTTCAGCGTCAGTACGGCGTGCAGGTGATCGGCCAGACCGATGCGGTCAGCGAGTCGTTCTATGCCATTTCCGTAGAGCGCAAGGTCAGCCATCCGGGCATCGTCGCCATCGCCGAAGGGGCCCGACGCGAGCTGTTCAGCGCTTAGGACTGCGCGCAGGCGGCACGGGGCTTGAAGGTCATCAGCAATAACGCCAGCAGGATCGATATGAGGATGAACCCGGACGCGGCAAAACCAACGCTGCCCAGGCCCAGGGTATCGATGACGCGCCCACCGACCATCGCCCCCAAGCCAATTCCCAGATTGGCCCCGGCGATGTTCAGCGATGCGGCAAAGGCTGGAGCCTCAGGCGCGGCCTTCATCAGTCGTACATGACTGACCAGGAACAGGGCCGCCTGGGTCACTCCCCAGATGCCCATCGCTGCCGCCAGCCCGACGGTCGAATGAATGCTCGGCACCAGCGCCACCATGCCGCCGATCAGGAACAGACAAAACACCATCGAGGCGATCAAAGGGTGTCGGTCCACCGCGCGGCCGCCCAGAGAGTTACCCACCAGCCCCACGGCCCCGAAGCCCATCAGGCACCAGCCCACCAGTGTGCCGTCGAACCCGGCCAGGCGCTCGAGGATATCGGCCAGGTAGGTGTACGCGGTGAACATGCCGCTGAACACCAGGATCGACAGCAGCACATGGCCCTGCATCAACGGGCTGCGCAATATCTTGAGTTGCGAGCGCAAACTGACCTGGTGCTGATGCAGATTGGTTTTGGGCAGGTAGACAAACAGCAGCAAGGCCTTGGCGAACGCAACGAACGCCAGGATGGCAAAGGCGCTGCGCCAGCCGAACGCATCAGAAATCAGCGTGCCTACCGGAATACCGAACACCGTGGCACAGACAATGCCGAACCCGATCCGGGCGATGGCCCGCCCGGCAAACTGCGGCCCGACAATGTCCACTGCCGTTTCGCTGGCCAATGCCCAGAACACCGGTAGCCCCAAGGCTGGGATCAATCGGGCGACGGCCATTACACCGATATTGGGGGCCAGCGCCGCCAGTGTGTTGGCCAGACCAAACATCACCAACACGCTGATAAACAGCTTGCGCCGCTCAAAGCGGGCGAACCAGGCGGTCAGGAACGGCCCGAATGCCGCCACGGTAAATGCAAACAGCGTGACCAGCAGCCCGGCCTGGGCAATCGTGACTTGCAGGTCGCGGGCGATGGATGGCAACAGGCCGACGATAATGAATTCGGTGGTCAGCACTGTAAAACCAGCCGCCGACAACAGAAAAACAGACAACATGCAGAACTCCAGCAAAACAACGACACCAGCGTCAGCCCAAAAGGGTCGCTGGCAGAGTAGAAAGGGGATTGGCCCAAAGCCTAACAGAATGCGCCCCTCAGACAAACGCGTGTGAACGCCCAAGCGACGGATCGTCACAGGTCCGTCAGGTTTTTCCGCGGGCTGTGATAAAGTCCGCGGCCTGCAAACGCTGTACTTTCTTTTCGGTCCCGCTCACGTGGCCTGCCCGTCTGTTGCCCTGAGGGGTCGACCGTTGCACACAAAAAAAATCAGAGATGCCGTTATGACTGCTTTGTCTCCTTCCGTTCTACACCGCCTCAAACGCACCGGCCTGGTGACGCAAATCGTCATCGGTCTGATCGCCGGCATCATCCTGGCGTGGCTGGCACCGGACCTTGCCAAGTCCACCGCTTTCATCGGTAAGGTCTTTGTGTCAGCGCTCAAGGCCGTGGCACCGATCCTGGTGTTCGTGCTGGTCATGGCGTCGATCGCCAACCACAAGCACGGTCAGGAAACCCATATCCGGCCCATTCTCTTCCTGTACCTGCTCGGCACTTTCGCCGCCGCAGTGGTCGCGGTGGTTGCCAGTACCCTGTTTCCGTCCAGCCTTGTCCTGGTGTCCCATGACGTCGCCGTCACCGCCCCCGGCGGCATCGGCGAAGTACTGCAGAGTTTGATGCTCAGCGTGGTGGACAATCCGGTCAGCGCCCTGATGAATGCCAACTTCATCGGCATTCTGGCCTGGGCCATCGGGATGGGCATTGCCATTCGCCATGCTGGCGAAACCACCCGTACCGTGCTCGGGGATCTGTCCAACGGCGTGACCGTGATCGTGCGCGTGGTCATCTGCTTCGCCCCGCTGGGGATCTTCGGCCTGGTGGCCTCGACCCTGGCAACCTCAGGCTTCAGCGCGTTGCTGGGCTACCTTCACCTGTTGACCGTGCTGATTGGCTGCATGCTGTTCGTGGCGCTGGTGATGAACCCGCTCATCGTGTTCTGGAAGCTGCGTCGCAACCCGTACCCACTGGTCTTTACCTGCCTGCGCGAGAGCGGCATTACCGCATTCTTCACCCGCAGTTCGGCGGCGAATATCCCAGTGAACCTGGAACTGAGCAAACGCCTGGGCCTGCACGAAGACACCTATTCGGTATCGATCCCGCTGGGCGCGACCATCAACATGGCCGGCGCCGCCATTACCATCACCGTACTGACCCTGGCGGCGGTGCATACCCTGGGTATCGTGGTCGACGTGCCGACCGCCGTGTTGCTGAGCGTCGTCGCGGCCATTTGTGCCTGCGGCGCGTCCGGCGTGGCCGGTGGTTCGCTGTTGCTGATTCCCCTGGCATGCAGCCTGTTCGGCATTCCCAGCGACATCGCCATGCAGGTGGTCGCCGTGGGCTTCATTATCGGCGTCCTGCAGGATTCGGCGGAGACTGCGCTCAATTCCTCTACCGATGTGCTGTTCACCGCGGCGGCTTGCTTGGGTGAGGAAGAGAAGCGCGAACGCGTGGCCTGACAGCGGCGCTGGAGGTATGACCGTCATCGCGAGCAGGCTCGCTCCCACAGGGTTTGTGGCAGATACAAATCCAATGCGGGAGCGAGCCTGCTCGCGATAGCGATGGCACAGCCACCGTGTAAACAGACCGCCAGCATGAAAAAGCCCGGGACGGCCCACACCGTCCCGGGCTTTTTCATGCTGGCGGGTTTAGAACGCGCCCATGTAGTCGCGTTTGCCCACTTCCACGCCATTGTGGCGCAGCAGCGCATAGGTGGTGGTGACGTGGAAGAAGAACTGCGGCAGACCATAGCTCAGCAGGTAGGTCTGGCCGGTGAAGCGTTTTTCCTTCGGCGTGCCCGGACGGGTGACGATTTCGATGCCTTCCTTGCCGTCGATCTGCTCGGGGCTGATGCCGTCGATGAACGCCAATACCTTGGTGATCAAGGCTTGCAGTTCGGCAAAGGTGGTTTCGCTGTCGTCATATTTCGGCACTTCAAGCTCGGCCAGACGCGCGGACACGCCTTTGGCGAAGTCCACCGCGATCTGCACCTGGCGTACC
This sequence comes from Pseudomonas rhizophila, assembly GCF_003033885.1. Taxonomy (NCBI): domain Bacteria; kingdom Pseudomonadati; phylum Pseudomonadota; class Gammaproteobacteria; order Pseudomonadales; family Pseudomonadaceae; genus Pseudomonas; species Pseudomonas rhizophila. The sequence goes on along the minus strand of NZ_CP024081.1, from coordinate 3,259,837 downwards.
AGGGGGAACATGTCAGGGTACAGGCGGGCTTGCAGGAACGCGTTCGGGTCGATGTTTTTCGCAGTGGCGTGGGCTTCAGCCTTGTTCAGGACATCACTCAGGGCGTTGAGCATCTGCTTGAAAACCGGGATGGAAGCGGCGTACAGGGAAATAGTCATGGCGATCTCATGCAGGTGGCAGGAAAGGACAAATCAAACGGGTGCGATTATAGCCACGCCTTGTTGCGCACCTTGTCTTTTATTGCGCAAGGATTAGGCTAGGCGGCTTCCACAGCATAGGGAACGCGCGATGAGTATCGAAGAACAAAGCCCGGCCGAAGAACCGCGGCTCAACAGCACGGAAATCCGCATTCTCGGCGCGCTGGTCGAAAAGCAGGCCACCAACCCCGAGACCTACCCGCTGACGCTCAACGCCCTGGTGCTGGCCTGCAACCAGAAGACCAGCCGTGAGCCGGTCATGAACCTCAATCCGGGCCAGGTCGGCCAGAGCCTGCGTGCGCTGGAAGGTCGCGGCTTTACCAAACTGGTGATGGGCAGCCGCGCCGACCGCTGGGAGCATCGGGTCGACAAGGCCCTGGAGCTGGTGCCGGCCCAAGTGATTCTGATGGGGTTGCTGTTCTTGCGCGGCCCGCAGACAGTCAATGAACTGCTGACCCGTAGCGGGCGGATGCACGATTTCGAAGACACCGAACAGGTGGTGCATCAGCTTGAACGGCTGATCGCCCGTGGTTTGGCGCTGTTGGTGCCGCGTCAGCCAGGCCAGCGGGAAGACCGTTACATGCACGCCATGGGCGACCCGGCGGATATCGAAGCGATCCTCGCCGCCCGCCAGCATCCCGTGGAGCGTGGTGCCGGCAGCGGCGTGTCGCTGGAGCGCATCGAAGAACTCGAAGCGCGGATCGCGGCGTTGGAAGAACGGCTGGCGCGACTGGAGTAATCAGGATCGAGCGAACGCCACGGCCTTCTTGAATTGTTCCGCGCTGGGCCGCACGCCGGTGTACAGGACAAACTGCTCCAGGGCCTGGATCGCAATCACTTCGAGCCCGGTGATGACCCGTTTGCCCTCAGCCTGGGCGCGCACGATCAGCGGCGTTTGCGACGGGATCGCCACCACATCGAACACCGTCTCGGCCGCTGCGATGGTCTCGGGCTCGAACGCCAGTTGATCGGCTTCCGGGCCACCGGTCATGCCGATCGGCGTGACGTTGATCAGCATCTGCGGCCGTCGCTGCCCCAGTTCAGCCTGCCACTCGTAACCCAGGGAGCCGGCCAAGGCTCGCCCGGCGGTTTCGTTGCGGGCCACGATCAAACCGTTTGAGTAACCACCGTCGCGCAAGGCGCTGGCCACGGCCTTGGCCATGCCGCCGCTACCGCGCAGAGCAAAGGTTGAATCCTTGGGCACCGCATGGGTTTGCAGCAATTGGGCGATCGCGATGTAGTCGGTGTTGTAGGCCTTTAAATGGCCATCGGTGTTGACGATGGTATTGATGGACTGGATCGCGGCGGCGGAAGGATCGAGTTCGTCGACCAGGGCGATGCAATCCTCCTTGAACGGCATCGACACCCCGCACCCGCGGATGCCCAAGGCGCGGATGCCGCCTACAGCACCGGGCAAGTCCTGGCTGCTGAATGCCTTGTAGTAAAAATTCAGCCCCAGTTGCTCATACAGGTGATTGTGAAAGCGCAGGCCGAAGTTCCCAGGGCGCGCCGATAGTGACATGCACAGTTGAGTGTCTTTGTTGGGGTTGATCTGCATGCGTGACTCCTTGCAGTAAAGAAACCGCTACAGACCTTACACAATATTTACCCAACGGCACGGCAAATTCTGAAAAAATCGCTGTCAGAGCAAGTATCCCCGCGACCCTCATTCGGGTCTGTTGCAGACCACAGGCGCCGGGGCCAAAACGAGGAATCGTTATGAACCGTCAACTCCCCATCATCGCCCTGCTCATGGGGGCACTCGCGGTCACCGGCCAGGCATCCGCCCATGGTCGAGGTGGTTGGGAGGGGCCCGCCGTGTTTGGCGCAATCGTTGGTTCGGCCATCGTCGGCTCAGCGATCATCAACCGTGATCGTCCGGTCTACGTGCAGCAACCGGTGTACGTCCAGCCACAACCGGTTTATGTGCAGCAGCCGCCACCGGTCTACTACCAACCACAGCCGGTCTACATCGAGCGCCCTGTCTACTATCGTCCGGCGCCGGTGTATTACGGGCCACCACGGGGCTATTACTACGGCCCACCGCGCGGTCATTACGGGCGCTGGTGATCAGTCTCTGAGGCAAAAAGAAAGGCCTGTGATCCTCGATCACAGGCCTTTCCTTATTAAGAGACATAAAGCCGAGCAAGCGCCGTCGTCACGAGGCTAGACGTGCTCGCTGCTTTTCAATCGTACCGGGCCATGCTCTACCGGTGCATGGGCTGCCTCCGCCACCACCGGAATCTCGTTGCCATCGCAGTCGTGCAGCTTGCCGTCACTGAAGTAGTCGCCTTCACGCAGCGCCGCCAGGTCCTGATAACGCAACACCCGCTCGGTACCGGCGGCGAATACGGACTGTTGATCCGAGTTACCCCGGGTGAAGTGATTGAAGGCCAGGTTCAGCACGATTGCCATGATCGCCGAAGAGCTGATGCCCGAATGGAAGATCGTCGCGAACCAGCTCGGGAAATGATCGTAGAAATTCGGCGCGGCGATGGGAATCATGCCGAAACCGATAGAGGTGGCGACGATGATCAGGTTGACGTTGTTGCGGTAGTCGACTTTTGACAGCGTGCGGATGCCGCTGGCAGCCACGGTGCCGAACAGCACGATACCGGCACCGCCCAACACCGAAGTCGGCACCGCGGCGATCACTCGGCCCATGAACGGCAGCAGGCCGAGTACCACCAGAAATACCCCGCCAGTTGCCACCACAAAACGGCTCTTGATCCCCGTCACCGCCACCAGCCCGACATTCTGGGCAAAGGCGCTCTGGGTGAAAGAGCCAAAGATCGGCGCGATCATGCTCGACAGCATGTCGGCCCGCAAGCCGTTACCCAGACGCCTGGAGTCGACTTTGGTGTCGATGATCTCGCCCACCGCGAGGATATCGGCGGACGTTTCCACCAATGTCACCATGATCACGATGCACATCGACAGAATGGCCGCGACATGAAAAGTCGGCATGCCAAAGTGGAAAGGTGTGGGGAAGCCGAACATCGGGCCTTGGCTGACGGATGAAAAGTCCGCCATGCCCAGGAATACGGCGATGACCGTACCAATGACCATTGCCAGCAGAATCGACAGCCGCGAGATCGTCGCGCTGCCCATTTTGCTCAGCAGCAGCACCAGGACCAGGGTGACGGCGGCCAAACCGATATTGGCCATGCTGCCGAAATCGGCGGCGTGGCTATTGCCGCCCATCGCCCAGCGAGCGGCTACCGGCATCAAGGTCAGGCCAATGGTGGTGATGACGATGCCAGTGACCAGCGGCGGAAAGAACCGGGTGATTCGCGAGAACACCGGAGTAATCAGTAAGCCGATCAAGGACGCGGCGATCACCGCTCCGAGGATGGCCTGGAACCCCCCTTCTCCGCCGCTGCCGACGATCGCCACCATGGTCGCGACCCCGGAAAACGAAACGCCCTGCACGAGAGGCAACTGACAGCCGAAAAACGGCAGGCCAAGGGTTTGCAACAATGTTGCAAGCCCCCCCGCGAACAATGACGCCGCGATCAACAGGCCGATGTCCGCCGGTGACAAACCGGCGGCCTGACCGATGATCAGTGGCACAGCGACGATGCCACCGTACATGGTCAACACATGTTGCAGGCCGTAAGCCATATTCGCGCCGACGCCAAGGTTTTCGTCCTCGGGCCGTGGGAGTGAAACATGGGGCGTTTTCATGGTTCGGGAGTTCCCTGTTTTTTGTTATGCGCACACTGTATTCAAAACTCAGGACAAATGTCCATAGAGTTGTATACAACTTATTGCGCACAGCCATCCTCTCCCGCGGATCCTTGCGCCTCCCCTGCTACCCCACTTCGTTACAGAAGCCCAACCACGGCGGGCCGTAAAAGCTCGCGTGGCGGTACGCGCAGACCAAACTCGTTTTCCAGCAGGTCGATCAGTTCGTCGGCGTCGGTGATTGTCCGGCGCTCGCTTTGCTCGCCTATCCGGTGCAAGGCATAGCTGTTTCCGTTCAGGGTCTTGCGCAATCCATCGCCAGTGCGAGCCACCATCAACCGGCCCATGAATGGCGACTCGGGGTGGTTGCTGACGTACCAATTGCCGACGGTGTAGTCGATGTCTTCCTGGCGCTGCAGATCGAACAGGTACATCGGCCGCCATTCGTCGGCCACGCAGGCACGCAGCAGATAGCCGTCCGGGTGAGCCTCGATGCGATAGGGTTCGTGGGGAGTGGCCTGGATGTCACGGCTGTCCAGCAGCAGCGGCGCAGTAGGCACCATGCCGCCGAAGCCGACATCGGTGGTGTAACGCACGCCGTCAAGCGTCACCAGGCTGAGGCGGTGGGTGCGGGCGGGCCAGGCACCCTCGGGGGCATTCATCACCACCCGTCCGGTGATGCCTCGGGCTTCGAAGCCCAGTTCCAACAGCAGCGCCAGGAACAATTGATTGAGCTCATAGCAGTAGCCGCCGCGGCCTTGTTCGAAGACTTTTCGCTCCACTGATTCGAGGTCGATGGGGACGGGTTGGCCCAGCAGCGTCGAAAGGGTTTCAAAGGGGAACTCGGCGGTGTGGCGTCGTTGAAGCAGGCGCAAGGTGTCGAGGGTCGGGGCTGGCGGTGTGTCGAAGCCCAGGCGTTGCAGATAACGGCCCGAATCGTTCAGTCGGGTTTGGCTCATGAGGATGTCCTTTCCTGTCCAGTGCAGGGCTTACAAAAAGTCCGCTGCTGGGGTGCAGATATAAGGCATTCGCCTTTGCGAGACAATAACCGACCGCAGACCTCGCTCCCTCACCGACGTTTTCGCGAAGCGAGCCGGATCCAGGTCGGAGCATGGTCGCTGGGATGCGGTTGATTCCTGACCCATGCGTCCACGCCCGCCTCGCTCAGATAAGGACTGGCCGCCGGGTTGAGCAGCAGGTGATCGATGCGCAGCCCAGAGTTCTTTTGCCAGTGCTGACGGAAATAATCCCAGAAGGTGTATACCCGCTCGTCCGGGTACAGGTGGCGCAATGAATCGGTCCAACCCTGGTCGAGCAGCCGCTGATAACACTCGCGGCTTTCGGGTTGCAGCAGGGCATCCTTGAGCCAGGAACGCGGGTTGTAGATGTCCAGATCGGTGGGCACCACGTTGTAGTCACCCGCCAGCACCACCGGATGATCGCTGGCCTGCAGCCCCTGGGCATAAGCGATCAGCCGTTCGAACCAGGCCAGTTTGTAATCGAATTTGGGCCCTGGTTGCGGGTTGCCGTTAGGCAGATAAAGACAACCCACCAGCACGCCATGCACCGCTGCCTCCAGGTAACGACTGTGGCGGTCATCGTCGCCACCGGGCAAGCCACGGCGGCTCTCCAGCGGTTGCGCATCACGGGCCAGGATCGCAACGCCATTCCAGGACGCCTGGCCGTGCCAGAGCGATCCGTAACCGACCGATTCCAGCTGCGCTGTGGGGAAATCCTTGTCCGCTGCCTTGAGTTCCTGCAAGCAGACAATGTCGGATTTCTCCCGCTCCAGCCACTCCAGCAGATTGGGCAGTCGAGCCCGGATGCCGTTGATATTGAAGGTCGCTATGCGCAGGTTTTTCATCGGGCCAGAGCTCCAGATCCAGGACACTAGCTGTGACCGACAAGCCACCGTGGTGGTTGCAACGATGTACGATCTCCCGGCCATCGATTTTGATGATTTCTGCGACCTCAGCGATCCGAGCGCGCCAGCGTATCAAACCCGTCTTCCATCGATAACGCCGCCACTCGGTTGCGTCCGCTGTGCTTGGCCTGATAAAGCGCCGCGTCGGCCCGCTGGAGGAACACTTCAATGCTGTCCAGACTGCTGGGCACAAACGCGTAGCAGCCCAGGCTCACCGTCAAGTAGCCGGTAGGAGAGCCGGCATGGGTGATGTGTTGGTCGATAACGCTGCGGCGGATCTGCTCGGCCAGGGCCAAGGCCCCTTGCAGGTTGGTATCGGGCAGCAGCACCGCGAACTCCTCGCCGCCATAACGCACGGCAAGGTCAGCCTTGCGATGACAGCAACCCTTGAGCACCTTCGCCATTTCTGCCAGACAATGATCCCCGGCCACGTGGCCGTAGGTGTCGTTGTAACGCTTGAAGAAATCGATATCGAGCATGATCAGGCTCAAGGGGCTGCGCTGGCGGGCGCCCCGGCCGAACTCGATGTCCAGGGCCCGCTCGAACAGCCGACGGTTCGCAAGCCCGGTCAGGCTGTCATGGGTGGCAATCAGTTCCAACGCTTCCTGGGCCTTGCGCAGGTCCGCTTCGATCCGTTCGCTGTTGCGCACCTGACGCACGAACACCCAGCCGAACAGGCAGATACCTAATACCACCACTGCCACGATCAGACTGGATTTGAAGGCTCTGTCGTGCCAACCCGCCAGGATCGCCTGTTCGGACATCGCGGCAGTGACCACCAGTGGATAGGCCTGTAAATGCTGGTGGTCATAGAGCCTGAGGACGCCATCGGCAGCGGAACGGATGGTCGCGGTGCCGACGCTTTCGCCGTACGGCTCATGTTGAAAGACCGGTTCCTCGGCCAGGGATCGACCGATTTTCGCCTCGTCGAAGGGCCGCCGGGCTAGCAAGGTCCCGTCGGACAAGGCCAGGACCATCTCGTCTTGGTCAGCGAGGCTGAAGCTTTCGAAGAATCGATCGAAGTACGACATCTTGATCCCGGCCAACAATACGCCCTGGAAATTGCCGTCCTGATCATTCAAGCGCCGCGACACCGGGATGATCCAGTCGCCATTTTGTCGACTGCGGATAGCAGGCCCGATATGAGTGGTCAGGGCGGTGTTCTGCTGATGGAACGTAAAGTAGTCCCGATCTGCTACCCCTGGGCCCCTGTGCAGTTGTTCAAAGGACGTAATGACCCAATGACCGTGCTTGTCGAACAGGAACAGGCCATGCAATTGCTCCAGGGCTTGCACGCGCCGGGCAAAGGTTTTCTGCAGACGTGGTTGCAGCGCCGGACCGAAACCGTCGCTCTCTATCCAGTCCGCCAGGCTGGTCAGGACCAGGTCTGTCTGCTGGAACGTGTCCTGAGCCTGTTGGGCCATGGCCCGGGTGAGGTTGGCTGAGGCGGTGCGCGCCGACTCCAGATCGTAGCGACGAGACTGTTCCAGTTGCAAAAAAAGCAGGCCACACAGGCACAGGCAGACCGCCGCGATAAACGCCACCGCTGCCTTGAGCAACGGCAGGCGCTTGAGGGCACCGCCGGGGACATGGAACGGATCAAAATGGGGGATAGGCAAGCGAATTCCTGAGGGGGGCAAAGCATGAGCGAAACCCTCAAAGCCCCCAATATTCGTGAGCTTAGCCTACCGCCTGGGGGGGCGGCAATTTGCCGGTGTGGCATAGCCGATGGGTGGCTCAATGGATCCAAAATCCTGCGCATGGCCCTGTCAAATTCACCCGTTCTGGCCGGAAAATCCCCCTCAATGGCGACAATCCCGGAAAGCCGGTTTTTTTCATGAATCGCTTTGCCAGGGCTATCAAAATTGCGTAACGCCCCATAACGTAGGTCGCCTTTGCCATCCAAGCACCGGCCGACCATGAATAAACCCATCCCGACCGTCGACGACCCGTTGTCCAGCCCCTCGGCCATCAGCTTGCGCGAGGCGTTCTGGTTCTGGCTCAAGCTGGGCTTTATCAGCTTCGGTGGGCCGGCAGGACAAATCTCGATCATGCACCAGGAGCTGGTGGAGCGCCGACGCTGGATTTCCGAACGACGCTTTCTGCATGCCCTCAATTACTGCATGCTGCTGCCAGGCCCCGAGGCGCAGCAATTGGCGACGTACCTGGGCTGGCTGATGCACCGCAGCTGGGGCGGGATCATTGCCGGGGCGCTGTTCGTGCTGCCTTCGCTGTTCATTCTCATCACATTGTCCTGGCTGTATGTCGCCTTTGGCGAAGTGCCGGTGGTGGCCGGGATTTTTTATGGCATCAAGCCAGCCGTGACCGCGATCGTCGTGCATGCCGCCCACCGGATAGGTTCGCGCGCGCTCAAGAACAGTTGGCTGTGGGCCATCGCCGCCGGCTCGTTCACCGCGATATTCGCTTTCAATCTCCCCTTCCCGCTGATCGTGCTGGGAGCGGCGGTCATCGGGTACGTCGGCGGCCGCTGGGCACCGGAAAAGTTCAGCCTGGGCGGGCACAACGCCACGCATCAATCCTTTGGCCCGGCATTGATCGACGATGACACCCCGCCCCCGGAGCATGCCCGCTTCAGCGCCTTGCGACTGGCCCGGCTGGCGATCATCGGCGCCCTGCTGTGGGCCTTGCCGATGGGTGTGTTGGCCCTGTTGTTCGGCTGGGAAGGCACCCTGACGCAAATGGCCTGGTTCTTCACCAAGGCGGCCTTGCTGACGTTTGGTGGAGCCTATGCGGTTCTGCCCTATGTGTATCAAGGCGCTGTCGGACATTTCGGCTGGCTGACACCGACACAGATGATCGATGGTCTGGCCCTCGGCGAAACCACTCCCGGCCCGTTGATCATGGTGGTCGCTTTCGTCGGCTTCGTCGGTGGCTACGTGATGCAGGTGTTCGGCCCTGAACAGGCCTTCCTCGCTGGCGCGGTTGCAGCCACGCTGGTGACCTGGTTTACGTTCCTGCCCTCATTCCTGTTCATCCTCGCGGGTGGGCCATTGGTGGAGTCGACGCATAACGAGCTGAAATTCACCGCACCGCTGACGGCGATTACTGCCGCCGTGGTCGGGGTGATCCTCAACCTGGCCTGCTTCTTCGGTTACCACGTGCTTTGGCCCAGCGGTTTTTCCGGTGCGCTGGACTGGCCGTCGGCAATCATCGCGCTCGCCGCCGCCATTGCGCTGTTTCGCTACAAACGCGGCGTCATCCAGGTGCTACTGGGATGCGGACTGACCGGCCTGGCCGTGCATCTACTGCGTTAGATGAGGCATTTGCTCAGGTAGGCCGCCGAGGCCGGGCACAATGATCTGAATTGGGCCGTTTCGCTGATCGACATCGGCGCCAGCGAACGGTCACGCGCCTGATACCCCTGGGCGACAAAGAAGCTAGCAGCACTGGCAGTGAGCAGGTGAAGGCGCTCCACACCTTGGTTTTTCGCAAAGTCTTCCAGAGCGACCAGCATCGCTGCGCCTATGCCGCGCCCCCGCAGCCCCTCAGGGACCACCAGAGAGCGTAACAATCGGTCCGCGCCCTCCCCCTCGATCCCGCCAAACGCCGCCTGAGCGTCTGCTTGCCTGAAGCTGAAAAAACGTCGGCCCTGCTGGTTCAGGTCGTCCACTGGCAGACCCGCCAGGATCAGCGCCTGGCGCAACGGTTCCAACTCCTCATTGCTCAGTTCGGTCATGTGCATGGCATTGCTCTGACAGAGGTTCTGCCCAGGAAACTACGCCGCCAGCACTCTCCTACGCAACTGCTCGCGCAGAACAAAATTGAACGGCCCGTGCTTTGCGCGAACTAACCAGGTTCATGCCCTGCCCAGGTTCTCACACCAAAGTCGGCAAGGGCCAAAACCTGAACAGCAATGGCACAGGTGACCGTTCACATGGACTCAAGCTCTCTCCAGTTCCTTACCGACACCCAATTACTCGGCATCTCCATCGCCAACTGGCTCCTGGCCCTGGGTGTGATGGTGGTGAGTTTTATCATCGTCAGGGCCGGCATCGGCTTGCTGTTGAGAAAAGTGCAGGCCCGGGCACAGAAACCCGATGCGTATGTCAGCCACATCGCCGTCGAAGTCCTGTCCAGCACCAGCAATACGCTGTTGTTACTGGCCTCCATCCTCATTGGCGTCGGCGTCCTGGACCTGCCGGAGCGTTGGCTTGACCGGGTCAGCAGCCTCTGGTTCGTGGTCGCAGCCTTGCAGGTGGGGCTCTGGGCCAACCGGGCAATTGCCCTGGCGTTGCTGCACTATTTCGCCCGCCACAGCCACTCCGACATCCACCAGAAAAGCGCGTTGGCCACCCTGAGCCTGTGGGGCGCGAAGGTGTTTCTCTGGGCCGTGGTACTCCTGGCGATGCTCTCCAACCTGGGCGTGAACATCACCGCCTTTATCGCCAGCCTCGGGGTCGGTGGTATCGCCGTGGCGCTGGCGGTGCAGAACATCCTCGGTGATCTGTTCGCCTCGCTGTCCATCGCCGTGGACAAACCGTTCGAGGTCGGCGACTTCATTGTCGTGGGTTCCCTGGCCGGCACCGTGGAACATGTCGGCTTGAAAACCACGCGGATCCGTAGCCTGGGTGGCGAGCAGATCGTGATGGCCAATGCCGGAATGATCAGCACCACCATTCAGAACTACAAACGGCTTCAGGAACGACGGATCGTCTTTGAATTCGCCCTGCCCCATGACTGCTCGACAGAACAGCTAAGGCAAGTGCCGGTCATCGTCGAAAACATCATCAAGGCTCAGGAAAAGACCCGCTTCGACCGCTCGCACTTTCGCGGTTTCGGCGAGAGCGCACTGGAATTCGAAACGGTGTACATCGTGCTGGACCCCAGCTACAACGTTTACATGGATGTCCAACAGGCGATCAACCTGGGCATGATGGAAGAATTCGCCAGAATCGGTGTGCGGTTTGCGATCCCGGCCCGTACCGTTCATGTCGCCTCGCTACCCGATACGCAGGGGCAAACGTCCAAGGAAAACGCTCACAAGACCTCGCTGGAAGCCGCGCCTGAATATCGCTCGCAGCATTGACCTCCAAGCACTTACCCTGTGGGAGCAAAGCTTGCTCGCGATGAGGGCGCACACGCAAATGGGCGCCCACTCGTATCAAATAAAACTGACAGACCGCGAATTAGCTGGCGGATTGAGCAATGCATTGGAGCCGGTCTCAATCGCCGGCGACCTGTTTTCCACCGGCGGTTTCCCTACGAGAAGGCTCAACGCGTTGTCGATCTCGTCGGCCGCCCCTTGTGCGTACTGTGCGTTTGCCCAGCTCCAATGGTGTTCAAACATCAACCCGCCCACCGCCTGCGCGCACAGTTCATCACTGCAGACCCCCATCTTTCCCGCCGCAGCGATCACGGCCATAAGGGCTTGCTCCAACTGGAAAATTCGCTCGGTAGTCACACTGACCCACTCGATAGGTAACGATCCCCTAGCCTACCAATATATCAATGTGCCACCAACCGCAGGCGCTCAACGGTCATCTGCTCAAACGGCCTTGGCTTGCGCCCGGGCGCGGATGTCTGGGCAATCCCGAACCGCGGCCCGTGCAGCCAGGATGCCGAGAACGGCTGCACCACCCAGCACAACCGCGCTGGCTTCGAAAGTCGCCTGATAGCCGCTCAGATCGAAAAGGATGCCGCCCACCGTGGCACCCGCCGCAATCGCAAGCTGAATGATCGCGACCATCAATCCACCCCCTGCTTCGGCATCATCTGGCAGCGTTCGCGCCAGCCAGGTCCACCAGCCGACGGGGGCAGCGGTGGCCACTAAACCCCAAAGTCCCAGCAGGATAATCGTGATGGTTGCCGACGCCCCGAACCCCACCAGGGCAAGTGCAATCGCTGCCATCAGCAACGGGATGACGATGAGCGTCCGGTACAGGCCATTTTTCAAGAACGCACCGATCACAAAGGTACCGAGCAAACCGGCCACGCCAATCACCAGCAATGCAAACGAAAGCAAAGACACGCTCATCTGCGTCACCGTTTCAAGGAACGGTCGTAGATAGGTGAACAACATGAATTGACCCATGAAGAATGCGCTGGCAGCCAGCATGCCCAAGGCTATGGGGGCTCGCTCCATCAATTTGAACACGTTGGCGCTACCCTGCTTCGTCTGTGCCGGCATGGAGGGCAGGCGTAACAGCAGCCAGACCAAAGCGGTGGCGGCGACAGGCACAATGCAAAAGAACGCGCCACGCCAACCGATTATCTGCCCAAGAAAACTGCCCAGCGGCGCCGCCACCACCGTCGCCAACGCATTGCCGCCATTGACGATCGCCAGGGCCCGTGGGATCTGCTGATCCGGCACCAGCCGCATGGCCGTGGCGGCTGACAACGACCAAAAGCCGCCAATCGCAACGCCGATCAGTGCGCGTCCGGCCATGAATACCGCGTAATTGGGTGCCAATGAGACCACGGTTCCAGAAATGATCATCAACAGTGTCAGCAGCAGGAGCAAACTTTTACGGTCCACCCTAGCGGCAATCGATGCAATGAACAGGCTGGTGATCAGGGCGAAGGCGCCAGACACGGCGATGCCTTGACCGGCCTGCCCTTCGCTAATGTGAAGATCGGCCGCAATGGGCGTGAGCAGGCTGACCGGCATGAACTCCGATGCAACGAGGGCGAACGCAGCGAGGGACATGGCAAGCACCGCGCTCCACGTGGGGCGGTCTTGGGAGATGGGCAATACGCTATCGGTCATGGGATATGAATCCTGTGTTTCTTGAGCGTCGGGTCCACTGAAGACTCGAGGGGACGAACTGCGGCACCGAAGATCGCTGCCGCAGGACAAGAGGTGCCAAGTGATGGCGTGATTGAGGGAGTTACTTCAGATTGTTGCGAAAGAACCCGGCCAACTTGTCGAACGGGATCAGGTTCACCCGGTCGTAAAGGTCCACATGGTTGGCTCCCGGGATGATGAGCAACTCTTTGGGTTGCGCAGACCGCTTGTAGGCATCTTCACTGTACTCACGCGAGTGCGCCTCGGAGCCGGTGATAAACAGCAAAGGACGCGGCGAGATGCTTTCAATGTCATCGAACGGGTAGAAGTTCATGAACTTGACGTTGCTGGACAGCGTGGGCATGGTCGTGGTCTGCGGCGAAGCGCCGGCGGGAGTGACTTCGCCACGCGGGGTCCGGTAGAAGTCAAAGAACTCATCCGCGATGGCATCGCCCGTCAATTTCAGCGGTGAGCCAGAGGTGTACGCGGTTTTTCCACCGATAAACTCCACATAGCGCTGCTCGGCTGCCGTGGCCAGGAACTGTTTTTTCTGTTCCGCCGTTGTCGAGTTACCCAGGCCTTTGCGGTACAAGTCGCCATGGTTGTACATGCTGACCGTCGCGATGGCCTTCAGGCGCGGGTCGATCTTGGCTGCGCTGATGACGAAAGCGCCGCTGCCGCAGATACCAATGATGCCGATGCGCTCGCGATTGACGAACGGCCGGGTGCCGAGAAAATCCACCGCAGCGCTGTAGTCTTCTGCGTACATGTCCGGCAACACCGCATTGCGCGGCGTACCCTCACTCTCCCCCCAGAACGACAAATCCAGGGAGAGCGTAACAAAACCCTGCTCGGCCATTTTGGTCGCGTACAGATTGGAACTCTGCTCCTTCACCGCGCCCATGGGATGACCCACGATGATGGCGGCGCTCTTTGCCTTCGGGTCCAGTCCCTTTGGGACAAACAGATTACCTGCCACCTCCATCCCGTATTGATTCTTGAAGGCGACCTTTTCCACTGTCACCTTGTCACTTTTGTAGAAGTTGTCAGCACCGTTGGACATATCAGCCCCCATGGATGAGCAAGAGACGATAAGCAGACCGAGGGCAAGCAGCATTCTTTTCACTGGATAGTCCTTCTGTTTGAGTGATTCGAGGGGTGTCGCCCGCGTAGGCTCGAACATGCATTGAGTAATGATCTCCTGAGTCAGGTCGGATCAAATTTTCAGCGCTCAACCCGGATTTCAGGTAGCGCATTGCGCTGCTTTTCTTGCCCGATCCTATGAGTTCACCCAGTTCGGGTAGGCAGCGCTTCGCTTGGCGAGTTACTGTTCTGCCTATAGCTATCAGCCCTGGACAACCCCCGAACCCGCCATGACCACCCAACGCAAATCCCTGCAAGAGACGCTCGCCGGAATCATTGACGCCCGGACCCCACAGACGGGGGACTTTGATATGCCGGTGGCCGGCCTTAGTTTCTTTCGACGTGAAGCCCCGGCGCATCCCGTCATCTGCATGATCGAACCGAGCATCGTGCTCGTGGCCCAAGGCGTGAAACAGGTATGGGTAGGTGGCAAGGCGTATGGATACGACACCACACGATTTCTCATCACTTCGCTGGACATCCCCGCCAATTCTGAAGTGATGGTGGCAAGCCCGGAGCAACCTTGCCTGGGCCTGGTCTTCAAGCTCGACTTGCGCATGGTCGCCGATCTGGTCGCCCAGAGCGGCATGACGCCGTATCGAGACCGGCCCATCGGAATTGGCGCAGGCATTGGTACAGCAACACCTGAGCTTCTGGCGCCGTTCGCACGCTTGTTGGCGCTGCTGGATGAGCCTGACGCGATCCCTGTACTGGCGCCGCTGATCCAACAGGAAATTCATTATCGGTTGTTGATGAGCGACCAGGCTTCGCGGCTGCGTCAGATCGCCTCCGTGGACAGCCAGGGCTACCGGATCGCCAAAGCCATCGACTGGCTGAAATTGAATTACACCGAACACATCCGCGTAGAGGACCTCGCGGCGCGTGTGCAGATGAGCCCCCCCACCTTCCACCATCACTTCCGCCAGCTCACCGCGATGAGTCCGCTGCAGTACCAGAAGTGGCTACGGTTGAACGAAGCGAAGCGCTTGATGCTCAATGAACATATGGACGTGGCGAGTGCGGCCTTCAAAGTGGGCTATGAAAGCCCCTCGCAGTTCAGCCGTGAGTACGGCCGTTTGTTTGGCATGCCGCCCAAGCGGGATATTGCGACGTTGCGCGGGCCAGCCGATCACACCAAGGCTGTTTGATTCATTGTGGCTTGCCCCATTGTGACGAGGGAACTCCCTCGCCACGGCTCAGCTACATCGTTCAAATCGTCGCAACGTTGTCCGGGCTTTTCAGGCCCCGGCGCTGTTCAGTCCAAGGTCCATCAGTTCCTGGCGCCGTAATACTGCGCCATGTAATCCACAAACACTCGAACCTTGGCCGGCAAATTCCGCGCATGCGGGTAAAGCGCATAGTAGTGCCGCTGCCCAAGCGTGTACTCAGGCAGAATCCGCACCAGTCTTCCCGTCAGCAAGTCATCCTGCACCGTCGCCAGGGTAAACGCGGCAATGCCCCCGCCCGCCAGAGCGCAGGCGTGCAAGGCGGTGATGGTGTCCGTGTGAAAGCTGCTGGCGCAATCCACCGTGCTCGACTCCCCTGCTTCCCCCACCAGCACCCACTGCGTGGCCGAGGCATACGTCAGCAGCCGATGGTCGTTGAGTTCAGCAACGCCGCGAGGCAGCCCGCGCTTGAAGACATAGGCCGGTGCCGCCACCAGAACCAGCGGCGAAACGCTGAGCAAGCGCGCGACAAGACTGCTGTCGGCCAGCGGCCCGCAAATCCGTAACGCCACATCGAACCCATCGGCCACCAGATCGACAAGCGGATCCGAGCAGGACAGATCGACCTGGATGTCCGGATAGCGCTCCTGGAACGCCGGCAACCAACGGGCCAGCTCCAGCGTACCGATCACCAGCGGTGAACTGATGCGCAGCAGCCCGGAGGGCCGTTCCTGTTCCAGGGTCACCGCCTGGGACGCGGCATCAACGCGATCCAGAATATCCACGCAAGCGGTGTAGTAGCGCTCGCCTGCTGCCGTAAGGCTCATGCGTCGGGTATTGCGATTGATCAGGCGCACGCCCAGCACGGACTCCAATTGCTGCAAGTTGCGCGACACCGACGAATGAGTGGTGTCCAATCGTTCGGCCGCGGCTGAAAACCCCTGAGCCTCCACGATGCAGCGAAACACGCGCATGGCGAGCATCTGATTCATTTTCAGCGTACCGGCAGCTTGATGATTTGGGCGGTGGTCATCACATCACCGAAAGTATCCTCGACCTCGGCCAGTGCGGCCTTGTGCAAGGCGTCCTTGTCGATCGCTTCGCCACTGACCCGGGTGATCGCACGGGTAGCCGATGCATCGGAGGCGACCAACACATTGTAGCCAAGCGGCGCCGCATCACGGGCAGCACCGGCCACGCACGCGTGGGTCATGAGGCCGGAGATGATCAGGTTTTCGATACCAGCGCTCTTCAAACGCTTGTCCAGGTCGGTACTGCCGAAGACGCTGACAGTGGTCTTTTGCAAGACAACATCCTGGGCCCGGGGCTGCATGTCCGGATGGAATTTCACGGTTTCGCCACCCTCGGCAAACACCGCCGAACCGGCCGGCGCAATGTGCTGGATATGGAACACCGGCATGTGGTGATCATCGGCGAAATCAATCAGTTCGCGAGTATTGGCCAACGCAGCAGCGCCGTCAGGGATGGGCATTTTGCCGGTGAAATATTCGTTCTGGAAATCGATTACCAGTAACGCGGTTTTACCGGCCGGGAGTTGGTTGACCGGCTCCGCGCCAGCCATGGCT
Source organism: Pseudomonas rhizophila (assembly GCF_003033885.1). Lineage (NCBI taxonomy): Bacteria > Pseudomonadati > Pseudomonadota > Gammaproteobacteria > Pseudomonadales > Pseudomonadaceae > Pseudomonas > Pseudomonas rhizophila. The sequence continues at coordinate 3,243,389 of NZ_CP024081.1, read as the reverse complement.
CGAATGGTGGGATGGGCATCAGCCAATGCGCCGGTGCTGGCGACAATACCGGAGAACGCACAAGCGGCGAGCAAACGACGGGTAAAACGTTGCATGAGGGATTCCTTCACAAGTGGTTGAGTGAAGCAATCCTAGGGGGATAGTTCAGGCCGGAACACAGTGCGGCTGGAACAGGACTTGTTTGTGTTTAGCACAAATAAACCCTCTTCCTCGGTTGGGTCAGAAAGAAACCGCCGGTTCCTCGAGCATCTGGCACTGCCGATGGCAAACGACCCGGTTGCGCCCGCCGGTCTTGGCCTCGTAAAGCGCCTGGTCGGCGTCGTTGAGCCAGAGAGTGGCGTCGCCATAGGCCGGGTTGAAGGCGGCCAGGCCAATGCTCAGACTGCCCTTTAGCGCGGGGGCCTGCTCGTAGCCGAGCAGGGCGAACCGCTCACGCAGGGCCTCCATGGCCAGCACGGCCTTGTGCAACGTCAGGTCCGGCAGAATCACGCAGAACTCGTCCCCCCCATAACGTCCGACAATGTCGGTGGCCCGCAGGTTTTGCTTGAGCATCTTGCCCAGCTGACGCAACACGATGTCACCAGCGCCATGGCCATAGGTGTCATTGATGGCTTTGAAGTGGTCGATGTCCATCAGCGCAATCACCCCGTGACCAGCCCCATCGTGTGGCTGTCGCAGGCAGCGCTGGAACTCCTCGTTAAGCCGGTCCTTCCACGCCCCATGATTGAGCAGACCGGTCAGGCTGTCGGTACGGCTCAGGGCCAACAACTCGCGCTTTTGCCGGCCCAGGATGTCGGTCTGGCGAAAACAGATCCAGCCCAACGCCAGCGGATATATGCACAACAGAGGCAAACTGGCATAGAGCTGCGCCGAACTGGTCATCGGCACACTGGTCAACGGGAAGATCGCCAGGCCCAGGGCGATGCCCGTCACTTGGACCGCCGCCCCGGCGAACAGAAAACGCAAGCCCCCGATGGAAACGTTGTTCATCGCCATCATTGCCAGCGTAACGGCCGTGGGCAGCGGATTGAATTGCATCGCAACGACCCAGAAACCGCCAAGAAAGGCGTCAATCAGCAAGTTTCGGCGTTCAGCCTGGTACGGCTGCGCCGCGCGACGGGCCCACTGATAGGCCACATGCGGCCATAACAAGCCGTTGAACAGCATGGCCCACCAGACCCAAGGTGCCGGGTCAAGGGGATAGACGGCGACACTCACCAACAACAACCCTAGCATCAGGCCCAGGATTCGTGAGGTGTAAAGCCTCCTGGCCAATGACAGTCCCTTTCGTCCCGTTCTTTGCATAGAGGCCTCTGCACCGAGGGCTTCCCGGGTTGTGGGATAGGGTTATTTGGAGTCTATCAGGGCAGCATCAAATAGCCACCATCGATGAAGGGTTATTTATTCGCCATCAAATGCACGGCTCCGCTCGGATTTTGGCTATACATGACAAAGGGAATCGGCAACCACCACCAGAAAGGAGGCCCATGCGCAGCTATCAGGTGTTGATCATCGGCAGCGGGTTCGGGGGCCAGTGCGCGGCAATCAATCTCCTCAAAGAGGGCATAACGGATTTCCTGCTCTTGGAGCGACGGAATTTCTTCGGCGGCACCTGGTGCCAGAACACCTACCCCGGCGCGGCGGTAGACGTGCCGTCGCCCTTGTATTCGCTCTCATTCGCCGCTTACGACTGGAGCCGGATGTTCGCCGGCCAGGAGGAGCTGCACCGCTACACCCGGCACGTGATCGAACGCTTCGCCCTGCAGGACAAGGTACAACTGAGCGCGAATGTGCAGCGGGTGGCATGGGACGACATTGCCCGACATTGGATCGTCGACACCGCCAGCCTAGAGACCTTTCATGCGCAATTCCTGATCAATGCCACAGGCCCCCTCAGCCAACCGGTGATCCCTGATTTCGAAGGCCGGGATCGCTTCCAGGGCAAGACGTTTCACACCAATGATTGGGACCACACCTACGACTATCGCCACAAACGCGTTGCCATCGTCGGCAGTGGCGCCAGCGCCGCCCAAGTCATCCCGGCCATTGCGCCAGAAGTCGCCCATCTGCACGTGTTTCAGCGTACGCCCCACTGGGTACTGCCACGCCGCGACCGCACGTTCAACCGTCTCGAACGTTGGTTGCTGAGCCTGGCGCCGATGCGCACCCTGTTGCGCTGGTCGATCTACTGGCAATTCGAAACCCGGGTGATTGCGTTCAAATATTCACGGCCGGCGGTTCGCATGGTCCAGCGCCAGGCCCTGAACATGCTTGAACGCCAAGTGCCTGATCCGGTTCTGCGTCGTCGCTTGACCCCTGACTACCTGATCGGCTGCAAGCGCGTCATCCTGTCCAGTACGTTGTACCCGGCCCTGTGCCGGGCCAACGTCAGCGTGCATGGCCAGGAGCACGGCATCGCCGCCCTCGATGAAACCGGCATCATCACCCGGGACGGCCAGCACATCCCACTGGACCTGATCATCTGGTCGACAGGCTTTGACGCCACCGACGGGGTGATTTCCTATCCCGTCACCGGCCGCAACGGCACCCGACTGCACGACGTCTGGGCCCAATACCCGCGCGCCTACCTGGGTACCAGCCTGCCGGACTTCCCCAACCTGTTCATCGTGACCGGCCCCAACACCGGCATCGGTCACACCTCGGCACTGTTCATCATCGAGTCGCAGATGAACTACATCCTGGACTGCATCCGCACCTTGAACCGGCAAAACCTGCGCAGCATCGAAGTGCAGCCTGCCGCCGAACAGCGCTACACCGAAATGATCCACCGGGAAATGCAACGCACTGTATGGAAATCCGGCGGCTGTCACAGCTGGTATCAAAGCAAAAGCGGCCACGTCGTCGCGATGTTCCCCGGTTTCAGCTTCACTTATCACTATCTGACTCGTCGGCTCCGGTTGGCCGATCACATTCTGTCCTGACCCTGGAGGGCAAAGCATGTTGGTGTTGTGGGTAGTCCTCGCCGTGTTTATCGCCTGGAGCTGGCTGACGTATCCAGGCATCGGCCATGTGCTGTACGACATGGGCATGGCCCTGGAAGCGCGTCTGTACCGACTGCACAAGATCACGGTGCCCATCAGCGAAATGACCGTGTCGACCTGGCAAGGCGGGCCCTACGAAGCGTCCGGCAGCATATTGATGCTGCACGGCTACAGCGCCGACAAGAACCTCTGGCTGCGTTTTGCCCGGCATTTTGTCAGCGACTACCGGGTGGTGATTCCTGACCTGGCCGGTCATGGCGAAACCGGCTTCAAGGCCGGCGGCGGTTATGACATCCCGACCCAGGCCCGACGGGTGATCGAACTGCTGGATGCCTGCGGCCTGGACAAGGTCCATGTGATCGGCAACTCCATGGGCGGTCATCTCGCCGCCTGGCTGGCGGCGACCTCCCCGGAACGGATACTCACCCTGGCCCTGATCGACCCGGCCGGCGTCACCGCGCCCGAACCCAGCGACATGGAGCGGCACCTGGCAGCCGGCCACAACCCGTTTCTGGTGCGCTCGCGGGACGATTTCGCTCCGTTCTACGCGATGACGATGGCCTCGCCGCCATGGGTGCCGAGTGTGGTGCTGGCGGCGCTGGCCGAGCGTTATGAGCAACGCCGGGATGAACTGGAAGAGATCTTCGTGGATTTTCGCGCCAGCCCGCCGATGGAGCCGCGCCTGCCCGACATCCGCGCGCCTTCGCTGCTGCTCTGGGGTCGCAAGGACCGGCTGATTGACGTCAGCAGTGTGCCCGTATGGAGCAAGGGCATCGCCGACTTGCGTGTGGAAATCTGGGAGGGGGTAGGCCATATGCCCATGGTCGAGCGCCCCGGGAGAACCGCCGCGCTGTATCGCGACTTTCTCAAGGGCCTGGGCCAGTGACCTTGATGCCGCTCTTCAAGGCTTGCCTGAGCCACGGTGAAGGAGGCGGATCAGTCCCTGACAGAATGAAGTCCTGAAGATTCTTCGTTTGTCGACGCTGGTGAAGGCTGCGATCTTTCCTTCCACTTTCCCACAGCTTGCGCCAGGAATTCTCACAATGAGCTTCGTCAGTCCCGACCTGATCCGCCAACGCTTCTCCAAGGCGATGTCCGACATGTACCGCGACGAGGTGCCGCTGTACGGGGCATTGATGAACCTGGTGGAACAGACCAATGCCCAGGTGCTGGTCAACGACCCGCACTTGGCCGAACACTTGCGCAGTACCGGTGAACTCCAGCGTCTGGACCTGGAGCGCCACGGCGCGATCCGTGTCGGCACCGCCGCAGAACTGGCAACCCTGGGGCGTCTGTTCGCGGTCATGGGCATGCACCCGGTGGGCTACTACGACCTCACGCCCGCCGGGGTGCCTGTGCATTCCACGGCATTTCGAGCCGTGCATGAAAGCGCCTTGCAGGTCAGCCCGTTCCGGGTGTTTACCTCGTTGCTGCGTCTGGAACTGATCGAAAACGCCGAGCTTCGGGCCTTTGCCGAATCGGTACTGAACAAGCGCCAGATCTTCACCTCCGAGGCGCTCCAGCTCATCGACCTCGCCGAACGCCAAGGGGGTCTGACCGAACCACAGGCTGATGACTTCGTCCTGCAAGCCCTGGAAACCTTTCGCTGGCACCACAGCGCCACCGTCACGGCCGAGCAATATCGGCAACTGAGCGCCCAGCATCGGCTGATCGCCGACGTGGTGGCTTTCAAGGGCCCGCACATCAATCACCTGACGCCACGCACCCTGGACATCGACATCGTGCAGGCCCAGATGCCCGTACACGGCATCACCCCCAAGGCAGTCGTCGAAGGCCCGCCCCGTCGGCAGTGCCCGATCCTGCTGCGGCAGACCAGCTTCAAGGCGCTCGACGAACCTGTAGCGTTCACCGACCAGCCCCACTCCCAAGGCAGCCACAGCGCCCGCTTCGGCGAAATCGAGCAACGGGGCGCCGCCCTCACCCCGAAAGGTCGCGCACTCTACGATCAGTTGCTGAACGCCGCTCGGGATGCGCTGGGGGAGCTTCCCAACGAAGCCAACGCCGAACGCTATAACGCACTGATGACCGAGCATTTTGCCCAGTTCCCTGACAACCACGATGAGCTGCGTCGGCAGGCACTGGCGTACTTTCGCTATTTCGTGACGCCAAAGGGCCTCGCTGCCAAAGGCACGATCAAGCAACCGGTCTCGCTGGAACGCTTGCTGGAAGCGCAATACCTGCGAGCCGAACCCCTGGTGTACGAGGACTTCCTGCCCGTGAGCGCCGCCGGCATCTTCCAGTCGAACCTCGGCGATGCTGCCCAAACTCACTACGCCGGACAGTCCAATCGCCAGGCATTCGAGCAAGCGCTGGGACAACCGACCATCGATGAGCTGCAGTTGTATGCCGAAACGCAACAGCGCTCGATGGATGAGTGCATGTCCGCCCTGGGAATGTAGGAAAAACCGGAAAGCCGAATGCGTAAGAAGTTGCGCATCCGGCTTGCCAACTACGCAACTCCCCGCGCGCATTCCTCTGTACCCGGAGCGCTCACGGACCGACACATGATCCTAACTTATTGATATACATAGTTTTTATAGAAGATGGCATAGCTCTTGATAACCGTCAGGCCACCTGGGGACGATTCCCTTCCCAGGTCCCTTTAGTTATCCCGCAAGGAGAGCATCCATTGGCTACCCCCGCTTACATGTCCATCGAAGGCACCAAACAAGGTCTGATCACTGCCGGCGCCTTTACGGCCGACTCGGTGGGCAACACCTACCAGGAAGGTCATGAAGATCAAGTCATGGTGCAAGGCTTCGAGCACCAGGTCATCATCCCCCGCGATCCTCAGTCGGGTCAGCCAACCGGCCAGCGCGTGCATAAACCCCTGGTCATCACCAAGGTGTTCGACAAGGCCTCGCCGCTGCTGCTGGCGGCCCTGACCTGCGGAGAACGCCTGACCAAAGTCGAGATCCAGTGGTACCGCACCTCGGCGGCCGGCACCCAGGAGCATTACTACACCACCACTCTGGAGGACGCGATCATCGTCGATATCAAGGACTACATGCTCAACTGCCAGGACCCGGCGAACGCGCACTTCACCCATCTGGAAGATGTGCACTTCACCTACCGCAAGATCACCTGGACCCACGAAGTCAGCGGCACGTCGGGCTCCGATGACTGGCGTTCACCGGTCGCCGGATAGTCGTCGATAGATATTGATTCAGGATGGTGTTCGCCCAGTGCGACGGCCTCGGCATTCCATGCACTGGTAAAGAGCCTGACACTGGGCGAACGGGCATAATAATAGTGGAACTTGCAAAATATGTCCGGGAGCTTGTTTAAATAATTATTTATCTTTAGTCGTCATTATTAACGCCCAATCAATAACAGCTATACAAACAGCTATACAAAATCCAACAGCAGTATAAAAAAACATATCCGCTACGCCGAACAAGACCGGGCAAGTAAAGCAGCATTAACAAATGCGTTTTCAAGACCGCGCGGTCTATCAATCCTCAGCCCCGTCGCGCGGTCTTTTGTGCATCCGTCTCCCCCGCTTCAGTATCGCCTTCCTGCTGTTTGCGTTTAGCCGGATCGTTGGGGCGCAGGGCGTCGTTGTCACGCTCCACCTCACCCGGCATCGCCGGCTCGTCTGGATTGTGCGACGTTTGATCACTGGGTTTCATGGCGAACTCCTTGGTTTTTCGGGCCTGCGCGTCAGGCGTCAGGATCGGCGACTTCTTCAGCGACGTTGGCGTCGGGTGAACGATGGTGCAGTTGTTCGGCCTTGGCCTTGAGTTCCTGCCACTGTGCCAGGTCGATAGCGCCCTGGCCGAACAGGTCATCGGCCACCCGCATCAGCTCGGTGAAATGGACGTCGGGCGACTGCTGCCAGTAGGTCTTGTCGTCGAACAAGCGCTGCCAGTCGGCCAGCGAGGGAAGTGTGAGGTCATCACTCATGACGGACTCCTCAGAGGCATTCATAAGGTATGAGGGTCGACGTTCCCGGGGAGTTCCGGCGATTCTCAGTAGCCCGTCATTTCCAGGTAACCGTTGCCGCTGTGGCTGCCGCTCAGGTGCACCGGCCCTTCCCAATAGGGAATGCGCAGGTTCATCCAGGCGTTGGGGTTCAAGGCATCGGTGGTGATGTCGAGTCGCTTGCCGGGGATCCTGATCGTCCAGCGCACCGGCATCGAGCGCCCGGCAACCACGGCGGTGTCCAGTGGTTCAAGGCTGATCTGCCCGGCATGCAGGGTCTGCGCCTGGCCTTGGGCATCGATCCAGGTGCCCGTGAGGTATGGCGCCCCCTCCTTGTGGCGCATGCGGTAGAGCATCACATGCTCGCCGCTGTCCAGGTGCAGGGAAAACCAGTCCCAGCCCGTCTGGTTCGCAGTCAGTGGCTGGCTGCTCCATTCGCGGTCGAGCCAGGCCGGGCCGCTGACCGTATAACGCTGGCCATCGATTTCCACATGGCCGCTGGCCTGGAAGAACGGTTGGCTGTAGTAGTACGACGCCTGGCCCTGTTCGGATTTCTGGCTGAACCCCTTATCGCCCTGTAGCACCAGCGGACGCGTCGACGTGAGGCGCAACTCATAACTGAAGTGTGGGCCACTGGCCTTGAGCTGCATGTCCGCCAATGGATCGGCCCCCGACGCTTGTGTAGCGAACCGCCAGTCATCGATCCAGGCGTCGAAAGGAGTCGTCTGCACCCCGGCCTGCCCCACTGCGCCCCGTGCATAGCGCTCGGCGGCATGGTGGACGGCGCTGGAAGTGACCGCGGCATGACCGAGCCAGATCGTCTGGTTGCGCCAGCCGCTGGCCTGGGGCGCGGCGTTCAGGGCGCTGCGAAACAGCGTCCATTGCACACCGTAATCGCGGCCCTCGGCATCCTTGAGATTGGCAGTGACGTACCACCACTCGATGCGAAACCCCTCATGAACACCATGATCGGCGGGAAAACTGAATACCCGCCCCGGCACCACGGGCGTGAATGCGCCGGCCTGCTCACCCAGGCCGGCGAAGCCCTTCGGCGGCGGTTGCCGGTTATCACAACCGCAGAGCAGTAGCGCTATCAGCATCAAGCCCAGTTTAATCTTCATGGGCAAAGGTCCTCAGCAAATCCGCCGGTTGCGTGCGGTACAACGCATACAGCGGCCAGGCCGATGCCAGCAGCGTGGCAAGCATCGCCAGGCCCAGCAACTGCGCCAATTGCCACGGGAATACCCGCAACGGCAGGCGCCAGCCGAAGGCCTGCACATTGATTACCGCGTCCAGGCACCAGGCCAAGGCGATGCCCAGTGGCAAGGCCAGTACCAGGGTCAATAGCGCCAACAGCCAGGTCTGGCCCAGATTGAGCAACATCAACTGCCGGCGCGTTACCCCCAGCGCCCACAGCGGCGCCAACTGGCCGAGGCGGCTTTGGCTCTGGGTCAGCAGGCTGATGAACAACGCCACCCCGGCCACCGCCAGCGTCAGGCTATTGAGGGCAGCGGTGGCGGCGAAGGTGCGTTCGAATACTTGCGTCGACCAGCCCTTGAGCCGCGCCTGATCGACAATTCGGCTGTCATCCAGGCTGAACCGGGCCTGCAACGCCGTCAGCAACGCCGGGATCGCGGAGGGTTCGATGCGCAGGTTGAAGCGGTTCGGCGTCAGTTGCGGCCAATGCCGCAGCAAGTGGTCGGCATTGACCAGCACATGGCCCTTGGGGTTGCCGTAGTCGGCATAGATCCCGACGAGGCGCGGCGTCCAGGGTCCCTGGGGCGTCGGGATCGTCAATCGATCGCCAATATTCACGTTGAGACGCCGGGCCAGTTGTTCGCTGAGCATCAACGTGTCACCCCCGGCCAGTTGCTCCCAAGGCTTGTCGGAAACCGACTCCAGCAACGGCCAATGCTGACGATAGGCGCTGTGATCGATGATGCCGTAGATGTCCGTCGGCCAGCCTTGCAAAGGAATCGAGACCTGCCAGTTGGGCAATATCGTGCTGATCGCCGGCTGCTCCTTGAGCCAGACGTGCAGCTCGCCCGCCTGGGCCGGGGTTTGCGGATTGATGTACAGCTCGGCGGTCAGACGTTGCTCGAGCCAGTTACTGAAGGTCTGGCGAAAACCTGCGGTCATGCTGCCGGCACCGATATTCGCCGCCAGAGCCAGTAGCAACGCCATCAGTGCCAGGCTCAGCGTCGGCAATTGCTGACGGCAGTCGGCGAGAAACCATTGCCCAAGTACCGAACGACTGCGGCGCAACAGCAACTTCAGCGTGCCACTGAGCAACACCGGTAAAGCCAGGGCAGCGCCCAGCAACAACGCCGTCATCAAGACAAAACCGCTGCCCAGGCTGTCACCCCAGATCAACGCCGATACCGCGAGCAACCCCGCCAATGTCGCCACCCACCCCTGGCGCCGCAGCCAGCGGGCATGGGCCTGATGCCAAGCCTGGGGATTGGCCAGCGCCAACAGCGGCAGGCGCGCCGCCCGCAGCAAACTGTCGGCGCCGGCCAATAACGCACCGAGCAAGCCCAAGCCCACGCCGCTGAGCCACCACCACGGGCTGAGGTTCAGGTGGCCGGCCACTTCGGCGCCGTACAAGCCGCGCAGGCTCGCCGCGACATCGGGCAACAACAGACTCGCCAGCCAGTAGCCGCTGAGCACTCCTGCGATTGCGCCGAGCAAGGCCAAGGCGCCCAGTTCGAGGGCCAGACTGGTGACCAGCAACCGCGCACTGACGCCACAGGCCCGCAAGGTTCGCAGCAAGCTGCGGCGTTGTTCCAGCGCCAGGCCAATGGCGGCGTGAACGATGAACAACCCCACCACGAAGGACAGCACCCCCAAGGCGTCGAGGTTCAGGTGAAAGCTTTCGGTCAGGCGTGACAGATTGTTTTCTTCATCGGCGCGCTTGAACTGCAGCCGGCCGTTGAACGCCGTCGGCAAGGGCGCGTTGAACGTGGCAGGCAATAGCAAGCGCGACAGCTGGTCCGGCCGTCCAAGCACCTGCTGGGCGAAGCCGATGTCCATCAGCAGCACGCCGGGCGCCATGTCCGCCTGGACAAGCAACGGTGGCAGGGATTGTCCATCGACCGTCCGGGGCCGGTCCCCCTCGCTCAGCCCCAAGGCCTGCAAGGTCTGCGCAGCGATCCAGGTGCGGCCAGGCTCAGTGAAAAACTCCACCACGTCTGCCATCTCCCGGACCTGCCCCGCCACTGCCGCTCCGGGGGGCAAAGACACCGGGTCGATGCCCATTAACTGCAGGCGCTGATCCTCGTGCCCCTGCAGCGTCACCCGAGCCTGCAACACGGGGGACACCGGCCATCCCAGGCGACGCAGATCGACAAACCATTGTTGAGTGAAGGTGCCGCCGCCGGGCGCACTGAGGCTGGCCTGGGGTTCGCCACCAATCAACTGGCTGGCTCGTGCGTAGCTGTCCCGGGCCTGACTGTTGAGCGCCTGCACGCCAGTGAGCAGGCTGGTGGCGAGCCAGAGCCCGGTCAGGACGCTGAAAAACTGCACCGGGTGCTGGCGCCAATGGCTGAGCAAGGCCTTGAGCGTCTGGCGGAGGATCATCACCCTTGGGCCACCTGCGCCAGACGTCCGCCTTGCAAGACCACTCGACGGCTCAGACGGGCCGCCACCCGGGGACTGTGGGTCACCATCAGCAGGCTCGTCGGGCTGCCGTCCAGCAACTCCAGCAACAGTTGCAACACCTCGTCGCTGGTGGCTTCGTCGAGGCTGCCGGTGGGTTCGTCGGCCAGCAACAAGGGCGGCCGGGAGGCCAGTGCCCGCCCCAATGCCACCCGTTGCTGCTGGCCGCCGGACAGTTGTTCGGGATAGCGGTGCAGCAGTTGCGAAAGGCCGAGCCGTTGCACCAGATGGGTCTGCCAGGCAGGGTCATAGCGACCGCACAGACGCGCCTGGAACGCCAGATTATCCTCCACCGGCAAGCTACTGATGAGGTTGAACTGCTGGAACACCAGGCCGATCTGTGTACGTCGCCAGCTTGCCAGTTGGCTTTCGCTCATGCCGTCGAGCCTGCGCTCGCCAAAGCGAATGCTGCCACGGTCGACCTTGTCCAGACCGGCAACCAGATGCAGCAAGGTGCTTTTCCCGCTGCCGGACTCACCCATCAGTGCCAGGCTGTCGCCAGGGGCCAACGTCAGGTCGATACCCTGCAGCACCGGCAATGGCCCTTGCGGCGTGGCATAGCTCTTAAATACGTCGCGAACTTCAAGCATGAAAAGGCTCATGGGTAAACGTGAGGCTCAGGATAGCGGAGTTGGGTGACGGGCAGACCAAGGATGCGCTCAGGCGACGGGCAAACACCGCTGGTCGTCTGCCCCGCCTTGTTTTGCCCGACGCCTTGCAAAGCATAAATTTCCAGCTATCAATCAATGACTAATACGTGCCGTTTACATGCAGTCGGCCAATTCGTCATAAACATGACGCACCTGGATTGCCTCCTATTCAAGGACGATCGCCGACATGCCTCAAACAAAATATCGCCTCGATATCGATGGGCTTCGCTGTATTGCAGTGCTGGCCGTACTCATCCATCACCTCAACGCCGACCTGCTGCCAGGCGGGTTCGTGGGGGTCGATATTTTTTTCGTCATCTCGGGTTTCCTCATCACTTCCCAGGTGTTTTCCGAGATCAAGGGCAACAGCTTTTCGCTCAAGCGCTTTTATCAGCGGCGCATCAATCGCATCGTGCCCGCACTGGTCACTGTGTTGTTGGCGAGCGTGATCGCAGGGGCCTTCATCCTTTCCCCCGCCGACCTGACGCGGCTCAACGTCAGTGCGCTGTTCTCCCTGCTGGGGGTCTCGAATATCTATATCTGGATGAAGTACGGCAACTATTTCGCCGCCGATGCCAGCGAAGCGCCGCTGCTGCATACCTGGTCCCTGGGGATTGAAGAGCAGTTCTACGTGATCTGGCCGCTGCTGATCCTGGTGCTCTATCGCCTGACGCCGCGTTATGTCCTGCCGGTGCTGGCCGTCGGTATCGTGGCGGCGGTGGGGCTTTCTGAATACGCCACGAACGTCTTCGTCACGGCTTCCTATTACCTGCTGCCCACACGGTTTTTCGAGCTGATGCTGGGCGGAGCACTGGGTATCTATCTTTATCAGCCACGTACACTCGGCAGGATAGAAGTGCTGGCCTATAGAGCGGCGGGGTATGGGCTGATTGGTTTTTCCTTGTTTGCCCTGAGCCGGGACACCCCCTTCCCCGGCGTCAATGCGCTGATACCTTGCCTGGGCGCGGCACTGCTGATTCTGGCCGACAGCGGTGAGGCTCGCTCCCGCCTGCTGACCAACCGGCCCATGGTGTTCATAGGCCTGATTTCCTATTCGCTGTATTTATGGCACTGGCCGTTGATTGCCTACCTGAATTACCTGGGCATCGAGATAACCCTTTCTGTGGGCATGTCACTGGTGCTGGTGTCGATTCTGTTGTCCTGGTGGTCCTGGCGGTATGTCGAAATTCCCTTTCGGCGCACTGGCGCGCAATTGCAGTTTCCCCGCGTACTGGTCCGCCGATTCATAGTCCCGGCCCTGGGGCTGGCCGTCCTGGCGACCTTGAGCCTGCAATGGAACGGCTTCCCACAGCGTTTTGCGCCTGAAGTGTCGAGGCTCGAGGCCATGGCACTGAGCAAACCGAACAGGCTTCGCAGCGGTTGCCATATGCCCAGTGCGAGGTACAGCGCCGAACCTGATCCGAATTGCCAGCTCGGTGCACACAAGGAGCAACTGGACGGAATGATGGTGGGTGACTCGTTCGCCAATCATTTCACGGGCATGGTCGATATCCTGGCCAAACCCAACGGCATCAGATTAATGGACTACACACTGGACGCCTGCCCGCCGATTTTCGGCTATGCCACCGAGGTGTCCGAGGCGTATGGCGACCGTTGCATGGCGCGCAACGACCGGGTGTTCGAGCTGATCAAGCAGAACCACTACCCATACGTCGTGCTGGCCGGCGCCTGGCCCAAGGATGCGGCGGCCGCACAAATTATCGAAGCGAGCATCAAGCACGTGGCGAACAACACCGGTCAGGTCATCGTGATCCTGCGCAACCAGAACATCGACAATGCAGCGACCTGCCCCGTGCGCCGCTTGATGTTCGGCACCGATCGCCCATGCTCGGCCCCGCTGGACGTCACCGCGCCGTATTGGGAGGGGATACGCGCCAGACTCCCCCAGGTGCGCTTTATCGACCCCAATCAAGTGATCTGCCCAGCGGGGCTATGCAGCCCGATCATGGACGGGCAGTTGCTGTACCGCGATGACGCACACTTGAATGACGTGGGCTCACGCTTCATCGGCCGCACATTGCGCGAGCTGGGATTCTCCCTACTGCACGACCCGGCCCGACTCGGCCCGATCGCCACAACCCAGTGAGCCCCCTCCCCGCAGGTTTGTGGGGTATGCAAGTTCTGCGGACAACTCGGACTACTGTGGGAGATTCTATGCTGCAAGCCCACCCACCGCCTTCGCGAGCAGGCTCGCTCCCACAGGGGATTTGCGGAGGCATGCAAGGCCTGCGGACAACTCGGACTACTGTGGGAGCGAGCCTGCTCGCGATGACGGCGACACATTCAACATCGATTCCGACCGACACACCGCCTTCGCGAGCAGGCTCGCTCCCACAGGGGATTTGCGGGGGTATGCAAGGCCTGCGGACAACTCGGACTACTGTGGGAGCGAGCCTGCTCGCGATGACGGCGGCACTTTCAACATCGATCCCGCCTGACCCGCCGCCATCTCGGCCTGAACCGGGCCTGGTGTGACAATGTGCTTGAGGTCAATGTGTTTCCATTCAGGCATCGCCCCCAGCCGCGCATTGAAGCGGTAGTTGAAGGTAAAGGCGTCTTCGGTCGGCTGGCTCAGGGATTTCCCATAGGTCGCTTCAACACCGGCCGGGTCGTACCCCATCAACTGCAACAGCGTCGGGAAGATGTTGTAGTGGCTGGAGCGGTCCTTGTTCTGTGCCCATGTCCGCTGCCAATCCAGGGTCTGCAAGCGCGCGCCTTCTATGACCACCAGCGGCACAAGCCCTTCCTCCGCCACCGGGTCACCGCCGCAGTGGGTATTGAGCCCAGGGTTGCCGCGCTCGTGAAGGTCCTGGCCGTGGTCGGAGGTGTAGATCAGCACGGCGTTGCCCAAATCGGCCTGCTGGAAGATCCGCCTGAAGAACTCTCCGACATTCCACAGCAAAGTGTTCTGGTAGGCATTGCGGTACAGCTCCCAGTCATGAGTCCGGCCATCAAAACCGTCACGCTGGCCGGTATCGGCGACTTCGAGAAAGCGCCCACGCGGCAGTGCGGGACGATAGCTCATGAACTCATCCGGGTATTTGTCGTGCACGGGAAAATGCGCACCGAGCTTGTTCACCACCACCAGCTCGGCCCGGTCATTGCCCAGCCGCTCGATCAGTTGCGCGGCAACCGCCATGTCTCGCTCGAACACCGGGGTGCGGTCGAACTGCACGAAGTCGTCGATATCGTTTTTTTCAGTGTCGGTCATCAGGTTCTGAAGGTGACCACCGGTACGCTGGGCGTCGATATAGACCGTGCGCAACCCGGCGTTTTTTGCATACTGCCAGATCGACGGCAACGTGCTGTTGATGCGCACGTAATCGGCCCGGGTGCCGCCGTAACGCAAGGTGACGTTGGTGTCGGCGCTGCAGTTGGCAATGGAAGCCGCGTAACCGAAATTGAACACCTGCACCCCATCGGGCGGGGTCTTGAGGCCGGTGTGCACGCCGAACGGCGTATTGATGTCCAGATAATTCCCAGCGACGCTTTCATCGATAATCAGCACAATATCATGCTCGATCGGCGATGTTGGCCGCGTCAGGCGGATCGGCTCCCGAGGACCGACGGTGTTTTGCAGGGCTTCGTAAACGAACAGATTCAGATAGGCCAGCGGTGTGTACATCACCGGCAGCCCCCGCGCGCCCTCGCCCGCCCGGAAGAACAGAACACCACTGAGCAACAACACGCCCAACACAGGCGCGGCGATTGGCAAATAACCGGGCAATGACACCGACCGCCGAGGCTTGAGACCCAGTCCCAGCAGCAGCAACAGGCCACCGGTGGCGGCGCTGACAATCACTTCGCGGTACTGCGAAGCCGCCTCCCCGATAAAACCACCCGAATACACCAGCGACACAAACTGGCTGTACGTCAGGTAGCTGTCGGTCACCCTCGTGTAAACCTCGAAAAACACCGCCGAACCAAACATCGCCAAGGCAAACAAGTGGCGCACGAAGGTCTGGCGGATGTACGCACTCATCCACAGCGCCACCACCAACACCACGAACATCGCGCCGAACAGCAACGTGGCGAATCCCAAACCCAAGGCATTCAGACGATCAAGGTAATAGTCATATCCCCTGATCAGGTACAGCACCAGCAACAGTTCCTTGAGGTATCGGAGCATGTGTTTCTCGGCGATAGGGCGGCGTTGGATAGAGGGTCGTTTTCTGCACGTTAGCAGCGGCTTTGCAAAGCGCAAGAAAAGGGACGAACGGCCAATGCGTCAAAAAAAAGTTAGCCCAAAAATGACACACTTGAAGCCAGTTAAACGTAAAAATCTATGGATAAATACCGTTCATCGCCTAGTTAAAAGCCGTTACAGCCCTTTAAAAACGGCACTTTTCTAAACCAGTCAATGACTTGATATCAAAAGGCCAAGTTCTGTCGAGTTTGCCAACAGTGACAACTGTCATTTTGCTGACACGCTTTTCTGAAGCTGCGCTATACCCCTCTAAACAGTTTCATCCGAGTTACATCAACCGTCTTGCGAGGCACGCCAAAAATGGATGTGAGCGTATTTGGTACGGGGTATGTGGGATTGATTCAAGCGGCTGCGTTGGCCGACGTCGGTCACCGTGTTTTGTGCATCGACATTGACCCCAACAAGATCCGTCAGCTGCAGCAAGCGGTGCCACCGATCAGCGAGCCTGGGTTGTCCGAACTGCTCGAAGAGAACATCAAGAGTGGCCGGCTGCTGTTCAGTGATCAGGCCAGCGATGCGGTCAATCACGGCGAACTGATTTTCATCGCCGTCGGCACGCCAGCCGATGAAGACGGTTCGGCAGACCTGAGCCATGTACTGGCGGTCACCCGCCAGATCGCGGACTTCATGGACAGCGACCGCACCTTGATCATCAAGTCCACGGTGCCGGTCGGCACCGCCGACAAGGTCGCCGAATGTGCCCATCAGGCATTGGCTCGCCGGGGCCTGAAACAGCTGAACGTGCGAGTGGTGTCCAACCCCGAGTTTCTCAAGGAAGGCAGCGCCCTGGCCGACTGCATGCGCCCGGACCGGATCATCATCGGCACCGCCGACCCGCTGGCCCGCGATCAGATGAGCGAGCTGTACGCGCCCTTTTGCCGTAACCGCGAAAAGCTGATGTTCATGGACAACCGCAGCGCCGAACTGACCAAGTACGCGGCCAACGCCATGCTCGCCACCCGCATCAGCTTCATGAACGAACTGGCCAATCTCACCGAAAGGCTGGGCGCCGACATCGAAGCGGTACGCAAGGGCATCGGTTCGGACCCTCGTATCGGCTATCACTTCATCTACCCCGGATGCGGCTTCGGCGGTTCATGCTTTCCCAAGGACCTGCGCGCCCTGCTGCATACCGCCGAACAGAGCGGCATGCCCCTGCGCCTGCTGCGCAGTGTCACCGACGTCAACGACAGCCAGCGACACATTCTCTTCGAGAAACTGACGCAACAGTTCTCCGGCGGCCTGGCCGGCAAGTCGATTGCGATTTGGGGCCTGGCTTTCAAACCCAACACCGATGACATGCGCGAAGCCCCCAGCCGCTACCTGATGGAAGCGCTGTGGCGCGAAGGCGCTCGGGTCCATGCCTACGACCCGGAGGCCATGTCCGAATGCCGCCGCCTCTACGGCTACCGCAAAGACCTGAACCTGTGCGCCACCCGCGACGACACCCTGGAGGATGCAGACGCCCTGGTGATCTGCACCGAGTGGAAGAACTTCCGGGTCGTGGATTTCGCTCTGTTGGCCAACAAGTTGCGCGCCCGGGTCATCATCGATGGCCGCAACCTGTACAACCCCGAACATCTGGCCGCCGCCGGCCTCTTGTATCGCGGCATCGGATTGCGTCACACCGTGCCCAGCAGCCTGACCCAGGGGCCACGGGCATGAACATTCTGGTGACCGGCGCGGCCGGTTTCATCGGCGCCCATTGCGTGCTGCGGCTGCTGCGCGACGGCCATCAGGTGTGGGGGCTGGACAATTTCAACGACTACTACGACCCGCAGCTCAAGCACGACCGCGTGGCGTGGGTGAAGGATCAGGCGGGGGACTTTGCGTTGGCCCGGGTGGACCTGACCGACGCCTCGGCCATCGATGAGTTGTTCCAGTCACACCGCCCCGACGTGGTGATTCATCTCGCCGCCCAAGCCGGCGTGCGTTATTCCCTGGAGAATCCACGGGCCTACGTCGACAGCAACCTCAGCGGGTTCCTGAACATTCTGGAAAGCTGCCGTCGCCATCCGGTCAAGCACCTGATCTACGCCTCCTCAAGCTCCGTGTATGGCGCCAACCAGCGCACACCTTACTCAGTACAGGACGGCGTGGACCATCCGCTGTCGCTGTATGCGGCCAGCAAGAAAGCCAACGAGTTGATGGCCCACAGTTACAGCCATCTGTTTGGCATCCCATGCACCGGCCTGCGGTTTTTCACGGTGTACGGCCCCTGGGGCCGGCCGGACATGTCGCCGATCCAGTTCGCCCGCGCCATCGCCGAAGGCCGCGTGTTGCAGTTGTTCAACCATGGCGAGCACCAGCGCGATTTCACCTACATCGACGACATCGTCGAAAGCATCGCCCGGCTGATCGAACGCCCGCCCCATGCCACGCCACAGTGGGATCGCGATCAACCGGACCCGGCCACCAGCGCAGCGCCCTGGCGGATCTACAACATCGGCGGGCAGCACCCGGTAGCGCTGCGCACCTATGTGGCATTGCTGGAAAAGCACTTGGGGCAAACCGCCCGGATCGAACTGCTGCCCCTGCAACCAGGGGACGTGTTGAACACCTGCGCCGATGCCAGCGGCCTGGCGCGGGCCACCGGTTTTCAGCCGCGCATCGAGCTGGACGAGGGCCTGGGGCGCTTCATTGCCTGGTTCCTCGATTACTACGCCCTGCCTATCGCCGACACCGCTTGCAGCCCAACGCATGCGACCAACCTTCAGCGGAGGAGTCTATGACCCGACATGAGCAATGCATCCCTATCACCGCCCGCGGGGGCGACAAGCGTGTCGATCCCGAACACCGCCGACGCCTGGACGCGGCCATCCATCGTCAGGGCCGCGGCTGGCTGACTGGTCGCGACGGCGGTCGACCCTGGACGGTCTCGCGCACCAATCGGGTGGTGGCCTGTCTCGGCGCGCTGTCGATCCTGGTACTGCTCAGCCCGCTGCTGCTGGGCCTGGCCCTGCTGATCAAGTTCTCAAGCCCCGGTCCAGTGCTGTTTGTGCAGAAACGCACCGGATACCGCGGTCGGGTCTTTGGCATGTACAAGTTCCGCACCATGGTTGCTGATGCCGAGGCGCTCAAAGAATCACTGCGCCACCTCAACAAGCACGGCGCCGATGCCATCGACTTCAAGATCGACAACGACCCGCGCATCACCCCCGTCGGCCGGTTCCTGCGACGCAGCAGCCTCGACGAGTTACCCAACCTGATCAATGTGGTGACCGGCGACATGCGCCTGGTCGGCCCGCGGCCGACCTCGTTCAACGCCTACCGCTACAAGGACAACCATCTTGTCCGCCTGAGCATCTACCCCGGCCTGACCGGCCTGTGGCAGATCTCCGGGCGCAGCAACATCGACTTCGACCAGCGCGTGGAACTGGACCTCAGCTACATCGCCGAACAAAGCCTGTTGCTGGACTTGAAGATCCTGATGATCACCCCTTTCAAAGTTTTCAGCGGCCACGGAGCGAGTTAAATGGACGGTTCAACCAATATCCTGAGCATCGCAAGCCCGAGCGAGACCAACCTGACCTCAACCGTGCTTGACCCATCCATACGGATTCTGCTTCTGACGGCCGCCAACACCGGCACCGGAACCAGTACCAGTGCCATGGCCCTGGCCGCTCAACTGGCGCAGATGAGCAGCGGCCGCGTACTGCTGGTGGACGCCAGCCAGTCGCCGCGCAACCTCAGCCAGCAATTGTCGCTGCACAAGGAGCGCGGCTTCAGCGACCTGCTGTTCAACAGCCTCGCACCGCCCTTGTTGCAGGACTGCGTGGTGCAGACCTCCAGCTTGCCCTTCGACGTGCTGCCCAACGGTCGTCTGGGGCGCAATGCCGAGCGCCTGAACCCCGAGCAGCTTCGCCCGCTGTTCAAGCAACTGGCCGGGCAGTATCGCTTTGTGGTGATCGACGCTGACGCGGTGTACTCGGCCTGCGACACCCTGGTCATGAGCACCCAGGTGGACGGTGTGGTGCTGGTGGTGCGCGGTGAAGACACCCGCTGGGAGGTGGCCCAGGCCGCTCGCCTGCGTCTGACCCAGGCCGGCGCCAAGGTGGTGGGCAGCGTGTTCAACCGCCGCAAGTACTACATGCCCAAGTGGCTCTACAACAACCTGTAAGCCTGCAAAAAGGATGACGAGATGAACGCCAGATTGCTTGTCCTGCTGCTGTTGCCGCTTGCCGGTTGCACCAGCCACACCGAAACCCGCTCCATGCCGGTGCAGATCCTTACGGCGGCACCGGCCAACGCCCAGGCCACCGACATGCCCCGGGTCGAACAGACCCTGCGTCCCCAGGATGTGCTGGATGTGATCTTTCACATCAGCACCAGCGGGCCGGATGCCTACCGGGTCCAGCCGGGTGACCAGGTGGCCTTGAACTTCACCGCCGCCAGCCAGCTCAACGGCGCACAACAGGTAATGCCCGACGGCAGTATCGAACTGCCGGGGGCCAACACCTCGGTAAAAATCGCCGGGCTGACCACGGACGAAGCACGCCTGGAGGTACAGCGTGCCTATGACCGCAAAATGCTGTTCCAGCCCAACCGCAATCAATTGACGGTGCAGGTCACCAGCCCGTTGAGCAACGAGACAAAACTGCGCAACACCCTGACCCACCCGGGCACCGGCATGAGTCGGGAGATCACCGTGGGCCGGGATGGTTACGCAAGCTTCCCCGAAATCGGTGCCGTGCCGCTGCAAGGCATGACCGTCAATCAACTGGAAACCTACCTTAACGAGCGCTACGCCCAATTGCCGGGGCGCATGTCCGTCGATGTGCTGCTCAAATCCACCGCTGGCAACGAGATCTATGTCCTCGGGGAAGTGGCCCAGCCCGGTTCCTACCCGATCCGCCGGCCGATCTCGGTCCTCGAGGCCCTGACCCTGGCCCGTGGCACCAACGTCAAGGCCCGACTCGACTCGGTGGTGATCATGCGCCGCAACGGAAATCAGGTCGAAGCCCGCCACTATGACGTGGAAAAAGCCCTGAGCGGTGACGCCTCGCAGATCGCCTACCTGCAGCCCGAAGACATGCTTTTCGTGCCCAAGACCGGGCTGGCCAAAGCCGGTGAAATGGCTCGGCAACTGGCCGACGTGGTGCTGTTCCAGGGCATGGGAGTCAGCTTCGGCTACCGCCTTGACAGCAAAGGCGACAACGGCAGGTCCAACACTTCTGCAGCAGGTAATTGATCATGAATCCCAAGGAAAACTATCTGCATGAGTTCTTCAGGATTTTCTTCGCCAACAAGCAGTGGGTGAAGCGCGTCTTCCTGATCTTCGCCGTGATCGCCCTGGCGCTGCCGTTGATGCTCAAACAGAGCTTCGACATCACCGCCCAGGTCATCGTCCAGTCGAAAAAACTCTCCCAGGGCGACGCCACCACGTCGCTGAACCAGGAAGACGCCACCTTCATTCCACCGTCCCTGGCGGACATGGAAACCGAGAGCAATATCCTGCGCTCGCCGGCCCTGATCCGGCAGACCATCAGCACCCTGCGCGACCAGGGCGAGTACACCCCTAGCCCCGGCATCTTCAACAAATGGGTGAGCGAGCCGCTCAAGCACTATGTCACCACGCCGCTGCGCGAGTACGTCGTCAACCCGCTGCGCGACGGCCTGGGGCTGGAAGTCGATCCGGTGCGAGATACCACGCTCGACATGCTGACCGACGAAGCCATCGCCAACCTGAAAATCGAAACCCTGCCAGGCTCCAACGTCATCTCCATCGTCTACAGCTTCGGCGACCCGGCCCAGGGCACCCGGTTCGTGGCGCAACTGCTGGAGAACTACCTCTCCGGTCGCCAGGACCTGCAATCGATCGAGCTGCCGCAAGCCTTCTATGAGCAGAAGAAAACCCAGTACCAGACTCGCCTCGACGGACTGGAGGGCACCCGCCTGGCGCTGCTTGAAGACGTCAGCTCCTCCGATCCCAAAGAGGAGATCACCTTCCGCCTGAACGCCATCAACACCGAAGAACAGGCCTTGAACCTGTACCGCGATCGTCTGCTGCAAAGCCAACGCTGGCTGGATTACCTCAAGACCAGCCTGGCAGCGGCGAACAACTCACGGTTCAACGACTACACCTTCCCGTTCACCTTCACCACCACCATGGACAACATCGCCTTCGAAGACCGGGAAATCAAACAACTGGGCGAGCAACTGACCACTCAGGTCAGCCGCTACATGAATGATCTGGCGATCTTCCAGCCCGGCAGCGAGCCGATGCTGTTGACTCGGGAGCAGATCGCGCGCACCCGCCAGCAGTTTCTCAAAGTGGTGAGCAACCGCATCCAGGAACGCACCAACGACCTGGCAGTCGTCAGCTCGGTGATCGACCAGAAAACCGCGCGCATCGCCGAGTTCAAGGAGCGTATCCATCAGTTGCAGCAAACCCAGAGCAAGCTGCGGCAGATGGACACCGAGATCAATGCCCTGCATGCGGCATTTTCCACCTACGCCCAGCGGTTCGCCGAGAGCAGCACCGCCCGCGCGCTGGACAACGACCTGTCCAATGCTCGCGTCCTCAGCCCGCCGTTCGAACCGACCGCCCCGGCGTTTCCCAAGCCGATGCTGATTATTGCGTTCGGTCTGTTCAGCGGCTTGCTCCTGGCGATCGCCCTGGTCTATGTGCGTGAGTTCTTCGACCATCGCTTCAAGCACCCTGCCCAGATTACCCAGCAACTGGATGTACCGGTGTTGCTGGTGATCAACGAGCAGAACCCCGAACAGGTCAACCCGCACCGCAATTGGAGCCTGCCCAGCCTTGTCCATTGGGTGCGCAATTGAACGCGCCGATTGGCCCGACCTGCCGCAGCAGCGCCCTGCCGATCATTCATTTGCTCGACAGCGGCGGCTTCTACGGGGCCGAGCGGATGTTGCTCGATCATTGCCTGGCCACGCCAGGGCAGCACCAGGTGCTGTTCCTGGCGGCGCCGCCGACCTTGATCACGCGCTTTCGCCAGGCCGGGGTCGATTGCCGCCACTGCGCCAGTTGGGGCGAGCTGTTGCAGCACCTGCGCCAGCGACGGGACGAGCAGCCGCTGATCAACACCCATAACTTCAAGGGCCTGCTGTTCGGCTGGGCTGCGGCCACGCTGCTGCGCTTGCCCCTGGTCATCACTCAGCACGGCTTTACGCCTCGCAGCACCAAGCAGCGATTCTACACGTGGCTGAGCCTGCAACTGTGCCGCACCGCCTCGGTCAAGCGCGTGGTCTGCGTGGCCGAAAGCATTGCCGTGCTGCACCGCCAGGCCAGCGTGCGCGCGGAAAAACTCGACGTGATCCCCAACGGCCTGCCGTCGATCACAGCACCGCTGCCTCATCGTGACGACCGGCTGCGCTGGCGGGTCGGCTACGTCGGTCGCTTGAGCCACGAGAAAGGCCCGGACCTGTTCCTCGACGCCATGATCCCCCTGTGCCAGCGGCATGCATCGCTGCACGCGGTGATGCTCGGCGACGGCCCGGAACGTCAGGCCTTGCTCAAGCGCATTGCCGACGCGGGCCTACCTACTCGCATCGAGCTGCCCGGCTATCAGACCGACATGAACCCCTGGTGGAGTCAGCTCGACGCGCTGGTCATCAGTTCGCGCACAGAAGGCACGCCGATGATTCTGCTCGAAGCGATGCAGGCCGGAGTGCCGGTGGTGGCGTTCGGAGTGGGGGGCATTCCCGATGTGCTGCAGGATCGCCACAACGGTCTGCTCGCGACGCCGGCCGACAGCGCCGAACTGGCCCGGCAAATCGAAACACTGTTTGGCGAACCGCCCCTGGCGCGGATTCTGGCCGATAACGCGCGCCGTACCCAACGGGACCGTTATGACCTGCGCGCCCTGGCCGAACGCTGGTCGCAGCTCTATATCCGCACGGCACGGGAGGCTCGTCCATGATTGTCCCGCTCTCGATCGTCAGTCTGCTGGGCCTGGTTTGCCTGGCGTTGCTGGCCAGCCCCTATCCCTTCCTGGCGCCGGGAGCGGTGCTCGGCCTGGTGGGCGTCGCCGTGCTGTACCGCAAACCCGGCTGGGGCTTGCTGGGCATTGCGGCGCTGGTGCCGTTCGAAGGTCTGTTCAAGGAGAATGCTTTTTCGGGCAGCAAATTCTTCGGCGTGGCGCTGATTCTGATCCTGATGCTGCAACTGGCCCTGCGCCAGATTCCCTCATCACGCTTGCGCAGCAATATCTGGCGGCCGCTGATCGCCTTCATGATGCTCTATGGCCTGAGCCTGATGCTGTCGCAGAACCTGGGCCTGTCCATGACCCATCTGCGCGAACTGATGGTAGGGCTGATTCTGTTCGTGATTACCCTGCTGATCGGGCGCGAGCTGAACCTGGACCTGTTCTGCCGACTGATGACCCTGAGCGTGACCACCACCTGCGTGCTGGCAATGTTTTCGGTCAAATACCAGGACCAGGGCCGCGCATCCGGCCTGCTGGAAGACCCGAACGCCTTTGCCCTGTTGATCGCCTTTACCGTGCCGATGGCGTTGTTGCTGGTGTTGCGCAGCCCGAACCTGCTACACCGATTGTTCTGGGGTGGCTGTTTCATCCTGCTGCTGGGCGGCATGACCAAGACCGAATCGCGCTCGGGGCTGGTGGTGCTGTTGCTTAGCCTGGTGATTGGCCTCTATCACTATCGTGCCCAAATGCCGCGCATCCGCCCGCGACACCTGGGCTTCGCCATGCTCGGGCTGGCAATCATGATTCCCTTGGTGATTGCGGTGATGCCGGCCGGCTACGTGGCGCGCATCCAGTCGCTGAGCATCCTCAGCGCCGGCGCCAGTGCCCACAAAGACGAATCCCTGGGCCGTCGTGCCTCGTACATCGTGGTCGGCAGCAAAATGATCCGCGAGAACCCGGTGCTGGGCAGCGGCCCGGGCACGTTCCCGCTGCACTACGCCCCCACGGGCTACGCCAAGGCGTTCTCGGCCAATCGCAAGCTGGGGGATCTGTATCGCCGGGCCCACAACACTTACCTGGAAATCTTCAGCGAGATCGGCATCCCTGGCGGGCTGATGTTCGTCGGCATGATCGGCCTGGGCCTCTACAACCTGTGGCGCGCCCGCCAGCTCTGGTTGCAACGTCGGGACTGGGTGCAGGCGGACCTGCTGACGCACCTGGGCATGAGTTTCCTGTCGCTGGCGCTGTTTTTGATGTTCCTCAGCGCCCCCAACCATAAGTTGCTGTGGATCATGCTCGCCATCACCAGCGTGTTGCGCTACGACGCCGAACAGGCAACACCGCAGGAGGCCCGTCCATGAGCCGCATCAGCATTGTGATCCCGATGTTCAACGAGGCCCGACACATTGGCCGTACGTTGCTGGCGGCGCAGGAAGCCGCTCGCCAGGCGCAACTGGACTGTGAGTTGATCGTGGTGGACAACGGCTCGGACGATCATGGGCCGCGCATTGCCAACGAACTGGGGGCGCGCGTGCTGATCGTGCCCGGCGTGCACATCGGCGCCCTGCGCAACCGCGGTGCGGCCATCGCCCATGGGGAATGGCTGGCGTTCATCGACGCCGACATCGAGATGCCGGCCAACTGGCTCAAGCTGCTGCTGGAACTCCAAGGCCAGGGCGATGTGCTGGGCCTGGACCTGGACACCCCCGCTCAGGCGCCTTGGTTCGCTCAAGCCTGGCAACGCCGCAGCCAACGCCCAGGCTCGCGTCCCTTGCACCGGGTGCAGTGGCTGCCCAGCGCCAACCTGTTGTTGCGTCGCCAGTGGTTTGAGCAGGTCGGGGGGTTCGACGAAACCCTGCGCACGGGCGAAGACAAGGACTTTTCCCTGCGCCTGCGCAACGCCGGGGCGCAGTTGCTGCTGGTCAATGAAAACGTGGCCCTGCATTGGGGTTACGAAGGCAGTTGGCGGGAGTGGATGAGCAAGGAACTGTGGCGCCAGGGCAGCCATTTGCAGTTGCTGCGCAGCCATGGGCCGAGTCTGCGCCTGCTGCGTTTTCCGGCGCTGTCCATCGGTGCCTGGGGCCTGGACTTTCTGGCGTTGGTCGCTCTGTTCCAGGGCCAGCCGCGCATCGCGCTGATGCTGCTGTTGCTGACCTCTCTGCCCGCGTTGTTCCTCAGTCTGCGTCAAAGCGGGCGTGACCTGCGCCTGACGCTGCAACTGTGGGCCTTGCACGGGGTGCGCTTGCACCTGACCGGCGCCGCATTGCTTCTCAACCTATGTCATTGGAACGTCAGGAGACCTGCCCGTGGCTGAATTTCTTTACTGGTCGTGCCTGTTGCTGCCGGTGTACGCCTACCTCGGTTATCCGTTGATGCTGAGTCTGCTGGCGCCACTTTTTCCACTCCGGCGCTACGGGCCGGCGTTGCCGATGGACGTCAGCATTGTCATTGCCGCCCACAACGAGGCACGGCACATCGAAGAGAAACTGCGCACCTTGCTGGCCCAGGACTACCCGGCGCGCTCGCTGCAAATCATCCTGGCCAGCGACGGCTCCACCGACGACACAGTGGCCTGCGCTCGGCGGGTCATCGACCCGCGCATCACCGTGCTCGACCTGCCGCGCCAGGGCAAGGCCGCCGCCCTGAATACCGGCGTGGCCCACAGCACTGGAGAGATCCTGGTGTTCACCGACGCCGACAACCAATGGGCCGCCGATACCCTTGGCCACCTGTTGGCCCCGCTGGGCGATCCGCAAGTCGGCGCCTGTGCCGGGCATATGGAAATCCCCGTGCCGGGCAAGGGCCTGAGCCTGGGCGATAGCCTGTATCGGCACTACGAAGGCTGGCTGCGTCAGGTAGAGAGCCGCACAGGTTGCATGGTCTCGGCCGACGGCGCCTTGCTGGCCCTGCGGCGCGAACTGTTTGAACCCATACCGGCGCAGGTCAACGACGACTTCTTCCTCAGCACCTGTGCGCCGGCGGCGGGCAAGTCCATCGTGTATGCGCCACTGGCCCGGGTCACCGATCAAGGCGTGGACGAAGCCGACAAACAGTTTCGCCGTCGCCAGCGGGTCACCGTTGGCGGCCTGCAAAGCCTGGCCCAGCGCCGGCAGTTGCTCAACCCTCTTCGTCACGGGCTCTACGCCATCGGCCTGATCAGTCACAAACTGATCCGCCGTCTGGCGCCGGTGTTGCTATTGCCGCTGCTGCTGAGCAACGCCTGGCTGTGGAATGAACATCTGTTCTATCGCCTGAGCCTGGTGGCGCAACTGCTCGGCTACGCCATTGCAATGATCGGCTTACTGGACGTAGGCCACCGATTGCCCAGGCCCTTTCGCCTGGCGGCGTTCGTGCTGGTGACGCTGGCGGGCATGAGCATCGGGCTGTGGCAGTTTCTGCGAGGTCATCGTTATAGCCAATGGAACCCCGAGCAGAACCGCTAAGGAGACGGCCCATGTCCATCAAACAAGTCTGCAAGCGCACCGGCGGCTGGCTGTACCTGAACACGTCCCTGGGCCGTGGTCCGTTGCGTGGCGCCGGCGTGATTCTGATGCTGCACCGGGTCCTTAACAATGACCGCGCCGCCGAACTGCCCCATCGCAACGAATTGTGCGTGGGACCTGAGGCTTTCGAGCGCTTGCTGATCTGGCTGCAACGCTATTTCGAATGCGTGCCCTTGATGAGCCTGCTGCTGGCCGATCCTGAAAGCGTCCCGAATCGCCCGCGAGTGGCGCTGACCTTCGACGACGGCTGGCGCGACAACGCGATGAATGCCTTTCCTTTGCTGCGCCAATACCAGGTGCCGGCGAGTATTTTCCTGTCCACCGACTTCATCGGCAGCCGCCAGCACTTCTGGTGGGAAAGCATCGGCGAAACCCTGTGGGGCAGCCATGGCCAAGTGGCGCGACACTCGTTGATCGAGCATTTGCAGCACGCCGGCCGGCCATTGCCGGTGATGCTCGATGACTTGGATGAGCAGCGCCGCAGCCTGTCGCTGATGCACTATCTGCAGAGCCTCAAGAGCCTTGACCCGCAGGTCTTGAACGACCTCACCGACGCCTGTCCCACGGGCGCCCAGCCCCAGGCCCTGGACTGGTTCCAGGTACGAATGCTGGAAGATTCCGGGCTCATCCGCTTCGGCCCCCATGGTGCCAGCCACGCAATTCTCACCGCGCTGGATGATCAGCGTCTGCACGAAGAGCTGAGCCGCAGTCGGGCTGCCCTGGAGAACGGTTGCGCCCAGCCGCTGCCGGTGTATTGCTACCCCAACGGCGATCACGATGAGCGCGTGCGTCAACAGGTGGCAGCCCACGGTTTCCCATTTGCCCTGGGCACCGAAACCGGCTTGTATCGCACCGACGGCGATCCATTGAACCTGCCACGCTTCGGCGTCAGCCAACGCAATGCCCAGCACCCTGAATTGCTGGCCTGGCGCATTCGCCGGGGGACACGCCCATGAGCCGCGGCCACTACCTCAAGCACTTGGCGCTGAGCATGGGCACGCGCCTGGCGATGATCGGCCTGCGCCTGCTGCGCAATGTGCTGCTGGCGCGGATCCTGGGGCCCAGTGAACGCGGGCTGTTCGCCCTGCTAAGCACCCTGCCGGACCTGATCAGCGCCGTCACCAGTGGCGGCTTGAATTCGGCCGTGGGCTATCAAGCGGCTCAACAACGCTCGATGGGCCTGCTGCTCAGCCAGGTGCTGGTCTTCGGCTGCCTGTTGGCCGGGTTATTGACGGTGCTGGTGGTGGCACTGGTGCGCGAATTCGGCGGCGAACTGGACATCACCACACAGTTGGGACTGTTGGCGTGGCTGCTGCTGTTGGCCGTGCCGTTGACCGTGCTCAAGAGCGGCCTGCTGACACTGCACAATGCGTCCGGCGGCGTTGGCGCCTTCAATGCCCTGCGGCTGATGGAATCCCTGGCGCCGCTGTTGCTGTTTCTGGCGCTGTTCTGGATGTGGAAAGACACCGCCCTGGAGGCCGCACTGATCAGTTGGCTGGCGGGTCTGAGCCTGGTGGTATTGGCCGGTTGGGTCTGGCTGCGGCGGGACCACAGGTTCACCCTGCAATGGGATCGCTCCAACCAGAAGGAGCTGTTGCGCTACGGTGCCCGCAGCCACCCCGATTTACTGTTCCAGCAAGTGGTACTGCGCTCGGACTACCTGTTCATCGGCGCCCTGCTGGGCAGCACTGCCCTGGGCCATTACGCCATGGCCAGCGCCGCCGCCGAACTGCTGCTGATTGTGCCTGAGGCGGTCACCACGCCGCTGATGAAGCGTTTGTTGCAGCAGGACTCCGACATGAAACGCCTGACGCCTCTGGCCCTGCGCCTGACCGCCACGGTCATGCTCGGCGCCTGCCTGGGCATGGCACTGATTGGTGAATGGCTGATCGTCACGCTGTTCGGCGCGGCCTACCAACCAGCCTATCCCGCCTTGCTGGCGCTGCTGCCGGGGCTGTTCGGATTGTGCTACGCGAGCATCCTGCGCCTGGATCTGCTGGGCAAGAACCGGCCCGGCACGGTTTCACTGCTGATGGGTGTGGGAGCGTTATTGAACCTGGCATTGAACCTGATCCTGATTCCGCGTTACGGCATCGTCG
This sequence comes from Pseudomonas rhizophila, assembly GCF_003033885.1. Taxonomy (NCBI): domain Bacteria; kingdom Pseudomonadati; phylum Pseudomonadota; class Gammaproteobacteria; order Pseudomonadales; family Pseudomonadaceae; genus Pseudomonas; species Pseudomonas rhizophila. The sequence goes on along the minus strand of NZ_CP024081.1, from coordinate 3,214,413 downwards.
GGGCCGCCGCGGCGTCTTCGATCGCCTATATGGCCGTGACCGTCGCGCTACTGACGATGTACTGCCGCCTCAGTGGCGTGGCGCTATGGCAGACGCTGATCATCCTGCCCAGTGACCTGCTGCCAATGCGGCAGATGCTGATGGGGAAATCCGCATGAACGCCGTCGTCAGGCAGATCGTCATCGCGAGCAGGCTCGCTCCCACAGTGGCTCGCCGCCGAACACAAGAGCTGCGGCCGCTACACCTCCAATGTGGGAGCGAGCCTGCTCGCGATGGGGTCGGCCCGGAGCTTATGCAAACCCCTCAGATCGGGTATCTCCTGCCCGGGGACACCCTGTTTTGCCATGGACTGGAACACACCTCGTTTCTCCCACCACGCCACCCGTCAGGAGGCACCATGAAGTCCCTGCAAAAATTGCGTGATCGCATCCAGAAGAAAGGCCTGCGCGCTGTGCTCAAACAGCTGTTCAGGCGCTACGCGTATTTCCACTCCCGACTGGTGTGGCTGGAGCACGATGTGCGGACCCCGCTTCCCCCGCATAACCTCAAACCCTACCCACCAATGCGCCTGGAGTTCATCACGGTCAGCAATGCCGACGCGTTTGCCCGGCACTTCGGCGACCGCGTCAAAACCATGCGCGAGCTGGCGGCGGAGGGCTACACAGGCTTGATGTACCTGGATGCTCAAGGCGACACCGTGGGTTTCGCCTGGGGCAGTACGCGAGACTATTTCGACCGCCATTTCTATCGCTGCAACTTCCCGATCCAGCCTGGCGAGTACTTTCAGTTCGGTGGCGAGATGATCCGTGCCTACTGGGGTTCCAGGATGTCGGCGGACATGCAGTTGGAAATTTGGAAGATCATGGCTGACAAAGGTTGCGACACGATGGTCGATGTCTGCGACTTGCAAAACATCCCGGCGATCAAGATGCACCTGCGCATGGGCTTCCAGGAGCGCGGCAAGATCACCCACGTGTATCGCCTGTTCGGTCACTGGCGGTTTTTCCGCGACACGTTTTACCGCGGCTCGGCACTGGGCGCTTTTCAAAAACCGGATCAGCCGGTTGCATCGACTGCGGCGGCCTGATGTCCATGGCGATCCGGCTCAAATGGTGTCGCTCCTTGCCGTCCCAGCGGTGTGGCGCCGTGGCAGACACAGATCATCCTGCCCAGCGACTGGCTGCCGATGCGCCGGAGGCTGATGGGGACATCAGCATGAGTGCGCTCGTCAGCCAAAACCCCATCGCGAGCCAGCTCGCGATGGGGGCCATTTCCCAACCCGCCACCCGTCAGGAGGCACTATGAACGTTCTGCAAAAATTGCGTGATCGCATTCAGAAGAAAGGCCTGCGCACCGTGCTCAAAAAGCTGTGCAGACGCTACGTGTTTTTTCACTCCCAACTGATATGGATGGAGCGGGATCTGGTCAGTCCTGTGCGGCCTTGCAAACTTAAGCCTTATCCACTTTTGCGCAGGGAAGTCATCACTACCAGCAACGCCGACGCTTTCGCCACTCACTTCGGCGACCGTGTCGAGACCATGCGTGAGCTGGCAGCCGAAGGCCACACCGGCTTGATGTATCTGGACGACAAGGGCAACACCGTCGCTTTCATCTGGGGCAGTCAACGCGACTATTTCGACCGCCATTTCTATGGTTGCTGGTTCCCGGTCAAGCCGGGCGAGTTCTTCGAGTTCGGCGGTGAAATGATCCGCGCCTATTGGGGCAGTCAGCTATCGGTGGATGTGCAATTGGATCTCTGGAAGACCATGGCCGACAAAGGCAGCGACAAAGTAGTCGACGTCTGCGATCTGGAGAACATTCCAGCCGTAAAACTGCACCTGCGCATGGACTATCAGGAGCGCGGACAAATCACCCACGTGTATTGCCTGTTTGGCCGCTGGCGTTTTTTCCGCGACACGTTCTATAGCGGCTCACTACTGGACCCGTTTCGCAAACCGGCCCAGCCGTCCGCCACCACTGCGGCGGCCTGATGTCCATGGCGATCAGGTTCCAATGGTGCCGTTCCTTGGGCGCGGCGCAGTTCCCTGCAACAGCTTATGAACAGCTGCGAACCCTGGTGCCCGACACTACACCGTTCAACACATTGGCCTGGCTGCAAGCGGCGGAATTTGCGCTGCTGCCAGATCAGCAGCTCAACATACTGCTTGGCTGGCAGGATCAGACACTGTGCCTGTGTCTGCCGCTCATTTCGGGGCGCGAACGTATCTGTGGGCTGCGTTTCCGGGTATTGCGTCACTTGGGCTATCCATTGGCTGACCGCATCGCGCCGCTGATACGTCTGGAAGCCGAGGGTATGGCAGAGGCGCTGATGCAGATCCGCCAACATCTGCCCCATGCGTTACTACAGTTGAATGAAGTGACCGAACCGGTGGGTGAAGGAAGCGTCCTCAGTGCCTGGATGGCCCTGAGCTCGACCGGGGAACGGCGACTCAGTTGCCGGGTGCCGGTGCATTTGATCAGCGACAGCGACCGCCAGGAGATATCCGGTGATCCGCGCTACAAGTTACGCCGGGCGCGCAAGCGGATCGCCGCATGCGGTGCCCAAATCCGCCGGGTGACACCCGATGCCATCAGCATGGGGCTGCTGCTGCACGACCTTGCCGAAGTCGAGGCAGCCAGTTGGAAAGGAGAAGAAGGTGTCGGCATTTTCGCCGACCCCAGCCGTCGGCAATGGATGAATCACGCCTTCACTGCGCTCGCCGCCGAGGGCATGGTGCGGGTGGTGATACTGGAACTGGACGGTCGCTGCATCAGTTATCGCCTCGGCCTGCTGGATCAGGGACGACTGTACGACTACAACCTGGCGTTCCTGCCACAGCATGCCGACCTGGGCAGTGGTCGGGTTCTGCTCGAGGAGTGGATTCGCTGGGGGCTGGATGACAACTGGCGCTGGATCGATGCCTCGCGGGTCAGCCTGGAGAACTCGAGCCATCAACTGCATGAACGCATGACCGGACAACTGGAGCACTGGCGTTGGAGTTTTTATTCATGGCAGCCCGATGGCCTGGTACTGGGGCTCGCCTTGCGGTTATGGAAAAGCCTGAAACCGTTACTGCGCAAGCGCCCGACCGGGCAAAGCGCGACAGCGACTTCGTCATCTACCCCCAAGCGCCAGGAGAATGTGAATGCCACGCCAAGTGATCGTCAACGCTGACGACTTCGGACTCGATCTCAACGAAAACTCCCTGATTCTGCGGGCCTTCGAGGCTGGCGTGATCAGTTCGGCCACGGCCATGGCCAACATGCCGGCTTTCGAGCAAGCTTGTGAAATGGCCCGCAAACCGCTACTCGACGGCCGAATCGGCCTGCATTTCAATCTCAGCTTCGGCCGCCCGCTGAGCCAGACCATTGCTTCGCGACCGGCGTTTTGCGACACGAACGGCGAGTTCGACCTGAACCTCTCGCGCTACTGCCTGCGCCTTGGTTCAAAGGACCTCCGCGCGGTACAGGAAGAGCTTGATGCCCAATGGCAACGCTGCCTGGACCACGACCTGCGGCCTAGCCACCTCGATTCTCATCAACACGTACATAACATCTGGCCCATTGGAGAGCTGGTGGCCCGCTTTGCCGCCCGACACGGCGTGCCGATTCGGTTGGCGCGTAACCTGGGGGCGAATCTCAACCTGCCCAAGCGCCTGTTCAAGACCATGCTCAACCGTCGCCTGCGCAGCCTGTGCGGCGCGACAGCCGACTACGTCTGCACACCCGCCGACCTGCACCACGCCGCGCCGCCAGGTCACGGCTCGCTTGAGGTAATCGTTCATCCACTGCACCTGGATGAAGACTTTGGCGACGCGAGCCTGATGCCAGGGGAATCACTGACCCAAGTGTTGCATAAACGCCTGTCGGGCGTACCTAGGGTGGCGTACGGCGCGGCGGTGAAGGCTTTGATATTGACCCAATATGGGGATGTGCAGTGATTTAGGATACGCGACAACAAGCCATCCGAAATCCCTCCACCCTTCCAGCGAATCTGATAAAAAGCACCTTCATGCCTTGAGTAGCGAATCGCATCGATGTCTTCGTCTCTTATCTCCCGTCTTGGGCGACGCTGGCTGGCTTTGCTGTGCATGAGCGCGATGGTGGTCGGGCTGCCGGTGGGCTGTGGCGTGTTGCAGCACAAGGAACGTGAACTGGTGTTTCGGATCGAGCCAGGTACGGCAACCTGGTTCAGCGGCTTGCCGGGCGACGTGCAGGAGTTCGACCTCAAGCCCAAGAGCTTCAAGGCCGGGGAAAATATCCACGGCTGGTGGTGGCCGGCCGAACGCAAGAACGCGCCGGCGATTCTGTACCTGCACGGGGTGCGCTGGAACCTGACCGGTCAGTTGTTTCGTATTCGGCAGTTAAGGGCCCTGGGCTTTTCGGTGCTGGCCATCGATTACCGTGGTTTCGGCAAAAGCCAGGGCGATCTGCCGTCGGAAGCCAGCGTCTATGAAGATGCGCGCATTGCCTGGCAGCGTCTTGAAGTGCTGCAACCGGACCCGGCCCTGCGGCTGATCTACGGCCATTCACTGGGTGGCGCCGTCGCGGTAGACCTCGCCGCGGAGCTTGGCCAGAAGGCGGCGAAAGACGGCAGCCTCGTGCCCGCCCGAGGTCTGGTCATCGAATCCACGTTCACCTCCCTGGGCGATGTCGCCACCGCCATGGCGAACACCTCCCTGCCGGTGCGCTGGCTGCTGTCGCAGAAGTTCGACTCCATCGACAAGATCCGCGAGATCAACATGCCCTTGCTGGTGGTGCACGGCGCCGCCGACCGCTACGTCCCGCCACGCTTGAGCGAACAATTATTCAACGCCGCCCTGGAGCCAAAGCGTCTGTTGCTGGTGCCAGGCGCAACCCACAACAACAGCATGAACCTGGCGGGCAGCACCTACCGCCAAGCATTGGAGGCCCTGATGAAAGCCGGGCCATCGCCCGTGGCCGGACACCCTCCTACCAGCCCGGCCAAGGCGGGCTGATTCAAATCCGCCGCCCAATCCCCCTGTGGGAGCGAGCCTGCTCGCGATGGCGGTGGGTCAGTTGGCATTAATGCGGGATGTGCCACCGCCATCGCGGCAAGCCTTGCTCCCACCGTTTTGCGCGTCGAGGGGCCGGGCACAAAAAAACGGCACCTTACGGTGCCGTTCATTCATTGCAGGTCCAGCTTATTTACGCGCCGCCTCCCATGATTTCAGCAGCTCGGCGTAGCTCACGGTTTCACCCTTAGGCTTCTCGTTGGCCAGTTTCGGCTTCGGAGCGCCCGGTTGGTCGAACCAGTATTGCGCGTCGCGCTCAGGGTTCATTTTCGGGGCGCAGGTGGCCTGGGCCTTGGAGCGTTCCAGACGGGTCATGATTGCGTCCTGATCCTTGGCCAACCCGTCGAGTGCCTGTTGCGGAGTCTTCTCGCCGCTGGCGGCTTCGGCGATGTGGCTCCACCACAGCTGAGCCAGGCGTGGATAGTCCGGCACGTTGGTCCCGGTCGGGGTCCATTGCACACGGGCCGGGCTGCGATAGAACTCAACCAGCCCACCGAGTTTCGGCGCCAGATCGGTCAAGGCCTGAGAGTTGATGTCCGACTCACGAATCGGCGTCAAACCTACAATGGTTTTCTTCAGCGATACGGTCTTGGACGTCACGAACTGCGCATAGAGCCAGGCGGCCAGCCTCTGCTTCTCAGGCGTGGACTTGAGGAACGTCCAGGAACCCACGTCCTGATAGCCCAGCTTCATGCCCTCTTCCCAATACGGTCCGCGCGGCGACGGCGCCATGCGCCATTTCGGCGTGCCATCGGCGTTCATCACCGGCAGGCCCGGTTTGGTCATGTCGGCCGTAAAAGCGGTGTACCAGAAGATCTGCTGGGCGATGTTGCCTTGCGACGGCACCGGGCCGGATTCGGAGAAGGTCATGCCCGCCGCTTCCGGTGGCGCGTACTTCTTCATCCAGTCCACGTATTTGGTGGTGGCGAACACAGCCGCGGGGCCGTTGGTGTCGCCGCCACGGGTCACGCTGGAGCCGACCGGATGGCAATTCTCGACGCGAATCCCCCACTCGTCCACCGGCAAGCCGTTGGGCAGGCCCTTGTCGCCGCCACCGGCCATGGAGAACCAGGCATCGGTAAAGCGCCAGCCCAGGGACGGATCCTTCTTGCCGTAATCCATGTGACCGTAGACGCGCTTACCGTCGATTTCCTTGACGTCTTCAGTGAAGAACTTGGCAATGTCTTCATAAGCCGACCAGTTCACCGGTACACCCAGCTCGTAGCCGTACTTTTCCTTGAACTTGGCCTTCAGGTCGGCCCGCTCGAACCAGTCGGCGCGGAACCAGTACAGGTTGGCGAACTGCTGGTCCGGCAGTTGATAGAGCTTGCCGTCCGGCGCGGTGGTGAACGAAGTGCCGATGAAGTCCTTGAGGTCCAGGGTCGGCGAGGTGTAGGCCTTGCCTTCGTTGGCCATCATATCGGTGATCGATGCGGTCTTGCCGTAGCGAAAGTGCGTGCCGATCAGGTCCGAGTCATTGACCCAACCGTCGTAGATGTTCTTGTCCGACTGCATCTGGGTCTGCAGCTTCTCCACCACGTCGCCTTCCTGCAACAGGTCGTGGGTCAGCTCGATCCCGGTAATGTCCCTGAAGGCCTTGGCCAGCACCTTGGATTCATATTCGTGGGTGGCGATGGTTTCCGACACCACGTTGATTTTCATGCCGCGAAATGGCTCGGACGCCTTGATGAACCACTTGAGCTCTTCGAGCTGCTGTTCGGCTGTCAGGGTAGACGGCTTGAATTCACTGCCAATCCATTTTTTCGCCGCGTCTTCATAGGCGTCGGCCCAGGCCGCAGCGCTCAACCCGCTGAGTGCCAGCACGGCTGCCAATGAAACGCTATGTCGCAGCTTATTGTTTTTATCGAACATAGAGACCTCCTGTTTGGGTTTAAGAGCCTGATCGTCGAACCTTCGACTAGCCCCACCGCATCACTGCCAACAGCCACACCAAAGACAACGCGAACGCTATCCAGATGCTCCAGTCGGTGGCGCCGATCACCAGCAGATGCAGGTAGGCGCTACCGAGAAGACCGATAAACAACCGATCGCCACGGGTGGTGGCAATCGGCAGGAAACCGCGCCGAGGGATACTCGGCGAACGCAGTTCCCACGTAGTCATGCCTGCCAGCAGCAAGGCGATGACACCAAAGAAGGCCGCCGTCGGGCCGGTCCAGTTCATCCATTCCATCATCGTCTCCTCAGACCCGGCCCAGGGCAAAGCCCTTGGCCACATGGTTGCGTACGAACCAGATCACCAGCATGCCTGGCAGGATAGTCAACACCCCCGCCGCCGCCAGCACGCCCCAGTCGATACCCGATGCCGAGACCGTGCGGGTCATGACCGCCGCGATCGGCTTGGCATTCACCGAGGTGAGGGTGCGCGCCAGCAACAGTTCGACCCAGGAAAACATGAAGCAGAAAAACGCCGTGACGCCGATGCCGGAGCCGATCAACGGGATGAAGATCTTCGCGAAGAACTTGGGGAAACTGTAGCCGTCAATGTAGGCAGTCTCGTCAATTTCTTTCGGCACCCCGGACATGAACCCTTCGAGGATCCACACCGCCAGCGGCACGTTGAACAGGCAATGGGCCAAGGCCACAGCGATATGAGTGTCGAACAGCCCGATGGACGAGTACAGCTGGAAGAACGGCAGCAGGAACACCGCTGGCGGCGCCATGCGGTTGGTCAGCAGCCAGAAGAACAGGTGTTTGTCCCCCAGGAACCGGTAGCGGGAGAACGCATAGGCCGCCGGCAACGCCACAGCCAGGGAAATCACCGTGTTCAGGCTGACGTAGTACAGCGAGTTCAGGTAACCGGTGTACCAGCTCGGGTCGGTGAAGATCACCTTGTAGTTCTGGAAGGTGAAATCCTGGGGCCACAGCGTCAGGGTGCCGAGGATCTCGGTGTTGCTCTTGAACGACATGTTCAGCAGCCAGTAGATGGGCACCAGCAGGAACAGGATGTAGATCAGCAACGGAATCAGCTTTCTCTTGCTCATGGCGCGGGCCTCAACGGTTGGCGTCGGAATGAGTCATGGCGGTATAGAACAGCCACGACACCAACAGAATGATCAGGAAGTACACCAGGGAAAACGCAGCCGCCGGGCCCAGGTCGAATTGACCGATGGCCATCTGAGTCAGGGTCTGGCTCAGGAACGTGGTGGCGTTACCCGGCCCGCCGCCGGTGAGCACGAACGGCTCGGTATAGATCATGAAGCTGTCCATGAAGCGCAGCATCACCGCGATCAGCAGCACGCTCTTCATTTTCGGCAACTGAATATGCCGGAACACCGCCCAGTTGGAGGCCCGGTCAATTCGCGCGGCCTGGTAATACACGTCCGGAATCGCCCGCAACCCGGAATAGCAGAGCAGCGCCACCAGGGACGTCCAATGCCAGACGTCCATCACCAATACCGTGACCCAGGCGTCCATGGTGTTGGCCGCATAGTTGTAGTTGATGCCCATGGCGTTGAGCGTGGAGCCCATCAGGCCGATGTCGGCGCGGCCGAAAATCTGCCAGATGGTGCCCACCACGTTCCATGGAATCAGCAGCGGGATCGCCAGGATGATCAACACCAGGGACGACCATTTGCCCTTGGTCGGCATGGTCAGGGCGATGGCGATGCCCAGCGGAATCTCGATCAGCAGTACGCACGCCGAATAGATGAACTGGCGTAGTAACGAGTCGTGCAGCCGTGGATCGAGCAGCACCTGCCTGTACCAATCGGCACCGACGAAATAGCGGCTGGACTGGTCGAAGATGTCCTGCACCGAATAGTTGACCACGGTCATCATCGGGATCACCGCACTGAACGCCACCAGCAGGAACACCGGCAACACCAGCCACCAGGCCTTGTTGTTCTGCACCTTGTTCATGGCTGCACCTCGCTCAACGGTTCCAGCAAGTATTCATCGGCATACACCATCAGCCATTGGCCCGGAAAACTGATGTACGCAGTGCCTTCGGGCACCGGTTTGTCTTCGGCCAGGCGCACCTTGATCGGCGCGCCATCGAGGTTGAGGGTGAGGATCTTGTAGGTGCCCAGGTCCTCGACGTGGACCACATCGGCCCGCATCGCATCGTCGTAAGGCCCGTCCCAGACATGGACAAATTCAGGACGAATACCGACCTTCAGGCTTTTGCCTTCGGCCTGGGCAATACCGCGTTGCAACGTTTCGGACAGCGGAAAGTGGGTGGAAGCGAAACCGACGCCGCCGGGTTGTGCCGTGACCTCGATCAGGTTCATCCCCGGGCTGCCGATGAAATAGCCGACAAAGGTGTGGCTCGGACGCTCGAACAACTCCCGAGGCGTACCGAACTGCACGATCTGACCGCCATACATCACCGCGATCTTGTCGGCGAAGGTAGAAGCTTCCAACTGGTCGTGAGTGACGTAGACCATGGTGATATTGAACTGCTCGTGGATCTGCTTGAGCTTGCGCCGCAGCTTCCATTTCAGGTGCGGGTCGATCACCGTCAGCGGTTCGTCGAAGAGGATCGCCGACACATCGTCGCGCACCAGCCCGCGCCCCATGGAGACTTTCTGTTTTTCGTCGGCGGTGAGGTTGCGGGCCTTTTTGTCCAGCAGGTTCTGCAGGTCCAGGACCTCGGCGATTTCCTGCACCTTGGTGTGGATTTTTGCCTCGGCCATGCCCTGGTTACGCAGCGGGAAGGCCAGGTTGTCGAACACCGTCATGGTGTCGTACACCACCGGGAACTGGAACACCTGGGCAATGTTGCGACGCTCCGGGGTCAGGTCGTTGACGACTTTGCTGTCGAACATCACCTGGCCTTCGGAGGGACTCAGCAGTCCGGAAATGATATTGAGCAAGGTGGATTTGCCGCAGCCCGATGGCCCGAGCAACGCATAGGCGCCGCCCTGCTCCCAGATGTGGTTCATCTCGCGGATCGCGTAATCCTCTGGGCCCGACGGGGTGCTGGTGTAGCTGTGGGCGAGGTTCTGCAAACGAATTTCAGCCATCAGGCAACCCTCGCAATACGCTGGCCTGGGGCTTGGACCAGCTTGCCCTGGGCATCGAAGACAAACAGTTTGTGGGTCGGAATGTAGATGCGGATCGGCTCATCCACGTCGTATTCATGGACGCCGGACAAGTGCAGCACCAGCAGGAAATGCTCGTTGCGCACGTGCAGGAATGTCTCCGAACCGCTGATCTCGGCCACCTCGACAGTCACCGCCAGTTCCAGGTCGTCGTCGTTGCTCGGCACCAGGGAAATATGACTGGGCCGCACACCGAAGCGGAACTCACCCTCGCCCACCGGCCGCAGATCGACGTTCAGCGGAAAGTGCACGAAATTGGCAAAGCTCACTTCATTGCCGGCGATGCGGCCCGGCATGAGATTGATCGGTGGCTCGGAGAACAGCTCGGCGGCCAGTACGGTTTGCGGCTGGTGATACACCGAGGCCGACTTGCCGCTCTGGATCACCCGGCCCTCATGCAGAATCGTCGTGGTGCCGCCCAAAGCCAGGGCTTCGTTGGGTTCGGTGGTGGCGTAGACGGCAATGGTGTGGCGGGCCTGGAACAGTTCGCGCATTTCCTGGCGAAGTTCCTCACGCAGCTTGTAGTCCAGGTTCACCAGAGGCTCGTCGAACAGGATCAGTTCGGCGTCCTTGACCAGCGCCCGGGCCATAGCGGTGCGCTGCTGTTGTCCACCGGACAGCTCCAGCGGGTGACGCTGCAGGAACTTCTCAATGCGCAGCATCTTCGCGGTTTCCAGCACCTTGCTCTGGATCACCTCGTTGGACACACCGGCCTGGCGCAGCGGCGAGGCGATGTTTTCGAACACCGTCATGGTCGGGTAGTTGATGAACTGTTGATAGACCATCGACACGTTACGCAGGCGCACCGGGCGCTGGGTGACATCGACGCCGTTCATCAGGATGCGACCGCTGTCGGGCTTGTCCAGACCGGCCATCAGGCGCATGAGGCTGGTCTTGCCGGACAGCGTGCGGCCCAGCAGAACGTTGAACGATCCGGGTTCGAAACTCAGGTTGGCATCGTCGATCCAGGTCTGGCCTTCGACGGTGCGACAAATGTGCTCAAGCGTTAATGACATGGCTCGGCCTTTTTATTATTTGGAGTCAAGCGACCCGAGTCTAAAAGCGAAAGCCGTGCCAGAAATCACAAGCCCATGATCCTGTTGATTTTTTCTCTTTTCCTTCAGAAAAGAACGTTCGTTGATGAACGAAAATGAACAACCTGACTGAACAACTGAACAGATTGCTGGTTGACAATGAACAATTTTGAACAACACTGAATAAAGGTTTTCGGCCGGCCTGACTTCGATCCTGTGGGAGCGAGCCTGCTCGCGATAGCTTTGTGTCAGGCCCATCAATGCTACTGATCAAACGCTATCGCGAGCAGGCTCGCTCCCACAGGTTTCGTGTATCAAGTGACATTCAGGCATGCCCCAGCACAAGGAGGATGTGCGAGACTTATCACAACAATAAAAACAACATCTGCGAGAGTGCCCCATGGCCGCACCTGCTCCAGCCTTGTCCCACGAAGCCATCATCCAGGCCTCCTGGTCCCGCTGCCGCGCCTTTGGCCTGAATCACCAGAGTGTGCCTGCCTTCGATCAATTGCCCGCAGAAGGCATTGCCCAGTTGCTGGAAAGCCAGCATTCGCTGGTGCAGACCACCCACCAGGAAGTCCTGCCGTATTACGAGAATATCCTGAGCAACTCCAATTGCCTGATCATGCTGGCCGACAACCAGGGCCAGGTGCTGACCTCGTGGGGGACCCAGCGCTTTATCGAACCGAAACTGGCCCATGGTTTCAGCGCCGGGGCGAGCTGGATGGAGCGCTGCAGCGGCACCAATGCCATCGGCACCGCCCTGGCCTGTGAACAGGCGGTGCACATCGAACACGATGAACACTTCCTCAAGGCCAACCGCTTCATGACCGGCTCCGCCGCGCCGATCTTCGACGCCGAGCGCAAGGTCATCGCAGTGCTGGACGTTTCCAGCGACAGCTACCTGCCGCCCTCCCACACCCTGGGCATGGTCAAGATGATGAGCCAGACCGTGGAAAACCGGCTGATCCTCAACCTGTTTCGCGGTGAGCATTTCCAACTGACCTTCAACACCGGCTTGAACAACCTCGACAGCCAATGGGCCGGGCTGCTGATTTTCGATGAAACCGGCCAGGTGCTCTCCGCCAACCGCCGCGCCGACAATCTGCTGGGCCTGCGCCTGTCACGGGTGAGCATCGAAAGCCTGTTCAAGGTTTCGCTGCTGGAGCTGCTGAACCAGCCCGACGGCCTGCCGTTCGCCCTGCAAGCGTCGGGGAGCAATCGCTTCCAGTGTTTGCTCAGACGCCCGCAACAGGTGACGGTCAAGGCCCGGGTCTTCAGCGAGCCAGCGCCCTCGTCCGCCCCCGCCGCGAACGTGATCAGCCTCAATACCCTGCACTTCGGCGACAGCCGCGTGGAAAAAGCCGTACGCCAGGCCGAGCGCTTGCTGGAGAAGGACATTCCACTGCTGATCCACGGCGAAACCGGGGTCGGCAAGGAAGTGTTCGTCAAAGCCCTTCACCAGGCCAGCTCCCGCAGCAAGCAGCCGTTCATTGCGGTCAACTGCGCGGCGATCCCCGCCGAGCTGGTGGAATCGGAACTGTTCGGTTATGAAAAAGGCGCCTTCACCGGCGCCAATCAAAAAGGCAGTATCGGCCTGATCCGCAAGGCCGACCGCGGCACCCTGTTCCTCGATGAGATCGGTGACATGCCCCTCCCGACTCAGGCCCGATTGCTGCGAGTATTGCAAGAGCGTTGCGTGCAACCGGTGGGCAGCGCCGAGCTGTTTGCGGTGGACATTCGTATCATCTCCGCCACCAACCGCTCGTTGCGCGAACAGGTGCAACTGGGCCGGTTCCGCGAAGACCTGTACTACCGCATCGGCGGCCTGACCCTGGAACTGCCACCCCTGCGCGAACGCAATGACAAACAGGCCCTGTTCAAACGTCTTTGGGAACACCACCGCGAACCCACACAATGGGCCGGCCTGAGCCGCGAAGTGCTGGATCTGTTCGAACGCCATCCATGGCCAGGCAACCTGCGCCAGGTCAGCAGCGTGCTGCAAGTGGCCCTGGCGATGGCCGAAGAGCAGCCGATCCGACCGGAACATCTGCCAGACGACTTCTTCATTGATCTTGAAATGGAGCCGGTGGAAACACCGGAGCCGCTGACAGTCGACCTGAACGATGTCGAGGACCTGAACCGTCAGTTGCAGGCGGTGGGCGGGAACATTTCGCACCTGGCGCGGCGGCTGGGGGTCAGCCGCAACACCTTGTACAAGCGCCTGCGACAACTTGAAAGCTGATGCAAAACCTGTGGGAACGGGCTTGCTCGCTCCCACAGGCGTTTCGCTTAACTGACTGGCATCACTCCGAATGAGGCTGCTATTTATTCCATTGGCGCTTTAGTCGAACGCACCGTTAAGCACTTCATAGATGATGCCGGTGGCAATCGCCACCAGAATCAGGTCCGTGCCCACCTGCTGCCATTCGTACCCGTCATAGTGCGGCAGGCGTCCCAGCAAGCGCCCATCCAGCTTCTTGGCAATGCCCGGTGGCAACGGCTTGCCTCGGGCGAGGTTTTTCTGGATACCCGGCGGCAGTGGCGGACCGGGGCTCCAATAATCACGGTGACCGCTCACCAGGCCGAGAATGCCGCCGCGGTCGATGCTGGGGCCGTTGTGCCAATCACCACCCGATGGGTTGCCCTTGCCGCCCTGGTTACCTTTGCCGCCCTGATTGCTACCTGGGTTGCCTTGACCGCCCTTGTTGCCCTGCCCGCCTTTGTTTCCTTGTCCTTGACCCTGGCCTTGATCGAATTTGGCGTTCCCTTTGTCGTTACCCGGGTTCGCCACTACAGCGGTAGAACCCGCCACGAGGGCGAAGCAGGTAACCGCAACAATCAACGAGCGCGATTTGAACATGGTGGTTCTCACTGAAAAGGGAACATCCCTGTGAATATAGAGGCTAACAGTGATATTAGTTCCATATCATACTGCGCGCTGACAGCAAGGCCCGATACCGTACAACGACGTTTTCAAGGAGCTCCATGCGCAAGGATTACCTGGCCTTTTTCGTTTCAATGTTCCTCTCACGGCTGGCCGACCAGATACTGCTGTTCATCGTCCCGCTGATTGTTTTCCAAACCACCCAAAGCGTCTCCTGGGCGGGCCTGGCTTTCTTCGTCGAATCCCTGCCACGCTTTCTATCGTTCCCGATCTGCGGGGCGCTGTGCGACAAGTTCTCGCCCATTCGAATCCTGCACATCAGCCAGGTTTATCGCGCCGTGATGTGCATCGCCGCCGTGGTGCTCTTCATGATTTTTGGCGGCATTTATTGGATCGTCGCCCTCTCGGCGGTCTGCGGTGTATTGACCACCCAGGGCATCATGGCTCGCGAAGTGGTGATGCCCTACATCTTCAAGCATTACACCTACACCAAGACCTTGTCGTACTCGCAGATCGCCGACCAGACCGGGCTGGTGCTGGGCCCGCTGATCGCCGCGCTGATGCTGGAGGTATGGGCCTGGCACTGGGTGGTGCTGGCGATTGCCGTACTGTTCCTGCTGGCGGACCTGGCGATGCTGTTCTGGCAGCGGACCAGCGCGGTGACGCTGGAAACCTTCGAACAACATCACGACGTCTGGCTGAACCCGCTGCGCATTGCCTTCGGTCACATCCGCAACCTGGCCGAGCTGAAAAAAATCATCGGCCTGGCCGTAGGGGTCAACCTGATCATCGGCGTCACCCTCGCCACCTCGGCGGCCATGGTGATCGGCGAGTACAGCGCCGGCAAGGACTACTACGCCTGGTTACAGGCAGCCGGGGCCGTGACCACCATCATCATTCTGTTCTTCCTGGCGCGGGTGACCTTGCCCTTGAGAGTCTTGGGCAGCGTGTCTTACACGCTGATCGCCGCCGGCGCCTTCATCACAGCACTCAGCCCGACAGTATGGGGTTACATCGTCGGATTTCTGCTGATCGTCGGCTTCGACAAGATGTTCAACGTCTACATACGCAGCATTCGCCAGCAGGTCATTCCAGCCAGGGATTTTGGCAAGACTGTCGGCGTCATTACCCTGCTCAACAACCTGTCACAGCCCTTGGCGGGGCTGTTGGTCGCGCTGCTGGCAGCGCCCGTCGGAACGCAGCAGGTGATCCTGCTGCTGGCGCTTGCCACCAGCCTGATCGGCATCACCGTGGTCGCGTTCTTCAGCAAGACGGCAGGCATGCCGGCCGGCTATGGCGCCGACACAGACGCTTGAGAAGTCCCCCGCGTCTTTAAATATTCATCTGTGGGCGGTTAGAGTTTCCCGGTGCCCACCATTCGTCGCTAATGGAAGGTGACGCGCATTTCGCCGCCACGTCTGGCTCAGGGTTTGCACCGACTTGTCATGGCAGCCCCAGGGCGACGTAACCCTGACGCGGCGGCCGTCTTATCACTGCTGGTCAGTCACCGGAGATGTACCGTGTCAACTCTCAATGAAATCGCAGCGAACCACGCGAGAATGGCAAAGGCAAAGGAAGAAGAGTCGATACGGCTACGTGCACTTCACAGTCAAATAGTCGGTAGTTTTGACATTGCGCCGGTCGAGGCGAAACAGAAGATGCCACTGCACTTCATGGCCGGCGTTCAGGACCACTCGTTTGGGGAGGCATTGGCCCTGAACTTCTGACCTGTGTTACTTGGAATTCATCGCCCGCTTGTGAGCGGGCGACATGGTTTCAGAACTGCCTGACCAAAGCGGCTGCAAGTATCCCGGCCGCAATCGCCGGCAGAGGTTTCTTCACGATCACCATGATGATTGCGGTGCTCAGCAAAGCCAGGCGCGCGCCGTTGTCACCCTCGATCGCCAACGGGGCAAGCACGGCCACCAATACCGAGCCGGACATTGCCGTGATGAATTGCTGCACCCGATAGTTGATCGGCACGAACGACATCACGAAAACACCGCCCCAGCGGGTCGCCAACGTCACGATGGCCATGATCAGGATGATGATCAGGGTGCCATGGCCCGCAGCGTCGATATTCATTGTTTTTTCTCCATCCACAACGCGCCCAGAATACCTCCCGCCAAAGCCCCCACCACGACATGACTGTTAGCCGGCAGATACCAGTAGGCCAACAGCGATGAACAGGCCGCCACCGTCCAGATGATGAGCATGCGCAGGTTCTTCTTCCCGCCCACGACCATCGCCAACAGGAAACACCCCATCACCATGTCGAGCCCGAAACTGACCGGGTCTTCAATGGCGCTGCCAAAGTGCAGCCCCAGCCAACTGCCCAGGATCCAGGCAACCCAGAGCGCGATGCCACCGCCAAATAAAAGCCCCAGCCCAGGTTTTCCACGGCTGAACGCTTGCATCGCCATGGCCCAGTTGGCGTCCGAGACCACCAGCATCACCCCATAACGCTTGGCAACCGGCAGCTCCCGTAGCCATGGGTAGAGCGTGGCGCCCATCAACAGGTGCCGGGCGTTGATGGCAAAGACGGTGATCATCAACGGAACGACCGGGACCTGTTGGCCCCACAGATCCAGCGCAGCAAATTGAGAAGCGCCGGCGAATACCAGCGTGCTCATGAGCACGGCTGAAACATCACTCAACCCCGACTGCGCTGCGGCCAGGCCAAAGGCGACGCCGAATACAACGACGAACAGAGAAATGGGGAGCAGCTGTTTGAAGCCGTCGTAGATGTGATGGAGCTTTAGTTCATGCAGACGAGATTCTACGTTCGACAAGAGATGGCCTCTTAAAATATTTGCTGCGTCACTTGAACAACCCAGGGCCGCAAGACAGGAACCGTGTCAGCAAAGAAGTCATTGGGAGCCCTACGATTCAATGTAGGGCTTCCTTTAGCCATTCTCGTCAGTTATCACTGCGAGCGCACTGAACTGCTGACTTACTCAACCGCCGACCGGCTGTTACGCCAGAACAGGTACGCCAGCCCCACCGGCGCTATGAAAATCGCCAACGACCAGCACATCGCCATGGTGAAAACCTTCACCATCAGCATGAACAGCGCATTCACGAAAAAAACGTTGTTACCCATGATGTAGCCAACAACGCTTTCGTAGACGAACCGAGAATACGGATAGAGCAATGAGTTGATGACCGCCAACACAATCAGCCCAGGCTTGGCACCGATTCCTCCAGGGCCATTGGCCGCCAAAGAGATGATCATCACAGCGAACACCAGCCCAAAAAGGAACTGACGGATGTAATAGCTGGTAGTAAGACCCCCAAAGGTCTTGGCGAAAAATGAGTGCATAGAAGATCCCTCTTGAACGCTGATTTAAACGAGGCGCCACCATACCAGCATCATTTTTTCGCGCAAGATCAAGCAGATCCCCGGATTGATGTCAGCGCAAGCGGTAGACAATCGGACCGAGTCCTTGCTTTTAGAAACTGAGACCTACAAAAAGCGGGCGACTCATAAGTCGTCCGCTTTTTACATAAATCAGCAAGGACAAAAGCTAAGCGTCGGGATGCTCACTGGCCACCGAATCGGCGGCCTCCACATCAGACATATCCTCCTCGACAGGAGCCTCATCATCCGCCGGCAATGGAACCTCGGGGCCGTCCTTCTTGGGATCGTGGCCTGTTTCATTATCCGTGCCACGGGTTACGTCCTGCTGGGATTTGTTCCCAGGGGCATTCTCGTCGATTTCCATGTTGGCTCTCCGTTCTGACGCGAGGGATTTCCACGCTTAAACATCAGAGATGTCTGGGCAACTGCAAGTGCCGGGCAATGGATGAACGGCAGGTACAGAAAAAACGGAGTTTGGATCGGTGGATTCAGGGAGCGTTGGCGCTGGACACGGAGTTCTGAGTGGACTGCGCCGCGCGCCGACGTTACTCACGGGACAGGAATCGGTCGATGATCATCGAGACCGCTTGCACCGGAGAGACCAAGGCTGTGTCTATGCAAAACGAAGCTTCATCCCATGGCTCATATTCATGATCCAGTACCGATTGCCAGGTTGGTGGAGTCAGCCCTGGAACATCAACCATCCTTGTTTCGACCCGGCGTCGATGTTCATCTTTATCGGAACAGACCACTTGGATATTTGCTAATCGGACACTGGCCTGTGAGGCGATTTCGCTCCACGCGATCCGGCTTTCGAGGACGGGATTGACACAATCAACAATGACCGTGCGGCCCAAACGAAGATTACTCCGCGCAAGCTCATTGGCGACCATGTAACCACTGCGCCCTACATCTTGCGCAAGAGCGCCCGAGTTTCGAATCGCCTGCTCAATAGTATCGATCCGCAGGTACATGGCGCCTGTTGTCGCGGCGAGATCATTGGCGATAGTCGTTTTTCCGGTGCCGGGAAGGCCGCTGAAGACGATGAGCATTCCATATCCTTCGATTAATGCGTCAGGTAGAAAACCGGGGACCGACCACGATTTGGCCCCTTGGAATCGTCCCGTTTCATATTGTGGGAGGTATCCCATTTTCCTTCACGCCTCAATGAAGAACCCTGCGGCTCTCCCCAATCCTGATCCTATCGAGCGCCCGGTTTAAAGCATCCAAGGCATCGAGCAGAGCTTTGGCCTCAGCTTCCCGACCATCACCCCAGAGGCGTTCAGCCATTTTGTTCAGTGCCTGGATAGAGCGTTCAATGTCAGCAGCCGTCGCTGCTTTGCTTTCCTGATGTTTCTTTGGCATTGGTTAACCCTTCCTCAGGGCGTGTTGCATCAGCTTCAGTGCGAATACTTCGCCAACCGGAACACCTGCTTCAAAATGGAGAACTGCCGCTCCTGCCTCTTGGCGAAGGAGAGAGAACTGGAGGGCCAGACCACAATTCTTAGTCTCTGATCACCCACCTGTCTCAAATCGTGACCTGCCCCGTTATTCGCTTTGATTACGAAAGAATCAATCTTTTGCAACAACTAATGTTTGCTGAGTACCCCATGCCAAAAAATATCCTAGGGCACACGTCTCAATAACGCCCAACCAAGGGTCATAATAATCGATTGTATTAGCAGAATCATCATATTCCAATACGACCACGTAGTGAGATTCAACAAACACCAAGAACCCTGAATATTGGCTTGCATACTGCAAAATAGGCTCCAGCTTTGCATAAGCTTTAAGCTCTCTTGCCCCATGCACAAGTCCAGTTTCCTTTGAAAAGTGATAGGTATTGTAATATTTGGCCAGCTCTTCTAACTGATGAAAAGTTATCCCGTCGTGAACCCATTCAGGATAGAAGCCAATTACAGCCTGCTCCGAGACCTGAACATCATTTAATCGCATAAGCACTGAAAAGCTCGCAGCCCAGCAACTATGACTCACCTTTTGTATCTCAAGCTTAGGAAAAATAGAAAAAACTTTTCTCGAGTGACACCTTCATATGCCATATGAACTCCCTTTCATTGGAAAGCCAATCGATCAATCCATACGTTAAACGTAACTGTCCAACTATTTACTTGTAGTTGATCAATGCACATTTTTCCACAATCTCGAGGATTCCTATGCCGGAGGCAGGATGCATGCACAATTCTTGAAAACTGACAGCGGTCGCGGTCAACTCGCGGGTCCCGTCTTCCGCCTGGTTTCCGAAAACTTAACGGCAGCCAGTTTTTTCCCGAACCAGCCAAAACAAAGGGCTTTCAGCGCGGCGAAATATATCTGTCCCCCCTTTTCCAATTGGCCTCGTCTTTCCTGCCCGGCTTCCGACATTCGCGCGACAGACGGGATCAGATCGACGCCCATCCACTTGAGAAGACCGCAGCCTCTTCAGATCCCGGTGCTGTTCGGGTCAATGGCAGTGGCGTGTTCCAGCTTTCTTGTCGTTATGACAGCCCTGCTTGTCCGTACGGCCACCATGAGCAATTGCGGATACAGAGGTGACTGCAATAATTGCTGCCAGTACTAGGGTGATGATTTTCATGGTCCACTTCCTGTGATTGCGAGTTCCTGGGTTGTGCCGATTTGGCTGACCGACGCGAGTAGATCGTGGTGCCTATATCTCCCCGCCTCGTCAGGCGATTCATACATGCTGAATGCATAGAATTTAGCACCATTACTTCGCCACTACGAGCCGCATAACAGGGCTTGCCCTTTGCCATAGGGTCAGGGGTAAAACTGGGAAAAGGCCCCGATTTTGGGGCCTCTTGTAATCGGCCCGATTCATAATCGTGGTATGTCCCGTTTCCTCCACTTCAAAGCTGGGGTTCAGGAGAAAGCCGTTACCGTCGAGGACAGCCTATCTTGAATGTCCGAATGGATAACGCTTCGTTACGCGCATCCTTTTCGTTCTGAGCCTTCATGGTGAAGCTACCGTCTTGGTAGCTGCGAGCCATAGCTTGGTTATTCTTATCGATTTCATCGTAGATGCGAGCACACTCGCTGGTCGTTGCTTCAGGAGTCGTCGGCACTGGCGCGTTTTCTATGTCCAGCACGTACTGGGATTTCTGATAGGCACAGCCGGTAAGAGCGAAGATAGCGAAAATTGTGATGACTTTATTCATGAGATTTCCATATCGTTAGTGAAACCAGGTCCGCTTTAGTAAACAACTGTGCAGCTCTTCCCAATCTTTCTTCAATAGGACGTCGCGATTGCCTGAGCAAGTTGCATATCAGACATCAGAGGTGACGTGTAGGTCGCGCGGTAATATCGGCAAGCCTGTTCGAACTGTGCACCGCGGATCTCGCCATCTGAACCCATAAACGCGAGCGCATCAGCCTTGGCAGGCTTGAAGTTCTTTGTAGCCTGCAGAGAGAGCCCAGTCGTTCCTGCAAGAAGGAAGGTAGGTGCCAGCGTTATCATCATCATCGAGTTTTGATACGAGCCCTTATCTTCCGCTACCGCTTGAGCGCTGATCGACACCATGATGGCGACGGCCACAGTCATCCATGAATCCATTCTTTGATGCTTCCATTTCGATCTAGGGGCACCACGATAGCAGAGTAGGTACTCACCAGAAACAAGAAGCTCGGCGCTGGACCGGGCCGTGCGAAGGGCTGAAAGGGGACGGGCTAAAAGGGGATAGATTTATTTTCTAGCCGGCTGCCAGTTGATCCAAGCGAATACATTCGATGAAAACTCTCAGCGCAGCGAAGTAAAAATAAATCTGTCCCCTTTTCTACTGCGGATTGATGTCAGCGCAAGCGGTAGACAATCGGACCGAGTCCTTGCTTTTAGAAACTGAGACCTACAAAAAGCGGGCGACTCATAAGTCGCCCGCTTTTGACATAAATCAGCAAGGACGAAAACTAAGCGTCGGGATGCTCACTGGTGAAGAAGGTAGCGGAGCAAATACGCCAGCGGCATACGCACGACGGACTGAGCGATGTCCCGTGGTTTGACTGGACTTGGGCCTGGCATGGAGATTCTGGGCAGTGGTCACTCCAGAATAAAAAGACCAGAATAAAGACCTATTCAGGAGTCATATCCATGCAAAATATTCTTGCCGATGTGGCCGTCAGCGTATCTGAACTCAAGAAGAACCCATCTTCCGTCTTGAGCAGCACCAATGGCTTACCTGTGGCCGTGCTGAACCACAACCGCGTTGTGGGCTACATGGTCCCGGCGAATGTCTATGAGGCGATGGTCGAGCGCCTGGACGAACTGGAACTCGTACACCTGGTCAATGCACGTCTCGACGCCAACGAAACACCTGTTCGAGTATCTCTCGACGATCTGATTGGCGAGGCCGAAGCAGATATCGCCAATGGCCGTTGAGTAGCGAAAAAGCTCGCGCATCAGCGGGCTATCAGTGACTT
The DNA here is from genome assembly GCF_003033885.1 of Pseudomonas rhizophila. Lineage (NCBI taxonomy): Bacteria > Pseudomonadati > Pseudomonadota > Gammaproteobacteria > Pseudomonadales > Pseudomonadaceae > Pseudomonas > Pseudomonas rhizophila. The sequence continues at coordinate 3,192,604 of NZ_CP024081.1, read as the reverse complement.
TCACTGTATAGGTTTCCCCAAACCCCAGACGCAAAAAAGGGCCAACCTCTCGGTTGACCCCTCTAGACCGCCCAGCAGAGCGGATTTTGTTTGGTAGGCGCGATTGGACTCGAACCAACGACCCCCACCATGTCAAGGTGGTGCTCTAACCAACTGAGCTACGTGCCTGCTGTGAGGCGGCATTCTACGGAATTCCGAAGGGGTGTCAATACCTTTTTTTCACCTAACCCTATGAATATGCAAAATATTTAATTTCGCCAAAGCGCCGAAGATTTGGCGGTGGCTGGCGGCTGATTTTTATCTCGGGTAGGATCGGCGCATTCGTAAAAAATATAAAACAGAGGTTGCAGAATGGCGAACACACCGTATCCAGAATCTTATTACGCCGCGTCGGCCAATCCGGTTCCAGCTCGCCCTGCCCTGCAGGATGATGTCGAAACGGATGTTTGCGTGATCGGCGCTGGTTACACCGGCCTGTCCTCTGCGCTGTTTCTGCTGGAGAACGGTTTCAAGGTCACGGTCCTTGAGGCGGCAAAGGTTGGCTTTGGCGCTTCAGGTCGTAATGGCGGGCAGATCGTTAACAGTTACAGCCGCGACATCGACGTGATCGAGCGCAGTGTCGGGCCTCAGCAGGCGCAGTTGCTGGGCAATATGGCGTTCGAGGGCGGTCGGATCATTCGCGAGCGGGTGGCGAAGTATCAGATTCAGTGTGATTTGAAGGATGGCGGAGTATTCGCTGCCCTTACCGCCAAGCAAATGGGCCATCTGGAGTCGCAGAAGCGTTTGTGGGAGCGTTTCGGGCATACCCAGCTTGAGTTGCTCGATCAGCGGCGTATTCGCGAGGTGGTGGCCTGCGAGGAGTATGTGGGCGGGATGCTGGACATGAGCGGTGGGCATATTCATCCGCTGAACCTGGCCCTCGGTGAGGCGGCGGCGGTGGAGTCTCTTGGCGGGGTGATTTATGAGCAGTCGCCGGCGGTGCGCATCGAGCGTGGCGCCAGCCCGGTTGTGCATACACCGCAGGGCAAGGTCAGGGCCAAGTTCATCATCGTGGCGGGCAATGCTTACTTGGGCAATTTGGTGCCGGAGCTGGCAGCCAAGTCCATGCCTTGCGGTACACAGGTGATTGCTACCGAAGCGTTGGGCGATGAGCTGGCTCGCAGCCTGTTGCCCCAGGATTATTGTGTTGAAGACTGCAATTACTTGCTCGATTACTACCGACTCACGGGCGACAAGCGTCTGATTTTCGGCGGCGGCGTGGTGTATGGCGCGAGGGATCCGGCGAATATTGAAGCGATCATTCGTCCGAAGATGCTCAAGGCATTCCCGCAGCTCAAGGACGTGAAGATCGACTACGCCTGGACCGGAAACTTCCTGCTGACGCTATCGCGCCTTCCGCAGGTCGGGCGCCTGGGGGACAACATTTATTATTCCCAGGGCTGCAGCGGCCATGGCGTGACGTATACGCACCTGGCGGGCAAGGTCCTGGCCGAGGCGCTGCGTGGCCAGGCTGAGCGTTTCGATGCGTTTGCGGACCTGCCCCACTACCCCTTCCCCGGCGGTCAGTTGTTGCGTACGCCGTTTGCGGCGATGGGGGCTTGGTATTACGGGCTGCGGGATAGGCTTGGGTTCTGAGACTCGTCGGACGACTTCATAGAAAAGGGCTGCTGCGCAGCCCAGCGGGAGCAAGCTCCCTCGCCACGGGCGCGTTCCAACCTTTCAGTGTCATTATCCCGAAAACAAAAAACCCCGGTCTTTCGACCAGGGTCTTTGCTATCGACTAGAAGTAGCTTTTCAGCTTTCTTCTTAGCTTCAAGGCGTTCAGTGGGCCTCGAAGCAGATATGGCGCAGCGGACGGGACTCGAACCCGCGACCCCCGGCGTGACAGGCCGGTATTCTAACCGACTGAACTACCGCTGCGTATCGCTATGGACTTGCGTCCAGTTAACTCGTCTGATCCAACCTCTTGGGTTTGGATCTCGAACCAGGCGAACCTGCTTCGGAAAATATGGCGCAGCGGACGGGACTCGAACCCGCGACCCCCGGCGTGACAGGCCGGTATTCTAACCGACTGAACTACCGCTGCGCGTCGGTGGAGGCTTTTAACAGCTTCCGTCTTGCTTTCGCAAAACTCTCGTAAAACATGGTGGGTGATGACGGGATCGAACCGCCGACATTCTGCTTGTAAGGCAGACGCTCTCCCAGCTGAGCTAATCACCCTTTGCTTCGTTGAGGCCGCGAAATTTACGCAGGTACCGAAGCTAAGTCAATAGCAGGGTTGAAGTTTTTTCAAAACAGTTCAAGCGGCACGCACAACCGCTCTCACTCATAAATCATTTTCTTGGTCATGCCGCCGTCCACCACGAACTCCTGGCCCGTGACAAAACCGGCATTGCGCGACAACAGCCACGCCACCATCGCCGCTACATCCTCCACCGTGCCTACCCTGCCTGCCGGATGCTGAGCATGATCGGCATCGCTGAGCGGCTGCGCGCGACGCTGGGACGGGTCCCGTGCGTCGATCCAGCCGGGGCTGACAGCATTGACCCGGATCTCCGGCCCAAGGCTGATCGCCAAGGCATGGGTCAAGGCCAGCAAGCCGCCCTTGCTTGCCGCATAGGCTTCGGTGTCGGGTTCTGATTGTGCGGCACGGGTCGAGGCCAGGTTGACGATGGCGCCATTGTGGGCACGCAGGTAAGGAGCACAATGCTTGGCCAGCAGCATGGGACCACCCAGGTTCACCGCCAGGACCCGATTCCAGTAGGCCAGATCCAGGCTTTCCAGGGTGATGTTGTGGGGATCGGCGATGGCCGCGTTGCACACCAGCGCGTCAAGCCGCCCAAACTGGCCCAACACCTCGGCGATTCCCGTGGCGACTTGCGTCTCGTCCGCCACGTCCATGGTGATGAACCAGGCGTTCTCCCCCAGCGTCTTGGCGACCTTGGAGCCGCGCTCACGATCCAGGTCAGTCAGCACCACCTGCCAGCCTTCACAGATCAGCCAGGTGGCAATCCCCAGGCCGATACCCCGCGCGGCGCCTGTCACCAGTGCTACCCGGCCATGAGTGCCGCCGTGCGGCGTTGCCAGCTCGATCACAAGGCGGCCAACCCACGGGCCAGATCGGCTTGCAGGTCAGCCACGTCCTCCAGACCCACCGCGACGCGGATCAGGCTGTCGCGGATGCCCGCTGCTTCACGCTCCTGGGGCGTCAGGCGACCGTGGGAGGTGGTGCTTGGGTGAGTGATGGTGGTTTTGCTGTCACCCAGGTTGGCGGTGATGGAAATCAACCGGGTGGCGTCGATGAAGCGCCAGGCGCCCTCCTTGCCCCCTTTGACCTCGAAGCTCACCACCGCACCGAAACCGCGCTGCTGACGCGCGGCCAGGTCATGTTGCGGATGGCTCTTGAGGCCGGCGTAGTGCACTTTCTCGATGCCATCCTGCTGCTCCAGCCACTCAGCCAGCAGTTGGGCGTTGGCGCAATGGGCTTTCATACGCAGGCCCAGGGTTTCCAGGCCTTTGAGGAAGATCCAGGCGTTGAACGGACTCAAGGTCGGCCCGGCGGTGCGCAGGAAGCCCACCACTTCTTTCATCTGCTCGCCACGACCGGCCACCACGCCGCCCATGCAACGACCCTGGCCGTCGATGAACTTGGTCGCCGAATGCACCACCACGTCGGCACCCAGCTTCAGTGGCTGTTGCAACGCCGGCGTGCAGAAGCAGTTATCGACCACCAGCATGGCGCCCTTGGCGTGGGCGATTTCCGCCAACGCGGCGATGTCCACCAGCTCGGCCAGGGGGTTGGACGGCGATTCGACAAACAGCATCTTGGTATTGGGCTTGATTGCCGCATCCCAACCGGACAAGTCCGCCAGGGGCACGTAATCGACTTCCACGCCGAAACGCTTGAAGTACTTTTCGAACAGGCTGATGGTCGAGCCGAAGACACTGCGCGACACCAGCACGTGGTCGCCAGCGCTGCAAAAGCTCATGACCACGGCCATGATCGCCGCCATGCCGGTGGCGGTGGCCACAGCCTGCTCGGCACCTTCCAGAGCAGCGAGGCGCTCTTCGAAAGCCCGCACGGTGGGGTTGGTGTAGCGCGAGTAGACGTTGCCCGGCACCTCGCCGGCAAACCGGGCCGCCGCATCGGCAGCGGTACGGAACACGTAGCTGGACGTGAAGAACATCGGATCGCCATGCTCGGCTTCCGGCGTGCGGTGCTGACCGGCGCGGACCGCCAGGGTATCGAACGCTACACCCTCAAGGTCGCTGTCCAGCCGACCGGCATCCCAATCCTGACTCATGCTGTCGCTCCTGTAGTCATTAAACGCAAACCGGCCCCTCAGGGCCGGCTTGTCACTCAGTTGTTGTACAGATCGATGATCGCGCTGACCGCCTGGGTCTTGGCCTTGGACGCATCGTTACGAGCGTTCTCGATCTTGTTCAGGTAGGCCTCATCGACGTCACCGGTGACGTACTTGCCGTCAAACACTGCGCAGTCGAACTGCTCGATCTTGATCTTGCCACCACCCACCGCTTCTATCAGGTCCGGCAGGTCCTGATAGATCAGCCAGTCGGCGCCGATCAGGTCGGCCACTTCCTGGGTAGTGCGATTGTGGGCGATCAGCTCGTGGGCGCTCGGCATGTCGATGCCGTAGACGTTCGGATAACGCACGGCCGGCGCCGCCGAGCAGAAGTATACGTTCTTGGCACCGGCTTCACGGGCCATCTGGATGATCTGCTTGCACGTGGTTCCGCGCACGATGGAGTCATCCACCAGCATCACGTTCTTGCCGCGAAATTCCAGTTCGATGGCGTTGAGCTTCTGGCGTACCGATTTTTTCCGCGCGGCCTGGCCGGGCATGATGAAGGTACGGCCGATGTAACGGTTCTTCACGAAGCCTTCGCGGAACTTGACGCCCAGGTGGTTCGCCAGTTCCAGGGCCGCGGTGCGGCTGGTGTCCGGGATCGGGATGACCACGTCGATGTCGTGGTCCGGCCGCTCGCGCAAGATCTTGTCGGCCAGTTTCTCGCCCATGCGCAGGCGGGCCTTATAGACCGAGATGCCGTCGATGATCGAGTCCGGGCGCGCCAGGTAGACGTGCTCGAAGATGCACGGAGTCAGGCTCGGGTTGGTCGCGCACTGGCGGGTGAACAACTTGCCGTCTTCGGTGATGTAGACCGCTTCGCCCGGGGCCAGGTCGCGAATCAGGGTGAAGCCCAGCACGTCCAGGGACACGCTTTCCGAGGCAATCATGTACTCGACGCCTTCGTCGGTGTGACGCTGGCCGAACACGATCGGGCGGATGCCATGGGGGTCGCGGAAACCGACGATGCCGTAACCGGTGATCATCGCCACGACCGAGTAGCCGCCGACGCAGCGGTTATGCACGTCGGTCACAGCGGCGAACACGTCTTCTTCGGTAGGCTGCAGCTTGCCGCGCTGGGCCAGTTCATGGGCGAAGACGTTGAGCATCACTTCCGAGTCGGAGTTGGTATTGACGTGGCGCAGGTCCGATTCGTAGATCTCCTTGGCCAACTGCTCGACGTTGGTCAGGTTGCCGTTGTGCGCCAACGTGATGCCGTACGGCGAGTTGACGTAGAACGGCTGGGCTTCGGCCGAAGTCGAGCTGCCCGCTGTTGGGTAGCGCACATGGCCAATGCCCATGTGACCAACCAGGCGCTGCATGTGACGCTGATGGAACACGTCACGCACCAGCCCGTTGTCCTTGCGCAGGAATAACCGGCCGTCATGGCTGGTCACGATACCGGCAGCGTCCTGGCCGCGGTGCTGGAGCACGGTTAGCGCGTCATACAGCGCCTGATTGACGTTCGACTTACCGACGATACCGACGATGCCACACATGCGACACAACCCCTACTTAATGGATCTGAACTGAACAACACTCACTGCGGCGTTTTGGCCATCGGCAAGAGTTGTTCCTTGAACGGTATTTCAGCGGGTACGCTGATACCGCTGGCAAGCCACTGACTGCTCCAACCCAGGATCAGGTTCTTGGACCAGTCTGCGACCAATAGAAATTGTGGCACGAGCCGGGACTCCTGCCACCACGTATCCTGCTGTACCGGCCCCAGGCTCAATAGCCCGACAGCCACGACCACCAGCAACGCGCCACGCGCCGCGCCGAAGGCCATGCCCAGGAACCGGTCCGTCCCGGAAAGCCCGGTGACGCGAATCAGTTCGCCGATCAGGTAGTTGATCATTGCGCCGACCAGCAAGGTGGCGATAAACAAGATGGCACAGCCCGCGATCACGCGGGCCGACGGAGTTTCAATGTATCCGGCGAGGTACTGGGACAACGAACCACCAAACATCCAGGCTACGACCCCCGCGATGATCCAGGTCAGCAGCGAGAGGGCTTCCTTGACGAAGCCGCGGCTCAGACTGATCAATGCGGAGATGGCGACGATTGCAACGATCGCCCAGTCAACCCAGGTAAATGGCACGGTGCAGCCTACAGACGGATAAGGCGGCGCATTTTAGCAGAGGCCAGAGCTGTCGGTAAGCTGCGATTGTCAGTGTGATTCAAATCAGGCAAACCGCCGTCAACCGCGCTCAGGCTGAAAACGCACCACAAAACCCTTGAGGTTCTGCTGGCGGCTGAGCAGGTCCCTCAGCCGATCAGCCTCGGCACGCTCGATCAGCGGCCCCACAAATACGCGATTCTTGCCATCGGCGGTGCGGATATAGGCGTTGTAGCCCTGGCTGCGCAGGGTTTTCTGAAGTTTTTCGGCACTCTCACGATTGCTCAGGCTGGCCAACTGAACGGACCAACTGACCGACAGACCGTTGGCGTCCACGCGGCTTTGCGTGGTATCCGGCTTGGCCGGGGCTGGGGTAATCGGTTGGGTCGGGGCCGGCTTGGCCACCGGTGCTGCCGGGGCTGGAGCGACTGCCGGCTTGCTCGGAGCCGGCGCTGCCGTGGCGGGTGCCGCCGGCGCAGGCTCGATCGGCAGGGAAGGCGCAGGTTGCTCGGCCAGCTCCTCGTCGCTCGGAACGGGTTCCTGGGGTAGCGCTTCAGGTTCAGGCACCAGCACCGGCTCGACCTGCACGGGCGCGACAGACGGCGCCTGGGGGGCAGCCGGAGCGTCGACCGTAACCTGGCGCTGCTCATCCTGACGAGAAAACAGCATCGGCAGGAAAATCACCGCCAAGGCCACCAATACCAGGGCCCCGACCATGCGCTGCTTGTACGCTTTATCCAGCAATGCCATCTGCAGCTTCCTCCGTGGAGCGCCGGGCCAGCCATTGAAGGGCCTCGGCAACACAAAAAAATGATCCGAACAGCAGGATCTCATCGTCGACCGTCGCCAGGGCGCACTGCCCTTCCAGCGCCGCGGCCACGCTGTCATAAGTCTCTACGCAAGCGCCGCGACGCTGCAAGGCTTCCCGTAGCTCGGCAGCCGGGCGCGAGCGCGGTGAATCCAGCGGTGCTACCGCCCAATGCTGGACACTAGCACCCAACGCATCGACAACGCCATCCAGATCCTTGTCGCCAAGCAGCCCAAATACCGCCAGGCGGCGCCCGGCTACCGGCCGCCGCGCCAAGCGCTCGGCCAGATACTGCGCCGCATGAGGGTTGTGGCCGACATCAAGCAACAGATTCAGGCGCTTGCCGTGCCAATCGAACTGGCGGCGATCGAGACGACCGACGACGCGAGTCGCTTGCAACGCTTCGATAATTTGCCCGGCATGCCATGGCAGGTCCAGCAACAGGTAGGCCTGGAGCGCCAGCGCGGCGTTCTCCATCGGCAGCTCCAGCAGCGGCAAATCGCGCAACTCCACCGGATTGCCCCGGGCGTCACTGCCCCGCCATTGCCAATGCTGCTCAGTCATTGCCAGGTCGAAATCCCGCCCGCGCAGAAAGAACGGACAGCCCAACTCGCGGACCTTGTCCAGCAACGGTTGAGGGGGATTGAGGTCACCACAGAGCGCAGGCGCGCCCGGGCGGAAGATGCCGGCTTTCTCGAAGGCGACGGACTCACGGGTGTCACCCAGGTAATCGGTATGGTCCACACCGATGCTGGTGACCAGCGCAACGTCCGCATCCACCAGATTGACAGCATCAAGCCGGCCACCCAGGCCGACTTCAAGCACCACGGCATCAAGACCGGCACCCGCGAACAGCCAGAACGCCGCCAGGGTGCCCATCTCGAAATAGGTAAGGGAAATCTCGCCCCGCCCGGCTTCCACCGCAGCAAAGGCTTCGCACAACTCGGCGTCAGAGGCTTCGACGCCGTTGATCTGCACCCGCTCGTTGTAGCGCAACAGGTGCGGCGAACTGTAGACACCTACGCTCAACCCCTGGGCCCGCAACAGCGAGGCCACGAAGGCGCAGGTCGAACCCTTGCCATTGGTGCCGGTAACGGTGATGACCCGGGGCGCCGGCTTGGCCAGTCCCATGCGGGACATTACCGCTTGCGAGCGCTCCAGCCCCATGTCGATGGCTGACGGATGCAACTGCTCAAGGTAGGCAAGCCAATCGCCCAGGGTACGTTGGGTCATATGTTCGCTGGCACCGGCGGAACCACGATCGGCTCGATGGGGGCGGCGACGAATTTCGGGGTCGGCAGGCCCATCAGTTGCGCCAGCAGATTGCCCAGACGCGGACGCAACTCCTGGCGGTGGATGATCATGTCGATGGCGCCGTGCTCCAGCAGGAACTCACTGCGCTGGAAGCCTTCCGGCAATTTTTCGCGCACGGTCTGCTCGATAACGCGCGGGCCGGCAAAACCGATCAGCGCCTTCGGCTCGCCAACGATCACATCGCCCAGCATCGCCAGGCTGGCGGAAACGCCGCCGTAGACCGGGTCGGTCAACACCGAGATGAACGGAATGCCTTCTTCACGCAGACGCGCCAGCACCGCGGAGGTCTTGGCCATTTGCATCAGGGAGATCAGCGCTTCCTGCATACGCGCACCACCGGAAGCGGCAAAGCAGATCATCGGGCAACGGTTTTCCAGGGCATGGTTGGCGGCACGCACGAAGCGCTCACCGACGATGGCCCCCATGGAGCCGCCCATGAAGGAGAACTCGAAGGCCGAAACCACCACCGGCATGCCCAGCAGGGTGCCGCTCATGGACACCAGGGCGTCTTTTTCGCCGGTCTGCTTCTGGGCCGCGGTCAGGCGATCCTTGTACTTCTTGCCGTCGCGGAATTTCAGGCGGTCCACCGGCTCCAGGTCGGCACCCAGCTCAACACGGCCTTCGGCATCCAGGAAGATGTCGATACGGGCACGCGCACCGATGCGCATGTGATGGTTGCACTTGGGGCAAACGTCCAGGGTCTTTTCCAGCTCGGGGCGGTACAGCACCGCTTCGCAGGATGGACATTTGTGCCACAGACCTTCAGGCACCGAGCTTTTTTTCACCTCGGAACGCATGATCGAAGGGATCAGTTTGTCTACCAACCAGTTGCTCATGCTTTCTTTCTCCAGTACCGGTGACCCGAACGCTCTGGTTCGCGGTCCCGCGTATGCCCTTGAGCTAAATTCATTGTGCGGCGAGGGTCGAGGGACCACCACGATCAGCGCGAAGCATGACCTGCGTGCAGCCCAACCTCCTCAGCCATCCCGGCAACCGCGGCACCGCGGCTACCACTACGCTATCGGCCCACCCGGAGGCGGCGCCTGCCTGCTTTGTACAGTGCTGGTATGGACGGCGGCAGTCTGCCAGCCGTCACATTGACTACTGGCTGCTGCGTACAGCGGCCATGAACGCACGAATCCTGGCCGGATCCTTGATGCCCTTGCTTTGCTCTACCCCACCGCTGACATCGACCGCGTAAGGGCGAACCTGACGGATGGCTTCGGCCACGTTTTGCGCCGTCAACCCACCGGCGAGGATAATCGGTTTGCTCAGGCCCTGGGGCACCAGCGACCAGTCGAATGCTTCACCGGTCCCACCGGGAACGCCTTCCACATAGGTGTCCAGCAGTATGCCACTGGCACCGGCAAAGGCATCGCAACTGGCCGCGATGTCATCACCGGCCTTGACCCGCAACGCCTTGATGTACGGCCGATGCCAGCCCTCGCAATCGGCGGGCGTCTCGTCCCCGTGAAACTGCAACAGGGCCAACGGCACCGCGTCGAGTATCTCGCCCAGCTCACAACGACTGGCGTTGACGAACAGGCCGACGGGGGTCACGAACGGAGGCAAGGCCTGGATGATCGCCCTCGCCTGCTGCACCGTCACCGCGCGCGGGCTCTTGGCATAAAACACCAGCCCGATGGCATCGGCACCAGCCTCCACCGCCGCCAGCGCGTCCTCGACGCGGGTGATCCCGCAAATCTTGCTGCGAACGGCCGGCATGTCGTCAAAACCTCAGGCAAATCCGTGAAAGTCCCGGATGGTAGCAAATGCTGCGCAGGGCGTCAGCCGTCGAGTTCCGAGAAGCCCGTGAGGAAATGTGGCCCGATGTAACGCTGCGGCAGCTCGAATTCATCGTGGTATTCGACCTGCACCAGGTACAGGCCAAACGGGTGCGCCGTCACGCCGCCGGAACGCCGGATGCGGCTTTCGAGCACTTCCTTGATCCACTCCACCGGCCGCTCACCGGCACCGATGGTCATCAGCACGCCCGCGATGTTGCGCACCATGTGATGCAGGAAGGCGCTGGCGCGGATATCGAGCACGATCATTTTGCCGTGGCGGGTCACCCGCAGGTGATGCAGCTCTTTGATCGGTGACTTGGCCTGGCACTGGCCGGCGCGAAAGGCGCTGAAATCATGAACACCGACCAGGTACTGCGCGGCTTCAGCCATGCGCTCGACGTCCAGCGGACGGTGGTTCCAGGTGATTTCTTCGTTCAGATGCGCGGGGCGGATCTGGTCGTTGTAGATCACGTAGCGATAACGCCGGGCGATGGCCTTGAAGCGTGCATGGAAATGCGCCGGCATTGCCTTGGCCCAGCTGACACTGACGTCGTGAGGCAAGTTGATGTTGGCCCCCATGACCCAGGCCTTCATCGAACGCTCGACCTGGGTGTCGAAATGCACCACCTGGCCGCAGGCGTGCACGCCGGCATCGGTACGGCCGGCACAATGCAGCGACACGGGCGAATCAGCGACTTTGGACAGTGCGTTTTCGAGGGTTTCCTGCACCGTCGCCACACCGGAGGCCTGGCGCTGCCAGCCGCGATAGCGCGAGCCTTTATATTCAACGCCCAGGGCGATCCGGAAAAAGCCGTCGGCCGCCATTTCGGCGGCCGGGTTGTCTATGTTTGCCAAGGAATTACAGCCTGCTGAAGTACGCAAAGGCGGGCATTATAAGGCCGGCGGGATGGGATGCCAGTCCAACCGGTGGTCATGTGTTGAATGTACTGGCGCCATCGCGAGCAGGCTCGCTCCCACAAGGGATTTGTGCTGGGCGCAGGATTTATGAATACCCGAGAACCTCTGTGGTAGCGAGCCTGCTCGCGATGAGGCCCGCCAGCCACCCTAAACTCCATCCCAAACAAAAACGGCAGCCTCACCGGCTGCCGCTTTTGTTTACCCGATCACCTCAGGCCAGGCGCGACAACATTTCCTGCGCCTCGCTCTTTTGCGTGGCATCGCCTTCGCTGAGGACTTCGCCGAGGATATCCCGGGCACCATCGTTGTCACCCATGTCGATGTAGGCCTGGGCCAGATCGAGCTTGGTCGCCACTTCATCGGTACCGCTGAGGAAGTCGAAATCCGGCTCATCGTCGGCACTGGCCAACGCGTCTTCAGCAGTAAAAGTCGGCTGAGCGAGGCTGTCGGACAGGCGCTCAAGCTCGGCATTGACATCGTCCAGTTCGGACTCGAAGGCGTCCTTGGGTTTGTCTTGCTCGTCCATTTCATCGGCCAGGGATAGGTCGAAATCTTCCGGCAGCTCAAGGTCGTCAGACGGGGTGTCGGCCACCGCAGGGGTTTGGACGGCAGGCTCATCCAGGCCCTTGAGGTCGTCATCCAGGTCCAGCAGGAAGTCTTCGTCGGCCAGGGCCGGCGTCGGCGCCGGGGCGTCGGCACCCAGGTCAAGGTCGAACTCCGACAGGTCATCCAGGCTTTCATTGGCCTCGGTCTGCTGCTTGAGCAACGATTCGAAGTCCAGGTCATCATCGGACGGGAATGCATCCAGCTCGACGACAGGCTCTGGCTCAGGCGTTGCCGGTGCGGCTTCCAGATCCTCAAGGCTCAGGTCGAAGGCGCTGTCGAGCTCCTCATCGGTGGGCGGCGTATCTTCCAGCAAATCCTTGACGTACTGGGCGTCCAGCTCGGCAGCGACTGCCGCGGCGGCCAGACCGGCAGTGGTGGCGACCACCATGGCCGGGAAACGGCTTTTGAGCTGTTCGACCTGGGCATAGTTTTCGCCGTTGGCCACCAATTGGCGCTCTTGGGCAACAAAAGCATCGCGGTCGCCCTGCTGACCGTAGACTTCCATCAGTTTCAGGCGCAGGTCGCTGCGCTGAGGCTCGGCCTTAATGCCTTGCTCAAGCAGATCGGCCGCCTGATTCAAACGACCACGATCAATGTGGGACTGGGCCTGACCTAGCACATCGTCGGAACGCTCGGCAGCCGGAGCCACCAATGGCGCGGCGATCGGCGGCGTGACGATCACGGGCGCAATCACCGGGGCTGGCTTGGGCGCTGGCGCAGGAGCGGGTTTTGGTTCGAGCTTTACGCTTGGCGGTGGAACTTCAATGCCCTCGAAGCTGCTCGGGGGCAGATCGAGCTCCGGGGAGAAATCAGCCTCCTCCTCTAGGGCTCGGGCCATGCGCAAGTGCTTCTCGGCTTCCTGTTGCGCCTTGCGGCGACGGGCCAGCAACAGCAGCAACAACAGCAGGATCAACGCGCCACCGCCAACCAGACCCAACAGGATCGGATTGGTCAGCAGATCGTTGTACTTTTGTTCGCTGGACGCTGCCGGAGCTGGCTCCACGGGAGTCGCGGGCGGCGTCGCTTCAGGCGCGGGCGCAGGAGCTTGTGCCGTTGGGTCCGGCGTCAATTCTGCCGACATCGCCGGGGCCGACTCATCGAGCGGCGGTACGGCGACACCATCAGCCTGCATTTTGGCCAGCTGATTGTTCTTCAGCTCGATCAGGCGCTGCAGCTTGTCCAGTTGGCTCTGCAGATCCGCCATGCGGCTTTTGAGCTCTTCATTGTCGCGGCGAGCCGAATCGAGGCTTTCCTGGGTGACCGCGAGCTGGTTGCTCAGGGCTTGGGCATCGCCGGCAGCGCCTTTGGCGCCGGCCTTCGCGGCCTCGGCGGAGACCAGACTCAGATTATCGCGACCGGCCGCCTGGGCCGGTGCAGCTTGACTGCCACCACGCTTGGTACCGTCCAACTGCTGCTGGCCGGAACGCGCAACGCCCCGCCGCCCCTGGCGCCAGGCGGCATTCTGCGCAGCCACTTCAGCGATAGCCTGGGGTTGCGGCAACGCGGTGCTTTGCACCGGGTCCGGCAGACGCAATACCTTGCCGGTCTTGAGCAGATTGATGTTGCCGTTGATGAATGCGTCCGGGTTCAACGCCTGGATCGCCAGCATGGTTTGCTGGATCGACCCGCCGTTGCGCACCTTGGCGGCAATTTCCCAAAGTGTATCGCGCGGCGTGGTGGTGTATTGGGAAGGCTTGGTGGCGCCCGTCACCGGCGTGGAGACGACCTGGGAAGGCTTCGTCCGGGCGGCATCAGCCGCCTGGGGGGAGAATTTGGAAGGGTCGATCAACACGCTGTAGTCGCGCAGCAGACGGCCATTGGGCCACATCACCTGCACCAGAAACTTGACCATCGGCTCCGACAGCGGCTGGCTGGAAGTCACCCGCAAGACGCTCTTGCCATTGGCATTGATTACCGGGGTGAAGGTCAGGTCATTGAGAAACGCCTGGCGGTCGATTCCGGCCTTGGCAAACTCCTCGGGCGAGGCCAGGCTCGGCACGACTTCGGCGGCGGTCAATTGCTGGACGTCGAGCAGCTCGATCTCGGCGACCAGAGGCTGGTTCGGCGGCGACTTCAGGGTCAATTCCCCGAGCCCGAGTGCTTGCGCCATACCGGAGGACAGCGCCGAGGCGGCCGCTATTGCTAACACCAGTTTGCGAACTTGAACCATAGCCTCTTCCTTTGTTTGAACATTCCTCGGCCAGCGAGAAGGTGTTGATGCCGCTGCCGTAAGGCATTGCGCGCCCCCCGAAGCAACGGCGCGCGCGATCGTTTCACTCATGCTCGGGGAAAGCCCCGAGAGGGAGGTTCGCCTTCAGCACTCTGGCCAAGCATAGCGCCCAGCTAGAATCATTCGACAAATTGTTGCCAAGTATCTTTTACAGCAGGTCTTTTATCAACAACTCAGCCACTTGCACAGCATTGAGCGCCGCGCCCTTGCGTACGTTATCTGACGTCAGCCACATATTTAGTTCCGCCGGGTCATCGATCCCCCCGCGCACACGTCCAACGTAGACTACATCCTGCCCTACCGCATCGCCCACCGGGGTCGGGTAATCGCCCGCCTCCACCAGCTCGATGCCGGGTGCCGCCTCCAAGGCTGCGTTGACTTTCGCCAGGTCGACGGCGCCGGCTGCCTGCACAGTCACGCTAAAGCTATCGCCAAAAAACACCGGGGCTTGAATGCAAGTGACGGAAATCTTTAACGAAGGCTGTTCCAGCACCTGACGCAATTCACGCACCAGACGCTTTTCCAGCAGCGTGTGACCCTGCTCGTCCGGGGTACCCACCTGAGCCAGCAGGTTGAACGCCATCTGCCGATCGAAAAATTTCGGTTCAAGGGGACGTGCATTGAGCAACTCGGCAGTCTGACGGGCCAGTTCACTGACGGCGACGCGGCCCTGAGCGGACACAGCGAGACTGGCGGTCAGGCTGATGCGCTGCAACGCCAGGCATTGGCGCAGCGGCGCCAGCACCACGGCCAGCGCGGTCGCCGACGCACTGGGACTGCTGACTTGAAACGGCTTGCTCAGACTCGCCAGCAGCCCGGCGTTGGCTTCCGGCACGATCTGCGGCGCCTGCTCAGGCGGCAGGGCGCCGGACAGGTCAATCAACGCGCAACCGGCCGCCGTGGCACGCGGGGCGAAGCTCAGGGTCACCGCCGGGCCGGCGGCAAAAAACACCAGTTGGACTTTGCCGAAATCAAATTCGTCGACTTCGCGCACCCGCACATTTTTGCCGCGAAACATCACCGAGCTTCCCGCCGACTCGCTGCTGGCCAGCAGGTGCAGGTTGCCGATCGGGAAGTCACGCTCTTCGAGAATCTGGACAAGGGTTTCGCCGACAGTACCGGTGGCGCCGATCACGGCAATATCAAAGGACTGGCTCATGGGTCTACCTCAGGTAAAACGTGGGGAGCGGCACTTTACCGGGTGGGGGGTATGCAGGCAATTGGCAGGGGAGTTTGCAGTGGTTGTACTGGCCCCATCGCGAGCAAGCTCGCTCCCACAGGTGTTGTGGCCACTGAAGATCCACTGTGGGAGCGAGCTTGCTCGCGATGGCGATGTCACGGACGACACCGTTCCCATAAAAAAACCCGCACCTCTCACAAGGCACGGGTTCTTTCACAGCAGAGACCGATCAACGCTCGAGCAGAATCCGCAGCATGCGACGCAGCGGTTCGGCCGCGCCCCACAGCAACTGGTCGCCGACGGTGAAGGCACCGACGAATTGCGAGCCCATGTTCAACTTGCGCAGACGACCCACTGGTACGTTCAAGGTGCCGGTGACCTTGGTCGGGCTCAGCTCCTGCATGCTGATTTCGCGGTTGTTCGGCACCAGCTTGACCCAAGGGTTGTGCTGGCTGATCAGCCCTTCGATGTCGGCGATCGGCACGTCTTTGTTCAACTTGATGGTCAGCGCCTGGCTGTGGCAGCGCATGGCACCGATACGCACGCAGATGCCGTCCACCGGGATCGGGCTCTTGAAGCGACCGAGGATCTTGTTGGTTTCGGCCTGGGCCTTCCACTCTTCACGGCTCTGGCCGTTCGGCAGTTCCTTGTCGATCCACGGGATCAGGCTGCCGGCCAACGGCACGCCAAAGTTCTCGGTCGGGTACGCATCGCTGCGCATCGCCTCGGCGACCTTGCGATCGATGTCCAGGATGGCACTGGCCGGGTTGGCCAGGTCATCGGCGACAGCGGCGTGGGTCGCACCCATTTGCTTGATCAGTTCACGCATGTTCTGCGCGCCGGCCCCGGAGGCCGCCTGATAGGTCATGGCACTCATCCACTCCACCAGACCGGCCTCGAACAGGCCGCCCAGGCCCATCAGCATAAGGCTGACGGTGCAGTTGCCGCCAATGTAGTTCTTGGTGCCCGCGTCCAGTTGCTGGTCGATGACCTTGCGGTTCACCGGGTCGAGAATGATCACGGCGTCGTCCTGCATGCGCAGGCTGGAGGCGGCGTCGATCCAGTAACCCTGCCAGCCGGCTTCACGCAGTTTTGGGAAGACTTCGCTGGTGTAGTCGCCACCCTGACAGGTCAGGATCACGTCGAGGGTCTTGAGCTCGTCAATGCTGTAGGCATCCTTGAGCGCACCGGTGTCCTTGCCCACGGACGGGCCCTGGCCACCGACATTGGAGGTGGTGAAAAACACCGGTTCAATGAGATCGAAATCCTGCTCTTCCAGCATTCGCTGCATGAGCACGGAACCGACCATGCCGCGCCAACCGATCAGACCTACACGTTTCATCGCAACTACACCTATACAAAAGTGGGCCACCGTCGAAGCGGTGGGCCGCAAAGATTACAGATTACGCAACGCGGCGACTACTGCATCGCCCATTTGCTGCGTACCGACTTTGGTACAACCGGTCGACCAGATGTCGCCCGTGCGCAAACCTTGATCCAATACCACACTGACCGCCTTCTCGATGGCATCAGCCGCGTCATTGAGACTGAAGCTGTAGCGCAGCATCATCGACACCGACAGGATGGTTGCCAACGGGTTGGCAATGCCCTGCCCGGCAATGTCCGGCGCCGAACCGTGGCATGGCTCGTACATGCCTTTGTTGTTGGCATCCAGGGAGGCCGACGGCAGCATGCCGATGGAGCCGGTGAGCATCGAGGCTTCATCGGACAGGATGTCACCGAACATATTGTCGGTGACGATCACGTCGAACTGCTTGGGCGCGCGCACCAGTTGCATGGCAGCGTTATCGACGTACATGTGGCTCAGTTCGATGTCCGGGTAATCCTTGGCCACCTGCTCGACCACTTCGCGCCACAGTTGGCTGGAAGCCAGGACGTTGGCCTTGTCCACCGAGCACAGTTTTTTGCCGCGCACCCGCGCCATATCAAAACCGACCCGGGCGATACGGCGGATTTCGCTCTCGCTGTACGGCAAGGTGTCGTAGGCCTGGCGCTCGCCATTATCCAGCTCACGGGTGCCGCGCGGGGCGCCGAAGTAGATACCGCCGGTCAGTTCACGGACGATGAGGATGTCCAGGCCCGAAACGATTTCCGGCTTCAGGCTCGAAGCGTCGGCCAGTTGCGGGTAGAGGATTGCCGGACGCAGATTGCCGAACAGGCCCAGTTGCGCACGGATCTTCAGCAGGCCGCGCTCAGGACGGATGTCGCGTTCGATCTTGTCCCATTTCGGGCCGCCCACGGCGCCCAGCAGTACGGCATCGGCGGCACGCGCGCGATCCAGGGTTTCATCGGCCAGGGGGACGCCATGCTTGTCGATCGCAGCGCCGCCGATCACATCGTGGCTGAGTTCAAAGCCCAGGCCGTACTTGTCGTTCGCCAGCTCTAGGACCTTGACCGCTTCGGCCATGATTTCCGGGCCAATACCGTCGCCTGGGAGAATCAGAATCTGCTTGCTCATGTTTTCCTCGTTTGCTCTGTCGGCCCGCGCTTGGACTGGCCGGAAAAAGTGCTATCGCTCGGCCCACAGCACCAGTACGTCTGTACTGAACGAACCATCGGCCTCAATCTCAAAATATTCACGCACCTCAACACCCATCGATCGCTGCAGCTCACGGATCGCCCCACGCATCACTTCGGGGGTGCGCATGCGCTCGACCCACGACTGGTACTCCAGGCGCAGACGCTGGCGCGTGGTGCTGCGGGTATGCAACCCCGCCTCGCTGACCTGGCGCAACCACTCGCCGGCCGAAT
This sequence comes from Pseudomonas rhizophila, assembly GCF_003033885.1. Taxonomy (NCBI): domain Bacteria; kingdom Pseudomonadati; phylum Pseudomonadota; class Gammaproteobacteria; order Pseudomonadales; family Pseudomonadaceae; genus Pseudomonas; species Pseudomonas rhizophila. The sequence goes on along the minus strand of NZ_CP024081.1, from coordinate 3,174,503 downwards.
AATCGCGAACATGGCTGGTGTCACGCAGCACCTCAACGCTTTGCAGGTACGTGTCCAACAACGGCATGCCGGGTGACAGGACATCAATGAACGCCGCCACTCCACCCGGCTTGAGCACCCGGCGCACTTCCCGCAGCGACAAGCCCAGGTCGCTCCAATGATGCGCCGAATAGCGGCTGAACACGAAGTCGAACTCAGCGTCAGCGAACGGCAGGCGTTCGGCGGCGCCGCACACCGTGGTGATGTTACTCAGGCCACGATCCGCTGCCGCCGTAGCTACAACGTCAAGCATTGGCTGGGACAGGTCGTAGGCCACCACTTCACCGGCCAGCGGCGCCACATGGAAACTCACGTGCCCAGCGCCGCAGCCCAGGTCCAGCACACGGGCCTCGCCGCGCCCGGCAAGCTCAGCCTGCAGCAGGGCGAACTCAGTGCCCTGGGCGTGCACAGCACTGCTCAGATAGGCCGAAGCCTGTTCACCGAATTGCTTTTGTACGACCTGACTGTGGGCGGTGCTGGTCATGGGGACTTCCTTTTGGCTGGGTCTGTTCTGGCGTCATCGCGAGCAGGCTCGCTCCCACAAGGGATTTTGTCAGCGCCGCAAATCCAATGTGGGAGCGAGCCTGCTCGCGATGGCATCTTCACGCCTTACACAAGATCAAGCATCCCGAAACAACCAAGGCTGGCTCGCCCGGTGCTTGGCCTCGAACGTGGCAATCGCCTCGCCGTCCTGCAAGGTCAGGCCGATGTCGTCCAGACCGTTGAGCAGGCAGTGCTTACGGAATGCATCGATCTCGAAACGCAACACCTTGCCGTCAGGACGGGTCACGGTCTGGGCCGCCAGGTCGATCTGCAGTTGATAGCCGGGGTTGGCCTCGACCTGCTGGAACAACTCATCGACTTCAGCGTCGCTCAGGATGATCGGCAACAAGCCGTTCTTGAAGCTGTTGTTGAAGAAGATGTCGGCGTAGCTCGGCGCAATGATGCTGCGAAAGCCGTACTCTTCAAGGGCCCATGGCGCGTGTTCGCGACTGGAGCCGCAGCCGAAGTTTTCGCGGGCCAGCAACACGCTGGCGCCTTGGTAACGTTCGGCGTTGAGGACGAAATCCTTGTTCAAAGGGCGCTTGGAGTTGTCCTGGTACGGCTGGCCCACATCCAGGTAGCGCCACTCGTCAAACAGGTTCGGGCCGAAGCCGGTGCGCTTGATCGACTTCAAAAACTGCTTGGGGATGATCTGGTCGGTGTCGACGTTGGCACGATCCAAAGGCGCGACAAGACCAGTGTGCTGGGTAAAAGCTTTCATGCTGCGCTCCTTCAGATCAATTCACGGACGTCGACGAAACGGCCGTTGACGGCGGCGGCGGCGGCCATGGCCGGGCTGACCAGATGCGTACGGCCACCGGCGCCCTGACGGCCTTCGAAGTTACGGTTGGAGGTGGAGGCGCAATGCTCGCCCGACTCCAAACGGTCCGGGTTCATCGCCAGGCACATCGAGCACCCAGGCTCACGCCATTCGAAACCGGCCTCGAGGAAAATCTTGTCCAGACCTTCGGCTTCCGCCTGGGCCTTCACCAGGCCCGAGCCTGGCACCACGATGGCCTGCTTGATGGTCGAGGCGATTTTGCGGCCCTTGGCGATCACCGCCGCTGCGCGCAGGTCTTCGATCCGCGAGTTGGTGCAGGAGCCAATGAACACACGGTCCAACTGAATGTCGGTGATCGCCTGGTTGGCGCTCAAACCCATGTATTTCAGGGCGCGGACGATGGAGTCTCGCTTGACCAGATCCATCTCCTGGGCAGGATCGGGAACGTTCTGGTCCACGGCCAGGACCATTTCCGGGGAAGTGCCCCAGCTGACTTGCGGCTTGATTTGCGTCGCGTCGAGTTCGACCACGGTGTCGAACTGCGCGTCGGCATCGGAAACCAGGTCTTTCCAGGCTTGCACCGCCATGTCCCACTCGGCGCCCTTGGGGGCGAACGGACGGCCCTTGACGTACTCCACGGTTTTTTCATCGGCGGCCACCAGCCCGACACGAGCGCCGGCTTCGATGGACATGTTGCAGATGGTCATGCGCCCTTCCACGGACAAATCGCGGATGGCGCTGCCGGCGAACTCGATGGCATGGCCGTTACCACCGGCAGTGCCGATCTTGCCGATCACGGCCAGGACGATGTCTTTGGCGGTCACGCCAAACGGCAGCTTGCCCTCGACGCGCACCAGCATGTTTTTCATTTTCTTGGCGACCAGGCACTGGGTAGCGAGCACGTGCTCGACCTCGGAGGTGCCGATGCCGTGGGCCAAGGCGCCAAACGCACCATGGGTGGAAGTATGGGAGTCGCCGCAGACCACGGTCATGCCGGGCAAAGTCGCGCCCTGCTCCGGGCCAATGACGTGAACGATACCCTGGCGCACGTCATTCATCTTGAATTCAACGATGCCGTATTCGTCACAGTTATCGTCAAGGGTCTGAACCTGCAAGCGCGACACCTGATCGGCAATGGCTTCGATGCCGCCCTTGCGCTCCGGCGTGGTCGGTACGTTGTGGTCCGGGGTCGCGATATTGGCATCGATGCGCCACGGCTTGCGCCCGGCCAGACGCAGGCCTTCGAAGGCTTGCGGCGAAGTCACTTCATGGATGATGTGACGGTCGATGTAGATCAGCGCCGAACCATCGTCGCGCTGCTTGACCAAATGCGAATCCCAGAGCTTGTCGTAGAGCGTTTTGCCGGCCATCAGACGGTTCCTCATCAGCTTGTTTCTATGCCCCGGGTCTTGAGTGAATCAATAACCCCTTGGCTTGTGAGGCTGATCTTATGAGGCTACATTAAATAACTCAAATTCATATTTTTCATGCTTTGCATAACCATTTGGAATTCGACCAGGACGACCATGGACCTCGCCAGCCTTAACGCCTTTATCGCCATCGCCGAGACCGGCAGTTTCTCCGGCGCCGGTGAACGCCTGCACCTGACCCAGCCGGCCATCAGCAAGCGTATCGCCGGGCTGGAGCAACAGCTCAAAGTGCGTCTGTTCGATCGGCTCGGTCGAGAAGTCGGCCTGACCGAGGCTGGCCGAGCCCTTCTGCCACGGGCCTATCAGATTCTGAACGTGCTGGATGACACCCGCCGCGCCCTGACCAACCTGACCGGCGAAGTGACCGGACGCCTGACGCTCGCCACCAGCCACCATATCGGCCTGCATCGGCTGCCACCTCTATTGAGGGAGTTCACCCGACGCTACCCTGAGGTGGCGCTGGATATTCAGTTCCTCGATTCGGAAGTGGCCTACGAAGAAATTCTCCACGGCCGGGCGGAGCTGGCGGTCATCACCCTGGCCCCGGAACCGCACACGCTGGTACGCGCCACGCCGGTGTGGGACGACCCCCTGGATTTCGTGGTGGCGCCGGAACACGCGCTGTTGGACAACGGCCCGGTCAGCCTGGCAGACATCGCCTTGCATCCGGCGGTTTTCCCCGGCGGCAATACCTTTACCCACCACATTGTTCAACGCCTGTTCGAAGCCCAGGGCCTGACGCCGAACATCGCCATGAGCACGAATTATCTGGAAACCATAAAAATGATGGTCTCCATCGGCCTGGCCTGGAGCGTCCTGCCGCGCACCATGCTCGATGAACAGGTGGCACGCATTCCTTTGCCGGGCATACAGCTCAGTCGCCAGCTAGGCTATATCTTGCACACCGAACGGACGCTGTCGAATGCTGCACGGGCTTTCATGTCCTTACTGGACGCACAAATCGATCTGCCAGGGAAAAGGGCATAGGTTGTGCTACTCCTATAGAGCCGAAACGCCTGCGCCCAACGCCCCAAATTGCCCAAGGCTCGCGAGATAATGCCCAAATCCGCTGACCAATTCCCGCCCCTGCCGCGCATTCAGGCGCTAGACCCGAAACGGTCCGAGCAAAGCTGGGACAGCGCCCCCCAGTTGCTGGCCGCCTTGAACGGCGCGCGCCTGGGAGCCTGGTCGTGGGACATTGATACCGGGCGGATCAGTTGGTCACGGGGCACCCAGGCGCTGTTCGGCTTCGATCCGCGCCAGCCATTGCCGGCGGATGTGGACTATCTGGACCTGTTGCTCCCCCAAGACCGAGCAAAGGCCATCCGCGCCTTTCATGCGGCTGTGGCCGGTGCGCCGCTGGAACAGGCCATGCACCATCGCATCGTCTGGCCCGACGGCAGCCTGCACTGGCTGGAAATCAACGGCAGCGTATTACCCGACAAACACGGCCGCCCGCGGATGATCGGAGTAATCCGGGAGATCACGCACCAGCGCGAACGGGAGCAGGCACTGCGCAACTCGGAAAAACGCTTCGCCACGCTCTTTCACCTATGTCCGAATATGGTGTTGCTGACCCGCCAGGAAGACGGGCTGATCATCGAGGCCAACCAGTATTTCGAAAGTCTGTTTGGCTGGCCGCTGCACGACATCATCGGCCGCACGACGCTGGAACTGGGCCTATGGGTCGACCCCGGACAGCGGGCAAAACTGGTGGAGATCATCAAGGCCAACGGCGAAATGGCGAGCATGGAGGTGGAACTGCAGGCCAGCAATGGTCAGATCCACAGCGGCCTGCTCAGCGCCCAGAAGGTCGAGCTGGAAGGCCAACCTTATCTGCTGAGCACCTTCCTCGATACCACCGAACGCAAACTCGCCGAACAGGCCCTCAAGGACAGCCAGGAACGCCTTGATCTGGCCCTCGATTCGGCGCAACTGGGCACCTGGGACTGGCATATTCCCAGCGGCATGCTCTACGGCTCGGCCCGGGCGGCGCAGTTGCATGGCCTGGAGCCCAAGCCGTTCCACGAGTCGTTCGATGCGTTTTTCGAAGGGGTGCCCGATGACGAGCGCAACAACATGCGCAACGCCTACCGCAGCCTGCGGGAAGGCCCGGCGGGGAATTATCAACTGACCTACCGCGTACAAATGCCGGACGGCAGCGCCCGATACCTGGAAAGCCGCGCACGTCTCTATCGCAATGACGACGGCAGCCCGCTGCGCATGGCCGGTACCTTGCTGGACATCACTGACCAGGTAGAACGCGAACAGAGCCTGGCGGCGTCGGAAGAAAAATTCGCCACCCTGTTCCAGGTCAGCCCCGACCCGATCTGCGTAACTCATCAGGATAGTGGCCGGTTCCTCGAAATCAATTCCAGCTTCACCCAGACCTTCGGCTGGTCAGCCACCGACGTGATCGGCCTGAGCGCCGACGAAATCGGCCTGTGGGACGCCTCGGGGAGCAGCCTGCAACGCATCGAAAGGGTGATACGCGAGCGCTCCCTGAACAACGTGGCCGTCGTCGTCCACCATAAAAACGGCCAGCCGCTGACATGCGTGATTTCCAGTCGCCAGATCAACGTCGGCAACCAGCCCTGCATTGTCACCACCCTGCGGGATATCTCCCAGCAGCAGCGCTCTGAAGCGGCCCTCAAGGCCAGCGAGGAGAAATTCGCCAAGGCTTTCCATTCCAGCCCTGACGCCATCACCATCACCGAACGCGACAGCGGCCGCTACCTCGAAGTCAATGACGGCTTCTGCCGCCTGACCGGCTACCGCGCCGACGAAGTGATCGGGCATACGGTCTACGAGGTCGGTATCTGGGCCGAAGAAAAACAACGCATGGCATTGCTGGCCGAACTGGAGCTCAAGGGCCGGGTGCATCACCAGGAAATGCTCGGGCGCAATAAACGCGGAGAGATCCTCACGGTGGAGGTCTCGGTCGAACCGATCATGCTCAATGAGACGGCCTGCCTGCTGCTGACCGCCCGGGACGTGAGCCTGTTGCGCAATGCCGAAGCACAGATCCGCCACCTGGCCTATCACGATCCGCTGACCAACCTGCCCAACCGCGCCTTACTGATGGATCGGCTGAGCCAGCAGATCGCCTTGCTCAAGCGCCATAACCTGCGGGGCGCTCTGCTGTTTCTGGACCTGGACCACTTCAAGCACATCAACGACTCCCTGGGCCACCCGGTGGGCGACACGGTGCTGAAAATCATCACCGCACGCCTGGAAGCCAGCGTGCGCCTGGAAGACACCGTGGCGAGGCTGGGCGGCGACGAATTCGTGGTGCTGCTCAGCGGCTTGGAAGGCACCCGCAGCGCAGTCAGCCAACAGGTACAGAACCTGGCCGACACTCTGCGCGAATTACTGTCGGAGCCGATGTTTCTCGATGGCCAACGGTTGCAGGTCACGCCGAGCATCGGCATGGCGCTGATTCCCGACCATGGCTCCACCCCCACCGACCTGCTCAAGCGCGCCGACATTGCGCTGTACCGCGCCAAGGATTCGGGGCGCAACACCTCGCAGATGTTCCACACCACCATGCAAAAAGCCGCCAGCGAACGGCTGCGCATGGAAACCGACCTGCGCCAGGCCTTGGCTCGCGGGGAGTTCAGCGTACATTTCCAACCTCAGGTCGACGCCCGGGACAACCGCATCATCGGCGCCGAAACGCTGGTGCGCTGGCATCACCCCGAATTGGGCGCCCAATCGCCGAATGAATTCATCAAAGTGCTGGAGGACAGCGGGCTGATTCTGGAAGTTGGCACCTGGATTCTCGATGAAGCCTGCAACGGCTTCAAACAACTGATCGCCAAGGGCAAGATCGATCCGCTGCAATTCAGCCTGTGCGTGAATATCAGCCCACGGCAGTTCCGCCAGAGCGACTTCGTCGAGCGCATCGAAAGCTGCCTCGCCACCTATGGCCTGCCTTACGCCATGCTCAAGCTGGAAATCACTGAGGGCATCGTGATCCAGAATCTGGACGACACCATCGCCAAGATGCGTCGCCTGAAAAAATTGGGAGTGAGCTTCGCCATGGACGATTTCGGGACCGGTTATTCGTCGCTGACCTACCTTAAACGTCTGCCGGTGGACACCTTGAAAATCGATCAGTCATTCGTGCGCGACGCCACCAGCGACCCCAACGATACCGAAATCATCCGCGCCATCGTCGCCATGGCCCGCAGCCTTGAGCTGGAGGTGATCGCCGAAGGTGTCGAAACCCCGGAACAACTGAGTTTCCTGCAGGGGCTGGGTTGCCATTTGTACCAGGGCTACCTGCACAGTCGGCCGTTGCCGCTAGACGCGTTTGAGCGACTGTTGCCCTGACAAAGGAGCCCGCAATGAGGGCTCCACAAATGAAAAAGGGCGCCAATGGCGCCCTTCTTCATTAGTTGCGATGCATCAGTTTTGCAGCGCGGGTTGTTGCTGCGCCCCGTTGATCGGGATGCGCTTGGCTTTCGCCTCTTCCGGGATCACTCGCAACAGGTCGATGCTCAACAGACCGTTGCTCAGGCCGGCGGATTTGATCTCGATATGATCGGCCAACCGGAAGGACAGCTTGAACGCACGCTGGGCGATACCCTGGTGCAGGTAGGTCACGCTGTCGTTGCTCGCTTCGCGCTTACCACCGCTGATGGTCAGCACACCTTTTTCCACTTGCAGGTCCAGGTCGTCTTCCTGGAACCCGGCGGCGGCAACCACGATGCGATACTCGTCATCGCCATGTTTTTCCACGTTGTAGGGTGGATAGCTACTGCCCGGTTCGTTGCGCAAGGCGGTTTCGAACAGGTCGTTGAAACGGTCGAAGCCCACCGAGGAACGGAACAGAGGGGCCAGGGAAAATGCAGTACTCATGATTCAAATCTCCTGAAAAGTTCAGCAAGGTTTTTTGTCTCCGCGACCCGAATTCGGCATCGCGTAATCCCTATCTAGGGACCGCCAAAAACTTTTCAAGAGGTTGTTTTGAAATTTTTTTCAGGCCGCTTCGGTGCGCTGCACGCCCAGCAAATGGCCTACCGCGTCCAGGTCGGTTTCCCGGCGCAGGGCGGTAAACAGCTCCACCGCTTCGGGATAATTGCGAGTCAGCATCGCCAGCCACTGCTTCAACCGGCCGGGCGCCTGGCGTGGGGTCAATTGCTCGACCACCTGCACCCAGAAGTCCTCGAGCATCGGTTGCAATTCGGCCCAGGACAGCTCGATCACCTCTTCACCGGCCCTGGCCGCAGCGATCTGCCGGGCCAGATCAGGACGGGAAACGAGTCCGCGGCCGAGCATGATGTCTTCCACACCACTGATCTCGCGGCACCGGCGCCAGTCTTCAACGCTCCAGATATCGCCGTTGGCGAATACCGGGACCTTGACCACCTCCTGAACCCGTGGGATCCACTCCCAGTGGGCCGGTGGTTTATAGCCGTCGGTCTTGGTCCGCGCATGCACCACAATGTGCGCCGCGCCACCTTCGGCCAATGCCGTGGCACAGACCAACGCCCCATCCGGGCTGTCGAAACCCAGGCGCATCTTGGCGGTAACGGGAATGTGCCTGGGCACCGCGCGGCGCACGTGCTCGACAATTTCGTTGAGCAGCTCCGGCTCTTTGAGCAACACCGCCCCACCCCGTGATTTATTCACAGTCTTGGCCGGACAGCCGAAGTTCAGGTCGATAACCTGCGAACCCAGCTCGCAGGCCAATGCGGCGTTTTCCGCCAGGCACACCGGATCGGAACCCAGCAATTGCACCCGCAGCGGTACGCCGGCAGCGGTCCGGGCACCGGTCAGCAGCTCAGGGGCAAGCTTGTGGAAATAGGCCGGTGTGAGCAGACGGTCATTGATGCGAATGAACTCGGTCACGCACCAGTCGATACCGCCAACACGGGTCAGAACGTCCCGCAGGATGTTGTCAACCAACCCCTCCATGGGCGCCAGGGCAATTTGCATGGAAAAACACACTCAACGAAAAACGTGCGGCAGTTTACCGGATTTTGCCCACAACATCGGAATTCACCACCAATCCCCTGTGGGAGTTGAGCTTGCTCGCGATAGCGCTGGGTCAGCTTGCATTGATACCGAATGTGCGGCCGTCATCGCGAGCAAGCTCGGCTCCCACACTGGATCCCGCGTGTTCACAGATTCTGCATCCACCACAGATCCCTGTGGGAGCGAGCTTGCTCGCGATAGCGCTGGGTCAGTCTATGAGAATGCCGGATGTCATCAGCGCAGGACCATAACCCTCGATGAACTCCGGTGGCATGCGCTTGGGCCTGCCGGTGGACAGTTCAATGCAGACAAATGTGGTCTGGGCCCGCAATAACGTGGTGTTGTCGCTGGGGCGAATCAGCTGGAAATGCCGATTCATCTTCAATCGCTGATCCCAGTCGACGATCCAGGTAGCCAGTTGCAACTCGTCACCTTCGTAGGCCGCCGCCAGGTAATCGATCTCATGACGCACAACCGCCATGGCCCGGTCCAGCCGCCGATACTCCACCAGATCCAGCCCCAGGCGCTGGGAATGGCGCCAGGCACAGCGCTCAAGCCAGGTGACGTATACCGCGTTATTGGCGTGGCCCAGCCCGTCGATGTCTTCGGCATTTACTTGAAGATCAATAATGAACGGCGTTGCCCTATCCCAGCCCATGCCCCTCTCCCGGTCGAATTTGGTGGGGGCCAGTGTAACGGATCCGAGCTTGACCGCCATCGCGGCCAAGCCTCGCTCCCACAGATCAAGCCGATTGCCGCGCTTGCAGACTGCGCCCGGCCAGCAGGGATAACACGCCATCAATGACGCGAGGATCGGCCAGCACCCGCTGGTGGCCGCCCTGCGGCAAGCGCAGCAAGCGGCTGTCGAACCAGGCTTCGTGAATCAGTTGCGATTCCTTGACCGAAACGAAGGTGTCGTCCTCGGCATGGACAATCAGCCCGGGCACGTCCAGTTGGTAATGGGCGACATCCATCCTCGAAGCCGGCATGCCCACATCGTTTTCCACTTGGCGAATGAAGGCCGATCGCGCCTTGGGCGGCAGCCCCATCATCCGGGCGAACCCACGCAGCACGCCAAGAATGCGCGCAGGCGCCGCAATGCTGACCAGAGTCTCGGTCCGCAACCCCAGCTGAACCGCGAGCATGGCACTGGCACCACCCATGGAATGCCCAACCACGGCTTGCAGCGGTGGTAACTCCGCCGCGGCTTCGAGCATGGCCCTGGCGAACAGCAGGACATTGGCCTCGCGCCCAGGTGAGCGGCCATGGGCCGGGCCGTCCAACGCCACCACCGTGTAGCCGGCACCTACCAGCGCCGTGATCAGCGCGGCAAATTGCGTGGGTCGCCCTTCCCAGCCATGCATCAACAAGACGGTCGGACCTTTGCCCCAACGCAAGGCGGACAGACCGAAGCGTAAGGTGATGCGCTCGGAGGTCGCCAGCAATGGCAGCTCCCAATCCCTTGGCGGCAAGTCCCGGGGACGCATGAACAGCGATCGCATCTTCTTCGCCACCAGGCCCGGAGCCACCCATCCCAGCGTGCCATTGACGCCACGAATCCAGCTAAACCTGTTCATCGCTCATCTCCAGGGCTTGCGCCTTAGCTCATCGCACCGCCGACTTGGCAGCGCGCAGCAACCGATCCGATAACTCTCCCGGGCCCAACGCTCGCGCCAAGGCCAGGCCGCCGACCATCAGGGCAATGTCAGCCAAGGCCTTATCGGCGTCTTCCGGGCTGGCCGCCAACTGCGCAACCATCAGCTCAATATGCTCATTGAGCACCTCACGAAACTCATCCGGCAGCCGCCCGAGCTCGCCGACCGATGCCGGGATCGGGCAGGCCAGATCGGTGGTATCACGGTGCTTGCGCGACAGGTAGAACGCGGCTGCCAGGGTTCGCCGCTCCTCACCGCTCAGCTCGGCATCCATGTCAGCGATCAAGCCACGACGCTGGCTGAGCAGTTGCTTGAATGCCTCGAGCATCAAGGCATCCTTGCTTTCGAAGTGGGCATAGAAGCCGCCCACTGTCAGCCCGGCGGCGCCCATCACTTCGCCGACACTCGGCTCGGCCGGACCCCGCTGAATCAGCGCAGCACTGGCGGCCTTGAGTATGCGTTCGCGGGTTTGCGCTTTTTTATCGCTCATCGTTACCTCCGAATATTACGACTGAAATATTATCCATGTAATAATTTTCCGCAAGCGGAAATTTTGACCGCTGGTCAGAAGCATCGTTAAAGGAATTGAAGATTGGCCGAACGCCAGACAAACAAAAGGGCCATTCAAGAATTGAATGACCCTTATAAAATCCCGCAGAGCGGGTAATCGTGGCGTCCCCTAGGGGACTCGAACCCCTGTTACCGCCGTGAAAGGGCGGTGTCCTAGGCCACTAGACGAAGGGGACACAAACCTTCTAACTTGATCAGCGCTGAGAACTGATCGATTCAAGGCCGGTGTGGCCAAACCTTGAACCTGTAATTGGTGGAGCTAGACGGGATCGAACCGTCGACCTCTTGCATGCCATGCAAGCGCTCTCCCAGCTGAGCTATAGCCCCGGATTTTTCGCCTCGCGGCGGAGCGACATCTTGCAACATCGCTTCTGTAAAACTGGCGTCCCCTAGGGGACTCGAACCCCTGTTACCGCCGTGAAAGGGCGGTGTCCTAGGCCACTAGACGAAGGGGACGCAAACCCTTCTATACAACTGATCAACGCTGAGTGTTGATCGCTTCAAGACCGGTGTGGCCAGGCCTTGAAGTGTAAATTGGTGGAGCTAGACGGGATCGAACCGTCGACCTCTTGCATGCCATGCAAGCGCTCTCCCAGCTGAGCTATAGCCCCTCATCGCTGAGGACGGGGCGAATCTTAAGGGCGTATCCGAGGGCTGTCAAATTTATTTTCAACAAATTTGAAAGTTTTTTGCCGGGATAACAATCACTTACCGACAAACCCCGGAAAACCGGGGTATGTCCTGCCTCATCGAGCACTCAGGCAATCGCGCCCAGCAGTTTTTCCCACTCCTTGTTCTCCTTCTTCGACACACCACCGAGCAGATCGATGGCCTGGCGCAGACGGAAACGGGTCAGGTCCGGGCCAAGGATCTCCATGGCATCGAGCACCGACACCGAGCTGGCCTGGCCAGTAATGGCGGCGAACATCAGCGGCATGGCATCACGCAGTTTCAGCTCCAGCGATTCGACCACGGCCTGGATGGTCGCGGTGATGCTGTCCTTTTCCCACTGACGCAGACTTTCGAGCTTCCACAGGATCAGTTGCATCAATTGGCGCACCTGATCACCGGAAAGCTTCTTGGACTCGAACAGCTTCGCATCCGGGGTCACGCCGCCGGCAAAGAAGAAGCCGGCCAGGGGTGCGATCTGGCTGAACGTCTCCACCCTGCCCTGCACATGGGGAGCGATTTTCATCATGTACTCAGGGTTGAATGCCCACTTCTGTACACGCGCAGCAAACTCCTCCACCGGCAGGTCACGCAACCACTGACCGTTGAGCCAGGAGAGTTTCTCGACATCGAAGATCGGACCACCCAGCGACACCCGCGACAGGTCGAAGTGCTCGACCATTTCCTGCAGCGAGAACTTCTCGCGCTCGTCCGGCATCGACCAGCCCATGCGCCCCAGGTAGTTGAGCATCGCCTCAGGCATGAAGCCCATGCGCTCGTAGAAGGTCACCGACGTCGGGTTCTTGCGCTTGGACAGCTTGCTCTTGTCAGGGTTACGCAGCAGTGGCATGTAGCACAGCTGCGGTTGTTCCCAGCCGAAGTATTCGTAGAGCAGGATCAGTTTCGGCGCCGACGGCAGCCACTCTTCACCGCGCAAGACGTGGGTGATGCCCATCAGGTGATCGTCGACCACGTTCGCCAGGAAATACGTCGGCAGGCCGTCGGTCTTCATCAGCACTTGCATGTCCATGCGATCCCACGGGATCTCGACATCGCCGCGCAGCATGTCCGGCACCACACAGACGCCTTCGGTCGGCACCTTCATGCGGATCACATGGGGCTCGCCAGCGGCCAGGCGACGGGCGACTTCTTCCTTGGACAGCAGCAGCGCGCGGCCGTCGTAGCGTGGGGTCTCGCCGCGGGCCATCTGCTCGGCGCGCATCTGGTCCAGCTCTTCGGCGGTGCAGAAGCACGGGAAGGCGTGGCCCATGTCTACCAGTTGCTGACAGTACTGCTGATAGATGTCACCGCGCTCGCTCTGGCGGTAGGGACCGTGCGGGCCGCCAACGTCCGGACCTTCGCTCCAGTCGATGCCCAGCCAGCGCAGGGCGTCGAAGATCTGCTGTTCGGACTCGCGGGTCGAACGCAGCTGGTCGGTGTCCTCGATCCGCAGGATGAACTCACCGCCGTGCTGCTTGGCAAAGCAATAGTTGAACAAAGCGATGTAAGCGGTGCCGACATGGGGATCGCCAGTGGGCGAAGGCGCGATGCGGGTGCGGACGGTGGTCATGGCATGTCTCGGAAAGAATATAAAAGCGAAGATGAAACAGGGGGCGAATGGTAACAGGCGATGGTGGGCAGGCTCCAGTGAGAGGGGGATTTGTGTGGCACCTGTCAGACCGAGGCACCTTCAATCGCGAGCAGGCTCGCTCCCACAGGGAACCAAGTTGCCCGGACTGGACGCGGTCCATTGTGGGGGCGAGCCTGCTCGCGATAAGGCCATTACCGTGGCCACACAACCTCAGACAGTCAGCAACCGCTCGCGCAGCTTGCCAATCTCGTCACGCAACTGCGCAGCCGCTTCGAACTCCAGGTCCCGGGCCAGCTGGTACATTTTTTCTTCCAACTGACGGATACGTTTGCTGATTTCGCTCGGCGAGCGCAGTTCGGCTTCGTAACGGGCGCTCTCTTCGGCGGCCTTGGCCATGCCCTTGCGCTTCTTGCTGCGCGAGCCGGGCACAGTGGCGCCTTCCATGATGTCGGCGACGTCCTTGAACACCCCTTTCGGCGTGATGCCGTTGGCCAGGTTGAAGGCAATCTGTTTATCGCGACGACGCTCGGTCTCGCCGATAGCCCGTTCCATGGAACCGGTGATGCGATCGGCATAAAGAATCGCCCGGCCGTTGAGGTTACGCGCCGCCCGACCGATGGTCTGGATCAACGAACGCTCGGAGCGCAGGAAACCTTCCTTGTCGGCGTCCAGAATCGCCACCAGTGACACCTCCGGCATGTCCAGGCCTTCGCGCAGCAGGTTGATCCCCACCAACACGTCGAACGTACCCAGGCGCAGGTCGCGGATGATCTCGACCCGCTCCACCGTGTCGATGTCCGAGTGCAGGTAGCGCACCCGCACACCGTGGTCGGCCAGATAATCAGTCAGGTCTTCGGCCATGCGCTTGGTCAGCGTGGTGACCAGCACCCGCTCCTCCACCGCCACACGCTTGGAGATTTCCGAGAGCAGATCATCGACCTGAGTCAGCGCCGGGCGCACTTCAACCTGCGGATCGACCAGCCCGGTGGGTCGCACCACCTGCTCGACCACCCGGCCGGCATGCTCGGTCTCGTAGTTGCCGGGGGTGGCGGAGACGAAAATCGTCTGCGGACTCACACTTTCCCATTCGTCAAAACGCATCGGCCGGTTATCCAGGGCCGAAGGCAGACGGAAGCCGTATTCCACCAGGGTTTCCTTGCGAGACCGGTCGCCTTTGTACATGGCGCCGACCTGGGGCACGCTGACGTGGGATTCGTCGATCACCAGCAAGGCATCGGCCGGCAGATAGTCATACAACGTAGGCGGTGGCGCGCCCGCCGGGCGACCCGACAGGTAGCGCGAGTAGTTTTCGATGCCGTTGCAGTAACCCAGCTCCAGGATCATCTCCAGGTCGAATCGGGTCCGCTGCTCCAGCCGCTGGGCTTCCACCAGTTTGTTGTTCGACCGCAAGTATTCCAGGCGCTCCTGCAATTCAACCTTGATCCCCTCGATAGCGCCCAGCAGGGTTTCCCGGGGCGTAACGTAGTGGCTCTTGGGGTAGAAGGTGAAGCGCGGCAGCTTGCGGATCACCTCGCCGGTCAGCGGATCGAACGCCGAAAGACTCTCCACTTCATCATCGAACAGCTCGATGCGGATCGCCTCCAGGTCCGATTCCGCCGGGTAGATGTCGATCACGTCGCCACGGACCCGGAACGTTGCCCGGGCGAAATCCATGTCGTTGCGGGTGTACTGCAGGTCCGCCAGGCGACGCAGCAAGGCTCGCTGGTCGAGCTTGTCGCCGCGATCAACGTGCAAGACCATCTTCAGGTACGTTTCCGGGCTACCCAGACCATAGATGCACGATACCGTGGTGACGATGATCGCGTCCTTGCGTTCGAGCAATGCCTTGGTGGCCGAGAGCCGCATCTGTTCGATGTGATCGTTGATCGAAGCATCCTTCTCGATGAAGGTGTCCGAAGACGGTACGTAGGCTTCGGGTTGGTAGTAGTCGTAATAGGAGACGAAGTACTCCACCGCGTTATTGGGGAAAAACGCCTTGAACTCGCCATACAGCTGCGCCGCCAGGGTCTTGTTCGGTGCCAGCACCAGGGTCGGGCGCTGCACTTGGGCAATCACGTTGGCGATGCTGAAAGTCTTGCCCGAGCCTGTCACACCGAGCAGCGTCTGGTGCGCCAGTCCGGCCTCGATGCCTTCGACCATCTGGCGAATGGCTTCCGGCTGGTCGCCGGCGGGCTGGAATCGGGTGACTAGCTGGAATTCAGACATAACATAACCTCTGGGTTCACCCCTGTCGGCCAGCCAACAGGAACGAGAAAGACCGAAACGACTGATGTCGCCCGAGGAAAAAACTGGGATGCATACAATGTGGAGGTGAATGCCTTCGCTTTCAAGACGAACGTCCTACACGCCTTGAAGTCTTTGACGCCGCCAGGGGACTAACGGTCGAAAAAAAACGAAAATACTTACCTTAAAAACCGAATCGCCTGTCGCCGCGCCCGGTGATGGCCTCTATACTAGCTCCCCGTTTGTGCACCGCTCTAGTGCATTCGGCTGGAGCGCTACACGTCCCCTCACACTCCATTCAGAGCCGCGCAATAATGAGCCTGTTTTCCGCTGTCGAATTGGCACCACGCGACCCCATCCTGGGCCTCAACGAAGCATTCAACGCCGACACCCGTACCAATAAGGTCAACTTGGGCGTGGGTGTTTACTGCAACGAGGAGGGGCGCATTCCACTTCTGCGCGCCGTTGTCGAAGCCGAGACGATCCGCGTGGCCCAACACGTTTCCCGTGGTTACCTGCCGATCGACGGCATTGCCGCCTACGACCAGGCGGTCCAGACCCTGCTGTTCGGCAAGGACTCGCCGTTGATCGCCTCCGGCCGCGTCATCACCACCCAGGCCGTGGGCGGCACTGGCGCACTGAAGATCGGCGCCGACTTCCTCAAGCAACTGCTGCCTGACGCCGTCGTGGCCATCAGCGATCCAAGCTGGGAAAACCACCGCGCGCTGTTCGAAACCGCCGGTTTCCCGGTGCAGAACTACCGCTACTACGACGCCGCCACCCATGACGTGAACCGCAGCGGCCTGCTGGAAGACCTCAACGCCCTGCCCGACCGCTCGATCGTCGTGCTGCACGCCTGCTGCCATAACCCCACCGGCGTGGACCTGAGCCCGCAAGACTGGAAAAACGTACTGGACGTGGTCAAGGCCAAGAACCACGTTCCATTTTTGGACATGGCTTATCAGGGCTTTGGCGACGGTATCGACGAAGACGCCGCCGCCGTGCGCCTGTTCGCCGAGTCGGGCCTGACTTTCTTTGCGTCCAGCTCGTTCTCCAAATCGTTCTCGCTGTACGGCGAGCGCGTTGGCGCCCTGTCGATCGTCAGCGAATCGAAAGAGGAAAGTGCCCGGGTACTGTCCCAGGTCAAGCGTGTGATCCGCACCAACTACTCCAACCCGCCGACCCACGGCGCCAGTATTGTCGCAGCCGTGCTCAACAGCCCGGAACTGCGGGCCCAATGGGAAGCGGAACTGGCCGAAATGCGTCTGCGGATTCGCGGCATGCGCAACCAGATGGTGGATATGCTGGCTAAAGCCGCTCCGCAGCGGGATTTCAGCTTCGTCGCACGCCAGCGCGGGATGTTTTCCTACTCCGGCCTGACCGTTGAACAGGTGACGCGCCTGCGCAACGAGTTCGGCATCTATGCCCTGGACACCGGCCGCATCTGCGTGGCCGCGCTGAACCAGAACAACATCGATGCGGTGACCAAGGCGATTGTTCAGGTGATCTGAAGGTCGCCGGGATGAAAAAAGGGAAGCCAAGGCTTCCCTTTTTTTGCGTTCACGCTGACCCCGTGGCGAGGGAGCTTGCTCCCGCTGGGCTGCGAAGCAGCCCTAAAGCCAGCCACCTCGGTGTGTCAGACTGATTGACTCAAGCATTTCCTAGGGCTGCTGCGCAGCCCAGCGGGAGCAAGCTCCCTCGCCACAAAAGCAACTCGTCGAAATTACAGCTCCGTCGCCCGCTGACTCGCGGCATCGTCGTAGATCACATACAACGACTCGGCAATCTGACTCTTGATGGCCTTGGTGCTTTCCAGCCCCAGGACAAAACCCTCGGCCTTGCCACCGGCACGGTTCAATTCGTCAGCGGTGCTGGCCTGGGTGATGGCATCGTAGAGTTTCTCCGCGTGCGGTCCCACGCCCTTGGGCAAGCTGATCTGGGCGGTACTCATAGGCGCACCTCAGTGTGGTTGCCTGTGTGAAGCGGTAACAGATGATTCATGGCGCAAACCTTTGTTTGGCGAATGGCCGGTAGCGCGTTCAGCCACTTCCGGGGGACCATGGTAGCCCTCTCCTGCCGTTGCGGTAACCGCCAATCGCCGATTAATCGCCAACGGACCTGAGGAATGTGCCGGCCGGCAAGAGAAGCTTGACTTCTCTTTTCCAATCAGTAACATACGCGTCATTCCGCGATAGCTCAGTTGGTAGAGCAAGTGACTGTTAATCACTGGGTCCCTGGTTCGAGTCCAGGTCGTGGAGCCAGACAGCAGCAAATCAAGCCCCTGAATCGAAAGATTCAGGGGCTTTTTTGTGGGCGAAAGAAAGGGCTGATTGATTGAAAAGGCTTGCCGATGTCGCTGGCGGAACAATCAGTCAGGCCCGAACAGGCATCATGGTCTGAATCCTGCTTGAATTTGCCAGGCCCGACCGTCACGTGCACGTCATGAGGACGTCGCAAACTGGCGTTGTCCGCCAACAAACATCTCCATAACAACAAGGACGAAGACATGCCCACGCAACACCCGCACCGCAACAATGATCTGTGTACCTCCAGCAAGGTGTACACCGCGCTGACTGAACTCAAGCACCTGGAAGGCCACCGCAGCGCCAAATTCCTTTCGCTGCTGACGCAACACCTGGTGCGCAAGGGCTTGCTCAACGAGCAGGAAGTGGTGCACATGCTCGATCTGGTCGTCGATTGAGCAGCATCGATTCCTACTATTGAAGCGGTTGATTTTTCCTCCCCCCTGCTGAGTCGTAAGGTAACTCCATCGATTGATGGAGGTTCCCATGCCCAAGGTTCAAATCATGTCTGTCATTGGCAGCGCCGTGCCCGCCCCGCTCAGGGAGCGTGGTCTGTTGGCCTGCTGGTATCTGGTGCAGGACGGCGTCACCATCAGCGGTCCGCTGACTTCTCTGCCCGCCGCCCAAGCCCTGTCACAACGCATCGGCCCTTATCTGCTGACCGCCTAGGGCAATCGCACCCGCGGCTTGCTTTCGACGAACAGCGCCCAACACGACATGAACAGCGCGGCGATCAGCGGGCCGATCACAAATCCGTTCAGCCCGAACACCGCCAGCCCGCCCAAGGTCGAGACCAGGACCATGTAGTCGGGCATCTTCGTATCCTTGCCCACCAGGATGGGGCGCAGGAAATTGTCCACCAGGCCAATGACGAATATCCCGAACAGGGTCAATACCACGCCCTGCCAGATGGCCCCGGAGAGCAGGAAATACACTGCCACCGGCGCCCAGACCAAGCCCGCGCCCACCGCCGGCAACAGCGACAGAAAGGCCATCAGCACCGCCCAGAGCAATACCGTGGGAATCCCCAGGATCCAGAAAATCAGCCCACCCAACGCCCCTTGGGTGATGGCCACCAGCAGGTTTCCCTTCACGGTCGCTCGCACCACACGGTTGAACTTCAACTGCAGGCGACGTTTCTGGTACTCCGCCAGGGGAACGGCGGTACGGACCTTGCGCACCAGCTCAGGGCCGTCACGCAGGAAAAAGAACAACAGATAAATCATGACGAAGAAGCTCACCAGGAACTGAAACGTGCCCTGGCCGAAGCTGAACGCCTGGGTGGCGAAGAATTGGCTGCCTTGCATCGCGCCTTTGACGATCCGCTCTCGCAGCCCGTTCAGGTTACCCAGGCCAAAACGGTCGAGCAGGTTCTGGAAGTAAGGCGGCAAGGCATCCCGGAAGCGGGCCAGGTAATCGGCAATGTCCAACTCTCCGCTTTCCAGGCTCTTGTACAACGCCGCCCCTTCCTGGACCAGCAACGTACTGATGACGATCACCGGCAAGATCGCGATCACCACGCAAATACTCAATGTAAGCAACGAAGTGAGGTTGCGCTGCCAGCCGAGTTTCAGTTGCAGGCGGCGCTGCATCGGGGCAAAGACGATCCCCAGGATCACTGCCCAGAACACGGCGCCATAAAACGGCAGGAGGATCCAGATGAAAGCGATGGTGACCAGAATCAACATCAGCATCTGGGACTTGTCTTGCAGGGTCTTTCGGTTCATTTCTTTTCCATATCCTTGGCGCGATAAACGTTAGTCAGCCAGGATTCGCCGGAGTGCCTTTCCCTTTGCATCCGGTGTTGATCCAGATCAATTGCACGGTACCCGTCGTGGCGTACCCTCGGCGCTTTTTGCGATCCGACGCCACCATGCCCTTCGTTGCCCCCGAACTGCTCGCCCCCGCCGGCACCCTGAAAAACATGCGTTATGCCTTCGCCTACGGCGCCGACGCGGTGTACGCCGGTCAGCCGCGCTACAGCCTGCGTGTGCGTAACAACGAGTTCGACCACGCCAACCTGGCCTTGGGCATTGGCGAGGCCCAGGCCATGGGCAAGCGCTTCTATGTGGTGGTGAACATCGCGCCCCACAACGCCAAGCTGCGCACCTTCCTCAAAGACCTGGAGCCTGTGATTGCCATGGCACCGGACGCGCTGATCATGTCCGACCCCGGCTTGATCATGCTGGTGCGCCGGCATTTCCCGCAGATGCCGATTCATCTGTCGGTGCAGGCCAACACCGTGAACTGGGCCAGCGTCGAGTTCTGGCAACAGCAGGGCTTGAGCCGCATCATCCTGTCCCGGGAGCTGTCCCTGGAGGAAATCGCCGAAATCCGTGAGCAGGTGCCGGCCATGGAGCTGGAAGTGTTCGTTCACGGGGCGCTGTGCATGGCCTATTCCGGGCGTTGCCTGCTGTCGGGCTACCTGAACCGGCGCGACGCCAACCAGGGCAGTTGCACCAACGCCTGTCGCTGGAAATATTCGGCGCAACCGGCGCAGGAAAACGCGGTGGGCGATATCGTGCAGACCTGGCCAGCCGAACCGACCCTGGGCCTCGGCGCGCCCACCGACCAGGTGTTCCTGCTTCAGGAAGCGAACCGCCCGGAGGAATCGATGCCGGCCTTTGAGGATGAGCACGGCACCTACATCATGAACGCCAAGGATCTGCGGGCCGTACAGCACGTGGAACGGCTTGCCCGCATGGGCGTGCATTCCTTGAAGATCGAAGGCCGGACCAAGTCGCACTTTTATTGCGCACGCACCACCCAGGTCTATCGCCGGGCGATCGACGATGCCGTAGCCGGCCGGGAGTTTGACCGCAGCCTGATGACCGATCTCGAATCCCTGGCCCAGCGCGGCTACACCGAGGGTTTTCTACGCCGGCATGTTCATGATGAGTACCAGAACTATCAGAACGGCAGCTCAGTGTCGGAGCGCCAGCAGTTCGTCGGTGAATTGACCGGCCAGCGGCGCGAGCGTCTGGCCGAAGTCCGGGTCAAGAACCGCTTTGGCCTGGGCGATCACATGGAATTGATGACCCCCAAGGGCAACTTTCACTTCGACCTGCATCAACTGCAGAACGTCAACGGCCAGGGCATCGACGTGGCTCCGGGAGACGGGCATGTGGTGTACGTGCCGATTCCGGATGCGGTGGATTTGCGGTTTGGGTTGTTGATGCGCGATGTGCGAGAAGCGTAGCACCTGCACGGCCTCCCCAATCATGCAGACACCGCCAAACAATTGTGGGAGCGAGCCTGCTCGCGATAGCGCCTTCACAGTCAACATCGTCATTGACTGATCGACCGCCATCGCGAGCAGGCTCGCTCCCACAAGGTCGTGTTTGCCTTCGCCCGGCAAGAACTGCCGAAGGCTGCGATCCTCCTTTCCCGATAGGGCCCGGTTGCCCAGGCGAAACATCCGGATCGAGCACGAAAGATCGCAGCCTTCGGCAGCTCCTGCTGCACGACTCAGATGCGGAACTGCCCCACCAGTTTGCCCAGGCGTTGGCCCAGATCGGCCAGGCTGCGGGAGGTCTGGGCACCGAGTTGAGTTTCGTCGGCGACGCTATCCACCGCCACGGCGATCTGGTGCACGCTGCGGTTGATTTCCTCGGCCACGGCGGTCTGTTCTTCAGCAGCGCTGGCGATCTGGGCGTTCATCGAATTGATGGTGCCGATCAACTGCGCCATGGTGTCCAGGGACGCCCCGGCCTCGTTGGCCTGCACCGACGTGCCATCGCCCGCTTCGCTGGAGCGGCGCATCGCTTCTACCGCTGCGTGGGTGCCCGACTGCAAGCGATCAATCATGCCCTGGATTTCCTGGGTACTTTGCTGGGTCCGACTGGCCAGGGCCCGCACTTCATCAGCCACCACGGCAAAACCGCGGCCCGCTTCCCCGGCGCGAGCGGCCTCGATGGCGGCGTTCAGCGCCAACAGGTTGGTCTGCTCGGCGATCGAGCGAATCACCCCCAACACGCTGACAATCGAAGCCACGTCCTGTTGCAAACTGTCCAGGGACAAGCCGCTGCTGCGAATATCGTTCACCAGTGCATGAATCTGCTGGATGCTGCCGGCCACCACACGCTTGGCGGACTGGCCTTCTTCGTCGGTCTGCTGGGCCGCGACCGCGGCACCCTGGGCACTGCGAGCCACTTCCTGGGCGGCCGAAGACATCTCGTTGATCGCCGTGGCGACCTGGTCGGTTTCGTGACGCTGACGCTCCATGGCCTGCTCGGAGCGCTGTGCCTGCTCGGAAACCTGCGCCACCAGCCCAGTCAGCTGCGAGGTCATTTCGGTGATCTGCCGTACCAGACCGTGGATCTTGTCGACAAAACGGTTGAACGAGCCGGCCAGTTGGCCGAGTTCGTCCTGGCTGGTGATCGCCAGGCGGCGAGTCAGGTCGCCCTCGCCCGCCGCGATGTCATCGAGGTTGTCTTTCATCAGGTGCAGCGGCCGCAGGATGGCATTGGCCAGCAACATGCCCACCACCGCAATCACCAGCAATACCACCACAGCAATACCCACGATGCTCAGCAGAACGCCTTGCAGACGTTCTTGAACCTTGGCCTCAACCAGTGCTACCTGAGCTTCAATGCCGTCCAGGTTGACCGAGCTGCCGACCGCCATGTCCCACTTGGGCAAGTAGTCGGTGTAGCCGAGCTTTGGCACCAGTTCGTTGCTGTTTGGCAGTGGCGAGCTGTATTCCAGATAGTGTGTCCCGTCCTTGGCGACTTTCACCAGGTCACGGTTGACATAGACACCGTTGGGATCGCGGTTGTCCTTGAAGGTTTTGCCCACACCGTCGGGGCTGTTGGCCTTGAAGAGACGAACAGTTTCGGAGTCGTAACCGAAGAAATAGCCGTCCTTGCCGTAGGTGACGTTCGACAGTAGCTTGATAGCCTCGGCCCGCGCGGCGTTATCCCCGGGCGCCGACGCGTCGTACAACGGCTTGATGGCAGTAAGCCCCACCGCGACGTAATTCTGCAGGGTGGCCTTGGCGTCGCTGAGCAAGCGCTCGCGGGTTTGCTGAACCTCTTTGCCGGCCTGTTCCTTCAGAATGAAGGCCGTGGTCAGGCTGATAATAGCGGCGGATAGCAATACAGGCAGTATTGCCAAGGACAGAACTTTAGCCTTCAGGCTCAGGCGCATACTGTTCACTCTTATCGGTTTTATGGCGTGGTTAACTGTGTTAACGGCACGGCGCGGGAAAACTGTAGGACAAGGTGAAGGGCTTGCGCCGAGTGGTCAGCTAAAGAGGTGCTGGATTTTGGGGGCCTTATCGCGAGCAGGCTCGCTCTCACATTGGATATTCTGTGAACACCTCTGTGGGAGCGAGCCTGCTCGCGATGAAGGCGACTGGGTCCCGAATTACAACACCATCGCCGCCACCCAGCCAAACACCAGCAGCGGCAAGTTGTAATGGATGAAGGTCGGGACCACGGTGTCCCAGATGTGGTGGTGCTGGCCATCGATGTTCAACCCGGAGGTCGGGCCCAGGGTCGAGTCCGAAGCGGGCGAGCCGGCATCGCCCAGGGCTCCGGCGGTGCCGACGATGCAGACGATCGCCAGCGGGCTGAAACCCAATTGCAGGCACAGCGGCACGAAGATCGTCGCCAGGATCGGCACCGTGGAGAACGACGAACCGATGCCCATGGTCACCAGCAAGCCCACCAGCAACATCAACAGGGCGCCGATGCCCTTGTTGTGGCCGATCCAGGCCGCCGAGGTTTCCACCAGGCTCTGGACTTCACCTGTTGCCTTCATCACTTCGGCAAAGCCTGAGGCGGCGATCATGATGAAACCGATCATCGCCATCATCTTCATGCCTTCGGTGAACAGGTCGTCGGTTTCGCGCCAACGCACCACCCCCGATACCGAGAAAATCAGAAACCCGACCAGGGCACCGATGATCATCGAATCCAGCAGGAGCTGAATGGCAAACGCCGCCGCGATCGCCAGTCCCGCCACCAACAGGCTCAACGGGTTGTAGCGCACGGTCACCTGTTCGGCCCTGGCGATTGTTTTCAGGTCGTAGATGCGTTTTTTGCGATACGTGAAAAACGCCATGACCAAACCAAACACCATGCCCAGCGCCGGAATGCCCATGGCATGGGTGATGTTGATGTCACTGACGTCCACGCCGCTGCGGGCGACATTGGCCAGCAGGATCTCGTTGAGGAAGATGTTGCCAAAGCCCACCGGCAAGAACATGTAGGGCGTGATCAAGCCAAAAGTCATGACGCAGGCAATCAACCGGCGGTCCAGCTGCAGCTTGGTCAGTACATAAAGAAGCGGCGGTACCAACAGCGGGATAAAGGCGATGTGGATCGGCAGAATATTCTGGGAGGCGACCGCTACCGTTCCCAGCAAGCCGATCAGGACCCATTTGACCCCCGAGCCACCGGCGACGTCCTGGCGATCCACCATGGTCAGGGCTTTGTCGGCCAGGGCGTGAGCCATGCCGGACTTGGCAATCGCTACGGCGAAAGCACCCAGCAAAGCGTAGGACAACGCCACGGTTGCCCCGCCCCCGAGGCCGGCATTGAACGCCTTGAGCGTGGCGTCGATGCCCAGGCCGCCAGTCAGACCGCCCACCAGAGCGCCGATAATCAGCGCGATCACCACATGCACGCGGGACAGACTGAGCACCAGCATCACGCCAACCGCGGCAATTACTGCATTTATCATCATTACCTCAAAGCACAGCGATGGAGAGCCACCGGACAAAAAGGTCGCGACTTTGCAGGAAGCGGCGAGAAGCTGCAAGGGTCATGCGGCGGGTTTTATATCCGCATGAGAGCGGGAACGCACCGATATCTTGAGTCCAGCCCCAAAACAATGTGGGAGCGAGCCTGCTCGCGATGGCGGTCTGTCAGTTGATATTGAAGTGGCTGACCCGGCGCTATCGCGAGCAGGCTCGCTCCCACCAGAGATCAGCGCTTAGGCAATCCGATCGTGACCTTCAGCCCGCCCCACTCGCTGTCGCCCAGCGCCAGCGTCCCGCCCCAGGTGTCGACGATGTCCCGCACGATGCCCAGCCCCAGGCCGTGGCCGTCGGTCTGCTCATCGAGCCGCGTGCCGCGGCTGAAGACCTGATCGCGGCGGTCTGCGGGAATGCCTGGCCCATCGTCTTCCACCGCCAGGCTGAACCCCTCGGCTGTCTCGCTCACGGTCAGGCGCACTTGCGCGTCGGCCCATTTGCAGGCGTTGTCCAGCAGGTTGCCCAGCAGTTCCAACAGATCTTCACGATCCCAGGGCAGGTGCAGGCCGGGCGGCGCGACGTAAGCCAAGTGCAAGTGCTCACCATGGATCATGTTCAGCGTGGCCAGCAACGCCGGCAATTCCGCGTCGCAGTCAAGATGGGCACCGGGCAAGGCATCGCCGGACAGTCGGGCGCGGTTGAGTTCGCGGTTCAGGCGCTGACGGACCTGTTCCAGTTGTTCGAGCAACAGCTTGCGCAGCTCGGGGTAAGGGTCGAGTTTTTCATTCGAGGCCAGGCTTTGCAGCACCGCCAGCGGGGTTTTCAGGGCATGACCCAGGTTGCCCAGGGCGTTGCGGGAACGTTTGAGGCTGTCCTCGGTATGGGCCAGCAGATGGTTGATCTGCGCCACCAGCGGTTCCAGTTCCCGCGGCACCTGTTCGTCGAGTTGCGAACGCTGCCCGCGCTGCAACTGGGCGATCTGCTCCCGGGCTTTGTCCAGCGGGCGCAAGGCGCGGTGCACCGTGATGCGTTGCAACAACAGAATCAACAGCAACCCCGCCAACCCAAGTCCCAGGCCGATCTGCTGCATGCGCAGGAAGCTGTCCCGCACGGGCGTGTAGTCCTGGGCCACGCTGATGGAAATGGCCTGGCCCAGACGCCGATAGTCGGTGCGCAGGACCAGCAGCTTCTGACCTTCAGGCCCCAATTGCAGGTTGCTGTGCAGCCCCGGATGGTCGAGATGGGGCAACTCCTGGTCCCAAAGGGAGCGGGAGCGCCAATGCGTATCGGCAAAATCGATGCGGAAATAATGCCCGGAAAATGGTCGCAGATAAGCCGGCGACAAGCGTCGCTCATCCAGTTGCAGGCCTTGCGGACCACGCACCAGGGCCACTAGCAGGTTCTCGCTGTCGTTGCGCAACCCCGCCTCCAGATACCGCTGCAGACCCAGCTCGAACAACCACAGACTGGTCTGCGCCAGAACCAGGCCGACCACCACCATCACACCGATCAGGCCAAGGCTCAGACGCCGCTGGATCGATCTCACTGCGCCTGCCCGCCGAACAGGTAACCCTGGCCGCGACGGGTTTCGATCACGCTGCGGCCCAGCTTGCGCCGCAAGTGATTGACATGGACTTCCAGCACATTGGAATCGCGCTCGGTTTCACCGTCATACAGGTGTTCAGCGAGATGGCTCTTGGAAAGGATTTGCTCGGGATGAAGCATGAAGTAGCGCAGCAGGCGAAATTCGGCCGCGGTCAGTTGGATTTCGGTGCCGTCGCGGCTCACACACTGGCGACCTTCATCCAGATGCAGCCCGGCCGCCTGGAGCGTCGGCTGGTTGGCCTGGCCATGGGAGCGGCGCAGCAATGCCTGGATCCGCAGGTGCAGCTCTTCGGGATGAAAGGGTTTGGTCAGGTAATCGTCGGCCCCGGCCTTGAGGCCTTCGATGCGTTCGGCCCAGGAACCGCGGGCGGTCAGGATCAGCACAGGCGTGCTCAGGCCGCCCGCTCGCCATTGGGCCAACACTTCAAGCCCCGGCACCCCCGGCAAGCCGAGATCGAGGATGATCAGGTCATAAGGCTCGCTGCTGCCCTGATAAACCGCGTCGCGACCATCGGCGAGCCAGTCGACGGCATAACCCTGCCGCGTCAGCCCGGCCATCACTTCGTCGGCCAGGGGAACATGATCTTCCACCAGAAGCAGGCGCATCAGTCTTCCTCATCTTTGAGTAAACGGCCGGTCGCGGCCTCCAGGTCCAGTTCGCGCACAACGCCGTCGGTAGCCAGCAATTCGACCTCGTAAATATAGACGCCGTGTTTTTCTTCCAGCTCGGCCTCCAGCAGTTTGGCGCCGGGGTGGCGATCCAGCGCCTGTTGCAGCAAATGTTCCAGGGGCAGGATCACGCCCTGCTGCCGCAATTGCAGGGCCTCATCCTGGTCCAGGTCTCGAGCGACGGCCAGTGAACAGAACACCAGCAGCGCCAGCCCCCAACGGCTGCGGGGGCGTAAATTAAGCTTCATTACAGATCCTGATGATTCTTGAGTACCTTGCCGTCAACCGCGTCCAATTCAAGTTCCCAGTCAACGCCCTGGGCATCGCGCAAGTCCACCTGATAGATGTACTTGCCGTATTCTTGTTCCAGCTCGGTATCGGTCAAGGTGGCGCCAGGGTGTTTGGACAAGGCAGTGGCGTTGAGTTTTTCAACCGACAGAATGGTACCAGCGTCCTGTAGCTTTTGGGCTTCGTCGGCCGTGAGGTCTCGTGCGCTGGCCAGGCCACTGATGGCCATCAGGGTAACGATGAAAAAGGCAGTCAGGCGGTTCATGGGTTGTCTCCTTTTTTTGTAATCTTCACCGGGGAACTGTATCGGGGCGAACTTAACTGAAACTGAATTGCCATCATTGAACACAGATCAATGTGGGAGCGAGCCTGTTCGCTGCCACAGGGCTGACGCCGTTAAATTATCCGTTGCACCATTCGAGACCGGTATGACCGCCATCCACATCAAGTTCCCTGCCCTGACCCTCAAGGCCGGCCCTCGTGCTCTGGCACGCATTCGCCAGGCTGGCCTGAACGCTGCCGATGTCGGCATTCTGCCGGGCGCCGCCGGTGGCCCCAAGGCCTTGGGCATTCAGGGGCTGGACCTGGCGCTGTTTGGCGAGTGGCTGCCCGCCGCGCCCCGGGAGCGCTCGCTGATCGGTGCTTCGGTGGGCTCCTGGCGCTTCGCCAGCGCCTGCCTGCCGGATGCCGCCGAGGGGATCCGGCGCCTGGGCACCTTGTACAACGAGCAAAGCTTTGCCAAAGGCGTGACTATGGCCGGGGTGAGCCAGAGTTCGCAGCGCATGCTCGATGATCTGCTCCAGGGCCGCGACACGTCGATCCTCGAAAACCCGCATTACCGGCTCAATATCATGGTGGTCAAAAGTCACGGTTTGCTGGCCCAGGATCATCGCGGGCGGCTCGGCCTGGGATTGTCGTCGGTGATCGCCGACAACCTGCGGGGCCGAGCGCGCCTGTCGCGGCATTTCGAACGGCTGATCGTCCACGACCCACGCCGGGCGCCGCCGTTGCACCCGTTGAACGACTTTCCGTCACGCTTCGTCGCGCTGGAGGCCGGTAATCTGCGCCAGGCGCTGCTGGCATCCGGCTCGATCCCGATGGTGATGGAGGGCGTGCGCGACCTACCCGGCGCCGGCGTTGGCACCTACCGCGACGGCGGCCTGTTGGACTACCACCTGGACCTGCCCTACAGCGGCGAAGACATCGTGCTGTATCCGCACTTCACCGACCGGGTCATTCCCGGCTGGTTCGACAAGGGCCTGCCATGGCGCCGGGGGAACGTCGAGCGTCTGCAGGACGTGCTGCTACTAGCGCCGTCCCGCGAATACCTGGCGCGCCTGCCCTTCGGCAAGCTGCCGGACCGTAACGACTTCAAGCGTTTCATGGGCGATGACACCAGCCGCCGCAAATACTGGCGCACGGCGATGGACGAAAGCCGCCGGCTCGGTGACGAGTTTCTTGAACTGGCGGCCAACGGTGGGCTGGGCGGGCGTTTGCTGACCCTTTAGTCAGCACGGTCGCGCAACGCCGGAACCAAACTGATAAACTCCGCCGCCTGCCTCGCGACCGCTACCCTAAAGAGCCTGAACCTGTGGAAATTTTCAAAGATTCTACGGTTGCCTCCCCTCGAAAACCGCGCCGGATCACCAAAACCCCAGCACTACCGAGCGCTGAATGTACCAGCGTGTACCACCGAATACCTCCCATCGCCATTTGGTTAGTACATTAATCAGTACATCGAAAGCAGATTTCAGAGGATGTGCTAAATGGCGATCAAGCATTACCGCAACCAGGCAGGCAAAGCCGAAGGATAAGGCGTACACGCTACCAGACCCGCTCGGGCTATCGTTCTTTGTCGCGCCAAGCGGGATAAAGAAATGGTATTTCCGATTCACTTGGCTTGGAAAGCAGGTGAGGATTTCTTTCGGGACATACCCGGACACCGGGTTTAAGGAGGCGCGCTAGGAGAGATCAGGCGCGGGAAGAATCGCGCGCGGCATTGATCCGCGCGAATCAAGAAAGGAGAAAAGGTAGGAATGATCGAGGCCAATACCAGTACCTTTCGAAAAATCTACGACGAGTGGCTGGCATTCAGGAAGGGAAGCATTTCGCCGGGAACCTACAGGATCATCAGCAACGCCATGGAGCTTGACGTTCTTCCGACATTTGGTGGCCGACAGATCGAGTCCATTAAGCGTGCTGATGTCATCGCCCTTATCCGCAGAATCGAGAAGCGCGGGTCGGCGGCCACAGCAGTCAAGATTCGCCAGCGCATGGGCCAGGTGTTTAGCTACGCCATCGCCATAGGCCTGATCGACGCCAATCCAACTGCAGAGATGCATGCGGTCACGGAAAAGATTGGTCAGCACAAGCACCATCCATTCCTTCCGTCCAGCGAACTGCCGAAGACCATGGCCACCATTCAACAGAGCGTTACCGGCCAACAGCTCCGGTCGGCCTTCATGCTGATGATCTACACGGCGTCACGCCCGGGCGAGGTGCGCCATGCGGAATAGTCAGAGATCGATCTCGACACCGCCATCTGGACCACGCCGCCCTCGAAGATGAAGATGCGCCGCGATCACGTGGTGCCACTACCGAGACAGGCCGTAAAGCTGCTGCGGGAAATACTCCCCGTCACCGGCCACCTGCGCTACGTTTTCACGAACCGCAGCGACCCGACCATGCCAATCGGCACCAACTACGCCAACAACGTCATGGAGGCACGCGGACTGACTGGCAGACAGTCACCCCACGGCTTCCGTCACCTGTTCTCAACAGAAATGAATGGCCGCGGCTATAACCGTGACTGGATTGAGCGACGGCTTGCGCACGCCGACACCGGCTTCATCCGTGATGTGTACAACCACGCGGCGTACCTGGAGCAGCGCAGGGAAATGATGCAAGTTTGGGCCGACCTAATTTCGCCGCAACTATAAACTTCCCTATCGCGCAAACGGGCACCACCACGACTGTGAATAGTAAGCATCGCCAATCTTTTCCACTCCCGTCAGATTCAGGCCTCCCTGGATCATTTTCCGGTAATCCTTACGTCATGCAGCCGAGGAATGATGTCCAGCCCAGGACTAGAACTGTAAACACAGGTGCTGAATACCGACCGACCAAATTCTGGATCGGGACACTCGCTGAAAATGACGTCACCCTTGATGGGAGCGATTTGCCTTAGCTGTTCTTTCGGAATGGCAACGCCAAAGACGCGCCGCTGGACGATCAGAAATCTCATGTTCAACTCGATACTGGACAAAATTACAGTGCCGGTACCAGAACCAAGCCAATTCAAATCATGCCGACGAGCGCGGTTTCAATCTATAGGCTCATACGGGTGACGATGGTGTTTAAGAATGCCATCCATGCTGGCATGGAAAAGCGCAAACTGTAGAATGCGCCTTCACCCGATACTGACGCCTCAATCAATTCAACCAAGGATAGACCATGGCATTCATGACAGACACTCAGCTCCGCGACATGGGCTTCAAGAGCATCGGAAAGAACGTAAAGATCAGCGACAAAGCAGCGATTTATAACTGCGATAAAATCTCAATTGGCGACAACACCAGAATTGATGACTTCTGCGTTATCTCCGGAAAGGTGACGCTGGGCCGTAACGTGCATGTCGCAATTTTCAGCAACATCGCCGGCGGCGAGCAGGGCGTCACCATGGATGATTTTTCAGGGCTGGCATACGGCTGTCAGGTCTTTTCGCAGTCTGACGATTACTCTGGGAAAGCGCTGACGAATCCAACGGTGCCTGCCACTTACAAAAAAGAAGTCAAGTCAGCCATCTATATAGGGCGCCACGTCATCATCGGAACATCGTCGATTGTGTTGCCTGGAGTTCACTTGGCGGAAGGCTGCTCGGTTGGTGCAATGTCGATGGTGACAAAGTCCACTACGCCATGGGGAATCTACTTCGGAATTCCAGCTAAACGCCTGAAAAACAGAAGTAAAGATCTGCTTGAGCTCGAATCCGAATATTTGGCATCCGAGAAGTAAGCCGGGCATACTTTACTGGCTCAACTCATTGACATAGGCCTGGCACGCCGCCAGCTTGAACCCTCGGTCGCCGTCGTCGGTGATGGCGACAATTCGTTGAGCATGCTGGGTCAAGTTGGACTCTTGCTCTGCCATGAACCACGCCGACGGCGCCGGCGGTGGCAGGCACTGCGTTGCAACTGACTGGATTCTGGAAGGGTTAAGCGCATCGCTGTTTCTTCGGCAAACACGATTAATGCATCACCCGTCAGGTGCGGAGTTGGATGTAACTCCGCGCCCAGAAACCTTCAAGTCTTGACTCAAAATGCCAAAAATTTGCGCTTCAAAGTAGCGCACAAACTCTAGGGACCCGTGCTTCGACAAGTGATAGGTGTCGCTATAAAAGACGCCATCGTCATCAATCGCACGACAGTACCCCCCAGAGCAAAAAGCCCGATACGGGTTGAGATAAGTTACGTCATCTTTTGAGCTCGCGTATTCCTCGAGGATCAAGCTCCCAGACCGGGTGGGGATATCAGCTTCACGCCGCACAAGCTTCGACGCGCAATCGATTGGAAAGTATTTTGGCCTGGCAAAACAGCCGATGACGTCCGGACTTCCTGCGCCTGGGACATTGCCGATCAGGATCAACTGATGGCCACGAATTGCGTTTCTCAACTCTTCGATCTTGCCGGCGATGAACCGGTATCCCTGATCGGTGTCGCCTCCAGGGATTGATTTCCGGGACTCCATGAGCCCGCCCATTTGTAGTTGTTCGCCCCAGCTCTCGCTCAGCATGACCGCGGCGCCCGGACTCTTCTTTATCACCTGAATGGCAGAGTTCAATGCACCGGCGCAAAGCTTGTCCCAATCCTCGCCTGGCGTCAGCCGGGTAATCCCTGGCAAAAGGATGCAACTGGTGGATCTGATATAGATGCTCTTCGATTTAGGCCCGCCGATGACCTTGTTCAATCCCTCGGCATAATGTCTGGCATGGCTATCGCCCAGAACCACAAGGTCTGCGACGGCAGATGTCCCACCGCTGATCCAGCCATTATATGGGTAGCCGGCCCCACCGTATTGATCGGTGTGAAACTGTTTGGAATTATTTAGCTGAGCAGTTACCCATGCCGGCATGGCTCCCGTGCGCCAAGCCCAGCCGCCGCCCCATGCCGTTGCCGCCGGCAAGATGAGAGTCATCGATAGCAACGTGCACATAAGACCGAACCGGTAGCCATCTGATGTAGGGCTATCTGATTTAACCCTTCTGAAAGGAGTCTCAACGAAGCTATAGAGCAGCCATCCCAGGAATATCGAAATAGCCACTATTGCGCACTTCTCCATTAAACCGAGCGGGCTCATGGTGTAGTACTTATAAAAAACAATTATCGGCCAATGAACCAGATATATCGAATAGCTAATAAGCCCAATTCTGACTGACAGCTTGTTACTGACGAGAAAGACAAATCTTTTAGCCCCGCATGAGCAAATAACTAAGGCTGTTCCTATGCATGGAATCAATGCATTGTAGAAGGAAAAACCGTTCTTTCATCGAATGAAAATATTGCATAAGAGATCAGCGCCCAGCCAATGGCAAGAAGCACATCCAACAGGATGGAATCGCGGGACTTTGCCGTTGGTAGCCATATGCACAGAGCGCCAATGGCAAACTCAAATATCCTGAATGGAGTCAGATAGAAGATCGACGATTGACCATCCGCGAACAAAGACGCTATTAATGGGCTAATGGTGGAAAGCATACTGCTATGCCCGTCTTGCAGCACGAGGTTGAGCCCAAGGCTGGCAAGGCCACCAACCACAACTGAGGGAATCAGTAGCCACCTAGGCAGGTACTTCATCAGCAGAAAAAGTGACAACAGCCAAATTAGATAAAAACTGCTCCTCGACACTCAGCGACCACGTGTGCAGTAGTGGCTTGAATAGCGCAAACCCTATGCACCTGATAGCGTCAGGCTGGATTGCCATGCCTGACGTGGTTTCGCTCGACGAGGCCCAGGCCTACGCCATCTTCAACGCCGTCGGTGTGTGGAATCAGGCCAAGGTAGCCACGTGAGACGTTTCCGCACCCAACAACGCAAACGACAGACCTGGCTGGCACTGTCGGCCAGTGGAATTGAAGGAGCGGGCCATGGCCGAAACACAACAGCCAACGGCGGAAGCGCTCAAACAGCGCCGAAAGCGCGAGAAGGCAGCGGTGAAGGCTGCGGCGCTGGGCATCGAGAAGTTCACGGTTGAGGTAGCGGGCGTGTTCAAGTCGGACCTGCAGAGAGTCATGAAGGCCCACGGCATCAACAACCAGCAGGACGTTCACCAGAGACTTCTATCGAACCTGATTGAAGCGGACTTAGAGACCGGTAAAGATGCTGCATCGAGACACGACACCTTTCGCTGTTACTGAAAAGGTGTCACTCATTATCCGGGCTGCTGGACTGAAGTCGCTCGCCGACGATCCGTCTGAGCCTGACGACGAAATCGAAGTTCCGAAATAGCCCCTACCCCATGCTGCGCATCCGGTCACCGGAGGGCGTCGCCATCCTGAGGGCCAACTATGGGCATCAGAGATAAGGTTGTCCGCAAGTGGGAGTGCGGATCATGCAATAAACTTCACAGTCACGAACACCAGGCTGAATCGTGCTGCGCCCCGGAGGTTACGGCCGTCTGGGTCTGCCCTGTTCGCGAGGAGGGGTACGATAAAAAGCCTGATGCCGAAGTCTGCTGTCCAGATACCCACAAACTCGAATCACGCCAACCGGCGAGGCCTACGCATGGAAGTCACATATGGTTCGGTGTGCTCAGGCATCGAAGCTGCAACGCTTGCATGGAAGCCGCTCGGCATGCGGGCCAGCTGGTTCGCCGAGATCGAAGCTTTCCCGTCGGCAGTCCTGGCCCTGATCACCGAGAACGAGGCGCTGCGCCAGGCGATTAGCGATCGTGTCACTGACGGCGGGCAAGTCAGCGCGTTCAAAATTGTCTTCCGGGCAGGGCCCGAATACCGCTGACGGGAAAGCTTGGCTGGCCACCGTCGCCATGAGCAAGGAAGCCCCACGATTTCTCCCCCTGCTCTACATGGCCTGGCTCGTGTATAGGGGACCTAGGCCATGAGAGATCAGCAATTGCTCGAGCTTGCCGCAAATGCAGTTGGGATGGATCCGCTATTCGATAAGAACGGCGTGCTCTCCGCCTGGGTCGGCACCGCTGAAAATGGCCACTGGTGGGATCCGCTTAACGACCACAGCGATGCCGGCGATGCGCTGCGTTTGGTCGTGCAACTGGACCTGCTGATCTACTCGTACTCCGCCGAACAGAAATGCGTCGCCAAGTGGTTAGCTGAAGGCTTCGCTGTCGAGTATTGGTATTGGCACTGGAACCAGAATCAGGGACCAGGTTCTGCTATGCGCCGCGCAATTGTCCGGGCTGCCGCCGAACAGCTCAAACCCTAACCCCAATCCACCTTCAGCCTGCCGGTGAGCGGCGGGCGGAGGATATCGCTATGCCCGTAATAAAGTGCTTCCACGGCCATGAGCAGAACGTCAGCACCTACGATTGGGTTGCTGTATTGACCCTGGACCAGCTCGTCTACGCCCGCGATCAGATGGACCAGAAGATCAAAGCCGCCCAGGCCCAGCCGAAGCGCACCGTCTGGCGCGTCAGTAACGGCATCACCTGCGAGGGCAATTATCGCGAGGATGAGTTCGAGAAAGCGGCCGATCACCTGCTACGGATCTACAAGGGCGAGCTCATGAAGCTTGCCCCTGAATGGATCGAAAAGCCCTTCGGCTACCTGGTCTTCGATCGCCAGTTGCCGAGTCTCACGCCTGAGCTGGTGACCCAGTTCGAATACGACAACGAGTGGTTCCCCGCAAAAAACGAATAACCACCTTCTGCCGCCACGCGCGGCATGGAGCACACCATGTCTCACATCGAATTACGCGAAGGCCAAGTCTTCGCGGTGCAGATGCTTGAGTCTGCATCACACCTGCCAAAGTGCATGTTCGACGAGCGCGGGCCAGTTGAAACAACGGCCTGCAACCTGGAGGAAGTCGCCAGGATTCGGCCGCCGGATTACGCCAATGGCATCAATCAAGTCACGGAGGTGGCCCGCCACGGCAACTGCTGAGCTGTACGGACGAAGATCAACCCGTTCGAGCAGGGATACTCGACCTTC
This sequence comes from Pseudomonas rhizophila, assembly GCF_003033885.1. Taxonomy (NCBI): domain Bacteria; kingdom Pseudomonadati; phylum Pseudomonadota; class Gammaproteobacteria; order Pseudomonadales; family Pseudomonadaceae; genus Pseudomonas; species Pseudomonas rhizophila. Next base: position 3,139,255 of record NZ_CP024081.1, on the reverse strand, counting down.
CTCAAGGGGCAGAGCCTCAAGCAAAACCCGTTCGATACGGAAAACGACACATCTCCTTTCTCCAAGCAGAGATGGATTGACGGCTGGAACAAGGCACAACGTGAAGCCTGGAGAAAGGTATGAACAACCGAGCGACGACCGAGAACATTGACCGTTCCTGCGCCTCGACGAGGTGCGTCACACCACCAGCCCGGGCCGAAACACTGTTTGTCGCAGGATCAGGGAGGGCACGTTCCCAAAACAGGTTAGAATAGGCCCGAACTCGGTCGCCTGGCGCCAGTCGGCAATCGCTGAATGGATGACCTCAATCACGCCCAGCAACGACCAATCAGTACATTGATCAGTACACCAGATGCTGACACCTCATCAGAACCCGCTGTATTCAAGCCCTACAGGTCAAACCGTGGAAATTTTCAAAGAATTCACCTTCGAATCCGCCCACCGCCTGCCCCACGTGCCAGACGGTCACAAGTGCGGCCGCCTGCACGGCCACTCGTTCAAAGTGGCGATTCACCTGAGCGGCGACATCGACTCGCACACCGGCTGGATTCGGGACTTCTCGGAGATCAAGGCGATCTTCAAGCCGCTCTACGAGCGCCTGGACCACAACTACCTCAACGACATCCCCGGCCTGGAAAACCCCACCAGCGAAGTCCTGGCCAAGTGGATCTGGGAACAGTTGAAGCCATTGTTGCCGGAACTCAGTGCCATTCGCATCCATGAGACCTGCACCAGCGGTTGCATCTACCGCGGCGAGTAAGCGGGCCACAGGGACCTGTGGCATTGGCTTTTTTTGTGTCTATGCTTTTTGGCTCGAACATGCCAAGAGGACGCGACCATGAGCCACTGGCCCCTGGATCACGAATACGACTTCAACGGACACCGCATCCGTTACGCCGTCCACGGCGACGGCCCGCCGCTGGTGTTTGTCCACGGCACGCCCTTCTCTTCCTACGTGTGGCACCGAATCGCCCCGCTGTTCTTCGCCACTCGCAAGGTGCATTACTTTGACCTGCTGGGTTACGGCCAATCCGCACAACCGGACGCCGACGTTTCCCTCGGTGTGCAAAACCAGTTGCTCGCACAGTTGCTGGACCACTGGGGCCTGGATTGCCCGGACGTGGTGGCCCACGATTTTGGTGGCGCAACCGCCCTGCGCACGCACCTGCTCAACGGCAAGCACTACCGCAGCCTGACCCTGATCGATCCGGTGGCGCTGTCGCCCTGGGGTTCACCTTTTGTCCAGCATGTGCGCCAGTACGAAGCGGCGTTCAGCGGCCTGCCCGATTACATTCAGCGGGCCATCGTACCGACCTATATCCGGGGTGCGATCAACAGGCAGATCCCCTATGAAGAACTGGCGCCGTACGTGCAGCCCTGGCTTGGCGAGACCGGCCAGGCCGCGCTCTATCGGCAGATCGCGCAGATGGACGAACGCTATACCCGCGAGGTCGAACCGCTGTATGCAACCGTGCGCTGCCCGACGCAGATCCTTTGGGGAGAGGACGATCAGTGGATCCCCATCGAACGCGGTCGTGCGTTGCAACGGATGATACCGGGCGCACAGTTTCATCCCGTTCCCAATGCCGGGCATTTGGTCCAGGAAGACGCGCCGGAGGCCATCGTCGCGGCAGTGTTGCGGTTTCTAGCGCTGCACTCTCCCACCTGAAGAAACCGCATAGGCAGTGGAAACTGTGTTCCAACTTGAACCACCGCCGCACCGCTTTCGTTCTCTTCACTTACCCAATCCCACGGATTGGCTATAAATAACCTCGCGATCACTCGCTTGGCACGGGCGCTGCACGCTTGCGACATCTTCCTCCTGCGCAAGGACCTCCACATGACTCAAAACGATCCGGGCAACGACTATCCCTTGAGCGAAGTCCCGATGCATGCCCGCAAGGGCCTGGCCTCCACGGCCATGGTGCTGCTGGGCTTCACCTTTTTCACCGCCACGATGTTTGCCGGTGGCAAGCTGGGGGTAGCGTTCGGTTTTGCCGAAATGCTCACGGTCATCGTGATCGGCAATCTGCTGTTGGGCCTGTACGCCGCCGGCCTGGGTTATATCGCCTTCAAGAGCGGGCTCAATTCGGTGCTGATGGGTCGCTTCTGTTTCGGTGAGGTGGGCAGCAAGCTCAGCGACTTGATCCTGGGTCTCACCCAGATCGGCTGGTACGCCTGGGGCACGGCGACGGCGGCGGTGGTACTGGGCAAGTATTTTCATTTGAACGAAGGCACCGTGCTGGGGCTGATGGTGCTGTTCGGCCTGGGGTTCTGCGTCACCGCCTACATCGGTTATCGCGGGCTGGAGATCCTGTCGTACATCGCCGTGCCGGCCATGATGTTGTTGCTGATGTTGTCGATGTGGGTCGCGACGGTAAAGGTCGGTGGCCTGGATGGGTTGCTGGCGGTGGTGCCGACGGGCAGCCTCGATTGGTCCACCGCCATCACGCTGGTGTTCGGCACGTTCGTCAGCGGTGCCACCCAGGCGACCAACTGGACGCGGTTTTCCCGCTCGGCGAAGATCGCGGTGCTGGCGAGCCTGATCGGCTTTTTCATCGGCAACGGCCTGATGGTATTGATCGGCGCCTACGGAGCCATCGTCTATCAGCAGCCGGACGTAGTGGAAGTTCTGCTGTTGCAAGGCTTCGCCATGGCGGCGATGGCGATGCTGCTGCTCAACATCTGGAGCACCCAGGACAACACCATCTATAACTTTGCCGTGGCCGGCTGCAACCTGCTGCGCACCCGTCGGCGCAAAACCGTGACCCTGGGCGGCGCGGCGATCGGCACACTGCTGGCCCTGCTGGGCATGTACGATCTGCTGGTGCCTTACCTGATTTTGCTGGGCACGGTGATCCCGCCGATTGGCGGAGTGATCATGGCCGATTTCTTCTTCCGCTGGCGCGGCCGCTATCCGCGTCTGGCCCAAGCGCAGCTGCCGGCCTTCAACTGGCCGGGGCTGTTTGCGTACGGCGCAGGCACCCTCGCGGCGTTCACTTCGCCTTGGGTTGCGCCACTGGTAGGAATCGCCACCGGCGCGCTAACGTATGTGATATTGATCGGCCTATTGGGAATTCGCGCCACCGATACCCCCCTCCAAGATCTTTGAGAAGGACTCGCTTGATGCACATCATCAACGCCCGCCTGCGCAACCGCGAAGGCTTGCATGAACTGCACCTGGAAAACGGCCTGATCGCCAGCATTGCACGCCAGACCGAAGCCCCGAGCCTCGGCCCGCAAGACCTCGACGCCGGCGGTAATCTGGTGGTGCCGCCGTTCGTCGAACCGCACATTCATCTGGATGCCACCCTCACCGCCGGCGAACCCCGCTGGAACATGAGCGGGACGCTGTTCGAGGGCATCGAGTGCTGGGGCGAGCGCAAGGCCACCATCACCCAGGAAGACACCAAGACCCGCGCCAAAAAAACCATCCAGGCATTGGCCGCCCATGGCATCCAGCATGTGCGCACCCATGTCGATGTCACCGATCCTGACCTCACCGCCCTCAAAGCCATGCTTGAAGTGCGTGAGGAAAGTCGTCACCTGATCGACCTGCAGATCGTCGCGTTTCCCCAGGAAGGCATCGAGTCCTACCGCAACGGCCGCGAACTGATGGAGGAAGCAATTCGAATGGGTGCCGACGTGGTGGGCGGCATTCCGCATTTCGAGTACACCCGGGATCAAGGCGTAAGCTCGGTGAAATTCCTGATGGACCTGGCCGAGCGCACCGGTTGCCTGGTGGACGTGCATTGCGACGAGACCGACGACCCGCACTCGCGCTTTCTCGAAGTGCTGGCCGAAGAAGCCCGCAGCCGCGACATGGGCGCCCGCGTCACCGCCAGCCACACCACGGCCATGGGCTCCTATGACAATGCCTACTGCGCCAAGCTGTTTCGCCTGCTCGGGCACTCGGGCATCAGCTTCGTTTCCTGCCCCACCGAAAGCATCCACCTGCAAGGACGTTTCGATAACTTCCCTAAACGCCGCGGCGTCACCCGAGTCAACGAATTGCTCGAAGCGGGGATGAACGTGTGCTTCGGCCAGGACTCCATCGTCGACCCGTGGTACCCCCTGGGCAACGGCAATATCCTGCGGGTGCTGGAAGCTGGCCTGCACATCTGCCACATGCTGGGTTACCGCAACCTGCAAAGCGCCCTGGACCTGGTCACTGATAACAGCGCCAAGGCCATGGCCCTGGGCGAGCGCTACGGCCTGGAAACCGGGCGCCCGGCGAATCTGCTGATCCTCTCGGCCGACAGTGACTACGAAGTGATCCGCAGCCAGGGCCTACCGCTTTACTCCATTCGCAATGGCGAAGTGCTGATGAAGCGGCAGATGCCGATGGTGGAGTTTGCGGTTCAGCCAGGCTGAGGTCATCGCGAGCAGGCTCGCTCCCACAGTGGAGCGGCGCCGTACGCGCATTTTTGTGCCCGCTGAAGATCGAATGTGGGAGCGAGCCTGCTCGCGATGGCGTCATTGGCTGCGGCGCAGATCGTCTATGACACAGACCGCGCAACACCAAACAACCTGACCCGCAGCAGCTCACCCGCCTGCTCCTCCAGCAGAATCGGTGCAGTGCCACCCGGCATCACCACACTCACCGCCCCCGCCTTCACCCAACCCACTCGCCACGCGGCGCACGCCACCGCACTGGCACTGGTGCCCGAAGAAGCGGTGGGACCTTCCCCTCGTTCAAAAATCCGCGCGGCAATGCTTGCTTCGGCCTGGCGCCAGGCCCACTGCAGATTCACCCCCGCCGGGCAGGGAATCCCGGACCCACCGGGCGGCGCATAGGCAATGCGCGTCAGGCTTTGGGCCAACGCTGGGGCACGCATCTGCGGGTTACTTGGCAACGTCTCGGCGCTGTCCACCAGGGTCACGCAGTGCGGGTTGCCAATGTTCACGAACTGACTGCTGCCCCAGGCCGGATTCAAAGCATGAAGCGCAGCCACACGGCTGACTTCGCGCTGGTTGACGATCACGCTTTGCACGCCTTGAGCCGCGACAGCGCCGGGGCCGAAAAGTGGTTTTCCCAAGTCCAGCCAGAAACCCGAGAGACCTTCGAACTCCGCTACGCGGACCGCCGTTTGCAGCGGTGACACGCCTTCACGTTTGTCGTGATGAACCTGTAGAACACATTCGCCGTCGCTCGGCATCAAGCCTTGCTCTTTGAGCGCCTGGGAGAAAATCGTCAGGCCATTGCCGCTGCGCTCGGCCAGGGTCCCATCGGTGTTAACGATCAACAGGTCAAAAGGTAGCTCATTCTGGAACGGGCCGATCAGCAGACCATCGCTGCAATGGGCCTTGGCATCCGGCGGCGCCTGACCCGGCGCCCAACTACAGAAGGCCTGCACTGCGGCGCGGGTCCAGGCCTGGCGGGCCTGGGCAGCCTGGGCGGCTGTCGGCGGCAGGTCAATGCCTTGGGCACGGACCTGCTGCGGTGAGACCACGCCATAAATATTGCCCCGTGCATCATAGAACTGCGTCATGGACCAGACCCGGATTCAGCCAGCGAAAGCCGGTACTTTATTCCGGCCAAGGCTGTGCAGGCAAAGCGTGCTTGCCACCCACGCACCTCTTCGGCACCTTGAGGTCGCGGCGCGGTCAGTGGATGTGCAAGCATAGGGCCCGCCCGCACCATCGCCTCGCCAAACCAAGGACGTTTCATGACTGCCATTACCCCACCGCCAACCTTCATCCCCGGACGCCTGGAACAGATGTCCACCCGCATCGCCTATCTCATCGCCGGTGTCGGGATCGCGGCCTGGGCGCCGCTGGTGCCGTACGCCAAGGTGCGGGCGAACCTGGACGAAGGCACTCTCGGGTTGCTGCTGTTGTGCCTTGGGGTGGGGTCGATTCTGGCGATGCCGATTTCCGGCGCACTGGCGGCGCGATTTGGCTGCCGGCGGGTGCTCAGTGGCGGCACGATTCTGATCTGCCTGGCCTTGCCCGCGCTGGCAACGATGACGTCTTTGCCCTGGCTGGTGGCAGCCTTGTTCTTGTTTGGCGCCGGCCTCGGCACCGTGGACTCGACCGTCAACCTGCAGGCGGTGATCGTCGAGCGGGCCAGCGGCAAGACCATGATGTCGGGTTTTCACGGCATGTTCAGCCTCGGCGGGATCATTGGCGCGGCCGGTGTGAGCGCGCTGCTCGGCCTCGGCCTTTCGCCCCTGGGGGCGACGCTGGTGGTCAATGCACTGTTGCTGGTGGCGCTGTTCAAGGCGGCGCCGCATCTGCTGCCCTATGGCAGTGAAAGTTCGGGCCCGGCGTTTGCCATTCCCCACGGCGTGGTGCTGTTTATCGGCATCCTGTGTTTCATCGTATTCCTGGCCGAAGGCGCGGTGCTGGACTGGAGCGCGGTATTTCTGACGGCCGAGCGTGGAGTGGAAACCGCCTATGCCGGGCTCGGTTATGCCGCGTTCGCGCTGACCATGACCGTCGGCCGCCTGACGGGGGATTCGGTGGTGCATCGCCTGGGCGCCAGACGCGTGATTATCTACGGCGGCGCGACCGCTGCGGCCGGGTTCCTGCTGGCGACCCTGGCACCGATGTGGCAGGCGGCGCTGTTGGGGTATGCGTTGGTCGGGGCCGGGTGTTCGAACATCGTGCCGGTGTTGTACACCGCGGTCGGCAAGCAGACGCTGATGCCTGAAGCGATCGCCGTACCGGCCATCACCACCATCGGCTACGCCGGCATCCTCGCAGGCCCGGCGCTGATCGGATTCGTCGCCCATGGCAGCAGCCTGAGCTTTGCGTTCGGGTTGATTGCGCTGTCGTTGGTGGCGGTGGCGGTCAGTGGGAAAGTGTTGAAGGTTTGAGGCGTTACACCCCTCTCTGTGGAAAGGAGATTTATCTGTGGCGAGGGGATTTATTTGTGGCGAGGGGATTTATCCCCGTTGGGCTGCGAAGCAGCCCTAAAATCACCAACTCGGTGTGTCAGGCAGATTGAGTCTGCCGCTTTGGGTCTGCTGCGCAGCCCAACGGGGATAAATCCCCTCGCCACAGGAGTACGCGTCAATCCTGGTTTTTCATCAGAACCCTACACTCGCCTGCACAAAAAACGTACGCGGTGCGCCGACGTAGATGCCCGAGTTGTTGTCGCTGGAGCGGGTGTAGTACTGATGGTCGAACAGGTTCTTCACCCCGGCGCCGACCTTCAGGTTCGATAGTTGCGATCCGAAGTCGTAGCCAGCGCGCACGTTCCAGAGCACGTAACCCGGCATGTCACCGTAACGTCCATCGGCGCTGCCGTCGGTGATGTAGTCGTCGCTGAAACTGCCGTCGGGGTTCACGCTGTTGCCGGGTGAGCGTTGCTTGGACTGGGCAAAGGCATCGAGGTTGTAAGTCCAGCGATTGATCTCATAACGCAAGCCCAGGTTCGCCACCTGACGCGAGTAGAACGGCAGGTCACGGCCCTTGAAGCTTGGAATATCACCTTCATAAGTTGCGCGGGTGTAGGTGAACCCGGCATTGGCGCTCAGGCCTTCCAGGCGTGGGTCCAGCGCGGCCATGTCGTAGCGCACCGAGGCTTCCAGGCCCTGGTGCTTGGTGGCGCCCATGTTGGTCCAGCCCACGTCGTTGCTGATGTACTGCAACTCGTCGTCGAAGTCGATGTAGAACAGCGTCACTTCCCCGCCCCAGACGTCATCGTTGTAGCGCGTACCGATCTCGTAGGTCTTGGCTTTTTCCGGGTTCAGGCCGTTGGCGGTGTTGTTGCCGTCGCCGCCCTGGCCGAGCTGGAAATATTGCAGGCTGCCGAACGACGTCTCGTAGTTGGCGAACAGCTTCCAGGCATCGGACAGGTGATACATCACGCTCAAGGCCGGCAGCGGTTCGTTGCTGTCGATGCTGCGGCGTTTTTCCTGTACCGGACTGCCGTCGGTGTCGAGCACCGGGCGGTCGTGCCATTGGGTGCTGATGCGTTCGAAACGGATGCCCGGGGTGATGGTCCACTTGCCGACATCAATCTTGTCATCGATGTAGACCGCATGGGCTTCGGTGCCACCAGTGCGGTCCTGATAGACGTGACCATCGGACCCCGGCCGCACCACCGGCTGGTTATCGCGCAGCGCCAGGCGACTGGCCTCTTCGTGCATGCCTTCCTTGAGGTAGCGATAACCGACGCTGGCTTCCTGGGTGGTCGAGCCCAGGTCAAACACATGGGACACCCGCGGTTCGATGCCGAAGGTGTAGTAAGTACGCGGGTAGGACGCCAGGTTGCGCTGGTCCCGGGAGGCGATGGTGCTGCCACGGTAGCTGTCGGAATAATAGGTCAGCACTTCGGCCTGGGTGCGGTCGCTGATCTCGCGGATCCACTTGAACGACACGTCCTTGCGCCGGCCGGCAAAGTTGTCCCAGTCACGGTCGGACTGATACGGGTCCGCGTCGTATTGCGCCTGGGTCAGGCCGCCGGGCATGTCAGCCTTGGCGTCGTAGTAATGGAAGTTCAGCGAGAAATCATCCACCTCGGTGGGCGCCCAATGGGTCTTGAGGATGACGTCGTCGATGTCATTGTCGTTGTTGCTGCGGCGATAGCCATTACCGTTGACCCCCGAATACAGGAGCGCAACGCCCATGCCGTTATCGGCCGTGCCGCCGAGAAAAGCGCTGTCGATGTGCTTCCAGCCGCCGCGCTGGGAGGTTTCCAGGGTGGTGCCGATTTCACCGGTGGCTTTTTCCGGAATGGCGCGGGTCACGAAGTTGATCACGCCGCCGACGTTCTGCGGCCCGTAACGCACGGACCCGGCGCCGCGCACCACATCGATGCTGTCCAGGTTGCTCGCAGAAATCGGCGCCATGGACAGTTGCGGCTGACCGTAAGGCGCGAACGCCGCCGGCACGCCGTCGATCAGCACCGTGGAACGGGGCGACAGGCGCGAAGTGAGACCGCGCACGCCGACGTTCAGGGAGATGTCGCTGCCGCCGGTGCCATTGGCATCCTGCACCTGCACCCCCGGCACCCGCCGCAGCACATCGCCGACGTTCATGGCCCCCTGCTCCACCATCGCTTCGCGGCGGATTACCGTGCGCGCGCCGGCATGGTTCTGCACCACTTCGGCATTGGCATCGCCGAGCCAGTCACCGACCACCTGGATGTCGGTGGCCCCCAGTTCCAGCGGACCGCCAGTGGACGCCGAGGGCGCCGGCAGCACGGTCACCGAACCTTCATTGATCTGGTATTGCAGGCCGCTGCCTTGCAGCAGTTGGCCCAGGGCCGCTTCTGGGGACAAGTTGCCGTCCACCGCCGGGGCTTGCTTGCCGGCCACCAGCTCCGGGCTGAAGAACACCTGCAAAGAAGTCTGCTGGCCGAGCTGGCTCAAGGCCTGGCCCAGCGGCTGCGCCTGGATGTGAATGGACGTGGCCGCCTGATCGGCGAAGGCCTGGGGCAATGCGGCACTGACGGCCAGGGTCAGGGCCAGCGGCAGCCAGCGGGCGGGGGCGCGGTTGTTGTTTTTGAAGGTGGTTTTCACGTCGAACCTTGTCCTGTTGAATCGCAAGAATACGCGCCTGTTAATGCAAACCAGTTGCAGTTGGACAAGAAGACGAAGAACTCGAAAAAAACCTGAATTTACCGCGCAATTATTTCCTGGCTGCCGTCATCCAGGGTGCGCACGGCCACCGGCAGGATGTTGGGCAAAGCCTTGAGCAGCGCCTCGGGGTTATCGGCACGAAACACGCTGGTCAGGCGCAAGTTGCCCACCGCCGCGCTGCCGACGCGCAGGGGTTTAGCGCGATAACGGGAAACCTCCTGGACGACTTCGCTCAAGGGAGCGTTGTTGAACACCAGTTTGCCGTGGCGCCAGGCGGTGAGTTCATCGGCGTTGATGCCATAAGGTGCGGCGACCTTGCCCTGCGCATCGATACGGGTGCCAAGGCCGGCCGTGAGGCTGACGAACTCGGCCTGCGCCGCGTCGCGCCCCTGAACCTTGACACTGCCCTGCTCCACCGCCACCCGGGTTGAGTCGGCATCGCGGCGCACATCGAAGCGCGTTCCGGTCACCGTCACCCGGCCGTTGCCCGCCTCCACCGTAAACGGCCGGCCAGCGTCATGCTCGACGCGAAACAACGCCTCGCCTTCGGCCAGTTCCACGCGCCGTTGATGGTGGACGAACTGAACACGCACGCGGCTGCGGCTGTTGAGGTCGATCACCGAACCGTCCGGCAGCGCGATGTGCCGGCGCTCGCCCAGGGCCGTGGCAAATTCAGCGCTGTAATCGCTGGAAGCACCCAAGCCGCTGAACAAGCCCAGCCCGACCGCCATCGCCAACAGCCCGGCGGCCACGGCGAAGCGCAGCAGCGGTCGACGCTGGGGACGTTTGGCGGGTGGTTCGCACAACGCTTGCAGACGTTCCTTGGGCAGCAGATCCGTGGCGCTCCAGATCCCCTGTAGAAGTAGAATTTCGTCGCGGTGATTAGGATGCTCGTCCAGCCAGGCCTCGTAACGCTGGCGCTCATCGACACCCATGACGGGAGCTTGCAAGCGTACGAACCATTGCGCCGCCTCGTCGCGAACCCGGTTCTGCCCGCACGGGCATTCACGGTTATCCATCATGGAAGGTCCTGTGGCTCAGGTGGAAGATAACGACGGATCATTGGCCAGCCCCGTCCAGACGATCGCGCAGATGCCGCAGGGTGCGGATCATATACTTTTCCACCATGTTTTTTGACAAGCCCAGGCGCTCGGCGATTTCCGCCTGGGTCAAGCCTTCGATCTTCTGCCAGACAAACACCGTACGGCAATTGGCCGGCAGCTCGGCCAGTGCCCTTTCGATGGAGTCTGCCAACTGGATCGCGTGCATGTAGTGCTCCGGGTCGCCCGAAAGCGACTGGCTGTGATCGAGCGCCGCCTCCTCCATGGCGCCCCGCCGATCTTCGCGCCGATAGCCATCCACCGCAATATTGCGCGCCGTCTGGTGCAAATAAGCCCGCGGCTGCTGGACATCAGCCGAATCGGACTCGAGCACCCGCACGAAAGTATCGTGAGCCAGGTCCTCGGCCTGCTGGCGATTGCGCAGGCGACGAGTCCAGGTGCCGATCAACTCTTCGTAATGCTCGAAAAAGCCAGGTCTGCGGGGCGGCTTGGGGGTCATCGCACTGCGCTGTAGGGACGGGGCGTGAATAGTAATGCTTCCTATTAAGCCGAAGCAAACCTATTGCAGTGCCTGTCGTCCGAAGCTTTCAAGCCGAGCATTAAATCTATGTGGGAGCAAAGCTTGCTCGCGATGGCGGTGTGTCAGTCGATGGTGCATCGAACTGTCTGACCGTTATCGCGAGCAAGCTTTACTCCCACAGGTAGTGTCTGCTTTCGACTACGCCTCAGGAATCTTGCGAAAGCCCACCGCCAAGCGGTTCCAGCCATTGATGGCGTTGATTGCCACGGTCAGGTCGACCATTTCCTTGGGCGTGAAATGCTGGTTCAGCAGTTCGTAGTCGGCGTCTGGCGCATGGGTGTCGCTCAAGCGGGTCAGCGCTTCGGTCCAGGCCAGCGCGGCGCGTTCGCGAGGGGTGAAAAACGGGGCTTCGCGCCAGGCGGTCACGGCATACAGGCGACGCTCCGTCTCGCCGTCCTTGCGGGCATCGGCGGTGTGCATGTCGATGCAGAAGGCGCAACCGTTGATTTGCGAGGAACGCAGCTTGACCAGTTCCAGCAGGGATTTTTCCAGGCCCAGTTTCGAAACAGCGGTTTCGAACGCCAGCATGGCTTTGAAAGCTTCAGGGGAAGCGGTGTAGAAATCGATACGCGGTTGCATGGTGAACTCCAGAACAATTGGGTGTGGCGCTACGTTAGCCTCGCGGTGGCGCGGTACAAATAGCCAATTATTGGGAAGTTCGGGGGGCCAATGCACGCCCTTGATACTTGCTCAGGCCCGACTACGCAACCATTGCAGGAAGCGCTTCTTGGCCACCGGTTTGGGGACGTCGCGGGTCAGGTTCTGGGCCAGGTGCATGCGCACGTCCAGCAGGTTTTTCATCGCGTCGTTGATGTCGCGGCGAGCGTCCAGGCAGGGTTTGAGGTAGCTCTTCTCGATGCGATAAAGGGTGCAGAAGGTCTTGGCGGAAAAGTTCGCCAGCGCGGCCTGGTCGGAAACGATCCCGGCTTCGCCAATAACCTCTCCCGGCCCCATGCGTCCGGCCTCGAACGGCTGGCCGTTACGAAACAGGGTCACGCTGACCACCCCCGACTCGATGATGAACAAATGATCGCTGACCTCCCCGGCCGGCAGGATCATGTCGCCGGCGCGGAAGGTCTGCAGGGTCATGTTCTGGCTGAAGGTGTCTTTCTCATCCTGGCGCAAGGTGGAGAAAATGCTCGAGCTTTCCAGCAGCGCACGGGGCCGCGACACGCCATTGGTGGACGCGCTTTCGCTGGTGGACAACAGGCTTACGCCCGATGCCTGCAAATGCCGGAAAGCCAGGTCGAACAACTGATTGCGCACCTCGCGCTTCTGGCCCATGGACGCGACGAACCCGCTGATTTCATATTCCGCCCCGGTGCTGCCGGTGCTCTTGAGTGTCACGCAGGGAGCCGGGCTGGCAAGCAGGGAACGACAACCAATCATCGCCCGCTCCAGCGCATCGATCACGGTTTGTGGCCGTGCATGCGGGCTGACCGGGATGCTGATGGATAACCCGTGGACATCGCTGGGCCGGCTGAAGTTGACGATCTTGGCCTTGGCCGCCAAGGAGTTGGGAATCACCGCCATGCTGCCCTGGGCGGTCTGCAACCGCGTGGCGCGCCAGTCGATGTCGGTGACCCGGCCTTCGGTGCCATCGATGGAAATCCAGTCATCGACTTGATAGGGCTTGGTGGTGTTGAGCACGATCCCGGAGAACACGTCACTGAGGGTACTCTGCAAGGCCAGGCCGACGATGATCGCCATCGCCCCGGAGGTTGCCAGGACGCCCTTGACCGGCAAGTCCAGCACATACGCCAGGGCAGCGATGACGGCGATCAGGAAGATCACCGCGCCGATCAGATCCTGCAAGAGCCGCCCGGTATGACCCACCCGTTGCATCATCACCGCGCCGATCATCACCGTCAGGGTCCGCGCAGCGAACAGCCACCAGGCAATTTGTAAACCGGTGGCCGCCAAGTGGCGTGGCACGTCGTCAACCCACTGCGCCGGTTGCAGGGGGTTGAGGCCTTCGTTGAACAGCAGCGCGCTGAACAACGAAAAAATCAGCAGCCGCCCGCCGATCTTCCAATAAGTCCGATCAGCGCTGACCAGCCGCCACAGCAGAATGTCGAGCACCAACAGCACCAAGGCACTCAGCAGTGGGTGATCGGAGATCAGAGACAGCATCGCGACAGCTCCAGGAAGGTCATGGGGCGAAGATTGGCACAAATTGAACGCGGCGTAGAGAGCACCGCAGAAACTCATGTGGGAGCGAGCCTGCTCGCGATTGCGGCGTATCCGTCAATGATGCATCGACTGTCAGACCGCTATCGCGAGCAGGCTCGCTCCCACAGGACTTGTCTCTGGTCAGTCGTCCATCGCGCCAAAACGACCGGAGTGGAAATCGTTGAAGGCCTGGTGAATTTCCTGCTCGCTGTTCATCACGAACGGGCCATGACCGACGATGGGTTCGTCGATGGGCTCGCCGCTGAGCAGCAACACCACCGCGTCGTGATTGGCGTGCAGGTGCAACTGCTCGCCGGCCCGGTCGAACAACGCCAGTTGCCCGGCCTCGACCCGCTCGCGACCGTTGACCTGAACCGTGCCACGCAGCACCACCAGTGCGGTGTTGTGGCCATCGTGTACGTCGAGGGTCAGGTCTTTCCCGGCATTCAAGCGCATGTCCCAGACATCGATGGGCGTAAACGTCTTCGCCGGGCCCTGATGCCCCTCGAAGCGGCCGGCAATCAGGCGCAGGCTGCCGGCGTTGTCCTTCAGGTCGATGCTCGGAATGTCGCTCTTGAGGATTGTCTGGTAGCCGGCTGGGGCCATTTTGTCCTTGGCGGGCAGGTTGACCCACAGCTGGACCATCTCCATGAACCCGCCTTGCCGAGCGAAGTCCTCGGAGTGGAACTCTTCATGAATGATCCCGGAAGCCGCCGTCATCCATTGCACGTCGCCAGGGCCGATCTTGCCGCCGCTGCCAGTGGAATCCCGGTGTTCCAGTTCGCCCTGGTAGACGATGGTCACGGTTTCGAAACCGCGATGAGGGTGCTGGCCAACACCGCGACGCTCGGCGGTGGGTTCGAATTGCGTGGGAGCGGCGTGGTCCAGCAGCAGGAACGGGCTGATGTGCTTGCCCAGGTTGTCGTAGGAAAACAGCGTGCGAACCGGGAAGCCGTCACCGACCCAATGGGCTCGGGGGCTGGTGTAGACGCCGATGATGTTTTTCATGCGGTGGCTCCAATCGTGTTGCGAATCAGACGTTGCGATTCGATGGACACAGATTAAAACCACGAACGCAGCCGCACTAGACTGCAAAAATCAGTCTTAGCGTTCTATAGAGAGAACGATCGCCCCCCCAACTTCACTGATATGCCATCGCACGGGGCTGCAATGAGCCCGCACACAGGGATCACAAATGATTGCGCTTGGCGAAATCCGACAGACCCACCAGCGTCTTGAGTCCGAGTTTTTCCAGCAGACGGGTCTTGTAGGTGCTGACGGTTTTCGGACTCAGGAACAAGGCCTCGGCGATGTCCTTGCCGCGCATTCCCATGGCCAGCATTCGCAGAATGGATAGCTCGCGGGTCGAGAGACTTTCCAGGGTCTGCTGTTCAGTGCGTTGTTGAAAATCCAGCCTGACTGGCATTTGAGGGAAATAGGAGTAGCCGGATTTCAGCGCATGAATGGCCTTGATCAGTTCTTTCAGGTCGCTTTTCTTGGTCACAAAGCCCCTGGCTCCGGCCGAGATGCAGCGGTTGCAGAAGTGCTGCGCGTCCTGGGAAGTGAATACCAGCACCCCGCACTCTGGGAACTGGGTCATGATCCAGACCAACAGATCCATGCCATCGAATCCGTTCATCACCAGGTCCAGAATCACCAGGTCTGGGGCCTTTTCCTTGATCAACGCCCTGGCGTCGGCGACACCGCTCGCGTCCCTGACTCCGGTAAACCCCTCGTTCTGGCAAATGAGCCGCAATGCCCCTCGTATGACAGGGTGGTCATCCACGATCAATACGTCTTTCAAGGCAACTCCCCACGTAAATGCAAACGGCGCCGATGCCATGACTGCTTCGGACTGTTGCACAGGCGCCGGGCCATGCCACCTGTCAGGTCTGACAGTGCCGACCAACGGTGCAGCTTCACCCTGCGTGACCTTGCCTGAGAGGGCGAAGCCAGGGTCGCGTCAACTCGCTGGCCTGGGGATCAATCCGCTCCATCAGACTTGCCAGTGACGCAAGGTCAGGCAACTGGGCCGTGCTCAAGTGCATGCCCGGTCGCCGCGCGACCGCCGCCGAGGACAGACCGACCTGTGGTGTGTTGTAAATCATCGCGTGACGAAGCTGTGGGTTATCGAGAATGAAATCGTGCAGGTTCAGCGCGCCGTTGGCCAAGCCGGCATTGACCACGACCAGGTCGAACGGCTCGCTGCCGTATTCCACCAGCGTCAACAGCTCCTGCAGACCACTCACGGGGGCGATCCGAAAATAACCCTGTTGATTGAACAGGTGCTCAAGCCTCATTCGATGAGCATGTTGCGTGTCGGCAATCATGATACGTAATGCTTTGTTCGGCATGACAGGCATCCCAATCGTTAAGGGGCGTCAGGCTAGAGGAAGCTTTTGAGAGGCGCTGTAGGACGAATCCCAAAAAAGGGAGGAAAAAGGTACTTCGCATGTAGCTTCGGGATGACTACGCGGCTCGCTTATCCATGAGAAGACCCGCGGGGACCACTTCGCGCCCCAGCGGGAGCAAGCTCCCCCGCCACATAGGCCTCCAGTCGTTCAGTCAGGTGCTCCATGGCTTGGCGCACGTCATCCACCGCGGCGGCGAGCAACGACCGGTCGCCGCCACGGCAGGCACTTTCCAGGGCTTCGCAGGCGGCAATCAGGCGCTGGGCCCTGATCATCAGCGCGCCCCCCTTGACCCGGTGCGCCAGGTCCGCCAGCCCTGGCAGGTCTTGTCGGGCGAGCAGACGCATCAATTGCGCCAGGTCTTCGGCATTGCTGTTGACCATTTCCACTAGCAGTTTTTTGATTGAGCCCGTGTCACCTGCGCTCAATAGTTCAAGGCTGCTCAAGTCGATGTCGCCGGTGGTCGGCGCAGGCACCCGCTCATCGGGCACTGCGGCGCAATCCTGCGTGACCGAAGCCAGGCAGCTGTTCAGTTCCTTGAGGCTGATGGGTTTGAACAGGCAATCGTCCATGCCGGCCTCGACACAGCGGGCCTTTTCCTCGGGCTGGGCATTGGCCGTGAAACCCAGGATCACCCCCGGCGACAAACCCTCGGCCCGCTCCGCCTCGCGAATGGCCCGGGCCAGTTCGT
This sequence comes from Pseudomonas rhizophila, assembly GCF_003033885.1. Taxonomy (NCBI): domain Bacteria; kingdom Pseudomonadati; phylum Pseudomonadota; class Gammaproteobacteria; order Pseudomonadales; family Pseudomonadaceae; genus Pseudomonas; species Pseudomonas rhizophila. The sequence goes on along the minus strand of NZ_CP024081.1, from coordinate 3,122,807 downwards.
AGCCGCTCATCAACGGCATGTTGCAGTCGGTAATGACGACATCGAATCGTTCAGCACGCCAGGCGCGCAACCCCTGGACACCATCGTCGGCTTCGCGGACGCGATGGCCCAGATAGCTCAGTTGCTGGGACAGCAGCAAACGGTTGGCCGGGTAGTCGTCCACCACCAGAATGTTCAGCCCCCGCACCGGTGCCAGCGCCTCGACTTGCGCCGACGGCGCTTGAGCCAAGGCATCGAGCGCCGGCAAGCTCAGCAGAACTTCAATCTGCGTGCCCTCCCCCGGCACGCTGCTCAACGTCAGGGTGCCGCCCATCATTTCGCAGAGCGTGCGGCTGATCACCAGCCCCAACCCGGAGCCGCTGCGGGCCGACTGGGTGTTGTTGCTGGCCTGGGTAAAGGGGCTGAACAGGCGGCGCTGATCCTCGGCCGAAATACCACAGCCGGTGTCTTCGACGCGCAAGCGGATCGGCAGGCACTGCGCGTCATCGCCCGGTGCGGCTCGCACACTCAAGCGCACCTGCCCCTGGTCGGTGAACTTGATGGCGTTGCTCAGCAGGTTCGACACGATCTGCTTGAAACGCAACGGATCAATCAATACGTCGCGGTTGATCGCGGCGTCGAGTTCAAGCTGTAAGTGCAGTTGTTTCTGCCAGGCCAGGCCTTCAAAGATCCGTGCCACCGACTCGATCAGTTCCCGCAGGTTGGCCCGCTGCGGGGTCAGCGACAACCTGCCGGACTCGATGCGGGCGATGTCGAGGATGTCACCGATCAAGTCGAGCATGCCGCGAGCGGCGCCCGACGCGACTTCGATGGCGAACCGGTCCATGACACCCTGGTCGGCTTTTTTCAGGGCCAGCTCCAGCATGCCGATCACCGCGTTCATGGGGGTGCGGATTTCATGGCTCATGGTCGCCAGGAAAGTGGTCTTGGCCCGGTTGGCATCATCGGCGCTTTGCTTGGCCACGCGCAGTTGTTCCAGCAGACGCCGCAGGTAAACGACCCACCCCAATGCCAGCAGCAACAGCAGCGCGGCGATGGCGAACCCCTGGACGATGGTGGTGCGGTTGCGCAACCAGTAGTTGTCGTCGATCACCACTTCACTGCGCCAACGATTGGTCAGCTCGTCCATTTCTTCGGGAGAAATGCTCAGCAGCGCCTTGTCCAGGATCGAATGCAGCTCCGGCGCATCACGATGAGTCGCCAGGGCCACGCTCTCCGGAAACGTTCCCACGGTGCTGGTGATTTGCAGTTTGCCGCGGTACTGGCGGGAAATCATATAGCGGGCACTGATCAGCGAATTGACTGCGCCGTCCACCGTGCCGGCGGCGACCATGGACATCGCGTCCGCCGCGTTTTCAGCCGGCACCAGGTGCACTCGGGGAAATTGTTCCAGCAGATACTCACGCAGCACATTGCCCCGGATCAGCGCCAGGCGTTTGCCCTCCATCTGGTCCAACGTCAACGGGACCTTGCTCCTCAAGGGCGCCACCAACACGAACGGATTGCTCAGGTAGGGCCGGGTAAAACGCAACGCCCCCTCAAGTTCGGTGCTCGGTGGAGCGGCGGCCAGTACGTCGGCCCGACCGCTTCTGACGCGCCCGATCACATCATGAAGCGAGTTACCCCGCTGGATATCGAACTTCAGGCCGGTGCGCAGGCTGATCCGGGCCAGCACATCGGCGCTGATACCGCGCAAATGGCCTTGTTCATCGATAAACGTGAGTGGCGGGAAGTTCTGGTTGACGGCCACTGTGATCCGCGGATGTGCATTCAGCCAACGCTGTTCCTTGACGCTGAAATGCAGGGGTTGCTGACCGGGTATGCTCGCACCGCCAGCGCTCCAGCGCCGCAGGATGCTCATGCGTTCACTGGCGGGGATGGCTTGTAGCGCGGCGTTGATAATGCGCAGCAGGCGTGCGTTCTCGCGGCTGACCGCAAAGGCGAACGGCTGTACTTCCATGCGTGAGAAATCAGCCAGTTGGACGTTGTTCAGGTAGTTCTTGCTGATCAGGTAATTGGAGCTGATCGAATCCCCCAGGTAAACGTCGGCCTGCCCAAACGCCACAGCGCCGATGGCGCTCAAGGTCGAGGGGTATAACTGCAAGGCCGCATCCGGATAAAACGCCTTGACTGTCTCGGTGGGCAAATAGTGATACAGCATCGCCACGCGCATGCCCGCCAGGTCCGTGGGCAAGTCCTGGCTATCCGCGACGCGGGCCACCAGGGTGGGCAGGTCATCGGCATAGGCCTGGGACATCGCCAACGCCGGGTCGCTGGCTTCGAAGCCGTTGGCCGTGCCGAGCATGTCGATCTCACCGCTGCGCAGCGCCTGGAGCGATGCCTCCCGTGACGCGTAACGCTGCACCCGCACATCGACGTGCAACATCTGCCCCAGCAACTGGGCATAGTCAGCAGTGAGGCCTTCATAGTCGCGGCCATTGCTGGTGATACCGAACGGTGCGTAATCCGGCGCCGAGGCCCCCAACAGCAACGTTCCCTTGCCGCGTAGCCAGTTCCAGTCGGCCTCCCCCAGGGATACCGAATAGTCGCTCACACTGGAGCGCCCGAGCACTTGCAGCGACTCAGGTGCCGCGCCAACCTGCGGCGTCACACTTGATAAGCCCAGCAACAGCGCCACCAGGCCTGTGCGTAAGAACAGCGTCATTTGGCTCAGGTTGTTTCGTTTGGCGTAGTCGGCCCGGAACACCCCCGACTTCACGTCAAGTCAGGGAGACCGGCTGATGGGTTCAGACTGCCAAAGCGAGAGAACAGCGAACCGTCAACGCGCCTGCCTGAAAGACAGGACACGTGAGGTGAGTGTAGGAAGTTTCTGAAGAATTTCCTGGCGAGACTGCCGATTGCTTACGCCGTGGCCAGCTTCAGGTCGCGCACCGAACGGCTCTGTCCGCGATGTTTGCTGTGCTCGTACAGCGAACCAGCGATCTCATCGGCGCGTACCGGCAGGATCGACAACAAGGTATCGCTCAGGCCGTGGCTGGCCTGGCAGAAGCCCTGCATGTAGATCGCCGCTTTGCAGCGCTCGTCGGTGATCAATTTGTAGTTGCGATCTACCTCGAAATTCCCCAGGTATTGCTCAAGTGGCGCCAGCAATGTGCGGTGCATCTGCCGTTCGTAACCGGTGGCCAGCACCACCGCGTCATAACGGCGCACGCTCAACTCGCCGGTGGCGTTGTTGCGCACCGCCAGCTCCACGCCGGCATCGGTGGCCGTGGCTTTCTCCACCGTGGTGAGGGTACGGAAGGCATGACGGGCGACGCCCGAGACTTTCTGGCGATAGAAAATCCCGTAGATGCGTTCGATCAGGTCGATGTCCACCACCGAATAGTTGGTGTTGTGGTACTCGTTGACCAGCCGTTCGCGTTCGCTGTGGGGCTGCTGGAACACCAGATCGGTGAATTCCGGGGAGAACACCTCGTTGACGAACGGGCTGTCATCGGCAGGCTTGAGGGCCGAGCCGCGCAGGATCATGTCGACCTGCACCGAAGGAAAACTGTCGTTGAGGTCGATGAAGGCTTCCGCCGCGCTCTGCCCGCCGCCGATGATGGCGATGGTCATGGGCTGGCCGTTCACGCACGGCTGAGTCGCCATGCGCTCCAGGTACTGGGAATGGTGGAACACCCGAGCATCCTCCTTGAAGGCGGTGAACGCGTCGGGGATACGCGGCGTACCGCCAGCACTGACCACCACCGAGCGGGCGCTGCGCACGAGCTCTTCGCCCTGGCTGTCGCGGGAAATCACCCGCAAGGCGTCGACCTGCTGGTTGTGCAACACCGGCTCGATGCGCAGCACTTCTTCGCCGTAGCGGCTCTGCCCGGTGAACTGCCCGGCCACCCAGCGCAGGTAGTCGTTGTACTCCATGCGGCACGGGTAGAACGTGCCAAGGTTGATGAAGTCCACCAGGCGGCCGTGATGCTTGAGGTAATTGACGAACGAATACGGGCTGGTGGGGTTGCGCAGGGTTACCAGGTCCTTGAGGAAGGAAATCTGCAACTCGCTCTGGGTCACCAGGGTATTGCCATGCCAGCGGTAGTCAGCCTGCTTGTCGAGGAACAGCACATCCAGTTCGCCCTGGACCGGGCCCCGCTCCTGCAGCGCGATGGCCAGCGCCAGGTTCGAGGGGCCGAAGCCGATACCGATCAAGTCGTGAACGTTGGGCGAAGCAATTGCCTGTGTCATGTCCAGTGTCCTCTGGAGGGCCCCTCAACAGGGCGCGAAAAGCCTGGGGTGACCCGACCGATCTTTGGCAAGCCGGCAAGTCGTCTGTTGAGAGGAACGAGGACAGTGAAAAAAAATTTACCGCGATGCGACCGGCGTGGACGGATTAATGCGCGTCCCACTGCCGCATACGAGTGCGGCAATGCTTCATGGCGTTGACGATGTGCTTTTCCACCAGCGCCCGGGAAATGCCCAGGCGTTCGGCGATTTGCGGGTGGGACAGGCCTTCGAGCTTGCGCAGCAGGAAACTCTCGCGGCACAGCGGTGGCAATTCGGCCAGGGCGCGCTGGAGCAGGTCCAGGCGCTGACCGTGGTCAAGGCTGGTATGGGGCGATGGCGTGAAGAAACGCTCTTCGCTGTCCAGCACGTCCAGGGATTCGACCTGGCGCAGGGTATTGCGCCGATGCCCGTCGATCACCAGGTTCAACGCGGTGCGGTACAGGAACGCCCTGGGCTGTTCGATGGGCGTGTCACTGGCGCGCTCAAGTACCCGCACATAGGCGTCATGCACCACATCCTCGGCCGCCTGGCGGTTGCCTAGCCTGGCGTTCAGGAAACACACCAGCTCGCGATAGTAGTTTTCCAACATGACTCCCCTGCGCAATGGCTGCGACAGCTATCCCTGTGCCAGATCGGCGTGCCTGAAATCGGCAATGGCACGATAGTGGCAGATTTCATCGCGTAATTTATAGTAATTCTCATATAGATTTAAAGCTTTGGTTTGTATCAAGGCTGATTCGTTCATTTCTACTGGCACCGACACTGATGTTGTGGCGAGGGGATTTATCCCCGCTGGGCTGCACAGCAGCCCCTCATAGCCAACAACTCGGTGTGCCAGATGTTTTGAGTAGCAGGTTTTGGGGCTGCTGCGCAGCCCTGCGGGGATAAATCCCCTCGCCACAACATCACCTGTCTTGGTTGTTGCGTTGCCCATCCGCCATCCTGCTACCAAGTGTTTCACACAGTAAATTCCCGTCCGAAGCGCTCGTTTACCAAGACAGCCTCCCGTCCCTGCCCCTCATGGAACGGGCCCGACACCACCGGCCGGAACCCTGCATGAAACGTCCCCGCCCTACCCGACGCGCCTGGCTTTTAACCTTCGCCCTGCTTCCAGCCGTGGCCTTTGCCGCCTGGCAAGCGGTGGCCCCGAGCCGTGAATCGCTTATTACCGCCCCCGTCACCCGTGGCGATATCGAAAACAGCGTCACCGCCCTCGGCACCCTGCAACCGCGGCGTTACGTGGACGTCGGCGCCCAGGCGTCCGGGCAGATCCGCAAGATTCATGTAGAAGCCGGCGACGAAGTTCGCGAAGGCCAATTGCTGGTTGAGATCGATCCCTCCACACAAAAGGCCAAGCTGGACGCCGGACGCTTCTCCATTGAAAACCTCAAGGCCCAGCTCCAGGAACAACGAGCCCAGCACGATCTGGCCCAGCAGAAATTCCGCCGCCAGCAGCAACTCAAGGCCGGCGGCGCCACCCGCGAGGAAGACGTGCAGACTGCCCAGGCCGAAGTGCGGGCGACCCAGGCGCGCATCGACATGTTCCAGGCCCAGATCCGCCAGGCCCAGGCCAACCTGCGCAGTGACGAGGCCGAGCTGGGTTACACGCGCATTTTCGCGCCCATGAGCGGCACCGTGGTCGCCGTCGGTGCCCGGGAAGGCCAGACTCTTAACGCCCAGCAGCAAACCCCGTTGATTCTGCGCATCGCGCGCCTGTCGCCAATGACGGTCTGGGCCGAAGTCTCGGAAGCGGACATCGGCCACGTCAAACCGGGCATGACCGCCTACTTCACCACCCTGGCCGGCGGCGCCCGCCGCTGGAGCAGCACCGTGCGCCAGATCCTGCCGGTGCCGCCGCGCCCGCTGGAAGCGAGCCAGGGCGGCAGCCTCACGGGCGGGCGCAGTGGCAGCGAACGGGTGGTGCTCTATACCGTGTTGCTGGATGTGGATAACGCCGACCGCGCCCTGATGACGGAAATGACCGCCCAGGTGTTTTTTGTTGCCGCCCAGGCACGCGATGTCCTGACCGTGCCCAGCGCTGCGTTGCAGGCCAACGCCAGGCAAGTGCAGGTGGTGGCCGACAATGGCGATGTCCAGCCGCGCACTGTTCGCACCGGCGCCAGCGATCGGCTGCGTACCGAAATTCTCGACGGCCTGAGTGAAGGCGACCGGGTGCTGATCGGTCCGGCCGTCGGCAGTGGAGGCTGAATGGACGCGCCCCTGATCGAACTGCGGGACATTCGCAAGGTTTACGGCGGTGGCGACAGCCCTCGGGTGGAGGTACTGCGCGGCATCGACTTGTCCATTCACGCCGGGGAATTCCTGGCGATTGTCGGAGCGTCCGGCTCCGGCAAGTCCACCTTGATGAACATCCTCGGCTGCCTCGACCGCCCCACCAGCGGCGATTACTGGTTTGCCGGCGAAGACGTCGCCGGCCTGGGCAGTGACGAACTGGCCTGGCTGCGACGCGAAGCCTTCGGCTTCGTGTTCCAGGGCTATCACCTGATCCCGTCCGGCACCGCCCAGGAAAATGTCGAGATGCCGGCCATCTACGCCGGCACTTCGGCCGCCGAGCGCCACGCCCGGGCCAGCGCCCTGCTCGAACGCCTGGGTCTGGCCAGCCGCACCGGCAACCGCCCTCATCAACTGTCCGGCGGTCAGCAGCAACGGGTGTCGATTGCCCGGGCATTGATGAACGGCGGCCACATCATCCTCGCCGACGAACCCACCGGCGCCCTCGACAGCCAGAGCGGCATCGAGGTCATGGCGTTGCTCGATGAACTGGCGAGCCAGGGTCATGTGGTGATCCTGATCACCCACGACCGCGAGGTGGCGGCGCGGGCCAAGCGCATCATTGAGATTCGCGACGGGCTGATCATCAGCGACAACGCCGGCGCTTTGCCGCACCACGTGCAAGCCAATCCGAAGGCACTGCAAGCGGTGGACCTGCGCCAGCGCCTGAGCGCCGGCAGCGAACACAACGGCGCCTGGAAAGGCGAACTGCTCGACGCCGTGCAAGCGGCGTGGCGGGTGATGTGGATCAACCGCTTCCGCACCGCCCTGACGCTGCTGGGCATTGTCATCGGCGTGGCCTCGGTGGTGGTGATGCTGGCCGTGGGCGAAGGCAGCAAACGTCAGGTCATGGCCCAGATGGGCGCCTTCGGCTCCAACATCATCTACCTCAACGGCACCGCGCCCACCCCGCGCGCCGCCAAGGGCATCATCAGCGAACACGACCTGGCGGCCCTCGCCGCCCTGCCCGAGGTGCAGCGCATCATGCCGGTCAACGGCGCCGACGCCAGCGTGCGTTTCGGCAACCTCGACCACACCAGCTACGTCGGCGGCAACGATACGAACTTCCCGACCATCTTCAATTGGCCGGTGGCCCAGGGCAGCTACTTCACCGATGCCGATGAACGCAGCGCGGCGGCAGTGGCGGTGATCGGTCACAAGGTCCGGCACAAGCTGCTCAAGGAGGTCGACGACCCCATCGGCCGCTACATCCTGATTGAGAACGTGCCCTTTCAGGTGGTCGGCGTGCTGGCGGAAAAAGGTGCCAGTTCCGGGGATTCGGACGCCGACAACCGCATCGCCGTGCCCTACTCCGCCGCCAGCGTGCGCTTGTTCGGCAGCCGGCATCCCGAGTACGTGGTGATCGCCGCCCGGGACGCGGGCAAGGTCAGGGAGGCCGAACAGGCCATCTCCCGCACCCTGTTGCGCCTGCATGACGGCAAGCAGGATTTCGAACTGACCAACAACGCCGCGATGATCCAGGCCGAGGCGCGCACCCAGGGCACACTGTCGCTGATGCTCGGGGCCATTGCCGCGATTTCGCTGCTAGTGGGTGGCATCGGCGTGATGAACATCATGCTCATGACCGTGCGCGAGCGAACCCGCGAGATCGGCATTCGCATGGCCACCGGCGCGCGCCAGCGGGACATCCTGCGCCAGTTCCTCACCGAAGCGGTGATGCTCTCGGTGGTCGGTGGGTTGGCCGGGATCGGCCTGGCCTTGCTGGTGGGCGGTGCGTTGCTGCTAGGCAAGATCGCCGTGGCCTTCGAATGGCTGGCGGTGTTCGGCGCTTTCGGCTGCGCCCTGGTCACCGGCGTTGTCTTCGGTTTCATGCCGGCCCGCAAGGCGGCTCGCCTCGACCCGGTCGCGGCCCTCACCAGTGAATGAACCTCACCTTATGAAAGCGCACCTGACCCTCCTGGCCGCAGGCCTGTTACTGGCGGCCTGCGGCACCCCCCCGCCGACGCCGGACAGCGGCATCCAGCCGCCACCGGCCTGGCAAAGTTTCGACACCGCCACCGCTCGAACCGATAACCAGCAATGGTGGACGCACTTTGGTAGTCCGCAATTGAACCGTTTGATCGAGCAGGCGCGCCGGGACAGCCACGACCTCGCTGCCGCCATGGCCCGAGTGCGCCAGGCCGAGGCCAGCGCAGTAATCGCCGGCGCGCCGTTGCTGCCGGCGGTCACGGCCGGACTCAACGGCACTCGTCAAGAGTTGTTGCGGGGCAAGGGTTACAGCCAACTGGACGTCAATCGGGACAACCGCACCATCGACTACTACGACGCCCACCTCAGCGCCAGCTATGAGCTGGACTTCTGGGGCGGCAAACGAGCGGCCAGGGACAGCGCGCTGAGCAGTCTGTCAGCCAGCCAGTTCGACCGGGCGACCGTGGAATTGACCCTGCTCAGCGGCGTCGCCAATAGCTACACCCAGGCGCTGTCCCTGCGCGAGCAACAGCGCATCGCCGAACAGAACCTGGACAACGCCCAACGCGTACTCGATCTGGTGCAAACCCGCTACGACGCCGGCAGTGCCACGGCCCTGGAGTTGTCCCAGCAAAAAAGCCTGGTGGCGGCGCAACAGCGCAGGTTGCCTCAAGTGCAGCAGCAGGCCCGGGAAGCCTTGATCAGCCTGGCGGCGCTGCTGGGGCAACCGGTGCAGTCGGTCACACTCGACGATGAGAATTTCGACCGTTTGCACTGGCCCGCCATCGACGCCGGGGTGCCCAGCGACCTGCTCAGTCGCCGCCCCGACATCGCCGCCGCCGAAGCCCGCCTCGCCGCCGCCCAGGCCGACATCAGCGTAGCCCGCGCGGCGATGTTGCCCTCCATGACCCTGGGCCTGAGCCTCGCCACCGGCGCCGACATTGCCGAGCAGTTGCTGCGCAACAACGTCTACAACCTCACCGCAGGTTTGGCCGCGCCGATCTTCAACAATGGCCGCCTCAAGGCCGAACGCGACCGAGCCACCGCGCGCCAGGAAGAACTGCTGGAGCTCTACCGCGCCGCCATCATCAACGGCTTCGCCGACGTCGAAAAAGCCCTGAACGGCATCCACGGGCTCGACCAGCAGCGACAATGGCAAAGCGAAGAACTGCACCAAGCCCAGAGCGCCTTCGACATCGCCCAGAGCCGTTATCAGGCCGGCGCCGAAGACCTGCTCACCGTGCTGGAAACCCAACGCACGCTGTACGCCGCCCAGGACATGAACGTGCAATTGCGATTGGCGCGAGTGCAGGCGAGCGTGGCGTTGTACAGGGCGCTGGGTGGGGGTTGGCGGGTGATGTAAACCTTCGCCCGCCTTATCAAGCCAAGTGACACCCGTGGCGAGGGAGCTTGCTCCCGCTGGGCTGCGCAGCAGCCCCAATGGCCGGTACCTCGGTGGGTCAGATCGTTTGAGGGGGCTGGTTTTGGGGCCGCTTCGCAGCCCAGCGGGAGCAAGCTCCCTCGCCACAGATAATTCTCCACGTTTCATTAAAGGGGGTTCGGCTTAGGTTCTGTTTATCCGGCCATGTAGGACGTCCGAGCAAGGCTACGCTGCCTTGCGCCATTGCCTACAACTGCGCCAGAATCCGTCGGCTTGTGCGCTTGGTCCCCTGCCGATAACTTGTTCCCCGTCACTGCTCATCAGTGATCGGGTCTGCAAGCCCGCCGAATACCAGGCGCATAGCCGAAGCCAATCGACACGTTCGTGTTCGTTTTATGGCGGCTGTGTGCGGGAGACCTTCGGGTCTGCCGGGTTCCTGGTTTCCCGGTCTTGCAGACCCGCGCATAGCTGCCACCCCATCATCTGCAAGTGATGTCTGGCAGCGCCCTTTGAATAATCAGGAGCTGCACCATGTTCAAGATCACCCCCAATCCCCCCGAAGACGATTCCAAAAAACTCAACGAAGCCGCCGACCGCGCCCTCGCCTTTTACCTCGACCCCAAACCTGAAAACCCCACTCTACCGCCGGGCCAGTTGTTCACCGTTGCGGAAGGTGCGGACCTGGAATGCCTGTTGGCCAACCTCAGCGAAACCCTTGCGTCAGTCAATGTCATGGCCAGCGACCTGGCATTTGATTTGGACGGCGCGCGACGGAGTTTTGCCTTGGGGATCCAGCAGATGGTCGAGCTGAGTGAGCTGCTGGCGAACCGCGCCCTGGACATCGCAGTGCCGCGTTAAAGGCGCATGCCCTCTCAAGCCAAGTGATATTTGTGGCGAGGGGATTTATCCCCGCTGGGCTGCGCAGCAGCCCCTTTAGCCGGCACCTCGGTGAGTCAGTTGTTTTGAGTGCGCTGGTTTGGGGCTGCTTCGCAGCCCAGCGGGGATAAATCCCCTCGCCACAACAGCGTTCGCTTTGGTTTTCTTTGGGAAGCGAAGCTTTACACCGGCGTACTCTTGAGATTACGCGCATACCACGGCCGCTGCGGCACGCGGCGGAACAGTTCGGAGAGTTTTTTGTCGTCGCTGCCGAAGGTGATGCGCAGGGCCAGTTTCATGGTTTCCGGGTCCATTTCCACCGAACGTCCGGGCTGCAAACCCGGCGTGGTGCTGCAGCCGTGGGTGACCGGGCCCAGCCAGGGGTCGGCGATTTCTACCCAGCGGCCGGGGGCGAACCAGGGCACGCCGTTGACTTCCAGCCGGCTCACTTCACCCGGATGGAAACGTTCGTGAGCGCGGAACCAGTCTTCGAGGCGGTCGTCGATCCAGCCGTGGAAGGCCCAGAACACCGGGTTCACATGGGAGGAAAACGGGTCGCCGAGAAAGTCATTTTCCGGTTCATACCAGCGCTGGGCGAAGTCCGCCGGGTCGCGGGCGAAGGGCACCGGGTGGCCGTTGGAAGGATCGCGGGGCACCGAAGCCCAGCGCATGTGCAGCCAGTCATGCAGGCCCAGTTCCACTTCCGAGCCAAACTGGCCAAGGGTCAGTTTCGACAGGTAGCGCGGGTCGCGGTAGCGCGATTCCCAGACCTGGAAATTGCTGTGATAGGTCTCGGCAGTCTTGATGTCACTCACCCATTGGGCGTACTGCTCGTCGCCACTGGCCAGCCAGGTGGGCGGCAAAGCTGTGCCATCGTGGTTATCGAAATACCGGGCAAAGCCCAGTCGATCACGCTCCAGTTCCGGCTGCGGCAACGGGAAGCGCGGCCACGACTGCAGCGGCTGGAACGAACGGGCCGTGCCGAGCATGTGCCGGTGCATGAAAAAGAAATCCACGCCCGAGCCGTTGCGATCCTTGCGCTTGCCACGAGCGTCACGTTCATGGTCCCGCGGGCCGGGCTGCCAGCCGATGCCTCGCAAGGCATTGCGCTTGTCTTCGTCCAGGCTGTGCCATTTGTCCCGCGAGGCGTGCCAGAGCTGATGGAACAACCGATGCTCCGGCGACACCAGCCAGGCCAGCAAGGGCGGGCTCAGCGGCGTGCGTTCCCGGGCTTCGGGGAACGGCAGCTTGCGGGCGATGAACTGATTGTCGAGTTCCGGCAGCGCCAACGGGCGATCGAGGCGCAACACGCGACCGCTGAGGGTGGCAGTGCCGGCATTGCCGAAGCCGGCCCAGACCTCGTCGAGGGTCATGATGAATTCGTAGACCGGCGCGTCCTGCCGGGTCCCGATCAGGCGCCAGCTCAATTGTTTCTTGTCATCCCCCGCCAAGTCGCCCAGCACTCGATAATGCGGCTCATCACCGGCGCGCAACCGCTCAGCGGTGTCGAGGCAGCCCACCAGGCCACGGCCCTTGTGGGCGATGTCGAGGAACACTTGCAGACCGTCGCCGGGCAAACCGTCCAGGCCCGCGTCGCTTCCTGAAAAACGGATCGTCCAGATACCCCGCAGCGTATCGGCCCGGCGCTGCCCCGCCACGTCCGCCACATCGAATGAGGCCTCGCCGGGGGTGATGGTGGGGTCCGGCCGGGTCAGTTCGCGATGCCCGTAATACACCGCAGGCACGGCGGCACCGGTCAGCGCCAGGCCCGCCATGAACCATCGTCGAGAAATCGTCATTGCCTTACCTGTGTTCGGCCCTGGAGCGGGCTTTATCCAAGCTAGAACGATGGGGGGACTGACAAATTTATAGGGGCTGCGAGGGCCTCATCGCGAGCAGGCTCGCTCCCACAATGGATCTGGTACATCCGCGAGAGATCGGTCGACCGTCAGACCGCTATCGCGAGCAGGCTCGCTCCCACAGGTGAGCGCGTTCAATGTGGGAGCGAGCCTGCTCGCGATAGGGCCATTGGCCCCACCTAAATTTCCCCGCCGATCACTCGTTCTCCCCAGATAGCAAAGCCCCCCCGCAGCGAACCTGACTGAGATCGGCAATGACAACACCACGTTCGAAAAAAGCTCTCTTCATCGGCGTGCCCCTGGCCCTTGCACTGGCGGTCGGCGGCGGCCTGGCGGCCTGGGACCACTGGTGGCGGGACAACCCTGGCTACCCGGTCAAGGTGATGAAAGAGGCCAGGGAACTGCACGAGCGCCTGCTGTCCTTCGACAGCCGCATCTCCGTGCCACTGAATTTCGGCACCGCCGGTCACGAGGCGGACAAAGACGGTAAAGGCCAGTTCGACCTGGTCAAAGCCAACCGCGGGCACCTGTCCGGCGCGGCCCTGACGATCTTCGGCTGGCCGGAGCTGTGGAACGGCCCCAACGCGCCGCACAAGCCCACCGCCGGCTTCGTCGAGGAAGCGCGCAATCAGCAGGAAGTGCGCTTCAAGATCATCACCGGCATGGTCCGCGACTTTCCCAACCAGGTCGCCATCGCCTACACCCCGGATGACTTCCGGCGCCTGCATGGCGAAGGCAAGTTCGCGATTTTCATCAGCATGCTCAACGCCTATCCCCTTGGCCATGACCTGAGCCTGCTGGACCTGTGGACGGCGCGGGGCATGCGCATGTTCGGCTTCAGCTACATCGGCAACAACGACTGGGCCGACTCCTCGCGCCCTCTGCCGTTCTTCAACGACTCACCTGACGCCCTCGGCGGCCTGTCGGAGATTGGCAAGCAAGCGGTGACGCGCCTGAACGACCTGGGCGTGATCATCGACGTGTCGCAGATGTCGACCCAGGCCCTGGAGCAAGTTGCGCAACTGAGCCGCACGCCCTTGGTGGCCTCCCATTCCGCACCCCGGGCCATGGTGGATATCCCGCGCAATCTCAGCGACAAGGAAATGCAGCTGATCAAGGCCAGCGGCGGCGTGGTACAGGTCGTCGGTTTCTCCCAATACCTGCGCCCGCTGACGCAAAAGACCCAGGACAAACTCAACGACCTGCGCCAACGTTTCGACCTGCCACCGCTGCCCAACCTGGCCATGGCGCTGATGCCGGGCGATCCGATCATCGCCGCGTGGCCGGAACAGAAATTCGGTGAATACGCCGGCCAGCTCTATGGCATTCTGGAGGAGGAACCCAAGGCCAGCCTCAAGGACCTGGGCGACGCCATCGATTACACCGTACGCAAGATCGGTATCGACCATGTCGGCATCAGTTCGGACTTCAACGAGGGCGGCGGCGTCAAAGGCTGGGAAGACGTGGGCGAGATCCGCAACGTCACCGCCGAACTGCTGACCCGCGGCTACTCCGAAGCGGACATCGCCAAACTGTGGGGCGGCAACTTTCTGCGGGTCTGGGATCAGGTCCAGCAAGCCGCGCGGCCTGCCGTGGCCTCGACCCAGAAGGCGGTCCAGCCATGAATGAGCGCCGGACCTTTCTCAAGCACGCCGGGATCCTTGTCGCCGGCCTGCCGCTGGCCGCCAGTCTTCCCGCCCCGGCCATTGCCGATCCCCTGCCGCCATTGCCCCGGGACAAATGGGCGCAGTTGCGCTCGCTGTTCAACCAGGACCCGGACTACCTGCACTTCTCCAATTTCCTGGTCACCACCCACCCGCGCCCGGTACGTGAGGCCATCGACCGGCATCGCGCCGCGCTGGATAAAAACCCGGGACTGTTGATGGACTGGGACCTGGGCGTCACCGAGGAGCGCGAGGAAAACGTCCGCACCTGGGCCGGCCGCTACCTGCAAGCGACCCCGAAGCAGATCGCCCTCACCGGCAGCACCACCGAAGGTTTGTCGATCATCTACGGCGGCGTCCATGTGGCAGCCGACCAGGAAATCCTCAGCACCGCCCACGAACATTACGCCACCCATACCATCCTTGATTTACGCAACCAACGCGACGGCACCCGGGTGCGCAAGATCAAACTGTTCGAGAACGCCCACAGCGCCAGCCACGATGACATCCTGAGCGCCATCGACCGCAACATCCGTCCCGAAACCCGCGTACTGGGCATGACCTGGGTGCATTCGGGCAGCGGCGTGAAGCTGCCGATCGACAAGATCGGCGCGCTGGTGGACAAGCACAACCAGGGCCGCAGCGATACGCAACGCATCATCTACGTGGTGGACGGCGTGCACGGCTTCGGTGTTGAAGACCTGAGCTTCCCAGCGATGAATTGCGACTTCTTCATCGCCGGCACCCACAAATGGATGTTCGGTCCCCGCGGCACCGGCCTGGTGTGCAGCCGCAGCGAAGAGCTCAAGTACGTCACGCCGATCATCCCGACCTTCTCCGAAGCCACGGCGTTTTCCACCACCATGACGCCCGGCGGCTACCACGCCTTCGAGCATCGCTGGGCGGCGGACGAGGCGTTCAAGCTGCACTTGCAACTGGGTAAGGCCGACGTGCAGGCGCGCATTCACGCGCTCAACACCTACTTGAAAAAACAGCTGCTGGCGTTGCCGCAAATCGAGCTGGTCACGCCCATAAGCCCGGACGTGTCGGCCGGTTTCACCTTCTTCCGGGTCAAGGGCCGCAAGAGCGACGAGATCGCCGCCTACCTGATGCAGAACCGGGTGATCGCCGACGCCGTGCATCGCGACGCCGGGCCTGTCATTCGAACCGCGCCGGGCCTGCTCAACACCGAAGCCGAGATCGATCGCTTCATGGGCTTGCTGGGCAAGACACTCTGAACCTGACTTTATCGAGAGAGATGGATGAACAGTTTTTCGTTGAAGCTATTCCCGGCACTGGCCCTCGCCGCCCTGCTGCCCTCCGGTGCCCAGGCCTCGCAACCGGGCCAGGTCTTTCGCGACTGCAAGGACTGCCCGGAAATGGTCGTGCTGCCCACCGGCACCTTTCAGATGGGCACCCCGGAAGACGAAGTGGGTCGCGAGCCCGACGAAGGCCCGATGCACCCGGTGACGTTCGCCAAGCCACTGGCGATCAGCCGCTTCCAAGTCTTGAAGGGCGAATGGTTCGCCTACCTGCGCGACACCGGGTACTCGATGCCCGACGGCGATAAACGTCCCGGCCGCGCGTGCAAGGCCGGCATCCCGGACTATCAGGGCAGTGACCCGCGCAAGCAATACACCGACCGGCATCCGGCGGTGTGCATGAATTTCGAAGAGGCCAACGCTTACGTGGCCTGGTTGTCGAAAAAAACCGGCAAGCCATACCGCCTGGTCAGCGAGTCCCTGCGCGAGTACGCCGCACGCGGCGGCTCCAGCGGGCCGTTCCCCTTCCCGTTCGACGAGGGCAAGGAATACAGCATCGCCCAACATGCCAACACCTATGGCGCGGCCGACGGCTACAACTTCACCGCCCCGGCCGGCAGCTTCGCGCCCAACGCCTTCGGCGTGTACGACATGCACGGCAACATCTACGAGTGGACGGCCGATTGCTATAACGAAAACTACATCGGTGCCCCGAGCGATGGCAGCGCCTGGCTGACCGGCAAATGCGAGTTCAAGCGTATCCGCGGCAACGACTGGGGCGAGGCACCGGTGTTCTCCCGCTCCGGCAACCGCAACGCGCTGGTGCCGGGCAATCGGGGTGACTGGATTGGTTTTCGGGTGGCGCGGGATATGTAGGCCGAGCACAGCTCGGCCCCTGTGGGAGCAAAGCTTGCTCGCGATGCAGACACCTCGATTTCACAGAAAAGCGCGTCGCCTTCATCGCGGGCAAGCCTTGCTCCCACAGGATAAATTCCCCTGCCCTCCAATCGTTCTAAAGATGGGCACAACCCAATCCAGCGTGCCTGCGCCCTAAAGCCCTCCCGGCGACCACCCGCGATGGCCTTCGCCCTTTTCATCAAGCAGGGAAACCTCCATGAGCCAACCAACACGCGGGGTGATCAATGAACTGTTCATCCTGCTCAAACCCTTCCGGCTGATTGTCGTAGGCTCCATCCTCTTGGGCATGCTTGGCGGCCTGAGCATCACCGCCCTGCTGGCGACCATCAACGACGCCCTGAACGCCGCGGCCAAACCCACAGCCCAGACGCTGGTAACGTTCGTGGTGCTCTGCGCGGTGGCGCTGCTGACCTCGATTCTTTCGGACATCGGTAGCAACCACGTCGGTCAGAACATCATCGCCGGGTTGCGTAAGTCCCTGGGCAAGAAGGTGCTGCTGGCGCCCATCGAACAGATCGAACGTTATCGCAGCCACCGGCTCATCCCGGTACTGACCCACGACGTCAACACCGTCAGCAATTTCGCGTTTTCGTTCGCACCACTGGCCATCGCCTTCACCGTGACCCTCGGTTGCCTGGGTTATCTGGCCTACCTGTCACTGCCGATGTTCTTGCTGCTGCTGGTGGCGCTGGTGATCGGCACGGTCGTGCAATACCTGGCCCGAGCCCGTGGCATCAGGGGGTTCGAAGCCGCCCGCGAGGCCGAAGACGCGCTGCAAAAACACTACAGCGCGATCGCCGCTGGCGCCAAGGAACTGCGCATTCATCGCCCACGCCGCCAGCGCATGTTCAGCCAGCGCATCGAAGCCACCGCCGATAATATTTGCGACACCAATATTCGCGCGGTCAACACCTTCGTGGTGGCCAAGACCTTCGGCTCGATGCTGTTTTTTGTGGTCATTGGCCTGGTGCTGGCCCTGCAATCGCTGTGGCTGGGCACCGACAAGGCCGTGCTTAGCGGTTTCGTGCTGGTGCTGCTGTACATGAAGGGCCCGCTGGAATACCTGGTGATGACCTTGCCGGTCATCAGCCGGGCAAACATTGCCTTCAAGCGCATTGCCGAGCTTGACGAGCAGTTTTCCTCACCGGAGCCGCACCTGCTGCTGGACGACAAGAGCCTTTCCAGGCCAGCGCTCCAGCAGCTTGAACTGCGTGATGTGCACTACGCCTTCCCGGCGGTCGAAGGCAGCCAACCCTTCGCCCTGGGACCGGTCAACCTCTCCATCGCCCAGGGCGACATTGTGTTCATCGTCGGTGAAAACGGGGGCGGCAAGACCACGCTGATCAAACTGCTGCTGGGCCTCTATTTCCCCCAGGGCGGCGAAATCCTCCTCGACGGCGCGCCGGTAGGGGCCGCGCAACGGGACGATTATCGCCAGTTGTTCACCACGATTTTTGCCGACTATTACCTGTTCGATGACCTGGTTCAGGGTGACCAGCAGGTACCTGACGACGCCAATCGCTACCTGGAGCGCCTGGAAATCGCTCATAAGGTTCGCATTCAGGACGGCGCCTTCAGCACTACCGATCTTTCCACCGGCCAGCGCAAACGCCTGGCGTTGCTCAACGCCTGGCTTGAGGAGCGCCCAGTGCTGGTGTTCGACGAATGGGCCGCCGACCAGGACCCGGTGTTCCGACGGGTTTTCTATACCGAACTGCTGCCGGAGCTGAAGGCGTTGGGCAAAACCATCATCGTCATTTCCCACGACGACCGCTATTTCGACATCGCCGATCAACTGGTCCGGATGCAGGCCGGTCAGGTCATCAGTGAAAAAGCCCCCGCAGCCTTTGCCTGAACCGCGAGAACACCATGAACCCATTGCTAGATGATGACCTGCTGACCCTGCTGCTGGAGGAGGACGCTGACGCTGTGCAAGCCCGCTCCAGCCGCAGCCGGCCGGACCGCGCGCCCTTGTCCTTCGCCCAGCAGCGCTTGTGGCTGGAGCAACAGCGCGACCCGAGCCGATCAGCCTACAACCTGCCGCGCGCCCTGCGCCTGACCGGCAAACTGAATGCCGACGCCCTGGAACAGGCACTCAATCGCGTCATCGACCGGCACGACATCCTGCGCACCGCCTTCACTGAAATCGACGGCGCCGCCACCCAGGTGATCGAGCGTAACGCCAGCCTGATCGTGCACCGGGAGAACCTCGCCGCGCTCGATCAGCCAACACGGGAGCTGGCGCTTTCACAGCGCATCGAACAGCACGCCCGACAACCGTTCGATCTGACCCAGGCGCCGCTGATGCGGGCAACGTTGCTCAGACTGGGCAGTGACGAGCATGTGTTGTTGCTCAACATGCATCACATCGTTTCCGATGCCTGGTCCAACACGATCCTCATGCAAGACATGGCCATGGCCTATGCCCGAGCCTTGCTCGGCGATCCGTCAACGCTGCCGCCGTTGCCCCTGCAATACGCCGACTACGCGAGCTGGCAACGCGGCGACTATGTGCAGAGCCCGGCCTGCCACCGCAGTGGCGCCTATTGGAGCGACTACCTGGGCCATGAGCTGCCGGCGCTGGAACTGCCTCAGGAGTTTGCGCGCACCGCCAATCAGCAACACATGGCCGGACGCGTGCAGGTGTCACTTGACCCGGCAATGGTCCAGGCCTTGGATACGTTCTGTCAGCGGGAGGGGCTTACGCCTTTTGTCGTGGCGCTGGCGGCCTGGCAATTGTTATTGGCTCGGTACAGCAACCAGAACGACTTCACCGTCGGCGTCCCGAACGCCAACCGCAACAGCCACGAGAGCCAGGAGCTGGTGGGATTTTTCGTCAGCAGCCAGGTGTATCGGGCGCGGATCGACTCGACCCGCAGCGCGCTGGATTTCCTCCGGGACCTGCGCGCGCAGTCGCTCGCCGCGCTGGAACATGCCGACTACCCGCTGGAACTGATCCTGGATCAGTTGCAACGGCCCGGCGCACAGGGCGCCAGTGCGCTGTTCCAGGTCTTGTTCAACTGGCGCACCGGGTCGTCCTCACCGTCGGCGCCAAACCTGGGTCAACTGACGCTGGAGTTTCTCAGTACCGGTGACAACCAGGCCAAGTTCGACCTGTCGCTGGATGTCGATTATTCCCAGCAACAGCTGCTGGCAACGTTCGAATACAGCCGTGATCTGTACCGCGCAGAGACCATCGAGCGCATGGCCGGCCACTGGCAGAACCTGCTGCGGGGCCTGGTCGAGACGCCTGGATGCGCGCTTGGCGAACTGCAACTGTTGAGCGCCGATGAACACCGAAAAACCTTGGGCGACTGGAACCGTCAGCCGACCCAACTGCGCAGCGAACAGTGTCTGCACCGGTTGATCGAAACCCACGCCGCCAGCACAGGCGACACCATCGCCCTGACCTTTGAAGGGCAGCACATGAGCTATGCCGAACTCAACCGACAGGCCAACCAACTGGCCCATCGGCTGATCGAGCAAGGCGTCGGGCCCGACGTACTGGTCGGCATCGCCGTCGAGCGTACGCCACAGATGATCATCGGCCTGCTGGCGATCCTCAAGGCCGGGGGCGCCTACGTGCCGCTGGACCCCGCCTACCCGGCCGACCGCCTGGCTTACATGATCGCGGACAGCGGCGTCACGCAGATCCTGACCCAGGCTCATCTGCGGGAATCGCTGGCGCTGCCCGCTGACATCAACTGTCTGTTGCTGGATTCGGTCGATGCCAATAGCCCCTATCCCGAGCACAATCCGAATGTGCCGATGGACCCGGATAACCTGGCCTACGTGATTTACACCTCAGGCTCGACCGGCCAACCCAAAGGCGCACTGCTGGCGCACCACAACGTCAGCCGATTGTTCCAGGCCACGGACCACTGGTTCAGCTTCGATCATCAGGATGTCTGGTGCCTGTTCCATTCCTATGCCTTCGACTTTTCCGTGTGGGAGATCTTCGGCGCCCTGCTGCACGGCGGCCGATTGGTCATCGTGCCCCACGCCGTGAGCCGTTCACCGCAGGATTTCTACGCCCTGGTTTGCCAGGAAAACGTCACGGTGCTCAACCAGACGCCCTCGGCGTTCAAAGCGTTGCTGCAGGTCGCCTGCGAACCTGGGCAACCTCTTGCCCACCGGTTGCGACAGGTGATTTTTGGCGGCGAAGCGATCGATGTACAGAGTCTTCGCCCCTGGTTCGAACGTTTCGGCGACCAGACGCCGCAACTGATCAATATGTATGGCATCACGGAAACGACTGTGCATGTCACCTGGCGGCCGTTGTCGATGAGTGACTTGCACAGCGAGGCCGCTAGCCCCATCGGCGAACCCATCGTCGACCTGTCCTGGTATCTGCTCGACGCTCATCTGAACCCGGTGCCCAAGGGTTGCATCGGTGAGCTATACGTTGGCCGGGCCGGCCTGGCCCGCGGCTATCACCGACGTGCCGACCTGACCGCTACCCGCTTCATCCCCGACCCGTTCGACCCGCTGCCGGGTGGGCGCCTCTATCGCACCGGGGATCTGGCCCGCTACCGCACCGACGGCAGCATCGAGTACATCGGACGCCTGGATCATCAGGTCAAGATTCGCGGGTTCCGCATCGAGCTGGGGGAAATCCAGGCGCGCCTGCAAACGCTGCCGGCGGTGCAAGACGGTGTCGTGTTGACCCATGAAGGCCCGGGCGGCCTGCAGCTGGTCGCCTACGTGATTGCCGCACAACCGGCCACGGCCGAGTTACGCGAAGGCTTGTTGAGCGCACTCAAAGCGCAGTTGCCGGACTACATGGTGCCCAGCCACCTGCTGTTCATCGATCATTTCCCGCTCAATGCCAATGGCAAGCTCGACCGCAAGGCCTTGCCGGAACCCGACGCCGGTCTTTGGCATTCCCTTTACCTGGCGCCTCGCACTCAGTTGGAAGAAGCCCTGGCACAGCTCTGGCAACAGTCCCTCAAGGTTGCGCGCGTCGGTGTCAACGACAGCTTCTTTGAACTGGGCGGGCATTCGATCCTGGCGATCGAACTGATTGCCAACCTCAAGGCACGCCTGAATATCAGCGTGCGGCTGCAAGAGTTGCTGGCCAACCCGAGCGTCGCCGAGCTGGCCTTGTTCATCTCGCAAAAACATCGGGAACAGACCCAATGCCTGGTCGAACTGAACAACGCACCGGCCAGCGCACCGCAGCTATTTTGCCTGCACCCCAGCGGCGGCATCGTGTTCTGTTACCAGCCACTGGCGCGCAAACTCCAACAGCGGGCGCGCACCTTTGGCGTCATGCACCGCGGCTTCAGTGAACCGCATGCCGGGCCTGAAGCCTGGGGCGAGATGATCGCCGATTACAGCCAGGAAATCGTCAAGGCCCAGCCGCAAGGTCCCTATTACCTGATGGGCTGGTCGTTGGGCGGCGCCATTGCGCTGGACATCGCCGCGACGCTGGAAAGCCTGGGCCACACCGTGAGTTTTCTCGGTTTGGTGGATAGCACGATCCCGGAGCATCTATATCCGGCAACGTTGTCGCGTCATCGGCATTTACCAGGCGCTGAACAAGCCGACCCGGCCTCTCAGGATCTGCTGGAGGCCATCGAATACTTCGACCTGCTGTTTCCGACCCTCACGGAACGCACGGCGACTTATCGGCGTGAGCAACCCGAAAGCACGGTCAAGGCCTTCCATGAGTGGGCCGCCAGCCAGATCGAGCCGGGACGAGGCGACTTGCTGGCGATCGTGCAGAGCGTCAAGGATGAAGTCATGAACGCCCAGGCGTTCTCGGTGCATGATCGTTTGCTGGAAGCCTTCGACGGGTTCACCTTCAAACCGGTACGGGTTCGGCCTAGCTGCTGGTGGACACAGGTAGAAAAAACCCCGGAAGAATTGGCATTCTGCGAAGCCTTGATCAAGAGCTGCAGCCTGACCGGGGAGCTGCAATGCTCGATGCATTCGCCGTTGCGTCACCGCAGTATGATTTTTGATGATGGGTTGCTTGATTCGTTGGTCGAGGCTTTTTGGGCCAGTACGATAGAAGGGGAATAGCGCTTGGGGTCGGTGTGTATATCCGTTGCTGCGGTAACCGCCACTTAGGGTTCCGCCGTTACGGCGGGTCACTTTCGAAAATCCGCAAGCCGGCCCAGGCGAAAGTAGCCAAAGCGCTTCTGCCCGACCACTCGGCACCTCACTTAGGCTCGGTGCGCCTGAACCACCGCTTTCGCGAGCAAGCTCGCTCCCACAGGTTTTTGTGTCGTTTGCAGATGCTGAGGACACCAGCAAACTCATGTGGGAGCGAGCCTGCTCGCGATGACGTCGGCACATCCAACATCAACGCAAACTGACCCGCCGCTTTCGCGAGCAAGCRCGCTCCCACAGYTTTTTGTGTCGTTTGCAGATGCTGAGAGCACCAGCAAACTCATGTGGGAGCGAGCTTGCTCGCGATGACGTCGGCACATCCAACATCAACGCAAACTGACCCGCCGCTTTCGCGAGCAAGCTCGCTCCCACAGGTTTTTGTGTCGTTTGCAGATGCTGAGGACACCAGCAAACTCATGTGGGAGCGAGCCTGCTCGCGATGACGTCGGCACATCCAACATCCTCGCAAGCTGACCCGCCGCTTTCGCGAGCAAGCTCGCTCCCACAATTGGATTGAGTTCCCCCGTAAGAACAGGTCGGCTATAAGGCCGCCTCGCGTCGGACGTTGATCTCGGCGCCCCGTTAACCACGCTGGCCGAACGCAGGCATTGCGCAGTGGGCACCTTGGCAAAAAAAACGGCGCTTTCCCGTCTCGAAAAGCGCCGTTTCCTTAAGTGAACAGCACCACCCACAAGGCAGGTCTATTCATTCCCGCGAGGATCAGAACTGCGGTTTGTACGTCACGCTGAACATCAGGTTGCGTGGATCACCGAAGTTGTTGTTGCCATTGAGCTGGTTGTAGGCGGACGTAATGTACGTCTTGTCGAACAGGTTGTTGGCGTTGACCGCCAAGGCGATTTCCGACGTCAGTTGGTAGCCGACGCGGGCGTTCCATACGGTGTAACCCGGGACTTCACGATCGTAGTCGTAAACCATCGTGTGGCTTTGGCTGGTGAAGCCCAAGCCGGTGCTGACACGGCTCCAGTCGCCGGTGAACTGGTAGTTGCCCCACACGCGCAGCATGTGTTTCGGCGTCCAGGTGCTGAAAATACTCCCTTCATTGTCCGGGTCCTCCAGGTACTTGGTGGTGTTGTAGGTGTAACCCGCGAACAGCTGCAGGTTGTCTATCACTTCACCACTGATTTCGGCGTCGATACCCTGGCTGCGCACTTTGCCCGAGGCTACCGAGCAACCCGAGCCGCCACACCCCGAACCACCGTCGTTGATGGCACGGTTCTCATGGTCGTAGCGGAAGATTGCCAGGGAGGTATTGACCCGACCGTCCATCAACTCGCCCTTGAGGCCGACTTCGTAGTTGGTGCCGACTATCGGCTTGAGCACCGAACCGTTGGCATCGCGATTGGTCTGCGGCTGGAACACGTCGGTATAACTGGCATACACGGCCCATTCACGGCTCAGGTCATAGATGATGCCCGCGTAGGGCGTGACCACTCCGGTTTCAGTTCCGGTGCTTGGCGCGTTGCCTGTGATACCGGCTGAGTTTTCGGTTTTCGACTTGTAGCTGTAGTCATACCAGCTGACCCGGGAACCCAGCACCAGCGTCAGATCGTCCACCGGCTTGACGCGCCAGGTGCCGTACACGCCCTTCTGGCGGATATCGTATTTGCTGAGGGTGCCCTGGCCACCCGCGGCGATCAAACTGTCGTAGCTGATGTCCGGACGGTCATTGTCGATGTCGAAGATGGAGTCGCTGGTGTTGTTGAATGTACGGGCGTAGCGGTCATCGGTTTCCAGCTGGGAGTAGTTGCCGCCCAGCATGACTTCCTGCTCCATCGACAAGGCTTCGAACTTGCCGGTCAGGTTCATGTCGAGACCGGCCTTCGTGGACTGGAAATCGGTCAGGAAGTCGGCATATTGCACGCCGCTGCCATCAGGCAGGAGACCACCTCCCCTTTGGACGCGCTGGTTTTTCGCCTGGTTGTCTTCGCTCATGTGCACCGCGCCGACCTTGAACGCCCAGTCCTCATTGAAGCGGTGCTCCAGATCGGCGTAGAGGGTGGTGACGTCGATTTCGGAGCGGTTCCAGCGCGCCCCCGTGTAGGTCGAGCGCGACACGTCCGGCATCCTGCCATCGGCGTAGCGTGGCAGGCCGCGGATGTTGCCCCGCGATTCGCCGTTGGATTGGCTGACCGCGAAACCCAGGGTGGTGTCTTCGCTCAGGTCGACGTCCAGCGCGCCGTACAGCGAGTGAGTCTTGCTCCACGCATGGTCGACGAATGAATTGCTCTGGTCTTCGTCGACGACGATGCGACCGCGGATGTTGCCGGCCTGGTTCAGCGGGCCGCCAGCGTCCAGTTGCAGGCCGTAGTGATCCCAGGAGCCGGCCTTGCCGGTCAGGGTCACGGTCGGTGCGTTCTGGCCACGCTTGCGCACCAGGTTGACGGCACCACCGGGACTGCCGGTGCCTTGCAGCAGGCCGGAGGCGCCGCGCATGATTTCCAGGCGGTCGAAGAAGATCAGGTCCTGGGTCGCCCAGTTGCCCAGCGAATAATTGTTACGCAGGATCGGCACACCATCGTATTGCCAATCGTCGATCTGGAAGCCGCGTGACGACAGGATCATGCCTTGGCCAACGCCCTGCAGGCCGACGATGCCGGTGGTCTGGTTGACGGCGTCCTTGAGGTTGACCAGGTTCTGGTCATCCATCTGCTTACGCGTCATCACGGTGATCGACTGAGGAATTTCCTTGAGGGTATGGGTGCCCTTGCCGATGGTCACGGCGTTACTGGTGTATGACTTGCTGCCTTCGGTCGTCGCAACCAGCTCCTGTGCCTTGACGGTGGTCGCGCCCAGCTCAAGGGACCCAGTGGCAGAACCGCGCAGCAGCATCAGGGTATTGCCCTCAACGCTGTACCGCACCCCCGTGCCCTTGAGCAATTCGGTGAGGGCCGCCTGCGGGCTCATCTTGCCGCTGACGCGGTTGCTTTTCAGCCCGGCCATATCGCCGGCGTTGTAGATCACTTGCTGGTTGGTCTGCTGACCGAACGCTTGCAGTGCCTGGGGCAGCGATTGCGCAGGGATGTCGATGCTGACGTCTTCAGCCATCACCTGAGCGCTGAGTGGCAGCAGGCAGACCAGCCCCAGACCGGTCAACACCCGACGCGAACGCAGGCCGCGGGACATGACGAGTGCCTTGAACAGAGGTTTCAACTCATGAATGGATGACATCGTGCTCTCTATTATTGGTAGAAGTAAAAGTCCATGGGGCCGAAGGGCCCGCCGCTCGCCAGCACGAGAGAACCCGCACGGTCGATTGCCCCAAGGGCAATGTGTCAGTGCGGGGCCGACCGGCCCCTCCCCGGGCACGGTCATCCGGCTGGACGACGGCGAAATTTTTGCTGAACACATCCGGTGCCTGAGCGTCCTGCCCGACCCGATTTGTCCACATACCTAAGTAAGACGCAGCACCTGCCAAAAACCGGAATGAGTTTATTTATCATTCGCGAAAAAAGTTAAAAAAAAGCCGGCGCAGAGGGGCGCCGGCCTTTTGTTTCATGCGAGTGTCAGCTGCCTTTCGATCGTTCCCACGCTCCCGCGTGGGAATGCCGCCAGGGACGCTTCGCGTTCCGCCCCTGGAAGGTGACGCAGAGCGTCACGGAATGCATTCCCACGCAGAGCGGGGGAACGAGAACTTAAAAAAGGCCTTTTTGTTCATGCCATGTCAGCTGCCTTGGGCCGCCTTGGCGGCTTGCAGCTGCCGAGCCTGTTCGGTCAGGAGGGCCTTTTCCTCGGGACTCATCGCCTCCATTTTCAGGCGCACCTGGGCCATTTTTTCCAATTGCCCCGGACTGCTCTCCAGCGCCCGCAAGGCCAGGGCCAACGACGCCACGGTCGGATGATCGAAGACCAGTCCCGGATGAATTTCGCACTGCAACAACTTGCGAA
This sequence comes from Pseudomonas rhizophila, assembly GCF_003033885.1. Lineage (NCBI taxonomy): Bacteria > Pseudomonadati > Pseudomonadota > Gammaproteobacteria > Pseudomonadales > Pseudomonadaceae > Pseudomonas > Pseudomonas rhizophila. The sequence goes on along the minus strand of NZ_CP024081.1, from coordinate 3,096,367 downwards.
TACCGGCCACCAGTTTGATCACCAGCAACGAATGACCTCCGGCGGCGAAGAAGTCGCGATCGATGCCCAATCGCTCAAGCCCAAGCAACTGCGCCATGCGCGCGGCGAGCAATTGCTCCAGCGCATCGCGTGGCGCGGCGTCTTCATCGTCCGCTGTAGCCACCGCCAACTGCTGCAGTGCGTGGCGATCGATCTTGCCGTTGGCCAGTCGCGGGAATCGTTCGATCAGATGCACGTGCTGCGGCACCATCACGCTGGGCAAGCGGGCGCTCAGCTCAGCGCGCGCGGCGTCGAGCAAGCCCGTCGACAGTCCCTGCTGCGCCACGACAAAGGCCAACAGCCCCTGCTCGACCGACGTTGCCGGCAACACCAATGCTTCGGCCACCTGCGGCATGCGCACCAGCACGGCCTCGATCTCCGCCAGTTCAATACGGAACCCACGCACCTTGACCTGCTGATCGCGCCGACCATATAGCTGGATCGCCCCGTCCGGCCGATAACGCGCCAGGTCACCGGTGCGATATAACCGCTGCGCCGGATCAAAGGGACTCTGGATGAACGCCTGCGCATCGGCCTCGGCATTAAGATAGCCCCGGCACAACTGCGCTCCGCCCAGGTACACCTCACCCAGCACGCCCACCGGTGCCAAACGCAGATCGGCGTCCAGCACGTAAACCTGGTTGTTGCCCAGCACCTGGGTCAGCGCCGAACAGTCGCTGGCCGCGCCGTTCAGAGACAGCGGATGAATCATCACCCCCACCGTGGCTTCGGTCGGCCCGTAGTGGTTGAACACCCGGCAATCGCTGCGCAACCGGGCGATGCGCTCGACCAAGGTCGGCGCAATCGGCTCACCGCCAAGCACCAGGGTGCCCGGCAGCAGCGCCCGTTCACCGTCGAGCAGCGCCGCGAGGTGCGAGGGCACGATTTTCAAGCAGTCGATCTGCTGCTGTTGCAGGTACTGGGCAAACAACACGCCGTCCTGCATCAGCTCATCGCTGGCCACATGCAGGGTCGCGCCGTTGAACAACGCGCCAAACAACGCCGTATTACCCAGGTCCGCCGCCACGCTGGAACTGAAACCGACGTTCTTGCACTGGGCAAGCCCCAGCGCCTGACTGGCCTGGGCGGTGTAGTTGAGCAGTTGCCGATGCTCGATCACCACGCCTTTGGGCACACCGGTGGAGCCGGAGGTAAACAACACATAGGCGATATCGTTGCCCTGGGTGGCGAGCGCCGGCAGTGGCGTAGCCGGATGGCTCAGCTCAGCCACGGTCAGCGCCTTATACGGCTGATCCTGCCAGGCCGGCAGATGCGCCGCATCGGTCAACAACAACGCCGCGCCGGCCTGTTCCAGCATCAACGCCTGACGCGCCTGGGGCCACTGCACATCAAGGGGCAGATACGCCGCACCAAGGCGCCAGCTCGCCAGCATTGCAATCACCAGATCCACCGAGCGCGGCAACGCCAGCGCGACCATCGAACCGGCGCCCACGCCTTGCTGCTTGAGGCCCTGCGCCATGCTGTCGACCCGGGCTTGCAACTGGCCGTAGCTCATTTGCTGACGGGCGTCGGTCAGGGCAATGGCGTTCGGTGTATGCGACGCCAGATCGGCGATGCGCTGCGGCAGATAACGGCCATCAGCTAACGCGTGCATGGCGGGGTTGATTGCCAGCAAGCGCTGCTCTGCGGTGCGACTCAACAGATCGAGCCGCGCCAATGCGGTGTGTGGAGCGGCAAGGATCGACGCCAACAGCACGCCGTACTGTTCCAACACGGCGCTGGCCGAGGCCGGCGAGTAACGCGAGCTGGCGTAATGCAGATTGACCGCGGCAAGCTGCTGGGCAGCGTTCAATTGCACCTGCAACAGCAACTCGAATGGATCTGCCGGCACCCGCACGGACTCTGCAACAGCCCAGTTAAGGCCGCCACTGTTGCCGGCCCGGTTAGCCTGCCCCAGCGTAAAGCCGTAGGCCGGGCGCGCCGCCTCAGGCGACAGTTCCGGCGCCCAGTATTCCTGCCAGGTGCGATGGGCTTCCAGACGCGCCGCCAGCTCGTCCAGCCACTCGCTGAACGACACCGTCGCGGGCAATGAAACGCTAAGCGGCAGGGTTTTCTCGAACACGCCCACAGCATTGGCGAAGTATTCATAGTCGCCACGGCTGTCATGACGCACGCCCACCAGCGCCTGCTCAAGGCCGCTCAAACGTCCCAGCAACACCCACCATGCGCCTTGCAGCAGCGTGGCAAGCGGCTGATCGAGCTGCTCGGCCAACCGTTGCAACCCATCGCGCTGGGCCGGCTCCAGGGTCAGCGACACACAGGTATCAGCGGCCCCCGTCTCACTGCCGGCGCTGCGCGCAGCCAACCACGGTGTGGCGATGTCCGTCTGCACGCCTTGCAGGTAATGCTGCCAATAGGTTCGTCCGGTGGCGGCATCTTCATCAAGCACCACCTCACTGCGCCATTCCAGGTACTGGGCAAACTCGCCCGGTGCTTCGTCTTCCGACGCCTGAACTGCGGCGTACGCTTGCTGGACTTGCTCCAGCAGCAGATTCAGCGATTGCGCATCGGCACTGTAGCGAGCGATACCCAGCACCAGTTGCCATTGCTGCGGCGCCAGACGATAAAGCACGGCCTGGACGTTTGGCGATTCGCCCACCACAAAAGCACAGCCCAGCGAATCCTTGATCTGCGCCTGGACATCCTCGGTCCGTTGCTCGCCTGCCTGTATCGTCAGCGGGAAACGAGCGGCGCCGCTGGCGACCTGACGCAAGCCGTGGAAACCGGCCACTTTGTCCAGCCGCGCCAGCAGCATTGGCTGCTGTGCCAGGAGCGTATCGAACGCGATCTGCAATCGCTGCGGATCGAGATCGCCGTCGATGACCACATTCAGCCAACGCAATGCTTCGCCACAGGTCGCCGTGCTCGACAGTTGTTCGAGCATCGCTTGTTGCTCGGGGGTCAAGGCAAAGCCGGGGTCCTGCTGGTCCATCAATACCTCGTTCATGCTCCGGTTTCCTCCAGGTTGCGGATGCCCTGGATGGCGGCCCCGGCATCGACCTGGCCCTCCAGCGCGCTGCGCTCATACATATCGCCCATGGCAACCACGATCTTGCGGGGGCCCTCGAACGGGTCGCGGGCGTGGGCCACCAGCATGTTGTCCAGCAGGATCACATCGCCCTTGCGCCAGTCGAAACGCACCGCACAGGCTTCATACAAATCACCGATGCGCGCCATCACCTCATCCTCGATGGGTGAGCCATCGCCGTAATACACATGCCGAGGCATGCGCTCCAGACCGAACATCGACAGCAGGTCCTCCCGCACATCCGGCTCCAGCCAATAGATGTGATGCAGTTGCACCTGATTGAAGAACGACTTCTCCCCGGTGATCGGGTGCGTGATGATCGCCGGCCCCGGTGTGCGGGTCTGCAACTCGTCGTTGTCGAGCCAGCGCCACTGGATACCGCCCGCCCGACACCGGGCCTCAACTTCGCGGCGGTCCTCGGTCTTGAAAAAGTGCTGCCACGACACGTCGAGTTTGTCGGTGAAGGTGCGCACATACAGCAGCCCTTTGTCTTCGAACTTCTCGCGAAGGTCCGACGGCAGTTTTTCGTACATCAACCGGCAATCCACCACTGGAGTCGCACCGCCCACAGGCGCGGCTTGCTCGCAATAGAACATCTGCTTGCGCGGCCAGCGGTCCTGATGGGAGCTTTCGTTGTGGAACAGAATCATCTTGCGCTCCGGGTACGGCGTGGAACGGTAGGTGTTCTTGCCCCCTTCCTTCTTCGGCAAATCGCCGTACTGACCATAAAGGCCGGGCTGGATCGCTTCGGCGAACGCTTCAAAGCCCTGGATGCCATCCAGTTCAAAACCGCGGAACAGAATGCCCGCATGTTCGGCCAGCTTTTGCTCGATCAGCGGCCGGTTCTGATGAATCCACTCGATGACATCCAGCTGGGGTTCACCCGGCTCCAGCATCAACGGGAATCGCTGCGGTGCTGCCACTAGTGATTCACGCACCCGCGCCGGTCGAGGCTTGGCGAGCGGTGTCACCGAGCGTTTGAGAAACTTGCCCAGCTTATCGGCCTTGGGCCCCGGGACGGTGGCAGGCTTGGCGGCGGCCGCCAAGTTGTCGACTGGCATGCTGATAGCTCCCAATTGAATGTCCTGATCAGCGACGATCTGTTCCAACAGGGCGGTCCAGGCCTGAATCAGGTGCTGAATGTGCTCATGTCCGAACAAGGTTGTGGCGAATTGCCAAGTGCCGCGCAATTGCCCTTCTTCTTCGTCAACGAACAACGCCATGTCGAATTTAGAATGGGTCTCCAACGCCGGCAGCAATTCCACGCTCAACCCCTTTATGGAGCGGGTGCGCACCGGCACGTTGTTCATCACGAACAACACCTGGAGCAAGGGATTCATGCCCTTGTGTCGTGGCACGCCCGAGGCCTCGACAATCTGGTCGAACGGCAAGTCCTGATGCTCCAGGGCGCCAAGCAGGTTGTCCTGGGTTTTCGCCAAAAAGCTTGCGAACGTGGCACCGGCGTCCAAGCGCGAACGCAGGGGCAGCACGTTGACGAAGAAACCGATCAGCCGCTCCAGCTCCGGCTGTTCACGACCGGCCACGTCGGCGCCAACCACCAGATCTTGCGCAGCGCTAACCCGATGCAATAACACCTGGAAGGACGCCAGCAGCGTGCTGTACAGCGTGACCCCGGCTTCGCTGGACAACCGGCGCAAGGCCGCGGTCAGCCCGGTGGGAAGCTGGAACTGCAGCGCATCGCCGTCATAGGAAGCGGTCTGGCCCCGAGGACGGGCCAGCGGCAGGTTCAGGCGCCCCTCGTAGCCACTGAGCCGGTGTTTCCAGTAGTCAGCCTGACGCGCCAGTACGCCCTGCTCTTCCAGCGCCTGCTGCCACAAGGCGAAGTCATGGTACTGAATCTCCAGGGGCGCCAACGGCATCGGTTCACCCTTGAGGGATGCCTCGTAGACCTGCACCAGTTCGTTGATCAGCAGCCCCATCGACCAGCCATCGGAGATGATGTGATGCATGGCGTAGAGCAACACATGTTCGGTCGGCCCCAGGTGCAGAATCCGCCCGCGCAGCAGCGGTGCCTGCTCCAGATCGATCGGGGTGCGGGCATTTTCCAGCGTCGCCTGGGCCACCTGTTCCTGCCGGGCACTGGGCGACAGACCAGACAGGTCGATCACCGGGAAGTCCAGTCGGACCTCATCGGCAATCAGCGCCATCGGATCCCCTTCTTCGTTTTGGCGATACGCAGTGCGCAATACGTCATGACGGCGTACCACGTCGGCAAAGCTGCTCATCAGACGCTCCACCGACAACTCGCCGCACAGGCGCAGCGCCATGGGCATGCCATACGCCGAAGTGCCGCCGGACAATTGTTCGGCGACCCACAAACGTCGCTGCACCAACGACAGCGGCGCGGAACGGCGTGGCCCATGGGCCTGGAGCCACACCCCACGGGAATCGCTCGCCCGGACCGGTCCATCGACGGAGCCGGCCATCAGCGCCGCCAGCGCCTTGAGCTGCGGATGATCGAACAGGTCACGCAGGCTCAGCGGATAGCCGGTCAGCTTACGCAAGCGTGAAACGGCCTGGGTCGCCAGCAATGAGTGACCACCGCGCTCGAAGAAGTGGTCGTTGCGACCGACCTGTTCCAGCTCCAGCACCTCTTGCCAGACACCGGCAATCTGTTGCTCCAGCTCACCCTCGGGTGCCTCGTAACCACTTTGCGATAACCCGGTATCCACGGCTGGCAGGGCCTTGCGGTCGAGTTTGCCGTTGGGCGTCAGGGGCAGGTGTTCGAGGAACAACAGGTGCGTCGGGATCATGTAGTCGGGCAGATGCTCCTTGAGGCCTGCCTTGAGCTGGGCGCGCGCACTGCTTTCGTCCGCTTGCAACGCCGAAGCAACCACGTAGGCCACCAGTTGCTGACCGCCCGGAGCGTCCTGGGCCAGCACCGCTACATCATGCACCTGGGGTTGCTGCAGCAGCCGTGCTTCGATTTCTCCCAACTCGATGCGGAAGCCGCGGATCTTCACCTGATGGTCGATGCGGCCCTGATACTCGAGCACGCCATCGGCGCGATAACGGCTCAAGTCACCCGTGCGGTACAGCCGTTCGCCGGTTGTGGAAAACGGGTTGGGTACGTACTTCTCGGCGGTCATCGCGGCGCGGCCGAGGTAGCCACGGGTGATACCCGCGCCGCTCAGGTACAGCTCGGCTGAAACGCCCTGGGGCACCGCTTGCAGGTCGGCGTCGAGCAGGTAGCTGGCGGTGTGCTTGACGGGCCGGCCGATGTTCGCCGTGCCGCCGGCAGTGCGGCGGGTCCAGGTGGAATAGGTGGTGTCTTCCGAGGGGCCGTAAAGGTCGTAGACGTGCTCAATCCCTTGTGGGAGCACTCCTGTGGAAGCACAGTCTGTGGGAGCAAAGCTTGCTCGCGATGGCGGTGGGTCAGTTACACATGGGCCAGCCGATAGGATGCTATCGCGAGCAAGCTTTGCTCCCACAGGCTCTGTTCCTACTGGTTTTGCTTCCACTGGCTCGCTCCCACCGATGGGGTGCTGATACAGCGCATCCACCAGGCTTTGCTTCAGCGGTTCACCGGCCAGGTTYATGATGCGCACGCTGGCCGGAATCTCGCCGCTGCGCTGCAACGCGGCYATGGCCGAGGGCACGCTGTTGATCAYCCGTACTTGATCGCGGGCCGGCAGTTGCGGCAGCTCCAGGGCGTTGCGYGCGATGATCAGCGAACCGCCGTTGGCCAGGGTCACGAACAGCTCCCACACCGACAAGTCGAAGCACACCGAGGTCGAKGCGAGCACGCCCTGGATGTCATCGCGGCTGTAGACCGATCTGGACCAGTCGATCAGCGCCAGCACGTTGCGATGGGCAATCGCCACGCCCTTGGGCTGGCCGGTGGAYCCGGAGGTGTAGATCACGTAGGCGAGGTTGTCGGGCGTCACGGTTGTGCGCGGTGCGCTCAATGGGTAGTSCGCCAGGTCGAGCTGATCCAGCATGAGCACAGCGGTTTCGGCCGGCACGCTCAGCGTCGCCGCCACCGATTGTTCAGTCAGCAACACCCGCGCGCGGCTGTCGTCGAGCATGTAGGCCACGCGCTCGGCCGGGTAATCCGGGTCCAGCGGCACGTAGGCGCCACCGGCCTTGAGCACCGCCAGCAAGGCGATCAGCAGGTGCTCGGAGCGCGGCATCGCCACGCCCACACGCACTTCCGGGCCCACGCCCATTTCGATGAGTTTGTGGGCCAGGCGATTGGCGCGGCCATCGAGTTCGCTGTAGCTCAGTCGGGTATTGGCGAAGGTCACCGCCAGGGCGTCCGGCGTGGCCTCGGCCTGGCGAGCAATCATCTGATGGATGCACAGGTTTTGCTCGAACGGCGCGTCCAGCGGATTCCAGTCGTGGGTCAGGCGCTGATGCTCATCGAACTCCAGCATCGACAGTTCACTCAGGCAACGCTCGCCGCCATCGGTCATCTGTCCCAGCAACTGAGCCAGATGGGTCGCCAGCCGTTCTACCGTGGCCGCCGAGAAGCTCGCCTGCTGGTAGCTTATGTGCACCGACAGTTGCCGATCCAATCCCACCAACAGCGTCAATGGGTAGCTGGTTTGTTCCTGGGTGAGCGCCGGGCCAAAGCGCAAACCGTCCGGTGCGCCCTGTTCCAAGGCCTGGGCAATCGGGTAGTTCTCGAACACCAGCAAACTGTCGAACAGCGCTTCACCGCCCTGAAGCGCAAACCGTCCGGTGCGCCCTGTTCCAAGGCCTGGGCAATCGGGTAGTTCTCGAACACCAGCAAACTGTCGAACAGCGCTTCACCGCCCTGCCCGGCCCAGCGCTGGATGTCCAGCAACGCGGTGTGCTCAAACTCGCGCAGCGCCAGGTTCTGTGCTTGTAGCGCTTGCAGCCAACTGTCCAGGGACTGCTCGGCCCGAGGGCTGGCGATCACCGGCAGGGTGTTGATGAACAGGCCGATCTGCTGCTCGATACCGGGCAAGTCCGCCGGACGACCAGCCACCGTCGCGCCGAAGGCCACAGTGTCTTTGCCGGTGTAACGCTGCAACAGCAGCAGCCACGCGGCCTGCACCAGCGTGTTGACGGTGACTTTCGAGGCACGGGCGAAAGCTTCCAGACGGCGGGTCAGCGTCTCGTCCAGGACCTGCACGTGATCGCCGTAGCCCGTGTCGGCCTCCCCGGACTGCGCAATGGCATCGGCCAGCCGCGTCGGGGCCTCCAAACGTTGCAGCGCGGGCTTCCAGAACGCTTCGCTGGCGGCGCCATCCTGGCGTTGCAGCCAGGCGATGTAGTCCCGGTAGCGGCTGCCAGATGCAACGACGGGTTGGCTGCCGTAGCGCTGCAACACTTCCCCCAGCAACTGCGAGTTGCTCCAGCCGTCCATCAGAATGTGATGGCTGGTGTAGATCATGTGATAGCGGTCCTCTGCCACGCGCACCACCAGCAAGCGCAACAGCGGCGCCGCATCCAGCTCGAAACCCTGCTGGCGCTGCGCCAACGCCAGGGCGTCCAGATCCTGGGATGGATTCGCTGCGGCGCCTCCATCGTGGAACAGGAATGCAACCTCCATCTGCTTGTGTACAACCTGCAACGCCCGCTTGAAATCACCGTCCCAGACGAAACTGCTGCGCAGCACTTCATGGGTGTCCATGGCCGCCTGCCAGGCCTGGCGGAAGCGCTCGACGTCCAAGCCTGCGACATCAACACGCAGTTGATTGATGTAATTGCCGGCCTGCTGCTCATACAGCGTATGGAACAGCATGCCTTGCTGCATGGGCGACAACGGATAGATGTCTTCGATCTGCCGCGCAGCCAGCGGCAACGTGTCCAGCTGGGCCTGAGTCAACCCGGCCAGCGGGAAGTCCGACGGTGTGAAGCCCTGATGCCGGGTCTGGCAGCAGTGCTCGATCAACGCCTGCAGCTCCTGAGCGTAATCCAGGGCCAGCGCCTGGATCGTCGACTCATCGAACATCTGCGTGCTGAATGTCCAGTCGATGCTCAACTCACCCGCGTAGACGCTGCCATTGAGCGTCAGCCAATTGTCCAGCGGCGCCAGCGGGCTCTGTGGCGCGCCCGCCGATTCGCCGGCCGGAACAAACAGCCCAGCGGCGTCATCAGCAAATCCGCTGTCGAACTGGCCCAGATAGTTGAAGGTGATGCGTGGCACCGGCAACGCCTGCAGGGCACACCGCGTCGGCTCATCACCCAGGTAGCGCAGCACGGCGAATCCGAGGCCCTTGTCGGGTATCGCGCGCAATTGCTCCTTGATGGCCTTGATCGAATCCTCGGTGGTCACGGCCGGTGTCAACCGGACCGGAAACAGGCTGGTGAACCAGCCGACGCTGCGGCTCAAATCCAGATCATCGAACAGAGCCTCGCGGCCATGGCCCTCCAACTGAATCAAGGTCGAGGCCTCCCCGGTCCAGCGACCGATCACCCGGGCCAGGGCCGTCAGGAGCAGATCGTTGACCTGGGTGCGATAGGCCGCTGGCGCTTGCTGCAAGAGTTGGCGGGTCTGGTTTTTATCCAGCCGCGTCTGGACCTGCGCCCCATGACACCTGCGCAGTTCGCCCTGCGGCCGGTCACAGGGCAAATCGCCGCGAGCGCCCTCAAGTTGCCCTTGCCAGTACGCCATCTGGGTTTGGAACGCTGCACTGCCCGCATGGGTTTTCAAGCGTTGCGCCCAGGCCTGGGTGGCGCTGGTCTTGGCCGGCAGTTTCGGGGTCTGGCCGGCCTGCAATTGTTCATAAGCCTGTTGCAGGTCTTCCAGCAGAATGCGCCAGGACACCCCGTCCACCACCATGTGATGGATCACCAGCAACAGCCGTTGGCTGCCATCGGCCAGGTTCGCCAGGACACCGCGCAACAACGCGCCGCTTTCCAGGTCCAGGCTGCGCTGGGCTTGTTCGGCCAGGCGCTCCAGCGCCGGGGCATCTGCCACCTCAGCCGTCCACAACAGCGGTGAGCGACGCCAGATCGCCTGCTGTTCAGCGAGTGTTTGATGGCGAGCGGTCCAGGCGTCGTCCTCACGCCTGAAGGCCAGGCGCAAGGCATCGTGATGGGCAACCAATGCCTGCAACGCCTGCTCCAGATGCCCGGCGTGTAAAGGCCGCAACCCCTTGAGCAGCACCGACTGGTTCCAGTGATGAGGCTCGGCCATGGGCTGGTCGAAAAACCATTGCTGGAACGGCAGCAGCAGCGTCTCTCCCGTCACCGGCCCCTGATCGATAGCCAGCCCGCTGTCACCCAGGGTCGCCACGCTGGCCAGACCCTGGATGGTCTGATGTATGAACAGATCCTTGGGGCTAAAATGGATGCCTGCCTGACGGGCCCGGCTGACCATCTGGATGGAGACAATCGAATCGCCCCCCAGCTCGAAGAAGTTGTCGCTGAGCCCCACTTGCCCGCGCCCGAGCACGCTTTGCCAGATACCGGCCAACGCCTGTTCGATGGCGGTGACCGGTGCGATGTAAGCCTTGGGGTTGGCGGTGATATCGGCCTTGGGCAGCGCCTTGCGCTCCAGTTTGCCGTTGGGGCTGACGGGCATTTTTTCCAGCCACAACCAGTGCTGCGGCACCATGTAGTCGGGCAAGGCCTGGCTCAAATGCTCCTTGAGATGACCTTGCAGTGTCTGGCGAACGATGTCTTCGGCGGCCAGCAACTCGGCGCGCGCCGGCACCACGTAGGCCACCAGCAAGCTCCCGTCCTGAGCGATGACAACGGCTTCACGCACGTCGTCGTGCTCGGCCAGGCGCGCTTCAATTTCACCCAACTCGATGCGCAAGCCACGGATCTTCACCTGATGATCCATCCGCCCGGCGTATTCGATCACGCCATCGGCGCGGTAGCGCGCCAGGTCGCCGGTGCGATACAGGCGCTGACCATTGCCGAAGGGGCCGGTCACGAACCGCTCGGCCGTCAGCGCCGGACGTCGATGGTAACCACGGGCCAGGCCCTCGCCCGCCAGGTACAGCTCGCCGATCACCCCCACTGGCACCGGTGACAGTTCATCATCGAGGATGCAGGTGCCCAGGTTGGCAATCGGTTGACCGATCGGCACGCTGTCGCGCCCCTCCTCGACACAGGTCCAATGGGTCACGTCGATGGCCGCCTCGGTCGGACCGTAGAGGTTGTACAGGCCGGCGTTCGGCAGTTTGGCAAACACCTGCTGCTGCGCATCCACCGGCAAGGCTTCGCCGCTGCACACGATGCGTTTCAGGCTGGTGCATTCGGCCACGTGTGGGTCTTGCAGGAAAGCCTGCAACATCGAGGGCACGAAGTGCAGCGTGGTGATGCGCTGCGCGGTGATCAGTTCGATCAGTTGTGTCGGGTCGCGATGAGCGCCCGGCGCGGCCACCACCAGCGTCGAGCCGGTCAGCAGCGGCCAGAAAAACTCCCAGACCGACACGTCGAAACTGAACGGCGTTTTTTGCAGCACGCTGTCGTCCGCCTCCAGCCGATACGCGTCCTGCATCCAGCACAGCCGATTGACCAACGCCGAATGACGATTACCCGCGCCCTTGGGCTTGCCGGTGGAACCCGAGGTGTAGATCACATACGCCAGGTTTTCGCCGTCGAGTCTGACGTGCGGATTGGCGTCGCGGCCTGCTTGCAGCCCATCATCGGGCAGCTCCAGCACCAGGCTGCGCAGCCCCGGCGGGATCGGCAATTGTTCGAGCAAGTGGCTTTGGGTCAGCAGCAAACCGATACCGCTGTCTTCGAACATATAGGCCAGGCGCTCCCGTGGATATTCCGGGTCCAGCGGCACGTAGGCACCGCCGGCCTTGAGAATCGCCAACAGCCCCAGCACCATTTCCACGGAACGCTCCACGGCAATGCCCACCAGCACATCCGGACCGACACCCTGCTCGATCAGCCGGTGAGCCAAGCGATTGGCCCGAGCATTGAGCTGGGCATACGTCAGGCGTTGCTCGCCGAAAACCAGCGCCGGGGCGTCCGGGGTTCGCCGCACCTGCTCTTCGATCAACCCATGCACACTGCGATCGAGGGGGTATTGCGCCGTCGTCGCGTTCCAGTCGAGCAGCATCCGCCGCCGTTCGTCAGCATCCAGTAGCGCCCACTGCGCAACGGGCCGATGCAGGTCCTGCACCAGGCCTTGCAACAAGTTGAGCCAATGCCGGCCCATGCGCTCGATGGTGGCCGGCTCAAACAGATCCGTGGCGTAGGTCAGGGCGGCGTGCAGGCCTTGCGGGCTATCGCTGGTATCCAGGCTCAGGTCGAATTGTGCGGTGCGCTGTTCCCAGCCAAGCGGTTCGACCGCCAGGCCTGGCAAGGCATTGGCCAGTGCCGCACCGGTTTCGTTGCGGTGGTTGAACATGGCCTGGAACAACGGGCTGTGGCTCAGGTTGCGCTGCGGTTGCAAGGCATCGACCAATTGCTCGAACGGCAGGTCCTGATGCATCTGCGCCGCCATGGCTGTCTGCTTGAGTTGTTGCAGCAAATCCGCACCGGTCAGATCACGGTGGAATTCGGCCCGCAGCACCTGGGTATTGACGAAGAAACCGATCAACCGCTCGGTTTCCAGGCGATGACGGTTGGCAATCGGCACCCCGACGCGGATGTCGGCCTGACCGCTGTAGCGATGTAGCAGCGCCTGGAAAGAACCGAGCAACAGCACGAACAGCGTGACGTTTTCCCGTCGGGCCAGGGCTTTGAGGGCGTCGCTCAGCGAGCGATCCAGCACAATCGGCAAACGCGCGCCGCGCAGGCTTTGCTGCGCCGGGCGCGGATGGTCCGTGGGCAGCTCCAACAGCGGTTGCTCGCTGCCCAGTTGCCCGGTCCAGTAGGCCAGTTGTCGCTCCCGTTCGCCGGCGGCCATCCATTGCCGCTGCCAGACGGCATAGTCGGCGTATTGCACCGCCAGAGGCGGCAACTGCGCAGGCTGTTCCTGAATGAACGCCGAATACAGGCTCATCAGGTCGTCGACCATCACCTGCAACGACCAGGCGTCGGCAACGATGTGATGCACGGTCAGGACCAGAATGTGCTCCTGCTCGCTCAACTCCAGCAGCGCCACGCGCAACAGCGCCTCGCTCAGCAGGTCGAACGGGCGTTGCGTCTGCTGCTCGAGGAACGCCTGAATACTGGCCTCGTCAGCCACTGCCAGGCGTTGCTCGACGAAGTGGACCTGCCCTTGCGGGCGAATCACCTGGCAGGTGCGGCCATCGTCCTCCACGAACGCTGTGCGCAGGCTTTCGTGACGTTGCAGCAGCGCTTCAAAACTCTGGCGCAAGGCGATTTTGTCCAGCGCACCGCGCATCCGCAGCGCGGTCGGAATATTGTAGGCGGCGCTGTCGGGGTCCATTTTCCACAGGAACCACTGGCGTTCCTGGGCAAACGACAGCGGCAGCGGTGCGTCACGCGACACCGGCACCATCGCAGGCGCCAGTTCGCCTTGGCCGGCGTCGAGGGCATTGACGAAGTCCTGCAACGTGCTGTGTTCGAACAGGCTGCGCAGCGGCACCTCGATAGCCAACGCTCGACGGACCCGAGACACCACCTGGGTGACCAGCAGCGAGTGCCCGCCCAATTCGAAGAAGTTGTCCTCCAGCCCTACCCGCTCAAGCTTGAGCACCTCCTGCCAGATCGCCGCCACCTGTTGCTCACGCTGACTGCGGGGCGCCACGTAAAGCCGCTGCACTTCGCCCACATCGGGCGCCGGCAACGCCTTGCGATCGACCTTGCCATTGGGCGTCAGCGGCAGTTGTGCCAGGAACACCAAGTGCGCCGGAACCATGTACTCGGGCAATTGCGCCTTGAGCGCGGCCTTGAGCGAAGCGCGTAACGAAGCCTCGTCCGCTGCTTCACCGATCGCGAGCACCACGTAACCCACCAGTTGCGCACCGGTCGGGGCCTCATGGGCCACCACCACGGTTTCCCGCACAGTGTCCTGGGCCAGCAATGCGGCTTCGATTTCACCCAGCTCGATACGCAAGCCGCGAATCTTGACCTGATGGTCGATGCGTCCGATGTACTCGACCACGCCTTCGGCCCGATAACGGGTCAGGTCGCCGGTGCGGTACAGCCGCTCGCCACAGGTGGAGAACGGGTCAGGCACAAAACGTTCGGCGGTCAACGCCGGACGTTGAAAGTAGCCGCGGGCCAGCCCGTCGCCGCCGATCAGCAACTCACCCGGCGCGCCCGGAGGGTTGAGCGTCAGGTCACTGCCTACGATGTACAGGGCGGTGTTGTCCAGCGGCTTGCCCAGGAACGGACGGCTGTTTTCCAGACTCAGCGGATGCACCGCCGACCAGATCGTGGTTTCGGTCGGGCCATAGAGATTCCAGACCTTCGGCGAAAGTGCCAGCAGTCGTTGCGCCAACTCCAGGGGCAACGCCTCGCCGCCGCAGAGGAACGTGCGACCGGCCAGCACCGCCGAGTGCTCATGATCCAGCAACATGCGCCAGCTCGAAGGTGTGGCTTGCAGCACGCTCACGTCGTGACGCTCGATCAGCGCCAGCACCGCTTGTGGATCCTGATGCACGTCCTGGCCGGTCAGCACCACGCTGGCGCCGGCCGACAACGGCCCGTAGATTTCCAGGCCAAAAATGTCGAAGGAAAACGTCGTCAGCGACAGCATGCGATCGCTGGCCGTGATGCCTGGCCGGGCGATCATGCTGGTGACGAAGTTGCTCAGCGCGCCATGGCGGACCATGACGCCCTTGGGTTTACCGGTGGACCCGGAGGTGTAGATGACGTAGGCCAGGTGCTCGGTGGTCAATGGCACCGCCGGGCATGTGGACGGTGCGGCCTGCCACGCGGCGTCCGGCTGGTCCAGCAACAGGGTGCGCAGGGTCGCCGGGATCGGCAGTTGAGCCTGCAAGCGGGCCTGGGTCAGCAGCAACTCGATGCCGCTGTCCTGGATCATGTAGGCCAGGCGATCCTCGGGGTACGCCGGGTCCAGCGGCACATAAGCGCCGCCGGCCTTGAGAATCGCCAGCAGGCCGACAAGCATCTCGGCGCTGCGCTGCACCGCGATGCCCACCGGCTGGTCCGGCGTCACGCCCAGGCCAATCAAGCGGTGGGCGAGCTGGTTGGCGCAGGCCTCCAGTTGCCCGTAGCTCAAGGTCTGGCCATCAATGCTCAGCGCCAGTGCATCAGGCGTTATCCGCGCCTGTTCGGCGATGCGCTGGTGCACGCACAGGGCGTCGCTGCCATGGTCGACCACGCGGTGCCAGTCTTGCTGTGTGCGGCGCTGCTGGGCGGTGTCGAGCAGCGGCAACTCACCGATGCGCTGCTGCGGCGCATCGACGATGCCCTGCAACAGGTTCTGCCAGTGGCGGGCCAGGCGTTCGATGGTGTGGGGTTCGAACAGGTCGGTGGCGTAGGTCAGCTCCGCCGCGACACCCTGCCCGGTTTCATAAGTGCCCAGGGTCAGATCGAACTGGGCGGTGCGCCCTTCCCACACCAGATCTTCGACGCTCAAGTGCGGCAGTTGCAGTTGCCGGTCCTGGGTGTCGCTGGCGGTCTGGTGGTTGAACATGACCTGGAAGATCGGACTGTGGCTGAGGCTGCGCTCAGGTTGCAGGGCCTCGATCAACTGCTCGAACGGCAAGTCCTGATGAGCCTGGGCCGCCATGGCCGACTGCTTGACCTGCGCGAGCAAACGGTCGAACGGCAGTTGTCCATCCACATGGGCGTTGAGCACCTGGGTGTTGACGAAAAAGCCGATCAGACCCTCGGTCTCGACCCGATTGCGGTTAGCCACCGGCACGCCGACGCGGATCTGCGGCTGGCCGCTGTAGCGGTGCAACAAGGCCTGGAACGAGGCCAGCAAGACCATGAACAGACTGGCGCCTTCGCGCCGGGCCAACTGTTTGAGCGCCGCGCCCAGTTCCGGCGGCAGGTTCAGGTCCAGGCGCGCACCGCGAAAACTCTGCACGGGCGGGCGCGGATGATCGAGGGGCAACTCCAATACCGGTTGTTCGTCGCCCAGGGTCTGCACCCAATAGGCCAACTGCCGCTCACGCTCACCGGCCTCGAGCCAGTGACGCTGCCAGATCGCATAGTCGGCGTATTGCACGCTCAGCGCTGGCAACGCCAACGGCTGGCCGGCGGTGTCGGCCGCGTAGTGACGCACCAGCTCATCCACCAGCACCTGCATCGACCAGCCATCGGCAATGATGTGGTGCTGGATCAGCGCCAGCACGTGGTCGTCCTCGGCGATTTTCAACAGCGAAACCCGCAGCAACGGCCCCTGGCGCAAATCGAACGGGCGTGCGGTTTCAGCCTCGACGAACGCCTTGATGGCGTCGTCCTCGCTGGCCGACGGAGCGGCGGGCAAGGCCTGCACGGCGATGCCCAGGGACATATGCTGGTGGATAACCTGCACGGTCTGCTCGCCGTTCTCGCCGAAGGTGGTGCGCAAGCTTTCGTGGCGCTCGAGCAGTGCGTTGAAACTGCGCTCCAGGGCCGGCACGTCCAACTGCCCTTTGAGGCGCAGGGCACTGGGGATGTGGTAAGCCGAGCTGTGGGGATCCATTTGCCAGAGGAACCATTGACGTTCCTGGGCGTAGGAGAGCGGGATGTGTTCGAACCCGAGACGGACCTGGGGAATCGGCAGATTGGCCGGCGAGACGCCCTCTTCGAGCATTTTCTCCAGGTACAGCTTACGTTTGTCCAGCGGCAGAGTGATAAAGCGCTTGGCAATCGTCAAAGCAACACTCTTGTCCATCAGACTTCCTCCATTTCATCAAGCAGAGCTTGCAGCTTGCTGAGTTTCTGTTCATTGATTGGCGCATCCCCGGTGTCCAGTTGCGCGACAAAATCCCTCAGGACGGGGTGCTGGAAAATCAGTTGCGGGGTCAGGGTCAACCCCAGTTCGAGCGCCATGCGCGAGACGACATTGACCGCCAGCAGCGAATGGCCGCCCAGCTCGAAAAAGTGATCGTTCAGGCCCACGCGCTGCACCGTGAGCACCTGTGCCCAGATCGCCGCGACCTGCTGCTCAAGCTCAGTGACCGGAGCGACATAACCGGCCTGCAACCAGCCAGTGTCCACAGCCGGCAGGGCCTTGCGGTCGAGCTTGCCGTTGGGGGTCAGCGGCAATTGCTCGAGGAACAGCAGATGGGTCGGGATCATGTAGTCGGGCAGGTGCTCCTTGAGCCTGGCCTTGAGTTCATCGCGCAGTGCGCGTTGCTCCTCGGTGTCATCCAGATTCAGGGACGGAGCGACCACGTAGGCCACCAGTTGCTGGCCGCCCGACACGTCCTGGGCCAGCACCGCCACCTCACGCACCTGGGGCTGTTGCAGCAGCCGTGCTTCGATTTCTCCCAACTCGATGCGGAAGCCGCGGATCTTCACCTGATGGTCGATGCGGCCCTGATATTCGAGCACGCCATCGGCGCGATAACGGCTCAAGTCACCCGTGCGGTACAGACGTTCGCCGGTTGTGGAAAACGGGTTGGGTACGTACTTCTCGGCGGTCATCGCTGCGCGGCCGAGGTAGCCACGGGTGATGCCCGCGCCGCTCAGGTACAGCTCGGCTGAAACGCCCTGGGGCACCGCTTGCAGGTTGGCGTCGAGCAGGTAGCTGGCGGTGTGCTTGACGGGCCGGCCAATGTTCGCCGTGCCGCCGGCGGTGCGGCGGGTCCAGGTGGAATAGGTGGTGTCTTCCGAGGGGCCGTAAAGGTCGTAGACGTGCTCAATCCCTTGTGGGAGCACTCCTGTGGAAGCACAGTCTGTGGGAGCAAAGCTTGCTCGCGATGGTGGTGGGTCAGTTACACATGGGCCAGCCGATAGGATGCTATCGCGAGCAAGCTTTGCTCCCACAGGCTCTGTTCCTACTGGTTTTGCTTCCACTGGCTCYCTCCCACCGATGGGGTGCTGATACAGCGCATCCACCAGGTCGATCAGCGCCAGCACGTTGCGATGGGCAATCGCCACGCCCTTGGGCTGGCCGGTGGAACCGGAGGTGTAGATCACGTAGGCGAGGTTGTCGGGCGTCACGGTTGTGCGCGGTGCGCTCAATGGGTAGTCCGCCAGGTCGAGCTGATCCAGCATGAGCACAGCGGTTTCGGCCGGCACGCTCAGCGTTGCCGCCACGGATTGTTCAGTCAGCAACACCCGCGCGCGGCTGTCGTCGAGCATGTAGGCCACGCGTTCGGCCGGGTAATCCGGGTCCAGCGGCACGTAGGCGCCGCCGGCCTTGAGCACCGCCAGCAAGGCGATCAGCAGGTGCTCGGAGCGCGGCATCGCCACGCCCACACGCACTTCCGGGCCCACGCCCATTTCGATGAGTTTGTGGGCCAAGCGATTGGCGCGGCCATCGACTTCGCTGTAGCTCAGTCGGGTATTGGCGAAGGTCACCGCCAGGGCATCCGGTGTGGCCTCGGCCTGGCGAGCAATCATCTGGTGAATGCACAGCGCTTGTTCAAAGGGCGCATCAACCGGATTCCAGTCGTGGGTCAGGCGCTGATGCTCATCGAACTCCAGCATCGACAGTTCACCCAAGCAACGCTCGCCGCTATCGGTCATCTGGCCCAGCAACTGAACCAGATGGGTCGCCAGCCGTTCTACCGTGGCCGCCGAGAAGCTCGCCTGCTGGTAGCTCAGGTGCACCGACAGTTGCCGATCCAACCCCACCAACAGCGTCAATGGGTAGCTGGTTTGTTCCTGGGTGAGCGCCGGGCCAAAGCGCAAACCGTCCGGTGCGCCCTGTTCCAAGGCYTGGGCAATCGGRTAGTTYTCGAACACCAGCAAACTGTCGAACAGCGCTTCACCGCCCTGCCCGGCCCAGCGCTGGATGTCCAGCAACGCGGTGTGCTCRAACTCGCGCAGCGCCAGGTTCTGTGCTTGTACCGCTTGCAGCCAACTGTCCAGGGACTGCTCGGCCCGAGGGCTGGCGATCACCGGCAGGGTGTTGATGAACAGGCCGATCTGCTGCTCGATACCGGGCAAGTCCGCCGGACGACCGGCCACCGTCGCGCCGAAGGCCACGGTGTCTTTGCCGGTGTAACGCTGCAACAGCAGCAGCCACGCGGCCTGCACCAGCGTGTTGACGGTGACTTTCGAGGCACGGGCGAAAGCTTCCAGACGGCGGGTCAGCGTCTCGTCCAGAACCTGCACGTGATCGCCATAACCGGCGCCGGTCTGGGTCGGCGAAGCAACGGCATCGGCCAGCCGCGTCGGGGCCTCCAAACGTTGCAGCGCAGGTCTCCAGAACGCTTCGCTGGCGGCGCCATCCTGGCGTTGCAGCCAGGCGATGTAGTCGCGGTAACGACTGCCGTGCACCGTGACGCTCTGGCCGCTGTAGCGCTGCAACACTTCCCCCAGCAACTGGGAATTGCTCCAGCCGTCCATCAGGATGTGATGATGGGTGTAGATCAACTGATAGCGCTGCTCATCGAGCCGCACGATCAGCAGCCGCAACAGGGCCGGCGCGCTCAGGTCCAGCTGCCGACGCTCGGCTTCGGCCAGGGCCTGCAAGGTTTCATCGGGCTGCGCATCGTCCCGCAAATCATGCAAGCGGTAAGGCAAGTCCAATTGCTTGCTGACGATCTGCACCGGATCTGGCAGGTCACCCTGCCAGACAAACCGTGTGCGCAGGATGTCATGGGCGTCCACCGCCGCCTGCCAGGCTTGACGGAAACGTTGCGGCTCCAGGCCTTCAACATCCAGGCGCAATTGGTTGATGTAGTCGCCCGTGGCGTCGCCGTAGACGCTATGGAACAGCATCCCTTGTTGCATCGGCGACAGTGGATACAGGTCGGCGATCTGCGCCATCGCCACCGGCAATCCATCGAGTTGCTGCTGGTTCAGGCGGGCCAGGGGGAAGTCCGAAGGCGTCACGCCGCCATGCTCGGCGTGGCAGCAATGTTCGATCAAGCCTTGCAGCTCGCGGGCGTAATCGTCGGCCAGGGCCTGAACGGTGGCTTCGTTGAACTGCTCGCGGCTGAAGGTCCAGCCCAGGTTCAGTTCGCCGCCAAACACTTGGCCGTTAAGCGCCAGGACGTTGGACAGCGGAGCCTGGGCGTTCAATTCATCGCCGGCGCCTTCGCTGGCCGGCACGAACAAGGCACCTTGCGCTTCGCTGAAGCTGGCATCGAACTGCCCCAGGTAATTGAAGGTCAGCTGCGGTACCGGCAGCCGGGCAAGGATCGCCTGCGTCGGGTTATCCGCCAGATGAGCCAAGGCACCGAAACCCAGGCCTTTGTTGGGGATCGAGCGCAACTGCTCCTTGATCTGCTTGAGAGAGGTCCCCAGGTCCATCGACGGCGTCAGTCTGGCCGGGTACAGGCTGGTGAACCAACCGACGGTGCGGGTCAGGTCCACGTCATCGAACAACGCTTCGCGGCCATGGCCTTCGAGCTGGATCAACGCGCTGTCGGTGCCGGTCCAGCGCACCATGACCCGGGCCAAAGCGGTGAGCAGCAGATCATTGACCTGGGTGCGATAGGCCTTGGGCGCGTCTTGCAGCAGTTGGCGGGTCAATGAAGCATTGAGCCGGGTGCGTACCGTCAGCGCGAGGTGGTTGTGCTGGCCACCCTGGGGATTGTCCATCGGCAACCGCCCATCGACACCCTCCAGCCGGGTCTGCCAGTAGGCCAGTTCTTCCTGCAACGACGCGCTGCGGGCATAACCTTGCAAACGTTCGGTCCAGACCTGTGCCGAGGTGGTTTTCGCCGGCAACTGCAGCATCCCGCCGTCGGCCAGTTGCCGGTAGGCGCTTTGCAGATCGTCAAACAGAATCCGCCACGACACGCCATCCACCACCAGGTGATGGATCACCAGCAACAGCCGCTGGCTGCCATCGGCCAGCGTCGCCAGCACCGCCCGCAGCAGTGGCCCGTCTTGCAGGTCCAGGCTGCGTTGCGCGCGGTTGGCAATGTTTTCCAGCGCCTGGGCGTCAGGCACGTCCACCGCCCAAAGCAGCTCTGCGCAGTGGCTGGCCGGGGACCGGTAAGTGGCCTGCCAGCCCTCACTGCGTTCGCTGAAGCTCAAGCGCAGGCCATCGTGGTGCACCACCAGCGCGCTCAAGGCTTGCGCCAGCACGCGGGCATCCAGAGCATGCGTGGGTTTGAGCATCACCGCCTGGTTCCAGTGCTGACGCTCAGGGATCGCCTGCCCGAAGAACAGCCGTTGCACCGGCAACAGGGTCAGCGTACCGCTCACCGGCCCTTGATCGATGACGTGCGTGGTTTCACCCGAACGCGCCACTACCGCCAACGCTTCGATGGTCTGGTGCTGGAACAAGTCTTTGGGGGTGAAGTGAATACCGGTCTGACGGGCGCGGCTGACCACCTGGATCGAGACGATGGAATCGCCCCCCAGTTCGAAGAAGTTATCCCGCAGGCCGACTTGCCCGAGCTTGAGCACGTCCTGCCAGATGGACGCCAGTTGCTGCTCCAGGGTGCTGCGCGGTGCCACGTAGCGTTGCTGCAATTGACTGACGTCAGGCTTGGGCAGGTTCTTGCGGTCGAGCTTGCCGTTGGGGGTCAGTGGCAGGCGTTCGAGCAGCAGCAGATAGGCCGGAACCATGTGCGCCGGCAGGGTGGCCTTGAGTTGGTCGCGCAGGTGCTCGGTGAAATCGGCACGCGGCGCCATTGATTCATCGGCCACCACATAGGCCACCAGACGCTTGCCGCTGCCGGCGCTGCCTTCCTGGGCGACCACCACCGCTTCACGCACGCCCTCGAGGGCTTGCAGGCTGGCTTCGACCTCTCCCAGTTCGATACGGAAACCACGAATCTTCACCTGGTTGTCGATGCGGTCCAGGTAATCGAACGTGCCGTCGGCGCGCTGGCGCACCAGGTCGCCGGTGCGGTACAGCAAGCCACCACCAGCACTGAACGGGTCGGCGATAAACCGCTCGGCCGTCAAGCCTGGGCGGTTGAGGTAACCACGAGCCAGACCGCTGCCGCCCAGGTACAGCTCACCGGCCATGCCTTGGGGCAGCAGGTTCAGGTCGGCGTCCAGCACGTAAGCGCTGCGGTCGCCGATGCGGCTGCCGATGGGCGCATACGCGGCGGCGCACACCTCGTCACGACCCGCTTTCCAGATCAGCGGCGTGACCACGGTTTCGGTCGGGCCGTAGCCGTTGATGATGAAATCTGGATTCAAGGCACGCTTGACCCGTTCGAAACTGGCGTTGGCCACCGCATCGCCGCCAAAGCAATAGATCCGCACCTTCGGCGGGTTGCCTTCGCGCTCGGCGTGTTCGGCCAGTTGTTGCAGGTACACCGGCGGGAACGCCACCACCGTCACAGCGTGCTCGCGCAGGGCGTTGTAGGTTTGTGCCGGGGTCCACAGGCTGTCATCGCGAATCAGCAAGGAGGCACCGTGGGTCAGGCTGGTGAGCCAGCGCTCATGGGCACCGTCGAAAGCGAAGGACATGAAATGGAATTCGCAATCGCTGCTGTGCATTTCATAGCGCTCGCCGATGGCCTGGCAGTGCATCGCCAGCGGACCATGGGCCACACTCACACCCTTGGGATTTCCGGTGGAACCGGAGGTGTAGATCACATAGGCGAGGTTTTGCGGGTCGATCTGGACGGACGGTGCGCTCACCGGTTGCAGGCTCAGGTCCAGGCGATCGAGTTCCAGCACCTGGGCGGCGCCTTCCAACGGCAACTGCGCCGACACCCGGGAGTCGGTGAGCAACAACGCCAGCCCTGAATCCTCGATCAGGTACGCCAGGCGTTCACGGGGATAGCCGGTGTCCAGCGACACATAAGCACCTCCGGCCTTGAGCACCGCCAGCAGCGCGACAATCACCCCTTCGCTGCGCGGCAAGGCCACGCCGACCCGGGTTTCCGGGCCCACACCATGGGCCATCAGTGCGTGGGCCAATTGGTTCGCCCGCCGCTCGATGTCGCCATAACTGAAACGCTGACCGTCAAAGATCACCGCCGTGCTGTGCGGGTTTAGCGCTGCCAGATGGGCGATGCGCTGGTGTACGGCAATGTCGGTCGGGTATGGCTGCGGATGGTTGGCCGCCTGTTGCCGAGCCTGCTCCTCGGCGCCGGCCAAGGCGATTTCCCCCAGGTTGCGCAGCGCCGATTCGGCGAAGCGTTCCAGCAGTTGCAACAGGTGCTCGCTGATGCCGGCGATGGCCGCCGGGCTGAAATGCGCCCGGTCGAAGCTGTAGTGCAGCGCCAGGCTCTGGCCAATGGTCACCGCAACACTCAACGGATAATGGGTTTGCTCCTGGTGAGTGACCTCACCGAACACCACGCCCTGCCCGGCGCCTTCTTGCAGGGCCTGAGCGATGGGGTAGTTTTCGAACACCAGGATGTTGTCGAACAGCGCTTCGCCGCCCTGCCCGGCCCAGCGCTGGATGTCGGCCAACGGCGTGTGCTCGAAATCGCGCAGGCTCAGGTTCTGCGCCTGCACCGCTTGCAGCCAGGCGCCGACCGACTGATCCGGGCGCGGCGCGGCGATCACCGGCAACGTGTTGATGAACAGGCCGACCTGTTGCTCGATGCCCGGCAAGTCCGCCGGACGCCCGGCCACAGTGGCACCAAAGGCCACACAGTCGTGACCGGTATAGCGTTGCAGCAACAACAGCCACGCCGCTTGCACCAGGGTATTGAGGGTGACTTTCTGCTGGCGGGCAAACTGTTCCAGGGCCTGGGTGCGCGGGACATCCAAGGTCTGGAAATGATCGCCATGACCGCTGGGGATTTCACTGGCGGACATCACTCGCGCCAAGCGGGTCGGCTCCTGCAAAGTCGCCAGTTGAGCGCTCCAGAACGCCTCGCTCAATTGCCCGTCCTGACGTTGCAGCCAGGCGATGTAATCGCGATAGCGCCCGATGGCGCTGGCCGACGTGCGGCCGCTGTAGCGTTGCATCACCTCACCGAGCAGCTGCGAATTGCTCCAGCCGTCCATCAAGATGTGGTGATAGGTGTAGATCAAATGCCATTGCCCGGCGCCGGTCTGCACCAGCACCAGGCGCAACAGCGGCGCCTGGCTCAGATCGAAACCTTGCGCTCGCTCGCTATCGGCCAGCGCGGCAAGGGCCTGCGACGGATCACTATGCTCGCGCCAGTCCAGCACCGTGAATGGCAATTGCACCTTCTTGTGGACGATCTGCAGCGGCTGCTGCAATTGCCCCTGCCAGACGAAGCCGCTGCGCAAGATGTCCTGCGCATCGACGGTGGCTTGCCAAGCGGCGCGGAAACGTTCGGTGTCCAGGCCTTGCACGTCCACCCGCAACTGGTTGACGTACTCACCGGCGGCCTGCTCGTAGAGGGTGTGGAACAACAGCCCCTGTTGCATCGGCGACAGTGGATAGAGATCGTCGAGCTGGCCGGCCGGCACCGGCAGCCCGTCGAGTTGCGCCTGAGTGACAGGCGCCATCGGGAAATCCGACGGTGTGGCTTGCGGCGTGACCAGGTTGGCGCAGTGTTCGATCAGCGCCTTGAGCTCAATGGCGTATCGATCGACCAGTTGCTGCACGGTCGCGCGGTCGAACATCTCACGGCTGAACCCCCAGCTCATCGCCAGTTCGCCGCCATAGACCTGACCTTCCACGGTCAGCCAGTTGGCCAGGGGTGCCGTCGGGTCCTGGGCGACGCCACTGCCTTCGCTGGAGGGCACGAACAACGCCGCCTCATCGAACTGCCGGTCGAACTGGCCGAGATAGTTGAACGTGATGCGCGGTGGCGCCAGGTCCGCCAGTTCGGCGCGCACCGAAGGTGCCGCCAAATGACGCAGCACGCCATAACCCAGGCCTTTGTCCGGGACGCCGCGCAGGTGTTCCTTGATCGCCTTGATCGACCCACCGAGATCGTCGCTGGCCGTCAGTTTCACCGCGAACAGGCTGGTGAACCAACCCACCGTCCGGGTCAGGTCGATGTCATCGAACAGCGCTTCACGGCCATGACCTTCCAGTTCGATCAGCGTGTCCGGCTGCCCACTCCAGTGACGGATGGTGCGGGCCAGCGCGGTCAGCAGCAGATCGTTGACCTGGGTGCGATACGCGGCAGGCGCCCGTTGCAGCAATTGTCGGGTCAGTTCGGCATCCAGACGCCATTCGATCTTCGCGCCGTGGGCATTTTCCAGGCTGCCTTGGGGCCGATCACACGGCAGGTCCAGCGCGCCTTGGTGCTGGGCTTTCCAGTAGGCCAACTGATCGTCGAAGCGCGGCGCTTCGGCGTTCAGACGCGCGGTCCAGCTCTGGAATGCGCTGGTCTTGGCCGGCAAGGTCACGCCGCCACCCGCCGCCAGTTGTTCGTAAGCCTGCTGCAAATCTTCCAGCAACACCCGCCACGACACACCGTCTACCACCAGGTGATGGATGACCAGCGCCAGCCGCTGACTGCCGTCGGCCAGATTCACCAACATGGCGCGCAACAGCGGCCCTTCTTGCAGGGAGAGGCTGCGCTGCGCCTCGTCGCACAGCGCATTCAGTTGCTCGGCGGATTGGGCATCGCGCAACCACAGATCAGCGCTTTGCCGCAGCAGTCCGTGGCTCTGCTGCCAGCCGTCCGCGCCCGGCACAAAGCGCAGGCGCAGGGCATCGTGATGATTGATCACGCAGGTCAGCGCCGCATCGAGCCATTGCCCATTCAAGGGCTCGCGAGCGGTCAGCAGCAGCGACTGATTCCAGTGCTCACGGGCGTTCATCGGCCGCGAGAAAAACTGCTGCTGGATCGGCCCGAGGAGAGCCGCGCCGGTGATAGGCCCCTGGTCCACCGCACTGTGATGGTCGAGGCTGGCGACCAGGGCCAGGCTGCGCACGGTCTGGTACTGGAACAGATCACGCGGATTGATGCCGATACCGACCTGCCGCGCACGGCTCACCACTTGAATGGAGATGATCGAATCACCGCCCAGCTCGAAGAAATTGTCTTCGAGGCCGACCCGCTCCAACCCGAGTACGTCCTGCCATATTTCAGCAAGCGCGATCTGCAGCGCATCCTGCGGCGCGACGAACGCCTGCTGCGGCGCCGCGTCCGGTTGCGGCAGGGCCTTGCGGTCCAGTTTGCCGTTGGCGGTGACCGGTAATCTGGCCAACGGCATCAGGTAGGTCGGCACCATGTATTCCGGCAGACTGCCCAGCAGCCACGCTTTGAGGTCCTGCTGCCACTGCTCGTGCGGGTGGGTGTTTTCCAGCACCAGATAACCCACCAGATGCTTGCCGTCCTGCACCAACACCACCGCCTCGCGCACCAGCGGGTGCTGCATCAGGCGGGTTTCGATTTCGCCCAGCTCAATGCGCAGGCCACGCAGCTTGACCTGATGGTCGAGGCGGCCAAGGTATTCGATCACCCCGTCGGCACGCTGGCGCACCCGGTCGCCGGTGCGGTACAGGCGCGCGCCGTCATGGAAGGGGCACGGCACAAAACGCTCGGCGGTCAGCGCCGGGCGCTGGTGATAACTGCGCGCCAGCCCCGCTCCGCCCAGGTACAACTCGCCAGGCACGCCGTACGGCACCGGCACCAATTGGGCGTCGAGCACGTGGGTGCGCAGGTTGGCGATCGGCCGACCGATCGGCACGCAATCGGCACCTTCGTCGACGCATGTCCAGTGGGTCACGTCGATGGCCGCTTCGGTCGGCCCGTACAGGTTGTAGAGGCTGGCGTTCGGCAGTTTGGCGAAGACCTGTTTCTGCGCATCCAGCGGCAAGGCTTCGCCGCTGCAGACGATGCGCCTTAGCCCTTCACAGGTTTGCACGCCCGGCTCATGGATAAACGCCTGCAGCATCGACGGCACGAAGTGCAGCGTGCTGATGCGGTAACGGTTGATGATATCGATCAATTGCAGCGGGTCGCGGTGCGCACCCGGCGCGGCCACCACCAGACACGCACCAGCCATCAGCGGCCAGAAGAATTCCCACACCGACACGTCGAAGCTGAACGGCGTTTTTTGCAACACCGCATCGCTGTCATCCAGGCCGTAAGCCTGCTGCATCCAGCACACACGGTTGACCAGAGCCGCGTGACTGTTGCCCGCGCCCTTGGGTCTGCCAGTGGAACCGGAGGTGTAGATCACATAGGCCAGACTCAACGGATCAACCGTCACCTCGGGGCGACGCTCGCTGTAACCGTCGAGCCAGCCACTCGGCTGATCGAGCAGAATCACGCTGACGCCATTGGTTGGCAGCTCCGCCGCCAGCGAGCGCTGGGTCAGCAGCAACGCGATGCCGCTGTCTTCGATCATGTAGGCCAGGCGATCCTGCGGGTACTCCGGGTCCAGCGGCACATAGGCGCCACCGGCCTTGTGGATCGCCAGCAGGCCGACCACCATTTCCACCGAACGCTCGACGCAGATCCCCACCAGCGTGTCCGGCCGCACACCGCGCTCACGCAGCAGATGGGCCAGGCGGTTGGCGCGGGCATCCAGTTGGGCGTAGCTCAGGCTTTGTTCGCCAAACAACAACGCCGGAGCATCCGGGGTGCGCGCCACCTGGGCTTCAATCAGTTGATGCATGCAGCGATCGGTCGGATAGCGTTGGGCCGTGGCATTGCCACCGTGCACCAGGGTGCTGTGCTCGTCGGCGTCGAGCAGCGGCAATTCGCCGATGCGTTGCGACGGATCAGCGACCATCGCCGCCAGCAGACGCAACCAATGCCTGGCCATGCGCGCGATGGTTGGCGCTTCGAACAGGTCGTTGGCGTACGTCAGCGCGGCGTGCAGCTTGCCGGCCTTTTCGTAGGTGTCCAGGGTCAGGTCGAACTGGGTGGTGCGACCCTGCCAGTCGAGCATGCCGAGTTCCAACCCGGACGCGGTGCTGACCGTGGTGAGGTCGGCTACGTGCGGCTGATGGTTGTACATCACCTGGAACAGCGGCGTATGGCTGAGGCTGCGTTCCAGCTTCAGGGCTTCGACCAGACGCTCGAATGGCAGGTCCTGATGGGCCTGGGCACCGAGCGCGGTCTCTTTGACTGCGCGCAGCAAATCGGCAACCCGCGTCTGCCCGTCCAGTTCGGTGCGCAGCACCTGGGTGTTGACGAAGAAGCCGATCAGGCCTTCGATTTCATCGCGATTGCGGTTGGCGATCGGCACACCGACGCGGATATCGGACTGGCCGCTGTAGCGATGCAACAGCACATTGAACGCACCGAGCAACAGCATGAACAGCGTGATGCCATGCTGCTGGGCGGTGCTGCGCAGTTGCTCCGCCAAAACGGCGTCGATGGCAAACTCATGACGACTGCCGCGATAGCTCGGCATGGCCGGGCGCGAGTGATCGGTCGGCAGCTCGAGCACCGGATGCTCGCTGCCCAGTTGCGCCTGCCAATACTCGAGTTGCCGCGCCTGCTCGCCCGCTTCGAGCCAGCGGCGCTGCCACAGGGCGTAGTCGCTGTACTGGATCGGCAGCGGCGCGAGTTGCGGCGACTGCCCCGCTTCATGGGCGTCATAGCAGCGGATGAATTCGTCGATCAGCACGTTCATCGACCAGCCGTCGGAGACGATGTGGTGCAAGGTCAGCAACAGCACGTGTTCCTGCTCGTCGAGCTTGAGCAGCTTGACCCGCAGCAGCGGCCCAACCGCCAGATCGAACGGCAGCAGTGACTGTTGCTGCGCCGCCTCGGCCACTGCCTGTTCGCGCTCGGCGGCCGGCAAGGCACTGAAATCCTGTTGCTCGATCAGCAGCGGCGCGCAGGTCGGCACTTGCAACAGGCTATCGTCCGCCTGACGCTGGAACACCGTACGCAGGGTTTCGTGACGCGCGACGAGGCTGGCGAAGGCCTGCTCCAGCGCCGTCAGGCTCAACGCGCCCTTGAGCCGCACCGCCCCCGGCAGGTTGTAGGCCGCGCTGCCGGGCTCCAGCTGCCAGAGGAACCACATGCGCTGCTGGGCGTAGGACAAGGCTTGGCGATCTTCGGCTTCAACGCCCTGGGGGATGGGGAAACCGCTGAACTCGACGCCCTCCTTGTCCAGCGCCGCCAGGAACATCCGGCGCTTGTCCAGGGGCAACCCGATAAACTGGCGAGCAAGTTTCAAGGCGTCTTCAGCATTCATTTCTGGGTATCCGGAATCAGTGGGCACAAGGCACAAAGGCATGTCGTCCCTATAAAACGAATGCAGACCGGAAAAATTAGCGCTTGAGAATAGAGGTCAGGAAAGAGGGAAATCCGTGGCGAGGGAGCTTGCTCCCGCTCGACTGCGCAGCAGTCGCAGAAGCTCCCGGCCGCAAAAGAACCGACGCCTGGCAGGGGTCGCTTCGCAACCCAGCGGGAGCAAGCTCCCTCGCCACAAAAGCAGATTGTTTGTGAATCAGTGCATCAGGCGCTGATTGCCAACCCATACCGTCGATGATGCACGCTCAACTGATCCTTGATCAGGCGCAGCACCCTGGCCTCGTGCTCATGGATAAAAAAGTGCCCGCCCGCCAGCATGTCCACCGAAAAGCTGCCGGAGGTTTCCCGGCTCCAGCCGATCAGTTGCTCGGTGCTGGCCTTGTCGGTGGTGCCGCCGAGCACGTGCACCGGGCATTTGAGCGGTGCTCGGGTTCGCGGCTGGAAGCGCCCGCACAGCAGAAAATCCGCCCGCAGCACAGGCAAGGTCAGGGCCATCAATTCTTCATTGGCCAGGACTTCTTCGCTGGTGCCATTGAGGGTGCGCAGTTGTTCGATCAATTCAGTATCGGTTTTCGGTGTGGCAAAACCGCGGTCGTAATCGGCGCGCATCGTCGGCGCTGCGGTGCCCGAGGCGAACAGCGCTACCGGTTCCGGGCAACCCAGCTCGCGCAAGGCATGGGCGATTTCGCAGGCCAGCAATGCGCCCAGGCTGTGGCCGAACAGCGCATAAGGGGCCTGGAGCGTGGGGCGCAGTTCCCGGGCCAGTTGCATCGCCAGCGGGCCCATGTCGGTGTGCAGCGGCTCGCCGAAACGCGCCCCGCGCCCCGGCAGCTCAACCGGCTGCACCTGCAGCCATTGCGGCACCTTGCGCCGCCAGCGGCTGTAAACCATGGCGCTGGCGCCGGAATACGGCAGGCATAGCAAGGTCAGTTGGGTCACTGCGGTTTTCTCCGATCAGTTGTGTATGGAAGATAACGAACTGGCGACAGTCTGAATTAGTCAGTGTCGCCGTATCTGCCCCATGGCCTCACACGCCCCCTATACTGGCGGCATCTCGGCTCGCCCATCGCAAAGGAGAACGCCATGACCTGGTCTGCCAAGCAATACGTCACGTTTGAACAGGAACGCACCCGTCCGGCCCGGGACCTGCTGGCGGCCATCCCGCCGGGGCAAGCGCGCTCGGTGATCGACCTGGGGTGCGGCCCCGGCAATTCCACAGAATTATTGGTGGAGCACTTTCCCGGGGCAACGGTGCGTGGCCTGGACAGTTCCAGCGACATGATACAGGCCGCCCGTCAGCGCTTGCCCGAAGTGGCCTTCGACACCGCAGACATCGGCCAATGGGACGAACCCGGTCCCTTCGATGTGATCTTCGCCAACGCGGTGCTGCAATGGCTGCCCGACCACGCAACCCTGCTGCCGTCACTGGTCAGCAAACTGGCCGAGGGTGGCAACCTGGCGATCCAGATGCCCGACACCCTGCACCAGCCGTCCCACCGCTTGATGCGGGAAATCGCCGCCAATGGGCCTTGGGCCAGCCAACTGGCCGGAGCCGCCGATACGCGCACGGAAGTGGCCGATGCCAGCCTGTACTACTCGATCCTCAAGCCCCATTGCACCCGTGTCGACGTGTGGCGCACCACCTACCATCACCCGCTGGCCGGGGGCGCCGCCGGCGTGGTGGAGTGGTTCAAGGGCAGCGGCTTGCGGCCGTTTCTCGACCCGCTGGATGAGGTGCAACGCGGGCAATACCTGCAACAGTATCTCAACGCCGTTGAACAGGCTTATCCGGCCATGGACGATGGAACGGTACTGCTGCCCTTCCCCCGTGTGTTCATGGTCGCGACCCGCTAAACGAAGCAGCGCGGGTTAAATTTCCGGTCCCGGCCCTCGTTACCTGCTCAGACCAAAACCCACAAGAGTGACCGCCGTGGACCTGCAAACCATTCTGGGCAAACTGTTCGCCAACGCCGACGCCGTTGGTATCGAAGGTGTTTTCCAATTCGTGTTCGGCCCCCAGCAGGCGTACTGGTCCGAGGTCAGAGCCAGCAGCCGCACCCAGGCCGGTCGGCACAGCAGCCCCGACGTGACCATTGAAGTGGCGGAGAAGGACTTTCTCGGGATCATGGCCGGTGTGGCCAATGTCGAGGAGCTGTTCGCCAGCGGACGCCTGAAGATCGGCGGCAACATGGGCCTGGCGACGTTGTTGCCGCAGATCATCGAGCATGCCCGCCACGGCAGTGGCGCGGTGGAAAAGGTCGACATGAACAAGCGTTATCCCACCCCGCCGCGCTTCAGCGAAAAGCTCACCGCCAGCCTGCCGACCCAGCGCAGCGTGGAACGTCGCCCGCGCAGCGAGCTGTCGGTGCAAGCGTTTCAAGCGCGCTACCTGCCCCATGGCATTCCGGTGGTCATCAGCAATGCCTTGCAGGACTGGCCGTTGTTCAAGCTCAGTCGCGAAGAATCCCTGGTGCATTTTGCCGAGCTGCAAGGCATCACCCGCCACGGCGACTACGTGAAAAAAACCTTCTCCACCGAGCGGGACTTCCGCTCCACGTCCATGGCCGATTTCATTGCTTCTCTGGACAGCCCGGCGGTCAAGGGCGCCGATGGTGAACCGCCGGCCTACATGGGCAACAACATCCTGCCGGCGCAATTGATGGAGCAAATCAACTACCCGCCCTATTTCGACCCGTCGCTGTTCATCCCGCCACGCATCTGGATCGGCCCAAAGGGCACCCTCACCCCGCTGCACCGCGACGACACCGACAACCTGTTCGCCCAGGTCTGGGGCCAGAAAATCTTCACCCTCGCCGCCCCCCATCACCGCGAAGCCCTCGGCACCTGGTCCACGGCGCCCCAAGGCGGCCTGGACGGTTGCGATTTCAACCCGGACGCGCCGGACTACCAGCGCTTCCCCCGCGCCCGTGACGTGACCTTCCTGCGGGTGACGCTGGAGGCCGGGGATCTGCTGTTCCTGCCTGAAGGCTGGTTCCATCAGGTGGAGTCGGTGTCCACTTCGTTGTCAGTGAACTTCTGGGTGAATTCGGGGCGGGGTTGGTGAGCGCTGACTTGAGGCGAGCGGCCTTTGTGGCGAGGGGATTTATCCCCGCTGGGGCGCGAAGCGGCCCCATTCAAACTGTCTGCCACATCACCGTTGCCAGGTTCTGGGGCTGCTGTGCAGCCCAGCGGGGATAAATCCCCTCGCCACAGGTTTTGTGTTCGCCATGGGTGGCGCGTTCATTCCATCGTGAAGACTGCTTCACCCAAATGAACTCCACGCACCTCATACCAGTCAGCAGGTAAAGCCCTCAACTCAAGGTGCTAGACCATGCAGATATCCCTCGCCCGACAGGTTGCCCTGGTCACCGGCGCCAGTTCCGGCATTGGTGCAGGCGCGGCCAGGGCGTTGGCAGACGCCGGTGCCGCGGTGGTGCTCAACTACCACTCCAGCGCCGGCCCGGCGCAAGACCTGGCCCGTGAAATCAACGCCAACGGTGGACGCGCCATCGCCGTCGGTGCCGATGTGTCGAAGGAGCCGGATGTCGAGCGACTGTTCGCCCAGACTGTCGAAGCCTTTGGCACGCTGGACATCCTGGTCGCCAACTCCGGCCTGCAAAAAGACGCCGCCGCCGTCGACATGAGCCTGGAGGACTGGAACACCGTGATCGGCACCAACCTGACCGGCCAGTTCCTCTGCGCCCGTGCCGCCCTGCGGATTTTCAATCAGCAGGGCATTCGCCAGGGCGTGTCCCGGGCCGCCGGCAAAATCATCCACATGAGCTCAGTGCACCAGCGCATCCCCTGGGCCGGTCACATCAACTACGCTGCCTCCAAGGGCGGCGTCCATCTGCTGATGCAGAGTCTGGCCCAGGAAATCAGCCACCAGCGCATCCGCATCAACAGCATCGCGCCCGGCGCGATCCGCACGGCCATCAACCGCGAGGTCACTGAAGGCGAACAGGAGCAGAAATTGCTGGAGCTGATTCCTTACGGGCGTATCGGCGATGTGGAAGATGTCGCCAACGCGGTGGTCTGGCTGGCGTCGGACTTGTCCGATTACGTGGTAGGCACCACGTTGTTCATCGATGGCGGGATGAGCCTTTATCCGGGGTTCCACGGCAATGGCTGACTATCACGAAACCCAAAGCCCTATCGAGAACCACGGCATCATCGGCGACATGCGCAGTGCTGCGCTGGTGAATGACCGAGGCAGTGTCGACTTTTTCTGCTGGCCGGAATTCGACAGCCCATCAATTTTCTGCTCGCTGCTGGACACGCCGGACGCGGGCATCTTTCAACTGGCGCCGGACCTGCCCCACGCCCGTCGCCAGCAGATCTACCTGCCTGACACCAACGTACTGCAAACCCGCTGGCTGAGTGATGACGCCGTGGTGGAAATCACCGACCTGCTGCCCATCGGCGACAGCGAGGATGACCTGCCGGTATTGATCCGCAAGGTGAGCATGACCCTCGGCAGTGCGACGTTTCGCATGCGCTGCGCGGTCCGCCACGACTACGCCCGCAGCCTCACCAGCGCACACCGTGACGGCGATCACATCTGCTTCGAAGCCCCGGGGCAACCTGGCTTGCGTTTGTGTTCCGATCAGGCCATGACCCTGGACGACCGGGCGGCGGTGGCCGAGTTCACGCTGGAACAAGGCCAGAGCGCCGAGTTCCTGCTGGGCGGGATTGACGACCCGCGGCTTCAGGATGACATCAGCGCAATATGCCTGGAGCGAACCCTGGCGTTCTGGCGCGGCTGGATTGGCCAATCCACCTATCGCGGGCGCTGGCGGGAAATGGTCAACCGCTCGGCCTTGGCGCTGAAACTGCTGACCTCACGCAAACACGGCGCCATCCTCGCCGCCGCCACTTTCGGCCTGCCGGAAACCCGTGGCGGCGAGCGCAACTGGGACTATCGCTACACCTGGATCCGCGACGCGTCCTTCACCGTTTACGCGTTCATGCGCCTGGGCTTCGTTGAAGAAGCCAACGCCTACATGCGTTTTCTGCGGAGCCGGGTCAGCGACTGCTGCGATCAGCCGATCAAACTCAACATCCTGTACGGCCTGGACGGCAGGCTGGAGCTACCTGAAGTCGAACTGCCACACCTCAGCGGCTTTGGTCATGCCAAGCCGGTGCGCATCGGCAACCTGGCCTACAAACAAGTGCAGTTGGATATCTTCGGCGAATTGATGGACGCGGTGTACCTGGTCAACAAATACGGCGAAGCCATTTCCCATCAGGGCTGGAAACACGTCGTCAATGTGGTCGATCAGGTCTGTGATATCTGGCAGGACAAAGACGTGGGCATCTGGGAAATGCGCGGGGAGAAGCACCATTTCCTGCATTCGCGGCTGATGTGCTGGGTCGCCGTCGATCGCGCCATCCGCCTGGCGGTCAAACGCTCCTTGCCCGCGCCTTTCGCCCGCTGGGACCAGACTCGCCAGGCCATCTATGAAGACATCTGGACAAATTTCTGGAACGAGGAACGGCAGCATTTCATCCAGCGTCTGGGCAGCACCGCCCTCGACGGTTCGATGTTGTTGATGCCGCTTGTGCGCTTCGTCAGCGCGTGCGACCCGCGCTGGCTCTCGACCCTCGATGCCATTGAAAAAGACCTGGTGCGCGATGGCATGGTCTACCGCTACCGCAACGACGAAAGCCCCGTCGACGGCCTCAGCGGCATTGAAGGTTCGTTCGCTGCGTGTTCGTTCTGGTACGTCGAATGCCTGGCCCGCGCCGGCCGCGTGGAAAAAGCCCAACTGGAGTTCGAACAACTGCTGCGCTACGCCAACCCACTGGGCTTGTACGCCGAGGAGTTCGACAGCCACGGCTACCACCTGGGCAACACCCCCCAGGCCTTGACCCACCTGGCGCTGATCAGCGCCGCCAGTTTCCTGGACCGAAAATTGAGTGGGGACAAAACGCATTGGCAGCCGTGAGCCGGGCTGGCGAGTGAACGTATTCCCCGCTGTGCACGGGCTTTTGTGGGAGCAAGGCTTGCCCGCGATGAAGGCGACGCGGTCGTGAAATCGAGTCGCCCTCATCGCGGGCAAGCCTTGCTCCCACCCTGCACCACCAAAGCTCAGTACAACAAGTGGTGTATCTGCTACCGCGCCGACTCAGCCAGTTCGAGATCATCCAACGCTCGATTGGCCAGCAACGTACCCAGCTCAATCAACTGCTGAATCCCCAGAGCAACATGCCGCCGGGAACCTTCCAGCTCGAATGCCAGGTCACTGACCATGGCGTTGGCCGAAGCCAGGGTTTCGCTGAGGCTGGTCAGCACGGATTCGGTGTTGAGGCCGGGGACCACTGAAAATATCTGGCCGTCCTGGGTGTCGGGTTTGGCTGGGGCTGGGGGAGACAAGTGGACATTCAGCGCCCGGTCAGCGGCTTCGCGGAGTTTTTTGGTGTCGAGGGTGGTGTAGGCGGACAGGTTTTCGGCGCGTGGAGGGTTGGGGGTGATCTTGACCATTTGTGAAGCTCCTGACTTGAAATTGAGCCCACTCACCTCGTGACCAAACGAGGGGTGGTGGGCTATACGCAGGTTGGTCAACCGGGAAGTCAGGCACCCGGCGCACTCGAAAGTGCCCCGCGCACAGCCCACCGCAAAGCATACCGACAAGCACACAAAAAAGCGCCGACATGCTGAGGTTGGCGCGTGTGCGCCTGACATTGGACGGGTGACCAAACCCGGTCGCTGATTTTGCAGCGACCGGCAAAGCCTAGCCCCGCCGTTTCCGAACCAGCAACCGCCACGACTCGTCGGAAAATTCCGGTTCACCTATTTTTTTGTAGGAACTCCACACCCTTGTGGCGAGGGGATTTATCCCCGCTGGGCTGCGTAGCAGCCCGTCCATAGGCCAATCCACTTTGCCAGACAGACCGAGTTGACCGTTTTCGGGGCTGCTACGCAGCCCAGCGGGGATAAATCCCCTCGCCACAGAAGCGGGCACCAACATTTCTCCATCTATCGCTGCCGCCGGTTTCAGGTTGCCAGCCCTGTAAACCCCTCCTAAGATCGATGCACTCAAGGGTGCAGCGGAGCTGCCCGATAAAACCCGATTCAAGGATCTGACATGACCCATGTAAAACGCTCTATCACCACCCCGCCCCGAACAGGCCTGACCCGGGAAGACCTCTGGGAAGGCCAAGACAAGGGCCTGATCAAGTGCTGGGAAATCGGCCGCGATCGGGCGCTGAAGTTTCCCGATCTGGCGCAGCGTTGCCTGGCCGGTGAATTGCCGGTGCTCGGCTGGAAAGGCGGTGTCAGTCGCAGCCTGAAGAAAAACGAAAAGTTCGGCTGCCTCAAGTACCTCGCCCAATGGCAGGGCCTGCGCGGTGAAGACCTGGACATCGATCTGTCCCAGGACCGCACCCTGACCTGCTCCAGCACGAACATGATCGTGACCTTCACGCCGGATCGGGCCAAATATGTGAATCAGGAACCCGCATAACGGCAACCGAGCCGTGCAGGAGACCGACATGAACCAGGCGCCCAGAATCAACTTCGCGGTGACGCCTCTGCTGCGCATCGCCTACGAAGAGCACGGCCCCGCCAGCGGCGCCCCAGTGATCCTGCTGCACGGTTTCCCTTACGACCCCAGGGCCTTTGATGAAGTCGCACCGGCCTTGGCCCAGCGCGGCTATTGGGTCATCGTGCCGTACCTGCGCGGCTACGGCCCGACCCGGTTCAATAACCCGAGCATCCTGCGTTCCGGCCAGCAAGCGGCGCTGGCCCAGGATCTGCTGGACCTGATGCAGGCACTCGCCATTCCCCAAGCCGGGTTGTGCGGCTACGACTGGGGCGGGCGGGCCGCGTGTATCGTGGCGGCGCTGTGGCCCGAACGGGTTCGCTGCCTGGTGACCGGCGATGGCTATAACGTGCAGGACATTCCCCGATCGACTCAGCCGCTGGACCCTGAGACCGAGCACAGATTGTGGTACCAGTATTACTTCCACAGCGCCCGGGGCGTCGAGAGCCTGACACAGAACCGGCGCGAACTGTGCCAGTTGCTCTGGCGCCTGTGGTCACCGACCTGGACACGCGGCACAGCGCTGTATCCCCTCAGTGCCCCGTCCTTCGACAACCCGGATTTCGTCGAGGTGGTGATTCATTCCTACCGTCATCGCTTCATGTACGCACCGGGCGACCCGACGCTGGAGTGGATGGAGGAACGACTGACCGCGCAACCGGCCATCAGCGTGCCGAGCATCTCCCTGTGCGGTGCCGATGACGGCGTTGGACCTGCACCTGAGTTCGACGAAGACGCCGAACATTTCAGCGGTGTCTACGAGCGTCGAGTGCTCGCCGGTGTCGGCCACAACATTCCCCAGGAAGCCCCCCAGGCCACGCTCAGGGCATTGCTGGATCTGCTTGAGGACTGACCGCGAAACGCTCCCGATACGCCTGGGGCGTCACACCCATGGCCCGCAGGAAGCTGCGGCGCAGGGTTTCTTCGCTGCCAAAGCCGCATTGCACCGCGACCCGCTTGATCGGCAGTGCTGTGTCGGCCAGCAGCCGGCGGGCGGTCTCCACACGAATCAGCTCCACCGCCCGCGCTGGCGTCTGGCCGGTGTCGGCACGGTAGTGACGCACGAAACTGCGCTCGCTCATCCCCGCCTCTGCCGCCAGACTCGGCAAGCCCAGGTCCTGGGTGAGGTTTTCCGCGATCCAGGCGTGCAGATCATCAAAACGACTGCCCTGATTCTGCAGTGACAAGGTCACGCTGAACTGCGATTGACCGCCTGGACGCTTGAGGAACACCACCAGTTGCCGGGCGACTTCCAGAGCGATGGCGCGACCCAAATCGTCCTCCACCAGGGCCAACGCCAGGTCGATGCCGGCCGTAACGCCCGCCGAAGTCCAGACCGGGCCGTCGTTGATAAAAATCGGGTTGGGTTCGACCCGCAGTTGCGGGTGCTGCCTGGCCAGTTGTTCGCAACGGGTCCAGTGCGTGACCACCCGACGTCCGTCCAACCAACCGCTGGCGGCCAGCAGGAACGCCCCGGTGCACACCGACGCCACGCGCCGCGAGCGCAGACCATGGTCCCTGACCCAGGCCACCAGCGCCGCGTCCTGCGCCGCCTCGTACACCCCCCAACCGCCGGCGATAAGCAATGTGTCGCTACCCACGCTCGGCAGCGGCTCGGCCATAAGCGCGAGCCCCGCCGACGACATCACCGCCCCGCCACCGGCAGCAATCACGGTGGGTGCGTAAGGCAACGGCAAGCCTTGCTGGCGTGCCAGGTCGTTGGCCGAAGCAAAGACCTGCAAGGGCCCGGTGACATCTAGCACCTGCACGTTGGCAAAGGCCAGTACATGAACGGTTTTCGGTGGGTTTGGCATATTGGCGTAATTCGTGGGCTTATTGGCGTATACGCCAGAGCCTACGGGCCTAAAGTTAAACCGTCCACCCCTCAGGCATCACTTCAGGAGAAAGCGCCATGGCGTTGCAGATCGGTTTTCTGTTATTCCCCCAGGTTCAACAACTGGACCTCACCGGCCCTTATGACGTGCTCGCCTCGCTGCCAGACGTGAAGGTGCACCTGATCTGGAAAGACCTGGCCCCAGTCACCGCCAGCACCGGGTTGGTACTCCTACCGACCACCACGTTCGAGAAGTGCCCCAAGCTCGACGTGATCTGCATCCCGGGCGGCAGCGGCGTCGGGCCGTTGATGGAAGATGAGCAGACCTTGGCGTTCATCAAGCAACAGGCGGCCCACGCGCAGTACATCACCTCCGTGTGCACCGGTTCGCTGGTGCTTGGCGCGGCGGGTTTATTGCAGGGTAAACGGGCCACCACCCATTGGGCTTATCACAGTCTGCTGCAAACCCTGGGCGCCACACCGGTCAAGGACCGCGTGGTACGCGACGGCAACCTGTTCACCGGTGGTGGCATCACCGCCGGGATCGATTTTGCCTTGACCCTGGCGGCCGAATTGTTCGACCAGGACACCGCCGAGCTGGTCCAGCTACAGCTTGAATACGCCCCGGCCCCGCCGTTCACCGCCGGCGGCCCGGAGACCGCGCCGACCCAGGTGCTGGAAGAAGCCAACCGACGCGCAGCAGAGTCGTTTCGAGTGCGCTCGCAGATTACTCAACGGGCAGCGGCGCGATTGGCACTGCAATAACGATTAACGCCAATCAGTCCCCCCAAAAAAAGGTGGTGAGGGGTTTTATCCCCTCACCACACAAGACATGAAGAATCTCCTGCCGCATCGATTCAATTCAGAACGGGCTGGCCGTCGGGCGCACCACCAGTTCGCTGACGTCCACATCGTCCGGCTGTTCAATGGCGTAGGCAATCGCCCGGGCAATCGCCTCGGCGGGAATGGCGATCCGGCGAAACTCGCGCATCTCGGCGCGCCCACCTTCATCGGAAATACTTTCGGCCAACTCCGACTCGGTTACGCCAGGGGAAATCACCGTCACCCGTACGTCACCACCGACCTCCTGGCGCAAACCCTCGGAAATCGCTCGCACGGCGAACTTGGTGGCGCAGTACACCGCCGCCGTCGGGCTGACCGTGTAGGCACCAATGGAAGCAATGTTGATGAACTGGCCGCTGCGCTGGCGTTGCATCAAAGGCAAACCGGCGGCGATGCCGTGGAGTACACCACGAATGTTGACGTCGATCATGCGATCCCACTCGTCAACTTTCAGCGCCTCGAGTTTGGAGAGCGGCATGACCCCGGCGTTGTTGACGATCACATCGACCTTGCCGAATCGCTCGACAGCGAAGTCGATCAGGCTCTGCACATCATCACGGCGCGTCACGTCCACGGCTTTGCAAGCAGCCTGCTGGCCGTCGGCTTCAAGTTCCTGCACCAGCGCCTGCAAGCGATCGACGCGTCGCGCACCCAGCACCACTCGTGCGCCCCGGGCAGCCAGCAACCGTGCGGCGGCTTCGCCAATACCGCTGCTGGCGCCGGTGATCACCACAACTTTGTTTTGAATAGCGGACATGATGGTTTCCTCGTCTGGATGTATGGCCCCCCGATGGGAGCGTTTTGACAGGTCCAGATTAGGGAGCAGATCCGTGTCTGGGTTAGCCGGATCCTCCTGCGCCCTTGCACGATCCTGTAGCGATAAAACCGCCTCTGGTCGCCGGGCGCACAATCGGCTTTACTAGCGCGGTCCACCCATTTGGCCAGGGAGATAGATCGGCATGTCGGTATCCACGTCCATACACGTAACGCCTGAGGACGGCGTCAACCAGCGCCGCACCGAACTGGCGGAACTGATGAAGCGCTTCGCCCCGGAATTCGGCGTTCATCCCACCGCCATCGAGACCTTGCACCTGATCCGTAGCGACCAGCCCACCGAAGCCCTGCACACGATCCACAAGCCCGGTTTGTGCGTGATCGTCCAGGGGCGCAAAGAGGTTCGGCTGGCGGATGAATGCTACGTCTATGATTCGCTCAACTACCTGGTGGTCTCGGTCACCCTGCCGCTGGCGGGTCAGGTGATCGAAGCCAGCCCCGAGCGCCCCTACCTGTGCATTCGCCTGGATATCGACCCGGCGCAGATCTGCCGTCTGATCGCCGACGCCAGCCCCATTGGGGTACCGGCCCAACGAACCGATCGAGGACTATTCCTGGACCGCATCGATGCGCCGCTGCTCGATGCGGTGTTGCGTTTGCTGCGGCTGCTGGAGAGTCCGGACGATATCGCCACGCTCGCGCCCTTGGCCCAACAGGAAATTTTCTACCGCCTGCTACGGGGTGCCCAGGGCCAGCGCTTGCACGAAATTGCCATACCCGACACGCAAACCCACCGTATCAGTCGCGCAATCGAGTGGCTCAACACCCATTATGCCGAGCCGCTGAGCATCGATAGCCTGGCACAAATGATCAATCTCAGCCCTTCGGCACTGCACCATCGCTTCAAAGCCGTGACCGCCATGAGCCCGCTGCAATACCAGAAACAGCTGCGCCTGCAGGAAGCCCGACGGCTGCTGCTGGCGGAGAACAGCGACGTTTCGTCAATCGGCTACAAAATGGGCTATGAAAGCCCCTCGCAGTTCAGCCGCGAATACAGCCGTCTATTCGGGGCCTCGCCGAGCAAGGACATCGCCCGGCTACGTGCCGAGGCCTTGCAGATGAGTCGCGCCTGATCCTGCACACAAACAGGATCAGGCAAACCAAGGGCAGTATCCGTCTAACGGCGTCCCCCTCCTCGCCCCTACTCTGAACCCATGCAGCAAGACTACCGTCCGGGCTGCAACGGGTTCAGCAGATCGCGACATCTGAACGACCCGGCACTCAACCCCTTTTGATATGACCGGAGTCATCGCCATGAAAACTTTCAGTTCCTTGATCGCCGTTACCACTTTCGTCCTGAGCGTCAGTGCCTTTGCCCTGCCCAGCCAGCAGCAGGACCGTTTCTTTACGCAAACGCTCGGATATCAGCAGCCTGTGGCCGCTGATGGTTCGGACCGCACGCCTGGGCAGACTCTTGCCGCTGATGGTTCGGACCGCACACCTGGGCAGGCACTTGCCGCTGATGGTTCGGATCGCACACCTGGGCAGGCACTTGCCGCTGATGGTTCCGACCGCACACCTGGGCAGGCACTTGCCGCTGATGGTTCCGACCGCACACCTGGGCAGGCACTTGCCGCTGATGGTTCCGACCGCACACCTGGGCAGGCACTTGCCGCTGATGGTTCCGACCGTACCATGGCGCGACGCCTGGCTTGATAGGTCGGCTTTTCTGCAGACGAAAAAAAACCCGCCGAGGCGGGTTTTTCCAAGACCATCACGACTCCCTGTCGATAGCCATCCTTGCAAGGTCGATCGTCCCTGATCCTGAAGCACTCCCTGTGCTTCAGTGGTTGAGTACAGATTACGCATCGGATCCAAAGCGCAACAGACGATATAGCAACCATGGCGTGTAAGACATTCGCTATAGCAGCCCTTCCGTAAACCCTTAGATGCACGGGCACTGAGGATCAGGCCTTGGCCAGGAATGCTTCGATATTCGCCATCTGCTCGTCCCAACCACGGCTGTCCATACGAAAAGCCTTAAGCCGACGCGCCTCCGGGATACCGTTAAAGCCCGACTCCACCACTTTGAGCAAGGTGCCGCCATCCATGTCTTCAAGTTCGAACTGAACCCTCGTTTCGGGTTCCTGAGAGTAGTCCACCTGCGGTTCAATGGCGTACGGATGCCAGCGAAACGAAAAAACCCGCTCCGGCTCGACCCGCTCTACCGCAACGTCCCAGATAAGGTGTTCATAACCAGGATAGGTGATCTGCCCCTGGGTACGCTCGCCCGCGACAAATCGTCTGCCTTCAAGCGCGACGCCGAACCATTGACCGAAGGCTTCGGCATTGGCCAAGGCCCGCCAGACCTGAGAGCGCGGCGCCTTGAGCAGAATTTTTCTTTCGATGCGATCAGATGAATGCATGAGTCACCTCCTGTGTTCAACCCTAGGCCTGTAAGACCACGAGGCCAACCAGAAAGTTGTATCGACCCAGCGTTTGGGTACACTCCTTCGGCATTTAGAAATCCCATCAAGGAGAGATCGACCATGTTCCCACGCTTGTTTCTGGGCCTGACGCCGCTGCTTTTTATCAGTATTGTCCAAGCCGATGACTGCGCCAATGCTAGCACCCAGGGAGCAATGAACCAGTGCGCAGCCCAAGAGAACAAAGCCGCTGACGACGAGCTGAACAGTCTGTACAAGCAGATCACTGCACGCCTTAAAGATGACCCGCAGGCCAAGCAGCTACTGGTCAAGGCACAGCGGGCCTGGATCAGCTTCCGTGACGCCGAATGCAATTTTTCTGCCTCCGGAGTCGAAGGGGGTAGCGTCTATCCGCTGGTCCACAGCAATTGCGCCACAGCCGTAACCAAGGCCCGGGTCGAGACGCTCAAGACCTACCTCAAGTGCGAAGAAGGTGATCTGAGCTGCCCGGTCCCTGGGGCTTAACCATTGATGCAAAAAAAGGATGACCTCTTCAGGTCATCCTTTTTTTTCGGCACAAAAACAAAACCCCTACCTGCGTCAGCAGATAGGGGTTTCGGAATTTAATCTTGACGATGACCTACTCTCACATGGGGAAACCCCACACTACCATCGGCGATGCATCGTTTCACTGCTGAGTTCGGGATGGGATCAGGTGGTTCCAATGCTCTATGGTCGTCAAGAAATTCGGTAGCCAGCGCGTGCCTTRCGGTCACGTTCCAGCGAATGGGTATGCGATAGGTTTGTGTGTTGTGCGAACTTTCGGTTCATAGCGTCTTCACACACCGCAATCTGGTGCCCTGTATCGGGTCAGCAAATTGCTTGGGTGTTATATGGTCAAGCCTCACGGGCAATTAGTATGGGTTAGCTCAACGCCTCACAGCGCTTACACACCCCACCTATCAACGTCGTAGTCTTCGACGGCCCTTCAGGGGACTCAAGGTCCCAGTGAGATCTCATCTTGAGGCAAGTTTCCCGCTTAGATGCTTTCAGCGGTTATCTTTTCCGAACATAGCTACCCGGCAATGCCACTGGCGTGACAACCGGAACACCAGAGGTTCGTCCACTCCGGTCCTCTCGTACTAGGAGCAGCCCCTCTCAAATCTCAAACGTCCACGGCAGATAGGGACCGAACTGTCTCACGACGTTCTAAACCCAGCTCGCGTACCACTTTAAATGGCGAACAGCCATACCCTTGGGACCGGCTTCAGCCCCAGGATGTGATGAGCCGACATCGAGGTGCCAAACACCGCCGTCGATATGAACTCTTGGGCGGTATCAGCCTGTTATCCCCGGAGTACCTTTTATCCGTTGAGCGATGGCCCTTCCATACAGAACCACCGGATCACTAAGACCTACTTTCGTACCTGCTCGACGTGTCTGTCTCGCAGTCAAGCGCGCTTTTGCCTTTATACTCTACGACCGATTTCCGACCGGTCTGAGCGCACCTTC
Source organism: Pseudomonas rhizophila (assembly GCF_003033885.1). NCBI lineage: Bacteria > Pseudomonadati > Pseudomonadota > Gammaproteobacteria > Pseudomonadales > Pseudomonadaceae > Pseudomonas > Pseudomonas rhizophila. The sequence goes on along the minus strand of NZ_CP024081.1, from coordinate 3,052,382 downwards.
GTACTCCTCCGTTACTCTTTAGGAGGAGACCGCCCCAGTCAAACTACCCACCATACACTGTCCTCGATCCGGATAACGGACCTGAGTTAGAACCTCAAAGTTGCCAGGGTGGTATTTCAAGGATGGCTCCACGCGAACTGGCGTCCACGCTTCAAAGCCTCCCACCTATCCTACACAAGCAAATTCAAAGTCCAGTGCAAAGCTATAGTAAAGGTTCACGGGGTCTTTCCGTCTAGCCGCGGATACACTGCATCTTCACAGCGATTTCAATTTCACTGAGTCTCGGGTGGAGACAGCGCCGCCATCGTTACGCCATTCGTGCAGGTCGGAACTTACCCGACAAGGAATTTCGCTACCTTAGGACCGTTATAGTTACGGCCGCCGTTTACCGGGGCTTCGATCAAGAGCTTCGCGTTAGCTAACCCCATCAATTAACCTTCCGGCACCGGGCAGGCGTCACACCCTATACGTCCACTTTCGTGTTTGCAGAGTGCTGTGTTTTTAATAAACAGTCGCAGCGGCCTGGTATCTTCGACCGGCGTGGGCTTACGCAGCAAGTGCTTCACCCTCACCGGCGCACCTTCTCCCGAAGTTACGGTGCCATTTTGCCTAGTTCCTTCACCCGAGTTCTCTCAAGCGCCTTGGTATTCTCTACCCAACCACCTGTGTCGGTTTGGGGTACGGTTCCTGGTTACCTGAAGCTTAGAAGCTTTTCTTGGAAGCATGGCATCAACCACTTCGTCACCCAAAGGGTAACTCGTCATCAGCTCTCGGCCTTARRATCCCGGATTTACCTAAGATYYCAGCCTACCACCTTAAACTTGGACAACCAACGCCAAGCTGGCCTAGCCTTCTCCGTCCCTCCATCGCAATAACCAGAAGTACAGGAATATTAACCTGTTTTCCATCGACTACGCTTTTCAGCCTCGCCTTAGGGACCGACTAACCCTGCGTCGATTAACGTTGCGCAGGAAACCTTGGTCTTTCGGCGTGGGTGTTTTTCACACCCATTGTCGTTACTCATGTCAGCATTCGCACTTCTGATACCTCCAGCAAGCTTCTCAACTCACCTTCACAGGCTTACAGAACGCTCCTCTACCGCATCACCTAAGTGATACCCGTAGCTTCGGTGTATGGTTTGAGCCCCGTTACATCTTCCGCGCAGGCCGACTCGACTAGTGAGCTATTACGCTTTCTTTAAAGGGTGGCTGCTTCTAAGCCAACCTCCTAGCTGTCTAAGCCTTCCCACATCGTTTCCCACTTAACCATAACTTTGGGACCTTAGCTGACGGTCTGGGTTGTTTCCCTTTTCACGACGGACGTTAGCACCCGCCGTGTGTCTCCCATGCTCGGCACTTGTAGGTATTCGGAGTTTGCATCGGTTTGGTAAGTCGGGATGACCCCCTAGCCGAAACAGTGCTCTACCCCCTACAGTGATACATGAGGCGCTACCTAAATAGCTTTCGAGGAGAACCAGCTATCTCCGAGCTTGATTAGCCTTTCACTCCGATCCACAGGTCATCCGCTAACTTTTCAACGGTAGTCGGTTCGGTCCTCCAGTYAGTGTTACCYAACCTTCAACCTGCCCATGGATAGATCGCCCGGTTTCGGGTCTATTCCCAGCGACTAGACGCCCTATTAAGACTCGCTTTCGCTACGCCTCCCCTATTCGGTTAAGCTCGCCACTGAAAATAAGTCGCTGACCCATTATACAAAAGGTACGCAGTCACCCAACAAAGTGGGCTCCCACTGCTTGTACGCATACGGTTTCAGGATCTATTTCACTCCCCTCTCCGGGGTTCTTTTCGCCTTTCCCTCACGGTACTAGTTCACTATCGGTCAGTCAGTAGTATTTAGCCTTGGAGGATGGTCCCCCCATATTCAGACAAAGTTTCTCGTGCTCCGTCCTACTCGATTTCATGACTAAGAGATTTTCGCGTACAGGGCTATCACCCACTATGGCCGCACTTTCCAGAGCGTTCCGCTAATCTCAAAGCCACTTAAGGGCTAGTCCCCGTTCGCTCGCCACTACTAAGGGAATCTCGGTTGATTTCTTTTCCTCAGGGTACTTAGATGTTTCAGTTCCCCTGGTTCGCCTCTTGCACCTATGTATTCAGTACAAGATAACCATCTTATGATGGCTGGGTTCCCCCATTCAGACATCTCCGGATCAAAGTCTGTTTGCCGACTCCCCGAAGCTTTTCGCAGGCTACCACGTCTTTCATCGCCTCTGACTGCCAAGGCATCCACCGTATGCGCTTCTTCACTTGACCATATAACCCCAAGCAATCTGGTTATACTGTGAAGACGACATTCGCCGAAAATTCGCATGCTCTAAGAGCAACTCACAAATTTTACCTTAGCCTGATCCGTTACCAGTGAAAGTAACGTYCAGTCTATCTTTCTATCACATACCCAAATTTTTAAAGAACGATCTAATCAAAAGACTAGAAATCAACATTCAGCACCGTCTTGGTGGAATGCTCATTTCTAAGCTTTAAACGTTGGTGCCAATCTGTAATGGTGGAGCCAAGCGGGATCGAACCGCTGACCTCCTGCGTGCAAGGCAGGCGCTCTCCCAGCTGAGCTATGGCCCCGTATCGCTACAGGGAACACCATGAAATTGGTGGGTCTGGGCAGATTCGAACTGCCGACCTCACCCTTATCAGGGGTGCGCTCTAACCAACTGAGCTACAGACCCAATCGTCTTCTTCAATGAATCAAGCAATTCGTGTGGGAGCTCATGAAGCAGCTGCGGTCGTCGATTAAGGAGGTGATCCAGCCGCAGGTTCCCCTACGGCTACCTTGTTACGACTTCACCCCAGTCATGAATCACACCGTGGTAACCGTCCCCCCGAAGGTTAGACTAGCTACTTCTGGTGCAACCCACTCCCATGGTGTGACGGGCGGTGTGTACAAGGCCCGGGAACGTATTCACCGCGACATTCTGATTCGCGATTACTAGCGATTCCGACTTCACGCAGTCGAGTTGCAGACTGCG